>JACJWV010000004.1 GCA_020636915.1 Nocardioides sp.
CCCGGCAAGCTCGACCTCCCGCTCATCCAGGACCCGGTCTTCGGCTACCAGTCGGTCAACGTCGAGGCCCAGCTGGAGAACTCCTCCTCGCTGCTGCACTGGATGCGCCGGATGATCCACGCGCGGCGCAACCACCCGGCCTTCGGGCTCGGCACCTTCCACGACCTCGGCGGCTCCAACCCGTCGGTGCTCTCCTACGTACGTGAGCACACCGACGAGAACGGGCACGAGGACCTGATCCTCTGCGTCAACAACCTCTCGCGCTTCCCGCAGCCGGTCGAGCTCGACCTGCGCCGGTTCGAGGGCCGGCGCCCGGTCGAGCTCCTCGGCGGCGTCCCGTTCCCGGAGATCGGCGAGCTGCCGTACCTGCTCACGCTCGCCGGCTACGGCTTCTACTGGTTCCGGCTGACCGCCCCCGAGACGACCGAGGAGGGGCTGCTGCTGTGACCGCACCTACTTCCGTGGCAGACCGCGACGTGTACACCCGCTACCTCGAGCGGACCCGCTGGTTCGGCGGCAAGGGCCGACCCTTCGAGGTCGCGTCCGTGCGCCGGATCGGCGAGCTCCCGACCGCCCGCGAGGGCAGCCCGGTCGTGGTGATCGAACTGGTGGAGGTCGCCTACGGCGACGGGCCCGGGGGCTCGGAGGTCTACCAGGTGCCGATGGCGCTCTACACCGACCCCGAGACCCGGCTCGACCACGCGTTCATCGGCTGGTGGGAGGACCCCGACCACGGCTGGGTGCACGCGTACGACGCCCTGCACGACCGGGAGGCGATGGCCTGCTGGCTGGCGGCGTTCGACCGGGCGGCCCGCGAGCCGGGCGGCAACCTCAACGACGCGAGCGGGCTGCGCTTCCACCGGCTGCCGGGCCACGACCTCGACATGGAGACGCACTCGACGCTCTTCTCCGGCGAGCAGTCGAACTCCTCGGTCGCCTTCGGTGACGACTCGCTGATGAAGGTCTTCCGCAAGATCACCCCGGGCGTGAACCCGGACATCAGCGTCCACGAGGTGCTGACCAAGGCCGGCGGCGAGCACATCGCGTCCCTCTACGGCTGGCTCGACTGGGTGGACGGTGATCCCGACAGCGCGGCCGACGAGGGCACCGGCACGACCATGCAGCTGGCGATGCTCCAGCAGTTCCTGCGCACCGCGAGCGACGGCTGGGACCTGGCGCTCGCGAGCGCCCGCAACCTCTTCGCGGAGGGCGACCTCCACGCCTACGAGGCCGGAGGCGACTTCGCCGCGGAGAGCGAGCGCCTCGGGACCGCTCTCCGCGAGGTGCACGCGGTGCTGGCCGAGCACTTCCCGGTCACCACCCTGGACCGCGACGAGGTGGCCGCGCTGGCCGACGGGATGGACGCCCGGCTCGACGAGGCGCTCGAGATCGTGCCCGAGCTCGCGGCCCACGCCGACACGCTGCGGGCGACCTACGCCCGGCTGCGCGAGCTCGTCGGCGTCTCGGTCCAGCAGATCCACGGCGACCTCCACCTCGGCCAGACCCTGCGCACCAGCCTGGGCTGGAAGATCGTCGACTTCGAGGGCGAGCCGGCCAAACCGCTCGCCGAGCGGCTCAAGCCCGACTCCCCCTGGCGCGACGTGGCCGGCATGCTGCGCTCCTTCGACTACGTCCCGCACGTGGTGGAGCGCCAGTTCGCCGAGGACCACCCCGAGGGCGTCGAGCAGCGCGCCTACCGCGCCGGCGAGTGGGCGCACCGCAACCGCAACCACTTCCTGACCGCGTACGCCGGTGGCGAGCCCACTGCCGAGCAACGAGCCCTGCTCGACGCCTACGTCGCCGACAAGGCCGTCTACGAGACCGTCTACGAGACCCGCAACCGTCCGACCTGGGTGGGGATCCCGCTCGAGGCCGTGGCGAGGATCGGAGCAGCATGAAGTCATCGCGCAAGACCGAGCCGGCGCCCGTCGCCCGTCCGGGCGTGCTTCCCGTCCCGAGCGAGGAGCTCGGGCAGGTGGTCCACGGCGAGCACGGCAACCCGCACGGCGTCCTGGGCCCGCACCCGCACGACGGCGGCGTCACCGTCCGGGTCCTCAAGCCGCTCGCCTCCCGCGTCGCCGTCCGGTGGAGCGGTGCCGCCGGGTCGAGTGAGGAGGTCGAGCTCACCCACGAGCACGAGGGCATCTGGGTCGGCGTGCTCCCGCTGCCCGACGTCCCGGACTACCGGCTCGCCGTGAGCTACGGGCCGACGGAGCACGTGCTCGACGATCCGTACCGCTTCCTCCCGACCCTCGGCGAGGTCGACCTGCACCTGATCAACGAGGGCCGCCACGAGCGGCTCTGGGACGTCCTCGGCGCCCGGGTTCACCACTACCCCGGGGCGCTGGAGCCCGTGACGGGAACGGCGTTCGCGGTCTGGGCGCCCAACGCCCGCGCGATCCGGCTCAAGGCCGACTTCAACAGCTGGGACGGCCGCGAGCACCCGATGCGTCAGCTCGGCACGTCCGGCGTGTGGGAGCTGTTCGTGCCAGGTGTCGGCAGCGGCACGGCGTACAAGTACGTCATCCTCGGTCCCGACGGCCACTGGCGCGAGAAGGCCGACCCGATGGCGTCCTGGGCCGAGAAGCCCGCCGACACCGCCTCGAAGGTCTTCGAGACCTCCTACACGTGGGGCGACACGGAGTGGATGGACGCGCGACCCTCGCGCCAGCCGGTCGCGGAGCCGATGAGCGTCTACGAGATGCACCTCGGCTCGTGGAAGAAGCACCTCGACGGGCGCTACTGGTCCTGGGCCGAGCTCGCCGACGAGCTGCCGGCGTACGTCGCCGGGCTCGGTTTCACCCACGTCGAGCTCATGCCGGTGATGCAGCACCCCTTCGGCGGCTCGTGGGGCTACCACGTGACGTCGTACTTCGCGCCGGACTCGCGCTTCGGCGACCCCGACGGCTTCCGGCTGCTCGTCGACCGGCTGCACCAGGCCGGCGTCGGCGTCATCCTGGACTGGGTGCCGGGCCACTTCGCCACCGACGAGTGGGCGCTCGCGCGGTTCGACGGCACCCCGCTCTACGAGGACCCCAACCCCCAGCGTGGCTGGCACAAGGAGTGGGGCTCGCACATCTTCAACTTCGGCCGGCGCGAGGTGCGCAACTACCTCTACGCCAACGCGCTCTACTGGCTGGAGGAGTTCCACGCCGACGGGCTGCGGGTCGACGGGGTCGCGTCGATGCTCTACCTCGACTACGCCCGCCAGGAGGGCGAGTGGACGCCCAACGTCCACGGCGGCCGCGAGAACCTCGAGGCCGTGCAGTTCCTCCAGGAGATGAACGCGACCGTCTACAAGCGGGTGCCCGGCATCACCACGATCGCCGAGGAGTCGACCTCGTGGCCGGGCGTGACCCGGCCGACCTCGGCCGACGGCCTCGGCTTCGGCTTCAAGTGGAACATGGGCTGGATGCACGACTCGCTCGGCTACATGGCGCGTGAGCCGGTGCACCGCAGCTACCACCACGGCGAGCTGACGTTCTCGCTCGTCTACGCGTGGTCGGAGAACTACGTGCTCCCGCTGAGCCACGACGAGGTCGTGCACGGCAAGGGCTCGCTGCTGCGCAAGATGCCCGGTGACCGCTGGCAGCAGCTGGCGAACCTGCGCGCCTACCTGGCGTTCATGTGGGCCCACCCCGGCAAGCAGCTGCTCTTCATGGGGTCCGAGATGGGTCAGGAGTCGGAGTGGGCCGAGTCCCGCGAGCTCGACTGGTGGCTGCTGGACCACCCCGAGCACCGGGGCATGTCCGACCTGGTCCGCGACCTCAACAAGGCGTACGTCGCCTCGCCCGCGCTCTGGTCGCGCGACAGCGACCCCGGCGGCTTCCAGTGGATCGACGCGAACGACGCGGGGCGCAACCTCTTCTCCTGGGTCCGTCGCGGCTCCGACGGTGCGCCCGACGTCGTCTGCGTCGCCAACTTCGCCGCGGTGCCGCACGCCGACCTCCGGCTGGGGATGCCCGCGGCCGGCGAGTGGGACGAGATCGTCAACACCGACGCCGAGGCCTACACCGGCTCGGGGGTCGGCAACCTCGGCTCCGTCACCGCGGTCGAGGGTGAGTGGTCGGGCCAACCGGCGCACGCGACGGTCGTCGTACCCCCGCTGGCGACGGTGTGGTTCCGGCACCGCCGGTGACCTGGGTCCGGAGGTCCGCGCGGGTGGCTAGAGTCGGATCGTGACCGAGCAGACCACCGTGACCACCGTCGCGGAGGGCGTCGCCCGGGTCTCCTGGACCCCGGACCAGCCGATCGACGTCGTCCGGCACGAGGTCGCGGCCGCGCTCACCGAGCACGCGCGCGTGGAGGCCCTCGTGGACCCCGACGACGAGTCGGCCCAGCGGGTGGCGACCTGGTCGGGGCTGCGCCGCGAGGGCGTGATGCGTGGGGTGACGGTCGACGGACGGACCGTCGACCGGATCGTCTACGCGCGCCTGGCGACCGACACCCCGGTGCACGAGCCGGAGGGCTTCCGGGCGCTGCTCAACTCCTTCCTGCCACGCAAGCGTGCGATCAGCCAGCTGCTCGCACGCGCCGACGACGGCCGCGTCCTGCTGTGCCAGCTGACCTACAAGCAGGACTGGGACCTGCCCGGCGGCGTGGTCGAGGTCGGCGAGTCGCCGCAGGTCGCCGTCGCTCGCGAGGTCGAGGAGGAGCTCGGCCTGACGATCCCGGCCGGCCGGCTGCTGCTCACCGACTGGCTGCCGGCCTGGAGCGGGTGGGACGACGCTCTGTGCCTGGTCTTCGACGGCGGCGTCCACGACGCCGGTGTGCTCGACCGCGTCGTGCGGCAGACCCGGGAGATCCGGTCGGTCGCGTTCTGCAGCCTCGACGAGGTCGCCGACCGCTGCGCCGACTTCACCGCCCGCCGGATCGCCGCGGCGGTCACCAACCTCGACGGCCCCGGCCCGGCCTACACCGAGTCCGGCCGCTAGCGCGGCCGGGAGTTTCGTCGGCCGGCCGACGAATTCCGACGCGGGACGACGAAGCTTCGTCGTCCCGGCGCGGGTTTTGTCGGCCGGCCGACGAATCCCGCCACCGCTTGACGCGGCGTGCAATCATGATTACATGATTACCGAAGAAGACAGGGAGCGGGTGACCGGCTGGTTCACCGGACGGCTCCCGGCGGACTGGCAGCCCGCCGAGGTGACGATCGACCGCGAGGAGATCACGGTCGTGCTGACGACGGTGGACGTCGACGCCGACGGGTCGGAAGCCGCGCAGGCGGAGGCCCGCGCGGGGCGAGCGGCGGCGTTCCGCGAGGACACCCGCGAGCAGCGGATGGAGATCGCGCGGGAGGCGCAGCACCGCTTCGAGCGCAAGGTCTCGTGGGGCGTGGTCGTCGGCGGACGACGGGAGCTGTGGACGCACGTCGCCGCGCCCGTGATGACGCGGCTGCGGCAGCAGCAGCGGCTGGTGCTCGACACCCTCGTCGACGCCGGCGTGGCACGGTCCCGCTCGGACGCCCTGGCCTGGTGCGTGCGCCTGGTCGGCCAGCACGAGGGCGACTGGCTCACCGAGCTGCGCGAGGCGATGACCGCGGTCGCCGACGTCCGCGCCAAAGGCCCCGCGGCCTGATCCGGGCGTCGCTAGATTGGCGGCGTGAAGGTCCTGCTCAACATCATCTGGCTGGTCCTGTGCGGCTTCTGGATGGCGATCGGGTACGCCGTGGCCGGCATCGTGTGCTGCATCCTCATCATCACGATCCCGTTCGGCGTCGCCTCCTTCAGGATCGCCGGCTACGCGCTGTGGCCGTTCGGGCGGACGACGGTGCGCAAGCCCACCGCTGGCTTCTGGTCGGCGCTCGGCAACGTCATCTGGGTGCTGGTCGCCGGCATCTGGCTGGCGATCGGCCACGTCGTCACCGGCATCGCGATGTGCGTGACGATCATCGGCATCCCGCTCGGCATCGCGAGCTTCAAGATGGTGCCGATCTCGCTGCTACCGCTGGGCCGGGACATCGTCCCGACGGACCAGGTCGGGTACGCACCCGTCGTCTGAGGGCCGCCGCACCCGGGAGGACGGCCCCGGGCGCATCGTGACCAGCACGCCGAGCACGAGCAGCAGCCCACCGCCGAGCTCGGCCGCATTCGGCCGCTCCGCCAGCAGGATCCAGGCCGAGCCCATCGCGACCACGGGCGCGAGGAGCACCCACGGGACCACGGCTGACGGCGGGTTCCGCGCGAGCAGCGTGTTGAAGACGGCGTACCCCACGAGGGACGCGAGTCCGGCGGTGTAGAGCGTGGACACCGTGGCCTGCCACGAGAACGACGCGAGGGCATCGCCCACCACGGTCGGGCCGTCGACGAGCAGCGACAGGGCGAGCAACGGCACCGGGACCACCAGTGCGGACCACACCGTCAGCGACAGCCCGCCCCGGACGCCTGACGCCCGGCTGACGACGTTGCCGATGCCCCAGGACAGGGCGCCGAGCAGGCAGAGCGCCAGCGCGACGGCGGACACGTGGCCACCGCGGCCCAGGGCGACCACCGCGAGCCCGACGCACCCCAACAGCGCCCCGACTGCCTGCGGCAGCGTGGGCAGCTCGCGCAGCACGCCGGCGGCGATCACCACGGTGAAGACCACCTGGGCCTGCAGCACCAGCGCGGCCAGCCCGGGCGGCATGCCGGCCGCCATGGAGACGTACAGGAAGCCGAACTGCCCCAGCGACATGAACAGGCCGACCGCGGCGATCGTCCGCCACGGAGCGTCGGGGCGGCGGACCAGGAGGACGGCTGGGAACACCACGACCGTGAACCGGATCGCGGCGAAGAGCAGGGGCGGGACCCCCTCCATGCCCCAGTCGATCACCACGAAGTTGAAGCCCCAGATCGTCGCCACCAGGGCGGCGAGGAGCGAGTCGCGGCGGGTCATCGCGCCAGTCAACCGGATCCGACGTTGAAGCACCAGCGATTGATGATGCCCTGGTCCATGTAGCATCGCTGCATGATTGAGCTCACTGCGCTCGCCAGCCTGCGCGCCGTCGACACCCACGGGTCGGTCGTCGCCGCCGCCGACGCCCTCGGCTACACGCCGAGCGCCGTGTCGCAGCAGGTCAAGCGGCTGGAGCGGCAGACCGGGGTGGCCCTGCTCGAGCGGGTCGGCCGCGGCGTCATCCTCACCGACCACGGCCGGCACCTCGTCGACGCCGGCGGCCGGCTCCTCGCCGACCTCGAGGAGGTCGAGTCGACCCTGCACCAGCGGGCCGGTACGGTCGCGGGCCACCTGCGCCTCACCGCGTTCTCGACCGCGATGCGCGGGCTGGTCGCGCCGGTCGTGCGTGACCTGCGCGCGGAGCATCCCGACCTGACCCTCAGCCTCACCGAGCGCGAGCCCTGGGACACCGTCGACCTCGTGGCGTCCGGCCAGACCGACCTCGGCGTCGTCCACCGCTGGGGCGACCTCTCGATCAACGTCCCCGACCACCTGGCGTCGACGATCGTCGCCCGGGACCTGGCCGACGTCGTCCTGCACCGGGACCACCCGCTCGCCGGCTCGCCGGTCCTCAGCCCGCACGACCTCCTCGACGAGCAGTGGATCGCGACGCCGGAGGGCACCATCTGCCGCCAGTGGCTGACCCGGATGTACGCCGGGACCGGGCGGCTCCCCCGCATCGCGCACACCGCCATGGAGTTCGACTCCCACCTCGCCCTGGTGCGTGCGGGCCTCGGCATCGCCCTGGTACCGCGACTGGGCCGCCAACCCCTCGGCGACGAGCTCGTCGCCGTACCGGCGCGCGACCCCGAGCCGACCCGCGACGTGCTCGTCGTGCACCGCCGGAGCATGGCGGACTCACCTGCCGTGCGAGCGGTCCTGGACCACCTCGTGCGCTGACCGGTCCCGCCACCACCGGCGCAGCAGGAGGAGGGCCACCACCGCGAGGATCGTCGTCAGGAGCACCCCCAGCGCCCGCGCCTCGCCGGGGTCGTCCGGGGCCTTCGGGCCGGTGCCCACGAACTGCTCGGGCGCGACGAGCAGGCCGACGGTCCAGGTGAGCACCATGAGCACGACGGCCGCCGCGGCGACCGCCAGGGCGGCGAGGTCGCGCGTGGTCAGGAACAGGACGGCCAGGGCGAGCACCAGCACCAGCCGGAGCACCCGCGCCACCACCTGGAAGGAGCCCCCGGGGTCGCCCAGGACCAGCTGCCCGACGAGGAGCAGCGCGAGCAGGACGAGACCCGACCCCCACAGCAGGTCACTGCGGGAGCGGCTCACGAGGTCAGAAGAGGGCCGAGGCCAGGTTCTGCCGGCCCTTGAGGACCCGGGGGTCGTCGTTGCCGACGGCGCCGAAGAGCTCGAGCAGGTGCTCGCGGGCCCGGTCCCGGTCGTCCCCGGACGTGCGACGGACCAGGTCGACGAGCCGGTTGAAGGCGTCGTCGACGTGTCCGCCGAGCAGGTCGAGGTCGGCGACCAGGGTCTGGGCGTCGACGTCCTCCGGCGCGGCGGCCGCCGCGGCCCGGGCCGCGGCGAGGTCGACGCCCTGGGTGCGCTGGAGCACCTTCGCCATCGACAGCCCGGCGGCCGCCTCGGCGTCGGCCGGGTTGGCGTCGACGAGCTTCTGGTACTCGGCCACGGCGCGCTCGATGTCACCCTCGCCGAGCGCGTCCTGCGCTGCGGCGTACCTCGGGTCGACCTGCTCGTCGACCTCCTCCCCCTCGCCACCCCCCACGTGCCGGGGCTGGTGACGCCCGGCGATGCCGTTGGCCGTCAGCTGCTGGGTGACCTGGGTCAGCTGCGTGCGCAGCTGGTCGATCGGGAGCACGTCCTGGAACAGCGGCGCAGGGCGGCCGTCGACGACGGCGACCACGAGCGGCACCGAGGGGATCTGCATCGCCTGGGCGATCGCGGGGACGGCGTCGATGTCGACCAGCCCGACGAGGAAGCGTCCTTCGAACTCCCCCGACAGCGTCTCCATGTCGCGCGCCAGGTCGGCGCTCTCCGGCATGCGGGACGGTGAGTAGAAGACCAGGAGGACCGGGGCGGTCATCGAGGCCTCGATCGTCGACTGGAAGTTCTGCTCGGTCAGCTGGACGGCGTACGACGACCCGGCCGGTGCGCCCGGGTTCGCCCCCGCGGGTGCGGCGCCGGCGAGACCGGACAGGTCGACGGCGCCCGGACGGGAGAACGGCTGCTGGGTCATGGCGCCAATCCTAGGGATCCGGCGCCGGCGGACCGGACGCGGCCTACAGCAGACCCAGTGCGTGGGCCTCCTCGCGCAGCTCCTCGCGGACGCTCGGGTGGGCGGCGTTGTCGATGAGCTGGCGGGCCTGGTCGTCCTGGCTCCGGCCGTAGATCTCGGCGAGCCCCTGCTCGGTCACGACCGCGCTCATCTGGAACGAGGTCACCGGCTCGTCGACCAGCGGCACGATCGTCGAGCAGTCGGCCTTCGGGTGCCAGGAGCGCAGCGCGATGAACGCCTGCCCGCCGGCGCTGTGGAGCGCACCGACGATGAAGTCGGTCTGGCCGCCGAAGCCGGAGTGGATGCGGGCGTTGATGCGCGAGGCGTTGGCCTGGCCGAAGAGGTCGACCTGCAGGGCGGTGTTGACGCTGACCATCTTCGGGTTGCGGGCGATCCGCGCCGGGCTGTTGGTCGTCTCGGTCCGCACCATCTCGACCCGCTCGTTGTCACCCACCCAGTCCAGGAGCTCCTCGGAGCCGAAGAGGAACGACGCCGAGATGGGGATGTGCCGGTCCAGCGCCCCGACCCGCTCGAGCGCGAGCACGCTGTCGGAGAACATCTCGGTCCAGATCCGCAGCCCGCTCCGGCCGGCCAGCCCGTGCAGCGTCGCGTCCGGTACGGCGCCGATGCCGGCCTGCAGGGTCGAGCCGTCGACCACGTGCTCGGCGACCAGCGCACCGATCCGCGCCGAGTCCTCGTCGATCGCGCCGACCGGGGCGGACGGCATCGGGGAGTCGGACTCCACGAAGACGTCGATGAGGGCGACGTCGACCAGGGCGTCGCCGGTGGTCCACGGCATCGCGTCGTTGACCTGGGCGATCACGAGTCCGCCGCCGCGCTTGGCCGCCTCGATCGCCGCCGGCAGGACGTTGACCTCGACCCCCAGCGAGACCTTGCCGTCGCGCGGGCGCGTGGTGTGCAGGAGCACCGCGTCGGGCGGGAGCTGGCGGTTGAACAGGGTCGGCACCATCGACAGCCTCGAGGGCACGTAGCTCAGGCGCGGGCTGCGCCGCTGCCCCGGACCCACGAACGAGGTCTCGAGCGTGACCCCCTCCCGGTCGGGCAGACCGCGCTGGCCGTTGAGCACCCACAGGCGGTACTCGTCCAGGGCGCCGTCGACCAGCTTCAGCGTGTCCCACGGGGTGGCGTGGTTGCCGGTCGCGACGATGCGCGGGTCGGGCGGGAGGGACGCGAGGGCATGAGCGAGATCCACACCCCGATTCCACCACCATCCGGGTCCGAAGACCTGGGTCCGAAGTCCCGGGACCTGACCCGTAGGTCCCCCTCAGAACCGCGCGGGCTCGCGGTACTCCCCCCACTCGGCCCGCAGCGCGTCGCAGATCTCGCCCAGCGTCGCCTCGGCACGGCACGCGTCGAGCATGGGCTCGATCATGTTCTCGTCGGTCCGGGCCGCGGCGACCAGCCGCTCGAGGGCGGACCGGACCGCCTCGGCGTCGCGACCCTGCCGGCGGGCCGCGAGCATGCGGACCTGCTCGACCTCGACCTCGTGCGAGACCCGCAGGATCTCCAGGTCGTGGGTGACCGACTCCTCGTGGCAGTTGACGCCGACGATCCGCTTCTCACGCTTCTCCAGGGCGACCTGGTACTGGAAGGCCGCCTCGGCGATCTCGGACATGAACCAGCCCTCCTCGATCCCCCGGAGCAGCCCGCGCGTGACCAGCCAGTCGCCGCCGCGGACCGCCTCGGCGAGCTCCTCGGGCTGATCGGAGGTGAGCGTCGAGCCGCCCATGGCCAGGATCTTGTCGAAGATCGCGTTCGCCTCGGCCTCGATGCGGTCGGTCAGCGCCTCGACGTACCAGGACCCGCCGAGCGGGTCGGCGACGTTGACGACGCCGGTCTCCTCCATGATCACCTGCTGGGTGCGCAGCGCGATCTCGGCCGCCTGCTCGCTCGGGAGCGCGAGCGTCTCGTCGAGCGCGTTGGTGTGCAGGGAGTTGGTGCCGCCGAGCACGGCCGAGAGCGCCTCGATGCCGGTGCGGACCACGTTGTTGTACGGCTGCTGGGCCGTCAGCGAGACCCCGGCGGTCTGGGTGTGGAACCGCAGCCACTGCGCCTTCTCGGACTGCGCGCCGTAGACGTCGCGCATCCAGCGCGCCCAGATGCGCCGGGCCGCGCGGAACTTGGCGATCTCCTCGAAGAAGTCCACGTGGGCGTCGAAGAAGAAGGACAGCCCGGGGGCGAAGACGTCGACGTCGAGGCCGCGGGAGAGCCCGAGCTCGACGTACCCGAAGCCGTCGGCGAGCGTGAACGCGAGCTCCTGCGCGGCCGTCGAGCCGGCCTCCCGGATGTGGTAGCCGGAGACGGACAGCGGCTTGTACGCCGGGATGTTCGCGGCGCAGTACTCCATCAGGTCACCGATGAGCCTCAGGTGCGGCTCGGGCGCGAACAGCCACTCCTTCTGCGCGATGTACTCCTTGAAGATGTCGGTCTGCAGCGTCCCGTTGAGGGTGCGGGTGTCGACGTCCGCCCGCTCGGCGGCGACGAGCATCATGCAGAACACCGGGACCGCCGGGCCGCTGATCGTCATCGAGGTGGTGACGTCGCCCAGGTCGATGCCGTCGAAGAGCACCTCCATGTCGGCCACCGAGTCGATCGCGACCCCGCAGTGACCGACCTCGCCCAGCGACTTCGGGTCGTCGGAGTCCCGCCCCATCAGCGTCGGCATGTCGAACGCGACGCTCAGGCCGCCGCCGCCGCGCCCCAGGATCATCCGGTAGCGCTCGTTGGTCTGCTGGGCGTTGCCGAAGCCCGCGAACTGCCGGATCGTCCAGGTCCGGCCGCGGTAGCCGGTCGGGTAGAGCCCGCGGGTGAACGGGAACTGCCCGGGCCACTCGGAGTCGTCGGTGCCGTACGCCGGCTCCACCTCGAGCCCGCTGAGCGTCGTGAAGTCGGACTCCCGGACGCGGGACTGCTCGTAGCGGGCCTGCCAGCGGGCGCGTGCGCTCTCGGTCATGGACAGATAGTAGGACGTCCAACTAAGTGCGCCAAACGGGGCCGCGGCTTCGGGGCGCCCGGGCGGTGTTCGGTTTCGTTCAATTGCTGGGAAATGCACCGCTTACCCGCGGGTAACCGGTGCATTTCCCAGCAATTGCACGCTCACGACCCCGCGGCGACTACCGCACCCAACGCCAGATCCGGCCCTCGCGCACCTCGACCGACGTCGGCGGTCGCGGCACGGGGTGGGAGCGCAGGTGGGCGAGCAGGGCCGGCCGGCCGCGGAGCTCGAGGTCGCCGTCGACGAAGTGCAGGCGGGGGTGCAGCAGGTCGGGCAGCAGGTCCCAGTCGCCGGAGTCCATCGCGCTCCACGCAGCCGCGGTCGGGGGCTCCATCTCGGGCAGGTCGTGCAGCATCTGGGGCGTGCACATCCGCCAGGCGTCGGTGACCAGCTCCCGCATCTCCTCGGCGTCGAGACGGTCGAGGTGGGCGCAGACCCACTGATAGCGCAGGTCGCGCTGCGGCGGCAGGAAGAACGTCGCGGGATCGGACTCGATGAGCCCGTCGCGTGCTTCGCGCGGGTAGCCGAACCCCATGTCGGTCTCGTCGCGGGAGAACCCGACGAAGACGATCTGGCGGACCTTGAGCTTGTACCGCCCGCCGGTGAAGGACTCGTAGGCCCGGGGCAGCGCGAGGCCGACCTCCCGGACGTCGTCGGCGGTGACCACTAGAAGTCCCCGGCCGCCTCGCGCACCGGTCGGAGCAGCTCCGAGAGCCGCTGCAGGTCGCCGTCGTCGAGCGCACCGAGCGCGAAGTCGGCGGCGACCAGGTCGCGGGTCGCCGCCTCGACGAGCTCACGACCGGCGTCGGTGATCTCGGCGAGCACGGCCCGCCCGTCCTCGGGGTGCGCCCGCCGCTCGACGAGCCCGGCCGACTCCAGCCGGCGCACGATCGAGGTGACCGAGGTCGGGTGCACCTGCAGGCGCTCCCCCATCTTGCCCAACGGCAGCGAGCCGCGGGAGGAGAAGACCAGCAGGACCAGCGCCTCGTAGCGCGCGAACGTCAGGCCGTGCGGCTTCAAGATGGCGTCGAGACGGCCGATCACGAGCTGCTGCACGCGCATCAGGGAGGTGACGGCGTGCATCGCCGGGACGCGGTCCCAGTGGGTGCCCCACTGCCGGGCGGCCTCGTCGATCGGGTCGAAGGGAAGCGTCACGGCAGGAGGCTAGTTCACCGCAGCTAGTTGACCCGGCTCCCGCGCAGCCCGGCACGCTGGACGACGCGCTGGATCGCGAGGTCCCGTTCAAGCGGCCTCCCGACGTACCGGACGTCGCGGACCCCCTGACCGCGCGCGGCGGACTCGAAGGCGAAGTGGCCGTAACCGAGGATGCGGCCGAGCAGCGGACGACGGACCGTGATGTCGAGGATCCGGCTCAGCGGCATGGTGGCCAGGTTGCGGGTGAGCACGCCGTGGACGCGGAAGACCCGCATGTTGGTGATCACGAACCGGTCGCGGTGCGCGGCCAGGCCCAGCCACACGGCGTGCCCGGCGGCCACGAACCCGGCGAGCACCGGCACCCACGCGACCTCGATCCACACCACGCCGCTCGCGAGGAGCAGGGTCAGCGCGAGAAGCCCCTCGGCGATCGGGCGCAGGTACGCCGCCCAGTGGTGCCGCACCTCGTCGACGACGACCTCGCCCTCGTCGCGCAACAGGTGCCGCGAGAGCCACGGCTGCGTGGAGGGCAGGAAGTCCGAGACGCGCACCACGGCTACTCCAGCTCGCGGATGAACGTGATCACCGAGCTGAAGAAGTCACCGGTGAGGGCCGCGCCGCTGGCGCCGGCCTTGTGCGCGGACTGGGCGAGGCCGTGGGGGTCGGTGACCATCCAGAACAAGCCGAACACGATGAGCAGCACGACGACCGCTTTCTTCATGGGGGAAGCACCCATCCTCGAGACACCCGGAGCCAGGACATGGATCGACTGACCTGTCTACCGAAGGCGGCGGCGGCGCTCCACCGGACACGCCGGTCTAGACCGGTCGGATCGGCCAGCAGACCTCGGTCGTGTGGTCGATCAGGTCGTCCTCGTCACCGCGCGGGAGGTACCGCTCCACGATCGGCCCCTCCGCGGCCAGCGCCTGCTCGGTCACGCTGCGCCCGACGGCCGAGTACGCGCCGTCGAGGTCGACCATCGGGCCGTCGTACGTCACGACGGCGAAGCGGCCCGCCGGGCGCTGGACCGCCTCGACCCGGCCGGGCAGGGATGGCACCGCTGCGACCGGGACGAACGCGACGACCTCGGCACGGGACTCGGTGAAGAACTCGGTCGGGAACTCCGCACCGTCCGGCCCGATCCGGTCCACCCCCGAGGTGCGCAGCAGCCGGTGCAGCTCGGCGAACGCCTCCATCCACCAGGTGACGACCGAGTCACCGTCGACCTGCCCGCGGATCGCCAGCGCCGGACCGGCCGGCTCGTCCCGCTGCACCACCTCGAGCCCGCCCGGGTCCGCGGACAGCATCCGGCGCAGGGACTCCACGGTCTCCTGGGTCTCGCGGAGCTGACGGCTCATCCGCTCGAGGTGCGCCACGATCACGGCGTTGCGTGACTCCTCGTCGGGCGCGGACAGCACGACCCGGACCTCGTCCACCGGGAGGTCCAGGTCGCGCAGCCGCCGGATCAGCCGGGCCTGGGCGACCTGCTCGGGGCGGTATGAGCGGTAGCCGCTCTGGGGGTCGACCCGGGCCGGCTCCAGCAGGCCGACGTCGTGGTAGTGCCGCAGCGCCTTCACGGTCAGGAACGTCATCCTCGAGAAGTCGCCGATGCTCAGCAGCCCGTCCATGGGCGCAGCCTGCCCCCTCCCCCTGGGGGAGAGTCCACCGCTTTCTCCCAGCCCTGACCCAGCCCTTGACCCTCCCGCTGCGGGAGGGCGGAGAACGGCGTCATGACTGACACCCGACTCCGGCGCGGGCCGCTCGCGGTCCTGCTGACCGGCACCTTCCTGATCGTCTTGGACTTCTTCGTCGTCAACGTCGCGCTGCCGTCGGTGCAGCGCGACCTGCACGCCGACAACACCGCCCTGGAGTGGCTGGTCGCCGGATACGGCCTGACCTTCGGCGGCCTGCTGCTCCTCACCAGCCGCGTGGCCGACCGCTGGGGACGCCGGCGAGTGTTCGTGCTCGGCGTCGCGCTGTTCGTCGCGAGCTCCGCGCTGTGCGGCGTGGCGCCCGACACCACGACGCTGCTCGTCGCACGACTCGTGCAGGGCGCTGCGGCCGCCGCCATCGGACCGACGGTCCTCTCCCTCATCGGCGACGTGTACGACGGCCCGCAGCGCGTCCGCGCGCTCGGGGCGTACGCCACCGTGATGGGCGTGGCCGCCGCATCGGGCCAGCTGGTCGGCGGCCTGCTGATCCACCTCGACATCGCCGGCAGCGGCTGGCGCGCGATCTTCCTGGTCAACGTGCCGGTCGGCCTCGCCGCGCTGGCCGCCGCGCCCCGCCTCCTCCCGGACACCCGGATCGCGACCGCGCCGCGCGTGGACCCGGCCGAGGCGCTGCTCGTCGTCGGAGCGCTCACCGCGCTGGTGCTCCCGCTGGTCGAGGGGCAGCGTCAGGGCTGGCCGCTGTGGACGTGGGCCTGCCTCGCGGGAGCGGTCGTGCTGGCCGACCTGGCCTGGCTCCGCGGTCGCTCGCTGCGCCGGCGGGGCGTGACGCCGCTGGTCGACCCGGTGCCGCTGCGCACCCGACCGGTCGGAGTCGGGACGCTCGGCCAGGCGCTGCTGTTCACCGGCATGGCGGCGTACTTCCTGGTGCTCGCGCTCTACCTGCAGGACGGCCGCGGCCTGGGCCCCCTGGCCTCCGGCGCGGTCTTCACGGTCGTCGCCGCGTCGTACATGGTCGGCACCTCCCGGGCACCGGCACTCCTCGCGCGGCTCGGTGCGCGCGCCACGGTCGCCGGCTCGGCCCTGGTGTTCGGCGCCGGGCACCTGCTGCTGCTCGTCGTGGTCGACCGGGTCGGCACCGGTGGGTCGGTGGTCTGGCTGGTGCCCGGGCTGGCCGTCGGCGGCCTCGGCATGGGCGTCGTGCTCGCGGCGCTGGTCGGGACCGTGATGGGCTCGGCGGATCCCCGCCACGCAGGCACCATCTCCGGCATGTCGTCCACCGTCCAGCAGGTCGGCAACGCCCTCGGCGTCGCGCTGGTCGGCATCGTCTTCTTCGGCCGGATCGATCCCGGCGCGGTCGGCGGCGGGATGGTCGAGGCGTTCGGCGCGAGCCTGGTCTACCTGACGGTGACCACGGTCGCCGTGGCCGCGGCGGCCGCGTTCCTGCCGGGCCGGCGCCCGTCCACCGCAGCTCAGTCGGTGAAGGTCGCGAGCAGCTCGTCGGCGGCGGCGTAGGGGTCGCTCTCGCCCGCGGCCACGGCCGCCGCGAGCTCGTCGAGCTCGGAGCGGCCGTGGACGTCGCCCCAGCGGGCGCGCAGCGCGGTGACCGCGATCGCCTCGATCTCGTCCCGCGCCCGGCGGGTACGCCGACGGTCCAGCTCCCCGCTGGCGGTCATCCACTCCCGGTGCCGGTCCAGCTCGGCGACGACCTGGTCCAGGCCCTCCGCGCGCTGGGCGACCGTCAGCACGATCGGGGGCCGCCAGGCACCCTCGGGCAGGTGCGCGAGCTGCAGCATCGAGCGCAGGTCCCGTCGCACCTGGTCGGCACCGTCGCGGTCGGCCTTGTTGACGACGTACAGGTCGCCGATCTCGAGGATCCCCGCCTTGGCCGCCTGGATGCCGTCGCCCATGCCCGGGGCGAGCAGGACCATCGTCGTGTCGGCGAGCCCGGCGATCTCGACCTCGCTCTGACCGACACCCACGGTCTCGACCAGGATCACGTCGCAGCCGGCGGCGTCGAGGACGCGCAACGCCTGCGGCGTGGTCCACGCCAGCCCGCCGAGGTGGCCGCGCGAGGCCATGGAGCGGATGTAGACCTCACGGTCGAGCGCGTGGTCCTGCATCCGCACCCGGTCCCCGAGCAGGGCTCCGCCGGAGAACGGCGAGGACGGGTCGACCGCCAGCACGCCCACCCGCTTGTCGTGACGGCGCAGCTCGGTGACGAGTGCGCTGGTCGAGGTCGACTTGCCGACCCCCGGGGAGCCGGTGATGCCGATGACCTGGGCGTTGCCGGTGTGCGGCGCCAGCGCCGCCATCACCTCCCGCAGCAGCGGGGACTCGTCCTCGACGAGCGAGATCAGCCGGGCGACGGCCCGGGCCTCGCCGGCGCGGGCGCGCTCGACGAGGTCCGGGACCGAGGCATCAGCCCTTCGGGACACGCACGATCAGGGCGTCGCCCTGGCCACCGCCGCCGCAGAGAGCGGCCGCGCCGACGCCACCGCCGCGGCGCTGGAGCTCGAGCGCGAGGTGCAGCACGATCCGCGCGCCGGACATGCCGACCGGGTGGCCCAGCGCGATCGCGCCGCCGTTGACGTTCACCTTGGCGTCGTCCAGGCCCAGCTCGCGCGCGGAGGAGATCCCGACGGCGGCGAAGGCCTCGTTGAACTCGACGAGGTCGAGGTCGGTCGGGGCGATGCCCTCCTTCTCGCACGCCTTGGCGGTCGCGGCGGCGGGCTGCAGCTGCAGGGTCGAGTCGGGGCCGGCGACCTGGCCGTGCGCGCCGATCTCGGCGAGCCACGTCAGGCCCAGCTCCTCGGCCTTCGCCTTGCTCATCACGACCACCGCGGCAGCCCCGTCGGAGATCTGCGAGGACGAGCCCGCGGTGACGGTGCCGTCCTTGGAGAAGGCCGGGCGCAGGCGGCCGAGCGACTCCACCGTCGTGTCGCCGCGGACGCCCTCGTCGGTGGTGAACTGGATCGGGTCGCCCTTGCGCTGCGGGATCTCGACCGGGACCACCTCGTCGTCGAAGACGCCGTTCTTCCACGCCGCCGCCGCCTTCTGGTGCGACTGCGCGGCGAACTCGTCCTGCTCCTCGCGGGTCAGGTTCTGCGCCGCCGCGTTGCACTCCTCGGTGAGCAGGCCCATCGCCTGCTGGGTGGCCTGGTCGTAGAGAGCGTCGTAGGCCATCGAGTCCACGAGCTTCACGTCCCCGAACTTGATGCCCTCGCGCGACTTCGGCAGGAAGTGCGGCGCGTTCGTCATCGACTCCATGCCGCCGGCGACCACGATGTCGACCTCGCCGGCGCGGATCAGCTGGTCGGCCAGGGCGATCGCGTTGATGCCCGAGAGGCAGACCTTGTTGATCGTGATCGACGGGACGTTCATCGGGACCCCACCGGCGACCGCGGCCGTGCGGGCCGGGTTCTGGCCGGCGCCGGCCAGGATGACCTGGCCCATGACCACGTAGTCGACCTGGTCACCAGAGACACCGGCCTTCTCCAGGGCGCCCCTGATCGCGACCCCGCCGAGCTGGGCGGCCGAGAAGTCCTTGAGGCTGCCGGACAGGCGGCCGATCGGGGTGCGTGCCCCCGCGACGATGACGGACGTTCCGGACATGGATGCCTCCAGTGCTCGCGTGCTGTGCTCGTGGGTCGAACTGCTCCGACCCTACCCACGGGCCCGGACCCCGGCGAGGGTGGAACACGTCACACCCCCTCGCGGGCCCCGGCACGCCGTACGACGATGTGGGCATGAGCCTCGATGCAGCAGCCACCCTCTTCACGGCGATCGACCACGTGGGCATCGCCGTACCCGACCTCGACGCGGCGATCGCGTTCTACGAGGAGTCCTACGGCATGCGCCTGGCCCACCAGGAGGTCAACGAGGAGCAGGGCGTCCGCGAGGCCATGATGACCGTGGGCGACCCGGAGCACCCCCACTCCCACATCCAGCTGCTCGCCCCGCTGAACGAGCGGTCGACGATCGCGAAGTTCCTCGACAGCAAGGGCCCGGGCATCCAGCAGATGGCCTACCGGGTCGCCGACATCGACGCCGTCTGCGCGACGTTGCGCGAGCGCGGCCTGCGGTTGCTGTACGACGAGCCGAAGCGCGGCACCTCGGAGTCCCGCGTCAACTTCATCCACCCCAAGGACGCCGGTGGCGTGCTGGTCGAGCTCGTCGAGCCGGCCGACGCCCACTGAGGCACTCCTCACACCGGGTGTCCAGCCCGGTTACCGCTGGGTAATCTCCCGCCCAACCCGAGCGACTCCCCTCCCGACACCAGCACAGGAGCCGACGTGCAGCACATCCTCGACGCGATCACCGCAGGCAACGCCACCGCGGACGACTTCGCGAACCTGGAGATCCCCGACCACTACCGCGCGGCGACCGTCCACAAGGACGAGGTCGACATGTTCGAGGGCATCCCCACCCGCGACAAGGACCCGCGCAAGTCGCTGCACGTCGAGGACGTGGCGCTGCCCGAGCTCGGCCCGGGCGAGGCGCTGGTCGCGGTGATGGCCAGCGCGATCAACTACAACACGGTCTGGACGTCGATCTTCGAGCCGGTGTCGACCTTCGGGTTCCTCGAGCGCTACGGGCGCCTCTCGCCGCTCACCAAGCGCCACGACCTGCCCTACCACGTCGTGGGGTCCGACCTGGCCGGCGTCGTGCTGCGCACGGGCCCGGGCGTGACCAAGTGGAAGCCGGGCACCGAGGTCGTCGCCCACTGCCTGTCGGTGGAGCTGGAGGAGCCCGACGGCCACGACGACACGATGCTCGACCCGCAGCAGCGGATCTGGGGCTTCGAGACCAACTTCGGCGGCCTGGCCGACGTCGCGCTGGTCAAGGCCAACCAGCTGATGCCCAAGCCCGCCCACCTGACCTGGGAGGAGGCCGCCTCCCCGGGCCTGGTCAACTGCACGGCGTACCGCCAGCTGGTCTCCAAGAACGGCGGCGACATGAAGCAGGGCGACAACGTCCTGATCTGGGGCGCGTCCGGCGGCCTGGGCGGCTTCGCGACGCAGTACGCCCTCAACGGCGGTGCGACCCCGGTCTGTGTCGTCTCCTCGGAGGACAAGGCCGAGATCTGCCGGTCGATGGGCGCCGAGCTCGTGATCAACCGCAACGAGGAGGGCTACCGCTTCTGGAAGGACGAGCGGACCCAGGACCCGAAGGAGTGGAAGCGGTTCGGCGCGAAGATCCGCGAGCTGACCGGCGGCGAGGACATCGACATCGTCTTCGAGCACCCCGGCCGCGAGACCTTCGGCGCCTCGGTGTTCGTGACCCGCAAGGGCGGCACCATCACCACCTGCGCCTCGACCAGCGGCTACATGCACGAGTACGACAACCGCTACCTGTGGATGAACCTCAAGCGGATCATCTCCAGCCACTTCGCCAACTACCGCGAGTCGTGGGAGGCCAACCGCCTCATCGCCAAGGGCAAGATCCACCCGACCCTGTCGAAGTCCTACTCCCTCGACGAGGTCGGCCAGGCCGCGCTGGACGTCCACCAGAACGCCCACCAGGGCAAGGTCGGCGTGCTCTGCCTGGCCCCCGAGGAGGGCCTCGGCGTCCGCGACGAGGAGATGCGCGCCACCCACATCGACGCGATCAACCGCTTCCGCGGCGTCTGAGCCCGGGCCGGCACCGTATCCCACCCCGACCCGGCAAATAGTCGCGGGTCGGGGTGGGATCGCCTTCCCCGATCGGGGAGACTGGGCTGCGAACCGATCAGCAGCGAGAAGGGGTAGCGCCGTGACGAGCGACCAGGGACTGTCCATCTTCGACGACAACGAGCCGGACGAGGACGGGACCGCCCAGGCAGCCGACGACGCCACCCAGGTGATGCCTGCCGTCCCGCCACGGCAGCAGGCACCCCAGGCCACCCCGGCGCCCGCAGCATCCCAGCCCACCCCGCCGGCCGCGCCGCCGGCGACGCCGCCGGCCGCTGACCAGACCCGTCAGGCGCCGGTCGTGCCTCCGGCTCGGCCGGCGCCTGCGCCTGCCGCCGGCCCCGCCGCCGCGGGCGGCTTCCCGGTGGTGCGGCGCGGCGGCTACGACAAGGCGGCGGTCGACGCACGGGTGCGCCAGCTGACCTCGGAGAAGTCCGGGCTCGGGACGAGCCTGGAGCAGTCCGAGCGCCGGGTGCACGAGCTCGAGAAGCAGCTCGCCGCCGTGCAGGAGCAGCTGCGCGAGAACGAGAGCCCGTCGTACGCCGGCCTGGGTGGTCGCGCCTCGGCCCTGCTGCGCATGGCGGAGGAGGAGGCCGAGGAGGTCCGCGACACCGCGCGGCGCGACGCCGACGAGATCCGCGAGCAGGCGGCGCGCGACGCCAAGGCGGTGCGGGCCGAGGCCTCCCGCGAGGCCGAGGACATGCGCCTGGTGCAGCTCAAGGAGCTCGACGAGCACCGCAGCCGGCTCATGGCCGACGCCGAGCAGGAGCGCAGCCTGGCCCGGAGCGAGGCGGCAGACCTGGTGTCCTCGGCCCAGCGGCAGGCCGACCAGCTGCGCTTGGCCGCCGAGCAGGAGGCCAACGAGCTCCGCACCGCGGCCAAGCGCGAGGCCGAGCAGGCCCGGGCCGCCGCCGACCGCGAGGTGCAGGAGGCGCGCCGCACCCTGGCCGTCGAGAAGGAGCGGCTTGCCCGCGAGGCGACCGACCACCACGCCAGCGCCACGGCGGAGACCCGACGGCTGGTCGAGGAGGCCGAGGAGCGCGCGACCGCCGCCGAGGACCGGGCCCGCGCCGCCTCCGCGGCCGCGACCCAGCAGCGCGCCCAGGCCGCCACCGAGGCCGAGGCGCTGCTCAGCCGGGCCCGCCGCGAGGCCGAGCAGATCGTGGCCTCCGCACGCACCCAGGCGGAGTCCATCGCGACCACCGGCGCCGCCGACGCCGAGCGCGAGCTCGCCGTCATCCGCGCCGAGGTCGACCGCATCAGCAAGCGCCGCGACGCCATCACGGCCCAGCTCGCCTCCCTGCACGAGGTCGTCGCCGGGTTCGGCAAGGACGAGGAGTGACCGAGCCCGCGAAGGGCACGGAGAAGGGCACGGAGGAGAGCACCCCGGAGGTCGACGAGGAGGACGACGGGATCCCCACCCGTGGGGACGACCTGGGCGAGCCGGGCCCGCCGCTGGACCACCGGGCACCGTTCTACGTCGGCTTCATCGGCGGCCTCGGTGCGCTGACGGCGATCTGGCTGGGCCTCCACGTCCAGGCCGTCGGCTCCACGCTGATGCTCGTCGTCGTCGCGCTCTTCCTCGCCGCCGGGCTCAACCCCGCCGTCGAGTTCTTCGAGCGGCACGGGCTGCGCCGCTCGGTCGCCGTCCTCACCGTCATCATCTTGTTCCTCATCGCGGTCGCGCTCTTCCTGGTCGCGATCGCCCCGGTGATCGCCGACCAGGTCACCGCGCTGTCGAAGAACGTGCCGACCTGGCTCGACGAGCTCCAGCACAACCGCGACATCCAGCGCCTCGACGACAAGTACGACATCATCAACAAGGCCAAGGACTACGTCGCCCAGGGCGACCTGGTCGGGCGGCTCTTCGGCGGTGCGCTGGGCATCGGCCTCGCCGTGCTGGGCGCGCTCTTCAACGGCTTCGTCATCATCGTGCTCACCCTGTACTTCCTCTCCTCGCTCGAGAAGGTGAAGTCGGCGCTGGTCAGCCTCGCACCCGCCTCGCGCCGCGAGCGGGTCGCCAAGCTCGGCGACCGGGTGCTGCACGGTGTCGGCGGCTACGTCTCGGGCGCGTTCATCGTCGCCGTGTGTGCCGGCATCTCGTCCCTGATCTTCCTGTTCGTCGCCGGGCTCGGTCAGTACGCCGTGGCGCTCGCGTTCGTCGTCGCGCTCCTCGACGTCATCCCGATGATCGGAGCCACGATCGGCGCCGTCATCGTGACCGCGATCGCGTTCGCGACCGATTGGAAGATCGGCGTCGCCTGCATCGTCTTCTACGTGCTCTACCAGCAGATCGAGAACTACGTCATCTACCCCCGGGTGATGTCGAAGTCGGTGGACGTGCCGGGCGCGGTCACGGTCATCGCCGCGCTGGTCGGCGCGGCCCTCTTCGGGATCGTCGGCGCGCTGATGGCGATCCCCACCGCCGCGGCGATCCTGATGCTGGTCCGCGAGGTGTGGATCAGGCGCCAGGACGAGCGGTAGCCGCAGCGGGTGACCCCGCGGTGTCGCGCTCCCCCAGCTTGACGAAGACGACGCCGGCGAGGATCAGCAGGCCACCGAGCAGCTGCACCGGACGCGGCAGCTCGTCGAGGAGCAGCCAGGCGAACAGCACGCCCGCCACGACCTCGAGCAGCGCCACGAACGACGCCAGCCGGGAGCCCAGCCGGCGGCCGGCCGCGATCCCGCTGGTGTAGGCGACCGCCGCGGTCACCACGCCGAGGACCAGCAGCGGCACCCACCACACGACCGTCGTGCCGGCGTACACGACCGAGGACGTCGTGGCGCGCATCGGCAGCAGGCCGACGAGCCCGAGCAGGCCCAGCACCAGCGTCCCGACGACCAGGCCGCCCGCGGCGAGCACCATCGGCGGCAGTCCGTTGTCCTCGTCCGCCGAGATCACGAAGTACGTCGCCGCGCCGACCATCGCCGCCAGCGCCCACACGACGCCCGGGACGCTGAGGTCGGCACCGGTGACCAGATCGAGCACGAGGACCAGGCCGAGCGCCGCCAGGCCGGCCCCGAACAGCGTGATCGCACCGGGGCGCTGGCCGTGGCGCAGCCACAGCCAGACGACGACCGCCGCGGGCGCGGTGTACTCGATCAGCAGCGCCGGACCGACCTGCATGTGCTGCACCGCGGAGAAGTAGCAGAACTGGGCGCCGGCGACGGCGAGCGCGCCGTAGACCCCGATGACCACGGCGTTGCGCCGCAGCAGGTGCCACCGCCCCCGCAGGGCGGCGAGCCCGAAGGGCGCCACGACCAGGGCGGCGAGCCCGACGCGGACCAGGACGATCGCTCCGGCGCTCCACCCCGCGCGCAGCAGCTGGCTGGCGAGCGCCCCCGACATGCCGAACGACGTCGCGGACAGGACCGCGAACCCCAGCCCGGCGGCCAGCCGCGAGCCGGCGGCCGCGCGCGTGGTCTCGTCATGGGTCAACGTCGTCATGACACATGACACTAAGGCGGCACCGTGTAACCTGTCAACGTGCCTTTCACCCATGACGTGGCGATGGCGCTCCAGGCCGCGGCGGTGCTCGCGAACTCGGGGCTCGACCCTGACACGCTCGAGACGGTCGCCGACCTCGACGCGTTCTACGACGGCTTCGGCTACACCGGCCGGCACGACGGCGACGCCGCCGAGCTCGCGCAGGTGCGCGCCATCCGTCCCGAGCTCCACCGGATGCTGACCGCCGAGCGCGACGACGCGGTCGGGATCGTCAACCGGGTCCTCGCCGAGGCCGGCGCGGTCCCCCAGCTGGTCCGCCACGACGTCTCGGACTGGCACCTCCACGCGGTGGGGCTCGACCGCGAGCTCGCGACGCGGATCCTCATCGAGACCGCCATGGCCGTCGTCGACGTCATCCGCCAGGACGAGATGTCGCGACTGGGGACCTGCGCGGACGCGGACTGCCGCGGCGTTGTCGTCGACCTCTCCCGCAACCGCTCCAAGCGCTTCTGCTCGACCACCTGCGGCAACCGCAACGCCGTCGCCGCCTACCGCGCCCGCCAGAAGGGTTGAGTCGAGAGTTCCGTCGCTTCAATCGAGAGTTCTGACCGGCCCACGGGTCAGAAGTCCCGACTCGACCGACGGAACTCTCGACTCGACCGACGGAACTCTCGACTCAACGGTCAGCGGCGAGGAACCGCCGGAGCACCTCGAGGAAGACCTCGGGCTGCTCGGAGTGGACCCAGTGGCCCGCGCCCTTGATCGTGACCTTGCGGTAGCGGGGGAACCAGCGCTCCATCTCCGCGGCGTAGTGCGGCTCGATGTAGGAGGAGTTCTCGCCGGCGACCCACAGCGTGCGCCCCGGGTACGGCGGGTGGCCGGTCAGCGCCTCCTCCGGCCAGCCGCCGAGCGCGGGAAGGTCACGGCCGAGCAGGTCGAGGTTCGGCTGCCAGGCCCAGCCCCCGCCGTGACCGGCGTCCGAGCGCCGCAGGTTCTGCAGCAGGAAGCTGCGCACGGTGGGGCTGGGCACGGCCTGGGTCAGCGCCGCGTCCGCGTCCCGTCGGTGCTCCAGGGTGCTCAGGTCCAGTGCCTGCATCGCCTCGATGTAGCCCGCGAACTCGCCGCGCGCCTCGTAGTCGACGGGCGAGATGTCGACGACGCAGAGCCGCTCGACGAGCTCGGGGTGCCGCAGCGCCAGGACCATCGCCGCCTTGCCGCCCATCGAGTGACCGACCAGCGCCACCGGGTCCTCGGCGCTGAACAACGCGGCGACGCGGTCGGCGACGTCGACGTAGTCGAAGCGCTCGGTCCAGGCCGACCGCCCGTGGTTCGGCATGTCGACCAGCAGCACCCGGTGGTCGGTCGCGAGGGCCTTGGCCGCCGTCGTCCAGTTCTTGCCCTGGCCGAACAGACCGTGGCAGAAGGCGACCAGCGGCCCAGCCTCCCCCATGCTGGTGGCGTGGAGCCCGCTCTGCTGCCTCAGCACCACTCGTGGACTCCCTCCGGGGTCAGCTCCCGGTCGCGCAGCACGACGGGCAGCTCCTCACCGTAGTGCCGGCAGGTCCACCGGAAGTCTCGACGTCGGTACTCGATCGACAGCACCTGGTCGCCGTAGTGATCGGTGTACGCGCTGCACTCGCGGTAGCGCCCGCACTCCTCGGCCACCGCGAAGTCGTAGCCGATCGTCGTGCCGTCGAAACCGGCGAGGTTCTTCTGGCCGGCCGCGAGGTCCGCGGCGTGCGCGCGGTCGACGAGCAGGGCGGCGTACGCGAGCGCCTGCGTGCGGGTCAGGAGGTGGTGGCTCCGGGTGAACGAGTCGAGGTTGTCGTACTCGACGGCGTCGAACCCGTCGTCCGCGCAGCCCTGCGCCCAACGACCGACGATCCGCGCCAACGCCCGCCGCTTCGCGGGGGTGCGTACGTCGAGCAGCCACTCGCCCCACGCCTCGTCGACGACCGGGCGCCCGTGGTCCTTCAGCACCAGGTGGCGATGCCGGCGCCAGAAGCGACGCTCGTCCGGCTGGGTCTGGAAGCCGTTGACGTAGCAGACGTCGTACCTGCCCTCGAGCGGCGCCGCGTGACGGTCACGCACGACGATGCCGACGTGGGCGGGGACGTCGCTGACACCGCCGAGCTGGTAGTCGACGTCGGTGCCGGTCGGCAGCAGCGTGAGCAGCACCGGCAGCAGGAGACCGCGGATCACCGCGCCACCCTAGAAGGATCGGCCTAGAAGTCGAAGCCGCCGAACGCGTCGCCGATGCCGTCGCCGATGGCGCCGATGCCGTCCCCGATGCCGTCCCCGAGACCCTCGAACCCGTCCCCGAGCGCGTCGAGACCACCACCGAGGGCGTCGAAGCCGCCGAGCCCGCCGAACAGCAGCCCGGCGAACATCCAGTCCATCGGCGAGAACGCGCCGAAGTAGCCGGAGGCGTACGGCGCGTAGGCGCGACCGCCCTGCCAGTAGGGCACCCGCTGGGACCCGACCATCACCATGCGGGCGTCCGGAGCGGCGCCCGCCCGCACCCGCTCGACGTCCAGGGCGCAGGCCGGGACGTCACGAGGCGTGCCGCCGGGCGGCGTCCACGGGACGTCCGCGACCGAGAGGCCGTGGCGCGGGTCGAAGAAGCACGGCGGGCGGCGGGGCGGCAGCGGATCGCCCGCCACCCGCGCGCGGACGCACGCGATCGCGTAGCGCCCGTCTTCGAGGATCTCGGTCACGTGCCGGACGTCGTCCGCGCGGGCCATCGCGTCGGCGGCCGCCTTCGCGGCCTCGTAGGCGTCCAGGGCCCGCTGGTAGTCGGCACGCGTGCCGGCGTCCAGCTCGCGGCCGGCGAGATCCAGGTCGAGGGCTTGCAGCTCCTCACCGAGAGCCGTGATGTCCTCCGCCGCCAGCCGCTGCACCGGCTCCAGCTCGACGCGCTGCCGCTCGAGCTCGCGTCGTTCCGCGCTGCGTCGCGTGAGCAGCACCGCTCCCGCGATCGCCGCGAGGACGAGGAGGAGGACCACCAGGGTTCCCATGCTCCCAGCGTACGAGGGCGCCCAACCGCGGACCGTCAGGCGTGCTGCCCGGCCGACTCGGTCTCCGTGCCGGCCCCGGCGTCCTCGGCGGTCAGCGGCTTGGCGATGCTCTCCAGGGACTGACCCTCGGCCTTCACGCCGAGGAAGGCCTCGACGATGCCGGCCCCGATCATCAGGACGGCCCCGATGAAGTAGCCGATCGCGATGCCCGTGATGTCCTGGTCCGCCGACGCCTGGTCGATGAGGTACCCGAACAGCAGTGGTCCGCTGATGCCGCCCGCCGCGGTGCCGATGGCGTAGAAGAACGCGATGCACAGCGCCCGCGTCTCCATCGGGAAGACCTCACTGGCCGTGAGGTACGCCGCGCTCGCCCCGGCGGACGCGAAGAAGAAGATGATCACACCGAGCAGGGTCAGCGAGAACGCGGTGACGCTGCCGAGGAAGAGCCCGGTCACGCCGAGCAGGGCGCCGGAGAAGACGTAGGTGAACGTGATCATCTTGACCCGCCCGATCCGGTCGAACAGCGGGCCGAGGATCAGTGCGCCGGCGAAGTTGCTGGCGGCGAAGATCGCGAGGTACCAGCCGGCCTGCTTCACGCCGAGGAACGTCGTGAGCGTGTCCCCGTAGGTGAAGAAGAACGCGTTGTAGAGGAACGCCTGCCCGACGAACAGCGAGAAGCAGAGCACGGTCCGCTTGGGGTACATCGTGAAGACGGTCCGCGCGATGAGCGTGAACGGGATCGACTTGCGCTGGCGGATGGTGATCTCGTCGTCGACCGGTCCGAGCTCGTGACCGGTCTCCTCGGCCACGGTGCGCTCGATGTCGACGACGATCCGGTCGGCCTCGTCCTCGCGGCCGTGGATGAAGAGCCACCGAGGGCTCTCAGGGACGTTGCGACGCACCAGCAGGATGCCGACCGCCAGGATCGCGCCCAGGCCGAACGCGAGCCGCCAGCCCCACTCGGGGTTGATGACCGTCGGGTCGAGCAGCGGGATGGTGAGCAGCGCACCGCCGGCGGCGCCGACCCAGAACGACCCGTTGATGCTGACGTCGACCCGCCCGCGGTACTTCGCAGGGATCAGCTCGTCGATGGCCGAGTTGATGGCGGCGTACTCGCCACCGATGCCGAAGCCGGTGAAGAAGCGCGCCATGAAGTACCACCACGGCGCCATCGAGAACGCGGTGAGCACCGTGGCGCAGGTGTAGACGAGCAGCGTGATCAGGAACAGCTTCTTGCGACCGAACCGGTCGGTCAGCTGCCCGAAGAAGAGCGCGCCGAGGCATGCTCCGGCGACGTAGATGGCACCGGCGAGCCCGATGTCGGAGCTGCTCATGCCCAGACCCGTCGTGGGGTCCTTCAGCGCGTCGGACATCGAGCCGACGATCGTGACCTCGAGCCCGTCGAGGATCCAGACCGTCCCGAGCCCGATCACGACCAACCAGTGCCACCGCGACCACGGCAGCCGGTCGAGCCGGGCCGGGACGGCGGTGGTGATGCGACCTGTCTCAACTCCCATGCCGGGTGTCGTACCCCGGCGTGGCGGCCGTCACTCCCGTCTCCTCACCCCACGGGCGAGGGTCGCGTCAGCGGGTCGAGTAGTCGCGGAACCCGCGCTTTGTCTTGCGGCCGAGGTAGCCCGCCGTGACCAGGTGCTCGAGCAGGGGGGCCGGGGCGAAGCCGGGCTCCCGGAACTCCAGGTAGAGCTCGCGCTGGATGGCCAACGACACGTCGTTGCCGACGACGTCGAGCAGCTCGAAGGGACCCATCGGGAGCGCACAGCCCTGCTTCATCGCCGTGTCGATGTCGTCGGCGGTCGCGTAGTGCGCCTCGAGCATCTTCACCGCGTCGTTGAGGTAGGGGAACAGCAGCGCGTTGACGATGAAGCCCGCACGGTCCCCACAGGACACGGCGACCTTGCCGACCTTCGCGCAGAGCGCCCGCGTGGTCTCGGTGACGTCCTCGGAGGTCACGACGGTCGACACCACCTCGACGAGCTTCATGACCGGGGCCGGGTTGAAGAAGTGCATCCCGATGACGTCCTGGGGCCGGGAGGTCGCCTGCGCGCAGGCGATGATCGGCAGCGAGGACGTGGTGGTGGCGAGGATCGCGCCCTGCTTGCAGATGTCGTCGAGGTTCTCGAACAGCGTCGTCTTGACCGCGAGGTCCTCGGCGATCGCCTCGACCACGATGTCGGCGTCCGCGAGGTCGTCCAGCGACGTCGACCCCGTGAGGCGGGCGAGCACCTCGGCCTTGGCCTCCTCGGTCGCACGACCGCGCTGGATCTGCTTGTCGAAGTTGCGGGTCACCGCGGCGACCACGCCGTCGACCTTCTCCTGGCTGCGGCCGACGAACAGCACGTCGTACCCGGCCTTGGCGAAGACCTCCACGATGCCGCTGGCCATGGTGCCGGTGCCGACGACGCCGACCTGCCTGATGTCGTGCTTCAGCTCGGGCTTCGCGTCCGCG
This sequence comes from Nocardioides sp., assembly GCA_020636915.1. Lineage (GTDB taxonomy): Bacteria > Actinomycetota > Actinomycetes > Propionibacteriales > Nocardioidaceae > Nocardioides. The sequence goes on from JACJWV010000004.1 coordinate 29,624, forward strand.
GACGGCGTCTGGTCGTCCGCGACGACCACCGGGCTGTCGGCCGCCTCGTAGGTGTAGAAGCCGCGGCCGGTCTTCCGGCCGAGCCAGCCGGCGGTCACCATCTGCTTGAGGACCGGGGCCGGTGCGTGCAGCCGGTCGCGGCCCTGGCGGTACATCGTCTCGAGGATCTCGTACGCCGTGTCGAGGCCGATCAGGTCCAGGAGCGCCAGGGGGCCCATGGGGTAGCCACAGCCGAAGCGCATGGCCGCGTCGATGTCCTCGCGGCTGGCGTAGCGGCCCTCGTACATCGAGACGGCGTGGTTGAGGTAGCCGAAGAGGAGCGTGTTCGCGATGAAGCCCGCCTTGTCGCCGCAGACGACCGGGTTCTTGCCGACGGCCTCCACCAGCGCCTTGGTGTCGGCGAGCACCTGGTCCTCGGTGACGACCGTGCGGACGATCTCCACCAGGTCCTGCACGGGGGCGGGGTTGAAGAAGTGGATGCCGATGACCCGCCCGGGGCGGGAGTTGGCGGTCGAGATCTCGGTGACCGACAGGCTGGAGGTGTTCGTCGCCAGCACCGCCTCGGGCGACACGATCGCGTCGAGGTCGCGGAACAGCGCCTTCTTGGTCTCCAGCGACTCCACGACCGCCTCGACCACGAGGTCGGCCTCGGAGAGGTCCTTCAGCGCGGTGCTGAAGGTGATCCGCCCGAGGAGGTCGGCCTGCTCGGCGTCGGTCATCTTGCCGCGCTTCACCGCGCGGGCGGTCGAGTGCTCGAGGTGCTGACGTCCGCGTGCCAGGCCTTCGTCGTCCTTCTCGACGCCGACGACGGCGTACCCCTCTCGGGCGAAGACCTCGGCGATGCCCGCACCCATGGTGCCCAGGCCGATGACGCCGATGGTGGTGAACGTGCGCGCGGCCGGGGCCGGAGAGGTCGTCATGCCGCGCATGCTCCCACGGGGGGACCGCGCCTGGCAGTGGCCTACTTCACTCGCGAGTAACTTGGATCGTTCATGTTCTCGTGGGGGCGCGCATGACGACCCGCCGGCCGTGCGCCATCAGTCCGAGCCGCTCCTCCTTCTCCTGCATCGCCCGGTGCACGGGCGACAGGTCGGTCAGCTCCTCGAACCCGAGCAGCCGGTAGAAGGGCGCGTTCCACGGGACGTCGGCGTAGGTGCACAGCGAGAGGACGTCGTACCCGCGCTCCGCCGCCCGGGCGCGGGCCGCGGCGACCAGCGCGGTCCCGGTCCCCCGGCGCTGCGCGGCGGGCCGGACCACGAGCTGCTCGAGGTGCGCGATGCCCTCGATCTCCAGGACGTGCGCGAACCCGACCACCGGGTCCCCGGCGACCAGCACGAACCCGGGCGCCGCCAGCCGCCAGGTGCCGCGCGTCGGCCGCCAGTCCAGCGGACCGAACAGCGCCTCGAACTGCCGGTCGCCCTCGGCCTCGACCTCGGTGAGCAGGTCGGCGTCCGCGCGCGTGGCGGGCCTGATGGTCGGCACGGGGGCCACTGTAGATTCGTCGCCCGTGAGACTCGTCGTAGCCACGTGCCAGGTCGACTACGCGGGCCGGCTGACCGCCCACCTGCCGATGGCGACCCGGGTGCTGATGATCAAGGCCGACGGGTCCGTGCTCGTCCACTCCGACGGCGGCTCCTACAAGCCGCTGAACTGGATGTCGCCCCCCTGCAGCTTCCGCGAGGGCAGCACCGACGACGGCCAGGTCGAGTGGACCGTCACCAGCCCCAAGACCGACGACACGCTGCGGATCCTCATCGAGGAGATCCACCACGAGTCGACCCACGACCTCGGCGTCGACCCCGGGCTGCAGAAGGACGGCGTGGAGAAGCACCTCCAGGAGCTGCTGGCCGAGCACCCGGCCACGCTCTCGCCCGGCCTGACCCTCGTGCGCCGCGAGTTCCCCACCGCGATCGGCCCCGTCGACCTCATGTGCCGTGACTCCGACGGACGCTCCGTCGCCGTCGAGATCAAGCGGCGGGGGGAGATCGACGGCGTCCTCCAGCTGGAGCGGTATCTCGAGCTACTGAACCGCGACCCGCTGCTGACGAGCAAGGGGCTGGTGCGTGGCATCTTCGCGGCCCAAGAGATCAAGCCGCAGGCCAGGGTCCTCGCGGGAGACAAGGGCATCGCCTGCGCCTTGGTCGACTACGACGCCCTGCGTGGCCTGGACGACCCGACTGCACGCTTGTTCTGATGGGTAGGTGGTCGATGCTGTCCACAGGCGTCCGCCACGTCGCTGGCGGCTCTCGAGAACCCGACATACGGTGACAGGCATGACGAGCGATCCCCATATGAGTCGCCGCGTGACCCGGCTCGAGAACGACACTGCATCGATCTACGAGCTCATCACCGAGGTCAGGTCCACCCAGGACGAGCACACCCGGCGCTTCGATCGCATCGAGAACACCCTCAACGAGGTCGTCCGGCGACTTCCAGAGTCATCGTGAGCTCCACCGTCTGCACGGATCTCGGGTCATGACGAAGCTCGGACCGCCGGACAAACCTGGCTGGACGCTGGTCGGTGGTCGTTCCTACGCCGACTCGGTGCCGGACCTACCGGACGACCTGTGGGACCTGGACTGGCGAAGCACCGGCGAGTCGATCCGAGTGACCGACCCGCTCTACGGGCACCAGCGATCTCTCTCAGTCGTGGAGATCGAGACGGTCGATGGCACGGCCCGGTTCGCCTCCGCAGAGGTCTCCAACGGTGTCTTCCTCTGTGCCCTGCCTCGCGTCCTCTGCCGTGCGCGAGCGAAGCGTCGTGTCGCGGAACCGTTGGTGGTGTCGAACAGCTGACCCGGTACCTCGAGCTCCTCAACCGCGACCCGCTCCTCGCCCCCGTCCGCGGCATCTTCGTCGCCCAGGAGATCAAGCCCCAGGCCCGCGTGCTCGCGACCGACCGCGGGATCGCCTGCGCGGTCGTCGACTACGACGCGCTCCGCGGGCTCGACGACCCGAGCCACCGATTGTTCTGACGCGAAACTCGTTCGCGCCGACCGCTCCCAGCCGCGCACGATGGCGGCCATGCGCGAGAACTACTTCGACACCGCCGTCGCCGAGCGGTACGACGACCCCGACGACGTGATGTTCTCCCGGGACGTGCTCGAACCGACCGTCGACCTCCTCGCCGAGCTGGCCGAGGGCCAGGCCGCGCTCGAGCTCGCCGTCGGCACGGGCCGCGTCGCGCTTCCCCTGAGCGAGCGCGGCGTGCACGTCCACGGCATCGAGCTGTCGCAGGCCATGGTCGACCGGCTGCGGTCCAAGCCCGGCGCCGAACGTGTCGACGTGGCGATCGGAGACATGACGTCGACCCGGGTCGAGGGCCGGTTCGGGCTCGTCTTCCTCGTCTTCAACACCATCGGCAACGTCACGACCCAGGACGACCAGGTCGCGGTGTTCGAGAACGCCGCCGCTCACCTCCGGCCCGGGGGCCGGTTCCTGATCGAGGTCGGTGTACCCCACGTCGGCGAGCGGTTCGCGGTGTTCGACCACTCGGCCGAGCACGTGGGGATCGACGAGCACGACAGTGCGACCCAGCTCTCCTGGTCGCACCACTACTCGTCCACCGACGGTGTGACCTTCCGGCGGCGCTCGATCCCGTTCCGCAAGGTGTGGCCGGCCGAGCTCGACCTGATGGCCCGGATCGCCGGGATGCGTCTCGAGCACCGGTGGGCGGACTGGGACCGCTCCCCCTTCACCGGCTCCTCCCCCAAGCACGTGTCGGTCTGGCGGAAGATCGGCGCGTGAGGATCTTCCACATCGCCACGCTCGCCGACTGGGAGGCGGCCCGGGCCTCGGGGGCCTACACGACCTCGACCCGGGGCACGACGCTCGCGGACGAGGGCTTCATCCACGCCAGCCGCGCGGACCAGTGGGAGGCCGTGCGTGCCGCCTTCTACGCCGACGTCACCGAGCCGCTGGTGCTGCTCGAGATCGACGCCGACCGGCTCGACGTACCGGTCGTCGAGGAGCCCCCCGCGCCCGGCATGACCGAGACCTTCCCGCACGTCTACGGCGCGATCGACCCCGCGGCGGTCGTCGACGTGACGAGGCTCTGACCGGCCCGGCGGTGGGGCCGCACCCGTAGGCACACCACTAGCGCTCGACGAGCGAGACGACCTCGTCGGCGACGCCCCAGCTCAGGGTGACACCGGCGCCCCCGTGGCCGTAGCAGTGCACGACGTCGCCGACGCGCTCGAGCCGGACGGCGGGGCGCACCGGCCGCAGGCCCACCTTGTGCCGGATGACCGTCGCCCCGGCGACCGCAGGCACCAGCTGGGCAGCGCGGCGCAGGATGTCCTCGGTGTGGTCCGACGACGGGGACCGGCTCCACTCCCCCTCGACATCGACACTGCCCACCACGACGTCGTGCTGCCGCGGGACGACGTACGTCGGCGCTGACTCGTCGAGCCACCAGTGGTCGAGCCCGAACTGCTCGAGGTAGACCACCTGGCCGCGGACCGGCACCACCGTGCGGTCGGCGCCCAGCAGACGCGCGCCCAGCCCGGAGCAGTTGACGACCAGCCCCGCCCCGGGCAGCCCGCCGAGGTTGAGCCGGGTGATCGTGCCTCCGCTCGCCTCGACCCGTCCGACCAGCCACGCCAGGTAGACGCTGGTGTCGGCGACCGGGGTCGTGAACCGCCAGCCCTCCGACCAACCGGCGGGGACGTCGCAGGTCCGCTCGAGCGCGGGCCCCGACCCGGCCCACCAGAGCTCGCGCGCCGGTCCCGCGAAGACCTGCGTCCCGGGGACCATGCGCACCCCGGAGTCCGGATCGGTGTCGGCGAGCGCGTCGAAGACGGCGTAGGACGTCGCGGCCCACGCGGCGACCCGCTCCTGCGGGAGCGCGCGGTAGGGGTACCAGAAACCGGCGGCGACCGCGGACGTCGTCTCGCGCGGCAGGTCGCGCGCCACGACGTCGACCCGGTGGCCGGCCTCGAGCAGCCGGACCGCGCAGGTCAGCCCGACCACGCCCGCCCCGACCACGATGACCCGCTCCGCCATGGCAGAACTAGACCACGGTTCGCACCGGCGGCGGGCAGGGATACCTTGACGCGCGTGTCGATCGCCCACGCGTCACGAGCCCGGATCGTCGTGACCGCGCTCCTCGGCGCACTGCTCGCCGCCCCTGCCACCCTCCCGTCGGGCGCGGCCGACGCGGCCAGCGCGACCTCCGGCCCGGCTGCCGCCGCCGGCCAGGTCGACTCACGTCGGGTCGTCTTCGACGTCGACAACACGTCCGCCTTCACGCTGGCGTGCGACCCCGACGGCGAGGCCTACCGCCTCCGCGCCCGGCTCGTCGGACCGACGGCCGACCTCGATGGCCAGGGGGACCCGCTCTGGGTGAACGTGCTCGTGCACGACATCGGGACCGGGGGCTGGTTCTGGAACCTGCGCACCCACCCGGCCTACGACTACGCGACCCAGCTCGCGCGGGCTGGGCAGACCAGCCTGGTCCTCGACCGCCTGGGCTACGACTCCAGCCCCCTCGCCGACGGCTGGGCGACCTGTCTCGGCGCCCACTCCGACATGCTGCACCAGGTCGTCCAGGACCTGCTCTCGGGTGACTACCGCTACACCAACGCCGAGAACGGCACTCCGCCCGTGGCCGCCCACGTGGTGACCCAGGGTCACGGCGTCGGCGGGCTGATCGTCCAGGCGGAGGCCGCCGACTTCGACGACGTGGACGGCGTGGTCATCATGTCCTGGGCCGACAGCGGCCCCACGCCGACGGCGGTGCGCCACGGCCTCGAGCAGGCCCGCGGGTGCGTCCGCGACGACTTCGCGCCGTTCGCCCAGAGCGCGTCGGACTTCCGGGGCATCATGTTCGACTCCGCCCCGGCGTCGGTGCAGGTCGCCGGGTCCCGGCGGCGCACCGAGGACCCGTGCGGCGACGTCGCCAGCCTGGCCTCGCTCTCGGGCCAGGACCTCGGCGCGGGCCAGGTCGCCGCACCGGTGCTGCTGCTCTTCGGGGCGCGGGACGTGCTCATCCGACCGGAGGCGCGGCACGCGCAGGCCGAGAAGTACGCGACCGAGCCGGTGATGCGCATCTTCCGCGGGACCGGCAGCTCGCTGCCGCTGGAGGAGGCTGCGCCTCGGGTGCGGGCCCTGGTCCTGCGGTGGCTGGGCTGGCTCTCCTGACCTGACGCCGGCGGCAGCCGGTCGACCGACATCACATTTCGCGGGGCCGCGTTGTTGACGTAGGTTCAACAAGGTGAGGCCAGCTGTTCTCGGAGTCCTGACCGCCCTCGTCGCCGCGCTGCTCGCCGGCGCGACCCTGACCACCCCCGCCGTGGCGGCGGCCGCGTCCCCCGCTGCTCCCGCGACCGGCTCGCGGGGCGTGGTGTTCGACATCGTCGACAGCAACGCGTCGACGGTGCTCTGCGCACCCGACAACGCGTCGTACCGGCTGCGGGGCCGGCTCGTCGGCACGATCCGCGACCTCGACGGGGTCGGCGGACCGCTGCGGGTCAACGTGCTCGTGCACGACCTCGGCACCGGCGGCTGGTTCTGGAACCTGCGCACCCACCCGGCCTACGACTACGCGACCAGGCTCGCCGAGCGCGGCGAGACCTCCCTGGTGCTCGACCGCCTCGGGTACGGCGCCTCGCGGCTGGCCGACGGCAACGCCACCTGCCTCGGCGCGCAGGTCGACATGCTCCACCAGGTCGTGCAGCACCTGGTCTCGGGCCAGTACCGCTGGACCGACCGGCGGCACGGCACGACGCCGGCCGCGGCCCACGTCGTGACCCACGGGCACGGCGTCGGCGCGGCCATCGCCCAGGTGGAGGCCGCGGACTACGACGACGTCGACGGCCTGGTGCTGATGTCGTGGACCGACACGGGCGCGACCGACCTGGCCACCCGGACCGCGGCGCAGCAGAGCAGGGAGTGCGTCGGCACCGACTACGCGCCAAGACCCGCCCTGCGCGCCCTGCTCTTCCGTACGGCTCCCGCCGCCGTGCAGCGCGCCGCCGCGCGTCGCCAGGCCGACGACCCGTGCGGCGACGTGGGCTCGCTCGGCCCCCTGCTGCTCGCGTCGAACCTCGCCGCCGGCCGCGTCGACGCTCCGGTGCTGCTGCTCTACGGAGGCCAGGACCGGGTCAACCGTGCCTCGGCCCGGGCGGACCAGGCGTCGTCGTACCCGACGGAGGTCACGACGCGGACCTTCGCCGGCGCCGGGAGCGCGCTGCCGCTGGAGCAGCGGGCCGGCCGGGTTCGCGCGGCCGTGCTCCGCTGGCTCGGTTGACCTCCGGCTCCCGCAGGCTGACGTAACCCGGCTCGGCCCGGGGTCGTTGGGCACCCGACGAAAGGTGCCCCATGTCCCGACGCCTCATCGCCGTGCTCTTCCTCGTGCTCGCGGTCGCCTGGACCGCGCCGGCGAGCGCCCACGAGGAACGACCGGCCCAGTTCCCTGACGGCACCGGGCACCGCCCGCACTTCCTCGGCTGGGACAACCCGCGCCAGCGCGTGGTCTGCCAGGGCGACAGCGGCGCGGCGGTCGCCGCGCTCCCCGACGGTGCTGCGAAGCGCCGCAGCGAGCGGCTGCTGAGGTCGTGCCGGTACCACTCGATCCAGGACGCGATCGACTCGATCCACGCCCGTCACACCTCGGTCTACGTGCTGCCCGGGACCTACCACGAGGCGAAGTACGCCCGCGCGGAGCGCAGCGACTACTGCTCGCACTTGAAGACCCAGTCGACGGCCCCACTGCTCTCCTCGGAGTACATCGGAAGCATCTCCTCCCCCGACCCCGGCGCCGAGAAGGAGGCGGCGGCGAACGGGGAGACCAACCCGATCGCCCTGTCCTACGCCGACCAGCGCCGGTGCGCCCACAACCTCAACCTGATCGCGCTCTTCGGGGACCGCACGCCGGGCGACGACAGCATCCGGTGCAACAGCAGGTACTGCGGCACGCAGCTGGTCGGCACCGGCGCGACGCCGGCCGACGTCGTCGTCGACAACCGCTTCAACAAGCTCAACGGCATCCGCGCCGACCGGATGGGCGGGTTCTACCTGAGCAACATGACCTTCCAGCAGGCGGAGTTCAACTCCATCTACGTGCTCGAGACCGACGGCTTCGTCCTCGACCGGGTGATCGCGCGCGGCAACGACGAGTACGGCATCCTCGCGTTCGCCAGCGACCACGGGCTGATCCAGGACTCCGAGGCGTACTACAACGGCGACTCCGGCATCTACCCCGGCTCCGGGTCGGACCTCAACGCGGACAACCCCGACTTCGAGGCCACCCGCTACGCCATCGAGATCCGGCGCAACTCCAGCCACGACAACACGCTCGGCTACTCCGGCACGGCCGGGAACTCGATCTGGGCCCACGACAACGAGTTCTTCGACAACGCCACGGGCATCGCCACCGACTCGCTCTTCCCCGGCCACCCCGGCCTGCCGCAGGACCACGCCCGGTGGAACCGCAACGACATCCACTCCAACAACTCCAACTGGTACACCTCCTTCGTCGACACCGGTGTCTGCGCCAAGCCGATGGCCCAGCGCGGCTACCTCCACGGCACCGTCTGCCCGGTCGTGCCGACACCGGTCGGCACCGGCGTCCTCATCGCCGGGGGCAACTTCGACTCGACCGACCACAACTGGATCTACGACAACTGGCGCTACGGCACCATGCAGTTCTGGGTCCCGGCGGTGCTGCGCGACGACTACGACCCGTCGCACCTCTACGACACCTCCAACCACAACCACACGTTCGAGAACCACATGGGCATCGACCCGGCCGGCGACGAGCGCCCCAACGGCATGGACCACTGGTGGGACGACCAGGGCGTGGGCAACTGCTGGGAGGACAACCACTACGGATCCGCCGGGCAGACGGACAACTTCACCGTCGACCCGCCGGCCTGCGCCGACGGGGGCTCGGTGTTCCTCCCCGGCGCGACGATCAAGGACGCCGGCTTCCTCAGCTGCAGCCAGTACGACCGCAACGACCCCACGTGGAGCCACCCGGCAGGCTGCACGTGGTTCGACGACCCGGCCGAGCCACGGGCCACCGACACCGGCCGCTCGGAGTCCTCGACGGTGCTCCTCGCGCCGCTCGCGCTCTCGGGCGCTGCGGCGGCGCTGGCCGTCGGCGTCGTCCGCCGACGGTGGAGCCGTGCTGCGTAGGCCGGCGCTGCGGAGGCCCGCGCTGCGGAGGGCCGCCCTGCTGGGCGTGCTCCTGCTCGTGGTGCTCGCCGGCGGCGGGGTCGCAGTGGCCCGCACCTCGCCCACCCTGACCACCTCCGGCCCGACCTCGGTCACCGGCACCGCCGCGTCCGCGGTGTTCACGATCGCCGACCGCACCGTCCGCCAGGTCCGGTACGCCGACGGCGGCACGCTCCGCTACACGTTCCGCCTCACGAACGACGACCGGCTGCCCGTCACCGTGCGCGGACTGGCCGACAGTCAGCCGCCGTCCCGCCTCTTCCACCCGACCGACGTCACCCCCGTGCACCTCGGCCGTGGCGAGACGGCCGACGTCACCCTCGCGCTGCACATGAGCGGCTGCGAGTCGCTGTCCGCGCGTGCCGGCGCGTTCGTCACCGAGGTCGCCCTGCGGGTCGAGCGTGGCGGCCTGCTGACCGACGAGGTGACGGTCACGCTCCCCGAGGAGCTGCACACCGGCTCACCCCGCGAGGCCTTCTGCCCGAACTCGACGGCGACCTCGCGGCCGCCGGGCTGACGTCAGACGCCAGCCTGACGCGGCGCCGTCGGGTCCTCCCCGGCAGCGCGCTGCTCGCGGGCGACGTACTCCTCGACGTCCTCGATGTCGTCCCGGTTGCGGGTCACCACGGCCAGGAGGTCGGACATCGTCGCGACCTCCTCGACCTGCTCCTTGATGAACCACTGCATGAACTGCTCGGAGGCGAAGTCGCCCTCCTCGCGCGCTGTCCGCAGCAGGCCGTTGACCTGCTCGGTCACGCGCCGCTCCTGGTCGAGCGCGAGCGCGACCGGGGCGACGACGTCCTCGAAGCTGCTGACGGGGGCCTCGACCGCCGGGATCGCGACGTCGTGGTCGGTGTCGAGGAGGTACTGGACCATCATCATCGCGTGGCCGCGCTCCTCGAGCGCCTGGGCGTAGAAGAACGCCGCCATCCGCGGCATGGTCAGCGCGTCGTAGTGGATGGCGCACGCCAGGTACTGGTGGTGCGCGGCCAGCTCGTTGCCGATCTGTGCGTTCAGCTGCTGGGCGAAGCGGGGTGCGGCCACGGGGGGCTCTCCTCGAGGTCGGCGGGTCGGGCGACCCGGGTCAAGCGGCCTGGGCGAGCTTCTTCTTGGTGACCTTCTTGCCGTCGGTGCGGACCAGCTCGCGCTTCTTGACCGTATACCCGGCCGGCAGGTCGCCGTCCTTCAGCATCCGGATGGGGCAGCGGCCGCAGCGCGACTTCGACGCGCAGCACTTGCGCTTCGGCAGCTTCGCCTTCGTCGCGGTCTTCTTCGCCTTGCCCACGCGAGCAGGGTACCAGGAAGTTAGGCGAGCCTCACCTCAGTGACCGGACTGCGGACTCAGTCCAGCCCGTTCGCCGCCCGGATCACGTCGACGATGCCGCCCATGATCTCGGTGAGGCCGAAGTCCTTCGGCGTGTAGACCGCCGCGACCCCCAGCTCCACCAGCCGGCGCCCGTCGGCGTCGGGGATGATCCCGCCGACGACGACCGGCACGTCGCCCAGGCCGGCCTCGCGCAGCCCGTCCAGGACCGCCGGGACCAGCTCCATGTGCGAGCCGGAGAGGATCGACAGGCCGACGCAGTGGACGTCCTCGGCGACCGCCGCGGCGACGATCTGCTCGGGGGTGAGCCGGATGCCCTGGTAGATCACCTCGAAGCCGGCGTCGCGGGCCCGCACGGCGACCTGCTCGGCCCCGTTGCTGTGGCCGTCGAGGCCGGGCTTGCCCACCAGCAGCCGCAGCCGGCCCCCCGCCCCGCCGCCCAGCTCGTCCCCGGTCTGCCTGACCCGGGCGCGGACGGCGGCCAGCGCCTCGCCCGCCGGTCCGGCCTCGCTCGCGACGCCGACGGCACCGCTGACGCCCGTGGGGGCGCGGTACTCGCCGAAGACCTCGCGCAGCGTGCCGGCCCACTCCCCCGTCGTCGCGCCGGCGCGGGCGGCGGCCAGGGTGGGCTCCATCAGGTTCTGGTCGGTCTTGGCCGCCGCGGCCAGGCGGGCGAGCGCCTCGGCGACCTCCGCCTCGTCGCGCTCGGCCTTCCACGCCTCGACGCTGGCCAGCGCGGCCTGCTCCGCGGCCGGGTCCGCGGTCTGGATCGCGGTGTCGAGGTCGGCGGTCAGCGGCGAGGGCTCGGTCGTCTCGAACCGGTTGACGCCCACCACGACCTCGGCGCCGGACTCGATCCGGGCCCGCCGGGCCGCGTGGGAGGAGACCAGCTCCTGCTTCATGTACTCGACGGCGGCGATGGCGCCGCCCATCGCCTGGACCCGGTCGATCTCGGCACGCGCGCCCTCGACCAGCTCCGCGACCTTGGCCGCGATCACGTGCGAGCCGTCGAAGATGTCGTCGTACTCCAGCAGGTCGGACTCGAAGGCGAGCACCTGCTGGAGGCGCAGCGACCACTGCTGGTCCCAGGGCCGGGGCAGACCGAGCGCCTCGTTCCAGGCCGGCAGCTGGACGGCGCGGGCGCGGGCGTCCTTGGAGAGGGTGACGCCGAGCATCTCGAGCACGATGCGCTGGACGTTGTTCTCCGGCTGCGCCTCGGTCAGGCCGAGGGAGTTCACCTGCACGCCGTAGCGGAACCGGCGCATCTTGGGGTCCTCCACGCCGTACCGCTCGCGGGTGATCTCGTCCCACAGCTGCACGAAGGCCCGCATCTTGCAGGTCTCCTCGACGAACCGGACGCCGGCGTTGACGAAGAAGGAGATCCGGCCGACGACCTTCTCGAAGTCGGCGGCGTCGACCTGGCCGGCGTCGCGGACCGCGTCGAGGACCGCGATCGCGGTGCACAGCGCGTAGGCGAGCTCCTGGGTGGGCGTGGCCCCGGCCTCCTGCAGGTGGTAGCTGCAGATGTTGATGGGGTTCCACTTCGGGATCTGGTGGACCGTGTAGGAGATGACGTCGGCGATCAGCCGCATCGAGTGCTCGGGCGGGAATGCGTAGGTCCCGCGGGAGAGGTACTCCTTGATGATGTCGTTCTGGGTGGTGCCGGCGAGCTGCGCCGCGACCTCCTCGGGCGACGACTGCGGGTTCTGCTCCTCGGCGACCACCTGGTAGAGCGCGAGCAGCCACATGGCGGTCGCGTTGATCGTCATCGAGGTGTTCATCTCGACCAGCGGGATGTCCTCGAAGAGGCGCCGCATCTCCCCCAGGTGCGGCACCGGGACGCCGACCTTGCCCACCTCGCCGCGAGCGAGGGGCGAGTCCGGGTCGTAGCCGGTCTGGGTCGGCAGGTCGAAGGCGACCGAGAGCCCGGTCTGCCCCTTGGCGAGGTTGGTGCGGTAGAGCGCGTTGGACGCCGCGGCCGTCGAGTGGCCGGCGTAGGTGCGCATCACCCAGGGTCGGTCCTTGGGGCGCTCGATCTCGGTCATGGGCACGAGGGTAAGGCGGCGGCTACCGCTTGGTAACCGCCTGTGGGGTATCCGACACGTCAGGCGGACGCGGCGGCGCGCTCCACCTCCACGAGACGGCTGAGCCGCGAGAGGTGCAGCATCCGGCGTACGGCGGGGCCGCAGCCGCGCAGCGTGAGGTGGTGTCCCTGCCGGGTCGCGAGGCGGGTGGCCACCGCGAGCACCTTCAGGGCGGTCAGGTCGATGGTGTCGACGTCGGTGAGGTCGACGACGACGTCCTCGTCGTGGCCCTCGAGGAGCTCGTAGATGGCGGTGCGGACCTCCCACGTGCTGCGCACGTCGAAGTCTCCGCCGAGTAGAAGGGTCGGTCCGTCGGTGATGATCTCCATGGTTGCTGCCCCGTCCCCGGGGCCCTGAGAAGCCCCGGTCGCTCCCACCGTCATGGGTCTGACACCCACTATGACGCGCGTCACGCCCGATCGGTTGCCTCCTCGCGACGAAGAATCCGCGTGTCGCGCCGCGGCTACCCTCGGCACATGGTCAACCTCACCCGGATCTACACCCGCACCGGAGACGGCGGGGAGACCCGACTCGGCGACATGAGCACCACCCGCAAGACCGACCTGCGACTGGCGGCGTACGCCGACGTGGACGAGGCGAACGCCCACGTCGGACTGGCCGTCGCCACCGGAGGGCTCGAGGACGACGTGGTCGCGGTGCTGACCACGGTGCAGAACGACCTGTTCGACGTCGGCGCCGACTTCTGCACCCCGGTCGTGGCGGACCCGGAGTACCCGCCGCTGCGCATCGAGCAGGCCTACGTCGACCGGCTCGAGGGATGGTGCGACCACTACAACGCCGACCTGCCGGCGCTGCGGTCCTTCATCCTCAACGGCGGGACGCCCGGTGCGGCGCACCTGCACGTCGCCCGCACCGTCGTCCGGCGCGCGGAGCGGTCAGCCTGGGCGGCGTACGACGTGCACGGCGGCTCCATGAACCCGCTGGCCATCACCTACCTCAACCGCCTCTCCGACCTGCTGTTCATCCTCGCCCGCCACGCCAACCGCGCGCAGGGCGACGTGCTCTGGGTGCCGGGCGGCGAGCGGTAGCCACCGCTCTCCGGGCGGGCCTGTGGACAGTCGGCGCGCACGGTCGGCCCCTCCTGCGAGCATGACCGGGTCATGACGATCCTGGACGCCCTCACCCCCTCGAACCTCGCCGAGGTCTACGACGTGGTCACGCTCTCGCGTGCGATCGACTACGTCCACGACGGGCGCCTGTCCGACCCCGTGGTCGCCAAGCTCACCCACGACACGGTCGTCGCGTCCGCCGTCGTCTCCGGCACCCTGCCCTCGCGGTACATCACCCGGCTCTACGCGGAGCTCGCCGGCGACGACCTGTGGGTCACGAGCACCTGCACCTGCCCTGTGCACGTCGACTGCAAGCACGGCGCGGCGCTCGCCCTGGTGCTCGGGACGCCCGACGACGCTCCCGCCGAGGCGCCGACCGCGACGTGGCACCAGCAGCTGGCCCGGGTCCTCGATGAGATCGCCTCGGTCGAGGACCGCCGCGATCCGGCACGCCTCACCCCGCTCGCCCTCGAGGTGTGGCCCGAGGAGCAGCGGCGCGGCTACTACTACCAGGGGCCCAGCGGACCGGTCCTCAAGATCCGACCCGTGCGGCGCGGGTCGCGCGGACGGTGGGTCAAGACGGGCGCGGACTGGCGCACGCTGAGCCGCAGCTCCGCCGGAGCCGCCCATCCCGCCGAGCAGCTCGACGCGCTGCGCGACCTCCACGCCGCGCTGCAGGTCGAGCAGCCCTACTGGCACGTCGACCTCGACGCCACGGTGACCGGCCTCGGACGGCGGGCGGTGCCGCTCCTGCAGCGAGCCGTCGACGCGGGCGTGACCCTGGTGCCGGCCGGCGGCCTCAGCGACGTCCGCCTCCTGCGCACCCCGGTCGACGTCGTCGCCGACCTCGCCGGCCGGACCGACGGCGGTCTCGACGTCCGGGTGGGCGTGCGTCACGACGGCCGTCTGTGGCGGGGAGCCGAGGTGCTCGTCGTGGGAACGCCCGGGCACACGGTCGGGCTGGTCTCCGAGGCCGGCGTGCTCACCCTGGCCGGCACCACCCACCCGGTCCCGTCCTCGCTGCAGCGGATGGTCGAGGCCACGGTCGACCTCGAGGTGCCTGCGGACGACACGGCCGACCTGACCCGGATGCTGACCCCGCTCGCCCGGGTCGTCCCGGTCGTCTCGAGCGACGAGTCGGTCCCGGTGCCCGACCCGGTGCCGCCCGTGCTCGGGCTGACCGTGACCTGGCACTCCTCGACGGACGCCGAGCTGGGCTGGTCCTGGCGGTACGGCGAGGACCGCTGCCCGCTCGGGTCCCGCGAACGGATGGGCGGCCTGCGTGACCGCGCCGCCGAGCAGGAGCTCCTCGAGCGGGTCCCCGAGGCCCTGTTGCGTGCCGAGCGGCTCCTCGGCGGCGACGCGCTGGCCCTCGCCGTCCACGACCTGCCCGCCCTGCGCGAGATCGAGGGCCTCGAGGTCGTCGAGGAGCAGCGGCCCGACTTCCGCGAGACCGACGCGGTCCCGCAGATCGCGTTCGACGTCGTGGCCGCGCCACCCGGCGAGCGGGCCGGGGAGCAGTCGGGCGACCCGCACACCGACTGGCTCGACCTCGAGGTGACCATCACCGTCGAGGGCGAGCGACTCCTGCTGGCCGACGTGCTGGCCGCCCTCACGCGCGGCGAGGAGTTCCTCGTGCTGCCGAGCGGGCTGTTCCTGCGCACCGACCGACCCGAGCTCGACCGCCTCCGTGAGGTGGTCCGGGCCGCCGCCGAGCTCCGCGAGCCCGACGGCGACCGGTTGAGCGTGGGTCGGCACGACCTCGGCGTGTGGGGACAGCTGGCCGACCTCGGCGTCGTCGACGCCCAGGCCGCCGAGTGGGTCCGCCGCGCGCAGGCCCTGCGCGACCTCGTCGACCTCCCCCGCCCCGAACCCACCGGCCTGGTCAGCGACCTGCGGCCCTACCAACGCGACGGGTTCCACTGGCTGGCGTTCTTGTGGGAGCACGGCCTCGGCGGGATCCTCGCCGACGACATGGGCCTCGGGAAGACCCTCCAGGTCCTGGCCCTGGTGTCCCACGCGGTGTCGACCGGCGAGGGCCGGCCGTTCCTGGTCGTCGCGCCGACCAGTGTCGTGACCGCGTGGGAGTCCGAGGCCGCCCGCCACGCTCCTGACTTGCGGGTGCGCACGATCCGCCGGGGCGCCGACGACGTCGCGGCCGTCGCCGCCGGGGCCGACGTCGTCGTCACGACGTACGCCCTCCTCCGGCTGGGCCAGGAGCGCTACGCCGGCGTCGGGTGGGGCGGGCTGGTGCTCGACGAGGCCCAGCAGGTCAAGAACCACCGCGGCAAGACCTACGGCGCCGTGCGCTCGGTCGACGCACCCTTCCGCCTCGCGGTGACCGGGACGCCGTTCGAGAACCGCCTCATGGAGCTCTGGGCGTTGCTGTCCATCACGACCCCAGGGCTCTATCCCTGGCCGCGCGCCTTCACCCAGCACGTCGTCCGCCCCGTCGAGAAGGAGAAGGACGAGGCGGCGCTCCAGCGCTTCCGCCAGCGCATCCGGCCGTTCCTGCTGCGTCGCACCAAGGAGCTGGTCGCGGCCGAGCTGCCGCCGAAGCAGGAGCAGGTGCTCCCGGTGGTGCTGGCGCCCCGGCACCGGAAGATCTACGACGCCCACTTCACGAGGGAGCGGCAGCGCATCCTCGGCCTGGTCGAGGACTTCGAGCGCAACCGGGTGGCGATCTTCAGCGCGTTGACCAAGCTCCGTCAGCTCGCCCTCGACCCGGCCCTGGTCGACCCGGAGCACGACGCCGTGGGTTCGGCGAAGATCGACCTCCTCGTCGAGCACGTCGCCGAGATCACCGCGGAGGGGCACCGGGCGCTGGTGTTCAGCCAGTTCACGTCGTTCCTCCGGCGGGTCGAGGCGCGACTGGCCGGCGAGGGGATCGCCACGACGTACCTCGACGGCACGACGCGCGACCGCGCGGCCGTCATCGAGGAGTTCCGGTCCGGCCTGGCCCCGGTGTTCCTCATCTCGCTCAAGGCCGGTGGCGTCGGGCTGACGCTGACCGAGGCGGACTACGTCTTCGTGCTCGACCCCTGGTGGAACCCGGCCGCCGAGGCGCAGGCCGTCGACCGCGCCCACCGGATCGGGCAGACCCAGCACGTCCACGTCTACCGGCTGATCGCCGACGACACCATCGAGGAGAAGGTGGTCGAGCTGAAGGGCCGCAAGGCCGAGCTGTTCGCCCAGGTCATCGACGGCGGCGGCGGCTCGGCCGCCGGCATCACGGCCGATGACATCCGGGCGCTGTTCGAGGATCCTCGGGAGCCATGAGGCGTAGCACCGTCGGGACGCGTTGTCGGTCAGGCGGCCCATTCGATGATGAGGTCGGTGAGGTAGGTCTCGACCCGGCGGGCGTGGTGTCGGCTCGGTGGGGGCTGGGCGGGTGCGGTCGACGTGACCACATGTCCCGTCGGCAGGCGGGTCTCCACGACGTGGGGGCCGCTCGGTGGTCCGGTGGCGGGTCGGGCGGTCCAGCCTGGTGCTTGCTTGATGTAGTTGCACTGCTCGCACAACCCCTGCCCGTCAACACCGCTTCGCAGAAATCCGGCTGCGGCCCGGAGCGACGCACCTGAGCCGACACCGTCCAGGACGCAACCTTCGCGGCGCGGCCCGCGTCAGGGGTGCGAAGGAGGTGCTCGATGGTGGTCGCGAGCCAGAGACATGCGCAGGATGCGCCGACGTTCGAGGAGTACGCCGCTTCCGCGTGGCCGCGGTTGTACCGAACTGCCTACTTGCTCGCCGGCAGCCACGCCGACGCGGAGGACCTGGCCCAGCAGACGTTGGTGCAGGCCTTCCGCACCTGGGACAAGGTCAGCCGGGCCGACCACCCGGCGGCGTACCTGCGCCGCATGATGACCAACCTCTACATCTCGGGACGGCGGCCGAAGTCACGCAGGTTCGAGCTGTTGACCGACACCCCACCGGAGCCGCGAACGGGCGGCTCGGGGCACGAGGACCGGCTCGAGCTGTGGCCGCACGTGGCGTCGCTGCCACCGCGGCAGCGAGCGGTGATCGTGCTGCGGTACTACGAGCAGCTCAGTGAGCGCGAGATCGCCGAGACGCTGGACTGCTCGACCGGCAACGTCAAGTCCACCGCGCACCGCGCGCTGAAGGCACTGCGGGCCGCGATCGGGTCCCACGCGCACGAGGGAGAGGAGGCCTGAGATGGGGATCGAGATGGAGGAGACCCTGAGCCGCGAGCTGCACGAGGTGGCCGACCGGCTGGCCGTGCCGCCGATGCCCTCGTTGCCTTCCCACGCGTCCAACGGCGGGCAGCCGAGCCGTCGAGCCTGGGAGCCACCGCTCGTCGCCGCGGCCACGATCGTGGTGCTCGCTGTCGTGGGCCTGCTGGCCCTGCAGGAAGGCGGGCACGACCCGCAGCCGGCACCTCCCCCGGGGCCTGCCGCCTCTCAGGCGCCGCCCAGCCGCGCCGACGACCCCGAGGGGCAGCGCCACCAGCGCCGGATCGAGAGGCTCCAGGATCCCGCCGGCCAGGTGCCGCGCACCGGGCCCGGGGTGACGGTGACCCTCTCCGACGCCCCGGAGGAGGTCATCAGCTCCACCACCCACGACCTGAACTTCCTCGTGGTCCACCAGCAGGACATCCGCTCGGTGGTCAATGCGATGTGGAAGGCCGGGGCGATCGCGGTCACGGTGCAGGGCCAACGGGTGGTCAGCACTGCCGAGATCACGTGCGAGGGCAACGCCGTGATACTCCAGGGCATGCCGTACTCCCAGCCTTACCGGGTCTCGGCCGTCGGCGACCAGGACTCGCTCCTGGCGGCGATCGACAGCGACCCCGACCTGAAGGTCTACCGGCAGCAGGCTGCCGACCCCGAGATCTCGATCGGCTGGGACCTCCAGCTCGAGCCGAGCATCACCGCTCCCGCGTACGAGGGCCAGCTCGATCTCAACGACGGCGAGCCTCGCCGCGGCTGACGGGTTCTGCACGGCCCTCCACAGCCGGTCGCCCTGCCGCCACCGGGCGCCGAGCTCAGGACCGCGCCCAGGGGTGTCCGGGGTCCATCCGACCGACCGCGTCGGCGAGCCAGCCGCGGGCGCGTTCGTCGAGCAACGGCAGCGCGACCTCGGCGTCGCGGCGGTCCTTGTCCCGCGCCTGGGCCGCCTTGAACATCAGCGTGACCTCCGGGCGGGCGTAGCGCAGCCCGTCCGGGGCGACCCAGGTGACGTCGTCGAGGTCCTCGGTGTGCGCCGGGTGGCGCTTGTTGGTCCACCGTCCGTCGGTCGAGGGGGTGAACGGGACGTCGAGCACCCACGGCGACCGCGCGTCGCGGCGCACCCACACCTGGCTGTCGGGACGTACGTCGAGGAAGCGGTCGTCGAAGGGTCGGAACCAGCTCTCGTCGACGTTCCAGGGTGTCCAGCGGTCACCGAGGAACACGCGGAAGGCCTCGGCGTCGCTGGAGAGGATCGAGATGTCCATGTCCTCGTGGGCGCGCGGCACACCGGTGAAGGCCTCGATGCTCCAGCCCCCGATGATCCACCAGGGCCGTTCGAAGCCGGCCATGAAGTCGCCGACGGTGGTCGGGTCGAGCGGGTCCCAGCCCCCGTACCACCGGTCGAACTCCCCCGGCTCCAGGTGCCGGGTCACGCCGCGACCTGCTCCCGGCGCTCCTGCGCGGCGAACACCGTGACCGCGGCGGGGATCATCAGCGCCGCCACGAGGAGCAGCATCCGCAGGGTGCCGACGTGGTCGGCGAGCAGCCCGAGCAGCGGCGGGCCGGCGAGGAACGCGGCGTAGCCGATCGTGGAGACCGCGCTCACCCGGCGGGCGGCCCGCAACGGGTCGTCGGCCGCGGCGCTCATGCCGACCGGGAAGCCGAGCGAGGCGCCGAGCCCCCACACCACGATGCCCAGCGCGACCACGACCCCGGCCGCGCCGAAGACGACGAGCAGGATCCCGGCCAGGCTGGCCCCGGCACACCCCCAGAGCATCGGCGCCCGGCCGTAGCGGTCCAGGAGCACCGGCCCGAACAGGCGCCCGGCCATCATCGAGGTCACGAACACGGTGTAGCCCGCGACGCCGACCCAGTGCGGGACGTCGTAGCCGTCGATCAGGGCCAGCGCGAGCCAGTCGTTCGCGGAGCCCTCCGACAGGGCGAAGGCCAGCACCATGATCCCGATGGCGAGGGTCCGCGGCTCCCGCCAGGGCGAGAAGCGCACCGGCGGCCGGTCCTCGTGTGCGACGGTGGGCGGGAGGTACGCCGCGGCCGCCCGCCAGGTCGCCAGGGCGGCGAGCACCGTGAACACCGGCACGTGCAGGAGCAGTGGGACGTGCAGGGCCGCCATCGGGACGCCGACCAGGGCGCCGGCGAACGAGCCGAGGCTCCAGCCGGCGTGGAAGCGCGGCATGATCGTGCGACCTAGGCGGCGCTCGACCTCGGCCGCCTCCACGTTCATCGAGACGTCCCACACGGCCGTGCCCACGCCGTTGACGAACAGCCCGACGGCGGCGATCGCGACCACGTCGACCGCGACGCCGGCGACGGCGACCGTCAGGCCGCACACGACGAGCACGGCGCCGAGCCGGGTCACCGTCGCGGCGTCGTACCGGTCGATGAGCCGCCCGCTCACCGGCAGCGCGCCCACCGAGCCGATCGCCATCGCGAGGAGCAGCAGCCCCAGGGCGCCGTTGTCGAGACCGAGCCCGCTGCGGACGTCCGGCAGTCGCGACACGAGGGTCGCGAAGCAGAAGCCGTTGAGGACGAAGCTCGCGGCGACCGCGTTGCGGGTCTGGAGCAGGGACGGCACGAGTCCCACCCTCGCCGATCGGGCGGCCAGAGTCCAAGCCGGTTTCTTGACCGGTCCAGGACGTGGGACGCCGGCCGCCTCAGAAGCCGTACGACGCGCGCAGACCCCGCAGCCACTGCGCCACCAGCGGCACGTCCCACGCCGCGGCGAGCGCCAGCGCGTCCTCCGCGTGCCGGGCCGCGAGCTCGCGCTCCCCCGCCGCCGCAGCCGCGAGCGCGAGGTAGGTGTCGACCGGGCCGAGCGCGAGCGAGGACCCGGCGCACGTGTTCAGCCCCGCCAGCGGCGCGAGCCGCTCGTAGGCCCCGGCCGCCAGCGCCGGGTCGCCGAGGTAGAGCGCGAGCTCGGCGGCGTGCGCCCACGCCAGCAGCGAGATGTCGTTGTCGTGGTCGAGCGGAGCCCCCCGCTCGGCGTGCACCGCCCGCGCCTTGTCCTGCTCGCCAGCGCGCCAGAGGTAGACGGCGACGCTCGCCGAGAAGGGGTACGCCGTCTCGTCGAAGGCCTCGAGGACCGGCACCATCTCGCCCGGCCGCCCCTCCCACAGGCAGATCGCCAGCATCGACGCGGCGGCGCTCTCCTCGACGTTGTGGTGGGAGAGCCGGTGCCCCAGCTCGTGGATCTCGGCCAGCAGCCGCTCGCACTCGTCGAACCGCCCGGCCATCGCGTGCCACGGGATCTCGAGCCCACCGAGCACCAGCTCGCCGAACGCGATCCGCTGCTCCTGCGCGGCCGCCCGGGCCGTCGCGATCGCCGTCCACATCTCCTCGGCGCGCCCGACCTCGCTCAGCACGGCCGCGTGCAGGGTCGCGCACACGACGTACGCGCGATCGCTGCCGGTGGAGCGGGCCAGCTCCTGGGCCTCCCGGACCAGCCCGACCCGCTCGACCGCGGTCTCGGCCGTCCAGAGCGCGACGAAGCAGACCTGGCAGGCGAACATGAGCAGCAGCGGGTCTCCGAGCCGGCGTGCCATCGCCAGGCCCTCGTCGCACAGCGCCCGGCGCTCAGCCCACGAGACGGTGTCGTAGAGCTCGTTGGCGAGGGCCAGCATGGTCCGGCAGCGCAGGTCGCTGTCCTCCGGGGGCAGCCGGTCCAGGCTCCCGCGCAGCGCGGCGACCACCTCCGCGTTGACCGATCCCGGCTCCCCCGAGCGCCACAGCACGCCCTCCGTCGTGGCGATCGCGGCCCGCGCCACGGCCTCCGGGTCGCGCAGCTGCTTCCCCACCACGATCGCCTGCTCGACGGTGGCGACCAGGTCGGGGAGCTGCGCCGCCCACCGGTAGGCCTCGATCAGCGCCATGAGCAGGTCGTACCGGTCGCGCAGCGTGGCCTGGGCGTCGCCGTCGAGCGAGACCAGCGCCGACTCGAGCAGCTCGGCGGCCTGGTCGTAGGCGTAGAGCCGCCGGGCGAGCGTCGCCGCCTCGGCGGCGGACCGCCAGGCCCGGTCGGCGTACGACGGCCCGGCCTGCTGCCAGTGCCGGGCGACCTCGGTCTCGCGGCCGGCGATCCCGGTGAGGGCCTCGGCGACCCGGGCGTGCGCCCGCGCCCGGCGGCTGGCGCTCATCTGCGCGCGCAGCGTGTCGCGCACCAGCGCATGGGCGAACAGGAACTGGTCGATCCCGTCCTCGCGCACCAGGCCCGCGGCCTGGGCTGGCTCCACGACGTCGAGCAGGTCGTCCTCGTCGATGCCGGTGACCGTGGCCAGCGTGGGGGTGTCGAACTGCCGGCCGATCACAGCCGCGGTGCGCAGGGCCGTCACGGTCTGCTCGGGCAGCCGCAGCAGACGGCGGTTGATGACCTCGGTGACGGCGGTCGGGAGCTCGCCGTCACCTCCGCCCCGCTCCCCCGCCAGGCGTGCGAGCTCGACCAGGAAGAACGGGTTGCCGTCGGTGCGCTCGCGCAGGGCGGCGGCCTCCGCGGGCCCCAGCTCGCGACTCGTGACACCCGCGAACACGGCCGCCGCCTCGGCCGCCGGCAGGCCGGAGAGCTGCAGGCGGAGGGCGTGCATCCGGGCGAGCGCCTCCGCCACGTCGGCGAGCGTCCCGGTCGGCTCCGGGTGCGAGCGCCAGGTGACCACGACCAGCAACCGGGCCCGGTCGGTCGTCTCGGCGAGCAGCCGCAGGACGCGGAGCGTCGAGGTGTCCGCCCAGTGGAGGTCGTCGAGCACGACCATGGTGGGCAGGTCGCGGGCGGCGTCGCGCACGGCGCCGGCGATCGACTCCCAGGCCCGGAACTGGCCGCCCTCGCCCTCGCGCGCCGCCAGGTCGTCGGTGCCGGCCACCTCGTCGAGCAGCCTGGCCCCGAGCCCGTCGAGCCCGTCCAGCACGGTCTTCCACGGCCACAGCGGCGGAGCCCCGTCGTCCTGCGAGCAGCGACCGACCAGCACCCGCATCCCCCGCTGCCGGGCCCGCATGGCGAGCTCGGCGACCAGGCGCGACTTGCCGATGCCCGGGTCGCCGGTGATGACGGCGTAGGACGGGATCCCGCGCTCGGCCGCCTCCACGACGTCGACGAGCGACTCGAGGTCGGCATCCCGTCCGACCATCGGCCACGGGGCGACCTGCTCGGGCGGCGGCGCCGGCGCGGCCCGGGCGGGCGCCTCGACCTCCGGCGCCACCGTGGCCGCCGGCTCGGCGCCGGGCGGCGGGGCCACCCACTCCAGCTCGGGGTCCTGGCGCAGGACGGCGGTCTGCAGGTCCCGCAGCTCCGCCGACGGCTCCAGCCCGAGCTCCTCGTCGAGCACCTCGCGCACCTGCCGGAGCACGTCGAGCGCGTCCGCCTGCCGCCCGGAGCGGGTCAGGGCGAGCGCGCGGAGCGCCCAGAGCCGCTCCCGCAGGGGGTGTGCGGTCGTGAGCGCCTCGAGCTCGGCCGCCACCGTCGCGTGGTGCCCCAGGGCCAGGTCGGCGACCGCCCGGTCCTCCAGGGCGACCAGCCGCAGCTCCTCCAGCCGAGCGCGCTCGGCCACCGCCGCGTCAGCGTCCCCCAGCTCGGCGTACGGGGTGCCCCGCCACCGCCCGAGCGCCTCGTCCAGCGCGGCGACCTGCGCCGCGAGCGCCCCGGCGTCGAGCGGCGACCGTCCCCAGCCCACCGGCTGCAGCCGCCGGTGGGCGCCGGAGACGGCCTGCTCGAACCGGTGCACGTCGACGCTCTCGTCCGGCACCCGGAGCGCGTAGCCGGGCGCCACGGTCACCAGGACCGTCGCCGGCGCGCGGCGCTGACGGTCGGGCTCCAGCACCCGCCGCAGCTGGGAGACGTAGGCCTGGAGGGTCGCGGTCACCCCGGGCGGCGCGGCCTCGCCCCACAGCAGGTCGACGATCGCGTCGACCGACACCGGCCAGCCGCGCGAGAGCGCGAGCGCGGCGACCAGCGCCCGCTGCTTCGGCGTGCCGAGGTCCACGGGCGACCCGTCCAGCGCGACCTCGACCGGGCCGAGCACCGAGACCTCCACGGGCTCAGGGTAGGGAGTCCGGGCGCCGCGCGGGCGCGAACGCGCTCCAAGTCGGTTCGAAGAGGACTCCAAGTGGCCTGCGGCACCGTCGTCCCACCGAACACCGACGAAACATCGACAAGGGAGTCACCCCCATGACCATCGAGCTCGACACCCCGAGCATCCCGGCCGCCCACGCCCTCTCGGGCTTCCTCGACGGCCGCGTCCACCTTCCCGGCGACCCCGGGTACGACGCCGCCCGCGTCGCCTGGAACTTCGCGATCGACCAGCGACCCGCCGCCGTGGCCTTCCCGCGCACCGCGGCCGAGGTCTCGACCGTGGTGCGCCTCGCCACCGAGTCCGGGTTGCGCGTCGCGCCCCAGAGCACGGGCCACAACGCCGGCCCGCTCGCCGCCCAGGGGCTCGACGACGTCGTCATCGTCCGCACGTCCGAGATGGGCTCCGCGGTCGCCGACCCGGTCCGCGGCATCGTCCGGGTCGAGGGCGGCGCCATCTGGGAGCCGGCCGTCGACGCGGCCGCCGCCCACGGCCGAGCCGTCCTGCACGGCTCCTCACCCGACGTCGGCATCGCCGGCTACTCCCTCGGCGGTGGCATCGGCTGGTACGCCCGCAAGCTCGGACTCGCCGCCAACAGCCTCACCGCCGTCGAGCTCGTCGTCGCCGACGGCAGCCTGGTCCGCGCCGACGCCGACACCAACGCCGAGCTCTTCTGGGCGGTCCGCGGCGGCGGCGGCAACTTCGGCGTGGTCACCGCGCTGGAGTTCAAGATGTTCGACATCCAGACGGCGTACGCCGGCATGCTCATGTGGCAGCTCACCGACATCGAGCCGGTGCTGCGCGAGTGGGCCGCGTGGGCGCCGGGAGCCCCGGACGAGATCACCACCTCGTTCCGCGCGATGCGGCTGCCCGACATGCCGGACCTGCCGGACTTCCTCCGCGGCCAGGAGCTGGTCGTCATCGACGGGGCCGTGCTCGGCTCCGACGAGCGCGGCGAGGAGCTGATCGCGGGGCTGCGCGCCCTGCGACCCTTCATGGACACCTTCGCCCGGGTCCCGGCGAAGTCGCTGGTGCGGCTGCACATGGACCCCGAGGGCGGTGCCCCGTTCGCGTCCGACTCGGCGATGCTGTCGTCGTTCCCGGACGCCGCGGTCGATGCGTTCATCGCCGAGGCCGGGCCGGACGCCACGAGCTCGCTGCTGATGGCCGAGCTCCGCCAACTCGGCGGCGCGCTGGGCCGCCCGCACGAGGGCGGTGGCGTGCTGGACCGGCTCGACGCGCAGTTCCTCACCTTCGGCGGCGGCATGGCGATGACCCCGGAGATGGGCGCCCAGGCGCACGCCGACGCCGTACGGCTCAGCCAGGCGCTGGCGCCGTTCGACAACGGCCGGCAGTACTCCAACTTCGCCGAGAACCCGATCGACGCCCGGTCGATCTTCGCCGAGGACAGGTGGACGCAGCTCACCGGCATCCGCAGCGCCGTCGACCCGCACGGCGTCTTCGCGGCGAACCACCGCATCCCGCGCCTCTACGAGGGCGGTCGGCCCCAGGCCTGACGGCGGATCGACGAGGTCAGCGAGGCCGGGTCGTCCGGGTCCAGTCGGTCCCGGGCGGCCCGGCCTCGAGCCACGACTGGAAGCCCATCAGCGAGGCCGGCGACATCGCGAGCTCGACCACGCCGTCGGGGGTCGTGCACGAGATGACCACGTGGTCGGGGTAGAGCGAGAGCTGCTCGGGTCCTTCGGGGTCGCGCCGGCCGGTGAAGGTCAGCCGCGAGCGGGTCAACACCCGCTTGGGCCGGGGCCACAGCGAGAAGTAGCGGAACCACTCCAGCGACTCCCCGGAGTAGCGGCCCAGGCCCAGAAGCCAACCGCGCCCGGGGTGTGAGGACCGGACGCGATAGCTGAGCTCGAAGGTGCCGCCGTGGCGGGATAGCAGACGGCGACGGAGGACGAGGCCGACGGCCAGACAGACGAGGAGGGCGAGCAGCACGCCGGCCGAGTCGAGCAGCCACTGCCACACCGGCATCCAACGCCCTCCACCAGACTCGCACCCGCAGGGGTGCTCACCCTAGCGGGCGCCCCTGCGGGTGCGGTGTCCGGGTGGGTCCGTCCTGCGGACCCCGGGTGGTGTCAGGAAGCGCGCTCGTACGCGCGGATCCGCGCCTCCGCGCGACGCACCCGGTCGGCCGCGTCGTCCGCGTCGGAGTCGGCCTGCGCCGACTCGAGCTCGGCCCGGGCCTGGTCCACGTCGATCTCGTCCGAGAGCAGCGCGAACTGCGACAGGATCGAGACGCGGTTGTTGGCCACCGAGAGGAACCCGCCGTCGACGGCGCCGAAGATCTTCTCGCCGTCGACCGGCGTGATCTCCACGACCCCGTCGACCAGCAGCGAGAGCACCGGCATGTGGTTGCGCAGGATGCCGATGTCCCCGTCCGCGGTCTTCGCGACGACCATGGAGGCCTGACCGGACCACACGGTCCGGTCGGCCGCCACGAGCTCGACCTGGAGCTGGTCGTTGTCAGCCATCAGCGGGACCTCAGAGGTTCTTCTGGATGTCAGCCCACTTCTGCTCGACGTCGTCCAGACCGCCGCACATGAAGAAGGCCTGCTCGGCCACGTGGTCGTACTCGCCGTCCGCGATCTTGTTGAACGCCTCGATGGTCTCCGACACCGGGACGGTCGAGCCCTCGATGCCGGTGAACTGCTTGGCCACGTAGGTGTTCTGCGACAGGAACCGCTGGATGCGGCGAGCGCGGGACACGATGATCTTGTCCTCTTCGGAGAGCTCGTCGACACCGAGGATCGCGATGATGTCCTGGAGCTCCTTGTTGCGCTGCAGGATCTGCTTGATGCGGATCGCGCAGTCGTAGTGGGCCTGGCCGATGTACTGCGGGTCCAAGATCCGGGAGGTCGAGGTCAGCGGGTCCACGGCCGGGTAGATGCCGAGCGACGCGATCTCGCGCGACAGCTCCGTCGTCGCGTCGAGGTGCGCGAAGGTCGTGGCCGGCGCCGGGTCGGTGTAGTCGTCCGCCGGCACGTAGATCGCCTGCATCGAGGTGATCGAGTGGCCACGGGTCGACGTGATCCGCTCCTGGAGCGTGCCCATCTCGTCGGCCAGGTTCGGCTGGTAGCCCACGGCCGAGGGCATCCGGCCGAGCAGGGTCGACACCTCCGAGCCGGCCTGGGTGAACCGGAAGATGTTGTCGATGAAGAGCAGCACGTCCTGGCTCTGGACGTCGCGGAAGTACTCCGCCATCGTCAGCGCGGACAGCGCGACGCGCAGCCGGGTGCCCGGCGGCTCGTCCATCTGGCCGAAGACCAGGGCGGTCTGGCCGATGACGCCGGCCTCGTCCATCTCGACGATCAGGTCGTTGCCCTCACGGGTGCGCTCGCCGACGCCCGCGAACACCGACACACCACCGTGGTCCTTGGCGACGCGCGCGATCATCTCCTGGATGAGCACGGTCTTGCCCACGCCCGCGCCACCGAACAGGCCGATCTTGCCGCCCTGCACGTACGGCGTCAGCAGGTCGATGACCTTGATGCCGGTCTCGAACATCTGGGTCTTCGACTCCAGCTGGTCGAACGCCGGCGCCTTGCGGTGGATGCCCCACCGCTCCTTCACGTCGAGCGTCTCGCCCTCCTCGAGGTTGAGGCACTCGCCGAGGGTGTTGAACACCCGGCCGAGGGTGGCGTCGCCGACCGGCACCGTGATGGGGCCGCCGGTGTCGGTCACCTGGGCGCCGCGGACCAGGCCGTCGGTCGGCTTCAGGGAGATGGCGCGGACCATCCCGTCGCCGATGTGCTGGGCGACCTCGAGCGACAGGGTCGAGGACTCACCACCGAGCTCGAGCTGGGTCTCGAGCCTGTTGTAGATCTCCGGCATCGAGTCCACGGGGAACTCGACGTCGACGACCGGGCCGATCACTCGGGCGATGCGGCCGACGGCCGCCGACCCGGTCTCCTGGGTCTCTTCGATCGTTGCAGTCATGTCCTTCACTCACTCCCCGCTCTGGGCGTCGGCGAGCGCGTTGACGCCTCCGACGATCTCGCTGATTTCCTGGGTGATGCCGGCCTGACGGGCCTGGTTGGCGATCCGTGTGTACTTCTTGATGAGCTCGTCGGCGTTGTCCGTCGCGGACTTCATGGCCTTCTGCCGGGCCGCGAGCTCCGACGCGGCCGCCTGGAGCAACGCGAAGAAGATCCGGCTCTGGACGTACTGCGGCAGCAGCCCGTCGAGCACCGCCTCCGGGGAGGGCTCGAACTCGTAGAGCGGCAGCACGTCGCCGTTCTCCGGCTTCTCCTCGCCCTCGACGACCTCCAGCGGCAGCAGCCGCACGTCGGTCGGCTCCTGGACGAGCATCGAGCGGAACCGCGTGAACACCACGTGGACCTCGTCCACCGCGTGCTCACCGTCCTTGTCGAGGAACGCGTCGATCAGGGTCGTGCCGATCTCGTGCGCCGCCTCGTAGGACGGCTGGTCGGAGAAGCCCGTCCAGGACGCGACGACGGGGCGGTCGCGGAACTTGTAGTACGCCTCGCCCTTGCGACCGCAGATGTAGGTCTGGATCTCCTTGCCCTCCTCGCGCAGCCGCTCCGCGAGACGCTCGGCCTCCTTGAGCACGCTGGAGGAGTAGGCACCGGCCAGACCGCGGTCGCTGGTGACGATGAGCACGGCGGCCCGGGTCGGGTTCTCCGGCTCCTGGGTCAGCGGGTGGTCGACGTTGGAGTACGTCGCCACCGCCGACACCGCACGGGTCAGCTCACGGGCGTACGGCGCGGCCGACTGGGCCCGCTGCTGCGCCTTGATGATGCGAGACGCAGCGATGAGCTCCATGGCACGCGTGATCTTCTTCATCGACTCCGTCGACTTGATCCGCGCGCGGTACTCACGCAGCGATACAGCCATGAGCTACCTCAGCCTCGCTTCTGCTTGACGATCTGCTCCTGCTCGACCTCGTCGTCCTCCAGGGCCTCGGCCTCGGGCTCGTGCCCGACCTTGATCGAGCCGCCGTCGGAGGT
This sequence comes from Nocardioides sp., assembly GCA_020636915.1. Lineage (GTDB taxonomy): Bacteria > Actinomycetota > Actinomycetes > Propionibacteriales > Nocardioidaceae > Nocardioides. The sequence continues at coordinate 58,522 of JACJWV010000004.1, forward strand.
CTCGAACTGGTCCAGGAAGGAGTCGTAGGCGCTGTCCAGGGAGGAGGCGGTGTCGTCCTCGAACTTCTGGGTCTCCCGGATGGAGGAGAGGATCCCGTCGTGCGAGCGGCGCAGGAAGTCGAGGAACTCACGCTCGAAGCGCAGCACGTCCTCGGTGGGCACGCGGTCGAGGCGACCGGTGGTGCCGAGCCACAGCGAGACGGTCATCTCCTCCAGCGGGTACGGCGAGTAGGCCGGCTGCTTGAGCAGCGCCATCAGGCGCTGGCCGCGGTCGAGCTGCTGCCGCGAGGCCGCGTCGAGGTCGGAGGCGAACATCGCGAACGCCTCCATCGCGCGGAACTGCGCGAGGTCGACCTTGAGCGAGCCGGTGACCGACTTCATCGCCTTGGTCATGGCCGCGCCACCCACGCGGGAGACCGACACACCGACGTCGATCGCCGGACGCTGGTTGGACGCGAACAGGTCCGACTGCAGGAAGATCTGGCCGTCGGTGATCGAGATGACGTTGGTCGGGATGTACGCCGACACGTCGTTCGCCTTGGTCTCGATGATCGGCAGGCCGGTCATCGAGCCCGCGCCCATGTCGTCGGACAGCTTGGCGCAGCGCTCGAGCAGCCGGCTGTGCAGGTAGAAGACGTCGCCCGGGTAGGCCTCACGGCCCGGCGGGCGGCGCAGCAGCAGCGACACGGCGCGGTAGGCCTCGGCCTGCTTGGTCAGGTCGTCGAAGATGATCAGGACGTGCTTGCCGTCGTACATCCACTGCTGGCCGATGGCCGAGCCGGTGTACGGCGCGAGGTACTTGAAGCCCGCGCTGTCGGACGCCGGGGACGCCACGATCGTGGTGTACTCCAGCGCGCCGGCCTCCTCGAGGGCACCGCGCACCGCGGCGACGGTCGAGCCCTTCTGACCGATGGCGACGTAGATGCAGCGGACCTGCTTGGTCGGGTCGCCCGACTCCCAGTTCTGCTTCTGGTTGATGATCGTGTCGATCGCGATCGTCGTCTTGCCGGTAGAGCGGTCGCCGATGATCAGCTGGCGCTGGCCACGGCCGATCGGCGTCATCGAGTCGATCGCCTTGATGCCCGTCGCGAGCGGCTCGTGCACCGACTTGCGCTGCATCACGGTCGGCGCCTGCAGCTCCAGCGGGCGACGGGTGTCGGACTCGATCTCGCCGAGGCCGTCGATCGGGGTGCCCAGCGGGTCGATGACGCGGCCCAGGAAGGCGTCGCCCACGGGGACGGAGAGGATCTCCCCGGTCCGGCGCACCGTCTGGCCCTCCTCGATGCCCTCGAAGTCACCGAGGATGACGACACCGATCTCGCGGGTGTCGAGGTTCAGGGCGAGCCCGAGCGTGCCGTCCTCGAACTCGAGGAGCTCGTTGGCCATCGCCGACGGCAGACCGCTCACGCGCGCGATGCCGTCACCGGCCTGCGCGACGGTGCCGACCTCCTCCTTGCTGGCCGCCTCGGGCTGGTAGTCGGCGACGTACTTCTGCAGCGCGTCGCGGATCTCCTCCGGACGGATCGAAAGCTCCGTCATCGTTGTCCCTACTCTCTTGTCTCTACTGAAGTCGTGGTCTCGGGGCGGGGTGTGGTCAGCCGACCAGCTTGCGCCGGGCGTCGTCGAGGCGGCTGGAGACGGTTCCGTCGATCACGTCGTCACCGATCTCGACCCGGATGCCGCCGAGGACGGTGGGGTCGACGATCTCGTTGACGTGGATCTCGCGGCCGTACTGCTGGCTCAGCGCCGTGGTGAGTCGGTTGCGGTCGCCCTCGTTGAGGGGCGCGACGACCCGGACCGTGGCGACGTACTCGCCCTGGGCCTCGGCCGCCACCCGACGGTAGTGCTCGAGCGCGGCGGTGACCGTGCGGTGGGTCCCGGCCAGGGCCTGCTTGGCCAGCGCCAGGGTCGCGGGGAGCACCTTGTCGCCGAGCAGGTCGTCGAGCAGCCGCTCCTTGTCGGCCCGGGTGCGGCCCGGGTTCGAGAGCGCGTCGCGCAGCTCGGGGGCGGACGTCACCGTGCGGCTGAGGGAGAACACCTCGTCGGCCAGCCGGTCGGCCTGGTCGCCGACGGAGCGGACGACGGCGAGCTCGCCGAGTCCCTCCAGCGCGTCGGGGAGGTCGCGGCTCGCGGTCCACCGCAGCCCGGCCGCCTGCACGACCAGGTCCAAGGTGGTGCCGTCGACCTTGCCCTCGAGGACCTGGCGGACCAGGCCCTGCCGGGGCTCGGCCGCCAGCGAGGCGTCCGTGGCGACGCGGCGCAGCGCCGGCTCGTCGCGCAGCACCTGGGCGACGGTGAACAGCTCACCGGCGACCTGCTCCGCGTGCGACCCGGCCCGGAGGCCGCCCCGCAGGTCGCCTGCCAGCTCCGCGTAGGAGTCGGCGGAGGCTCCGCGCAGATCCATCAGCTGGCGCCTTCCAGCTCCGAGAGGAACCGGTCGACGACGCGGCTCTGCCGCACGTCGTCGTCGAGGGACTCCCCGACGATCCGGCCGGCGAGCGTGGTCGCGAGCGTGCCGACCTCGCCGCGCAGCTGGGCCATGGCCGCCTTGCGGTCCGCGTCGATCTGCACGTGGGCGTGCTCGACGATGCGGGCCGCCTCGGCCTGCGCCTGCTCCCGCATCTCCGCGATGATCTGGGCGCCCTGCTCACGCGCCTCCTCGCGGATCCGCGCGGCCTCGTGGCGCGCGTCGGCGATCTGCGACTTGAACTCCTCCTCGGCCTTGCTGGCCTCGGACTTGGCCTCGTCCAGCTCGGCGAACTCGGCACGGATCGCGTCCTGCCGGGCCGTCATCGCGCGGTTGATCGGCGGGATGACGTACTTGGCCAGCAGGAACAGCAGCAGCACGAACGCCGCCAGCTCGACGAAGTACGTGGCGTTCGGGACGAGGAAGTTGCTCTCCATGGGAGTGATCGCAACGCTTGCCATCGTGGGTTCCTTTGCTTGGGTCTGACGAGAGCGCGGGGGCCCTCGGTCAGCCGAGGACGAAGACGAACAGCGCCATGAAGGCCAGGTTGATGAAGAACATCGCCTCGACCAGACCCACCGTCAGGAAGAAGATGGTCTGCAGGCGGCCCTGGGCCTCGGGCTGACGGGCGACACCCTCGATGTACGACGAACCGGCCAGACCGTCACCGATGCCGGCACCGATCGCGCCACCGGCGAGGGCGATACCGCCGCCGACGAACGCACCAGCGGTGGTGATGGCGGAGTCAGTTACTGCCATTGTGATCTTCTCTCCTTGTTGTCGCGCCGGGGAGTGGCGCTGGTGTTTACCTCTGTCGACGCCCGACCCGGGTGGGTCAGTGCGCTGGAACGGGGGCGGCCTCGTCCGCGTGTGCGGCCTCGGCCTCGGCCTTCTTGCGGCGCTCCTCCTCCTGGAACTCCTCGTGGAGCTCGTGCTCCTCGTGGCCGGCTCCGGCCATCGCGAAGTACAGGACGGTCAACAGCGCGAAGATGAAGGCCTGGATGGCGCCGATCACCATGTCGAACGCCTTCCACAAGATGTTGGGCGCCCAGAACGCGTAGATCGGGATCATGCCGATCAGGGCCAGCATGATGCCGCCGGCGAAGATGTTGCCGAAGAGTCGCAGCGCGAGCGTGATCGGCTTGATCAGCTCCTCGAGGATGTTCAGCGGCAGCAGGACCGGGAACGGCTCGGTGAAGTGCTTGAAGTAGCCGCGGGTGCCCTTGGACCGGATGCCGTACGCCCAGACGCTGACCATCGTGACCGTCGCGAGGGCGTAGGTCAGGTTGGTGTCGGCGGTCGGCGCCGGCAGCAGGTGCGTGTCGTGGTTGAGCTCGGTGGGGATGAGCTCGAGCCAGTTCGCGATCAGGATGAAGAAGAACAGTGCGATCGCCAGCGGCGCGACGAACGGGTGCACCTTGCCCAGGTTGTCCGAGACCTGCTTGTTGACCTCGCCGACGACGGCCTCCCACAGGATCTGGAGCTTCGTCGGGACGTGGTCCTCGGTCGTCTTCTTCATCTGGTGGCGGACCCAGAAGCCGAGGATCAGCACGAGGGCACCGGCCACGATCGTGGAGTAGATGGTGTCCATGTTGAAGGTCATCCCGTGCCAGGTGACCTGGTCGTGCTCACCGATCTTGATCTCGGACTCGAGCGGCAGGAGGCCGGTCATGGGTTCTTCAGCTCCTTCAGCAGCGGGATGGTGGTCATCACCAGGGCGATGAGCCGGAAGATGGCCAGGCCGAGCAGCAGCCCGATGCCTTCGGGCCAGAAGATCACGCAGACCCCGACGGCGACCACCGTGAGGACGGTCAGGCGGACGATCGTCGAGGCGATCATCTGGTTGCGCGTGGGCTGCTCACCCGACGAGATGGTCTTGAGCAGCCAGTACTCGGTGGCGAGGTGGTTGGCGAGCCCCAGCAGCACGCCGCCGGCGATGCAGCCGGCGAGGGTCCACTCCCCGAGCTGGCCGACGATCCAGAAGCTCGCGACCACCAGGCCCAGTCCGACCAGCTCGATCTTGCGCTGGTCGCGGACCACCCGCCACAGGCTGGGCTTGCTGGGCTCGGTCATCGGGTCGCTCATCTCGGTGCTCGTGTCAGCCAGGCTCACGGGCGCTCACCCTCGCAGGGCGGCACGGACCTTGACGACGAAGCCGACGCAGGCGCCGAGGATGCCCAGGCCGATGCCGACCAGGACCCCGACGGGCGCCGAGCCGAGGGCGTCGTCGACCAGGTAGCCGACGACCATCCCGACGACGACGGCACCGGCCAGGAGGCCTCCGAGACCGATGAGGTCGCGGCCACGCAGACCCGCGTCGGAGCGCTCATCGACCATCCACCCAAGTCCCATTCGTCGCCATCGTCGTCGGCAGGCAGGAATTCGCCGGCGAGGCGGGCACGGGAAACGGCCCAGCCATCGACGTCCGGCGACTGCGCGAAACTACCACAGGCCCGAGGACCACTCGCCAGCGGCGTTCTCGTGGTCCGGATGGTCGCGGTCGTCATGTCGGCGGCCGTTCTGTCGTGGCTGATCGGTGCTTGTGAAAACTAGCACAAGCGGTCCGGGCGGCCGAAACCGGACCGGCACCGACACTGCCGGGCTGGCTCGGCCGCGGTGGTCACCCCTCGTCGGCCCGCACCACGTGCGGGCGGTGCACCTTGGGGAGCAGGAAGGTCAGCCCGACGGCCAACGCGGTCGCCACCGCCAGCGAGGTCCACACCCAGGCCTCGTCGCTGTACAGGCTCATCAAGACGGTGCCGAAACCGACCAGGGCCGCCCACATCCACATGATGAGGACGGCCCGGCGCTGCGAGTGGCCGATCTCGAGCAGCCGGTGGTGGAGGTGCTGCTTGTCGGGGGCGAACGGCGACCGGCCGGCTCGCGTGCGCCGCACGATGGCGAGCAGCAGGTCGAGCATGGGCACGACGAGCAGCGAGATGGGCAGCAGCAGCGGGAGCAGCGTCGGGAGCAGGCTCGCCTGCGACCCGGCGGCGCCGGCGCTGAGCTGGTCCGGGCTGAACTGCCCGGTGAGGGTCACCGCGCTGGCCGAGAGCACCAGACCGATGAGCATCGACCCGCTGTCGCCCATGAACAGCCGGGCCGGGTGGAAGTTGTGCGGGAGGAAGCCCGCGCACGCCCCGGCCAGCGAGACGCTGAGCAGCGCGCCGGTGGTCGCCAGGGACACCTTGTTGATGTTGGCGAGCTGGTAGCAGAAGAGGAAGAACGCCACCGCGCCGATGCCCACCACGCCCGCGGCGAGACCGTCGAGTCCGTCGACGAAGTTCACGGCGTTGATGGTGGCGACCACGATGAAGCCGGTCAGCAACGCCCCCTGCGCCGGGTCGAGGGGGTACTGCGTCCCGTCGCGACCGGTCACGTAGACGTACTGGATGCCGAAGGCGATGAGGAACCCGGCGGCGAGCACCTGGCCACCGAGCTTGGTGAGCGCGTCGAGCTCGAAGAGGTCGTCGAGCACCCCGACCGCGCAGATCAGTGCACCGGCGATGAGCACGACGCCGGCGTCGCGGAAGACGAAGGCTCCGCTGTGGGAGAGGAAGGGCAGCTCGCGCGCCACGACGTACGCCGCCACCAGTCCGCCGAGCATCGCCAGCCCGCCGAGGTAGGGGATCGGCACGGCGTGGACGTCCCTGTCCCGGACCTTCGCCACCGCGCCCGTGCGCAGCGCGATCTCACGGGCGATGACCGTGAGCAGGTAGGTCGTCGCCGCGGCGACGAGGAAGACGAGGAGGTACTCCCGCATGGCCGCCCGGCTCAGCCCTCGTCGAGGATCGTCGTGCCCAGCGGCGCGAGGACCTCGTCGAGCTGCGCGACGGACAGTGCGCCGCGGCGCAGGACGCGCCCCTGGGGACCGGTGCAGTCGATGATCGTGGACGCCTCCCCGCCGGGAGCCTCACCTCCGTCGACCACGACGGCGACGGCGTCGCCGAGCATCTCCTCGGCCTGGTCCGCGTCGGTGGCGGCCGGCATGCCGGTCCGGTTGGCGGAGCTCACCGCGAGCGGGCCGGTGCGCTCGAGGACCTCGAGCGCGATCTCGTGGTCGGGCATTCGCACTGCGACGGTGCCCCGGGTGTCGCCGAGGTCCCACTGCAGCGAGGTCTGCTGGTGGCACACGAGCGTCAGCGGACCCGGCCAGAACGCCTCGACCAGCGCCCGCGCGTACGCCGGCACGCGGGTCGCGAGCGCGTCGAGCGTGGTGGCGGCGCTCACCAGGACGGGGGGCGGCATGTCGCGGCCGCGCCCCTTCGCGGCGAGCAGGCCGCGGACCGCTGCGGGGTCGAAGGCGTCGGCACCCACGCCGTACACGGTGTCGGTCGGGATCACGACCAGGTCACCGCGCTGCACGGCGAGGCTCGCCGCCTCGACGGCCTCCTCCCGCTCCTCGGGGGTGCTCGTGGGGTACCGCTCGCTCACGTCGCCATCACAGCAGTCATCGTGCCAGCCTGGCCGTCGTGTAGCGCGCCCGACCTGCCAGGTCGGCGTGGTCGCGGACGTCGGTCCAGCGCCCCGCCGCCGCCAGGACCGCGGGCGCGGACTCGCCCTGCACGTCGGCGTGCTCGAAGCCCACCACTCCCCCGGGCCGCAGGAGCACCGCGGCACGGCGCTCGAGGACGCGGATCGCGTCGAGCCCGTCGGCGCCCGAGAAGAGCGCCAGGTGGGGGTCGTGGTCGCGCGCCTCGGGCGCGACGGACTCCCAGGCCTCCAGCGGCACGTAGGGCGGGTTGCAGGTGACGACGTCGACGGTGCCGGCGAGGTCGTCGAACGCCGTGGCCATGTCCCCGTGACGCAGGTCGACGCCGGTCCCGGCGAGGTTGCGCTCGGCCCAGGCGTACGCCGTCTCGTCCAGCTCGACGGCGTGCACGTCAGCGCCCGGCACCTCGTCCTTGACCGCCTTCGCGACCGCACCGGAACCCGTGCACAGGTCGACGACGACGCAGCCGTCGCCCGCCTGCTCCACGGCCCACCCGGCGAGCAGCTCGGTCTCGGGCCGGGGGACGAACACCCCGGGGCCGACCGCGAGCTCGACGTGGCGGAACCACGCCACCCCGGTCAGGTGCTGCAAGGGCTCCCGCGCCGCGCGGCGGGTCACCAGCCCGTCGTACTCCTCGACCGCCGAGGGCGCCACGAGCTCGACCAGCGCGAGCCGGGAGCGCGTGGTGCCGAGCACGTGGGCCAGGAGCTCTGCCGCGTCGTGATCGGGGCTGGCGACCCCCGCATCGCGCAGCCGCGCCGCGGCCTCGCGGAGCAGCTCGCGGCGGGTCGTCACTGTTCGAGCGCCTCGAGGCGGGCGGCGAGGTCCGCGTCGACGCAGGAGTCGAGGACCGGCTGGAGGTCGCCGTCGAGCACCTGGTCGAGGTTGTAGGACTTGTAGCCGGTGCGGTGGTCGGAGATCCGGTTCTCGGGGAAGTTGTAGGTGCGGATCCGCTCGGAGCGGTCGACGGTGCGCACCTGGCTGCGTCGTGCCTCGCCCGCCTCGGCGTCCGCCGCCTCCTGGGCGGCCTGGAGCAGCCGCGACCGCAGGATGCGCAGCGCCTGCTCCTTGTTCTGCAGCTGGGACTTCTCGTTCTGGCAGCTGACGACGATGCCGGTCGGCAGGTGGGTGATCCGCACCGCGGAGTCCGTGGTGTTGACGCTCTGGCCGCCGGGTCCGCTGGAGCGGAAGACATCGATGCGCAGGTCGTTCTCATCGACCTGGACGTCGACCTGCTCGGCCTCCGGCAGCACGAGGACGCCGGCGGCGCTGGTGTGCACGCGCCCCTGCGACTCGGTGACCGGCACCCGTTGGACGCGATGCACCCCGCCCTCGAACTTCAGCAGGGCGTACGGCGCCTCGCCGGGTGAGGGGGTGCCCTTGGCCTTCACCGCGACGGTGACGGACTTGTAGCCACCGAGGTCGGACTCGGCCGCGTCGAGGACCTCCACCTTCCAGCCGCGCGCCTCGGCGTACCGCGTGTACATGCGCAGCAGGTCACCGGCGAACAGGGCGGACTCCTCGCCGCCCTCACCGGACTTCACCTCGAGGATCGCGTCCTTGTCGTCGGCCGGGTCACGCGGGACCAGCAGCCGGCGCAGCCGCTCCTCGGCCTCGTGGCGCCGGGGGCCCAGGGCCTCGGCCTCCTCGGCGAACGCCGCGTCCTCGGGGTCCTCGGCGGCGAGCTCCCGGGCGGCCTCGATGTCGTCACCGAGCTGCTGCCACTCGCGGTAGGCGTCGATGATCGACGACAAGGCGGCGTACCGCTGGTTGAGGCGCTTGGCCAGGCGCGCGTCGGCGTGGGTCTCGGGCGCGGCCAGCCGCGTCTCGAGCTCGGCGTGCTCGGCGAGCATGCCCTCGACGGCTTCGAACACAGCACCCCTCCCGGGTGGCGCAGCTGGGGACAGACAAAGCGCCGGCCCTGCCCGTGGGCAGGAACCGGCGCTCGGTCGGAGCTACTTCTTGGCGTCAGCGGCCTTCTTGGCGTAGCGGGCCTCGAAGCGGGCGACGCGGCCGCCGGTGTCGAGGATCTTCTGCTTGCCGGTGTAGAACGGGTGGCACTGCGAGCAGACGTCGGCGTGGATGGTGCCGGAGGTCGCGGTGCTGCGGGTGGTGAACGAGTTGCCGCAGGTGCAGGTCACCTGGGTCTCGACGTACTCCGGGTGGATGTCCTTCTTCATGGCTGTCCTTTCCAGGGCCGCCGGGTCGCCGCGCCCACGGTGGGCGGGCGTGAACCGGAGCCAGCGCACGATTGTGTCATGTCTCCCAACGCCGCGGTAATCGGTGTTGTTCCCCTCGGAAGGGTCCACTCAGCCGCGGCGCGGGAAGGCCGGGACGATCCGCGGCAGCGTCGGGTCGATCTCCGCGGCCCCGGGCCGCAGGTCGTCCCCGGGGTCGGTCCCCAGGACCTCCTCGGCGTCCACGAGCTCGTGGAGCGGCGGGGCAGGTACCTCGTCGGGCTGCAGGGTGAGGCGGACGGACACGGTGGTCCCCTCGCCCTCGGTCGAGTCGATCACCACGTCACCGTCGTGGCGGTCGATGATCGTCTGCATGATGCGCAGCCCCAGCCCGGTGCCGGCGATCTCGTTGTGGACGGCGTTGGACGCCCGGAAGAAGCGGGTGCCCAGCCGGTCGATCTCGGCGGCCGGGATGCCGATGCCGTGGTCGGCGACCGAGACCTCGGCGACCGTCCCGGTCGTGCGCAGCGCGACCTCCACGCTGCCGTTCTGGTCGCTGAACTTCACGGCGTTGGTCAGCACGTTGCAGAAGGCGCGGTGCAGCATCGCGCGGTCGGCCAGCACCGGGACGACGGCCTCGGGGGTGTCCACGTGGAGGTGGATGCCCCGGCGCGCCGCCGTGATCCGCACGTCGGTGACCGCCTCGCGCACCAGCAGGGCCAGGTCCACCGGCTCCATGTCCGAGTCGCAGCCCTCGGCGCGCGAGAGCGCCAGGAGGTCGTCGATCAGCTGCTTGAGGCGGGTGACGTTGCGCCGGGTGGCCTCGAGCATCTTCTCGTGGCGCGGCTGCAGCTGGCCGTCGAACTCCTCCGCGACCATCTCGAGGTAGCCCGCGATCGTCGTCAGCGGGGTGCGCAGCTCGTGGGACACGTTGGAGACGAAGTCGTCCCGCGCGGTGTCCAGCGTCCGCAGCTCGGTCTGGATCCGGCCCTCGACCGCCCGGGCGCGCGCCTGTCCGTCGGCGAACTCGTTGAGGGCGGACGCGACCGCCCGCACCTCCTTGGGCCCGGTCTGCTGTGCCCGGACCTCGTGGTCACCCAGGGCCATCCGCTGCACGACCGCCTCGAGGTCGAGCAGCGGCTGGGTCAGCTCGGCGGTGAGCCGCCGGCGCGACCGGGACACCAGCCACCAGGCGACGATCGCGAGCAGCACCACCGCGAGGATCGTGCCCTTGAGGCGGAACGACGCGTCGGTGCTCGCCTGCCGCACCCGGCTGTCGAACGCCTCCGTCGTGGCCTGGTGCGCGCTGCGGACGGAGTTGAAGAGCTGGGACCCGCTGCGCACCTGCTGCGGCGTCGCCGGGGTGCCGCCCTTTGCCTGCATGCGCGGCGAGGCGTACCCCGTGATCCAGTCCCGCGCGGCCCGCTCCTGGCGCAGGACGAGCAGCTCGAGCTCGTTGTCACCGGCGGCGAACTGGCGCACCCGCTGCTGGTCGGCCGGCAGCCGCACGAGCGCCTGCTCGTAGTCGTCCTTCGCGGCGACGGAGCCGGTGCTCGACCACGCCTCGACCGCCGCCGACATGTCGGTGAGGTCCTGGTAGACGTTCTGGTTGGCCGCAGCCGCCGGCTGCAGCTCGTGGGTGAGGTAGTTGACCGCAGCGGTCGAGAGGACCACACCGAGCACGGCGATCGCCGCCATCAGCGCCGCCATCACGCCGAGCCGGACGATGACCGGCGACACGAGCCGCGCAACCGGCCGCCCTGATCCCATGACTCACCCCCCGGTGCCCCCACACCCTGCTCGGAGGGTACAGCGCCCGCGGCCCCCCGGTCCCCGAAACCGAGGAGGTGGGCCTCCGTCTCAGCCCGAGCGGGTGAGCAACGCCTGCACGCGCGAGGCGAGCTCGCGCGGGCTGAACGGCTTGGTGATGTAGTCGTCCGCCCCGGAGTCGAAGCCGGTCTCGACGTCGGACTCCTGGGCCCGGGCGGTGAGCAGGATGACGGGGAGGTCAGCGAGCGAGGGATCGGCCCGGATCGCCCGGATCGCGTCGAGCCCGGAGACGCCCGGCATCATCACGTCGAGCACCGCGAGGTCGGGTCGCTCCGCCTGGCAGGCGTCGATCGCGGCCGCGCCGTCCGACACCGCCACCACGTCGTGCCCGAGCGTGGAGAGCTTGAACTCCACGAGCTCGCGGATGTCGACGTCGTCGTCCGCGACGAGGATCCGAGCCACTCACGTTCCCCTTCCGAAGGTGTGCGACGCAGCCTAGCCCCCCGGGGCCGTGGGCGGAGGGAGATGACCGGGCCCGACCCGTCATCTCCCTCGCCCGGCGTGCTGCGGTCCGTCAGTCCTCGCGCCCGCCGTTCGCCGTGGGTGTCGTCTTCTGCACCTGCATCAGGAACTCGATGTTCGTCTGCGACTTCCGCAGCCGCTCGAGGAGCAGCTCGAGGGCCTGCTGGTGGTCCAGGGAGGACAGCACGCGGCGCAGCTTCCAGACGATCTGCAGCTCCTCCTTGCTCATCAGGAGCTCCTCGCGGCGGGTGCCGGACTGCACGGCGTCGATGGCCGGGAAGAGGCGCCGGTCCGCGAAGTCGCGGCGCAGCCGGATCTCCATGTTCCCCGTGCCCTTGAACTCCTCGAAGATGACCTCGTCCATCTTCGAACCGCTGTCGATCAGTGCCGTGGCGAGGATCGTCAGCGAGCCGCCGTTCTCGATGTTGCGGGCGGCGCCGAAGAACTTCTTCGGCGGGTACAGCGCTGCCGAGTCCACGCCGCCGGACAGGATCCGGCCGCTGGCCGGTGCCGCCAGGTTGTAGGCGCGGCCCAGTCGGGTGATGCCGTCGAGGAGCACGACGACGTCGTGCCCCAGCTCGACCAGGCGCTTGGCCCGCTCGATCGCCAGCTCGGCGACCATCGTGTGGTCCGACGCCGGCCGGTCGAAGGTCGACGAGATGACCTCGCCCTTGACCGAGCGCTGGAAGTCGGTGACCTCCTCGGGCCGCTCGTCCACGAGGACCACCATCAGGTGCACCTCGGGGTTGTTGGTCGTGATCGAGTTGGCGATCGACTGCATGATCATCGTCTTGCCCGCCTTGGCCGGGGACACGATGAGACCGCGCTGCCCCTTGCCGACCGGGGCCGCGATGTCGATGACGCGACCGATCAGGTTGTCCGGGGTCGTCTCGAGGCGCAACCGCTCGGTCGGGTAGAGCGGGACGAGCTTGGAGAACTCCACCCGGCTCTTGGCCGCGTCGGGGTCGGCGCCGTTGACGCTGTCGATGCGGACCATCGGGTTGAACTTCTCCTTGCGCTCGCCCTCGCGGGGCTGGCGCACCTGGCCGACGAGCGCGTCACCGCGCCGCAGGCCGTACTTGCGGACCATCGACAGCGAGACGTACACGTCGTCGGGCCCGGGCAGGTAGCCGCTGGTGCGCACGAACGCGTAGTTGTCCAGCACGTCGAGGATGCCCGCCGCGGGCACCAGCACGTCGTCCTCGAGGATCGTCGTGTCGGGCTCGCGTCCACCGGCCCGCCCGCCGTCCCGGTCGCGCCCGCGTCGGCGGCGGTTGCGCCGGCTGCCCTCGCGCTGGCCGTCGTCGTCCTGGTCCTGGTCCTGCTGACCCTGCTGGCGGTCCTGCTGACCCTGCTGGCGGTCCTGCTGACCCTGCTGGCGGTCCTGCTGCTGGCGGTCCTGCTGCTGGCGGTCCTGCTGCTGGCGGTCCGGCTGACGGTCCTGCTGCTGCCGGTTGCGGTCCTGCTGGCCCTGCTGGTTGCGGTCCTGCTTCTGGTCCTGTTTCTGGTCCTGTTTCTGGTCCTGTTTCTGGTCCTGCTGGCCGCGCGTCCGCTCCCGGCGCTGGTCGGGCTGGCCCTGGTCCTGCTTCTTCTCCGGCTTCTGGTCGCGGCGCTCGGGCTGCTGCCCGCGGTCCTGCTGCTCTGTCTTCTGCTTCTGCTGGTCGGGCTTCGCCCCGCGGTCCTGCTCCGGCCGCTGCTGCTCCGGCTTGCGCTCGGCCTTCTGCTGCTCGGGCTTCTGCTGCTCGGCCTTCTGCTCGGGCTTCTCCTGCTGGGGCTTCTGCTCGGTGGGGCGGCCGCCACCCGACTGGTGGGCCTTGATCGCCTCGACCAGCTGAGCCTTCTTCATCGATCCCGCGCCGGGGATCCCCAGACCGGTGGCCATCGACTTCAGGTCGGCCAGCAGCATGGAGTTCAACCCCCCACCGCGCTTCTTCGCCGGCTTCTCGTCAGCCGCGGCGGCGGTGGTGGATCCGATGGTTTCCGTCACGTGAGGTCCTTCCCACGTATCACGCCGAGCCGGCCTCGGGCCGGCGGCTTCGGGTTCCGTGTGACTCCCCGCCCGCCGGGCCCCGTCAGAAGGGGCACGCCGGGTGCGCGACGAGAGCCGCACGTGGACGAGGGAGAAAGCGCTCCGAGATTCGGACGCACGGTCAAGATACACCGGCCTCCGCGTCGAGGTGACATCGACCACGCCCCCGCCTTCGGGCTGGCGCCGCTCCCCGCGTCGCGGTGGCTTCAGCCCCGGTGGTCGAGCTTGTCGAGGCCCCCGGTGGTGTCGCCTGGGCGGTGGCTGCCCGCGGGCTGCGGGTCTGTCTCGGGTGACGACCGACAGCCGGCTACGGGAGAGGTGCGCCCGGGTTGGCGCTGGTTCCCGGCCTGCGGCTCGCGGCTCACGGCCGGGACGTCATCAGAACTGAGCAACCGTCACCACGATCCTGATGACCTCCCGCGCCCGAAGGGCCCGGGGCGCGAGGACCACGGATCCTTAGCGCCAACCCGAAGCGGGCGCCGCCCCGCGTAGCCGGCCTGTCGGTCGCAACCCGAAACCGACCCGCAGCCCGCCGACAGTCAACCGGGGGTGGTTTCGAGGCTCAGGCGCAGAGCGCCTTCACACCTCAACCACCGTTCGACCGCAGGCCGCTGCAGTCACGCCCGCGCCCTCAGCCCACTCGAGCACCCTCGGGGTCGACGGTCAGGTGGTGGGCGGTCCAGCCGTCGGGGCAGCGCCCCAGGAGCGCGGCGGCGCCGGCGTCGTCGGTGAACGCCAGCACGGTCGGCCCGGCGCCCGACACCACGGCCGGGACGCCGTCGGAGCGGAGCGCGTCGACGAGGGCGAGCGAGTCCGGCATGGCCGGACGGCGGTAGTCCTGGTGGAGGTAGTCGCGGGTGCCGCGCAGCAGGTGCTCGGGCTGGCCGGCGAGGGCGGCGACGAGCAGCGCGGTCCGTCCGGCGTCCGCGGCCGCGTCCGCGTGGGGTACGTCGGCGGGCAGCAACCCACGGGCGACCTCGGTCGAGACCGGGGTCGGCGGGACGAGCACCACGGCCGCGATGCGCGGGTCGACCGAGGACCGGACGGCGTAGAAGTCACCCTCGGTGCGCCCGTCGCGGCCCGAGATCACGAACCCGCCGTGGAAGGCGGGCGCCACGTTGTCGGGGTGTCCCTCCAGCCGCGCCGCCAGCCGGAACAGCGCGTCGTCGTCGACGAGCAGCGTGCCCCCGGCGACCAGCGCCCGCGCGAGCACGACGCCGGCGACGATGGCCGCGGACGACGACCCCAGACCCCGTGCGTGGGGGATCACGTTCGTGCAGGTCAGGCGCAGGCCGGGCGGCTGCACACCCACCAGGTCGAAGGCGGCTCGCATCGACCGGACCACCAGGTGCGACTCGTCGAGGGCGAGCACCCCCTCCCCCGGGCCGGAGATCGCGACCTCCAGGCCTCCCCCCGTGACCTCGGCCACGAGCTCGTCGCGCATCGACAGGGCCAGCCCCAGCGAGTCGAAGCCCGGACCGAGGTTGGCCGACGTCGCCGGGACCGAGACCCGGACCGGGCCGTCGACGAAGGTCACCACGGCGTCAGGCGAGCCCGGCGGCCGCCGCGGCCGCCGCCACGTCGGCGTCGATGACGGTGTCGACGATGCTGCCGCCGCTCTCGGTGAAGCCCTCGAGCGCCGTGACCGTGTCCTTGAGGCCGTGCCCGGTGACCGTGATGACCACGGTGCTGCCGCGGTAGGACTCCCCGCCTGCGAGCTCCTGGAGCAGGCCGGCCACCCCGGCCGCCGACGCCGGCTCGACGAAGACCCCGTCGTTCGAGGCCAGCTCGCGCTGCGCGGCGAGGATCTGGCCGTCGCTGACGGCCGCGAAGCGCCCGCCCGACTCGTCACGCGCCGCCTCGGCGAGCTTCCACGACGCCGGGTTCCCGATGCGGATCGCGGTCGCCCGCGTCTCGGGGTCGGGGAACGGCTCGCCGGTGACCAGCGGCGCCGCACCCTCGGCCTGGAAGCCCCGCATGACCGGCTTCCTGGTCGCCATCCCCCAGTCGGCGTACTGCGTGTAGCCGAGCCAGTACGCCGAGATGTTGCCCGCGTTGCCGACCGGGAGCAGGTGGTAGTCGGGGGCGTCGCCGAGGAAGTCGACGATCTCGAACGCCGCGGTCTTCTGCCCCTCCAGGCGGACCGGGTTGACCGAGTTCACCAGCGCCACCGGGTAGTCCCAGGCCAGGCCCTTGGCCATCCCCAGGCAGTCGTCGAAGTTGCCGCGCACCATGATCACCTGCGCCCCGTGGAGGATCGCCTGCGCCATCTTGCCGGCCGCGATCTTGCCCTCGGGGACGAGCACGAGCGGCTTGAGACCAGCCTTCGCGGCGTACGCCGCCATCGAGGCCGAGGTGTTGCCGGTCGAGGCGCAGACGACGGCTGCCGCCCCCTCGTGCTTGGCGACCGAGATCGCCGCGGTCATGCCGCGGTCCTTGAACGAGCCGGTGGGGTTGCCACCCTCGACCTTGAGCCACACGTCCGCGCCGGTGAGGCCGGACAGCCACTCGGACGAGACCAGCGGCGTGCCGCCCTCGCGCAGCGTCACCGCCTCGGTGCCCTCGGGGATGTCGAGGAGGTCCCGGTACTCCTCGATCACGCCACGCCACTGGTGGGTCCGGACGATCTCTCGGCCCCCTGCCCTGCCGACCGCACTCACTCCGACACTCCTTCGACACGCATCACGGACGTGACCTCGCGGACGATGTCCATGCCGCGCAGGTGCTCGACGGTCGCGCCCAGCTGCGCGTCGGTCGACTCGTGGGACACCACCACCAGCTGGGCGTCGGCCCCGCGGCCCTCCTGGCGGACGGTCTGGATGGAGACACCGTGCTCGGCGAACGCCGTCGCGACGGCGGCCAGCACCCCGGCGCGGTCGTCGACGTCGATCGCGACGTGGTAGCGCGTCACAGTCTCCCCCATCGGGAGGACCGCGCGATCGGCGTACGCCGACTCCCCGGCCCCGCGCGTCTGCGCGAGCCGGTTGCGGGCCACCGTGACCAGGTCGCCGAGGACGGCGGAGGCCGTGGGCGACCCTCCGGCGCCGGGACCGTAGAACATCAGCTGCCCCGCCGCCTCCGACTCGACGAAGACCGCGTTGTAGGCCTCGCGGACCGATGCCAGCGGGTGCGAGCGCGGGATCATCGCGGGGTGCACCCGCACCGAGACGGCGTCGCCCTCGGGTCCGGGGCGGAGCTCGCAGATCGCGAGCAGCTTGACCACGCTGCCCATCTCGCGCGCCGACTGGACGTCCGCGGCGGTGACGTCGGAGATGCCCTCGCGGTGCACGTCGGACGCCGTGACCCGCGAGTGGAACGCCAGCGAGGCGAGGATCGCGGCCTTGGCTGCGGCGTCGAAGCCCTCGACGTCCGCGGTCGGGTCGGCCTCGGCGTACCCGAGCTCCTGCGCCTCCTCCAGCGCCTCCTCGAAGCCGGCCCCCGAGGTGTCCATCTTGTCGAGGATGAAGTTGGTGGTGCCGTTGACGATCCCCAGCACCCGGGTCACCCGGTCGCCGGCGAGCGACTCCCGCAGGGGCCGCAGGATCGGGATCGCGCCGGCGACCGCCGCCTCGTAGTAGAGGTCTCGTCCGGCCTTCTCCGCCGCCTCGAAGAGCGTCGGGCCGTCCTCGGCCAGCAGCGCCTTGTTGGCGGTCACGACGGACGCCCCGCTCTCGAGCGCGGCGAGGATCAGCGACCGGGCCGGCTCGATGCCGCCGATCACCTCGACGACCAGGTCGACGTCGTCGCGCGTGACCAGGCCCGTCGCGTCCGTGGTGAGCAGGTGGGCCGGCACGTCGACGTCGCGGCGAGCATCGAGACGGCGTACGGCGACGCCGACCAGCTCGACCGGGGCGCCGACCCGTGCTGCGAGGTCACCGGACTGCTCGGCGAGCAGCCGCACCACCTGCGAGCCCACCGAGCCGCAGCCCAGCACCGCCACCTTCAGTGCCCGTCCCGGGGGCAGCTTGTCGCTCTCCACTACTGATCACCCATGTCCGTCGCCAACAGGTCCTCGACAGTCTCGCGGCGCACGACGACGCGCGCGACCCCATCCCGCACAGCGACCACCGGGGGCCGCAGCGCGTGGTTGTAGTTGGAGGCCATCGAGCGGCAGTACGCACCCGTCCCCGGGACGGCGAGGAGGTCGCCGGGGGCGACGTCACCGGGCAGGAACTCGTCCTTGACCACGACGTCGCCGGCCTCGCAGTGCTTGCCGACCACCCGCGCGAGCACCGGCGGGGCGTCGGAGGTGCGGGAGGCCAGGGTGCACGAGTAGTCGGCGTCGTAGAGCGCGGTGCGGATGTTGTCGCTCATCCCGCCGTCGACCGAGACGTAGGTGCGGACCGCACCGCCGTCCAGCTCGACCGGCTTCACGGTGCCGACGGTGTAGACGGTGCACATCGCGGGGCCGACGATCGCCCGGCCGGGCTCGATCGACAGGCGCGGCTCCGGGATCCCGAGCCCGCGGCACTCGTGCTCGACGATCTTGCTCATCTCGGTGGCCAGCTGCGCGGGATCAGACGGGTCGTCCTGCGTGGTGTAGGCGATGCCGAAGCCGCCGCCGAGGTCCATCTCCGGCAGCACGACGCCGAGCTCGGTCGAGATCCGCGCCTGGAGCGCGAGCACCCGGCGGGCAGCCACCTCGAAGCCGGAAGAGTCGAAGATCTGGCTGCCGATGTGGGAGTGCAGCCCGAGCAGGTCGATCCCGGGCGCGTCCAGCACCCGGCGCACCGCCTCGAGCGCGTCGCCCGAGGTGATCGAGAAGCCGAACTTCTGGTCCTCGTGGGCGGTCGCGATGTACTCGTGGGTGTGCGCCTCGACGCCGGCGGTGACGCGGACCATGACCCGCGCGGTCGTGCCGGTCTCCGCGGTGACCATCGCCAGTCGATCGATCTCGTCGAAGGAGTCGAGGACGATCCGGCCGATGCCGGCGGCCACCGCGCGGCGGAGCTCGGTGACCGTCTTGTTGTTGCCGTGGTAGCCGATCCGGGCGGGGTCGAACCCGGCACGCAGGGCGACGGTCAGCTCGCCGTCCGAGCACACGTCGAGGCTGAGCCCCTCCTCCTGCACCCACCGCGCGACCGTCGTGCAGAGGAACGCCTTGCCGGCGTAGAAGACGTCGTAGCCGGCGAAGGCGTCGCGGAACGCCCCGGCGCGGGCGCGGAAGTCGACCTCGTCGAGGACGTACGCCGGCGTGTTGACGTTCGCGACCAGCTCGGACACCGACAGGCCCCCGACGTGGAGCTCGCCGTCCACCTTGTGAGCCGTCTGCGACCACAGGTGGGGCACCAGGGCGTCGGGGTCGCTGGGCGGGCGCAGCCAGGACGGGCCGCGCAGTGCGCCGGACGCGTGCGCCCAGCCCGCCTCGTGGGTGGTGCTCATCACATGCGCTCGGGGGCCGACACCCCGAGCAGGGCCAGTCCGTTGGCGAGGACGGTGCGCGTCGCGGCGACCAGCACCAGGCGCGCCTCGTTGACCGGCGTCACCGGCTCGTCGCCCTGGGGCAGCATCCGGCACTCCCGGGTGTCGTACCACCGGTTGAAGACGGCGGTCATGTCCTCCAGGTAGCGGGCGACCCGGTGCGGGTGGCGCAGCTCGGCCGCGGACGCGACCACCCGGGGGAACTCGGCGAGCGCACGCAGCAGCACGCCCTCCCGCTCGTGGCTCAGCAGCGACGGGTCGAACCCCGAGGCGAGGTCGACCGGCAGCGACATGCCGAGCTCGGCGGCGTTCTCCATCATCCGGCAGGTGCGGGCGTGGCCGTACTGCACGTAGTAGACGGGGTTGTCGTTGGAGGCCTTGGTGATCTCGGCGACGTCGAGCACCAGGGGCGAGTCCGCCGGGTAGCGCGCCAGGGAGTAGCGCAGCGGATCGGTGCCGATCTCGTCGATCAGCTCCTCGAGCGACACGATGTCGCCGGCCCGCTTGGAGAGCCGGATCTCCTCACCGTCGCGCAGGATCTTGACCAGCTGCCCGATGAGCACCTCGACGTTGCGCTCAGGGTCGTCGCCGGCGCAGGCGGCCATCGCCTTGAGGCGGCCCACGTAGCCGTGGTGGTCGGCGCCCAGGAGGTAGATGCAGCGGTCGAAGCCGCGCTCGCGCTTGTTGACGTAGTAGGCGGTGTCGCTCGCGAAGTAGGTCAGCTCGCCGTTCGACCGGATCAGGACCCGGTCCTTGTCGTCGCCGAAGTCGGTGGTCCGCATCCAGAGCGCGCCGTCGGCGTCGAAGAGGTGGCCCTGCGCCCGGAGCTTCTCCAGGCCGGCTGCGACGTCGTCGCTGTCGTGCAGGCTCCGCTCGGAGAACCACACGTCGAAGACGGTGTTGAACCGCTCGAGCTGCTTCTGCTGGTCGGCGAGCTGCAGGGCGTAGCCCTGCTCGCGGAACGCGACCAGGCGCTCGGCCGCCGGCAGGTCGACGATCGTCGGGTCGGCAGCGACGATCTCGTGGGCCAGCTCGGTGATGTAGGCGCCGTGGTAGCCGTCCTCGGGTGTCGGCCGGCCGAGTGCGGCGGCCTCGATCGAGGCGCCGAACAGGTTCATCTGGTTGCCGCGGTCGTTGATGTAGAACTCGCGCGTCACCGCGGCGCCCGCTGCCTCGAGCACCCGGGCGATGGCGTCGCCGACGACCGCCCAGCGGGTGTGGCCGAGGTGGAGCGGACCGGTCGGGTTCGCCGAGATGAACTCCACGTCGATCTTCTCGCCGTGCAGCGTGTCCGTGTGGCCGTACGCCGCGCCGGCGGCGACGACCTCGGCCGCGACGACCCCTTGCGCCCCTGCCGACACGGTGATGTTGAGGAACCCGGGCCCGGCGATCTCGACGCCGGCGACCCCCTCGACCTCGGCCAGCCGCCGCTGCACCAGGGCGGCGAGGTCGCGCGGGTTCATCCCCGCCCTCTTACCCAGCTGCAGGGCGACGTTGGTCGCGTAGTCGCCGTGACCCTTCTGCCGCGGACGCTCCACCGTCACGTTCGTCGGGACACCGTCCGGGAGGGTCATCGCACCCTCGGAGGACAGCGTCGTCAGGACGTCGACGATCGCGGTGGAGAGCTGCTCGGGAGTCACCGGGCAAGGGTATCGGCGGGAGGTCGGCGTCCCCGCATCGATATCGGGCCCGAGACGGACGGGCGGTGGCTCCGGGTGGGGACGGCCGATTGCACGGGCCCGACCGGTCCGCTGTAGGGTGACGCGCAGCCGAGCGGCTCCTCGCCGCAGGCCAAGCCTCCGTAGCTCAGGGGATAGAGCACTGGTTTCCGGTACCAGGTGCCGCAGGTTCGAATCCTGCCGGAGGCGCTTCATCCACCAGGTCACCCACGCGGGTCACCCCCGCGGGTCGCCGATCACGCCGACCCGGATCCCCAGCCACGGGTAGGTCCGCGCGAAGAACGCGTTGTCCTGCGGCTGGAGCCCGATGGCCGAGGGCCACATCTGGTACGCCGGGGCGTTGGCGACGCCCCCGTGGAGCCGCCGCCAGACCCGTCCCTGGTCACGTCCCGAGGGCGGCGGGGTGATGGTGTCCGTCCACTCGACCGCGTTGCCGCCCTGGTCGAGCGTCCCCCACGGCGACGGGGTCCGGGCCTGTCCGACCGTGCCGAGGCCGCCGACGAACGCCTTGGTGTAGGCCTTCGGACCCATGCCGAAGGGGTTGGTGGTCGAGCAGCCCCCCGGGACCTGGGCGGCCGCCGGGCACCAGCTCGGCGCCGGCACCCCGCTCTGGTGGAAGCCGGCCAGCGGCTGGTCGCCGGCGTTGACGACGTCGCCCGTCGAGTAGCCGAGCTCGGTCGGGTTCGGGGCGGTCGCGCTCCCGTCCCCGAACACCCCGGGGTTGGTCGGGTACTTCCAGTAGGAGAGGGTGCCGCCGCCGCTGGGGTCGAAGTACGCCGCCTTGACCCACTCGTCCTGGCTCGGCACCACGAAGCCGCGGTGCCGGGTCCGGGTCGTCGCCGGGTTGCGCAGGTCGTACATGCCCCGCTCGGTCCGCGGCGAGAGCCGGACCACGTAGGTGGCGTAGTGGAACCCGCCCCGGACCGCCTCCCGCTTCCTGAGGACCTCACCGTTGTCGAGGGCGTTCACGAACCGGGCGGCCGACAGGAAGGTGGCGAAGCCGTACGGCTTGTCGGCCCACGCCCTCGACGCGACCCGGTAGTGCTCGCCGTCACCGGCCTCGGCCCGCCGGGCCACCTGGCCGTACTCGGGCCACGCCGTCGGGCTCTGCGACCTGGTCCAGAGCCGATGGGGGTTGCGGCCGGACGGGTCGACGGTGTTCAGGAAGGTCACCCACTGCTCGACGGTGACCTCGAGCTGTCCGATCCCGTAGCGGTGGTCGACCGCACCGATCGCCTGGCACGCGGGGCCCGAGGTCGGGGCGTCGGCGCACGAGGCGTAGATCGCATCGGTGAAGGGGACCACGCCCACCGAGGGGTTCCCGGGGTCGGCCACCTCGACCGTGCGGACCACGACGACCCCCCGGTCGTCGGCCCAGGTCGGGGCCGCTACCGCCCCGGTCACGGCCAGGACGGCCCCGAGGAGAAGTGCCAGGACGGCCGGCTCTCGCAAGCGCATCCCCGAGTGAAGCACGTCCCGGCCCGTGCGGGACACGGATCGAGCCGAGCACGGCGATCGTTCCGGGGAAAACGGCGGATCCGGCCGGAGGTTACGTGAGCCCCGGAAATGACCCGGAGAGGTCTTGACCTCCTGGGGTTTTCGGGGTGTTCCCCCTCCCCAGACGGGCCCCCAGGTGCTCACAATCATCGCCAACCTCTCGGTGGGAGCACCGACATGGGAACGCAAGCCGCGGCTGACGGGGAGGGACGCAGCGGCTCCGGCAAGAAAGCAGGACACGCAGTGATCACGTCCCTTCGCAGGGCTGTCGCGACCGTCACGGTCTGCGCCGCCGGCCTCGCCGGTGCCCTCGTCACCCACCCCGCCGCCGACGCGGCCCGGCACCCGTCCCGCGCCCACGCGGCCTCGTCGGGCCCGGCGCTGAAGAAGACCGACCTGGGCTACAAGGCGACGGTCTACGGCACCAAGGTGCTCCTCGACGGCGTCGAGGTGCGCAACGCCAAGACCGCCTTCGCCCAGCAGCGCTGCACCAGGTACGTCGGCCGCGAGGTCACCCGGGGCGCCGACATCACCGACCTCGGCATCCCGCTGGTCGCCGGCGGCCTCACCGAGAGCTACTCGCGGACCTACCAGAAGGGCGGGGTCCGCGGCGTCCGCGGCGTCAGCACCATCGGCGACCTCGAGCTGGGCGGCGAGTTCCAGGGTCAGCAGACCCCGACCCTGAAGCTGCAGGGCCTCACGTCCGTCGCGGACTCCTTCCGCAAGGCCGACGGCACCTTCGGCCACGACGAGAGCTTCGGCTTCGAGGGCCTGAGCATCGGCAACCTGCCCGAGCAGATCCCCCAGGAGCTCCAAGACCTGCTCGACCTGATCAGCCAGGGCTCGGCCGACCTGGTCAACCAGGTCATCGACCTGCTGAGCAGCGTCACCGGCAACACGATCGACATCCCCGGCCTCGGCAGCATCGGCCTGGCCGGCGTGAAGTCGGGCCGCACCACGGCCCACTCGGCCTCCTCGCAGACCTACGCCCTGCGGGTCACGGTGACCGCGACCGGCCACCCCACCGAGATCACCCTCGGTCGCGCCCACTCAGCGGTCTACGAGCCGGTCCCGGCCGGTGTCTTCCAGTCCCGGGCCATGGGGATGGCCCTGCTCGGTGGCAACGACCTGGTCAGCCTCGGCGGCCTCGAGGAGCAGTCGCTTCCCTGCTCGGGCTCCAACGGCAAGGTGCAGAAGCACAGCATCGCCGACGTCCGGGTCCTCGGCGGTCTGGTCAACATGACGGGTGTCCAGTACGCCCTCATGGGGGACCAGACCCGCGCCGGAGCCGCCCGCGGCTTCGTGTCGACGACCATCGGGTCGCTCTCGGTCCCGAGCCTGAACCTCGTCATCGACGGGATCACCTCCAGGGTCGACCTGCGCAAGCCCGCAGGGACCACGAAGGTGGAGCGGACCGTGCGGACCGGCATCGCCAAGATCACGCTGAACGGCGAGGAGATCGCGGTCCCGACCAAGGCGGGCCAGGTCGTCGACCTCGGTGACGGCAACTTCCTCAAGTACCGCGTGCTCAGCCGCAACAACTGGACCGGCGTCGAGACCCGGGCCCTGACGCTCACGCTGCCGGGCCTGATCCCGGGCGGGTCGGTCCTCGACCTGGCCTGGGCCGGCGGTCACATCTCGCCGAACTGATCCCTCACCGCTCGAGTCGGCGTGGGTCGCAGCGTAGCTGTGGCTCACGCCGACTCGTGCCTTCCGACGGTCGGCTGGACCTGCCCGCCGAAACCCGCACGACACGCCGGGCCGGGGCGGCGTGTCGTGCGGGCTTCGGCCGACAGGTTCGGGCTCTCGTGGCTGGTGTGACAGGTGGGGCTCCAGCCGGTGCGGAGGGCGGCCGCGTAGCGGCGGCGCGGGCGGAGCCCGTGCCGACCTCCCCTCGGGGTCAGCAGTGCTCGATCGTGGCGTCCGAGCGGGCCTCGTCGCCCAGCCGACGGGCCATGTCGACGTACGGCAGCACGACGCTGGCTCCGCCGATGTCGCCGATGCTGCCCTGGACGACGCACGAGGTGATCTTCCCCGGCTCGACCTGGGCCATCGCCTCGGCGAGCCGGAAGAGCTCGACGGGCGACAGGTCGGTGTGGAGGTGGGCCATCACCGAGAGCACGCCGCGTTCGAGGAAGCCCGGGACGTCGGCGTTCGCCCGCACCTTGGCCTGGATGCCGCGCAGCACCCGCTGCTGGTTCGCCGAGCGGTCGAAGTCCCCGCGGATCAGGTCGTGCCGGATGCGGGAGAACGCCATCGCGTCGTAGCCGCCGAGGTGGATCCGGCCCTGGGGGAAGCCCTTGGGCTTGAGGTAGGTGTCGGAGAAGGCGACGGGGTTGGTGACGTCGATGCCACCGATCTCCTTGACCATCGCCTCGAAGAAGGGGAACCGGGAGACGAAGACGTAGTCGGGCTGGATGCCGACGAGGTCGCCCACCGTCTCCCCCAGCAGCTTCGGGCCGCCGTAGTAGAGGGAGGCGTTGATCTTGTCGTAGCCGTGCCCGGGGATGTCCACCCAGGAGTCACGCGGGACGCCGATCGCGGTGGCCGCACCGGTGCGGGTGTCCATGCCGACCAGCTGGAGGGCGTCACCGCGCGTGCGGGTCATGTCCTCCCCTGGGCGGGCGTCGGAGCCGACGGCCAGGATCCACACCACGTCGGGCGTCAGGTCGACGCCGTCGGCCCGGTCGACCTTCACGAGCGCGACCTCGGTCGACTTGACCGCCGAGTCCGGCACGACCAGCGCGGCCACGGTCAGCACCAGCCCGACCGTGGCGAACCGCAGGATCTTGTGCAGCATCAGGTCGTCCCCTTCGTGACGTCGTAGGCGAAGACCTTCCAGCCGTGGTCGGTCGGCGTCAGGTAGAGCCGCCCTTCCACGCGCACGTCGCGCTCCAGGTCGCCGGTCGTGCCGAAGGCGAGCGCGACGTGGGCCGTGACCCCGACCGGTCGCGCGTGCACGGCCAGGACGTCGATGCGGACGCGGCTCCGGTAGGGGTCGACGCCGTCGATCCGGGCACCGATGTCCTCGTTGCTCATCAGGGCCCGGTCAGCGCGGGCCTCCTCCTGCGCGCCGGGGGTGAAGCCGGGCCAGGAGTCGGCGAAGTCGCGGCGCGGGTAGTCCCCACCCAGGTACGCCGCCTCCGTCCACCCGTCGACGACCTCGCGGACCTTCGCCGCCAGTCGCTGCCGGCCGGCGGCAGGCAGCTTCCCGGTCACCGTGCCCCAGCTCACCTGCGTGTCGACGGGGTGCTCGGTGGCGGAGCTCGACGCGGCGGACGGGCCCGAGCCGGCGTCGCTGCCGCCGTCGCTGCCGCTGCATCCCGCGGTGGCGACGGCGAGGCCGAGCAGGGCGGCGACAGCCGCCGAGACGGCTCGCCGGCGTGGTCTGGTCATGCTCGGGGACGTCCTCTCGATCGGGTCCTGCCCGGCAGTGTCGGCGAACGACGTGTGGCTCCGCGCACACCACGCCGAAATAGCACCGGGGCAGTCTGCATTTGCTGGTGCGGGGGACTAGCCTTGACGACTGGAACGCACCCCGCGCACGCACCGGAAGAGGCGAAACAAACCGTGCCGCAGTCCCCAGGCAGCAAGTCCGACGTCCCCAGCCATCTGGAGGGTGCCGACTTCGGCGCCAACGAGTGGCTCGTGGAGGAGATGTACGACCAGTACCAGCGGGACCCGGGCAGCGTGGATCCGACGTGGGTGAAGTACTTCCAGGCCAACGGCGGGGCCGCCACCCCCGGTCACGGCACGGGCAACGGCACGGGCAACAACGGTACGTCGGCGGCGACCGCCACGAAGAGCACCACCGCGGCGCAGGTGCAGCAGGCCGAGGCGAAGCCGGCACCGTCCCCGGCCCCGGCCGCGCACGTGGACCCGACGCCCACGCCGGCGCCGAAGGCCAAGCCGCGCCCCGTCACCAAGGCCGCCGAGCCGGCCAAGGGCACGAGCAACCCGGTCCCCAAGGAGTCGCGTCCGGCCGCGCCGCCGGCGGCGAGCGACGAGCCGACGTACACCGTGCTCCGCGGCGCGCCGGCGCGCACCGTGCAGAACATGGACGCCTCGCTCTCGGTCCCGACTGCCACCTCGGTGCGCTCGATCCCGGTGAAGCTGCTGTGGGACAACCGCACCGTCATCAACAACCACCTCGCCCGCGCCCGCGGCGGCAAGGTGTCGTTCACCCACATCATCGGCTACGCCATGGTGCGGGCGCTGCGGGCGATGCCCGAGATGAACAACGGCTTCGACGTCGTCGACGGCAAGCCCAACCTGATCACGCCGGCCCACATCAACCTCGGGCTCGCGATCGACGTGAGGAAGTCCGACGGCTCGCGCCAGCTGCTGGTCCCCAGCATCAAGGCCGCCGAGACGATGGACTTCGCGGCGTTCTGGACCGCCTACGAGGACATCGTCCGCAAGAGCCGTGACGGCAAGCTGACGATCGAGGACTTCCAGGGCACCACGATCTCGCTGACCAACCCCGGTGGCATCGGCACCGTCCACTCCGTCCCGCGGCTGATGAAGGGCCAGGGCACGATCATCGGCGTCGGCGCGATGGAGTACCCGCCGGAGTGGCAGGGCGCCTCGGAGGAGGCCATCGCCCGCAACGCGATCAGCAAGGTCATGACCCTCACGTCGACGTACGACCACCGGGTCATCCAGGGCGCGCAGTCGGGTGAGTTCCTCAAGCGGATCCACCAGCTGCTGCTCGGGCAGGACGACTTCTACGACGAGATCTTCCGGTCGCTGCGGATCCCCTACGAGCCGATCCGCTGGGCCAGCGACATCTCCGCCACCCACGACGACGAGATCAGCAAGCAGGCCCGGATCCTGGAGCTGATCCACGCCTACCGGGTGCGCGGCCACATGATGGCCGACACCGACCCGCTGGAGTACCGCCAGCGCAGCCACCCCGACCTCGAGGTCGAGTCGCACGGGCTGACGCTGTGGGACCTCGACCGCGAGTTCGCCACCGGTTCGTTCGGCGGCGAGGGCCGCCGCTTCATGAAGCTGCGCCAGATCCTCGGGATCCTGCGCGACTCCTACTGCCGGACCACCGGCATCGAGTACATGCACATCATGGACCCCGAGCAGCGCCGGTGGATCCAGGAGCGCGTCGAGCAGCCACACACCAAGCCGCCCCGCGAGGAGCAGCTGCGCATCCTGCTCAAGCTCAACCAGGCCGAGGCGTTCGAGACGTTCCTCCAGACCAAGTTCGTCGGCCAGAAGCGGTTCTCCCTCGAGGGCGGCGAGACGACCGTCCCGGTCATCGACGAGATCTGCGAGGCGGCCGCCGAGGCCGACCTCGACGAGGTCACGATCGGCATGGCCCACCGGGGCCGGCTCAACGTGCTGGCCAACATCGTCGGCAAGAAGTACAGCCAGATCTTCCGCGAGTTCGAGGGCAACATCGACCCGCGCACCGTGCAGGGCTCGGGCGACGTGAAGTACCACCTCGGCGCCGAGGGCGAGTTCACCGCCGGTTCGGGTGCCCAGGTCAAGGTCTCCGTGGCGGCGAACCCGTCGCACCTCGAGGCCGTCGACCCCGTGCTCGAGGGCATCGCCCGCGCCAAGCAGGACGTGCTCAACCGCGGCGGCGACTACCCCGTGCTGCCGCTGCTGGTCCACGGCGACGCGGCGTTCGCCGGACAGGGTGTGGTCGCGGAGACCCTGAACCTGTCCCAGCTGCGCGGCTACCGCACCGGCGGCACGATCCACCTGGTGGTCAACAACCAGGTCGGCTTCACCACCTCGCCGGGCTCCTCGCGCTCCTCGCTCTACTGCACCGACGTGGCCCGGATGGTCCAGGCGCCGATCTTCCACGTCAACGGCGACGACCCCGAGGCCTGCATCCGCGTCGCGCGGCTGGCCTTCGAGTACCGCCAGGCGTTCAAGAAGGACGTCGTCATCGACCTGGTCTGCTACCGCCGCCGCGGCCACAACGAGGGCGACGACCCGTCGTACACCCAGCCGCTCATGTACGACCTGATCGAGCAGAAGCGCTCGGTCCGCAAGCTCTACACCGAGTCCCTCATCGGTCGTGGCGACATCACGATCGAGGAGGCCGAGCAGGTCCTGCGCGACTACCAGCAGCAGCTCGAGCGCGTCTTCACCGAGGTGCGGGAGGCGAGCAGCCAGCCCTCGGAGTGGACGACGGTCCCGGACTACCCGGACAAGCCCAGCGGCGAGACCCGCACGGCGGTCACGACCGAGGTGCTCAAGCGGATCGCCGACGCCTACGTCACCCCGCCCGAGGGCTTCACCGTCCACCCCAAGGTGATGCCGCAGCTGCAGCGCCGCTCCGCCGCGATCGCCGACGGCCCGATCGACTGGGGCACCGGCGAGATCCTCGCGTTCGGCTCGCTGCTGATGGACGGCCGCCCGGTGCGCCTGGCGGGCCAGGACTCGCGCCGCGGCACGTTCGTGTCGCGCTTCGCCACGATCATCGACCGCGTCAACGCCGACGAGTGGACGCCGCTGGCCAACCTCACCGAGGACCAGGCCAAGTTCTACGTCTACGACTCCCTGCTCTCGGAGTACGCCGCGCTCGGGTTCGAGTACGGCTACTCGGTCGCCCGGCCCGAGGCGCTGGTGCTATGGGAGGCGCAGTTCGGCGACTTCGTCAACGGCGCGCAGACGGTGATCGACGAGTTCATCACCTCGGGCGAGACCAAGTGGCGCCAGCAGTCCGGCGTCGTGCTGCTGCTCCCGCACGGCTACGAGGGCCAGGGCCCCGACCACTCCTCGGCCCGCATCGAGCGGTTCATGACGATGGCCGCCGACGAGGCGTTCACCGTCGCGCAGCCGTCGACGCCCGCGTCGTACTTCCACCTCCTGCGGCAGCACTCGCTCGGCGAGGACCACAAGCCGCTCATCGTCTTCACCCCGAAGTCGATGCTGAAGCGCAAGGAGGCGGCCTCGACCCCGGACGAGTTCACCTCGGGCACCTTCCAGCCGTTCATCGCCGACGCCCAGGCCGACCCGGAGCAGGTCGACACGCTGCTGCTCTGCTCGGGCCGGGTGACGTGGGACCTGATGGTCGAGCGCGCCAAGCGCGAGGACGCCCGTCGTTTCGCGATCGGCCGCATCGAGCAGCTCTACCCGCGGCCCGAGTCGGAGATCCGGGCGGAGATCGCGCGGTACCCGAAGCTCAAGGCGGTGCGCTGGGTCCAGGACGAGCCGGCCAACAACGGCCCGTGGCCGCACTACCAGCTCAACGTCTGGCCGCACGTGGACGCCCAGGTCGAGCTGGTCGGGCGCACCGAGTCCTCCTCCCCCTCGGTCGGCACGGTCAAGCGCCACACCGAGGAGCAGAAGGACCTGGTCGCGCGCGCGTTCGCCTGAGGACGATCGATGTACTTCACCGACCGCGGGATCGAGGAGCTCGAGAAGCGCCGGGGCGACGAGGAGGTCACCCTGGCCTGGGTGGCCGACCGGCTCCAGGAGTTCACCGACACCCATCCGGAGTTCGAGACCGCGGTCGAGCGGTTCGCGACCTGGCTGGCGCGGCTCGACGACCCGGAGGACTGAGCGGGCCGGGCGTCAGGCCCAGGGGTCGGTGATCTCGCGCAGCCGGAGCAGGTCCGCCCGGAGCCGTTCGAACGCCTCCGCGCCGAGGTGGTCACGCCACTCGCCCTCGATCTCGTCCTGGACGGCGCGCGCGACGTCGATCGCGTCGTGCCCGCGCCGGGTGATGCGCACCAGGCGGGCTCGGGCGTCGGTGGTGTCGCGCACCCGTTCGACGTACCCGCCCTCCACCAGCTGGTCCACCAGGAACCCGGCGGTCTGCTTGGTGACCTGTGCCGCCGCCGCCAGGTCGGTCAGCCGCGAGCCGCCCGGGTCGACGCGTTGGAAGACCCGCGCCTGCGCGAGCGTGATCGGGTAGCCCGCGCCCACGACGGCGTCGAGGACACGCTGCTCCAGGTGGCGGTAGGGCAGGAACAGCAGCACGCCGAGGCTGGGATCGGGCACGGAGCGCTCCTTGCGGTGGAGGACGGACGGGTCCACACTTTAGTCAGATTATCTGACCATTTCGGGACACGTGACGGAGCGCGCCATGGACGTCGAGGACCAGTGGACCCACATCGAGGCAGCGCGCCGCAGCCTCGCCGCCCTGCTCGAGGGGCTGTCGCCGGCACAGTGGGAGGCGCCCTCGCTGTGCAGCGAGTGGCGGGTGCGCGACGTCGCCGCCCTGCTCCTGCTCACGACCGGCCGTGCCGCGGCCGCCCGAGCGCAGCTCGAGGGCCCCGGGCTCGCGCTGCTCCCCGCAGGGACCTGAGCGGGGTCAGCCCGAAGCGCGTCAGTCACTCGCGACGGCCGCCTGCACCTCGGTGGCCCGGTCCCGCGCCGCAGGGTCGCCGCTGCGCAGCTCGACCCGGTCGAGGACGCCGCTGAAGGCGAACGGCGGGCGGTAGTCGTCGCTCACCGCGATCCCGCGGTCCCGGCCCACGAGCAGGCCGGCCCCGGCAGTCGTGAGGTTCGGGAAGAACACCAGCCCCCGCAGCGGCGCCTCGGCGACGTCCGCGCCGTCGACCGACAGGACCACGCGAGCGCTGGAGCCGGGCTCGTAGCGCACCCCCAGCACGTGCGCCCCGGGCGGCACCGGGGCGTCGGCGGCCACCCGCACGGGCCCGTCCAGCAGGGCGAAGGTCGCGACGGGCCGACCCTCGAGGAGGTAGAACGCCCAGCCGCCGTGGCGGTCACCGAGCGCGGTCACGATCCCCTCGGCGCCGCCGGCGGGCACGTCGACGTACGCCGTCAGCTCGAAGCCCCCCAGGGCGGCCGGTTGCTGCGGGAGGGGCACGGGGGCGCCGCCGGGCCGGTAGGTCGCGGCGTCGGGCGGCGGGAACTCCCCCGGGTGCATGTGCGCCATGGAGGCCGGGAACTCGAAGAGTGGCAGGACCTGGTTGCGCCCGGCCTCGGCCCACCACAGGCCCTCGAGCCGGCTCACCACGTCCGGGTGCTCACCGGCGACGTCGGTCGACTCGGAGAAGTCCTCGTCGAGACGGAACAGCGACCAGCGGTCGGTGTCGAAGTCGTAGCTGCCGACGACGTGGTCGCGCTCGCCGAACTGGTTGGCGACGTGGTCGGTGACGGCCTTCCAGCCGTCGTGGTAGATCCCGCGCGAGCCCATCATCTCGAAGTACTGAAGCGTCCGGTGCTCCGGCGCCGCGGGGTCGGAGAAGCTGGCGAGCATCGACGCCCCGTCGACCGGCTGCTGGGTGACCCCGTCGACGCTCTCCGGTACCTCGATCCCGGCCGCGTCGAGGACGGTCGCGTAGAGGTCGACCGCGTGGCAGAACTGCGGCCTCACCGACCCCTGGCCCGCCAGGCGCTGCCCCCAGCGCACGATCAGCGGCGTCCGCACCCCGCCGAGCCAGGCGTAGCGCTTCCACAGCCGCAGCGGCGCGTTGCCCGCCCACGCCCAGCCCCACGGGTAGTGGTTGTTGGCGTCCGGGCCGCCGATGTCGTCGATGTGCTCCAGGGCGGTGCCGACGTCCTCGGTGAAGCCCAGCCAGCCGGCGGCCTCGTTGAGCGTGCCGGTCGGGCCGCCCTCCGCGCTGGCACCGTTGTCGGACAGGATCATCACCAAGGTGTCGTCGGCGATCCCCTGGTCGTCGAGGGAGTCGAAGAGCCGGCCCAGGTGGTGGTCGGTGTGGGTGACGAAACCGGCGAAGACCTCCATGTAGCGGGCGAAGAGCCGCCGCTCGTCGGCCGACAGGCTCTCCCACTCCGGCACCCAGGGCGGCCGCTCGGTCAGCACGGTCTCCGGTGGCACCACGCCCTCGGCGACCTGCCGGTCGTAGGCGCGCTGCCGCCAGGCCTCCCAGCCGTCGTCGAACTGCCCGCGGTACGGCGCCACCCACTCCTCGGCGACCTGGTGCGGCGCGTGGGCGGCGCCGGGGGCGAGGTAGCAGAAGAAGGGCTTGCGGGCAGCCGCCTGCTGCTGGTCCCGGATCATCCCGATCGCCTGGTCGACCAGGTCCTCGGTCAGGTGGTAGCCCTCCTCCGGGCTGCGGGGTGGCTCGACCTGCGTGTTGTCGCGGACGAGCTCGGGGGCCCACTGGTTGGTCTCCGCCCCGAGGAAGCCGTAGTAGCGCTCGAACCCGAGGCCGAGCGGCCACCGCTCGAACGGCCCGGCCGCGGAGTACTCCGCCTGCGGCGTGAGGTGCCACTTCCCGACCGCCATCGTGTTGTAGCCGTGGTCGCGCAGCACCCGGGCCAGCGAGGCCGCGCTGCGCGGGATCCGGCCGTGGTATCCCGGGAACCCGAGCGCGGCCTCCTGGGTGACGCCCATGCCGACCGCGTGGTGGTTGCGCCCGGTGAGCAGCGCGGCCCGGGTCGCCGAGCAGACAGCCGTGACGTGGAACCGGTTGTAGCGCAGGCCCTGGGCGGCCACCCGGTCGATGTTCGGCGTCGCGAAGCCGGCACCGAAGCACCCGAGCTGCGCGAAGCCGACGTCGTCGAGGACGACGACGAGCACGTTCGGCGCGTCCGGGCCCGGGCTCGGGTAGGGCACGAGGCGCGGCTCGGAGGTGGCGACGCGGGTGGTGAGGCGCTGGGCTTGCACACCGCCGATCCTGGCAGTGGACCGCCCCTTCTGTCCCGGGACCCGGTGGGGCAGGATGCGGCCATGACGGAGCCGACGACCGATCCCGTGCCCGCCGCGACCGCCTACCCGCCCGCTCCCTGGGAGATGGTGGGCCAGCTGTGGCTCTCGCTGTTCCGGCTCCGCGAGCCCGTCGACGACCTCCGCCCGGCCGGCGTGTACGGCGCTGCGTTCGTCAGCTACGAGCCCGGCTCGCCGCTCACCTACTCCGAGCTGCTCGTCGCCCGGCCGGTCCCCGTCCCGGACGGCCGCGGCCGGCGGGTGTCGATCACCGACATCTGGGTCGACTCCCCCGCGTCGGTCGCCGGCGGGCGCGAGCTGTGGGCGATCCCGAAGGGCCTGTGCGACTTCGATCTCGACTCGCAGCGTCGCGGGCCGCTCACGACCACCGACTGGTCCGCGTCCTTCGGGCGCCGCCCGATCGCCTCCGCGTCCTTCACCGACGTCTCGCGGGCGATGCTCCGGGTGCCGTTCAAGGGCAGCACCTGGCAACCCGGCATCGAGGACACCGGCGGCGAGGAGCGCACCGCCGTCCTCCGGGGCTCGTCGAAGGCGCTGCCCTGCCGCGGCCGGTGGGACTTCGACGCCGACGGGCCGCTCGGGTGGCTGCGCGGTGCGCGGCAGCTGGCGTCGTTCCGGCAGGCCGACTTCCGGATGTCCTTCGGCTGATCGGCGGCTGCCCGCGGTGGCTGCCCGCGCCGTCCCCCGGCGCTCGGCTAGGGTGGACGGACCAGCTCACTCTCGGGGGAGGCAGTCATGCTGCTCTGGATCATCATCGTCGCCGTGGTCGTGATCGCGCTCGGCGTCTTCGCGTTCTGGCCGCGGAAGTCGAACGCCTACTCCGACCGGAGCGTCCGGGACGCCAAGGGGCAGGGCAACGCCGACCTCTACGACGGGCGACCGCCCTACTGATCCGGCAGCTCGTGCTCCGCGGCCGCCCGGCGGGCCGCGTCGCGGATCTCGAAGAGCTCGGTGGCGAACCCGCCGACCGCACCCGCGACGTCGCGGACGGCGCCGGTGATGATCGTGGCCACCTGCCCGACCATCCCGGCGGCCGCTTCGACCGTGCCCTGGGCGGCGTCCTTGCGGATCTCCGCCCTGCTGAGGTGGTCCTTCATGCCCTGGTCCCGGCTGTGATCCCCATGGGCCCCATCCTCAGGCGGCGACCGGGTCCGCCACAACCGG
The DNA here is from genome assembly GCA_020636915.1 of Nocardioides sp. Classification (GTDB taxonomy): domain Bacteria; phylum Actinomycetota; class Actinomycetes; order Propionibacteriales; family Nocardioidaceae; genus Nocardioides. The sequence continues at coordinate 92,373 of JACJWV010000004.1, forward strand.
GGCCTCAGCCCGCGGACTCCGCGGCGGGAGCGCCAGCCGCACGATCTTGCGTGCGACGCTGCCGAGCTGCTTGCGCAGCGGGCCGGTGTGGTACGGGAGGCCGTAGCGCTCGCAGATGTCGCGCACGTCCTCCGCGATCTCGGGGTAGCGCCGCGCCGGCAGGTCCGGGAACAGGTGGTGCTCGATCTGGTGCGACAGGTTGCCGGACATCACGTGGAAGAGCCGCCCGCCGGTGATGTTCGCCGACCCCAGCAGCTGCCGGTAGTACCACTGCCCCCGGGTCTCGTCCTCGCACTCCTCCTGGCTGAACGTCGCGACGCCCGCCGGGAAGTGGCCGCAGAAGATGATGTTGAACGCCCAGATGTTGCGGACCAGGTTGGCGGTCGCGTTGCCCGCAAGCGTGAGCGGGAACAGCGGCCCGGTGAGCGCCGGGAACAGCACGTAGTCCTTGAGCGCCTGGCGCCTGACCTTGCGCATGATCCCGGCGTGCAGCGCCTTGTTCTCCGACATCTTCCGCCGGCCGGCGACGATGTTCTCGACCTCGAGGTCGTGCATGGCCACGCCCCACTCGAAGAAGACCATCAACAGGAACGCGTAGAGCGGGTTGCCGAGGTAGTAGGGATGCCAGGGCTGGTCCTCGTCCATGCGGAGGATCCCGTAGCCGACGTCGCGGTCCTTGCCGAGGATGTTGGTGTAGGTGTGGTGGATGTAGTTGTGGCTGTACTTCCACTGCTCGCTCGGGCACACGTTGTCCCACTCGTACATCCGCGAGCTGAGACCGGGGTCCCCCATCCAGTCGTACTGGCCGTGCATCACGTTGTGGCCGATCTCCATGTTGTCGAGGATCTTGGAGACCGACAGCGCGGCGACCGCGAGCGGCCAGGCCGGCGGCAGGTAGAACATCGCACGGCCGGCGACCTCGAACGCGCGCTGGGCCTTGACGACGTTGCGGATGTACGTGGCGTCCGCCTCGCCGAGGTCGTCGAGGATGCGGCGGCGTACGGCGTCGAGCTCCTCGCCGAACGCCTCGAGCTGCTCGGGGGTCAGGGTGGTCTTGTTCGTCTTCACGTCGGACTCCTAGAGGTCGACCACGCAGTCGCCCACGGGGGCGTTCACGCAGACACGGATCTCTTCGTCGGGCAGCGAGGACTCCTCGCCGGTCAGGACGTTGCGCACCGTGCCGTCGCGCTTGACGGCGGTGCAGGACAGGCAGATGCCCATGCGGCAGCCGAACTCGGGCGTGAGCCCGGCCCGCTCGGCCTGCTCGAGCAGGGTGGCTCCGGTGTTCGCGACCTCGACGCCGGAGCGGACGAAGGCGACGTCGCCCTCGGCGGAGGTGCCCGAGGTGCGCGGCGGCTGGAAGTACTCCACGCGGAGCACGTCGGAGCCGTCGTACACCGCCCGCACGGCGTCGATCATCGGCGCCGGGCCGCAGGCGTAGGTGAGCACGTCGCGGTAGCCCGGGACGAGCCGGTCGAGGTACGCCGGCGACAGGTTCGGGTCGCCGAGCTCGGGGTGCAGCAGGTGCACCTCGGTGCCGTGGCCCGAGTGCCGGATCTCGTCGAGCTCGGCCGCGAAGATCTGGTGGTCCGGGCTCTGCGCGTAGTGCAGGAACGTGATCCGGCCGCGGTGGGTGCGGCGGTGCAGCGTGCGCAGCATCGACATCACCGGGGTGATGCCGGAGCCGCCGCTGAGGAGCAGGAGGCGCTCGGGCACGTGGTCCGGGAGCACGAACTCCCCCTCGGCCTGCGAGAGGTGCACCATCGTGCCCGGCCGCGCGCGCTCCACGAGGAACCTGCTCACGACACCCCGGGGGTTGGCGCGCAGGGTGATCGTTAACCGGTCACCGGGACCGGACTCGGGGCTGGAGATCGAGAAGACCCGCGTCGCGCGGCGCGCGCCGTCGATCTCGACGCCGAGCTGGACGTGCTGGCCGGCGCGGTGACCGCGCCAGGTCGAGGTGGGCTGGAGGGTCAGCGTCGCGACCGGCGGGTGGCCGGGGACGTCGACCTCGCGGTGGATCGACACGATCCGGGCGCGCACCTCGGCCGCGGCCCACATCGGGTTGACGAGCTCGAGGTAGCGGTCCACGCCGTGCGGCGACGTGAGCGCCGCCAGCGCTCGGGACCGGAGGATGCGTTGCATGCCCGCTCCTTGCCTGGGTGGGTCGGTGGGTGGGTGGTCAGGAGTGAGTCGGGACGGTTTCGGTGGACAGTCGTACACTGAAAGTGTGCGGGCGTACCGGAAGTACGGTCAAGGCCTGCGGCGGTGACGCCCGCCACGCCCCCACCGCACCCGTCTAACCTGAGGTCATGCCGGAGCCGAGCGAGCCACCACTGCGCCGGGTGGAGCGCAAGGAGCGCACCCGGCGGGCGATCCTCGACGCGGCGCTGGACCTCTCCGACGAGTCGACCCTGGCGGCCATCTCGCTGCGGCAGGTCGCCAAGCAGGTCGGGATCGTGCCGACCGCGTTCTACCGCCACTTCGACTCGATCGACGCGCTGGGACTCGCTCTGGTGGACGAGGCGTTCGCCTCGCTGCGCACCATGATCCGCGACATCCGGCGCGGGGACCCCGCCCTCGCGGACATCGTCGACCGCTCGATCGGCGTCCTCGTCGACCACGTGCACCTGCAGCGCGAGCACTTCCTCTTCATCGCCCGCGAGCGCGCAGCCGGCCCCCCGGGCGTGCGCGAGGCGATCCGGCACCAGATCGAGCTCTTCGAGCGGGAGCTGGCGGCCGACCTCGCGCGGCTGCCCGGCACCGACGCCTGGTCCGACGAGGACCTGCGGGTGCTGTCGAACCTGATCGTGACCGCGATGGTCGCGACCGCCGAGTCCATCCTCAGCGTCGCCGGCCGGCCGGACGAGGAGAAGCAGATCGTCGAGCAGGCCCGCACGCAGCTGCGGATGGTGCTCGTCGGCGCCCTGAACTGGCGCTCGAAGCCCTGAGCCCCGGGCGCGGCCCGGGCGTCAGCCTCCCGGACGGACGGTCAGGTCGCTGATCGTGGCGTCGCGCGGCAGGTCGAGGACGTGGAGGATCGCGTCGGCGACGGTCTCGGGCCGGATCCAGTCGGCGGCGTCGTACTCCTTGCCCTCCTGGCGGTGCACCTTCTCCTGCATCGCGGTGGCGGTGCGGCCGGGGTAGACCGTGGTCACCCGCAGGTCCGGCTCCTCGGCGCGCAGGGCGTCGGCGAGCGCGCGCAGGCCGTGCTTGGAGGCGGCGTACGCCGACCACCCGGGGTGGGCGAAGAGCCCGGCGCCGGAGTTCACGAGGACGACCGTCCCGCGCGCCGCGCGCAGGGCGGGCAGGGCGACCCGGGTGAGGGCCGCGGGAGCGACGAGGTTGACCTGGAGCTGGGTGGCCCAGTCGTCGACCGACAGCTCGGCGACCGTCCCCAGCTCGACGACGCCGGCGGCGTGCACGACCGAGTCGAGACGGTCCGGCAGGTCCAGCGACTCGACCGACTCCGGCCACGCGAGGTCGGCGACGAGCACGTCCGCGCCGTCGTACGCCGCCCGCAGCTCGTCGGCGCGCTCGTCCGAGCGCGCCAGCAGGACGACCTCGTCGCCGCGCTCGAGCAGCCGCCGGGCGACCACGGCGCCGATCCCGGAGCCGGCCCCGGTGACCAGGTGCACGCCGGGCCGGCTCATCGGGTGTAGACGATCTTGCCGAACTGCTCGCCCTCGAGCATCGCGGCGAAGCCGTCGCGCGCCTCGGTCATGGGCAGCACTCGGTCGATCAGCGGCCGGGCACCGGTCGCGTCGAGCATGGTGACCAGCGCGGCGAGCTCGCCCCGGGTGCCCATCGTGGAACCGATGACGCTCAGCTGCAGGAAGAAGATCCGGGTCAGCTCGGCGTCGTCGAGGTCCGGCCCCGACGTGGTCCCCGAGGTGACGATGCGACCACCGGGGCGCAGCGACCGGATCGAGTGCGACCAGGTCGCCCGACCCACGGTCTCCATCACCGCATCGACCTTGACGGGCAGCCGGGCGCCGGACTCGTAGACCTCGTGCGCGCCGATCTCCAGGGCTCGCGCCCGCTTGCCCTCGTCGCGGCTGGTGGCGAGCACCCGCAGCCCGGCGGCACGCGCCAGCATGATCACGGCGGTCGCGACGCCACCGCCTGCGCCCTGCACGAGCACGGTCTCGCCCGCCTTGAGCTCGCCTCGGGTGAAGAGCATCCGGTACGCCGTCAGCCAGGCCGTGGGCAGGCAGGCGGCCTCCTCGAACGACAGCGACGCCGGCTTGGGCACGACGTTGGCCCGCGGCACCGCGACCCGGTCGGCGAAGGTGCCCTGGTGGCGCTCGGAGAGCAGCGACCGCTTCGGGTCGAACGTCTCGTCGCCGCTCCACGCGGGGTCGCTGACGACCGCGTGCACGACGACCTCGTTGCCGTCCTCGTCGAGGCCCGCCGCGTCGCAGCCGAGGATCATCGGCAGCGCCTCCTCGCGCAGCCCGACCCCGCGCAGCGAGAACAGGTCGTGGTGGTTGAGCGAGGCGGCCTTGACCGTGACGGTCGTCCACCCCTCTGGGACCTCGGGATCGGGCCGCTCCCCCACCTGCAGGGCGGAGATCGGGTCGTCCTTCGAGAACCGGTCGGCGTAGACGGCGAACATGCTCCCGAACGTACCCAAGAGCAGCCGGGGACTACCGCCGGGCCACCCCGTCACGACGTGCGGCGTCCGCCACAGCGGCAGCGACGGCCGGACCGACGCGGGGGTCGAACGGGGAGGGGATCACCAGGTCCTCCGCGAGGTCGTCGCCGACCAGGCCGGCGATCGCCTCGGCGGCGGCGAGCTTCATCCCCTCGGTGATCGCCCGGGCGTGCACGTCGAACGCACCCCGGAAGATGCCCGGGAAGGCGAGCACGTTGTTGATCTGGTTGGGGAAGTCCGAACGCCCGGTCGCGACCACGCGCGCGTGCCGGTGGGCGACCTCGGGGTGCACCTCCGGGTTCGGGTTCGCCATGGCGAAGATGATCGCGTCGGGGGCCATCCGCGCGACGTCCTCCTCCGGCACCGTGCCGCCGGAGACGCCGAGGTAGACGTCGGCGCCGTCGAGCGCGTCGGCGAGGCTCCCCGTGCGCCCGGTCTTGTCCGCCGTCATCTCGGCCAGCTCCCGCTTGACCGGCGTCAGGTCGCTGCGCCCGGAGTGCACGACCCCCTTGCGGTCGGTGACCGCGAGGTCCTTGATCCCCGCCTCGAGGAGGATCTTGGCGATCGCGACGCCGGCCGCGCCCGCCCCGGAGATCACCACGCGGGTGGTCGCGGCGTCCCGTCCGGTGAGGGTGAGTGCGTTCCAGAGCGCGGCGAGCGCCACCACGGCGGTGCCGTGCTGGTCGTCGTGGAAGACGGGGATGTCCAGGAGCTCCTTGAGCCGGTCCTCGATCTCGAAGCACCGCGGCGCGGAGATGTCCTCGAGGTTGATGCCCCCGAAGCTCGGCGCCAGGCGCGCCACGGTCTCGATGATCTCCTCGACGTCGGTCGTGTCGAGGCAGATGGGCACCGCGTCGACGCCGCCGAACTGCTTGAACAGCACCGCCTTGCCCTCCATCACCGGCATCGCCGCGGCCGGGCCGATGTCGCCGAGGCCGAGCACGGCGGTGCCGTCGGTGACGACCGCGACCGTGTTGGGGACCCACGTGTAGTGCTGCGTCAGCGTGGGGTCGGCGGCGATGGCCTCGCAGACCCGGGCCACGCCCGGGGTGTAGGCCAGGGAGAGGTCGTCGCGCCCCGCCAGCGGGACGGTCGCGCTGACCGCCATCTTGCCGCCGACGTGGAGGTCGAAGACCGGGTCACCGGCGTGGGGGTGACCTGCTGAGGACTGGCCTTCGGGGGACTCGGGGGACTGGGGAGAGGACATGGGCGGGCTTTCCAACGCGAGACAGGGCAGACGGACGGGCGTGCAGACGGGTGTGCAGGCGGGTGTGTGGTGAGGTCCGGCTCGACGCGCGAGGGGTGGTGCGCGGAACCGTCGGACCTCGGGGTTCTCCCACCCGTCAGTGTCGCACACCCCGGTGGTGCCCCGGAGCCGGAGCCGACGCGGGCCGCCTCACAGTCGGCGGGGTCGGGGCCAGATCCGGGCCACGGTGACCGCGATCACGTCGTCAGCCGCGACCGGCCCCCGGTGCCGCGAGTCGACACCCGCGTCGGGGTTGTCGCTCACGAGCCACCATGCGGGCGCACCCGCGCGCGTCGTACGCCGGTCGGCGGCCCGTTTGACCGCCAGCGTCCCGTCGGCGAACCGGGCGAGCACGAGGGCACCAGGGCGCACCCGCCGGCGGTAGGACACCAGCAACCGGTCCCCGTCGACCAGCGTGGGCTCCATCGACCGCCCGCGCACGACCGCGAGTCCCCACCACCACGTGTCTCTCGACCTGCCTCTCGAGGTGTCTCTCGACGTGGAACGGGTACCTCGTCCGGGATGTGGCACGCGGAGTAGTGTCGCAGCCGCTGCCCTGCGTGGCAGCCCAGAGACCGATGACGAGAGGACCCGCATGTTCGCGCGACTGTTCGCACCCACCCTCGAGGTTTCCGCCCACTGCGACCTTCCCTGCGGCGTCTACGACCCCGCGCAGGCCCGGATCGAGGCCGAGTCGATCAAGGCCATCATCGCGAAGGTCGCGGACAACGACGACCCCGACTTCCGCACCCGCGCCATCCTCATCAAGGAGCAGCGCTCGGAGCTGGTCAAGCACCACCTGTGGGTGCTGTGGACCGACTACTTCAAGCCTCCGCACTTCGAGAAGTACCCGCAGCTGCACACCCTGGTGAACGAGGCCACCAAGCTCGCGGGCGCCTCGGGCACCAAGGGCGAGCTCGACGCCGGCAAGGCCGACGAGCTGCTCGCGAAGATCGACGAGATCGCAGAGATCTTCTGGGAGACGAAGAAGGCCTGACTCCGTCAGGCCCTCTTCGCAGGGGCCTGCGGTCCCGGATCGTTTAGCGGGGACCGGCCACCGGGTACGTCACCCGGAGGCCGGTCCCCGCTACTGTTCGCAGGACCGGGCAGTGCACGAGGCACCACCCGACCAGCACCGACACAGCCCCGAGGACGGCGACATGGCATCGATCGGCGCAGGCAGCGACAGCACCCCCGGGCAGCCCGACCGCCGGGCCGACGTGGAGCTGCGGCTGCCGGCGGACAGCGCGTTCGCCTCCGTGCTCCGCACGACGACGGCGGGCCTGGCAGCACGCCTGGACTTCCCGATCGACGACATCGAGGACCTCCGCATCGCGGTCGGCGAGGCGAGCGCGATGGTGCTCCCCGAGGCGGCGCCCGGCTCGGACCTGACCTGCCGGTTCTTCATGGCGCACGCGGCGCTCACGGTCAGCGTCGCCGTCGACGTCGACCACGACGTGACGCCCGACTTCGACAGCTTCGCCTGGCAGGTGCTCACCACCCTCGCCACCCACGCGACCTCCGACAACGGGTCGGGCGCCTTCGTCATCACCCTCACCATGGAGTCGGGGCATCCCGAGATCGGGATCTGACGTGGCGGCCGACACCGGGTGGGAGGATCCCGAGCCCGACGCCCCCACGGGCGTCGAGGCGACCCGTCGGCGCAGTGCCGAGCTGTTCGTCGTCCTGCGTGACGAGGAGGGCAGCCAGGCCGGGCGCGACGGTGCCCGCGACGCGCTCGTGCACCTCCACCTGCCGCTCGTCGAGCACTGCGCGCGCCGGTTCCGCAACCGCGGTGAACCGCTGGAGGACCTGGTCCAGGTCGGCACGATCGGCCTCATCAAGTCGATCGACCGTTTCGACTCCGAGCGCGGCGTCGAGTTCTCGACCTACGCGACACCCACCATCATCGGCGAGATCAAGCGCTACTTCCGCGACAAGGGCTGGGCGATCCGGGTCCCCCGCCGGCTCCAGGAGCTGCGGATGCAGATCGGCTCGGCGACCGCCGAGCTCACCCAGTCCCTGGGTCGCTCGCCGACGCCGCGCGAGCTGGCTGACGCGATCGGTGTCTCGGTCGAGGAGATCGTCGAGGGCATCGAGTCGAGCAACGCCTACTCCACGCTGTCGCTGGACGCCAGTGACGACAGCGACGACGGTGCCGCCACGATGCTCGACGCGATCGGCGTCGACGACGAGGGCCTGGAGCACGTGGAGATCCGGGAGTCGATCAAGCCGCTCCTGGACCGGCTGGAGCCGCGGGAGAAGAAGATCCTCCTGCTGCGGTTCTTCAAGAACATGACCCAGTCCCAGATCGCCGACGAGATCGGCGTCTCCCAGATGCACGTCTCCCGGCTGCTCAACCGCACGCTGGAGCAGCTGCGCACCTCCCTGGAGGAGGAGTCCCGCTAGTCCCGGGGCCGGACCTCGCGCTCGTCGAGCGCGGCGATGCTCGAGGGCACCAGGAGGCCGACCAGCACGAGCACGGCGACCAGCGCCAGCACGGCGGCGGCCACCGTGGTCCCACCGCCGCGGAAGCTCCACGCCACCCCGAGCTGGATGAGCTGGGCGAGCACGATCGGGCTGCGGGCCCACGACCGGCCGTGGGTGACCGCCCAGGCGGCGGCGAGGAGCAGGCCGCCGTACGCGGCGAAGAACACCGCGGTCGTGACCGCGACCGCCACGCGGTCCGAGGAGGTGCTCGCCAGCTCGAGGACCGCGTACCCGAGGAGCAGCAGGCCCTCGACGGCCACCAGGGAGGCGGCCACCACGAGCGGAGCCGGGTTGGAGGGGCGGCGTACTGTCACACGGCGAGCCTAGAAGAGGGGACGGCACGTCGGTACGACGGCGGTCCGCTCCCGCCGCGCAGGTCGGCGCCGAGGACCCGGTGTGACGCCCACGACGCAGCAAACCCGGCAGAAGGGGTTGTTTAACGGTCCAAAGGTTGCCAGTCTTGTCCGGTGCGCTCGTGAAAGCGTTCACTTCGCTGTGCCGACACCGGCAGCCGAACCGCACCCGCAGGTCTTGTCGACCCTGACCTGCACGACGAGCTTTGACGAAAGTAGGGATCCCCCAGCCATGGATTGGCGCCACCGCTCCGCCTGCCTCGACGAGGACCCGGAGCTGTTCTTCCCGATCGGCAACACCGGTCCGGCCATCCTCCAGATCGAGGAGGCCAAGCAGGTGTGCCGACGCTGCGAGGTGCGCGAGCAGTGCCTCGCGTGGGCCCTCGAGGCGGGACAGGACCACGGCGTCTGGGGCGGCCTGAGCGAGGACGAGCGGCGCGCGCTGAAGCGCCGCAGCGCCCGCTCCCGGGTCCGCACGGCCTAGCCGGAGGTCACCCGGCTACCTCTCGTCGACCGGCACGTCGACCTCGGCGCGGGTCCCGCGCGCGTCCGGCCGGGGCCCCAGCGACAGCTGTCCACCGAGCTCGGACTCGACGAGCGTGCGCACGATCGAGAGCCCCAGGTTGGTCGACCCGTCGAGGTCGAACCCCTCGGGCAGCCCCTGACCGTCGTCGTCGACCGTCACGTGCAGCCGGCCGACCAGCCGGCGCGCCGTGAGGACGATCTCCCCCGTCTCGTCGGCCCGGTCCGGGTCGTAGCCGTGCTCGACCGCGTTCTGCAGGATCTCGGTGAGCACCATCGCCAGCGCCGTGGCCGCCTCCGACGGCAGCACGCCGAAGCTGCCCACGCGGCGCACCCGCACCCGGCTGCCCACCGCGCTGACGTCGGTCACCATCCGGCCGAGCGGGTCCACGATCTCGTCGAAGTCGACGCGCTCCTCCACGGCCTGGCTCAGGGTCTCGTGGACGATCGCGATCGAGCCCACTCGCCGCACCGCCTCCTCCAGCGCCAGCCGGGCGGCCTCGGAGTCCATCCGGCGGGCCTGGAGGCGCAGCAGCGCGGCGACGGTCTGGAGGTTGTTCTTCACTCGGTGGTGGATCTCGCGGATCGTCGCGTCCTTGGTCACCAGCTCGCGGTCACGCCGCCGCAGGTCGGTCACGTCCCGCACCAGGACCAGCGCGCCGAGGTGGTCGCCCTGCGGGCGCAGCGGGATCGACCGGACGATCAGCGACACCCCGTCCGTGCCGATCTCGGTGTCGCGGTGGGCCCGTCCCCCGAGCACGGCGCTCAGCGTCTCCTCGTCGGGCCGCCGCCGCGGCGGCACGAGCCGGCGGGTGGTCTCGGCCAGCGACAGCCCGGCCAGGTCCCCGGAGAGACCCAGCCGCCGGAAGACCGACAGCGCGTTGGGGCTGGCGTAGACGACCGACCCCTTCGCGTCGACCCGGAGGAAGCCGTCCCCCACGCGCGGTGAGTCCGCGTGGTCGCTGCGCTGGCCGGCCGCGGGGAAGTAGCCGTGCGCGATCATCTGGGTCAGGTCCGCCGCCGTCTGCAGGTAGGACAGCTCGAGGCGGCTGGGGGTGCGGACACCCAGCAGGTTGGTGTTGCGGGCCACCACCGCGATCACCCGACCGGCGCGCCGCACGGGGATGGTCTCCACCCGCACCGGCACGTCGTCCCGCCACTCCGGGTCGCCCTCGCGGACCAGCCGGCCCTGGTGGTAGGCCGCGTCGATCAGCGGTCGGCGTCCGGCCGGGACGAAGGTGCCGACGACGTCGTCGACGTACGCCGTCGGGCCGGTCGTCGGACGCATCTGCCCGGCCGCCCAGAACCCCTGTCCGTCCCGGTCCGGGAGCCACAGCACCAGGTCGGCGAAGGACAGGTCGGCGATGATCTGCCAGTCGGCCTGGAGCAGCTGCAGCCAGGCCACGTCCTCGTCGTCGAGGTCGGTGTGGCTGCGCACCAGGTCGATCAGGGACGGCACGCGCCCAGGTTAGGGGTCGGGGTCACCGGCTGTGGGACCGGCCACGGACCGAGTGGTCCGCTTGTGGAGGTCCAGACCACCTCTGCCAGGATGGCTCCCATGCCCGGGTCGTACTGGAAGCAGGTCCACGCCACCGGCCTCGCGGTCCCCCAGGACCGACCCCTCGACGACCTCACCGCGGAGCTCACCCGGATGCTCGGCGACCCCGATCCCGCCCAGCGGGACGGCACGGCCTACCCCACGCTGACGACCTGGATCGACCGCGGGGTGTACGACGACCTGCTCGCCGGCCTGGGCGACGGCATGGCCATCGGGCTCCAGGTCGGCATCGGCGAGGTCGGCACCGACACGGTCTTCCGGCGCAGCTTCTCCGCGCTCGTGCTCGGCGAGTGCATCGCGCGGGACAACCACCGACCGCTGCTGCCCGGCGGGAAGATCCTCGAGTGGGGCGACCGGCTGGCCGCCTGGCTGCTGCGCGAGCGCGACCTGCGCGCGTTCGTGCCCGGCAAGGGGTGGGCGCACGCGGTCGCCCACGGGGCCGACAGCCTTGCGATCCTCGCCAGCTCCCCGCACCTCGCGCAGCCCGAGCTGACCGTGATCCTCGACGTGATCGCCGACCGGGTGCTGCTGCGGGTCGACCGCCTGTTCACCAACGGCGAGCCCGACCGGCTCGCCTTCGCCACCATGAACGTGCTGCGCCGCAACGTCGTCCCGCTGCGGGTGCTCGAGCCGTGGGTGCGCCGACTGGCGGTCGCGGCGTCCACGCGCTCGACGTACGACGGCCGCGACCCCTACCTGCTGGGCGGCAACGCCGAGGCGTTCCTGCGTGCGCTCTACCTCCAGCTCGCGATGGGCGCACGCCCGCCCCAGGTCCGCTCCGACCTGCTGCTCGTCGTGGTGGACGCGCTGAAGGCGACGAACTCCGCCTTCCTGTCGGCTACGGGTGAGTAACCTGCGGTCATGTCCACGGATCTGACCGGTCACGCCGGCGAGCTCGCGGTCGCCGTCGCCCAGGCCCACGGCGTCGAGACCATGTTCACGCTCTCCGGGGCGCACGTCTTCCCGCTGTACGACGGCGCGGTCAAGGCCGCGTCGCCCGTGCGGTTGCTCGACGTGCGGCACGAGCAGACGGCGGCGTTCGCCGCGGAGGCCACCGGCAAGCTCACCCGCACCCCCGGGCTCGCGGTGCTGACCGCCGGGCCCGGCGTCACCAACGGGCTCAGCGCGGTGGCCCAGGCGCAGTTCGCCGGGTCGCCGATGGTGGTCGTCGGCGGTCGCGCGCCGCAGAACCGGTGGGGCACCGGCGCGCTCCAGGAGCTCGACCAGCCGCCGATCTTCGCGCCGGTCTCCAAGCTCGCGCGCACCATCCCCACCTCGGCCGACGTGGTCGCGGGGATGCACGAGGCGTTCGTCACGGCCGGCTCCTCCCACCGCGGACCGGTCTTCGTCGACATCCCGATGGACGAGCTCTTCAACGCCGGCACGGGCGCCCTGCCCGACGTCGCGGCCCCGCGCGGCGCCGCTCCCGACACCGATGCCCTGGCCCAGGTGGCCGAGCTGCTCGGCGGCGCGGAGCGCCCGGTGCTCATCCTCGGCACCGACGTGTGGGCCGACCGTGCCGAGGAGGCGGCGCTGCGGTTCGTCGAGGCCACCGGGACACCGGCCATCACCAACGGCATGGGCCGCGGGGTCGTCCCCGGCGGCCACCCGCTCCTGGTGACCAAGGCACGCAGCCACGCCCTCGGCAACGCCGACCTGGTCGTCGTGGTGGGCACCCCGCTGGACTTCCGCCTCGGTTACGGGACCTTCGGCGGCCGCGACGGTGCCACGCCGGCCCGCGTCGTCCACGTGGCGGACTCCCCCGGCCAGGTCTCGGCCCACGCCGACCTCGCGGCGTCGGTCTCCGGCGACCTCACCGCAGTCTTCGACGGCCTCCTCGTGGCCCTCGAGCAGGTCGCCCGCCGGCTCGACCGGTCGGGCTGGGTCGGGGACCTGCAGGCGGCCGTCGCCGCGGCGAACGAGCGCGATGCTGCGCTGCTCGGCGCCGAGGCCGACCCGATCCACCCCGCGCGGATCTACGGGGAGCTGGTCCCGAGACTGGCCGACGACGCGGTCGTCATCGGCGACGGCGGCGACTTCGTGAGCTTCGCGGGCAAGTTCGTCGAGCCGAAGCGCCCCGGCGGCTGGCTCGACCCGGGACCCTACGGCTGCCTCGGGGCCGGCCTGGGCGCGGCGATCGCCGCCCGGCTCGCCCGGCCGTCGGCCCAGGTGGTGCTGCTGCTCGGCGACGGCGCCGCGGGCTTCTCGCTGATGGACGTCGACACCCTGGTCCGCCACGGGCTGCCGGTGGTCATGGTGATGGGCAACAACTCCGCCTGGGGCCTGGAGAAGGGCCCGATGCAGATGCTGTACGGCTACGACGTGATCGCCGACCTGGCCCCGCGCACGGCGTACGACGAGGTCGTGCGCGCGCTCGGTGGCGCCGGCGAGACCGTGACCGACCCGCGGCAGGTCGGCCCCGCGCTGGACCGGGCGTTCGCCTCGGGCGTGCCCTACCTGGTCAACGTCATCACCGACGTCGACGCGACGTACCCCCGGAACAGCTTCGGTGTCTGAGCCCCCCGCCCCCGGCGTGGTGATCCGACGCGCGCGCGCCGCGGACCTCGACGCCGCCGGCGAGGTGACCGTGGCGGCGTACGCCGAGTTCACCACCGGACCGGACGACCACTACATCGCGCTCCTGCGCGACGCCGCCCGCCGCGACCGCGAGGCGGAGCTGTGGGTCGCCGCCCGCGACGACGAGGTCGTCGGCACGGTCACCGTCGCTCTGCCCGGCTCGCCGTGGCGCGAGATCGGCCAGGACGACGAGGGGGAGTTCCGGATGCTGGCCGTCGCACCGTCGGCCCGCCGTCTCGGCGTCGGCGACGCCCTCACCCAGCACGTGCTGGACCGGTTCCGCGGGCTCGGCATGCGGGCCGTCGTGCTGTCGAGCCTGTCGACGATGGCCGCGGCGCACCGCATCTACGAGCGGCTCGGCTTCCGCCGCGCGCCGGAGCGGGACTGGTCCCCGGTCCCCGGCGTCGAGCTGGTCGCCTTCCGGGTGGAGCTGTGACGGACGCGACGATGGAGGCGACCTTGACGTTCACGGTGACCGACGAGGACACCGCCGCGGCGGTCGGCTCGGGCAGCCTCCCGGTTCTCGGCACCCCGCGGCTGCTCGCCTGGTGCGAGGCCGCGACGTGCGCGGCGATCGACCCGACGCTCACGCCGGGGTCGACAAGCGTCGGCACCCGCATCGAGCTCGAGCACCTCGCCGCGAGCCCGGTCGGCCAGGAGGTCGAGGTGACCGCCTCGGCGTCGTACGTCGACGGACGGCTGCACCGCTTCACCGTCGCCGCCCGCCACCTCGGCGGAGCCGACGCCGGCAGGGTCGTCGGCACCGGGGAGGTCACCCGGGTCGTCGTCGACGCGGAGCGGTTCCTGAGCCGGATTTCTCCTGACGCCCGAGGTTTGAGAGACTGACGGTTGGCCCCGACGGGCCGACCACGTCCGATCAGGAGGAAATCATGGGCAAGACCGGCCGCAAGCGCCGCGCTCGCAAGAAGAAGGGCGCGAACCACGGCAAGCGCCCCAACGCCTGAGCGCAACACGTTCAGCAGAACCCCCGAACCTTCCGGCTCGGGGGTTCTTCGCTGTGCGGGTCGCGGGACCCGGCTCAGGTGGTCTCGCGGATCTCGACGGTGACCTGTCGGATCTGGAGCAGCACCCGCTGCCGCAGCTCGTCGGGGGCCGCCTCGTGGCAGGACCGTGCGACGACGGACTTCACCGTGCGCTGGAGGTCGTACTTCTCCAGGCACGGGTTGCAGCTGTCGAGGTGGAGCCGGACCGCCGAGCAGTCGGCCTCGTCGAGCTCGTTGTCCAGGAAGTAGACGATGCGCTCGAGGAAGTCGGCGCAGTCCGCGGCGCTGGGGTTCGAAGGATCGTGCTGGTGGGTCACGACGCGCTCCCGTCGCGGCCGACGGCGAGCAGGTCGTTGTCGCGCACGTAGTCCGAGAGCATGTCGCGCAGCTGGCGACGCCCCCGGTGCAGACGGGACATCACGGTACCGATCGGGGTCTCCATGATCTCGGCGATCTCCTTGTAGGCGAAGCCTTCGACGTCGGCGAGGTAGACGGCGAGCCGGAACTCCTCCGGCAGGCGCTGCAGCGCGTCCTTGACCTGGGAGTCGGGCAGGTGCTCGAGCGCCTCCATCTCGGCCGACCGCAGGCCGGAGGACGAGTGCGACTCGGCCCGGTGCAGCTGCCAGTCCTCGACGTCCTCGGACATCGACTGCTGCGGCTGGCGCTGCTTCTTGCGGTAGGAGTTGATGAAGGTGTTGGTCAGGATGCGGTACAGCCACGCCTTGAGGTTGGTGCCGGGCTTGAACTGGTGGAAGGACGAGTACGCCTTGGCGAACGTCTCCTGCACCAGGTCCTCGGCGTCGGCGGGGTTGCGGGTCATCCGCATCGCAGCGGAGTAGAGCTGGTCGAGGAAGGGCAGGGCGTCACGCTCGAAGCGGGCGGAACGCTCGGCCTCCGACTCGGCGGCGAGGTCGACGACCTCCGGGGTCGTCTCAGCGGGATCGGTCATCGTCTCCCAGACTAGCCCCGTGGTGGGGCGCTCCAGCACGGCCAGCATGCTCGCAGCAACGCCTCAGGTCGACCGGCCATTCCCGGCGACCTCGCGGATCACCCACTCCAGCGTCGACTCGACGATGATCCCGAGCGCCTCCTCCTGCGACACCGGGCCGGTCCGCGGCACCTTGAAGGAGTGGTCGGCGCCCGGCACGACGGCGAGGTCGAGGTCGTCGGGGAACTCCTCGGGCCGCCCCATCGTGTCGCGCTCGCCCTGCACCACCAGGGTCGGGACCCCGGCGCCCTCGAGCTCACCGAGCCGCGATCTCTCGGGCCTGCCCGGCGGGTGGAGCGGGAACGCGAGCGCCAGGCAGCCCGTCGCGCCGAGCCGCCGGGCGCAGCGGGCGGCGGAGCGGGCGCCCGCCGACCGGCCGCCGATGACCAGCGGGGTGCGTCCGCGCAGCTGGTTCGCGGCGGCCGTGAGGCCGGCGTCCAGCGTCGGGGGCGGCGTCGCCACCTTGCGCCCGGCGACCCGCCACGGCTGCTCGAAGCGGACCACCGTGACGCCGTTGCGGGGCAGGTCGTGGGCGAGCGCCTCGAGGTCGGCGGTGTCGATGCCGACCCCCGCGCCGTGGCTGAGCAGCAGGGTCGCGAACGGGCTCCTCGACCGGTCGGTGACCAGTCGGCCCTCGCCGTGCGGGGTGTCGATGCGCCGCTCGGTCGCGCTCATGCGCCTCCTCCTTCGTCCAGCGGCAGCGGTTCGAGCAGCTCGGGCCCGTTGTTGCGCACGTTGCTGACCAGCGTGGAGACCGGATAGGCCTCCAGGGCACCGGGAGCAGCGGGGACCAGCAGCTCGAGCAGGTGGTCCTGCGGTTGCCGCGGGTCCAGCCAGGCCGACCAGCGCTCCCGCTCGACCATGAGCGGCATCCGGTCGTGGATGTGCCCGAGGTCGTCCTCGGCGTCGGTGGTGATCACGGTGCAGGTCCACCGGAACCGTGCCGGGTCGTCGTCGGACCTCGTGGGGTCGCGCCAGATCTCGTAGAGCCCGGCCATCGCGAGCACCCCGTGGTCGCGGGGCCGGATGAAGAACGGCTGCTTGCGCGGCTTCCCCTTGGCCGTCAGCTCCTGGGTCGGGTACCACTCGAAGTAGCCGTCCGCCGGCAGCAGGCACCGACGCTTCGCGAAGGCCCGCTTGTACGCCGGCTTCTCGGCCACCGTCTCCATCCGGGCGTTGATCATCCGGTTGCCGATGGAGGGGTCCTTCGCCCACGACGGGACCAGGCCCCAGGTGACGACCCTCAGCTGGCGCTCCGGGGGCTCCTCGCTCTCGCGGGAGGGCGGTCTCTCGACGACGGCGTAGACCTCCTTGGTGGGCGCGACGTTGTAGTCGGCCTCCAGGGGTGCGGGGATGCGGACGTCGGCGACGTCGAACTCCTCGGCGAGGTCCTCGGGGCGCCGACTCGACGCATAGCGGCCGCACATACCGCCACCCTAGGGGTGGGGGAGGGGTGGGGGCGGACGGACCGGGCCAGGTCAGGCGCGCGCGAGCTCGTCGAGCAACCGGCCGGCCGCGTCGTCGGAGGGCGGGAGGCCCTCGATCCACACCCGGACGACGGGGTCCGGGGCGTGGTCGAGCATCCGGCGCAGCAGCCCGACCCGGCGACCGATCCGCTCGTCACGGTCGGCGAGGACCACGACCCGGCCGGCGCCGACGTGGCCGATCGTCTCCGGACCGGAGAAGACGGTCCGCGCGGTGTCGCCCAGCCGGGCGACGGCCATGGCGCGGGTCAGCGCGTCGTCGCGCCCGGACGGCGGCGCCTCCGCCTCGGGTGCCGAGACGACCACGAGGGCGTGGGAGTCGGCGGCCGGCGTACCGTGCCGGTCCTCCGCGCGGTAGACGTCGGAGATGCGGCTGCGCAGGTGCGCGAGGCTCGCGAGGCCGGTGAGCGGGTCGTCGCAGGACAGCGCGTTGACGTAGCCGAGCATCACGTCGCTCCAGGCGACGGCGAGCGCCCGGGTGGCCGCGTGGTCGGGCTCGCCGCCGCTGACCATCCGGCTGGTGGTGGCGAGCGCGTCGAGCGACTCCGCCAGCGAGGTCCCGTCGCGCGCCAGCTGCGCGCCCGCGAACTCGCACGCGGCGACCGTGCCCGACCCCGAGGCGAGGGCCTCCCCGACTGCCTCGAAGCGCGGGGGCAAGGCCGCCCGCTGCTCCGACGACAGCTCCCCCCTCGCCTCGGGGACGCCCGTGGTCCCACGTCGCCTCGGCGTCGTGAACATCCCCACGGTCGGCTCCCCCTGGTCATCGGTCTGCCGAGGGTGGAACGGGCCACGTCGGGGACCATGACGCGGGAACCGGAAAAAAGTCCGTGATCTTCTCCGTGATCTTTTCGGGGCTCGCGCGTTGAACCACCGTGGCCGGCCACCTCGCGACCGTCGACGGGCCCCCGAGCGACGCGGAGCTGATCTCCGCGGTGCGCTCCGGGGACACCGACGCCTACGGCGAGCTCTTCGCCCGCCACGTCGAGGCGGCCCGCCGCCTGGGTCGCCAGCTCGTGTCGGCGGGCGACGTCGACGACCTCGTCTCCGAGGCGTTCGCCAAGGTGCTGCAGGTCCTGCAGCGCGGGGGCGGTCCGGACCTGGCGTTCCGCGCCTACCTGCTGACCGCGGTCCGCCGGCTCCACGTCGACCGGATCCGGATGACCGCCCGGCTGCACACCACCGACGACCTCACCCCGTTCGACCCCGGGGTGCCGTTCCGCGACACCGCCGTCGAGGGGTTCGAGAGCGCCGCGGCCGCACGCGCCTTCGCATCGCTGCCCGAGCGCTGGCAGCTGGTGCTGTGGCACACCGAGGTCGAGCGCCAGAAGCCCGCCGAGGTGGCGACCCTGCTCGGCATGACGCCCAACTCCGTCTCCGCGCTGGCGTACCGGGCACGGGAGGGCCTGCGGCAGGCCTACCTCTCCATGCACACCCAGGACGTGGAGGAGGACGCCTGCGCCCGCACGCGCGCCGCCCTCGGCGGCTACGTCCGCGGCGGCCTCTCGCGCCGCGACGCGTCGCGCGTCGAGGAGCACCTGCGGGAGTGCCGGGCGTGCGCCGCCATCTACCTCGAGCTCACCGAGGTCAACTCCCGTCTCGGCGCGCTGCTCGCTCCTGCCCTGCTCGGGGCGGCGGCCGCGGCGTACCTCGGCGGTGTCGGCGCCGTCGGCGGGGGCACCGCCGCGACCGGGGGCCTGCTCGCGCTGGTCGACCGGGCGAAGGACCTCGTGGTCGCCAACGCCTCGACCGCCGCCGTCTCGGGTGCTGCCGCGGCGGCCGTCGTCGCGGCCGGCATGGTCCTGCTCACCCAGCGCGGTCCGGACCTGCCGACCGCCCAGGACGCTCCCCCGGTCACGGCACCGAGCACCAGCACCACCTCGAGCGCGACCCCCGGCGGACCGCCGCGCCCGTCCGGCCCGGCCCCGTCCGCTCCCGCCGCGCGTACGACGGCGCGGTCGGCCCCCGGGCCCGGCGCGGCCTCGACGGCCGGACCGGGCAGCGCACCGGGGACCGCTCCGGGCGGGTCGGGATCCACCGTGCCCCCACCACAGCCGAGCGCTCCACCGCCCTCCGCCCCACCGCCCTCGAGCCCACCGTCCACGCCACCGTCCACGCCGCCGCCCTCGACCCCGCCCTCGTCGGGTGCGCCGGTCGTCCAGGTCGACGTCGAGGTCTCGGCCGGTCCCGACGGGGTCGGCGTGGGAGCCACCGTCGGCGCCCTCGGGACGCAGCTGCCGCCGGTGCAGGCGACCGTGCCGGTGCCCGTCGGAGGACTGGGGTCCGGACCGCCGGGGTAACAGGAGGGCATGACCGTCAGCAGAATGATCGCCCGTCCCATGCTCGCGTCGATCTTCGTCGTCGGGGCGACCACCGCCCTGAAGAGCACCAGCGGTCCTGCCGCCAAGGCCGACCCGGTGACCTCGAGGCTGGTGCCGCTCGCGCGCAAGGCCGGCATCCCGCTGCCCGAGGACCCGGAGACGCTGGTCAAGCTCAACGCCGGGGTGCAGATCGGTGCCGGGCTGGCGCTCGCCACCGGCCGGCTCCCGCGATTGTCGGCGGCCGTCCTGGCGGCCTCGCTGGTCCCGACGACGGCGGCCGGGCACCGGTTCTGGGAGTCCGACGACGACGCGACGCGCACCCAGCAGCGGCTCCACTTCTTCAAGAACGTGGCGCTGGTCGGTGGGCTGATCATCGCCGCCGGCGACACCGAGGGACGTCCGGGCCTCGCATGGCGGACCCGCCATGCCGCCAAGGACGCCCGCCGCGAGGCCAAGCTGATCAAGGCCAAGGTGACGCCCTGACGGCTCGGTAGGCTGCGGCCCGTGACCGAGCCCTGGCCAGCCCCCCGCGCGCGCCACCCCGTCGACGCGGTGGTGTCGCTGCCGGGCAGCAAGTCGCTCACCAACCGGGCGTTGGTCCTGGCGGCGATCGCGGACGGACCGTCGGTGGTCCGCCGCGCCCTCCGCTCGCGGGACACCACGCTGATGGCGGCGGCCCTGACCTCGCTCGGTTCCACCGTCGACACCTCCGGCGCGGACTGGGCGGTGACCCCGGGTCCGTTCGGCGGGGACACCACCGTGGACTGCGGCCTGGCGGGCACCGTGATGCGTTTCGTGCCGCCGGTCGCGGGTCTGTCGACCGGCGCGGTCGCGTTCGACGGCGACCCGCACATGCGGTTGCGGCCGGTGGGCGAGGTGCTGGAGGCGCTGCGCGGGCTCGGCGTACGCATCGACGGCGACGCGCTGCCGTTCACGGTGCGCGGCACCGGCTCGGTCCGCGGCGGCACCGTCGTCGTCGACGCCTCGGCGTCGTCGCAGTTCATCTCCGCGCTGCTGCTCGCCGGGGCGCGCTACGTCGAGGGCGTCGACGTCCGCCACGACGGCAAGCCCGTGCCCTCCCTCCCCCACATCGACATGACCGTCGCGATGCTGCGCGAGCACGGCGTCGAGGTCGACGACGCCGACGCCAACCGGTGGCGGGTGGCGCCCGGGCCGGTCCACGCGATCGACCACCTCATCGAGCCCGACCTCTCCAACGCCGCGCCGTTCCTCGCGCTGGCCGCGGTCTCCGGCGGCACGGTCGTCGTGCGGGACTGGCCGCGGCGGACGACCCAGGCCGGGGACGCACTGCGCGACATCCTCACCGCCATGGGCTGCGACGTCGCCTTCGTCGACGAGGGCCTGCGGGTCACCGGCAGCGGCACCCTGCTCGGCATCGACGTCGACCTCCACGACGTCGGCGAGCTCACCCCCGCTGTCGCCGCCCTCTGCGCCCTCGCCGAGGCGCCGTCCCACCTGCGCGGGATCGGGCACATCCGCGGCCACGAGACCGACCGGCTCGCGGCGTTGGCGACCGAGCTCAACGGCCTCGGTGCCCAGGTGACCGAGCACGCGGACGGCCTCAGCCTCGAGCCCGCTCCCCTGCACGGCGGGGTCTTCCACACCTACGCCGACCACCGGATGGCGCACGCGGGGGTGATCGTCGGCGCGGCCGTCGAGGACGTGCTGGTCGAGGACGTCGCCACCACGAGCAAGACGTTCCCCGACTTCGCCGACTTCTGGTCAGGACTGTTCACCGGGTGACCGAGGCATGAGCGGGCGCTACTCCGACCACGACGTCGAGCACTACGACCGTCCCCGTCGGCGCACGCGGCCCCGGACCAAGGAGCGCCCGACCTACGACGACGCGGTCGACGGGGTCGTCGTCACGGTCGACCGTGGCCGCTTCACCCTGCTGGTCGACGAGCGGACCGTGCTGGCCATGAAGGCCCGCCCCCTGGGGCGCAAGGGCGTGGTCGTCGGCGACCGGGTGCGGGTGGTGGGCGACACCTCGGGCCGCGACGGGGCCCTGGCTCGCATCGTCGAGGTCGTCGACCGCGCGACCGTGCTGCGCCGCACGGCCGACGACGACGACCCGGTCGAGCGCGTGATCGTCGCGAACGCCGACCAGCTCGTCGTGGTGACCGCGCTGGCCGACCCGGAGCCGCAGCCGCGGCTGATCGACCGCGCGCTGGTCGCCGCGTTCGACGCCCGGCTCCAGCCGCTGCTGTGCCTGACCAAGTCCGACCTGGCCGACCCGGAGACCCTGCTGTCGACCTACCGCTCCCTCGGCGTGCCCTGGGTGGTCACCCACAAGGGCGGGGACCTCGACGAGCTGCGCGACCGGCTCCGCGGGCGCACGAGCGTCCTGCTCGGCTCGAGCGGGGTCGGGAAGTCCACGCTCGTCAACGCCCTGGTGCCGGACGCCGGGCGGGACGTCGGGGTCGTCAACGTCGTGACCGGCCGCGGTCGGCACACCTCGACCTCGGCGTACCTGCTCGAGATCCCCGACCTCGAGGCCTGGATCGTCGACACGCCCGGCATCCGCTCCTTCGGGCTCGCCCACGTGCAGCCCGAGCACCTCATCGAGGCGTTCCCCGACCTCGACGAGATGACCGAGGACTGCCCGCGCGGCTGCACGCACGGCGACGACGAGCCGGAGTGCGGGCTCGACGTGGCGGTGCAGGAGGGCCAGGCCGACCCGGACCGTGTCGAGTCCTTCCGTCGGCTGCTGAAGGCTCGGAGCGAGCCGGCGTACTGACGAGACGTCGGTCAGCCCCAGACGGCGCGCGCACCGGCGTCGCCCGTGAGCACCACCCAGACCAGCAGGGCGACGGCGGCGACGGCGAGCAGCACGTCGAGCACGACCCGGGTCGCCCCGCGCCGGTCCGCGAGCCAGCCGTCGAGGAGGGCCACCACGCCGAAGGCGATCGTCACCCACAGCAGCTGCTGAGCACGGTTCTGGTGCTTCTCGACGGCGGCGCTGCCTGCGAGCTCGGGCTTGCTGTCGAGGAAGCTGGTGCCCGTGAGGTAGGCGGCCACGATCGCCCCGACGGCCACCACGGCGAGACCGACCATCGGCCACCGCAGACGTTCGCGCCAGCGCGGCACGGCGACGTGGAGCAGGGCGGCCACCGCCGCGAGCGGGCCGAACACCACGGCTGCGTGCACGACCAGCGGGTGGAGCGGGAGTCCGTTGATCTCCATGCCCGGTACACGGCCCGCCACGCACGGGGGTTCAGTCATCACTAGGGTGAGTGACGTGCCCACGGACTACACCGACGACCTGCGCCTGGCGCACGTGCTCGCCGACGATGCCGACTCGATCACCGAGAGCCGCTTCCGGGCGCTCGACCTCCACGTGATGAGCAAGCCCGACCTGACCCCGGTCAGCGACGCCGACCACGCGGTCGAGGAGTCGATCCGGCGGACGCTCTCGCGGGTGCGGTCTCGCGACGCGGTGACCGGCGAGGAGCACGGCTCGACCGGGCACAGCCAGCGCCGCTGGGTGGTGGACCCGATCGACGGCACCAAGAACTTCGTCCGCGGGGTGCCCGTGTGGGCCACGTTGATCTCGCTGGTCGTCGACGACGAGGTCGTCCTGGGGGTGGTCTCGGCCCCGCTCCTGCAGCGCCGTTGGTGGGCGTCGGCCGGCAACGGTGCCTGGACCGGGCGGTCGCTGCTGAAGGCGACCCGCTGCCAGGTCTCCGACGTGCGCCGGCTCGAGGACGCCTCGTTCTCCTACGCGTCGTTGGGAGGCTGGGACGAGCGCGGCCGGCTGGACGACCTCCTGTCGCTGATGCGCCGGTGCTGGCGCACCCGGGCGTACGGCGACTTCTGGTCCTACATGCTGCTCGCCGAGGGGACCGTGGACATCGCGGCCGAGCCCGAGCTCGAGCTCTACGACATGGCGGCGCTCGACGTGATCGTGCGCGAGGCCGGCGGCCGGTTCACCTCCCTCGACGGCACCGACGGCCCCTTCGGCGGCAACGTGCTGGCGACCAACGGGCACCTCCACGAGGCCGCGCTGTCCTTCCTCGGCTCGCTGCCGGACGACGCCGACGACCCCGACGTGCCGCGCAGCGGACCGGGGTCGGTGTCGGACCTGCGCGATCACCGGCGCGACTGACGTCCACCTCCTGGTCCACCCGTTTCAGGGGGTGTACGTCCCAGGTGGCCGCCACTACCGTCGACCCATGCGTATCGGCGACGTCCTCCAGGCCAAGGCGACCCACGAGGTCGTGACGATCGGACCGGACGCCGGTGTCCGCGAGCTGCTCGCGCTGCTGTCCGAGCACAACGTGGGCGCGGTCGTCGTGAGCTCGGACGGGACGACGGTCGACGGGATCGTGAGCGAGCGCGACGTCGTCCGGCACCTGCACGCCGACGGCACCGTCATCAACAACACGGTCGGCGCGATCATGACCGACGTCGTGGAGACCTGCGACGAGGACGCCCCGGTCGACGTGCTGATGAAGGTGATGACGGACCGCCGGATCCGCCACGTGCCGGTCGTCCACGACGGCGCCCTGGTCGGCATCATCAGCATCGGCGACGTCGTCAAGCACCGCATCGACCAGCTCGAGTTCGAGCGGGACCAGCTCGACAGCTACGTGCACCAGATCTGAGCCAGGCTGAGCCGCTCCGCGCGTCAGTGGCTCTCGCTCTCGGCGAGCACCAGCGCGAGGTCGTCGTTCATCCGGTGGCCAGCGTAGGCCAGGAGCCGGTCGACCAGCCGGTCCAGCGCGTCCTCGACCGAGCCCTCGCCGATCTCGGCGGCGTAGTCGTCGAGGGGGAAGAACTCGCCGGTCCGGTCCCGCGCCTCGACCAGCCCGTCGGTGTAGAAGAGCATCCGCGCGCCCTCGGGCCACGCGTGCTCGGTGAGGCCGGGATCGGAGCCCAGGCCGAGCGGCAGCGTCGGCTCGCCGGTGTCGACGGTCGTGACCTCCCGGCCGTGGACCAGCAGCGGCGGGTGGTGACCGCAGTTGGCGAGGGTGACGCGGTCGCCGTGGAACTCCCCGACGATCGCGGTCACGAACTCCTCGTCCTCCATGAAGCGGCCGAGGGTCTCGTCGATGGTCCGTGAGAGTGCCGCCAGGTCGGGCTCGGTGAACGCGGCCGCGCGGAAGGCCCCCAGCACCGCCGCGGCCGTCTGCACGGCCTCGAGGCCCTTGCCGCGGACGTCACCGACGATGACCCGGACGCCGAACGGCGTCGCCGCGACCTCGTAGAGGTCGCCGCCCACCAGTGCCTCGGCCGTGGCGGAGACGTAGCGCGCCGACAGCCCGACCGAGCCGATCGCGGTCGGGATCGACCGCAGCACGGCGCGTTGGGCGGTCTCGGCGATCACGGTCATCCGCTCCAGCCGGCCCTCGCGGTTCTCGCGCAGGGCGGCAGCCTGGACCGCGACCAGCACGAGCAGCGCACAGAGGAAGATGCGGACGAAGAAGTCGAGCGCGCTGGACTGGTCGTGCCAGGTGGTGGCGACGAGTCCGAACCCGACGGCCGCGATGCCGACGTACGCCGTGCGGCGGGCGGTCGTCAGCAGGCTGGCGACGACCGCCCCTGCGGCGAAGACGGCGATCAGCTGGACGCTGGTGGTCGCGCTCAGGAGCACGAGGACGGCCAGCACCGCGAACCCGGCGACCAGGCCCGGGTCGACCCGGCCTCCGCGCAAGGAGCCGAGGGCGGTGCGGCTCTTCGTCACGCGGAGATGATGGCAGGCCCGACCCGCCGCCGGTCGAGGAACACCCAGATGCTCACCCTAAGGTGGATGCCATGGACAAGCCCGAGATCGACTTCCCCGACTACGACCCGCCCGCCGACCTCGTCGTCACCGAGATCGCCGAGGGCGACGGCGCCGAGGCGACCGCCGGCTCGACGGTGTCGGTGCACTACGTGGGCGTCGCCCACTCGACGGGCGAGGAGTTCGACGCGTCGTACAACCGCGGCCAGCCGCTGCAGTTCCGACTGGGTGTCGGGCAGGTCATCGCCGGGTGGGACCAGGGCGTCCAGGGCATGAAGGTCGGCGGTCGCCGGCAGCTGGTCATCCCGCCGCACCTGGGCTACGGCGACCGCGGCGCCGGCGGTGTCATCAAGCCGGGCGAGACGCTGATCTTCGTGGTGGACCTGCTCGGCGTCAGCTGAGCCTGACTGGCTCACCAGGGCAGGCCGTCGTCGGCGCCCTCGTCGGCGACGCGCGCGGCCTGCCCGGCCAGCATCACCACGTCCCCCTTGACGAGCTGGCGGCCGCGGCGCGTCTCGACCTCGTCGTTCACGCGCACCATCCCCGCCGCGATCAGCGGCTTGGCCTCCGCGCCGGACTCCACCAGGTTGGCGAGCTTGAGGAACTGCCCCAGCCGGATGGACTCGTCGCGGATCGGGACGTCGAAGGGCTCGGGCATGCCGTCATCCTCGCAGCAGTGACCGGAGGCGATCGACGCACCTGGCGTCGAGACCGGCGGCCGCCAGGTAGGCCGCGACGTCGGTCGTGCGGATGAACTCGAGCAGCACCGGCCGACGGTCGGCCAGCGCGGCGTCCAGCTCGCCCGGCTGCCACGGCTCGTCCGGCGCCGACACCCACTCCCCCGTGGCCGGGTCGTAGCCCAGGCCGTGGCCGGGGTGGTCGGCGGCTCCCCGGAACCCCCGCTCGTAGTGGTCGGCGATCGCCTCGTCCTCCACCCCGGTGAGCGCGAGGAGCATCGTCGTCACCAGGCCGGTCCGGTCGCGTCCACCGGCGCAGTGGACCAGCACACCGCCCTCGGCACCCGCGATCGCCGCGAACACGTGGGCGAGCTTCTCGGGGTAGCGCGCGGCGTTGGGCGACCACGACCGCGGGTGATCCAGCCACGGCCCGCACTCCTCGAGGAAGGCCGGATCGTCCGGGTCCTCGGTAGGCGCCGGGATCACCTCGACCCCCTCCACCACCGCGACGCCTTCACGCTCGACGTCGTTGCGCAGGTCGACGACGGTCGTGAGGCCGACCGCGCGTGCAGCGCTCCACCCGGCCGGGGTCATCGACCCGGGCGCCGCGGACCGCCAGACCCGCTCGTACGCCGTCGCCCCGCCACCACGCAGGGCCAGGCCGCCGAGATCGATGAGGTTCCGAGCTCCCTCCCACACCGCGGCATCCTCACACGGAGCCGACCTGCGGGACCAGGACCGCGCCTGCTCCGGGGCAGGGGTGTGTCCCCGCCGGCTCGGTGGGTGCCGGCGGGGTGCGCGTCAGCCGGTATGTCGGCTGCCGCCGGGGTCGCTGCTCGGGCCGGGGTCGGTGTAGGTGTAGCCCAGCGGGCTGGTCCAGGTGAACCCGGTGACCGGGTCGTACTGGTAGGTCCAGTCCGTGAACGTCTTCAGGCGGTGGTGGCCCCGGCAGGGCGGGTACAGGTTCGACGAGGTCGTCTGGCCCTCGGGCCACTCCAGGCGGTGGTCCAGGTCCGACCCGTGCTCCTGCTCGTCGGTGCCGGCCGGATCCTGCAGCTTGTTCCGCTTCTTCCGCTTCTTCGCCCCGGTAGCCGGGGCGGTGGCAGCCGGGGAACGGGCACTCGGAGAATCGGAGCTTGACCTGCTCGACCATCCGCTCGGTCGGCGTGTAGGACTCGGTGGTCATCTCCTCGGCCAGGTCGATCACCGGGCGGATCGTGACCTTGGTGCCCGCCCGGGTGCACCACTCCTGCACTTGCTCCACGGTGGTGGTCGACCGGGTGTTGTCCACGTCGGCGGTGGCCTGGCCGGGGCGGGTGTGCACGAAGACCATCACCCCCGGCGCCGACCCTCCTCACCGGGCGCATCACCGTGCCGGCCGCCGAGCATGCCCAGCACCATCGACCGGCGCACCTGCAACGGGATCGTGTCGTCGAGCTCGGCGGCGCGGGTGGCGAGGTAGTCCTCGAACGCGACTGCGTCGGGGACGTCGGCCATCGCGGTGATCGGGACCAGCCCGTCGTAGGTCATCGCCCCAGGTGGACCTTCACGTGCCGCTTCTCCGCGGCCTCGACCCTGCGGCGTTCGGTCTCGACGGGGTCGTGCTCCTTGCGGGCCTTCTCGACCTGCCGGTCGATCTCCGCATACGAGCACCGGCTCGCCACGAAGTACAGCGCCCGATCGACGGCCGCCGCACCCACCATCGGCAGCGAGGCGGTGGCTTGGGCGATCCGCCGCGCCTTCCACACCGCCACCTCCCCCGACAGCACTCGCTGCCCAGATCCTGGGGAGCCGGTGGGCGAGCTCGACCGCGTCCCCGAGGTACCGGCGCCCGGAGTCGGTGGAGTGCCCGATCGCGAGGGCGAACTCCGCCACCGCGCCCTCGTCGACCGTCGGGGCGCCGTCGCCGGCGATCTCCAGCTCCCGCATCCCCCACTCGACCGAGGTGTCGACCTCGTCACCGGGGTGGAGCCGGACCCACTCCACGGCGAGCTGGAGCTTGCGGACCGCGGCACCGGTCTCGATCTCGTGCTCGTGGATCGCGGCCGCGATCACCTGCTCGGCGGATGTCTCGCCGGCGGTGGTCGCGGTGGTGGTCATGGGTCTACTCAAGCACTCGCCACCGACAGTCGATGATGCTCAGACCCCTTTGTCCACAAGGGTTCTGGACACGGTCGGATCACGATCAGCAGCCCGATTCCACCGTGCCGGAACAGCGTCGAAACAGTGGAGTCCGTGACGTACCAGGTACGTCAACAGCTCCACCATCCGCAGCCGCGACCGCAAGCCGGGAAGCAGCGCCAGCGCCGAGCGGCGCCGTCCCGCGTAGCCAGCCTGTCGGTCGCAACCCGAAACCCGCCCGCAGGCTGCCGGCAGTCAACCGGGGGTGGTTTCGAGGCTCAGGCGCAGAGCGCCTTCGCACCTCAACCACCGTGCCGACCGCGAGCCGGGGAGCAGCGCCAGCCCGAGCGGCGCCCTCCCGCGTAGCCAGCCTGTCGGTCTCAACCCGAAACAAGCCCGCAGGCTGCCGGCACCAGCCCCCGCGCAGGTTGCAGGGGTCTCGACAAGCTCGACCACCGGCGAGAAGCTCGACCACCGGCGAGACCGCCGGATCGCGACCGACCTCGAGCCGTCAGCCGATGACGACGCTCACCGCGTGGATCAGCACCCCGACGAGTCCGCCGACGATGGTGCCGTTGATCCGGATGAACTGGAGGTCGCGACCCACGTGGAGCTCGATGCGCCGGGCGGCCTCCTTGCCGTCCCACCGCTCGATCGTGTGGGTGATGACGGTCGTGACCTCGGCGCCGTAGCGCTCGACCGAGAAGACCGCGGCGTCGGCAGCCAGCCCGTCCAGCCGCTCGCGGAGGGGCTCGTCGGTCAGCAGGCGGCGTCCGAACGCCGTCAGCTCGTCGAGGAGCCGGATGCGGACCGCGCCCTCGGGGTCGCGGAGCGAGGACTGCAGGGAGCGGCGCAGCGCGTTCCAGAGCGAGACCGACGAGGTCAGGACCTGCGGGTGGTCCAGGAGCCGCTCCTTGAGCCGCTCGGTCCGCTCCTGCGTCGACGGGTCGTGCTGGAGGTCGTGCGCGAGCTGGGCCAGCATCGAGTCCAGCGCCTCGCGGACGTGGTGGCGCGGGTCGTCGCGGACGTCGGCGACCCAGCGCACCAGCTCGCGGTGCACTCGCGCCGTCACCACCTCGTTGAGCCGGTCCGGCGCCCACCAGGGCGCCCGCTCCCCGAGCACCTCGGCGACCGTGTCCGGGTTCTCCACCAGCCAGCGGTGCAGCTCCTCCAGCCCCAGGTCGACCAGCCCGTGGTGCAGGTCGTCGCGGGTCGTCTCCTCCAGCAGCGAGCCGAGCAGCGGCGCGAGCTTCTCCTCGCGGAAGCGCGGGACCAGCGCATCGCGGATCAGGCCCTCGACGTGCTCGTCTCGGACCCGGTTGAGCACGATCACGGCCACGTCGGCGATCTCGTCGACGGCTCGCCGGGCGTGCTCGGGCACCGAGATCCACCGACCGACCCGCAGCGAGATCGTCGCCGCCGCGACCCGGTCGCGGATGATGCCCTCCTGCAGGAAGTTCTCACCGACGAACTCCTCGAGCCCGCGGCCCAGGTCGTCCTTGCGCTTGGGGACCAGGGCCGTGTGCGGGATCGGCAGGCCGAGCGGGTGCTTGAACAGCGCCGTCACCGCGAACCAGTCCGCGATCGCACCGACCATCGACGCCTCGGCCCCGGCGTTGACGAAGCCGAGGAAGCCGTCCTGGTCCAAGGTGAGGACGTAGACGACGGCAGCGAACAGCAGCAGCGAGACGGCGAGCGTGCGCATCCGGCGCAGTCCCTGGCGGCGGACCGCGTCGGCCCCAGGGTTGGGCGTGATCATGTCGACGGTGCTCATCTGCTGGGTCATCGCCGCCATCCTTGCGCACCGCCGGGAGCGGCCGGTCCACGAATCCCGCCCGGGGCCCACGTACGGTGGTCCAGGTCCCGCCCCCAGTTCTCGAGGAGAGAGATGCGCCGCCCGCTCGTCCTGGCGCTCGTCGGCGCCGCTCTCGCGTCCGCCGCGACCGTCACCGCGGTGCCGTCCGGCGCCACGACCGCACCGGACCCCCGGGAGCCCCGCCACGGGGCCACCTCCGCGCAGCGGGCCCTGAGCACGGTCCAGGGGTTGCTGGCCGACGTCCCGTCGACGACACGGCGGGCGACCGCGGCGCGGCCCGAGGTCTCGCTGGCCATGCGCGACCTGTTCCTCGCCCTGCCGCGACTCGATGCGACCGACCGCCGTACTGCGCGCCACCTGCTCGCCCGCCCGACCGACGGCGCCTCCGACCCGCTGGGTGACGGCTACGCCGTCCCGGCGAGGAAGTCGTGCCGCGGGCACGTCTGCGTCCACTGGGTCGACAGCACCGCCGACGCCCCGCCGAGCCGAGCCTGGGTCCGGACCACCCTGCGCGCCCTGAACTCCGTGTGGGCCGCGGAGGTCGGCGACCTCGGCTACCGCGAGCCGCGCGGCGAC
This sequence comes from Nocardioides sp., assembly GCA_020636915.1. Lineage (GTDB taxonomy): Bacteria > Actinomycetota > Actinomycetes > Propionibacteriales > Nocardioidaceae > Nocardioides. The sequence goes on from JACJWV010000004.1 coordinate 122,506, forward strand.
GGGCACCGCGGTGGCGACGCCCGGCTCGACGTCTACCTCAAGGAGCTGGGATCGCGCGGGATCTACGGCTACTGCACCCCCGAGCGCAAGGTGAAGGGGCACAAGTGGCTCGCCTCGGGCTACTGCGTCCTCGACGACGACTTCGCCCGGGCGCAGTTCGGCGCGCCGCCGCGCCAGAGCCTGCGCGTGACGGCAGCCCACGAGTTCTTCCACGCCGTGCAGTTCGCCTACGACTACGGCGAGGACCCGTGGCTCCTCGAGGCGACCGCGACCTGGATGGAGGAGCGCGTCGCCGACGACGTCAACGACAATCGGCAGTACCTCCCCTACGGTCAGGTCGGCGCCCCGGGTCGCTCGCTGGACCGGTTCGACCAGCGCGGCTTCAGCCAGTACGGCAACTGGACGTTCTTCGAGTACCTCAGCTCCCGCTTCGGGGTCGGCGTCGTCCGGTCGATCTGGACGCGCGCCGGCGCCTACCCCGGCGCCGGCCACCAGTACTCCACGACCGCCGTGAAGGGCGTGCTCGCCCGGCACGGTGGCCTGCTCGCCACGTACCGCGGGTTCGCCGGAGCGAACACCACGACGACGCACTCCTACGAGGAGGGCCACGGCTGGCCCACCGCACCGGTCGCCGCGACCTGGCGGCTCGCCGACGACCACCGGTCCGCGCACACCCGGATCACCGTTGACCACCTCGCCTCGCGCAACGTGCTCGTCCGTCCGGACTCCGGCCTGCGCGACCGTCGCTGGCGGCTGAAGGTCGCGATCGACGGCCCTGCGGCCGCCACCGCCCCGGCGGCCGTGGTGGTGAGCCGCACCACGAAGGGGCTCCAGCGGCAGGCGGTGACGCTGGGCGACGACGGCCGTGGCACGGTGCGCGTCGGGTTCAGCGCCCGTCGGGTGTCCTGGGTCAAGGTGGTCCTGGTCAACGCCTCGACCCGCTTCTCGTGCTGGCACCGCACCACGTGGTCGTGCCAGGGCCGGGCCCGCGACGACGACCGGCACTTCGCGCTGACCGTCACGGCCGTCAAGGGCTGACCGGGCCCGGCACCACCGGTCGGCCTGATCGGCCGCCGGGTGTCGGCGGCGACCCCTAGGTTGAGCCCGTGACCCGCGCGTTGACCCCCGACCCGCTGCCGCCCGGCGACCCCGTCGCCACCTCCGGGCTCGGCGTGGCGCAGGGCGCGGCCCTCACCCTGGGCGCGGTGCTCGGTACTGGGGTCATCTCGTTGCCGGCGCTCGCCGCGCACGAGGCCGGGCCGGCGTCGCTGGTGGCGTGGCTGGCGCTCGTGCTCCTCTCGGTGCCGCTGGCGACGACGTTCGCCGCGCTCGGCGCCCGCCACCCCGATGGCGGGGGCGTGTCGACGTACGCCCGCCGCGCCTTCGGCGCCCGCGTCGCCACCGTCATCGGTTGGTGCTTCTACGTCTCGATCGCGCTCGGGGCTCCCGCTGCTGCCGGATTCGCCGGTGCGTACGTCGCCGACAGCCTCGGCGGCGGCCGGCAGACCCAGCTGATCACCTCCGGCCTCCTCATCGTCGCGGTCGCGGTGATGAACTGGTTCGGCATCCGGGTCTCCGGTCGGGTCCAGCTCGTCATCGCCGGCACCCTGGCGGTGCTCCTGCTGGTCGCCACGCTGGTGTCGCTGCCGCACGCGCAGGCGGCCAACCTGACGCCCTTCGCCCCGCACGGGTGGGCGGCGATCGGCACCGCGGCGGCCCTGCTGATCTGGGCGTTCGCCGGATGGGAGGTCGTGACCTCGCTGAGCTCGGAGTACCGCGATCCCGCCCGCGACATCGGTCGGGCGACCGTCGTGGCGCTGACCGTGATGGGCGTCATGTACCTCGGTGTCGCCGTCGCGACCGTCACGGTGCTCGGCGAGGGAGCGAGCAAGGCACCCCTGTCGGACCTCCTGGCCCTCGGGTTCGGCGAGCCCGCTCGCGGCGTGACCACCGTCGTGGCCGTCCTGCTGACCCTCGGCGCGATGAATGCCTACTTCGCGGGCAGCGCGCGCCTCGGCGCCGCGCTGGGGCGCGACGGGTCGCTGCCGGCCTGGTTCGCCCGCTGCGGCAGCGCCGGCCAGGTGCCCCGGCGCTCGCTGCTGGTCGTCACCGGTGGCGCGCTCGCGACGCTGCTGGGGGTGGCGCTGACGGGGGTCGCGCTCGAGCGCACGATGTTGCTGGTCACGGGTGCGTTCGCGATCGTCTACGTCGTCGGCACGGCCGCTGCGCTGCGGCTCCTCCCCCGCGGCACCTGGGCCCACCGCGGCGCCGTCGTCGCGTTCGTCTCCTCGCTCGCGCTGCTCGGGCTCACCGCCCGTTACCTGGTCCCCCAGCTCCTGGTCGCCGTCGTCGCGATCGTCTGGCTGGCCCGCGCGCGGGCGTCAGCCCCGGCCGCGACGGACGCGGCGTGACCGCGCCCGCGGTGACCGGAGCCGGGCGGTCGCTGCGTCCGCTGGCGGTCACCTCCGCCGTCGCGGTCGCGTCGACCGGGCTGCTCGTGCTCGCCGTGGGGGCCGGCTGGCTGGGACCCGACGTCGGCCGCGGCGCGAACTTCTGCGAGGCGGCGCGGTCGGGCCTGGTCAGGCAGCCGGCCAACACCTGGTCCAACGCCGGCTTCGTGCTGGCCGGGCTCGTCGTGGCGTGGCACGCCGGCCGGGCCGAGGTCGACCGGACGCTCGGCGGCCTGGCGACGCCGTACGCCTGCCTGGTCGTGCTGCTCGGGCCGGCCAGCGCGGCCATGCACGCGACCCAGTCGGCCGCCGGCGGTCAGCTCGACCTGCTGAGCATGTACCTCGTCGCGTCGTTCGCGGCCGCCTACGCGCTGCGGCGGTGGGTCCGGCAGGGGCGACTGTTCTTCTGGCAGCTCTTCGGTCTGTTCGTCGCGGCGTGCGAGCTGGTCGGGCTCTACGACGGCGAGGTCCCGGTCGTGACGTACGCCGGCAACGTCGCGTTCGCGGCGCTGCTGCTCACCGCCGTGGTCACCGAGGTCCGGCTGTGGCGGCGCGCCGGAGCCGTGGGTGGCCCGCGCACCGACCTGCGGTGGGGCGCCGGTGCGCTGGGCGCCATCCTGCTGGCCTTCGCGATCTGGAACCTCACCAAGTCGCTCTGGTGCGACCCGCACTCGCTCCTCCAGGGACACGCCGCCTGGCACCTGCTGGACGCGCTCTCGGCGTACCTCCTCTTCCGGCTCTGGATGTCCGAGCGGCCGGTCCCGGACGGTCAGTAGAAGCCGTGGCGGTCGAGCGGCCCGACCAGCTGCTGCTCCTCGTAGGCGAGGTGGTCGGACAGGGTGGTGTCGAGCTCGTCGACGACGCGTCGCAGCTGCTGCAGCCCGTCCGGCGTCGTGAGGACCGCGACCAGGGCCCGGTCGACGGCCTCGAGCGCGCCGTGGATCACGTGGTGCTCCTGCTGGAGCCGGTCGAGGACCGGGCCCAGGGTCGGGTCGCTGCTGCGCAGGTGCGGGAAGACCGAGGTGTCCTCGAGCGTGTGGTGGGTCGTGACCAGGCGGCAGTAGGACTGGCAGTAGGCGCCGAGGGTCCACTCGTTCTGCCGCACGGTCATCTGGTTGATCGCACCGCGCGCGGCCGCCGGGTCCAGGGCGCCGGCCGCCACCTGGTCGATGAGGTCGTGGACCTGGCGCAGCTCCGCCCGGAGGTGGTCGTGGACGTCGACGAGGTGCCTCCCCGCCCCCGTCCCTGACACCGGGATCGGGCTCGAGGCCGGGAGCGCCGGCGCGTCGGCGCCGGACCGCTCCGCCAGGACGAGCTCGCGCACCGCGGGCGCCACCTCGGCGCCGAACCGCCGGATCACCCCGGGGTCGTCGCCGGTGACGATGAAGGTGCTCGTGCCGTGGGTGAGCGCGAGGTCGGCCAGCCACTGCGCCCACCGCGGGTCGTCGGACGGCTCGACGTTGTAGAGGCGCCGCACCTCCACCGGGTCCCGACCAGCCGAGGCGGCGGCGTCGTCGATCCGGTCGTGGCCCTCGGCCAGCCTCTCCGGCGGGACGTAGGACTGGCTCGGCAGCCAGCCGTCGCCGAGGCGCCCGGTCAGCTCGAGCATCCTCGGCCCGACCGCGCCGACCCAGATCTCCGGGTCGTGTGCGGGCGCCGGCCCTCGCTGCCAGGTCCGGCGGATCTTCGCGATGGCCTCCTCGAGCGCGCGCCGGGCCTCGCCCGGCGTCCGCCGCGGTCCCCCCGCCTGGACGATCGCGTCCCAGAAGGCCCCTGCGCCGATGCCCAGCTCGACCCGGCCCCGGCTGAGCACGTCGAGGCTCGCGACGGTCGTGGCGAGCACGTGCGGCGGGCGCAGCGGGAGGTTGCTGACGTTCGTGGTCATCCGCAGGGTGGTCGTGCGCGCCAGCACCGTCGCGACCAGCGCCCACGCGTCCAGGAAGCGCCGCTGGTAGGGGTGGTCCTGGAACGTCGCCAGGTCGAGTCCCGCCGCCTCCGTCAACAGCGCCAGCTCCACGACCTGGTCCGCGCGACCGGCCTCGGGTGTGATGAACGTGCCGAAGGCGAGCTCCTGGCCGTAGTCGGTCATGGGGCCATCCTGCCGGGCAGGCGGTTCTCGGTCGTGCTGCGCAGGTGGTGTCTCCGGGAGCTGGTCGCCGGTGGTCGAGCTGGTCGCCGGTGGTCGAGCTCGTCGCCGGTGGTCGAGCTCGTCGCCGGTGGTCGAGCTTGTCGAGACCCCCGCAGCCTGCGTGGGGCGCTGGTGTCGGCGGGCTGCGGGCTTGTCTCCGGTTGCGACCGACAGGCCGGCTACGCGGGCGGCGCCCGCTTCGGGCCGGCGCTGCTTCCCGACCTGCGGTCGCCGTGGGGAAGTGGAGTCCGTGACGTGCCTGGTACGTCAAGGACTCCACCGTTTCTGGGACTGTTCCGGCGCCGCCGAAACGGCCCGCTGATCGTGACCTGATCGTGACCAGAACCCCTGTGGATACTGGGTTCTGAGCACCCTCGACTGTCGGTGGCGAGTGCTTGAGTAGACCCATGGCAGTCACGACCACCACCCGCGGGAACGCCCGTGAGGAGCAGGTGATCGCGGCTGCCCGGGCGACCCGGGACGCGATGACCGGGCTCGAGGTCGAGCTCCTCCTCCATGCCGTGAAGTGGGTCGAGCTGCACCCGGGCGAGGAGGTCGACACCAGCGTCGAGTGGGGGATGCGGGACCTGGAGATCGCCGGCGACGGCGCCCCCACGGTCGACGAGGGCGCGGTCGCGGAGTTCGCGTTGGCGATCGGTATGTCGACCGACGCTGGGCGGCGATACCTCGGGGACGCGGTCGAGCTCGCCCACCGGCTCCCGCGGACCTGGGCCCGGGTGCTGTCCGGGGAGGTGGCGGTGTGGAAGGCCCGCCGGATCGCCCAAGCCACCATGAGCCTCCCGCCGGAGGGTGCGGCGGCCGTGGACAAGGCCTTGTACTTCGTCGCTCGCCGGTGCTCGTACGCGGAGATCGACCGGCAGGTCGAGAAGGCGCGCAAGGAGCACGACCCGGTCGAGACCGAACGCCGCCGGCTCGAAGCGGCGGAGAAGCGGCATGTGAAGGTCCACCTGGGGGCGATGACCTACGACGGGCTGGTCCCGATCACCGCGATGGCCGACGTGCCCGACGCGGTCGCGTTCGAGGACTACGTCACCACCCAGGCCGCCGGGATGGACCCGGCGATCCCGCTGCAGGTGCGTCGCTCGATGGTGCTGGGCATGCTCGGCGGCCGGCACGGTGATGCGGGTGAGGGCTCAGCGCCGGGAGTGATGATCTTCGTGCACACCCGCCCCGGACAGGCGATGGCCGATGTGGACAACACCCGGTCGACCACCACCGTCGAACAGGTCCGCGAGTGGTGCACGAGGGCCGGCACCAAGGTCACCATCCGCCCGGTCATCGACCTGGCCGAAGAGATGACCACCGACGCCTACACCCCCACCGAGCGGATGGTCGAGCAGGTCAAGCTCCGGTTCCCCGAGTGTCCGTTCCCCGGCTGCCACCGCCCCTCCCGCCCCGGCCATAGGGCGAAGAAGCGGAAGAAGCGGACGGAGAAGCAGCAGCAGGAGCACGGGTCCGACCTCGACCACCGCCAGGAGTGGCCCGAAGGCCAGACGACCTCGTCGAACCTGTACCCACCCTGCCGGGGCCACCACCGCCTCAAGACGTTCACGGACTGGACCTACGCCTACGACCCCGCCACCGGGTTCACCTGGGCCAGCCCGCTCGGCTACACCTACACCGACCCCGGCAGCAACCCGGACAGCCCGCGACATAGCGGCTGACCCCGCGCCCCGCCGGCACCCCCGAGCCGACGGGGACACACCCATGCCCACCCTGTGCGAGGTCTGTCGCGGGCCAGCCACTGTGTGGTCGGGAAGCAGCGCCAGCCCGAAGCGGCGCCGTCCCGCGTAGCGGGCCCCTCGGTCGCAACCGAAGCGAAGCCGCAGCCCACCGGCAGTCACCGCCCTACCGACACCACCGGAGACGAGCCCGACCACCGGAGACGAAGCGACCGCAAGCCCGACAGGGCCCCGCTACCGCCGCCCGCGAGCCAGCGCGAAGACGACCAGCGCGACGACGGCCGCGATGACCAGCAGGAGGAGCAGCTCCCCGAAACCGACTCCGAACATGCCAGCAGGCTAGCCCGCGTCGCTGAGCAGCCGATGGCCCCGGCGCGCCTTGGCCGCGAGGTAGCGGGCGTTGGCCGACGAGAGGTGGACGGCGGTGGGGACGGGCTGGACGTCGAGCCCGGAGGCGGCGAGCTGGGCGGCCTTGTCGGGGTTGTTGGTGAGCAGTGCGAGCTGCGCGATCCCGAGCGCGGCGAGCATCTGGGCGGCGACGGTGTAGTCCCGGGCGTCGGCCGCGTAGCCGAGCGCGAGGTTCGCCTCGTAGGTGTCGAGCCCCTCGTCCTGGAGGGCGTAGGCGTCGAGCTTGGCGTAGAGCCCGATGCCGCGCCCCTCCTGTCGCAGGTAGAGCAGGTAGCCACCCGCCGCCGCGATCCGCTGCACCGCCTCGTGCAGCTGCGGGCCGCAGTCGCAGCGCTCGCTGCCCAGCACGTCGCCGGTCAGGCACTCGCTGTGCAGCCGCACGAGCGGTACGGCGCCGGGCGAGCCGATCCGCAGCGCCAGGTGCTCCCCGCCGTCGGCGAGGCCGTCGAAGGTGGCCACCTCGGCGATGCCCGACCAGCCGGGGAGACGGATCGGGAGGTCCAGGGTGGTGCGGACGGTGGCCGACGGCGTCATGCGGACTCCTCGAAGCGGTCGGAGAGGGCGTAGCGCAGGAGGACCACCTCGCCGATCCGCTGCACGTCCGCGAGCCGTGCGGGCCGGTCGGGGCGGAAGGGGAAGGGTCCGTCGTCGACGAAGCGCCGGGCGCGCGAGTCGCCGACGAAGAACGGCGCCACGACCAGCTGCAGCTCGTCGGCGACGTCCTCGGCGAGGAACTGAGTGTGGATGGTGCCGCCGCCCTCGACCATGAGCCGCCGCACCCCGCGGGCGGCGAGGTCCGCCGACAGGTCGCTCATGGACACGCGGGCACCGCCGTCGACCACGGTCGCGACCGTGCCGAGGCGGGCCCGCGCCGCCCGGCCGGCGGACGCCGGGCAGTAGACCAGCTTCTCGCCGTCCCCGGTGGTGAAGAAGCGCGAGTGCGGGTCGAGCCGCGCACCGCAGGTCACGGTCACCTTGACCGGGCTCGGCTCCAGGCCCCGCGCGACCCGCTCGCGCCGGCGGTCCGGGCACCGGACGAGGAGCCGCGGGTCGTCGTTGCGGACCGTGGAGGCGCCGACGAGGATCGCATCGGAACCGGCCCGCACCTCGTCGACGCGGTCGAAGTCGGCCTCGTTGGACAGGATGAGGCGCTCCTGGCCGGCGCTGTCGAGGTACCCGTCGATCGACATGCCACAGCTCAGCAGGGTGTACGGACGCTCAGCCACGGATCACTCCTTCGTCCGGCGGGGGTGAGCCCAGCAGGGGTCGGGCCAGCAGGGGGCGGGCCAGCAGGACGGCGCCCGGCAGGGTGGCCACGAGGGCGAGGACGCCGTAGAGGACCGCGACGGTCGCGCCCTGCCCGGCCCCGAGCCCGGCCGCGGCGAACGCCCAGGCGGCGACGCCCTCGCGCGGCCCCCAGCCGGCGAGGTTGAGCGGGATCGCGGCGGCCAGCATCACGAGCAGGGCGAGCGGGAGCAGGTCGGAGGACGATGCGTCGGTCCCGGCGGCACGGGCGGCGACCAGGAAGACCAGCACGTGTCCGGCGGCGGAGACCAGCGAGGTCGCCACGACGTGCGGCCACCGCACCAGCGCCACCAGGACGACGACCGCGAGCGCGACCGCGGCCCACGGCGCCGGGCCGAGCAGCAGCACGGCGCCAGCGGCGGCGACCTGGACCACCTGCCCGGACCCCCGGTCGGCGACCACCGGGAGCGTGCCGTGCCGCACCGCCCGGTGCACGTCGCCGACCACGCCACCCGGCAGCGTGGCGTTGAGGAACTGGGACCGGTAGTACGCCGCCACCGCCTCCCGCAGCGGGACGTCGACGCCGAGCCCCCGGGCCAGCACGCGCCAGCGCCACGCGCACGCCAGCGTGGTCACCGCGGTGATCGCGACGGCGGCGGCCAGGGCTCCCGGCCCGGCGGCGTGCACGGCGTCCGCGAAGGGCTGCGGCCCGACCCGCCACGCGACGACCGCGAGCACCGCGGCGCCGACGAGCACCTTGAGCCACCTCACCGGACCGCCTCCAACGCCTCCGACACCCGCTCCGCGGTGTGCTCCCAGCCGGTCAGCGTCTCCCGGCGGCGGCGGGCAGCCCGCCGCAGCGAGTCCCGGTACGCCGGCGAGGTCAGCCACGTGCGCAGGGCGGCCGACAACGCGACGGCGTCGCCCGGGGGGACGAGCACGCCGCCGTCTCCGAGCGCCTCCCGCACGCCGCCGACGTCCGAGGCGACGACGGGCACGCCGCGGGCGAGCGCCTCGGTCACGACCATCCCGTAGGTCTCGGCCCGCGACGCCAGGACGAGCAGGTCCGCCTCCGCGTAGGTCGCGTCGAGCTCGGTGCGGGTCATGGGTCCGCTCAGCCTCACGACCGGGGGGACCGTAGCGGCGAAGGCGGGCTCGACCTCGGTCGAGCCCACGCCCCGGCAGGACCAGGCGAGGTCGTCCAGCAGGCGGAGGGCGGCCGCGAGGACGTCGTACCCCTTCGACGCCGTCACGGCACCGACGCTGAGCAGCGCGCCACCCGAGGGCGACCCGGCCGCGACCGGCGCCGGATCGACGCCGGGCTCGGCCACGGCGACCCGGTCCAGGCCGTAGCGGGACGCCAGGACGTCGCGGGACCAGCGACTCGTGGTGACCACACCTGCCGCGGCCTGCAGCACCGGCCCCTCCCACCACTCCCAGCGCGGCATGTGCACCAGGACCACGACCCGGAGGCGGGACGCCTCGGACAGGAGGGCGGGCGACGAGCACAGCCCGTCCACCAGGACGACGGCGCCGTCCGGGACGGGGGCAGTCGAGGCGTGCTCGACCATCCCGAGCGCCGAGGCGATCCGGCGGTCGTAGACGTTCCCCCCGGACGGCCGGCGCGGGTCGTCGACTCCGGCGGGGCGGACCAGGTGGATCACAGCTGCCTCTCGTAGCTCGCCCACGCCACGTGCGACTCGCGCAGGGTGACCACCAGACGGACCACCGGCCCCAGCCCGGTGGCCCGGGGAGCCAACCGGTCCGCGACCGCCCTCGCGAGCACCTCGGTCGACGTGTTCACCCCGTCGAAGGCGGGCTCGTCGTCGAGGTTGCGGTAGGTCAGCTCGCCGAGGACCTCGCGGAGCAGCTCGGTCGCGGCCCCGATGTCGAGCAGGATCCCGTCCGGCCCGAGCTCGGGCCCCGAGAAGGCCGCGTCGACGACGTACGTCGCGCCGTGGAGCCGCTGCGCCGGCCCGAAGACCTCGCCGCGGAAGCTGTGAGCGACCATCATGTGGTCGCGCACGGTCACCGTGAACACTCAGCAGGTCCTCTCCGTCGGGGTGGGCGCGGGGTACGCGATGGTGTGGCACAGCGCCGGCAGCGCGCCGGACTCGAGCGCGGCCATCACCTCGGGCAGGTCGGCGAACGGCGACTCACCGGTGAGGAGCGCGTCGTAGGCCGGGTCACGCAGCAGCCTCAGCGCCAGCGCCAACCGGTCGGCGTGGGTGCGGCTGGACCTGCGGGCGGGGGCGATCGCACCGACCTGGCTGGCCCGGACCGCGAGCCGCCCGGCGTGGAAGGCGCCCCCGAGATCGAGGTGCACCCGCCGGTCGCCGTACCAGCTCAGGTCGAGGACGGTGCCCTCCGGCGCGAGGAGGTCCAGGGACAGCTGGAGCCCGGACGCCGTCGCGCTGGTGTGCACGACGGCGTCCCGCCGGCCGGTCGCGTCCCGGGGGGACTGGAACGCGACGCCCAGCTGCTCCGCGACCTCGGCCCGGCCGGGGTCCACGTCGACGAGGGCCACCTCGACCTCGGGGATCCGCGCCAGGAGGCGCGCCACGCAGCAGCCCACCATGCCGGCCCCGACGACCGTGACCCGGTCGCCCACCAGCGGGCCGAGGTCCCACAGGGCGTTGAGCGCGGTCTCGACGGTCCCGGCCAGCACGGCACGCCGGGCCGGGACGTCGTCGGGCACCGGCACCACGGCCGATGCCGGGACGACGTACGCCGTCTGGTGGGGGTGCAGGCAGAACACGGTCCGTCCCACCAGGTCGTCCAGGTCGTCCAGGTCGTCCAGGTCGTCCGGGTCGTCCGGTCCGCGCTCGACGACGCCCACGCTGAGGTAGCCGTACTTCACCGGCCCCGGGAACGACCCGTCCTGGAACGGCGCCCGCATCTCCTCCCACTGGCTCTTCGGGACCCCGCCCCGGAACACCAGCGTCTCGGTGCCGCGGCTGACCCCGGAGTGCACCGTGCGCACGAGGACCTCGCCGGGTCCCGGCTCGGGCAGTGCCACGGGCCGGATGTCTCCCTGCCCGGGCGCGCGCACCCAGAACGCGGCCGCCGTGAACCCCGACGGCGCCGTCTCCGTACGACTGGTCACACCTCACACACGGAGGCACCGTGCCGCTGGTTCACCGACCTGCAGATGTCGTGACCGGGGTCCGCGCCGCCCTCGCGGTCACGGTGGCGGTCCTCGGGCCCACGGGCTGGGTCCTGTGGCTGGTGGTCGCCGCCCTCGCGCTGGACTGGGTCGACGGCCAGGTCGCCCGGCGCACCGGCACCACGTCGGCGTTCGGCGCCCGCTTCGACATGGAGACCGACGCGTTCCTCATCGCGGTGCTCAGCTGCTACGCCGCAGCGACCTACGGCTGGTGGGTCCTGGGGATCGGTGCCGCGCGCTACCTGCTCTGGCTCGCCGAGCGCGTCCTGCCCTGGCTGCGTCGGCCGGTGCCGCCGCGCCACTGGCGCAAGGTCGTCGCCGCCGTCCAGGGGATCGTCCTCGCCACGGCGGTCTCGGGGCTGGTCCCCGCCGCGCTCACCGAGGCGCTGCTCGTGGTCGCCCTCGCGCTGCTGGCGGAGTCGTTCGGCCGCGACGTGTGGTGGCTGTGGCGGACCCGGCGGCCCGAGCTCGCCGACCGTCCCTACCCGACCGGGGGCGGGACCACCCTCGTCTCGGTCGGCGTGGTCTGGGCCGCCCTCACCCTGCCCGAGCACCCCGGTGACCTGCTCCGGCTCCCGGTCGACGCCCTGCTGGTGCTCGGGGTCGCGCTGCTGCCGTGGCGCGCCGCCCGGCGGGTGGCCGCGGGGCTCCTCGGCGTGGGGCTCGGCGCCGTGGTCGTGCTCGGCGCCTTCGACGTCGGCTTCCGGACCTTCCTGGACCGGCCGTTCGACCCGACCACGGACTGGGTCTACCTCGGGCCGGGGGTGGGCGTGCTCGGCGACTCGATCGGCGTGCCGGCCGCGCGGGCGACGGCGGTCGCTGCCGGGCTGGTCGTGCTGGCCGTGCTGGTGGTGGTCCCGCTGGCGACCGTGCGGGTCGCCGGCACCGCGGCTCGGCACCGGCGTGCCGTCCTCGGGCTCGGCGTCGTGCTGGTCCTCGCCGGCCTCGCGCGGGTCGGGTCCACCGATGCCACCGCGCTGGCGTACGACGAGGTGGCGCAGGTCCGCGCGGACCTGGCCGACCGGCGGACGTTCGGGCGCGAGATCGCTGCGGACCCCTATGCCGACGCCCCGGCCGCCCGGCTGCTGCGCGGTCTGCAGGGCAAGGACGTCCTCGTGGTCTTCGTGGAGTCCTACGGCCGCGTCGCGGTGCAGGACTCGACCTTCTCCCCCGGGGTCGACGCCGTCCTCGACGACGGCAGCCGGCGACTGCGCCGGGCCGGCTGGCAGGCGCGCAGCGCGTTCCTCACCTCCCCGACCTTCGGCGCGGCCAGCTGGCTCGCTCACTCGACGCTGCAGTCGGGCCTGTGGGTCGACAGCCAGCGCCGCTACGAGCAGCTGCTCGGCTCCGACCGGCTCACCCTCACCTCGGCCTTCGCCGACGCCGGGTGGCGCACGGTCTTCGACGTCCCCGCGAACACGCGGGACTGGCCCGAGGGCCAGGACTTCTACGGCTTCGACCGCCTCTACGACTCCCGCAGCGTCGGTTACGCCGGACCACAGTTCGGCTACGCGCCGATGCCCGACCAGTTCACCCTGGCCGCCTTCCAGCGCCTCGAGCTCGACCCGGCCGACCACCCGCCGGTGTTCGGCGAGATCGACCTGGTCTCCAGCCACCACCCGTGGGCGCCCTCGCCGCTGCCGGTGCCGTGGGACCGCGTCGGCGACGGGTCGGTCTTCGACGACGCCCCGACCCAGCCGGGGTCGTCGGACGTGCAGGTCCTCTACGGCGAGTCGATCGAGTACACGATGGGCACCCTGGTCTCCTGGCTCGAGCAGCAGCCCGACCCGGACCTGGTGCTGCTCGTGCTCGGCGACCACCAGCCGCACTCCTACGTCACCGGGCCGAACCCGGGGCACGACGTCCCGGTCTCCCTGGTCGCCCGCGACCCGGCGGTCCTGCGTCGCATCGCGGACTGGGGCTGGCAGCCCGGGATCCACCCCTCACCCCGGGCGCCGGTCTGGCCGATGGCCGCCGTCCGCGACCGGTTCCTCCGCGCGTTCGGCTGAGCGTCAGCCGGTGAGCTCGAGGACCCGCTGCCCGGTCTCGGTGCGCACCTCGACCGAGTCGATCTCGGCCGTGCTCAGCGCGGTCGCCCCGGTCACGTGCATCGTCCTGCCGGGCAGCGCCCGCCACGTCGCCACCTGCTCGGAGCCGCCGTCGCGGGTGTGGACCACGAGGGCGTAGGTGTGCGGCGCCTCCTGATAGCCGCCGGCAGGCTCGTCGTAGCTGCAGGTCAGGTCGAGCCGGGTCCCCCACGCGACCGGGGTCAGCGCGAGCTCGCCCCACACCGCGGTCTGGCCGTCGACCTGGGACATCTGGCGTGCCGCTGCCAGGGTGGGCACCGCCTGCGAGGGGGTGTCGCCGCCATCGCCGGTCGTCGCCACCACCGCGGCCGTGCCCACGCCGAGCACGACGACCGCGGCGGCGGCGACGAGCCCGGCCGTCCACCGGCGGCGGACCTGCTGCCGGCGTACCTCCGCCACCAGCGTGGGGAGCAGCGTGGGCGGCACCGGCTCCGGCTCGGGGGCGTGCTCGACGACCTCCGCGGAGACCTGCGCGAGCAGGCCCGGGAGCCCGGCGAGGTCGCGGACCGCCGCCGAGCAGGGCGGGCAGGTGGCCAGGTGCCGCTCGAACTCCAGGCGCTCGTCGGGTGCGAGCGCGCCGAGCACGTAGGCGCCGTCGAGGTGGCCGTGGGTGCAGCTCATGCCACGACCCCCATCTCCTCGAGCGCCAGGCGCAGCGCGCGCAGGGCGTAGTGGGTGCGGGACTTCACGGTTCCTTCCGGTATCCCCAGGCGCCGGGAGGCCTCGGCCACCGACTGCCCGCGGTAGTAGCACTCGAGCAGGACGGCGCGGTGCTCGGCCGACAGCCGGGACAGCGCGTCGGCGACCACCCAGGACTGCAGCAGCTGGTCGGTGCGGTCCGCGTCGACCGGCACCTCTGGTACGTCGGCGACGGCCAGCTCGCTGCGCGCGCGCTTGGTGCGCCACTCGTCGATGACGATGTTGCGGGCCACGGTGAACAGCCAGGCCCGCACCGAGCCCGTGGTGCGGTCCAGCTTCGACGCGTTGCGCCACGCGCGCAGCAGGGTCTCCTGGACGACGTCCTCCGCGCGGGCGCGGTCGTGCCCGGTCAGGCTGAGGCAGTAGCCCCACAGCGCCGCGGCGTGCTCGTCGTGCAGCTGCGTCATCGTCTCGACCCGACCCTGGCTCATCGCACCTCCACCCCTGTCACGGGCGGGAGGCCCGGTCGGTTCAAGGGACCGCTGTCACGCCGCGGTCAGTCGCTCCTCGAGGGCCTGCGTCAGCAGGGCGACCAGCGCCTCGAGCTGGACGTCGACCGAGGAGCCGATCTCCTCGTCGGAGCCGTCGAGCGCCACCGCGGCGAGCCCGGCCTTGCTGTCGATGAGCTCGGCGACCCGGGTGTCGATCGTCTGCGAGGCGATGATGCGCCACGCCGTGACCGGCTCCTCCTGACCGATGCGGTGGACCCGGTCGATCGCCTGGGTCTGCTCGGCGTCGGTCCACGAGAGCTCGGCGAGGACGACGTTCGAGGCGACCTGGAGGTTGACGCCGACGCCCGCCGCGGTGAGCGAGCAGACGATGACGGCGACCTCCGGGTCGGTGGTGAACGCGTCGATGTTGCGCTGCCGGACGGTCGTGGTCTGGTCGCCGCGGATCGAGGAGTACCGCAGCCCGCGGCTGCGGAAGGTCTCCTCGGCGGCGTCCATCACCTCGATGTGCTTGGCGAAGAAGACGACCTTGCCGACGCTGCGGGCCAGCTGGGCCGCGTAGTCCGCCGACAGCCCCGCCTTCGCCTTGCCGATGCGCCGCATCATGCTGAAGACGTTCTCGCCCGTCGAGGTGTCCATGTCCTCGCGCTCCCACGTCGCGACGCGACGCACGAGCTCGTGGTCGATGCCCTCGACGGTGCGACCCTCCTTGCGGGTGGCGAGCGCCATCTCGTAGCGCTCGACCAGGCGGCGGGCCAGCTCGCGCTCGGCCTCGCGGATCGAGCGGCCGGCCTCGTCGTCGAGCTCGACCGGCAGGTCAGCGATCCGGCGGGCCGGGATGTCGGCGGCGACGTCGATCTTGCGGCGGCGGACGATGCCCATGTCGACGACGGCGCGGCGGGCGTTGGGGTAGAAGCTCGGGTCCGCCGGGGTGAGGCCGGTGTCCTCCAGGGCGTCCATGAGGCCGCCCAGCGGACGCTTCTCGTCGATCCAGCCGAGGAACTCCCAGATCGCCTGGAAGTCCTCGATGTCGTTGATGAGCGGCGTGCCCGTCAGTGCCATCAGCAGCGGCCGCCCGAACCGGCTGCGGATCCGGTCGGCGAGGTGCAGCACGTGCTGGGAGCGCTGCGAGGACTTGTTCTTGATGAAGTGCGCCTCGTCGACGACCATGCCGCGCATGCCGTGGTTGCCGAGCCACCCGACGTGGCGGTCGAGGATCTCGTAGTTGACGACGAAGATGTCGGCGTACCCGTCGACGTCCTCACCGTCGCCGTGGATGACCGTCACCGACTTCTCGGGCGTCCAGAGACCGACCTCGCGCGCCCAGTTCATCTTCACGACGTTGGGGACGACGACCAGCAGCGGGTAGGCGTCGGCCGCCTGCGCGGCCAGCAGCGCCTGGGCCGTCTTGCCCAGGCCGGGCTCGTCGGCGAGCAGGAAGGTGCGGTGGCCGTCGGCCGCGGCGGCGACGAGCTGCCCCTGGTGGTGCATCAGCTCGCGGCCGGCCGGGAGGCGGACCTGCTCGGGCTCGGGGAGCGGCATGCAGGAGACGCCGTTGCTGGCGTACTCGAAGGACCGGAACAGGGGGCCGAGGAGCTCCCAGCCCGCGAGCCGCCGGGGCCGCCCGCTGCCCTGCTGGACGACGGAGAAGTCCGGCGGCAGGAAGGGGTTCGCGAGCTGCCGGGAGATCACCGACTGGGGTACGACGCGCCGGCTGGTCGTGACCGGGGCGTCGGCCGGGTCGGGTTCGACGACCTCCTCCTCGGGCACGTCGACGCCGGCCTGGAGGAGCATCCGCCGCCGCAGGTCGTGGGCGTCGTCGGACACCTCGGCGTCCTCGGCGAGCAGCATCAGCAGCGAGGTGTGGCGAGCAGCCGTCTTCGCCAGGATGGTCGCGATGCCGTCGAGCCGCTTGAGCTGGTCGGCGCGGTGGGCCTCGGTGGCCTCGGTGTCGGCCTTCACGCTGGCCCGCTCCTCGCGGACCAGGAGGGCGACGACCTGGAACTTGGTGCGGACCGACCCGTTCACCGAGCCGCGCTGGACCGCGGTCTCGACCTCGCGGACCGCTCGGGCGAGCACGGGGATGATGCCCTCGTTGTCGAGCGCACGTCCCCGGCGCTGGTTGCGCGCGGGTGAACGACGGTTCGCCTGCTGGCGCTGGCCCTGTCGAGCCAAGGACCCCTCCTCCGCAGTGCCCGGGTCGAGACCCGGGTACCGATCTGGTGCTGCGCTGCTGGTGCGGCGCCTGGTGTGCGACTACGACGGCCCACCCAGCGGCCGGGAGAGCCACCCGTGAGCGATCGATCGGCGGTCGACCGGTCAGACGGTCGACCTGGTGTGCCGCACCCACCGACGGGCACGAGATGACCGCCGGTGCGCGGCCATCGTAGCAGCCGGACCGCTGTCCGCGGTCATCTCTACCGTGTCCCCATGACCGACTCCCCTGCTCCCGCCTCCCCGATCGTCCTGGTGCCCGGCTGGTGGCTGGGCGCCTGGGCCTGGGACGGCGTCGCCGACCGGCTCCGCGCCGGCGGCCACACCGTCACCGCCCTCACGCTGCCCGGGCTCGAGCCCGACCATCCCGACCGCGGCTCGGTCTCGCTGGCCGACCAGGCCGACGCCGTCGTGGCGGCCGTCGAGGCCCACGACCGCCCGGTCGTGCTGGCGGTGCACAGCGGCGCCAGCCAGCCCGGGTACGTCGCCAGCGACCGCGTGCCCGACCGGATCGCCGCGATGGTCTACGTCGACACGGCGCCGGGGCACGGCGCGATCAAGGACGACGTCGAGGGTCCGGAGTTCCCCCTGCCCCCGACCTGGGAGGAGCTCGGCGAGAACCTCGACGGGATCCCCGAGGAGCGGCTCGCCGAGTTCCGCGAGCGGGCGGTGCCCGAGCCGGCAGGTCCGATGCGCGAGGCGCCCGCGCTGGGCGACCCGGCCCGGCTGGCCGTACCGTCGGTGGTCGTCGCCACCGCCTTCCCGGCCGCGGAGTACCAGCAGGCGGCCGCGCAGGGCGCGCCGTGGCTGGCCGGGCTGACCGAGCTCACCGACGTCACCTATGTCGACCTGCCGACGTCGCACTGGCCGATGTGGTCGCGCCCCGACGAGCTCGCCGACCTGATCGGCGCGGTGGCGACCGGCGGGCCGTCGGCGGTGGGGTGAGACCGCAATAGTTGCCCCAGACAATCATATGTATCCTGCATAGGTGTCGACCACCTCTCCGCCCCCGGCCCCCGGCAACCCGCGGCTCGCGGTCGCCGTGCTCTGCTTCGGCGGGCTCACCGCGGCGCTGACGCAGACCCTCGTCATCCCGATCCAGGCCGAGCTGCCCCGCCTCCTGGGCACGTCGGCGGCCAACGCCGCGTGGGTCGTGACGGTGACGCTGCTGGCGGCTGCCGTGTCGATGCCGGTGGCCGGCCGGCTCGCCGACCTGTTCGGCAAGCAGCGGGTGCTGGTGGGCACGGCGTCGGTCCTGGTGGTCGGGTCCGCGGTGTGCGCCCTCTCCGACACCCTGGTCCCCCTGCTCGTGGGTCGCGCCCTGCAGGGCATGGCCATGGGGTTCATCCCCGTCGGCATCTCGCTGATGCGCGAGATCACCCCACCCCGGTTGACCGCGACCGCCGTCGCCGCCATGAGCGCCACGCTCGGGGTCGGCGGCGCGATCGGCCTGCCCCTGTCGGCCTGGATCGTGCAAGCCGGCAGCTGGCACACGCTGTTCTGGGTCGCCACCGGCCTGGCCGCCGTCGTGGTGGTCCTCAGCTGGTTCGCCGTGCCGCACGTCCACGACGCGCAGCCCGGGCGGCTCGACGTGGCCGGCGGTGTCGGTCTGGCGATCGGGCTGGTCTCGCTGCTCGTCGGCATCTCGAAGGCCACCACGTGGGGCTGGGGTGACGCCCGCACGTGGAGCGCGATC
Organism: Nocardioides sp.; assembly: GCA_020636915.1. Classification (GTDB taxonomy): domain Bacteria; phylum Actinomycetota; class Actinomycetes; order Propionibacteriales; family Nocardioidaceae; genus Nocardioides. The sequence continues at coordinate 140,751 of JACJWV010000004.1, forward strand.
GTCGTCGGCGTCGTGGTGCTGCTCGGGTGGGGCGCCTACGAGCTGCGTCAGGCCGACCCGCTGGTCGACCTGCGCACCAGCGCCCAGGCACCCGTCCTGCTGACCAACGTCGCCGCGATCGCGATCGGCTTCGGGATGATGGCGCAGGCGGTCGTGGTGCCCCAGCTGCTCGAGATGCCCACCGCCACCGGCTACGGCCTGGGCCAGACCATCCTCGAGGCCGGTCTCTGGATGGCGCCGGGCGGACTGATGATGATGCTGTTCGCGCCGGTCTCCAGCCGCCTGATCCGCACCAGCGGGGCGAAGGTGACCCTGATGGTGGGCGGGACCGTGCTGGGCGCCGGCTACCTGGTCGCCTTCTTCCTCATGGACGCCCCGTGGCAGCTGCTCGTCGCCTCGTGCGTCGCGAGCGCCGGCGTCGGCATCGGCTACGCCGCGATGCCCACCCTGATCCTGGACGCGGTGCCGGTCCGCGAGGCGGCGTCCGCCGTCGGGCTCAACGCGCTGATGCGCTCGGTCGGGACGACCCTCGCTGCCGCCGTGATGGGCACGATCCTCACCGGCCGCACGATGCCGCTCGGTCCGGGGGTGGAGGTCCCGACCCTGGGCGCCTTCCAGCTGTGCTTCGTCGCGGGCGCGCTCGCTGCCTTCGCCGGCGTGGCGATCGCTGCCGCCATCCCGCGCCGGTCGTCGCCCGAGCCGGCGCCCGCCACCGCTCAGCGCGAGGCGCGCACCGCGGCGTGAGCCCGGTCCAGCGCCTCGTTGAGGTCGTGGAGCGTGGCGATCAGCTCGTCGCCGCGGCCTGAGCCGAGCTCGGCCACCGCCCTGCTCCAGACCTCCGCACGCAGGCGGCCGTCGTGCCGGTAGGCCTCCCGCCCGGCGTCCGTCGGCCGGAGCCGTCGCGGGGAGCCGCCGTACCGCTCGAGCAGCCCGTGCCCGATGGCCGCCGCCACCTGCCGGCTGATGGTGGACTGCTCGAGCTGGAGCTCGTCGGCGAGCTCCCGCGAGGACTTGGGGCCCTCCTCGACGAGGAGCAGCAGGATGCGGAAGGCGGACTCCTCCAGGACCGAACCGGGGTACGACGTGGACCGCCGGCGGGTCAGGCGCATCACCTCGCCGCCCAGTGCACGCATCCGGGCGTCGTCGTCCACGCCCTCGACCCTACTGGCCCACGCCGGCCGGCAGCAGGACCGTGGCGGTCATCCGTTCCGGGTCGTGCCGGCAGGGCAGGTCCACGGGGTGCCCGAACCGGCGGTGCTCGCCGCGGCAGCACAGCCGCAGCTCGCCTCCGGCCGACTCGGCGAGCGAGCGCACGATCGCCAGGCCCAGACCCGACCCCGGGCGGGAGCGGGCGTCGTCGGCGCGGGCGAACCGGTCGGTCGCGCGGTCGAGCATCGCGGCGTCCATCCCGGGACCCTCGTCCTCGACCGTCAGCACCCACCAGCTCCCCACCTGCTCACGCGAGGTCCGGACCGGCGGGGCGCCGTGGATCTCGGCGTTGGTGACCAGGTTCTCCTGGATCCGGTCCAGGGCGTCGTCGGTCAGCTCGGAGCGCAGCTCGAGCAGCTGGTTCGCCAGCAGCGTGAGCCGGTCGACGTCCACGAGCAGCTCGGCGAGGACCTCCTCGTGCTCCTCCACGCTGCGCCGACGCAGCTGCGCCGACTGCACCCGGCCCTTGAGGACCGTCAGCGGCGTGCGGAGCTCGTGGCTGGCCTCGTCGACGAACCGGCGTTCGGTCTCGACCGCGCGCTCCAGCGCGGCGAGCATGTCGTTGAGCGTGTGGCCGAGCCGGGTCACCTCGTCGTCCCGCTGAGCCGGCACGTCGAGGCGCACCCCCGTCGCGCCCCCGGCGATCTCCTCGGCCCGGCGGCGGTAGCGCTCCACCGGCCGCAGCGCCGAGGTCGCCAGCACGTAACCCACCGCCGCCGTCACCACGAGCGCGCCGAGCACGGCGACCGACAGCTGCAGGAGCAGCTCGCGCAGGGCCTCGTCGCGGTGGTCGCGGCGCACGGCGACGACCAGGTACGCCGGCGCCGCACCGGACGCAGTCGGGGTCACGAGCACCCGGAGCGGGCGGTCGGACGCCGGGAGGAGGCTGCCGATGTCGGTGCTGCGCGCCGGTTGCCCGGAGGCGGGCAGGCTTCCGGGGCCGATCAGCGGCGCGGCCGCACCGGGGCCGTGGTCGAGGACCCGGCCACGCGCGTCGAGCACCTGGTAGACGGCTCCGGTCGCGGCGACAGCCGTGCCGTCGGTGATCGCGCCGTCGGGCCCGATCCCGCTCGCGAGCGCGTCCGTGGCGCGCTGGAGGTCGCCGTCCAGGCCCCGGTCCAGCGCGTACTCGACGCGCCAGTAGACGAACACGGCAGCGGCGACGAGCACGACCAGCATCGCCGCCGAGAAGCCGGCGACGAGACGCAGCCGCAGCGGCAGCCGGCTCACGGAGGGTCGACCCGGTAGCCGGCACCGCGCAGCGTGGTGATGGTGGAGGTGCCGAACGGCCGGTCGATCTTCGCGCGGATCGATGCGAGGTAGACGTCGATGACGTTGCTGCGCAGGTCGGTGTCGCCGTCCCAGACCTCGTCGAGGATGGTGAAGCGGCTGACCGCCCGGCCCGCCCGCGAGACGAGCAGCTCGAGGACGTCGAACTCGCGCGCGGTCAGCTCGATCTCGACCTCGCCCCGCGTGACCCGCCGGGCCTCGGGGTCGACCACGAGGTCGCCGACGACGAAGGGCCCCGAGCCGGCCGTCGACCGCCGGGTCAGCGCGCGCAGCCGGGCGAGCAGCTCACCGACGTCGAACGGCTTCGGCAGGTAGTCGTCCGCCCCGGCGTCGAGGCCCTCGATCCGGGCCGCGACCTGGCCGCGCGCGGTGAGCATCAGCACCGGGACCTCGATGCCTGCTGCGCGCAGCCGCCGGCACACCTGCACCCCGTCGATGCCGGGCAGCATCACGTCCAGCAGCACGACGTCGTGCCGGGCCTCGAGCGCCGCCCCGAGCGCGGTGCGACCGTCCGCGGCCTCCTCGACCTCCCAGCCCGCCTCGGTCAGGGTGCGGACCAGCAGGGCGCGGAGCCGGTCGTCGTCCTCGACGACAAGGATGCGCACCACTCGAATCTATCCCTCAGGCAGCGGACGGGGCGGGCCTCGAGATCGGCGAGGGCGCGTCGGCGCCGGTCGCCGTCTCGTGGTCCGTGCGGACGCACCGTAGGCCGCGCCGGATGAAGGGAACGTGAACCCGAGCGAGCCGGGGAGCTCAGGAGAAGCGCCGCAGGCGCAGGCTGTTGCCGACCACGAAGACCGAGGAGAAGGCCATCGCGGCGCCGGCGATCATCGGGTTGAGCAACCCGGCGGCGGCCAGGGGCAGGGCGGCGACGTTGTAGCCGAACGCCCAGACGAGGTTGCCCTGGATGGTCCGCAGCGTGCGGCGCGACAGCCGGATCGCGTCGGCCGCGACCCGCAGGTCGCCCCGCACCAGCGTCAGGTCGCTGGCCTGGATCGCGACGTCGGTCCCGGTGCCCATCGCCAGGCCCAGGTCGGCCTGGGCGAGCGCCGCGGCGTCGTTGACCCCGTCCCCGACCATGGCCACGACGTGACCATCGGCCTGGAGGCGCTTGACGACGTCGACCTTGTCCGTGGGCAGCACGTCCGCCACGACGTCCTCGGCCGCGATCCCGACCTGGTCGGCCACGCTCCGGGCGACGGTCTCGTGGTCGCCGGTCAGCAGCACCGGGCGCAGCCCCAGCCCGCGCAGCAGGCCGATGGCCTCGGCGGAGGTCTCCTTGACCTGGTCCGCCACGACCAGCACGCCGCGTGCGCGGCCGTCCCACCCGACCGCGACCGCCGTCCCGCCCGTCGCCTGCGCGCCGGCGAGCGCCTGCTCCAGCTCGGGCGTCAGGTGCTGGGACCACTCGGCGAGCAGCCGGGGGCGCCCCACCAGCACCGCGTGCCCGTCGACGACACCCTGGACGCCGAGGCCGTCGACGTTCGCGAAGTCCTCGACCGCGGGGAGCGGTCCGGACCGGCGGGCGCCGTCGGCGACCGCGCGGGCGATCGGGTGCTCGGAGGCGTCCTCGAGGGCGCCGGCCAGGCGCAGCACCTGGACGGGGTCCTCGCCGCCGGCCGGGACCACGTCGAGCAGGGTCATCGTGCCGGTCGTGACCGTGCCGGTCTTGTCGAGCACGATCGTGTCGACCCGGCGGGTCTGCTCGAGCACCTCGGGCCCGCGGATCAGGATCCCCAGCTGGGCCCCGCGCCCGGTCCCGACCATCAGGGCCGTGGGCGTGGCCAGCCCCAGCGCGCAGGGGCAGGCGATGATGAGGACCGCGACGGCCGCGGTGAACGCCGCCGTCGCGCCGGCGCCGGTGCCGAGCCAGAAACCGAGGGTGCCCACCGCCAGCGCGATCACGATCGGCACGAAGACGCCCGAGATGCGGTCGGCCAGCCGCTGCGCGGACGCCTTGCCGTTCTGGGCCTCCTCGACCAGCCGCGCCATCTGCGCGAGCTGGGTGTCTGAACCGACCCGGGTGGCGCGGACGACCAGCCGGCCGCCGGCGTTGACGGTGGCGCCGGTGACCTGGTCGCCGGGTCCGACCTCGACCGGCACGGACTCCCCGGTGAGCATCGCGGCATCGAGCGCGGAGCTGCCCTCCTCGACGACGCCGTCGGTCGCGAGCTTCTCCCCCGGCCGGACGACGAACCGGTCGCCCACCAGCAGCTGGTCCACCGGGACCCGCTGCTCGACGCCGTCGCGCAGCACGGCGACGTCACGCGCGCCGAGGTCCATCAGGGCGCGCAGGGCGGCCCCGGCCCGGCGCTTGGACCGCGCCTCGAAGAACCGGCCGGCGAGGATGAACGTCGTGACGCCCGCGGCGGCCTCGAGGTAGATGTTGCCGGTCCCGCTCGACCGCTCGATGGTCAGGTCGAACGGGTGGGTCATGCCGGGCTCGCCGGCGTCGCCCAGGAACAGCGCGTAGAGGGACCAGCCGAACGCCGCCAGCACCCCCATCGAGACCAGCGTGTCCATCGTCGACGTGCCGTGCCGCAGGTTGGTCCAGGCAGCCCGGTGGAAGGGGTAGGCACCCCACACCACGACCGGTGCCGCCAGCGTGAGCGACGCCCACTGCCAGTAGGTGAACTGCCAGGCCGGCACCATCGCCAGCACGACCACGGGCAGCGAGAGCGCGGCGGACACGAGCAGCCGCTGGCGCAGGGCCTTGACCTCGGGTCCGTCCCCCTCCTCGGGCGGCTCGTCGTCCACGGCGGGCGCGGGCAGGCGGGCGTCGTACCCCGCCGCCTTCACGACGGCGATGAGGTCGTCGGTGCTCACGGTCTCGTCGAAGCTGACCTTCGCCTTCTCGGTGGCGTAGTTGACGCTCGCGGTGACGCCCTCGACCTTGTTCAGCTTGCGCTCGATCCGGTTCGCGCAGGAGGCACACGTCATCCCGGTGAGCAGCAGCTCGGTCTCGTGGGTGCTCATGCGGGGTCCCTGCGGCGTTGTCCGCTGGGGGAGCGCAGCGGAGGAAGCGGAGAACGGCGTGGGGTGTTCATGGCGCCACCATCACGAACTGTGCGGTGTGGACCACGTCGTCGTGCTTGAAGTCCAGGTAGAGGTGATAGCGGCCGGCGCTGGGCACCTCGGCGCCGAACTCGAGACCGTCGCCGGGGTGCACGTGCAGGTAGGCGAGGTCACCCTCGCGCAGCGCGACCAGGTGGCCGGAGGCGCCCAGGTAGGGCTGCAGGTCGGTCACCGGCTCGCCGTCCTTCGTGACGGTCATCGTGAGCACCGAGTGCTCACCCGCCACCAGGTCGCCGTCGACGGCGACCTGGTACCCGTCGACCGTGTCGGTGCGCCGCACGGGCAGCGCAGGCGGCGGCGCGACGTCGCCCGGCACCTCCAGGTCCGCGCCGAGCGTGATGTCCTCGGCTCCGGCCGGGACGAAGTCGGCCATCACCCGCCAGGCTCCGGGCGTCAGCCGGACATCGGTGGTCCACCGACCGGTCGCCTCGTCGAGCTCGGGGTGCACGTGCTGGAACCCGGTGAGGTCGCGGCGCACGACGATCAGGTGCAGCCGCTTCTCGTGCTCGACGTCGTACGACGTCTGCGGCCGCCCGTCGGGCCCGAGGATCGTGAACGCGAACCGGCGGGTGCCGGCGGGCATCACCGCGTCGCCGAGGACGAGTCGGTAGCCGTCCTGGGCGACGGCGAGGCCACCGGGCAGCTCCTGCCCACCGTCCTCCGCCGCGCCGGCCGCGGCGTCCGACATCTCGTGCACCATCGGCTCGGGCTCGGGCTCGCCGCCGACAGGCCCGACGGCCGCACCGGCTGCCCACGAGACACCCAGAACCACCGCCAGGCCGGCGACGAAGCCCGCGACCCTGACCGCGGCGTTCATGCCAGCTGGTAGCCGGCCTCCTCGACGGCGGCGCGCACCGCGTCGTCGTCGAGAGCCCCGCTGCTCGTCACCGACAGCCGGCCGCTGGCGAGGTCCACCGAGACGTCGGTGACGCCGGGGATCTCCTGGACCTCCTCCGTGACGGACGCGACGCAGTGGCCGCAGGTCATGCCGGTGACGATGTAGGACGAGGTCGCGTCGCTCATGCCCACACCATACCCCCAGGGGGTATCTATCTCAAGGGCGGGGTCACCGCCACCCGAGCTCCGGCGCGAGGTGCCGCAGCACGCTGTCGAGCACGTGGACGTTGTAGTCGACGCCGAGCTGGTTGGGGATCGTCAGCAGCAGGGTGTCCGCAGCAGCCACCGCCTCGTCCGCTGCCAGCTCGGCGAGCAGTCGGTCGGGCTCCCCGGCGTACGTCTTGCCGAACCGGGCGACCCCACCGTCGATGTGGCCGACCTGGTCCTGGCTCCCCGACTCGTGCCCGAAGTAGGCGCGGTCCATGTCGTTGACGACCGGGAAGATGCTGCGGCTCACCGAGACCCGCGGCTCCCGCTCGTGGCCGGCGGCCCGCCAGGCGTCCCGGAACCGCTGGATCTGCTCGGCCTGCAGCTGGTGGAAGGGCACGCCGGTGTCCTCGGTGAGCAGGGTCGAGCTCATCAGGTTCAGGCCCTGCTCCGCCGTCCACTCGGCGGTCGACCGGGTGCCGGCGCCCCACCAGATGCGGTCGCGCAGGCCCTCGGAGTGGGGTTCGACCCTCAGCAGGCCGGGTGGGTTGGGGAACATGGGTCGCGGGTTGGGCTGCGCGAAGGCCTTGCCCTGCACCACCTCGAGGAAGACCCGGGCGTGGTCCCGCGCCATCGCGGCGTGGTCGGAGCCCTCGGCCGGCTCGTAGCCGAAGTAGCGGAAGCCGTCGACGACCTGCTCCGGTGACCCCCGGCTGATGCCGAGCTGCAGCCGCCCGCCAGCGATCAGGTCCGCGGCGCCGGCGTCCTCGGCCATGTACAGCGGGTTCTCGTAGCGCATGTCGATCACGCCCGTGCCGATCTCGATGCGGCTGGTGCGCGCACCGACGGCCGCGAGCAACGGGAACGGCGAGGCGAGCTGCCGGGCGAAGTGGTGGACCCGGAAGTAGGCGCCGTCGACGCCGATCTCCTCGGCCGCCACGGCGAGGTCGATCGACTGCAGGAGCGCGTCGGAGGCCGAGCGCGTCTGCGAGTGCGGCGACGGCGTCCAGTGCCCGAACGAGAGGAACCCGATCTTCTTCATGCCGTTCCCAACACTGGTTGAAGACTTGATCTTCCCGGGGGATCACTCTCCCCGCAGGTCACTCCTGGGTGGGGCAGGAGGTACCGCGCGGGAGCTTGTAGGGAGCCGCGATCCGGTAGGTGCCCGCCGCCGGCGCGTGGAGCACCAGCCAGTCGTCCCGCGGACCGTCCGTCGTGTCCCCCGGGAACTCGGCGTCCAGCCCGCTGAGGCAGGCGGGCTCCGATCCGCCCTCGAGGGAGTCGGCGGCGTCGGTGTCGGTGACCGAGGGCAGCGGCTCGCCGTTCGCGTCGACCAGGCTCAGCCACGGCGAGTCGGCGATCCGGACCACGATCCGCCCCGCTCGCGGGGTGGTCACCGTCAGCTCCGCCGCGTCGTAGGCGACCACCTCGGCGGGCGGCGAGACGAGCGGTGTCGGGTTCTTCACCACGTAGAGGGTCCACTCGTCGTCCGCCCAGACCTGCTCCAGGTACGGCAGCCCGCCCGCGACCAGCTCCGCCTCCTCGGCCGCGGCCGGATCCGGGGTGGCGGTCGTCGACAGCACGACGTAGCCGACCGCCCAGCGGTGCAGCCACCGGCGGTAGGCCTTGGCGGTCAGGTCGCTGTCGCGGTAGAACACCGGGTTGCGCTCGGCGTCGGCCTGGCGGTTCCAGCCGCGGGCCAGCGCCACGTGCGGCGCGATGGCCGCGGCCTCGCGGTGGCTTTTCGTCGGGACGACCTCGACCCGGGCGAGGTCGGCCTGCCGGGCGCGGAGCTGGTAGAGGAGCGGGTCGATGTCGGAGCTGAAGGACTCCGGCGGGGCCGAGCTCACCACGTCGCGGAACGCGTAGGCGATCTGCCAGATCGTCGAGGTGATCAGGGCGGCCGCGAGCAGCACCGTCGCGGCCCGGACGCCGAACCGCCGCGCGACCATCGAGGTGCGCCAGGCGCCGATGCTCACCGCGGCGACCAGCACCACGCCGCCGAAGAGCAGCCCCAGTCGCGACACGTTCGTGCCCACGGGCGAGGGCACCAGCCAGGCGGCGACCACGGCGAGGATGTACAGCGCTCCCCCGGCCTGGACGGTGCGCCAGGTCCGCGGGGTCAGGATGACGACCGCGACCCCCATCGCGACGGGGAGGATCGTGGAGTACCACGCCATCGGCTGACGGCCGGAGAACGGGAAGAGCAGGGCCGAGCCCGCGACGACGAGCACGGGCGGCACGCCGAGGGCGTACGCCGCCGGCCGCCGCCGGCGCAGCCACAGCGTGGCCGCGACCAGCCCGAGGAACGCACCCGCCACCGGGCTGGCCGCCGTCGCGAGGGCGCTGGTCACGACGGCCAGCAGTCCGCGCAGCCAGCGCTCGGCCGTGGAGCCCGTCGTCCGCGGCCACGCGAACACGACGCAGAGGGCGGCGAGCGCGAACACGGTCCCCAGCGCGAACGTCACCCGGCCCGAGAGTGCGTTGCCGGCGAGTGCGACGGCGCCGTAGACCGCCGGGATCCAGCGCCGCTTGTGGTCGGTCCGGCTGACGATGAGCCACGCGAGCAGTCCGGCGGAGATGGTGCCGGCGAGGATCATCGTGGCGCGGACGCCGACCTGGGCCATGATGTACGGCGAGACGACGCTGTACGAGACCGGGTGCATGCCGCCGTACCACGCGAGGTTGTAGGCGCTGTCGGGGTGGGACCGGGCGAACTCCGCCCACGCGTCCTGGGCGGCGATGTCGCCGCCGGAGGTGGCGAGGAACTGCCACCACAGCAGGTGCAGGACGGCCGCGACGACCACGGCCAGCAGCACCGGCGGCACCGAGCGGACCCGCCCGGTCACCTCCAGCGGCGGCCGCTGGACCAGGGTCATCCGGTCTCGTCCCCGACCTCGGGCGGGGCGTCGAGGCGTGGCCAGTGGACGGTCAGGCGGGCCAGGCCGACGGCGACGACGGCGATCGCGATCCCGGCGACGTCGTCGACGACGAAGTGCATGCCGAAGTAGATCGTCGCGACGATCACCAGCGCGAGGTAGGCGGCCAGGACGGCGGCGAGGACCCGCCGACGCAGGTAGAGGGCGACGAGGAGGATCGCGCACGTGAAGGCCGTGTGCAGGCTCGCGAACGCCGAGATGCTCGCGAACGCGTCGGGTGCCGACGGGTCGGCGATCAGGTGGGCCCGGTCGACGAGGTACTCGGCCTGCGACGACGAGACGCCGGTCGGCCGCAGCTGCGCGAACTCCGCGGGTGCGGAGGCGAACGGGCCGAGGCTGGGGATCAGGTAGTACGAGCCGACGCCGAGGATCCAGACCCACGCTCCCGCGAGCAGCATCACGTAGGAGTCGCGGATGCGTGGCAGCAGGGCCACCGAGCCGACGACGGCCGCCACGACGACGTACACGAACGACTCGTAGAAGAAGGCCAGCACTACGGCCGCCTGGTCGGTGCCGAGCACGTCGTGGAGCAGCGCCGCGGGGCTGTGGCCGAGGAACAGCGCGCGGTCGAAGTCGTGCAGCTGCCGGTCACGGTCGGTGTTGAACGCGTCCCAGCTCTTCAGGTTGCGGTAGCAGACGTAGATGACGTGGTAGGCGACCAGGCCCGAGACGGCCAGGGCGGTACGACGCAGGGTCCACCGCTCGCGCAGCGCCGGCCAGAAGCCGCGCAAGAGCCCGCGCACCGACCGCTCGCGCCACCCGGCACGAACGGCGGCGTCGAGCACGACCAGGACGAGCAGCAGCGTGAAGGCGCTCTGCAGCCGGCCGCTGAACATCCGACCGCCCGGGTCGCGCATCGGGATGTCCATGACCTGCGACCGGGCGAGGGTGATCACCGCGAAGACCGCGGCCATCGACCACAGCACCACCGTCATCCGCAGGGCCTCGCGGCGCGCGGGATCCGCGGGCGACGTCTGCGCCCGCTCGCTCGCTCCACCGGTCCGCTCCGGGAGGGGGCGGACCTGCTCGTCCGCGCTCATGCCACACCCGCCGCCATCACTGCCAGCACCCTCGTGAGGTTACCGGTCAGAAGCGGTCCGTCCGGCATCCTCGCCCGACCTGCGCCCGGCTCCGCCGTCCGGACGGCGTCAGGGAGACTGGACCGGTGAGGGAGACGTCGACGCCCTCGTCCGGGCACGACTGGACGCCGTGGCGCGCCGTCGTCGCCTTCGGGCTCGTCTCACTCGCTGCCGACATGGTCTACGAGGGCATGCGGTCCGCCGCCGGGCCGTTCCTCGGGTCGCTCGGTGCGTCCGCCCTGACCGTGGGCATCGTGACCGGAGCCGGCGAGGCCATCGCGCTCGGGCTGCGGGTGGTGGCCGGACCGGTCGCCGACCGCACCGGCCGGCACTGGGGGCTGACCACGTTCGGCTACGCGCTCACCGCCGCGTGCGTGCCGCTGCTGGCCTTCGCCCCCCTGCTGGGCGCCGCCGGCGTCGCCTTCGCGAGCGTCCTGATGCTCGCCGAGCGCACCGGCAAGGCGATCCGATCGCCCTCCAAGTCGACGCTGCTCGCCGGGATGGCGGAGCCGGTCGGGCGCGGCCGCGGGTTCGCGGTGCACAAGGCGCTGGACCAGGTCGGCGCCTTCGCCGGCCCCCTCGTCGTCGCGGGCGTCGCCGCGGCCACCGGCGAGCTCGCGCTCGGGTTCGTGGTGCTCGCCGTGCCGGGCGTGGTGTCGCTGGTGCTGCTGGCCCGGCTGCGCCGCCACGCGCCGATCGAGCCACCGGCGCCGCACCCGTCCGAGCAGCACCACCACGAGCCGCTCACGCGGTCCTTCCGGCTGTTCGCGATCTCCTGCTCGGCCAGCACGCTGGGGTTGATGACCTTCGGCGTCATCTCCTTCGCCTTCGTCGAGTCCGGCCTGGTGGCCGCGGCATGGGCGCCGGTCGTCTACGCGGGTGCGATGGCGGTCGAGGCCGTCGCCGCGCTCGGCACCGGATGGATCTACGACCGGGCCGGGGCGCGGGTGCTGTACCCCCTGCCCTTCCTGGTGGCCGCCGTGCCCGCGCTGGCGTTCGCGCAGCGGCTCGGACCGGTCCTGCTGGGCGTGGCGCTCTGGGGCCTCGCCTACGGCGTGCAGGACTCCACCGTGAAGGCGCTGGTGGCCGACCTGGTCCCGCAGCGGTCGCTCGCCACGGCGTACGGCGTCTTCGCCGCCGCCCAGGGCGGCGCCGCGCTGGTCGGGGGCGCGCTGGCGGGCGCGCTCTACGCCGACCACCTCGGCCTGCTCGTCGCCGTCGTCGGGGTGCTCCAGCTGGTGTCCCTCGCGACTCTCGTGCCCGCGGTCCGCCACCGGGATAGGTTCGGAACGTGATCGAGCTGAACAAGGGCCAGGACCTGCTGCTGGCGACCGAGGACGGGGCACCTCTCACCAGGCTGCGGATGGGCCTGGGCTGGGACAAGGTCCGCAACGCGGGAGCCGCGGGCAGCGGGTTCCCCGACGTCGACCTGGACGCCACGGCCGTGCAGTTCACCGGGGACCAGCTCTTCGACCTGGTCTTCTACAACAACCTGCGCACGCGCGACGGCTCGGTCGTCCACCTCGGCGACAACCTCACCGGCCGCGGCGAGGGCGACGACGAGGCGATCACGGTCGACCTGGGCCGCGTGCACGGTCCCGTCGACACCATCGTGCTGATGGTGAGCAGCTACCAGGGGCACAGCCTGGAGTGGATCGGCCACGCCTACTGCCGCCTGGTGGACGACGAGCGCGACGTGGAGCTGGCGCGGTTCACCCTGACCGGCGGCGTCCCGGCCACCGGCCTGGTGCTGGCGAAGCTGGTCCGCGACGGCGACCGCTGGCGGGCGCACGCCATCGGCGAGGGCATCGCCGCGACTGTGCCGTCGGAGTCGGTGGCCAAGCTGCGCCCGTTCCTCTGAGTGAGGTGTCTCCCCCGACGACCGCTGGCGCTCGGTGGCCCAGCGGTCTAGCCATCGTGTCGACCGCGCCGGTCTGGGGTACTGCTCCCCCATGGCTCCGAACCGTCCGGCCGCAGCGGAGGACCGCACGATCATGTGGGTCGTCGTGCTCGTGATCGGGACGCTCGTCGGTTGGTCCGTGCTGGGCGGCCTCGTCGGCGGCCCCGCCGCCTTCGCGCTCGCCGCCGGCGCTGCCGTGGTCGCGGGGACCATCGGGTGGCGGCACCGGATCACCTTCGAGCTGCTCTGCAACCTCGCGCTGGTCGGCGTGCCCGCCGTCGTCGTGGGGTTGTCGCTGTCCTGACCCGCTGCTTGACCCGCTGTCTTGACCCGCGGGTGCCGGTCAGCGCCCCTTGTTCCGCCGCCGGACCGCCCGCTTCGGGCGGCCACCGAGATAGGACCGCGCCGAGTCGACGACGAAGCCCTGCCGCAGCGCCTGCCGGCCGATGAGGAGCCGGAAGCCCATCTGGTCGCGGTTGCTCAGGGTCATCTCGGTCGTGAGGGTCCGCCCCATCAGCGTCACGTCCATCTCCACGACGTACCGCTCGGCCGCGTGGCCCGAGGAGCTGCGCACCACCCGCCGGTCCAGCAGCAGCGCCTCGACCACGGCGGAGTCCTCGCTCGAGCGCTGCCACGGGTGGATCGAGAACCGCACCCAGGTCTCGCCGTCGCGCACGACCTCGGAGACGTCGAAGGCGTGGATCGCCGAGCTCCGGGCACCGGTGTCCAGCTTGGCCTTGACCCACGGCACCCCGCACCCCGGCAGCGCGACCCACTCCCGCCACCCGGCGACGACGGTCTCGGCGGGCGGGGGCACCCGCCCATCCTGTCAGCACCCCCGCCCTGTCTAATGAGGCGGTCATGAAGCTCGCGATCCTCTCCCGCGCTCCACGCGCCTACAGCACCCAGCGGCTCCGGACGGCGGCTCTCGACCGCGGGCACGACGTCAAGGTGCTCAACACGCTCCGCTTCGCCATCGACCTCTCGGGCGACGAGCCCGACCTCCAGTTCCGGGGCCGGCCGCTGTCGACCTACGACGCGATCCTGCCGCGGATCGGCAACTCCATCACCTACTTCGGCACCGCGGTGGTCCGGCAGTTCGAGCAGATGGACGTCTACACGCCCAACCCGGCGTACGGCATCTCCAACAGCAGGGACAAGCTGCGGGCGATCCAGATCCTGTCGAGGCACCACATCGCCATGCCGGCGACCGCCTTCGTCCGCGACCGGTCCGACGTCAAGCCCGCCATCGAGCGCGTCGGCGGTGCGCCCGTGGTGATCAAGCTGCTCGAAGGCACCCAGGGCATCGGCGTCATCCTCGCCCCCGACCGCAAGGTCGCCGAGGCGATCATCGAGACCCTGCACAGCACCCAGCAGAACGTGCTGATCCAGCGCTTCGTCAAGGAGAGCAAGGGCCGCGACATCCGCGCACTGGTCGTCGGCGACCGGGTGGTGGCCGCCATGCGCCGGGTCGCCCAGGGCGACGAGTTCCGCTCCAACGTGCACCGCGGGGGCTCCGTCGAGCCGGTCGACCTCGACCCCGAGTACGCGCGCACCGCGGTGCGCGCCGCCCAGATCATGGGCCTGAAGGTCGCGGGCGTCGACATGCTCGAGGGCAACGACGGGCCGCTGGTCATGGAGGTCAACTCCTCCCCCGGTCTCGAGGGCATCGAGGCCGCGACCCAGCTCGACGTCGCCGGCGCGATCATCGACTTCATCGACCACCAGGTGGCGTTCCCCGAGATCGACGTGCGTCAGCGGCTCAGCGTCTCGACCGGGTACGGCGTCGCGGAGCTGGTCGTGCACGCCGGCGCCGACATCGTCGGCAGGAAGATCGGCGAGTCCGGTCTGGAGGAGCGCGACATCTCGGTGCTCACCCTGCACCGCGGGTCGACGGTGATCCCGAACCCCCGCAACAAGGAGGTCGTCCAGGACGGCGACCGGCTCCTGTGCTTCGGCAAGCTCGAGGAGATGCGCTCGATGATCCCCACCCGCCGCAAGCGGCGGAGCCGGGTCAAGAAGCTGCCCGCGGAGCCGATCCACGACGCCTGAGCGCCGGGTCCAGGTGGGTCACCCTCCGGACGATCCACCGGGCCGTGCTCGACAGCCCAGCACCCACGGCAGCGCCCGGACCCGGTCCCTCGACGGGTCCGGGGCGCTGCCGACGACCGCGTCGGTCGTCCGCCCGAGAGGTCTGGTCACGTCGCGACCGGGTGCGCGACGGCGTACGGCGCCAGGGTGGCCGCGTCGCGGTCCCGGCGGGTGAGGACGACGGCGAGGACGACCGAGGCGATGCCCACGGCCATGTTGAGCATCCCGGCGACCGTGCCGCCGTCACCGATGAACGCCGAGAAGTCCCAGAAGCCGTGCAGGAGCATCGCCGGGAGAAGCGCCCCGGCCCCGCGCCGCAGCAGGTACAGCGTGGAGCCGGAGGCGAAGGCCAGGCCCACCTGGCTGATCGCAGCCGGGCCCGCGCCGAACACGGCGTTGGGGAGGTGCAGCAGCCCGAAGGCCAGCGTCGCCCAGAACCAGGCCAGGCGCTCGGTCAGGGTCCCGCGCAGCCCCACCAGGAGCAGCCCCCGCGTGGCGAGCTCCTCGCAGAAGCCGACGCCGATGCTGCCCAGGACCAGGTAGACGACCATCGTCCTCGTCGTGTCCGAGTAGTCCTTCGTGGCCAGCGCCACGACCCCGAGCACGAGCATCAGCGCCGGGGTGACCAGCGTCCACCGTGGCGCCCTGCGCGTCTCGAGCATCGCCGGCCGCCACCAGCCGAGCGCGGTCGCGACGACCACCAGGATCACGGCGCCGGCCGCCAGCGGTGCGACGTACCACTTCAAGAGGGTGTCGGCGGAGTCGCCGACGTGGTCGTAGTCGATGCCGTTGAGGATCCAGACCCCGTAGAACACCGCCAGGTAGGCGACCAGCGCGAGGACCCCGACGAGGGGCCGGGGCTGGACCTTCATGGCGGCTCCTGGGGTGGGCTCGGGGCGCCGGGGTCCGGCGTCCCTCCGTTGTAAGGGCGATCCCCGTGCCCGGGGAGAGACCTTGGTCCCGGGACGGCCGGGACCATTCGGCGGCTACGGGCGGACCGGCTCGAACGGCATCAGGTCCTCCCCCGCCCCGTGCACGACGACGTACGACGACTCGGGGACCTCACGCCACGCGCCCTGCAGGTCGCCGAGCGGCTCGGAGACCACGAGGCGGGCGTCGTCGGAGAGCTGGTGCAGCACCGGGTTGTCGGGGTACTGGTGCTTGAGCGTGGACACGTCGGTGCTGTGGAACAACGACCGCGACGCGTGGGCGCTGGAGTAGCGGAAGGCCCAGGTCGTCGTGCCGTCCGTGGTCGCGACCGTCATCTGCACCGGCTCGTCGATCCCGTGGCGCACGGCGGTGTCCTCGACGAGACCGACCGCACTCGCCACCGCCGCCGCGGGGTCGTCCCGCAACCCGAAGGTCAGCGCGAGGAAGAACAGCATCTCCGAGTCCGTCGACCCCTCCAGCTGCGCGAAGAGGTCGGGGTCGACCGCCATCGCGAGCTCCCGCTTGATCGTCGGGAAGCCGGAGATCAGGCCGTTGTGCATCCAGAGCCACTCGTCGTGCCGGAACGGGTGGCAGTTGGACTGCTGCACCGCGGTCCCGGTCGTCGCCCGGATGTGCGCGAACACCCGCCGTGACCGGGCCAGCCGGGACAGCTCGCGCAGGTTGCGGTCGTTCCACGCCGGCTCGGTGCTGCGGTAGACGCCGGGGCAGGGCTCGTCGGCGTACCAGCCGACGCCGAAGCCGTCGCCGTTGACGGTCGTCGCGCCCATCTGCGAGTGCTTGCTCTGCATGACGAGGGAGTTCTTCGGCTTGAAGAGAAGGTCCTCCAGGCGCACGGGCGCCCCGGAGTAGGCCAGCCAACGGCACATGTCCTGCCTCCTGATCCGGGTCGGACCTCCCGGCCCGCGTCCCACCGTGCCGTCCCCGTCCGCGCGCGCCCAGAGGCGATGGTCCCGCGCCGTGCCCGGACGGTCAGTGGTGCCGGTTGAGGCGGTGGAACATCCGCCGCTGGGACCGGTAGAGGCCGGGGAACTCGGCGAACGCGCGGTCGTAGGTCGCGCGGCGAGCAGGGTCGGGGCTCAGGACGCTCGCGACCGGCACGAGGTCGCGCAGCTCGCCGCGGTCGACGTCACCCAGGGACATGCCCGCCGCGAGCGCGACGCCCCGGAGACCGCACAGCAGCGGGTCGGCCACCTGCTCGACCGTCCGGTCGCAGACGTCGGCCACGATCTGGCACCACAGCGCCGAGCGGGCCCCGCCTCCGACCATGCGCAGCGGGTCGAGGCGCCGGCCGGTGAAGTGCTCCGCGGCCTCGAGCAGCCAGCGCGCGTTGAGCGCGACGCCCTCGAGCACCGCTCGCGCCAGGTCGGCGGTCGTCGTCGTCACCGACACGTTGTGGAACCCGGCTCGCGCCGACCGGTCGTCGACCGGGCTGCGCTCGCCCGCCAGCCACGGCGCGAACAGCACGCCGTTCGACCCGGGTGGCGCGGTCGCGGCGCACGCGAGGATGTCCTCGTACGTCGGCTTCACACCCGTCACGCCCTCGGCCACGGTGTCGCGGAACCACTCCAGGCACCGACCCGCGGTCTCCTGGTTGTTGCCCAGCACGTACGGCGCCTCCGCCCATGCGCCGAGCCCGGGGATGGCGGCGAGCTGCCGGATGACGTCGGTCTTCTTGCCCGGCAGGGGACAGCCGATCCAGCCGGTGGTGCCGATCGACAGGTGGGTCTCGTAGGAGCCGACGAAGCCCGAGCCGACGGTCGTCCCGTGCAGGTCGGGCAGCCCGGTGACGACCACGGCGTCGGCGGAGATCCCGAGCTCCTCCGCGACCGACGGCTGCACCGGGCCGACGACCGAACCCGTGGGCACCAGGGGCGGCAGCTTCTCCGCGGTCAGCCCGGCGCGGCGCAGCAGCCCGGCGTCGTACTCGAGCAGGTCGAGGTCGCGGTTGTCGGTCAGCCAGGCCGCGGTCATGGACATGTGCGAGGCGGCCGGCACGCCGGTGAACCGCATCGTGAGGTAGTCGGCCGGTTCGAGGTACCACCGGGCGCGGCGGGCCACCTCGGGCAGCCGCTTCTCGAGGAAGAGGAGGTGGCCCATCGGGTCGTCCCCGTTCGGCGAGGGCACCCCGCCGGTCCGCCGGACCCAGCTCACCAGAGCGCGCGGGTCGTAGCCGGCCACCGGCCCACCCACGACGGCGTGGGACAGCTCGCCGCCGCGCGAGTCCATCCACATCAGGCAGTCGCCGACGGGCACCCCGGCCGCGTCGACAGGGACGGTGCTGGCCCACTGCCCGGTCACGGCCACCGCGACCACCTGCGAGCCGTCGACGCCCGAGTGCGCCAGCCCCGTGCGGGCGCCGTCGGCCACGAGCCGCCACCACTCCGCAGCGTCCTGCGTCGCCGCACCACCGGGTCCCCGGTGCGTCTCCACCGGCCAGTGCCGCCACCAGAGCACCTCGCCGCGGGTCGACACGAGGCCGACCTTCGGGCCGCCGGTGCCGAGGTCGACGGCCAGGACGACCCGCTGGGCCTGGGCGGACGCCGCGTTCACGGCGCTGGGGGCAGGGACTGCTGGGTGTCCAGCATGTCGGTCATGATCGCCGACACGAAGTCCGCGACCTCGTCGGTCAGGCCGCCGGCGACGCCGCCGTAGATCGCCCCGCTGAGCGCCTCGGCGCCGGTGGCGGTCCGCTCGACGGCGTACGGCACGGCCTCGGCGAGGTCGGCCTCGAACTGCTCGACCAGCCCCGGTCGGGTCTGGGGGCCGGTCACCGCCATGTGGATGGCGTTCGGGTACTGCTGGCCGTTGAAGCGCCAGCCGCGTTCCCGCATGAAGTCGGCGACGTGGTAGATGTCGAACGCGTCAGAGGTGAAGCTGAAGCAGAACGTCGGCGACCCGAGGATCCGCAGCTCCGGGTGCGACCGCACCGCAGATTTCATCCGCTCCGCCGTCGAGAAGATGGCCCGCGCGTGCTCGAGGTAGCCCTCGCGGCCGTACTCGACCATCGCCGCCCACGTGGCCGCGAGCAGGCCACCGGACCGGGAGCCCGCGATGCTCGGTGACATGTACTTGCCACCGCTCCAGCCGACGAGCTGGAAGTACTGCGCGTTGCGGTAGGCCTTGTCGCGGAACAGCAGCGTGGAGGTGCCCTTGAACGCGTAGCCGTACTTGTGGGTGTCCGCCGAGATCGTGGTGACACCGGGCACGCGGAAGTCGAACGGCGGCACGTCGTACCCGAGCTGCTCGCCGAAGGGGAGGATGAACCCGCCCAGGCAGCCGTCCACGTGCAACGGCACGTCCCGCTCGAGCGCGAGCCGGCCGAGGTCGGCGATCGGGTCGATGGTGCCGTAGCCGTAGTTGCAGGCGGACCCGATGATGCCGATCGTGCGGGCGTCGATCCGCTCGGCGACCGCCGCCGGGTCGACGGTCGTGTCGTCGGTGACCGGGACCACCCGCAGCTCGAGGCCCAGCAGGTGCGCGGCCTTGTCGAAGGCCGGGTGGGCGGTCTCGGGCTTGACGATGTTGGGGCGGCCGGTCGAGCCGTCGATGCCGCGGACCTTCGCGGCGTGCTCGCGGTAGGAGAGCATCGCGTGCAGGATGCTGTCGGTCCCGCCGCTGGTCACCAGCCCGGCCGGGGTCGTCCCCTCGACCGTGTCCGCGTGCATCAGGTCCAGCGCCATCGCGATGACCTCGCCCTCGAACTTCGTCGCGCTCGGACACATGTCGCGCTGCAGCACGTTGACGTGCGCGAACAGCCCGAACACCTCGTTGAGGTAGGCGTAGTGCTCGTGGTCGCCGGAGTACATGGTCCCCGAGCACTTGCCCGTCTCCCAGGTGGCGTCCTCCTCGCGCGCCATCGTGCGCAGCTCGGCGAGGACCTCCTCCCGCGGGCGGCCGTGCTCGGGCAGCCGGCGGTTCACCGGGAACCGCTCGGCGTACGGGAAGTCGGACATGTGGCACCAGCCCCTCCGCTGTCGTCCTGGCTGCACCGTAGGACTCCCGAAGCCGCCGCGCAGAGGGTCGAAGGACCTGTACCGACATTTGTCGTGGCCGTCCGACCACATCGGGCCCTGACGGGGGGTGGGTCGCCGCTCCTAGCGTCGACGCCATCGACTCGGGGCCGTCCCGGGCGGCGCGATGGAGGAGGAGCGAGATGACCGATCTGGTGGAGCGGAC
Organism: Nocardioides sp.; assembly: GCA_020636915.1. Classification (GTDB taxonomy): domain Bacteria; phylum Actinomycetota; class Actinomycetes; order Propionibacteriales; family Nocardioidaceae; genus Nocardioides. The sequence continues at coordinate 160,505 of JACJWV010000004.1, forward strand.
CGGCACCGCACGGGACAGCTGGCGCAACGACCTGCCGGTGGCGGGGGTGGCGGCTGCATCCGCTGCCCTGGTGTGGGTCGCGGCACGCGCGGCCGGTGTGGCTCTGGACGTGCATGCAGGTTCGGGCACCCAGCCGGTCGGGCTGGTGTCGGTCGTCGTCACGTCGGTCGTCGTCACCATGACCGCCGGCGCCCTGCTGCGTGTCCTGAGCCGCCGCCGGCGCCGGCGGTGGTGGAAGGTGGTCGCCCTGGGCGTGCTGTCGCTGTCCGCGCTCGGGCCGTTGTCGGCGGCCACGGCCGCAGCCGGCCTGGCGCTCGCGACGATGCACCTGGTGGTCGCGGGGGTCGTCATCGTCGGCCTGCCGCGTCGGGCACTAGCGTGAGCACGGTGCGAAGGCGTCTCGGGTGCGGGTGGCGGCGCAACGCCGTGGCGCTGGTGTGGATCCCGGTGCTGCTGCTCGGCCCGGTCCTCGACCTGCACGGCACTCCCGGAGCCGTGGCCTTCCAGGTCGCGCTGGTCCTGGTGATCGCCACGGCCGCCGCGGTCGCGGGGCTCACCGGCGGTCCGCCGTGGCGGTCGGCGACGCCGTACATCGCACTGTCGACGCTCGTCGCCGCCACGACCGCCGGCGCGATGCACGGGAGCAGCCAGTGGCTGCCCACCTGGATCCTGCTCGCCAACACGCTGCCGGCGGTGCTGCGCGGTCGCGCGCTGGTCGGCGCCGTGCCGCTGGTGGCCCTCTTGTCGATGGGGGCGGCCGCGATCGTCGAGCCGTTCCAGTGGAGCCGGCTGTGGTCCGAGGGCTTCGTCGTTGTCCTCGCCGGCCTGGCGAGCTCGGCCGTCATCTCGCTCATCGACACCGTCAGCGAGCTGCGGCGCACCCGCGCCGAGCTCGCCCGGGCCGCGGTGGCCGACGAGCGTGAGCGCTTCTCCCGCGACCTCCACGACCTGCTCGGGCACACGCTGTCCGTCATGGTCGTCAAGGCGCAGGCGGTGCGCCGGCTGGCCGGCACCGACGACGTGGCGGTCGTCGAGCACGCAAGTGACATCGAGGAGATCGGGCGGCAGGCGCTGGTCGACGTACGTCGCGCGGTGGACGCCATGCGTGCCCCGACGCTCCCCGACGAGCTCGACAATGCCCGCCGCGCACTGGCCGCCGCCGGGATCGAGACCACGGTGACCGGCGACCCGGGAGCGGGCGACACCGACGAGGTCCTGGCCTGGGTGGTGCGCGAGGCGGCGACGAACGTGCTGCGCCACTCGGGCGCCTCGACCTGCCGGATCGAGCTGGCCGAGCGCGGCGGCCGGCTCGCCCTGGCCGTCACCGACGACGGGGTCGGTGCGCCGAGCACCCCGACGGTTCGGTTCGGCGGCCTCGACGGGTTGCGCGACCGGGTGACCGCTGCCGGCGGCGAGCTCCGCGTGGAGACGTCCGACGCCGGGTTCAGCGTGGTCGCGACCGTGCCTGGGGGCGGCTCGTGACGATCCGGGTGCTGCTCGCGGAGGACCAGGCGATGATGCGCGGCGCTCTCGCGGTCCTGCTCGACCTCGAGGACGACCTCGAGGTCGTGGCCCAGGTGGGGTCCGGCACGGAGATCGTCCCGGCCGCCCTGGCGCGCACCCCCGACGTCGCGCTGCTCGACATCGAGCTGCCCGGGCGGTCGGGGCTGGACGCCGCCGCCGACCTCGCCGAGCAGCTGCCGGGCTGCCGCGTCGTGATGGTCACGACCTTCGGGCGGCCCGGCTACCTCCAGCGAGCGATGGCTGCGGGCGCACTCGGGTTCCTGGTCAAGGACGGCCCGATCGAGGGTCTGGCCGACGCCATCCGGCGTGTCGCTGCCGGTGAGACGGTCGTCGACCCGCAGCTGGCCGGCCAGGCGCTGCGGACCGTGCTCAGCCCGCTCACGCCCCGCGAGCGCGACGTCCTCGCCGCCGCCGAGGACGGGGCGACGGTCACCGACATCGCGGCGGAGCTGCACCTCTCCGCGAGCACGGTCCGCAACTACCTCTCCGACGCGATCGGCAAGACCGGCACCCGCAACAAGACCGAGGCCGCCCTGCTCGCGCGGCGCAACGGCTGGCTCTGACCGGGCGCCGCGCGGCGGAACCCGGTTGACGGCGGGGCCCTGTCGGCGACCAATGGTGGGGTGACGTCTCCGCGCACGGTCGTGCTGGTCGAGGGCGACAGCGACCGGGCGGCGCTCGAGGCGCTGGCCCGACGGCAGGGACGCGACCTCGCGGCGGACGGCGTCGAGGTCGTGCCGATGGGCGGCATCACCAACATCCGGACGTTCGCCTCGCACTTCGGGCCGCGCGGGCTCGGACTGCACCTCGCGGGGTTGTACGACGCGCCGGACGAGGCACGCGTGTGCCGCGGGCTCGCGGCGGCCGGCCTGTCCCGGGCGGTCGACCCCGCTGCGCTACCGGACCTCGGGTTCTTCCGGTGCGTCGCCGACCTCGAGGACGAGCTGATCCGTGCCCACGGCACCGCCGGCGTCGAGCGGGTGATCGACGCGGCGGGCGAGGCGCGCTCCCTCCGCCTGCTGACCGGCATGCCGGCGCAGCAGGGGTGGACCTCCGAGGCGGTCCTGCGCCGGTTCCTGGGGTCACGGTCCGGTCGGAAAGCCAGGTACGCCGACCTGCTGGTCACCGCCCTCGAGCCCGGCCAGGAGCCGGCGCCGCTGGTCGCGGTGCTGGAGTTCGCGAGGACGCCGGCGACGAGGTCGGCTGTCGACGGCTAGGAGCTGGAAGCGGGGTGGTGACACCGCCACCGGGCGCTCCGAGTCGGACGGGACGACCAGCAGCCCCGGCGCTTTGCGGCAGGACGTCCTGCGCTCGGAGCCACCGACGGCTCCCACCGTCTGACGTCCTGTGACTCCCGCCATCGACCGTCAGTCCTGATTGTCGAGGTAGTCGCCGACCGGGTCGTCGAACGTACCCGCAAGACAACCGCAGTTGCCTTGTTTTCGAACACATGATCGATTATACTCAAAGCATGCTGCCCTCCACGGACCGCCTCGACGCCGCCGGCGTCCTGGCCGCGTCCGTGGCGGCGGTGCGGAGCCGGCGGGCCGCGCAGGTCGAGGACCTGCTGCTCGTGCTGGCGTGGGCCGACCTCCACGGCGAGGACCCGCAGGCCGCACCGGGTGCGGCGCCGGTCTCGTCGGGCGGCGACCGCCTGGTCGAGCTCGGCGGTGACGGGACCCCGTGGGTGTCGGAGCTGTCCGTCCACGAGCTGGCGATCGCGCGGGAGACCCACTCGCTGGCGACCCGCGCGACGATGGCCGACGTCCTCGACCTGCGCCACCGGCTCCCCCGGACCTGGGCCGTGGTCCTGGAGCTGGGGTGCGAGCCGTGGGTGGCGTGCAGCGTCGCGCGGAAGTCCCGCGCCCTGGACCGCGAGCAGGTCGCCCTGGTCGACGCCGCAGTGGCCGACGCGATCGGCGGCACGACCCCGGGGCGGGTGCTCTCCTTGGCGGAGGCCAAGGTCATCGAGGCCGACACCCCCGCCCACCTCGCCCGTCTCGAGGCCGAGCGCCGCCGTCGCGGGGTCTGGGCCGGCCGGACCGATGTCGAGGCCGGCAACCGGACGCTCGTCGCCCGTCTCGAGCCCTCCGACGTGACCTGGGTCGACGGCACCCTCGAACGCGTCGTCGACGCGCTGCTGGCCCGCCCGGACATCCTGCGAGCCCACCACCCCGACCTCCCGGCGGACCTCGACGACCTGACCCGTCAGGAGCTCCGGGCGATCGCCTTCGGCTGGCTCGCCCGCCCTGATGACCTGCGCGAGCTCTTCGCCGCCGCTGCGGACCCCACGGTCGACGTGCCGCGCCGGCCCGACCGCACGGGCCAGCGGGTCGTGGTCCACCTGCACCTGCACGAGAGCGCGCTGGCCACCGTGGCCGGCGGCGTCGCGCGGGCCGAGAGCATCGGGCCTCTGCTGCTCGAGCAGGTCACGCGGCTCGTGGGCCACGCGCAGGTGACAGTCAAGCCCGTCCTCGACCTCGACGAGCACGTCCGCGTCGACGCCTACGAGTTCCCGACCGCGGTCAGCGAACGCACGCGGCTGCGGTGCGGCGGCGACGTCTTCCCCCACGCCACGAACACCGCGACGATGTCCGGTCGCTTCGACGACGATCACCCTGTGCCCTACGACTACGGCGGACCACCGGGCCAGACCGGCGACCACAACAACGCGCCGCTCACCCGGACCCACCACCGGGCGAAGACCCATCTCGGATACCTCGTCACCCAGGTCGATGACGGCACCTACCTGTGGACCACGCCGCACGGACTGGCACGCCTCGTCGATCCGACCGGGACCCATGCGGTCGATGACGACGACGCCTGGCGCCTCGCACACCAGGAGGACCTGCACGCCGCCCTCGACCGGCTGTTCCCCGCCGCCTGAGACGGCCGTGCCGTCAGGATGGAGCCGTGCCCGACATCGGTGACGAGCTCGAACAGCTGCGACGCGAGAACGCCCGGCTGCGCAGACTGCTCCAGCTGACCGAAGCCGAGGCATCCCCGGCTCGTGGCACACAGGCAGCCTGGTTCGACAAGGCCCCGGGACCCGTCGACGCACAGTCGTCCCCCAGTACGAAGGTCGAGTTCTATGCCGCGCTCTTCGGTGCGCGCCGCGACGTCTACGCCGTCCGCTGGGAGAGCACGCGCCGGGGAACGTCGGGGTGGATGCCGGCGGTCGAGGGCGGGTGGAAGAAGGGCAGCGCTGCGGCTACCCGTCGCTACCTCCCCCTGACCCCCGATGTCCTGGCTGCCCACCTGACGGGCGACGTCCACGTCGGCCTCTACCCGATGCTGCCGGGCGATCGGACCTGCTGGCTCGCCGCCGACTTCGACGGCCAGGCGGCGATGCTCGACGCACTCGCCTACCTCAAGGCGGCGCGGGCGGTGGGCGCCCCCGCCGCGCTGGAGGTGTCCCGCTCCGGGGTCGGTGCCCACGTGTGGATCTTCTTCACCGACCCCGTTCCCGCGACCCTGGCTCGCCAGCTCGGCACGGCCTTGGTCCGAGAGGCGATCGCCCTCCGCGGGCGGATGGACCTGCGGTGCTACGACCGTCTCTTCCCGTCCCAGGACGTGCTTCCGGGCAGTGGGCCGGGAAACCTGATCGCGGCGCCCCTGCATGGCAGGTCGCGGCGGGTCGGGACCACGGTGTTCCTCGACGTGGCGACCCTCGAGCCCTTCGCGGACCAGTGGGACTACCTGTCGACCGTTGAGCGCCTGACACCTCGGCAGGTCTCCACACTCGCCTCCACGTTCCGCGAGCCCGCGGTCGGAGCCCGCGTGGACCGAGCGCGACCCGCGCGGTCCACCCGCACCCAGCCCGCCCCGGCCCCGGTCGTGCACCTCACCCTCGACGGTGGCGTCCGGATCCCCGGAGCCGAGCTGAGTCCGTCGCTGTACGCGACGTTGAAGCACGCCGCGTCGACCTACAACCCCGACTTCTATGACCGACAGCGCCGCCGCCAGTCCACCTGGAACGTGCCCCGGATCATCACCTCCTACGACGAGACGCTCGACGACCACCTGGTCCTGCCGCGCGGGCTGCTGGACACCGTGACGAAGCTCGTCGGTGAGGCCGGCAGCACCATCGACACCGACGATCGTCGCGCCGACGGCAGCCTCCAGGGCCTCACGTTCAACGCCGATCTCACGGCTCCCCAGCGATCCGCCGTCGACGACGTGCTGCCCCACGACCTGGGCCTCATCGTCGCTCCGCCAGGATCGGGGAAGACGGTGATGGCGTGCGCGGTCATCGCCGCACGCCGGACCTCGACACTCGTGCTTGTCGACCGCAAGACACTCGCCGACCAGTGGCGGCGGCAGCTCCGCGACCTGCTTGGGGTCAAGCCCGGTCAGCTCGGCGGTGGGCGGTCCAAGCTCACCGGCGCCGTCGACGTCGCCACGTTGCAGACGCTCGCTCGACGGTCCGACCTGGGGGAGGTGCTGGGCGCATACGGCCTGGTCGTGGTCGACGAGTGCCACCACGTCCCCGCCGCCGCCTTCGAGGCCGCGGTCCGGAACCTCCCCGCCCGCTCATGGCTGGGGCTGACGGCGACGCCGTACCGACGTGACGGCCTGGACGACCTGATCGGCTTCCAGCTCGGCCCGGTCCGACACACCTTCGCCGCCCCGGATCCGGAGACGCTCGAAGGGGCGGGGTCCGACGCGCCCCGGCCCGTCCTGGTGGTCCACCAGACCCGGTTCCGTCTGGAGCAGGAGGTCGACCTGTCCCGTCCAGGCGCGATCGCCGGCATCCACCGCGCGCTGGCCGCCGACGGGCCACGCAACCAGCAGATCGTCGACGACGCCCTGGAGGCTCACGGACGTGGCCGTCACTGCCTGGTGCTGACCCAGCGCACGGCCCACGTCGACGACCTCGCGAGCCGGCTCTCCGATCGAGGGCTCGACCCGGTCGTGCTCAAGGGTGGGATGGGCGCACGCGCGCGGGCCGCCGCCAACGAGCGACTGGTGCCCGACGCCGGCGCGTCGCCGTTGCTCGTCGTCGCCACCGGGCACTTCGTCGGCGAGGGCTTCGACTGCCCTGCGCTCGACACCCTCTTCCTCGCGGGACCGGTGTCGTTCCGAGGTCGGCTCGTGCAGTATGCGGGTCGGATCATGCGTGCCTATCCCGGCAAGGAGACGGCAGAAGTCCACGACTACCACGACGTCGAGGTCGCGGTGCTCGCAGCCGCGCTCGCGAAGCGGGCACCCGGCTACACGAGCCTGGGCTTCCGCGATCCCCGATCCGTCTGAGCGTCAGGGCGGCGACCTCAGGACGGCGCAACCTGCTCCTGGTCGGCAGCCCGGCGCGCCAGGTTGTCGGCGACCTCCCGCTCCCAGTTCGCGCGCGAGTACGATGTGTCGACCTCGTACTCGAAGCGCGCAGTCATCTCCGGGGCGATGTCCGCGACGTCGACGTAGAACTGCTCGTACCACCGCCGCAGCTGGTAGACCGGACCGTCCTCCTCGCAGAGCAGCGGGTTCTGGATCGGTGTCTTGTTGCGCCAGATCCACACGTCCTGCATGAACCCCTCGGCGAACATCGCGGTGAACTTCTGCGCGACCACGTTCGAGGTGGCGTCGTCGAGGCCGGCGATCTTCTTGACCATCAGTCCGAACTGCAGCCGGAAGTCGGTCTGCGTCACCGGGTAGTGGCAGTTGACGAGGATGACCTCGATCTCCAGGCCCCGGTAGGTCGTGGTGAGCGGGTTGATCATGTACGACGGCCCGTAGTAGGCCGCCTCCGACTGCAGCAGGCTCTCCTCGGCCGGCGAGGCGGTCTTCGTCATGTCCGGTCGGCTGCGGGAGTTCATGTACTGCGCGGCGACGTGGTCCTCGAAGACGTTGCGGAAGTACGTCGGGAACCCACCGTGGATGTAGAAGAAGTGGGCCATGTCGACGATGTTGTCGATGATCTCGCGGCAGTTGGACCCGGGGATGTCGATGACCTCCCACGTCATGTCGCTCCACTCCCCGCTGTCCATCTCCACGAGCTCGGGGATCATCTGCAGCTCGATCGGGGGGTTGAGCTCGGGATCGTGCCAGACGAAGAGCTGGTGGTTGCGCTCCATCGCGTGCCAGGTCCGGGTCTGCGCGCGCAGCGGGACCCGCTTCGCGTAGGGGATCTGCTTGCAGCGGCCGTCGCCACCCCACCGCCAGTCGTGGAACGGGCAGGCGACCTCGTCGCCCTTGATGCTGCCCTGGCCGAGGTCGCCGCCGAGGTGGCGGCAGTAGCCGTCGATGACCTGCAGCCGGCCCGCGCTGTCGGCCCAGACGACGAGCTTGGTCCCGAAGGCCTCGACCGTGTGCGGCCGGCCGTCGCGGAAGCCGTCGGCCATGCCGAGGCAGTGCCAGCCGCGGGCGAAGCGCGTCGGCGGCGTACCGGGATCGATCAGGCGCGAGCTCGTGCGGTCGGCCGGCTTGTTCGGTGCGGTGGTCATGGTGCAGCTCCTCGGTCGTCAGCCAGAAGTCCTGTCAGCCTGCGAAGTCCTGTCAGCCTGCGAAGTCGTGGCCCCATGCCGAGACGGCGGTGGACTCCCGCGCGGTCCACGTGTCGTCGTCGACCTGGAGCCCGCCCCAGCCGTACTCGACGTCGAACCCGGCCGGTGAGCGGACGTAGAACGAGACCATGTCGTCGTTCATGTGGCGCCCGAGCGTCGCGCTGAGGTGCGCGCCGCGGCGCCGCACCCGCTCGAGCGCACGACCCACGTCGTCGAGGCGGTCGACCTCGAGCATGATGTGGACGCACCCGGAGGGCGCCGGGATCGGAGCCAGCGCCAGGCTGTGGTGCCGCGGGTTGCAGCCGAGGAAGCGCAGCCAGACGGTGGACCCCGCCGGCTGCCCCACCAGCTCGCCGTCGAGGCGCATCGAGTCACGCACCCGGAACCCGAGCACGTCACGGTAGAACGCCAGGCCCGCCGTGTCGTCGGCGACCGGGACGACGAGGTGCCCGAGCCCCTGCTCACCGGTCACGAACCTGTTGCCGTACGGCGTCAGCGCCGGTGTGCGCTCGTAGGTGGCTCCGCAGAAGAGCTCGAGCACGTTGCCGAACGGGTCGCTGAACCGGACCATCTCCTGCACCCGCCGCTCGGCGAGCTCGGCCTCGGTGCCCGTGGTCAGCTCGACGCCGTGGTGCTTCAGCCGGTCGACCGCCTCGGCCAGCGCGGCCGGTCCGGAGAGCTCCCAGCCCGCGCACGCCAGCCCGTCCCGGTCGGAGGGCTGCACGACGATGCGTGCGGAGAGCTCGTCGAGGCGGAAGTAGAGGTTCTCCTCGCCGGTCCCCCGCGGCGGCCGCCCGGGTGCCAGGCCGAGCACCTGGGCACCGAAGGTGCGCCACGCGTCGAGGTCGGTGCTGTCGATGCGCAGGTAGCCCAGCGAGGCGATCCGCATCAGTACATCCCCGGTGCGATCTTCTGGCCGACCTCGAGCGCGCCGTACATCCGCAGTGCCCGCTCGGGATCGTTCGCGGCGTGCACCCGGCCGGCGTGCGCGTCGCGCCACGCACGCTGCAGGTGGCCCGAGCGGTCCAGCGCCCGCGCCCCCGCGTTGTCGAACAGCAGGTCGACGGCCTCGATGGCCCGCTCGGTCCCGACCACCTGGTCGCGACGGACCTTCAGCCGCAGCGCGAGGGGGATGCGCTCTCCCCGGGCGACGTGTGCCTGGAGCTCGCGCAGGTTCTGGGTGAGCAACGCCCACGCGGCGTCGACCTCGGAGGCGGCCCGCGCGATCCGCACGTTCGAGAACGGGTCCTCCGCGGCCCGCTCGCCGACGTACGCCGCGCGCACCCGCTCACGTTGGACCTCGACGTGCTCAGCGTACGCCCCGTAGGCCATCCCGATGATCGGCGTGGTGATCGCCGAGGTGAACAGCGAGTGGAACGGCAGCCGGTAGAGATCCCCGTCGTTGACCGCCTGCCCGGGCCCCTCGCACCGCCCGGTCTCCGCCATCGACAGCGTGTGGTCGGCCGGGACGAAGGCACCACCGACGACGACGTCGTGCGAGCCGGTCCCGGCCAGCCCGACGGTGTCCCACGTGTGCTCGATGACGTAGTCGTCCGACGGCAGCAGGAAGGTCCGGAAGTCGACCATCTGGCCTCGTTCGTCGGTGACCAGGGCGCCGAGGAGGACCCACTGCGCGTGGTCGCAGCCGGACGAGAAGGACCACCGCCCCCTGACCTCGTAACCGCCGTCGACGGCGACGGCCTTGCCGGTCGGGGCGTACGACGACGAGAGCAGCGTGCCGGTGTCGCTCCCCCAGACCGCCTCCTGGGCGGCCTCGGGGAAGAGCGCCACCTGCCAGGCGTGGACGGCGAGCACCGATGCGATCCACCCGGTCGAGGCGTCGGCCGACGCGATCAGCCGCACGGCCTCGTAGAAGTCGAGCGGGTCGCCCTCCAGCCCGTCGTACCGCCGTGGCTGCAGCATCCGGAAGAAGCCGGTCGCGTCGAGCTCCTTGACCGACTCCACGGGCACGCACCGCTCGCGCTCCCCTTCGGCCGCGCGGTCGCGGAAGGACGGCAGCAGGTCGCGGACGTGGTCCAGGACGGTGGCGGTCGCCGGCATCGGGTCCTCCTCGCAGCGGGTGCCTGCGAGGCTAGAACGTGTTCTAGTTGATGCTGGAGGGCCGAAGGTCCCTGCTCGACCGGGACCTGGGGCCGGGTCCCGCGCGAGCGGTCAGGAGCGCGGCTGGTGACCGTTCGCCAGACCGGCGACGGCGTCGCGGACCTGACCGAGCCCCCACTCCAGGTCGGAGCGCTCGATGGTCAGCGGAGGCGAGACCCGGATGGTCGAGCCGTGCGTGTCCTTGACGAGCACGCCCCGCTGGACGAGGACCTCGCAGAGGTCGCGCCCGGTGCCCAGCGCCGGGTCGAGGTCGAGCCCCGCCCACAACCCCCGGACCCGCAGGCCGACCAGCCCGTCGCCGAGCAGCGGGGCGAGGCCGTCCTGGAGGACGGGCTCGAGGTCCCGCGCCCGCGCCTGCGGCTCGCCGGTCTCGAGCAGGCGGAGCACCGCGCGTCCCACGGCCACGGCGAGCGGGTTGCCGCCGAAGGTGCTGCCGTGGCTCCCGGGGATGAGCACACCCAGGACGTCGGCGTCCGCGACGACCGCCGACAGCGGCAGGATGCCGCCGCCCAGCGCCTTCCCGAGGATGTAGATGTCGGGCACGACGTCCTCGAGGTCGCACGCGAACGTCGCACCGGTGCGGCCCAGGCCGGACTGCACCTCGTCGGCGACCATGAGGATCTCGTGGAGGTTGCAGAGCCGACGGACGTCGGCCAGGTAGCCGTCGGGAGGCAGGACGACGCCGGCCTCGCCCTGGATCGGCTCGACGAGGACGGCCACCGTCGTGTCGTCGATCGCGGCCTCGAGAGCGGCCGCGTCGCCGTACGGGACCAGGCGGAAGCCGGGCGTGTAGGGCCCGTAGTGGGTCTTCGCGAGGTGGTCCTCGGAGAAGCTGATGATGCTGATGGTGCGGCCGTGGAAGTTGCCGCCCATGACGACCACCGACGCGTGCTCGTCGGGCACGCCCTTGACCTCGTAGCCCCACCTCCGGGCGACCTTGAGCGCGGTCTCCACGGCTTCGGCGCCGGAGTTCATCGGCAGCACCATGTCCTTGCCGGCGAGGGCGGCGAGCTCGGCGCAGAACGGGCCGAGCAGGTCGTGGTGGAAGGCCCGGCTGGTGAGCGTGAGGCGGTCCAGCTGGGCGTGCGCGGCCGCCACCAGGTCGGGGTGCCGGTGCCCGAAGTTGAGGGCGGAGTAGGCAGCGAGGAAGTCGAGGTAGCGGTGGCCCTCGTCGTCCCAGACCCAGGCGCCCTCCCCGTGGGACACCGTGACCGGGAGCGGGTGGTAGTTGTGCGCGCCGTGGACGTCCTCGAGGTCGGCGGGCCCAGCAGTGACAGACATCGGATCCCCTTCGGCCTTTCCCGAGCGCTACGACGGACGCCTCCCAACGTAGCGGCTCACCGAGGCCTCAGCGCTCGATCCGGTCGCCCACCTGCACGTCGAGGACCCGCGCCCGCAGGGGCTTGCCCTCCTGGGCCCAGAGCAGCACGACGTCCCCGCCGGGCAGGACCTGGGACCGGACCCCCTCGAGCACCTCCACACCACCGCCGCGCTGCGCCGTCGTCTCGGCGCGCCACCCCTTCCCCGTCGGCCGGTAGCGCGACCAGATCCCGTAGTGGTCGGACCATCCCGTGAACATGTCGCCGCGCGCGTCGACCGCGGTGAACACCTCGTAGACCGGGGCGACCGGGTCGGCCACCGTCACGGGCGCGGTCCAGCTGCCGCCGAAGGCCCGGCGTACGACGTCGACGCGGTCGTCACGCCACAGGTAGCCCACGAGCACGGCCCCACGGGGGCTGAGCGCGACCGACCAGTCCGTCACCCGCACGTCGCGTGGGGTGACCGCGACCGGCGGCTGCCACGCTCGCCCCCGGGGCAGCACGGCGACTCGCACGCGGCCACGGTGGAGGAGCACCACCGTGACATCGCCGCGGGTGCTGACGCCGAGGTCTCCCAGCTCACCGGTGTCGACGCGCGCGGCGGGGCTCCAGGTGCCGGCTGCGGACCGGGAGCGCACCACCACACCGGTCGGTCCGGTGACCGGCGACCGGTCGTAGGCGACCCACGCGGTGCCGTTGCGCGCGACGGCGACCTGCGCACCGGTGGACTCGCCGCCGACCGTCGACGACACGGTCTCGACCGGTCCCCAGCGGCCGTGCGGTGCTCGGCGCACGGCCTGGATGCGGGACGGGACGCCGCGGTCCGGGCCGCCCCACTCCCAGGTCACCACGGCCGCGCCGGCCGCCGTCACCGCCACGTCGAGACCGGCCGCTCCGTAGCTGGTCCAGCCGTCGGGATAGCCCGGCGCCTTCCGGTCCCGGGACACGTGCACCGGGCGGGTCCACGGCCTGCCGGCCGGCTTGCGGGCTACCCAGACGCCCGTCGTGAACCCGTTCCGCTCCCGGCACCAGGCGACGGTGAGGTTCCCCAGGGGGTCCGCCGCGACCACGGGGGCGAACCCCTCCCCCAGCGTCGCCGGCGGCGACCACCGGCCCGTCGGCGTGCGCCGCGCGACCTTGACCGGCTCGGGCCAGCCGCGCTGCGATCCCCAGGCGACCGTGGCCGAGCCGTCCGGGCCGGCGGCCACGGACTCGCCACGTGGCGCACCCTCGAAGCGGTGGACCGGTCCCCAGGTGTCCACGGCCTCGACGCGAGCGACGCTCGGCCGGGCGGCCTGGACGGACAGGCTCACGGACAGGCTCGCGGACAGGCTCACGGACAGCGCCACCACGAGCAGCGCCCCGGCTCGAACGGACATCCCGGACCTCCCGATCGACGGCGACTCGCTGGTCGCCACCTCCCACGGTCGTCCGAGGACACGGCTCTCGGCAGTGCTGATCGGCCGAGGTCACGCGGGCACTTCGTCCTCGGCGCCCGGGTCAACGGGGCAGGTCGGTCACCGGGAACTCCCACTCGTCGGCGAGCAGCGCGTACCCGACGATGTCGAGCCACCGGCCCGAGCGGTGCAGGGAGTCGCGGACGGCGTGGAGCTCGCGGCGCATGCCGACGCGCTCCATCAGCCGCCAGGACGCGTCGTTCTCGAGGAAGCAGTTCGCGACCACCCGTCGTACGCCGAGGTCCTCGAAGCAGTAGCGGAGGAGCTCACGGACCGCCTCGGTGGCGTAGCCGTGACCGCTGTGGGCGGGGTCGAGGACCCAGCCGAGCTCGGCCTGCGCCCCGCGCGCCGCGTCGGCGACGTCGAGCTGGGCCCAGGCGTCCTCGCGGCGGAGCATGAAGTCCCCGATGACCGTGCGGTCCGAGCCGTGGCCGAGCTCGATGACGACCGTCGTGGCGAGCCGGTCGGGCTCGGCGAAGAGGTCGCGGTAGCCGGCCGGGTCCCCGGGGCACCCGGTCAGCCAGTCGTTGACCTCGTCGAGCTGCCGGAAGGTCCAGGTCGCGTCGGTGTCGTCGACCGTCGCCGGACGCAGGACGAGTCGTTCGGTGCGCAGGACCCGGTCGAGGACCGGCGCGGGAGGGGCCGTGGTGGTCATGCGGGTGCTCCTTCGTGGGGCGGGGTGTGGGGCGGCCGGGCGTCGGGGCCGATGGAGACGAGCGGCAGGCCGAGGTCGCGCAGGCGGGCGAGCAGGCCGTGGAGCGCCGCCTGGTCCACGACCGGGCCGCGCAGCACGGTGGTGCCGTCGGGTCCCGGCTCGATGCTCATGCCGTCGAACCAGGAGGCCCAGCGCTCGTCGAGGCGCCCCTGGAGGCGGATCTCGTACCAGCCGGGTTCGTGGGGGGTGTTCACGATCTGCTCCTCGTGCTCGGTGATGACGGCACGCTAGGAGCGCTGGTGGTGACGGGTCGTCACATCATGTGGTGACCCGCGTGGTGATCCTCGGCCGGACGGAGCGCCACCGCGCGTTCCGGAACCCTTGACGACACTGGTGACCTCCGTTACGTTCGGGCCCAAACGAACTGCGCAACGGAGTCCGCCCGGCAGCAGCAAGGAGCCTCGCATGGAACCGACCCCCGTCCCGCTCGACCAGGTCGACCTGGCTGACCTCGACGTCTTCGAGGAGAACCGGGCGTGGGGCATGTTCGACACGCTGCGGCGCGAGGACCCCGTGCACTGGTGCGAGGAGCACGACGGCGGGTCGGGCTTCTGGGCGATCACCCGCTACGACGACATCGAGAAGGTCGACAAGGACCCCGAGACGTTCACCTCGATGAAGTTCACCAACCTCGAGGAGCCGCCCGAGGAGTACATGGAGAAGCGCCGCTCCATCCTCGAGACCGACGGCCCGCGCCACCTCGCGCTGCGCAAGCTGCTCATGCGCGACTTCAGCGTCGCCCAGCTCCGGCGGTACGACGACTTCCTGCGTGGCCTGGCCACGCAGACGATCGACACGGCGTTGCAGGAGCAGGACCTCGACTTCGTCGACGCGATCGCTGCCGACTACCCGATCGCCGTGCTGGCCCGGCTCCTCGACACCCCCGAGGAGATGACACCGCAGCTGATCGCCTGGGGCAACGAGATCGTCGGATTCTCCGACCCCGAGTACGCCCGGGTCCTGGTCAACTCCGAGGAGGCGAAGCAGTACCGGCACCTGCCCTTCAGCTCGCCGGTCTCGCTGGAGATCTTCGAGTACGGCCGCAAGCTCGCCGCCGAGCGCAAGGGCGGCGACGCCGACGACCTCGTCAGCAAGCTGGTGAACCGGATCCCCGAGGACGGCGTCCCGCTCTCGCCCGAGCACTACGACAACTACTTCCTGCTCCTGGTCGTGGCCGGCAACGAGACCACGAGGCAGGCGATCAGCCACTCGATGAAGGCCCTCATCGACTTCCCCGACCAGCGGCAGTGGCTGCTCGACAACCCCGACAAGATGACGCAGGCGATCGAGGAGCTGATCCGGTTCGCCTCGCCGGTCTACCACTTCCGCCGCACCGCGACCCGCGACATCGAGATGCACGGCAAGCAGATCAAGGCCGGCGACAAGGTCGTGATGTGGTTCGCCTCGGGCAACCGCGACGAGGCCAAGTTCGAGGCACCGTACGAGCTGCGCCTGGACCGGATGCCCAACGACCACATGACGTTCGGCAAGGGTTCGCACTCCTGCATGGGCGCCAACCTCGCGCGCTTCGAGATGCGGATCATCTTCGAGACCCTGCTGCCGCGCATCGCCGAGATCGAGCAGACCGGTGAGATCCGTCGGGTGCGGAGCAACTTCGTCAACGGCATCAAGCAGTTCCCGCTGCGCATCGTCGCGAAGTAGCCCGGCTCGATGACCGAGACGCGCACGACGCTCCGCGAGCACGAGGGCGACCTGGTCGTCGAGGCGGTCGACCACGTCGCCGAGGACGTCGTCGCCCTGACCCTGGTCGATCCCGACGGCGACGCGCTGCCGCCGTGGACCCCCGGCGCCCACGTCGACCTCCTCCTCGGCGACGGGCTGGTCCGGCAGTACTCGCTGTGCAGCGACCCGGCGGACAGCCGGGTGATCCGGGTGGGGGTGCTCCGGGCGCCCGACGGCCGCGGCGGGTCGGCGTACGTCCACGAGCAGCTGACGGTCGGCAGCACGGTCCGCGTGCGGGGTCCGCGCAACCACTTCTCGTTCGTCGCCTCGCCGCGCTACGTCTTCGTCGCCGGCGGGATCGGGATCACGCCGCTCCTCCCGATGATGGCCGAGGCCGAGGCCGCCGGCGCCGACTGGCACCTGTGGTACGGCGGCCGCACGCGGTCCTCGATGGCCTTCGTCGACGAGCTCGCGGCGTACGGCGACCGGGTGACCCTCGTCCCGCAGGACGAGTCCGGCATCCTCGACCTCGGCGCGATCCTCGGCGCGCCACGTGCCGACACGCTCGTGTACGTGTGCGGGCCCGAGGGCCTCCTCACCGCGGTCGAGGCGACCTGCGAGTCCGGGTGGGCGCCCGGCTCCCTGCACCTCGAGCGCTTCGCGGCCAAGGAGACCGAGGCCCCGGCCGGGGGCGAGCGCTCCTTCGAGCTCGTGCTCGCCTCGTCGGGCGTGACCCTCACGGTCCCGCCGGACCGCTCGGTCTTCGACGTGATCCAGGACGCCGGGATCAGCGTCCTCGGCTCGTGCCACGAGGGCATCTGCGGCACCTGCGAGCAGCTGGTGCTCGAGGGCGAGGTGGATCACCGGGACTCGGTGCTCAACGAGGCCGAGCAGGCCGCCAACGACGCGATGATGGTCTGCGTCTCGCGGTGCCGGTCCGACCGACTCGTCCTGGACCTGTGAGGAGGAGAAGCAGATGACGTCCCCACGCCGGGCCTTCTCGTCGGCGGTGCCGAGCGACTGCTGGTACGCGCTGTCCCCCTCCGACGCCGTCGGCCGCGACCTGCTCGCCGTCCGCACGGTCGCCGGACCGGTCGTGCTGTACCGCACCGAGGCCGACGCGGTCGTCGCCCTCGAGGACCGCTGCGCCCACCGTCCCTATCCGCTCTCGGCGGGCAGCCTGGATGGCGACGCCGTCCGGTGCGGCCTGTGCGGGTTCGTCTACGACGCGGGCGGGCAGTGCATCTCCGTGCCCACCCAGCCACGGGTGCCGTTCGGCGCGAGCGTCGCCGCCTACCCGGTCGACGAGCGGGACGGCGTCGTCTGGGTCTGGCTGGGCGAGCCCGGGCGCGCCCGCCTCCACCGGGTGCCCGACCTGCCGTGGCTGACCGGACCCGGGTGGGCCACGGTCGGCGCGACGGAGGAGGTCGCCGCCGGGTTCCTGCTGCTGCACGAGAACTTCGCCGACGTCACGCAGGTCCCCTTCGTCGCCCCGGAGATCGCGCCCGCCGTCCTCGAGGGCACTCCCCCGCCGCTCGACGTGGTGGTCACCGAGACCACGGTCGAGCTCCACCGCCGGTTCCCGCCGGCCCCCATGCCGGCTTGGCAGGCCGGTCTGGTCGACGGCAGCCACCGGGACCTCGCGACGGTGCAGGCGGGGTTCTTCGTCTCCCCCGCGCTCTGGGTCGACCACTGGGACGTCGTCGCGGAGGACGGGCCGGTGGCCCGGCTGCGCTTCACGCACCTGATCACCCCGGTCGACGAGGGACGCAGCCGACTGCACTGGCGGGTCAGCCGCGACTTCGCGCTGGGCGACGCCGCGGCCGACACGCAGATGCGCGAGCTGTTCGCCGACTACTACGCCCGCGTGCGGATCGCCATGGAGCTGACGCAGGCCGTGATCGACACCGACGGCCCCGGGCCCGAGGTGAACGTCGGCGCCGACGTCGCCGGGCTGCGCGTCCGCGAGATCGTGCTCGCCATGCTCGCCGACGAGGGCGTCGTGCCGTTGCGGACCCGACCCACCACCTGAACAGGAGCCCGATGTGCCCGAGCTGAAGGGCTTCGCCCCACCGTTCACCGCGAGCGGCCGCAGTGCGCTCATCCCCAGCCCGCCGTGGTTCTACAGCGGCGACCTGCTGACGGTCGAGTACCGCACGGACGTCGAGCGGGTGCGCGCGATCCTGCCCGAGGACGTCGAGCTCGCCGAGGAGGACCCGGGCGCGGTCGCGTTCATCTGGGCCGACTGGCAGTCGTGCTCGGCGGGCGGCGAGGAGCTCCTCGACCCGGCGCGCTCGCAGTACAAGGAGGCCTTCGCGGTCGTGCGCTGCCGCTACGAGGGGGTCACCTACTCCCGGTGCGTGCTCATCTGGGTGACGACCGACTTCGCGATCGCGCGCGGGGTCTACCAGGGCTACCCCAAGAAGCTGGGCTCGATCCACCAGACCCGGCCGATGCCGTTCGGCCGGGCGGCGCCCCGGATCGAGGCCGGCGGCCGGTTCGGGGCCACCCTGGCGGCGTACGACCACCGCCTGGCCCAGGCGACCATCACGCTCACGGAGCCGAGCCAGACCAACGGCTTCGTTAACGCGCTGCCGATGCTCCACCACCGCCAGGTCCGCCCGATCGAGCGCGGCGCCGAGGGCTGGGCGCTGGACGAGGTGCTGACCATGAGCGGCGTCGGCTTCGAGTCCGGTCAGCCGTGGAAGGGTGACGCCACGCTCGAGCTGTTCGACTCCCCCTGGGACGACGTCGCCTCGACCCTGCCCGTGCGCGAGGTCATCAGCGGTTACTACGTGCAGGTCGGCACCAGCTGGGACGGCGGCACGACCCTCGCCCACCGCTGAGGCCGACCGGGGTCAGCCCGACTCGAGCACGCGCCCCAGCTCGTCGGCGAGGTCGACCAGTGACTCGATGTCGGCGCGGGTCGTGCGGAAGTTGACGACGCACGGGCGCAGGCAGGTCACGCCGTCGACCACGGCGCTCGTGACGTAGACCCGACCGTCCTCCTGCAGGGCCCGGGCGAGCGAGCGGTTGTGCGCGTCGGCGTCGCCGCGGGCGGGGACGCGGCGGAACGGCACGGTCGACAGCTCGGGCGCGTCGACGAGGAGCTCCAACCCCGGCCGCGCCCGCACCAGGTCGGCGAGCTCGCGCGCGAGCTCGATCGTCGTGGTGATGGCCTCACGGAACGCTCCGGCCCCGTGGGCGCGCAGGGCGGTCCAGAGCTTGAGCGCCCGGAAGGGGCGTGAGTACTCCATCGTCGTGTCGACGGGATGGACGTAGCCCTCCTCCTCGACCATGTACGACGCGTCGTGCCGGAACGCCGCGCGCAGCGCGGCTGGGTCGCGCACCAGCAGGATGCCGCAGGCCTTCGGCACGAACAGCCACTTGTGCGCGTCGACCGAGACCGAGTCGGCCCGGTCGAGCCCGGCGAAGAGGTGGCCTGCGACGTCGGTGCACGCGGCCGGCAGGCCGTAGGCGCCGTCGACGTGCAGCCAGGCCCCGGTGCCCTCGACCACGTCGGCGATCGCCCCGATCGGGTCGACGCTGCCGGTGAGCGTGGTGCCGGCCGTGGCGACGACGGCCATCGGCGTCACGCCTACGGCCCGGTCGGCCGCGATCGCCGAGGCCAGGGCGGCCGGGTCCATGCGCCGCCGCCCGTCGATCGGAACGTCGCGCAGCGCCGAGCTGCCGAGCCCGAGCACCTCGACCGCACGCTCGACGCTCGAGTGGGCCTCGGCGCTCGCATACACGGCGACCCGGCTCGCATCCACGCCGACCACCCGGCTCTCGGGGAAGGCCCGGGTCCGGGCGGCCATCAGCGCGGTCAGGTTCGACACCATGCCCCCGCTGGTGACCGTGCCGCCCGCGGCGGGGTAGCCGACGAGCTGCGCGACCCAGCCGAGCGTCTGCTGCTCCACCAGGTGCGCGGCCGCCGCCTCCGCGGCCAGGTTGACGTCGTGCGACATCGCGAGGGCGTCGGCCAGCACGGCGGACTCCAGCCCCGAGGAGCCGACGTACCCGAAGAAGCGGGGGCGTGCCTGGGCGAGGCTCTCGTCGAGCACCCGGTCGGCCGCGTCGAGGGCCTCGCGCACGCCGGTCCCCGTCTCCGGCAACGGGCTCCCGAAGAGCTCGTGCCGCTCCGGGGCGACCGGTGGCTGGTGCGGTCGCGGCTCGTCGAAGGACGCCCACGCCTGCCGCAACAGGGCGAGGCCGTGGTCCAGCGCCTCGGCCCGCTCGTCCCGGAGCGACAGCGGGGTGACGGGGAGGGCTCGCTCGGTCACGGCCGGAGGCTCACAGGTGGTAGGCGTACTCCCGGAACTCCCAGTCGGTGACGAACCGGGTGAACCGCTCGACCTCGTTGCGCTTGTAGGTCAGGAACGACTCGACGAAGTAGCTGCCCACGACCTCGCCGAACTCCTTGTCGGCCTCCAGCGCGTCGAGCGCCTCGGGGAGCGACTGCGGCAGCATCGGCGCCGACTCGGGGTCGTAGCCGTAGCCCTCGAGCGCGGCGGGCGGCTCGAGCCTGTCCCGCACGCCGAGGTACGCCGCCGCGCAGACCGCCGCGATCGCGAGATGGGCATTGGCGGTGGCGTCACCCAGCCGCACCTCCATGCGCGACCCGGGACCGCGCTCGGGCGGGATGCGGACCATCGCGCTGCGGTTGTCCAGGCCCCAGTCGATCAGCCACGGCGCGAGGGTGTCGGGGCCGAAGCGCTTGTAGGAGTTGATGGTCGGGTTGAGGATCGCCGCCAGGGCCGGCGCGTGCGCGAGCACCCCCGCGATCGCGTGCCGCCCGGTGTCGGACAGCCCGTCCTTGCCGGCCGGGTCGCCGAACACGTTGTCACCGGCCTCGTCGACCAGGGAGACGTGGAGGTGGAAGCCGCTGCCACCCTCGTCGTTGAAGGGCTTGGCCATGAACGTCGCCAGCATCCCCTCGTAGCGGGCGATCTCCTGCACGGCGGACTTCATCCGGAAGGCCCGGTCGGCCGCGTCGACCATCTCGGAGTGGTCGAGGTTGATCTCGAACTGCCCGCCGCAGAACTCGTGGTTGGCGGCCGTCACGTGCAACGACGCGTCGCGCAGGTGGCGCAGCATCGTGAGGAGGATGCCCCGTGGGTCGCCCTTGCGGCCGACGACGTACACGTTGCCCGGCGCGTCGGCGTAGCGCTTCCAGCCCGGCGACCCCTCGCACTCCTCGAGGAGGTAGAACTCCAGCTCGGGGCCGACCACCGCGCGCAACCCGAGCTCTCCCAGCTTCCCGGAGACGCGGCGGGCGACCTCGCGCGGGGACTCGCCCGCGGCCTCGTCACCCGCCACCTGGGTGTCGGCGAGGCACCACAGGGCGCCCGGTTCCCACGGGAGGTCGGTGAGGGTGTCGAGGTCCGGCACGGCCTTGATGTCGGGGAGGCCGGCCTCGATGCCGCCCGCCACCGGCACGACGTCGCCCATCGGCGTGGTGTGGTAGACGGCGCGACAGAAGGCGATGCCGTGGCCCAGCGCGCTCTCGAGCTCCTCGAGGAGGACGTCCCGGCCCCGGTCCACGCCGATCAGGTCGGGGTACGACACGCGGATGACGTCGACCCCGCGGGATCGGAGCTCGTCGACGAGGGCGGCGATGTCGGCCTGGCTCATGGGCTCTCCCGGTACGTTCCGTGCTATCGTTCGGGACCGAACGATGGAGGCACTGTAATGGCCCGGTCGGGCGTTGGGAAGGGTCCTTCCGCCTGAGATCCGGCCCGCGGTGCGCTGCGAGAGGGGAAGCCGTGCGCGTCCTGTTCATCCAGCACGACCACGTCTCGCCGGTCGGCGCGATCGGCGACGGGTTCGCCGCGCACGGCTTCGACGTCGAGGAGCTGCTCGTCGTCCCGGAGGACCGGTTCCACGATCCCGCGGTCAGCGTCGCCTTCCCCGACCCCGAGCAGTTCGACGCCCTGGTCCCGATGGGCGCACCGTGGTCGGTCTACGACCACGCGACGATCGGCGCCTGGGTGCTGGAGGAGCTCACCTTCCTCCGCCGCGCCCACGAGAGCGGCGTGCCGATCCTCGGCATCTGCTTCGGCGGCCAGGCGGTTGCGGCAGCCCTGGGCGGCTCCGTCGTCCGCGCCGAGCAGTCGGAGATCGGCTGGTACTCCGTCGACACCGACGACGCCGACCTCGTCGACGCCGGACCGTGGTTCGAGTGGCACCACGACCGATGGGTCGCGCCCCCGGGCGCGCGCGTGCTGGCCCGCACGCCCGCCGCCGAGCAGGCCTTCGTCGTCGGTCGCACCCTCGCCGTCCAGTTCCACCCCGAGCTGACGCCGACGATGCTCGACGGCTGGCTGGCCAACGGCGGTCGGCAGTACATCGAGGCCCAGGGCCTCGACGTGGAGGAGCTCCGCACCCGGACCGCGCGCGAGGCGCCCGCGGCCGAGGAGCGCGCCCGTGCTCTCGTCGACGCCTTCCTCGCCCGGGTCGCGACCGCGCCGCCGGTCGGGTCCGCACGACCTGCCTAGGATGACGAGGTGCCCAGGCCCCCGCGCTCAGCCGACGACCCCGCCCCCGGGTCGGGCGGCAGCTCCGACGTCCCCCCGCGCACGGAGGAGTGCGACCCGGAGCGCTGCCCGTGCGACGACGCCACCTGCTCCCTGAGCCGCTACGCGCGCGCCAACGCGGCCGCGTCCGGCCGGACGTCATCGGGCGACTTCACGCTCGAGGCCACCGAGCAGGCGATCGCGGACCGGCTGGACGGGATGGCGGTCGACATGGCGGCGATGACGGCGGTGTCCAACATCTATCGGGCCGCGAACGCCGTCCGGAACCACCTCGAGCGGACCGTCCTCGCCGAGCGCGGCCTGACCTGGACCGGCTGGGTGGTGCTCTGGGTGATCTGGATCTGGGGCGAGGTCGAGAGCAGGCACGTCGCCGAGGAGGCCGGGATCTCCAAGGGCACGCTCACCGGCGTGCAGAACACGCTGATGGCCAAGGGTCTCGTGCACCGCGAGGTCCATCCCCAGGACGCCCGCCGGGTCCTGCTGTCCCTGACCCCCGAAGGCCAGGAGCTGATGGGCGAGCTGTTCCCTCTCTTCAACGCCGAGGAGGTCTTCGTGACGGGTGCGCTCGGTCACGAGGACACGGTGCTCCAGATGGCCCGCTCGCTGCGCGCCGTCGTCAAGCGCGCCGAGGGTGGGGTGGCCTGAGCGCGGGCGCCCGCCCGGCCCCGAGGCTCACGCAGTCGTCGCGGCGCTGAGCCTCGCCGCCCGACCCGCGTCGACGAGAGCCCGGAACAGGCTCAGCTGGGCAGGGTCGGAGGTCACCGTGTCCTCGGGGTGCCACTGCACGGCGAGGAACCAACCGGCCGCCTCCGGCAGGACCGCACCCTCGACCGTGCCGTCCTCGGCCCACGCGACCGGCTGGAGCCCGTCGCCGAGCCGACGCGCCCGCTGGTGGTGGTAGCAGGACGCGGCCACGGTCGAGCCGACCACGCTCTCGAGCACCGAGCCGGGCTGCACGGAGACCGGGTGGACGACGTGCCGGTGCGGCTCGGGCATGTGCTGCTCCAGGTCGCCGCCGAGGGCGACGTTGACGACCTGCCAGCCGCGGCAGACGGCGAGCAGCGGAACCCCCCTCGCGACCGCCCACCGCGCGACGGCGAGGTCGAAGGCGTCCTGCTCGTCGTCGACGTCGTAGACCTCGTCGGTGGCCGGCGCCTCGCCGTACGTGCGCGGCGAGAGGTCGCCGCCACCGGGCAGCAGGACGGCGTCCGCGAACCCCAGCCGGCGGTCGAGGTCGTCAGCCGTCACCCGACCCGCGGGCGCCCAGGGGTGCACGGCGAGCGGCTCCCCACCCGCCCGGAGGACCCCCTCCGACAGGGTGCGGGCGGTCGTCAGCGCCTGGTAGCGGTGCGCCGAGGCGGACGCGGAGAACCGGGCGGGGATCGCCACCAGGGGGTTCGCTGACATGTCTTGACGCCTCCGCTGGTCGGCAATACGTTTGTGTCCGAACGATATCCCAGTCCCGCGTGGCCTGACCAGACGAACACCGGAGAACGCATGAGCATCGTGACCGTCGCGGGCGTGGAGGTCGACACCCGGCACTGGATCGGCGGCGAACGGATCGCGAGCGCGGACACCTTCGAGGACGTCTCCCCCCTCGACGGCACGGTGATCGCCGACGTCAGCCGCGGCGGCCGGGCCGAGGTCGACGCCGCTGTGGCGGCCGCCGTGGCGGCCTTCCCGGCCTGGGCCCGGACGTCGGTCGACGAGCGCGCCGCGGTGCTCCACCGGGTCGCCGACGGGATCGAGGCCCGCATCGAGGACCTCGCCCAGGTCGAGACGCGCGACAACGGCTCGCTGCTGAGGTCGCACCGCCGCGGCGTGATGCCCCGGGTCGCGATGAACATCCGGTTCTTCGCCGACCACCTGCGGACGCTCGCCCACCCCGACTTCGACACGCGCGGACACCGCAACCACGTCACGTGGGACCCCGCCGGCGTGACCGCGATCGTCACCCCCTGGAACGCGCCCCTCATGCTCGCGACCTGGCGGATCGGTCCCGCCCTGGCGGCCGGCAACACGGTCGTCGCCAAGCCGCCGGAATGGGCACCGCTGACGGCGTCGCTCTTCGCCGACATCGCCCACGAGGCCGGGCTGCCCGCCGGGGTGTTCAACGTCGTGCAGGGGCTGGGCGTCGAGGCGGGCGCTCCGCTGGTCGCGCACCCCGACGTACGACGGGTCTGCTTCACCGGCTCGGTCCCGACCTCGGTGAGGATCGGCGAAGCCGCAGCGCGCAACACGACGCCGGTCAGCTTCGAGCTCGGCGGCAAGTCCCCCCTCCTCGTCTTCGACGACGCCGACCTCGACCTCGCGGTCGACCTGGCCGTCGAGCAGTTCGACAACTCCGGTCAGGTCTGCCTCGCGGCGGTCCGCATGCTCGTCCAGGACGGGATCTACGACGAGTTCCGCTCCCGCTTCCTGGCCCGCGCCGCCGAGGTCACGCAGGGCGACTCGCGCGACGAGTCCGTCGACCTCGGGCCCCTCGTGAGCAGGGCCCACCTCGACCGCGTCGACGGTTTCGTCAAGCGCGCCGTCGCCGACGGGGCGCAGGTGATCCTCGGCGGCGGGCCGAACGACGAGCTCAACGCGGCCACGGGTGGCTTCTACTACCGTCCGACCGTCTTCGAGGGCGTCGGCCCCGAGCAGGAGATCACCTGCCAGGAGGTCTTCGGCCCGGTGCTGACGCTGCAGCGGTTCTCGACCGAGGACGACGGCGTGGCGATGGCCAACGACACCGAGTACGGCCTGGCCGCCACCATCGTCACCGGCAGCCAGGAGCGCGCCGAGCGCGTCAGCTCCCGGGTCCGCGCCGGCACCGTCTGGGTCAACTGCTTCTTCGTCCGGGACCTGTCCGCACCGTTCGGTGGCAGCGGCAGGTCGGGCATCGGCCGCGAGGGCGGGACCTGGTCCTTCGACTTCTACTGCGACGTGAAGAACACGGTTTTCGCACCGAGAGGATGGAACTGACATGGGCGAGGTCGTCGGCGCGGGTCTGCTCGCGCACGTCCCCACGATGATGCTCCCGCCGGAGACCCGGCGGGAGCTCAACGAAGGCAAGGAGATCTCGCTGGTCCCGGGTCTCCACCAGCTGCGGAAGGACGTGTTCGAGACCCTCGACTACGACACCGTCGTGGTCCTGGACTCCCACTGGTTCACCACGGTCGAGTTCGTGGTCACGGCCCAGGACCGCCGGGCGGGCCTGTTCACCGCCGAGGAGCTCCCCCGCGGCATGTGCCGGATCCCCTACGACTGGCGAGGTGACCCCGAGCTCGCCTTCGCGATGGCCGACGCCGGGAGCGAGCACAGCACGTGGGTGACCGCCATCGACGACCCCTACCTGCCGATGTACTACGCGACGCTCAACCTGTGGAAGTTCCTCGGCGAGGGCCTCGACAAGCGCTGGGTCTCGGTCAGCGTGGCCCAGACGGGCGAGCGCGAGGACTTCCTGCGCGCCGGCCGCGCCCTCGGCGACGCGATCGCGCGCACCGACCGCAAGGTCCTGCTCGTGGCGTCGGGCGCGCTCTCCCACACGTTCCACAAGCTGCGTCAGCTCCGCGACCACGAGGCCAGCGACCCCAAGCACATCCACTCCCCCGAGGCCTATGCGGCGGATCTCGAGCGGATCGCCTGGTTCAAGGACGGGGACCACGCCCGGGTGCTCGACACCATGGACGCGTTCATGCCGTACCGGCCCGAGGCGATGTTCGCGCACTACCTGATGCTCGCGGGCGCCTGCGGCGAGTCGGACCTGCGCGCGGCGGCGCGACAGTACGGCGACTACGAGAACTCGATCGGCACCGGCCAGGTCCACCTCTGGTTCGACGCACCGGACGGCGGCTTCCCGCGGCCGCACCGGACGCCCGAGGACCCCGACTTCGTACGCCAGATGGGCGGGCCCGACCTGCCCGCGGCCGGCTGAGGACGGGCCCCGAGCCATGACCGAGCTGCGCAGGATCCTGCTGGACGGCTCCGCCGTCCAGGTCGTCCGTCACGGCGACACCCTCGTCGCCGGCGACGGACGCGAGGTCGCCGTGGACGACGCCGTCCACCTGCCCCCGACCGAGCCGTCGAAGATCATCGCGGTGCACCTCAACTACGCCAGCCGGACCGACGAGTTCATGACGAAGCTGCCGGCGGCGCCGACGTACTTCCACAAGCCGGTCACCGCGTTGAACTCCCACCGGGGTGCCGTCGTCCGCCCGACCGGCTGCAGGTGGCTCAACTACGAGGGCGAGATCGTCATCGTGATCGGCCGCACCTGCCGCAACGTGTCCCCCGAGGAGGCCGGCGACTACATCGCCGGCTACACGATCGGCAACGACTACGGGCTCCACGACTTCCGCGACACCGACGCCGGTTCGATGCTGCGCGTCAAGGGCTCGGACACGCTGGCGCCGGTCGGCCCCGGCCTGGTGACCGACTGGGACTTCCACGGCAAGACGCTGCGCACGCTGGTCAACGGGGAGGTCAAGCAGGAGGCGTCGACCGACGAGATGGAGTGGGACATGCACTACCTCGTCGCCGACATCGCCCGCACGATCACGCTCAGCCCGGGCGACCTGCTCTACTCCGGCACGCCCGCGAACTCGCGGCCCGTGCAGCCCGGCGACGTGGTGGAGGTCGAGGTGGAGGGCCTGGGTCGTCTGACCAACCACATCGTCACCGGCCCGACCCCCATCCGCACCGACGTCGGCGCCCAGCCGACCGAGAGCGAGGAGGTGGTCTCCACCGCGCTCGGCGGCGACTGGGAGTTCCGCGGCATCCGCACCCCCAGCAAGGACCTCTACCCGTCCACGGTCGAGGCGCGGGAGGAGTGAGCGTGGTCGCGACCTTCACCGAGGACGCCGGCCACTGGAGCCGCCTCGCGGCGTCGGTCGCGCTTCCCCACCGGATGCTCGTCGGCGGGGAGGACGTGGACGGCGCCGGCACCCTGCCGATCGTCTCCCCCCGCGACGGTCGGACCCTGGTCGAGGTGGCCACCGCGTCGGACGCGGACGTCGACCGGGCGGTCGCGGCGGCACGCGCGGCGTTCGACGACGGGCCGTGGCCGCGCCTGAAGCCGCGCGAGCGGGCGGCCGTCCTGCTCCGCTGGGCCGACCTCATCGAGGCCGACCGGGACACGATCGCCGTGCTGGTCTCGCTCGAGATGGGCAAGCCGATCCGTGACGCGTGGGCCATCGAGCTGCGCGCCCTGCTGACGACGATCCGCTTCTACGCCGAGCTCGCCGACAAGGAGGCCGGTGAGATCCCGGCGGTCGGCGAGGACGACCTCGCGCTGGTGACCCGGGAGCCGACCGGCGTGGTCGCCGCCGTCGTGCCCTGGAACTTCCCGCTCACGCTGGCCGGCTGGAAGCTGGGGCCCGCTCTGGCGGTCGGCTGCACGGTGGTGCTCAAGCCGTCGGAGCTGTCCCCGTTGTCGGCGCTGCACGTCGCCTCCCTCGCGCGCGAGGCCGGGATGCCGCCCGGCGTCCTCAACGTCGTCAACGGCACGGGGACCACGGCCGGCCGTGCCCTCGGCCTCCACCCCGCCGTCGACGTCCTGGCCTTCACCGGATCGACGGTGGTGGGACGCCACTTCCTGCGCTACGCGGCCGACTCGAACCTCAAGCGGGTCTGGCTCGAGCTCGGCGGCAAGTCGCCGAACATCGTGTTCGCCGACGCGCCGGACCTGGACGCCGCCGCCGACGCTGCTGCCTGGGCCATCTGCTTCAACTCCGGCCAGATGTGCACGGCCGGCTCGCGGCTCCTGGTCGAGGAGACCATCGCCGACGACTTCACCGAGCGGGTGCTCGACCGTGCCGCCGCGTGGCGACCCGGTGACCCGCTCGACCCGGCGACCCGGCTCGGTCCGGTCGTCAGCGAGGACCATCTCGATCGCGTCCTCGGTCACGTCTCGCGTGCCCAGGAGGACGGCGCCCGGCTGCGCACCGGCGGCGGGCGCACCCTGCGCGAGAGCGGCGGCTCGTACGTCGAGCCGACCGTCCTGGACCGCGTCGGCCCGGACAGCGAGCTGGCCCAGCAGGAGGTCTTCGGTCCCGTGCTCGCCGTGCTCCCCTTCCGCGACGCCGACGACGCCGTCCGGCTGGCTCGCGACACCACCTACGGCCTCGCCGCCGCCGTGTGGACGTCGGACCTGCGGACGGCGCACCGGGTGTCCCGTTCCGTGCCGGCCGGGACCGTCTGGGTCAACTGCTACGAGGAGGGCGACCTGACGGTGCCCTTCGGCGGGATGAGGGCGAGCGGCAACGGGCGCGACAAGTCCCGCCACGCACTGGAGAAGTACACCGAGCTCAAGACGACGTGGATCAGCCTCGGCTGATCCTGCCTGGGAGAGACCATGGCCGAGATCCGCTGGTTGATGGTGCTGACCGAGAACGAGGCGATCCTCGACCCGCGGGACCTCGGTGGCCTGGTCGATCTCGCCGTGACGGCCGAGGCCAACGGCGTCGACGCCGTCCAGCTCAGCGAGCACGTGGTGCTGGGACGCGACTCCGGTGCGTCCGGTCGGATGTCCAACCCCCGCGACTACGCCGCGCCGGGCAACCAGTCGCCCGACTACCCGTGGCCGAGCAGCCTGGTGCTGATGTCCGCGATCGCCCGGACCACCAGCAGGCTCCGGCTGGTGGCAGGCGCGGTCATCATGCCGCTGCGCCACCCCCTCCTCCTCGCCAAGGAGCTCGGCACGCTGGACCTGCTCTCCGGCGGTCGGCTGGTGGTGCTGCCGACGGTGAGCTGGAGCCGCGACGAGTACGCCGCCCTGGGCGTCCCGTTCGGCGAGCGGGGCCGGATCCTCGACGAGCAGCTGGAGGTCCTGGCGAAGGCCTGGGGCCCCTACCCGATCAGCCACGGCGGCCCGCGGTTCCCGTTCACCGACGTCTGGCTGGAGCCCGGCGCCGCCACCCCGCAGGGGCCGCCGCTGTGGTTCGGCGGACAGGGCATGCCGCCCCACGTCGTACGACGGATCGCGCGGTACGGCAGCGGCCTCGACCCGTTCGGCCCGCTGACCTCCGACGACCTGCAGCGGCTCGCGACCGGGATGCGCGAGGTGGGTCGCGACGTCTCCGAGCTCGAGCTCGTCGGTGGCATCCGCGGCCGGTTCGCGACGCCGGACGCGGTCGCCGACGTGGACGAGGCGCTCGCCGACCTGCCGCGTCAGCTCGAGGAGGGGTTCACGACCATCTCGTTCAAGCCGGCGATGTTCTGCCGGACGGTGGACGAGGTCCCGGCCCTGTGCCGGCACCTCGTCGCGGAAGGCCGCCGACTCCTCCGCTGACGCGGCGACGGGCCCCGGGGAGGTGGCCGGGGCCCGTGCTCGAGCGGTCGTTCAGCTGACGAGGTCGGCGACCGCGTCCTCGTTCTCCGAGCTCAGTCGCAGCTTGCCGACGATCGTCCCGACGACGAACAGGACGAAGGGGGCGAGCACCAGCGTCCACCCGGTCGCGTTGAGCCCCCACGGCTGCGTCGTCGGGTCGACGCCGTCCTTGACCGTGCCGGCCAGCAGCGCGAACCGCGACATGAGCAGCCACAGACCGACGAGCAGGCCGCCGATCGACAGCAACGGCGCGAAGACCGACGCCCAGACGGACGCCTCGCCGCGGTGCCGGGAGAAGAAGGCGATGACGGCGACCGACACCAGGATCTCGACGAAGACGATCGCGATGACGGCCAGGCCGGAGAACCAGTAGAAGAGGTTGAGGACCGGGTCGCG
Source organism: Nocardioides sp. (assembly GCA_020636915.1). Classification (GTDB taxonomy): domain Bacteria; phylum Actinomycetota; class Actinomycetes; order Propionibacteriales; family Nocardioidaceae; genus Nocardioides. The sequence goes on from JACJWV010000004.1 coordinate 190,068, forward strand.
ACCGGTGATGGCGAACGTGAGGATGACCCCCAGCGAGATCACCGAGGTGACCACGGTCGACGTCCACGGCGCACCGCGACCGTTCACCCGGTCCAGCGACGACGGGAGCACCCCAGCGCGGCCCATCGCGTAGAAGTAGCGCGCCGCGGAGTTCTGGAAGGCCAGCAGCCCGGCGAACAGCGAGGAGATCACCAGCCAGCTCATCAGCTCCTTCATCCAGCCGCCGACGTACGTGTCGGCCACGCTGAACAGCACGTTGGCGGGGTTCGCCAGCGGCACCTTGTCGACGGTGGAGAGCTCGACGGTCTTGTCGACGACCGCGGAAGAGCCCAGACCGGTCACGATCGCGAAGGCGGTGAAGCCGAAGATGACGGTGATCGTGATGACGGCCAGGTAGGTCGCCCGCGGCACGGTCTTGTGCGGCTCCTTGGACTCCTCGCCGTAGATCGCGGTGGCCTCGAACCCGATGTAGGACGCGAACGCGAACGCGAGCGCGATGCCCGCCGTGCTGCCCAGCCCGCCCACGAAGATGTTCGAGAACGCGAACGAGGCGCCGAGGTCGATGCCCTCGGGCTTGTCGGAGGAGATCAGCACCGCGAAGGCGGTGATGATCAGCGAGAGGAGCTCGATGCCCATGAGGACGCCGAGCACCTTGGCACCGATGTCCACCGAGAGCGCGGACAGCCCCGTGACGACGGCCCACGCGATCAGGGTCCACACCCACCACGACCAGTGGATGTCGAAGCTGTCGGCCATCTGGGCCGTGACCACGCCGCCGAAGAACCCGAAGACGGCGAGCTGGACGGCGAGGTAGGCGACGAGCGAGACGAACGCCGAGCCCACGCCGGGGATGATCCCGAGGCCCCGGCCGACGAACGCGAAGAACGCACCGACGTTGGTGACCTTGGTGGCCATGGCGGCGTACCCGACCGAGAACAGCAGCAGGACGATGCCGACGACCACGTAGGCGCCCGGCGCGGCGGCCCCGTTGCCCAGCACGATGGCCACCGGGACGGCGCCGGTCATGCCGACGAGTGGCGCGGCTGCGGCGACGACGAAGAAGACGATGCCCAGGATCCCGAGACGGCCACGGTGCAACGCGGTCTCGGGCGTCTCCTGGGGGGCTGGCTGGAGCTCTGTCATGTGGCTCTCCTGGAAGGCCCGAGACGGCGGGTCGACGGCACACCGGATCCGTTCGGATCCGAATGACTTTCGTAGAGTGCCGGTCCACCGGTGTGATGTCAAGCACTTCGTTCGGATCCAGACGACCCGCTCGACGGGTCCGTCCGTCCGGCGTCGCGTCAGCGCTGCGGTGACCGCGCGAGCAGCCCGAGCTGGTGTCCCCGGCTGATCGCCGCGCGCCGGTTGTTCACGCCGAGCTTGGTGTAGATGTGCTTGGTGTGCGTGCGGACGGTGTTGAGCGACACCACCATCTGCCGCGCGATCGCCGGGCCGTCGAGGTCGGACCCGAGGAGTCGCAGCACGTCGAGCTCGCGGTCGCTGAGGGGGTCGACCAGCACCTCCCGGGGCGGCACGTGCTCGGGGCCGGCGGGAGTCCGGACGAGCGCGCGGACGTAGGCGGAGGCCGGTCGCCGGGCGGCGAGCTCGTCGAGCACCTCGGCCAGGTCGGGGCCGGGGTCGAGGAGGAAGCGGACCCACCCCTGGGGCTCCGCGAGGTCGACCGCGTGCTCGAGCGCGGCCAGCGCCGTCCTCGGGTCCCCGGCCGCACGGTGGGCGACGGCCCTGAGCACCTCGACCTCGATCACGGTCCCGCCACGGGCTCCCGCCTCGGCGGACGCCAGGAGCCGGTCCAGCAGAGCGGTCGCCGCCCGCAGCGTCCCCGGCGCCCCGGTCCCCCGGTGCTCGGCGAGGAGGACCTTGGCGAGGGTGACGTGCTCGTACTCGCGCAGGTAGTCCAGCTCGTCGTCCGGTCCGAGGGCGTGCTCGCGCGCCCACGCGAGCGCGCCGACGACGTCCCCGGACGCGACGAGGACCCGGGCGCGGGTGGCGTGGATCGGGTGCACCTCGGGCGAGAAGTCGCCGAGGTAGACGCGCTCGGCGTCGTCGAGCAGCTCGAGCGCCGCGGGCCAGTCCCGCTCGGCGGCCCGCAGTCGCGCCATCGCGACCCGCCAGCGGTAGGCGTTCTGCGGGAGACCGGCGGACTCGCCGAGGTCGTCGGCGCGCCGCAGCAGGTCGGCCGCCGTCGCCAGGTCGTCGCGGTGCCAGGCCACGCGGCTGAGGGCGACCAGCATGTCCGCCGTGCCCCGCATGACGCCGGGCCCGGCGTGGTGCCGCTCCGCGAGCGCCAGCGCTTCCTCGAGGGTCCGCTGGCCGTCACGCAGCCGCCCCAGGGTCAGCTCCAGGTCGGCGATCGTCAGCGAGCAGCCGAGCACGTCCGCGACGTGGCCGGCCCGGGTGAGCCCGGCGGCGGAGGCGACGTAGGCGTCGCGCGCGGCCACGACGTCCCCGGAGGCCCACCGGGCCAGGCCCGCGAGCGCGGCCGCCGCCGCGGTCGTCAGGTCGTCCCCCGGGGGCGACGCAGCGACCGCACGCCCGGCGCGGGCGATGGTGTCGGCGGGGTCCCCGCCGACCAGGGCCAGCGCGGCGCGGTACATCTCGATCCGCGCGGGCACGGACGCGAGCTCACCGTCGTCCGCGACGACCAGCTCCGAGGCCGGTCGGCCCATCATCGCCTCGACCTCGTCGAGGCGTCGCTCCACATCCCCGAAGTCGTTGCTGGACATCAGCGCGCCGACGAAGCCGATCGCGAGGACGGGACGGTCGCCGACGACGTCGACCGGGAGGTCGTCGATCCACCGGCGGACCACGGCCTCCCGCCGGTCGCGCAGGAGGGGCCGGAGCGCGAGCTCGACGAGCCGGGCGGCGTCGTCGACGTCGCCGGCGGCCAGCGCGTGCCGGACCGCGTCGGGCGCGTCACGGGTCTCACCGGTCCCGGCGAACCAGCGGCACGCCCGGCGGTGCAGCTCCGGGACGTCGCCGGGTCGTTCCTGGAGCAGGTGTACGCGCAGGACGTCGGCGAACAGGTGGTGGTAGCGGTACCACCGGCGGTGGTCGTCGAGGGGCACGAGGAACAGGTTCTGCCGGTCCAGCAGGTCGAGCATGACCCTGCCGCTGCCGGCGGGTCCCGCGTGGACGGCTTCGCACAGCGGCGCCGTGAGCCGGTCCAGCACGGCGGTGTCGAGCAGGAAGCGGCGCACGTCGTCGGGCTGCCGGTCCAGCACCTCGTCGACGAGGTAGTCGACGACGAACCGGTCGTCCCCGGCGAACCGGTCGATGAACCCCGCGGCGTCGGCGCGCCCCTGCAGGGAGAGGACGGCGAGCTGCAGAGCCGCGACCCAGCCCTCGGTGCGCGACTCGAGCGCCGCGACGGCGTCGGGGGGCAGCCCGAGCTCGTTGAGGTCGTTGAGGTACGCCGCCGCCTCCTCGTCGTCGAACCGGAGGTCGGCAGCGCGGACCTCGACCAGGTCGCCGCGAGCACGCAGGCGCGACAACGGGAGCGCCGGGTCGGCGCGGGTGCTCAGCACCAGGTGCAGCTGCGGTGGCAGGTGGTCGACCAGGAAGTCCAGGCCCGCCCGGATGCCCGGACCGTCGGCGAGGTGGAGGTCGTCGAGGACGAGGACGACCTCGCCGTCGTGGACGCTCAGCTCGTTGACCACGCCGGCCAGCACCGACTCGATCGGAGCCTGGCCCGTGGAGAGCAGCGTCGACGCGGCGGTGCCGCAGCCGGGCACGGCACGGTCCAGGGCGGCGAGCACGTAGGCCCAGAACGACTCGGGCCGGCGGTCGCGCTCGTCGAGGGACACCCAGGCCACCGGCTGGCCTGCATCGGCCAGCCAGGCGGCGAGCAACGTGGTCTTGCCGAACCCGGCCGGCGCGGAGACCAGCGTGACCGGCGCGGTGCGGGCCCGGTCGAGGAGCCCGTCGAGACGGGGACGGGGGACGGTGTCGCGGCGCGCCCGCGGGAGCAGGAGCTTGGTCTCCACGAGGGCGTCGGCCACCACGCCCCCTCTCGGTCAGTGGGCGGGACCCATCATGGCGTCCTGGGCGTGCAGGTGCATCCGTTCGCCCGGACGGCCGAAGATGCTCAGCACCTCTGCCGGCCCCTCCCCCGTGCTGCCGAACCAGTGCGGCACCTGGGTGTCGAACTCGGCCGCCTCCCCGACGGCGAGGACCAGGTCCTGGTCGCCGAGCACCAGGCGCATGCGACCCGACAGCACGTACAGCCACTCGAACCCGTCGTGGGTTCGCGGGTTCGGCCGGCTCTGGCTGCGCGGAATGACGATCTTCCACGCCTGGATCCCTCCGGGCCGGGTCAGGGGCAGCACGGTCCGGCCGTTGACCCGGCGCGGCTTCAGCCGGATCCGCGGGTCGCCGACCTCCGGGGCCCCGACGAGGTCGTCGAGCGGGACGCGGTAGGTCTGCGCGAGCGGGAGCAGCAGCTCCAGGCTCGGCCGACGCTGTCCGTTCTCCAGCCGTGAGAGCGTGCTCTTGGAGATGCCGGTGGTCTGGGCCACCTCGGTCAGCGTGACGCCGCGCTCCTCGCGCACGCGCCGCAGCCGCGGACCCACCAGCTCCAGGGCCGCCGCGATGGGCCCCGCCTCCTCCGTCATGAGGACATTGGACCGCGCCGTTCCCGGAAACGGCAACAAGCGTTGTCGCCCGGGGACGCGATCCGCCACTCTCGTGGCATGAACCAGATGCACGCACCGGACGCCACCGGCGCCCCGGCCCTCCGGGAGGACCAGCCCGCGCGGGAGTACGACGTCGTGGTGGTCGGCGGCGGTGCCGCCGGGCTGTCCGCGGCCCTGGTGCTCGGCCGCGCCCGCCGCCGCGTCGCCGTCGTCGACGCCGGCCGGCCGCGGAACGCGCCGGCCGCCCACATGCAGGGCTTCCTCGGCTCCGACGGGCTCCCGCCCACCGAGCTCCTGGCCGCCGGCCGGGCGGAGGTCGTGGGCTACGGGGTCGACCTGGTCCCGGGCACCGTCGCCGCGATCTCGCCGTGCGCCCCCACGTCGGCGAGGAGCCGGCGGTGGTTCACCGTCGACCTCGCCGACGGGTCGTCGCTGCGCGCCCGCCGGGTGCTCGTCACCACCGGACTGCGCGACGAGGTGCCCGACGTCCCGGGCGTCCGTGAGCGCTGGGGGCGCGACCTGCTCCACTGCCCCTACTGCCACGGCTACGAGGTCCGCGACCAGCCCCTCGGCGTCCTGGCCGGCGCCCCCACAGCGGTCCAGGACTCGGTCGCGCACGCGCACCTGCTCCGGCAGTGGTCCGACGACGTCGTGCTGTTCACCAACGGCGCCACGCTCACCGCCGACCAGCGCGAGGAGCTGGTCGCCCGCGCCGTCGGGATCGTGGACACCCCCGTCGTCAGCCTGGTGGTCGAGGACGACCGGATCACCGGCGTCGAGCTCGCCCACGGCCAGGTCGTCCCGCGCACGGCCGTCTTCGTCCGTCCCCGGCTCGTCCCGAACGACGGTCTGCTCGCCGACCTCGGCTGCGCCACCGACGACGCCGGCTGGGTCCGGGTCGACGCCACCGGCGCCACCAGCGTCCCCGGGGTGTGGGCGGCCGGCAACGCCGTCGACCCGCGCGCCCAGGTCATCACCGCCGCGGGCGAGGGGTCCGCCGCGGCGATCGCCCTCAACAACGACCTCGTCGTCGAGGACATCCCCCTCGCGGTCGACAACTTCCGCCAGGGCCTCCCCGTCTGACACGACCCCGGAGCCCCACCTCCGACACCGCACACCCGCCTCCGGCCCCGCCACCCGGCGCGGCGCCGCTCGGTGATCACCCCTGCCCGACCCAACCCTGCCCAACCCACCCCTGCCCGAACACACCCTCAGGAGAACCTCATGTCCGACCAGCCGTCCACCGCCACCGTCCAGCTGCGCCCCGTCGGCCCGCCGACCAAGCACCAGCTGGCCCTGATGATCTGGATCGCGGTGTTCCCCACCCTGACCGTGCTCAACCTGACCATCGGCCCCTGGCTGAAGGACACCAACCCGGTGCTGCGCACCTTCGTCCTCGCGACGGTCGCCGTCCCGATCGTCATCTACGGGCTGATGCCCCGGCTGCACCGCATCCGGGTCCGCCTGCTGGCCCGCCGGGCCACGGCCTGACGGATCGGCACGGACCGGGAGACCACCCGAATCACCACCCGGATCACCACCTGTGGTGAGGACCGCTCACCACATCGATTCCTACGTTCCGTGCCATGAGCCACCGCCCCGCGCTCCACGACCAGCACCCGTACCGGGCAGCCGGCGCGGGGCGGACCCCACACCCGAAAGGCACGATCATGGACCGCTTCACCCGCGCCATCGCGATGGCGAGCGCCCGACACCCGTGGCGCACCCTGGTCAGCTGGGTCGCCGTGCTGGCCGCCCTGTTCGCCCTGGCCGCCGCCGGGGGCGGCACCTTCGCCGACGACTTCTCCGCCCCGGGCAGCCAGAGCGCCCGGGCGATGGACCTCGTCGAGGAGAACTTCCCCGAGGCCGCGAAGGGAACGGCCCTCGTCGTCCTCGAGGCCCGCGAGGGCACGACCATCGCCGAGGACCGGCCGGCCGTCGCCGGGGTCCTCGACGAGGTCGCCACCCTCGGCCACGTCGCGTCGGTCTCCGACCCCTACCGGACCGGGACGATCTCCGAGGACGGCCGCATCGCGTACGCCGTGCTCACCCTCGACGTCCCCGAGCGCGACATGGGCAAGCCGGCGTTCACCGTGCTGTCCGACGCCGTCTCCGGCATCGAGGCCACCGACCTGCGGGTCGAGCTCGGCGGAGACGCGGTCTTCCTCAACTCCGAGGACGAGACCTCCGGGCACGTCGGCATCGGGCTGCTGGTCGCGCTGCTGGTGCTCCTGGTGGTCTTCGGCACCGCCGTGGCCGCCGTCCTCCCCATCGGCCTGTCGCTCGTCGCCGTCGGTGCCGGCATCGGTGCCATCACCCTGATGTCGAGCTCGATGACCGTCTCGGTCTCCGCGATCCCCGTCGCCGGGCTGGTCGGCCTGGGCGTCGGCGTCGACTACGCCCTCTTCGTGGTCGCCCGCTACCGAGAGAACCGGGCCGCCGGCCACGACAACCGGGAGGCGTTGGCCCACGCCATGAGCACCTCGGGTGCTGCTGTCGTCTTCGCCGGGGGCACCGTCGTGGTCGCCACCACCGCCCTCGCCATCACCGGCGTCGGCGTGCTGACCTCGATCGGGCTCGCCACCGCGCTCATGGTGCTGTCCGCGGTCGCCGCCGCCATCACCCTGCTGCCCGCGCTGCTGAGCCTGCTCGGCGACCGCATCGACCGGGGTCGCGTCGTGCGCCGCCACCGGCCGGCGAAGGCAGCCGAGGACACCGCCTGGTGGCGGTTCGGTCACCGGGTCTCCGCCCGGCCCTGGCCCTACCTGGTCGCGTCCGTCGTCGGCCTGCTCGCCCTCGCCGCGCCCGCCGTCGCCCTGCAGACCGCCTTCCCCGCCGCCGGCGACGCGCCGAAGGAGACCACGCACCGGCAGGCCTACGACCTGCTCACCGAGGGCTTCGGCGTCGGCATCAACGCCCCCCTCACCGTCGTCGTCGACCTGGGCCAGGACGGTGTCGACGCGGCCGGTCTCCCCGCCCTGGCGGACGACATCGCCGCCGTCCCCGGCATCGCCTCGGTCGGCGAGGCTCGCACCTCGGCCGACGGCGACACCGTGGTCCTGACCGCCGACCCGACCACGGGGCCGGCCGACCCGGAGACGTCGACGACCATCGACCGGGTCCGCGACGTCATCCCCGGCAACGTCTACGTCTCCGGCATCACCGCCGTCACCGACGACCTCAACGCCCAGCTCGAGGACACCCTGCCGCTGTTCATCGGCGCGGTCGTCGCCGTCTCGTTCGTGCTGCTGATGATGGTCTTCCGGTCGATCGCCGTCCCCGCCAAGGCCGCGGTGATGAACCTGCTGTCCATCGGAGCCGCCTACGGCGTCCTGGTCGCGGTGTTCCAGTGGGGATGGGGGGCCGGCCTGCTCGGCCTCGAAGGACCCACGCCCATCACCTCGATCATCGTCGTCATCATGTTCCCGATCCTCTTCGGGCTCTCGATGGACTACGAGGTGTTCCTGCTGTCGCGGATCAAGGAGGAGTACGACCGCACGGCCGACAACACCGAGTCCGTCGCTCGTGGCCTCGCCGGCACCGGCCGGGTCGTGACCTCCGCGGCCCTGATCATGGTCGCCGTGTTCCTCAGCTTCGTCGCGAGCCCGGTGCCGTCGCTGAAGATGCTCGGCCTCGGGCTCGCCGTCGCGATCCTCGTCGACGCCACCGTCGTCCGCATGGTGCTCGTGCCCGCCACCATGGCGCTGCTCGGCAAGGCCAACTGGTGGCTCCCCCGCTGGCTGGACCGGGTGCTGCCGCACCTGGCTGTCGAGGGGGCCGTCGAGGGGGCTGCCGAGCAGAGCGAGGGCCAGGCGGATACCGCCACGCCCGCGACGGTCACGGCCGACGAGCTCGTGCGCCGCTGACGCCCACGCACAGGCACGCGGAGCGGCCCTCACCGGGTGGTGAGGGCCGCTTCGCCGCGCGCGGCTCGGCGGCCGGCGTGCTCAGACGCCCGAGCCCCACTGCCCTCCACCGCTGCCGTAGCTCGGGGTGCTGTACACGGTGTACCCGTGCTGGTCCGCCCAGGTCTCGGCCGCGTTCTCCAGCTGGTGGTTGCCGCAGTTGAGGTAGTACTCCGCGAGGTCGAGCCCGCCGTAGGTGAGCAGCGCGGTCTCGAGAGCGTCCTCGGTGCCCTTCTGGCCCACGTCGACCAGGGCGTACGCCAAGGTGATGTTGCCGGCGTCGTCGAGCAGCGTCAGCAGCGGCCGGACGTCCTTGCGGTAGATCCTGGCCAGCGCCGTCCCTGCGGACCGGGCCACGGTGGGGTCGGTGCGGAGCACGGTCACCAGCGTGGGCCTCGCCCCCCGGTCGCCGAGGTTCCCCAGCGCCGCGACGGCGGCCCTGCGGACGGCCCGTCCGTCCTGGTCCGCGGCGGGCGTCGCACCCCGGTGCAGCGCGAGCCTGCCGATGGCCGGCACCGCCCGCGGGTCACCGATGGCCGCCAGGGCCGTGAGGGCCGGGACGACGGCCTTGCGGTCTCCGGAGCCCAGCAGGCCGACCAGCGGCCGCACCGCCGCGGGATCACCGATCCGTCCCAGCGCCGTCGTGACGCTGCGGACCACAGCCGGGTTGCGGTCGTCGAGCAGGGCCGCCAGGGCCTCGACGGCCTTCGGGTCGTGCACCCGGGCCAGTGCCTGCAGGGCGCACTCGGCGACCCGGTCGTTCCGGACCTTCACCAGCGCGCGCAGCGGGACGACGGCCTCCTCACCCCAGTGGACGAGGGAGCGAACGGCGTCGCAGCGCTCGACCGCCGTCGCGGAGGAGTCCTGGGCGTGGGCGACGGTCTGGTCCAACGACTCCGGGGTGCCCTCGCCACAGGCACCGAGGAGCAGAGCGACGGCCGTCAGCGCCGCGAGGGCGCGTCGCCCGTGGGTGGTGGTCAGTCTCGGCGGATCGGAAAAGAGAGCATCACGCGCCTCCAGGCCTCGTCCACTCGGGCGTGGGGTCGGCGCAACGCGCCCCCCGGCCCGCTTCCAGCCCATCGCACCCCGACCCGACCGCGCCAGTGCCGAAAGCCCTCATCTCGCCACCGGCGCCGAACGGTCCGACCTGGGGTGCCGATGGTCCCGCGTGGGTCGGTAACGACGCCGCACGCGACGAGCGGGTGTCACGATCGAGGCATGCGCGGCGTGGAGGTCGGCTCCATCCCCCTCGACCGCCTGGCTTCGCTGCTGGACAAGGAGCGGGCCGAGCGGCTGTTGGACTACGCCGTCCGGGCCCGCGCGCTGCTGGCCGACCGGATCGTGTGGAACGTCAACGCGACCGCGACCGGAGGCGGCGTCGCGGAGATGCTGCAGGCGCTCCTCGCCTACGGCCGGGGTGCCGGCGTGGACACTCGCTGGCTGGTGCTGGACGGCACCCCGGACTTCTTCCGGATCACCAAGCGCGTCCACAACCACCTGCACGGCTCCCCCGGGGACGGCGGGCCCCTGGGCGCGGCGGAGCGGGCGGCGTACGAGGCCGCCCTCGCGCCCAACCTCGAGCACCTGCTCGAGGTGGTCCGGCCGCAGGACGTCGTGCTCCTCCACGATCCGCAGACCGCGGGCCTGGTCCCCGCGCTGCGCGAGGCCGGCCTGCACCCGGTGTGGCGCTGCCACATCGGCCGGGACTCCCCGAACGACCTGACCGCGTCGGGATGGGAGTTCCTCCGCAGGTACGTCGAGCCCAGTGAGGCCGTGATCTTCTCGCGGCCCGTCTATGCGCCGGAGTGGATCGACCCTGCGCGCCGGTGGTCGATCCCGCCGTCGCTGGACCCCTTCACCGCGAAGAACCGCGACCTGGCCGTCTCGGAGGTCGAGGCGACGCTCTCCTACGCCGGCCTGGTCTCGCCCGACGGCCACCCCGACGTCGCCTTCACCCGGAGGGACGGGAGCACGGGCATGCTGCGGCGGCACCGCGGGCTGGCCCTCACCGGCGGTCCGGTGCCCGACGACGTGCGGGTGGTGCTCCAGGTCAGTCGGTGGGACCGGCTCAAGGACATGCCCGGCGTGCTCGAGGGTTTCGCCGCCCGCCTCCCGGACCTGCCCGGCGACGTGCACCTGATGCTGGTCGGCCCGGACGTGTCCGGGGTCACCGACGACCCCGAGGGCCGCGAGGTCCTCGAGGAGTGCCTGACCGCCTGGCGTGCGCAACCGGAGGCCGCCCGGGCCCGGGTGCACCTCTGCAGCCTGCCGATGGACGACATCGACGAGAACGCCCACCTCGTGAACGCCCTGCAGCAGCATGCGGCGGTGGTCGTCCAGAAGAGCCTGGTGGAGGGGTTCGGGCTGACGGTCACCGAGCCGATGTGGAAGGCCCGTCCGGTGGTGGCGTCCCGCGTGGGCGGCATCCAGGACCAGATCGTGCACGGCCAGAGCGGCCTCCTGCTCGACGACCCCCGGGACCTCGACGAGTTCGGTGAGCGGATCGCCGAGGTGCTGCGCGACCACGCACTCGCCCACCGCCTCGGGACGGCGGCGCGGGAGCGGGTCCGCCAGCAGTTCCTCGGCGACCGGCACCTCGCGCAGTACGTCGACCTGTTCCAGCGGGTCCTCGAGGGGTGATCGCGGCCGCAGCGACCGGGGCTCAGGAACGCCGAGGGGTCCGCCCGACGAGCAGGTCGACGGCGACGACCGCGGGGGCGAGCAGGGAGAGTCCCAGCACGACCAGCCACTGACCACCGGTGAGGGAGGTCGTGTCGAGCATCCGCTGGAACATGCCGAGCTCCACCCCGGCCCAGGTCAGCAACCAGCCGAACACGACCCACTTCAGGAACGGGAAGACCGGCGAGGTCCACGGCGCCTCGTGCTCGCGCCGCATCATCGCGCCGACGTTGACCGCGCTGAGGGCGACCACGGCGAAGGCCATCGTCATCGACACCGTCGCCTCGGTGGTGCTCGGATCGCCCGGGCCCCACTCCAGGACCGCGAGCGCGGACGCGGCGATCACGAACCCGGTGACGACCCAGCGGACCGTCCGCCCGCGGTTGACGATCCGCGTCCCCGGCGGCCGGGGTGGCTGTCGCATCACGTCGGGGTCGCCGACGTCGACGATGATCCCGACGACGATCATGATGATCACGAAGAACTTGCAGAAGAGCAGCTGCATCGGGAACAGCGCGATGCCACCGTTGATGTCGAGCAGGGTGGCGAGGACCATCAGCTGCAGGATGGCCGACAGCACCGTCAGCTGGAGCCGCACGTAGGTCGAGATCCGGCGGTAGATGTCGCGACCGACGTCGACGGCGTGCACGAGGGTGGCGAAGTTGTCGTCGGTCAGGACCACCTTGGCGGCCTGCTTGGAGACCTCCGACCCGCTGCCCATCGCGACGCCGATGTCGGCCTGCTTGAGCGCGGCCGCGTCGTTGACCGCGTCGCCGGTCATGGCGACCACCTCACCGGACTCCTGCATCAGCCGCGCCAGCCGCAGCTTGTCCTCCGGAGCGACCCGGCCGAAGACGTGCAGCCGCGGCAGACGCTCCAGCAGCTCCTCGTCGGTGAGGCTCTGGAGCTCGGTGCCGGTGATCACGCCCTCGCCGAGCCCGAGCTCGTCGGCGATCGCCCGGGCGGTGATGGTGTGGTCGCCGGTGATCATCCGGACGTCGATGCCGGCGCCGAGCGCCGCCCGCACGGCGTCGGTGGCCTCGGTGCGCAGCGGGTCCATGATGCCGACGAGCGCCACCAGCACCAGGTCCTGGACGGCCGCCATCGGGTCGACGAGCGCGGCCGTCATCGCGGCGTCGTCGAGGTCGCGAGCGGCGAACGCGAGCACGCGCAGGCCGCGCTCGGACAGCTCCCGGTTCGCCGCGAGCAGCTCCTCGCGGACCTCGTCGATCGCCACCAGGCCGCCGTTCCACAACGCCGTCCCGGAGCGGTCGATCACCACGTCGGGCGCGCCCTTCACGCAGGCGAAGTGCGGCTCGTGCAGGATGCCGGCCCCCAGGTCGGCAGGGCGGTCGTGGAACGTCGCCATGAACTTGTAGTCGGAGTCGAAGGGCACCTCGGTGCGGCGCGGCACCGCTGCCCGGGTCTCCTCGGCGTCGACGCCCATCTTGGCGGCCAGCACCACGAACGCGGCCTCGGTCGGGTCGCCGATCACGTCCCCGGAGTCCGAGACGGTCGCGTCCGTGGAGAGCGTCAGGCCCAGCGCCAACCGGCTGAAGTCGGGCAGGTCTCCTCCGGCGGTCCGCAGGATCGCGCCGGTCTTCTCGTAGCCCGGCCCCTGGACCCGGAACCACTGACCGCCGGCGAGCATCGTGGTCGCCGTCATCGCGTTCATCGTCAGCGTGCCGGTCTTGTCGGTGTTGATCGCCGTGGTCCCGCCGAGCGTCTCCACGTCGTTGAGCGACTTCACGACCGCCTTGGCGGCCGCGAGCTGCCGGGCGCCGGAGGACAGCATGGCCTGGACGAAGGTGGGCAGGCCGTCGGGTATCGCCGAGATGGCGGTCGTGACGCAGAGCAGCACCAGGGTGCTGCCCTCCTCGCCGCGCGCGAGGCCGATGACGGCCATGACCCCGACGACGACCCACGCGACCGCGCCGAAGATCCTGGTCAGCCCGTCGAGCTCGACCTGCAGCGGCGAACGCGTGCGCTGGGTGGCCGACACCAGGTCGGCGATCCGGCCGATCTGGGTCGCGAGGCCGGTCTCGGTCACGACGGTCGTGGCCGTGCCACGGGTCACCTGGGTGTTCTGGAAGACCAGGTTGGTGCGGTCACCCAGGGCGACGTCCTCGTCGGGCAGGAGCCCGGCGTCCTTCGGGACGGGCGCGCTCTCGCCGGTCAGCGCGGCCTCCTGCAGCTCCAGCGTGCGCGCGGTCAGGAGTCGGCCGTCGGCGGGCACGACGTCACCGGACTCGAGCAGCACGATGTCGCCGGGTACCAGGCTCGGCGACTCGACCTCGTCGACCCGACCGTCGCGCAGCACCCGAGCCCTCGGCACCTGCAGCTGGGCGAGCGCGTCCACGCTCGCACGTGCGGCCAGCTCCTGCTTGGAGCCCATCACGACGTTGAAGGTGACCAGACCGAGGACGACCATGGCCGTGGAGATCTCGCGGATGAGCAGGCACGCCGCGGTGACGACGAGCAGCATGATGTTCATCGGGTTGACCAGCTGCCCGCGCGCGACGACCCACACGCTCGGGGGCGCCTCGGTCGGGAGGGCGTTCGGGCCGAACCTCGCCAGCCGCTCCTCCACCTCCGGGCCGGTCAGGCCGCGCGCTGGGTCCACGCCGAGCCGACCGGCAACCTCCTCGCCCCGGAGCGCGTACCAGCGGTCGGACCTCTGGTCAGGTGCTGTCGTGGTCATGTCTGCCTCCCCGACCGCCGCCGCGTGCGAGACGACGCCCTCTCGACGCTAGTCAGGGTCGAGGCAGGTCCTCAAGGCCCACCGTCCGACAGGCCCGAGGTCTTTGGACCCTCGCCGGTCGCGCCGCCCGCGTCGCACGATGGCGGGTGGAGCGCAAGGCGCGCCCCTGGACGAGGGGGTGGACGACATGACGTTCGCGGTGGAGTCCGAGGTCGGACGACTGCGCAAGGTCCTGGTGCACCGACCCGGCCTGGAGCACAGCCGCCTGACACCGTCGACCGCGCACGAGCTGCTGTTCGACGACGTGCTGTGGGTGAGCCGGGCCGAGCAGGAGCACGACATGTTCTGCGAGGTGATGCGCGACCACGGGATCGAGGTGTTCCTCGCCGAGGAGCTGCTCGCCGAGGCGCTGGCCGACATGGAGGCGAGGAAGTGGATCGGCGCCCACCTCCTCAACGAGCTCGAGGTCGGCGTGACCGCCGCCCCGTGGGCGCAGGAGTGGGTCACGAGCGGCGACGCCGCCGAGATCGCGGACCTGCTCATCGGAGGGATCACCAAGGCCGACATCGAGCAGAACCTCGGCCTGGTGTGGGAGTCGGCCGACCCGACGACGATGATGCTGCCGCCGCTGCCCAACTTCATGTTCCAGCGTGACCCGTCGTGCTGGATCTTCGGTGGCGTCACGCTGAACCCGATGACGAAGCCGGCGCGCAAGCCGGAGACGCTCATCATGGAGACGATCTACCGGTTCCACCCAATGTTCGCGTCCGAGGACTTCCCCATCTGGCTCGGCGGCGCCGACGAGAACTGGGGCCGCGCCCACGTCGAGGGCGGGGACGTCCAGCCGATCGGCAACGGCACCGTGATGATCGGCATGGGCGAGCGGACCACGCCGCAAGCGGTCCTGTGGATCGCGCGCTCGCTCTTCCGCGCCGGCGCGGCGCGGCAGGTGCTGGCCGTGCTGCTGCCCGCCTCGCGCAGCTACATGCACCTCGACACCGTCATCACCATGTGCGACCGCGACCTGGTCACCCTCTTCCCGAAGGTCATCTACGGCGCGCGCACCTGGGCGATCCGCCCCGGCTTGTCGGCCGAGGAGCTCGTGATCGAGGAGCAGTCGAAGTCGCTGCCCGACGTCATGGGCCACGCCCTCGGCGTCGGTGAGATGCGGGTGATCGAGACCGGTGGCGACTCCTTCGCCGTCGAGCGGGAGCAGTGGGACGACGGCAACAACCTCGTCGCGCTGGAGCCCGGGGTCGTCATCGCCTACGAGCGCAACACGGGCACGAACGCCGCACTGCGCAAGGCCGGCATCGAGGTCATCACGATCGAGGGGTTCGAGCTCGGCCGCGGCCGGGGCGGTTCGCACTGCATGACGTGCCCGATCGAGCGCGACCCCGCGTTCTGAGGGAGGAGGGAGAGGACACCATGTCGTACAACCTGAAGAACCGGTCGTTCCTCAAGGAGATCGACTTCCAGCCCGCCGAGCTCCGGCACCTGCTCAAGCTCGCCGAGGCGCTCAAGCTCGCGAAGTACGCCGGGACCGAGCACCGCACGCTCGCGGGCAAGGAGGTCGCGCTCATCTTCGAGAAGACCTCCACCCGCACCCGCTCGGCGTTCGAGGTCGCGGCCTTCGACCAGGGCGCCCACGTCACCTACCTGGACCCCAGCGGCTCCCAGCTGGGGCACAAGGAGTCGATCGCCGACACCGCAGCCGTCCTGGGCCGGATGTACGACGCGATCGAGTTCCGCGGCAACAGCCAGGAGGAGGTCGAGACGCTGGCCCGGCATGCGGGCGTGCCGGTCTACAACGGCCTCACCGCCGAGTGGCACCCCACCCAGATGCTGGCCGACTTCCTCACGATGCACGAGGCGAGCGGGAAGCCGTACCACGGGCTCGCCTACGCCTTCCTGGGCGACTGCCGGTTCAACATGGGCCGGTCGCTGCTGGTCATGGGCGCGCTGATGGGCAGCGACGTCCGGCTGGCGGGCCCGGCGGACCTGCAGCCTCCCCAGGACGTGCTGGTCCTGGCGCAGGACATCGCTGAGCGCACGGGGGCCCGGATCACCGTGACCGACGACCCCGCAGCCGCCGTCGACGGCGTGGACTTCGTCCACACCGACGTCTGGGTGTCGATGGGCGAGGCGAAGGACGTGTGGCACGACCGGGTCGCGCAGCTGACGCCGTACCAGGTCAACGCCGCGCTGCTGAGGGCCTCGGGCAACCGGTCGGTGCGCTTCATGCACTGCCTGCCGGCCTTCCACGACACCAACACCGTGGTCGGCCGCGAGATCATGACGGAGACCGGGATGCTCGGCGGCCTGGAGGTGACCGACGAGGTCTTCACCTCCGACGCCAGCATCGTCTTCGACCAGGCCGAGAACCGGCTCCACACGATCAAGGCGGTCCTCGTCGCGACCCTCGGGTGACGACGGACCGAGCCACCCACTGGTCCCAGCACCGTGGGTCATTCGACTCTGGGTGACCCGCGGCGGCCCTGGGACCCTGATGACGTCGCTGGAGGCCGGCGACCAACGCCTGAGCCCGACCGGCGCGAAAGGGTTCAGCCATGTCCTCTTCAGTCACGGCCCACCCGAGCGAGCACCGCGGATCGACCGACCAGCAAGGGTTCGGCCTGACCACGGCGATCGCCCTGATCATGGGCAGCATCATCGGTGTCGGCATCTTCAACCTGCCGACCTCACTTGCGTCGTACGGCCCGATCACCTTGGTGTCGATGGGTCTGACCACGGTGGGCGCGCTCGCCCTGGCCCTGCTGTTCGCCGCCCTGTCGCGGCGGATGCCGGCCGACGGCGGCCCCTACGCCTACTCGCGCTCGGCGTTCGGCAACCCGCTCGGCTTCGCCAACGCCTGGTCCTACTGGATCACGGCCTGGGCGGGCAACGCCGCCATCGCGGTCGGGTGGGTGCTGTACGTCGAGGAGTTCGTCAACACCGGCCACAACCGGTTCTACTCGGTGCTCCTCGTCCTCGTCGGGCTCTGGCTGCCCGCCTTCGTCAACCTCTCCGGCATCCGCAACATCGGTGCGGTCCAGGTCGTGACCACCGTGCTGAAGTTCGTCGCTCTGGCCTTCATGGCGACCGTCGGCCTGTTCTTCATCAGCACCGCCAACTACACGCCGTGGAACGTCAGCGGCGAGAGCGCCGTGAGCGCGATCGGCGGCGGCATGGCGATCGCCCTGTTCAGCTACCTCGGCGTCGAGGTGGCCGCCGTGGCCGCCGGACGGGTGCACGACCCCGACCGGAACATCCCGCGGTCGACGATCCTCGGCACCCTGGCGACGGCGGTCGTCTACATGCTCTCGCTGATCGCCGTCTTCGGCATCCTCCCGACGTCCACGCTGGCGAACTCGACGGCCCCGTTCTCCGACGCCGTCAACGAGATGTTCGGCGGGAGCTGGGCCGGCAACGTGATGAGCGTCGTGGTGATCATCTCCGGCATCGGGGCGCTCAACGGGTGGACGATGATCTGCGCGGAGATGCCCAAGGCAGCCGCGAACGACGGGCTCTTCCCCGAGCAGTTCGGCCGCATCTCCCCCAGGAACGTGCCGGCCTTCGGCATCGTCGTGTCGACCACGCTCGCGTCGATCGCGATGATCATCAACTACCTGGGCTCCAACGGGTCCACGGTCTTCACCACGCTGGTCCTGATGACGGGCATTACGGCGGCGATCCCCTACGGCTTCTCGGCGCTGGCACAGCTGAAGTGGCGGTTCGCCGACCACCAGGCGATGGAGACGCCTCGCTTCGTCCGTGACGTCGTGGTCGCGGCCGTCTCCCTGGTGTTCTCGGTGCTGTTCATCTGGTACTCGCGCTACACCGGCGAGAGCTTCTGGATCTACTGGGGACCGTTCCTGCTCGCGGGAGGTGCGCTGGTGCTCGGCTACCCCGTCTACCGCATGCAGCACGGCAAGATGACCGAACCCGAGCCCGTGCCCGACTACCGCTGACGAGGGCCGACCGATGCGTGTGGTGGTGGCCCTGGGTGGCAACGCGCTGCTCCGGCGGGGTGAGCCCATGACCGCCGAGGCCCAGCGGGCCAACGTCCGATCGGCGGCACCTGGGCTCGCCGTCGTCGCGACCGAGCACCAGCTGGTGCTCAGCCACGGCAACGGCCCCCAGGTCGGGCTGCTGGCGCTCCAGGCGGCGGCGTACACCGAGGTGGCGCCGTACCCGCTCGACATGCTGGGCGCGCAGTCGGAGGGCATGATCGGGTACGTCCTCGAGCAGGAGCTGGGCAACGTCCTGCCCCAGGAGGTCCCGCTGGCCACCATCCTCACGATGGTCGAGGTCGACCACGACGACCCGGCGTTCTCGGACCCCACGAAGTTCGTGGGTCCCGTCTACACCCAGCAGGAGGCGGGCCGCCTCGAGGCCGAGAAGGCGTGGACCTTCAAGCCCGACGGCGACGCCTGGCGCCGGGTCGTGCCGTCACCGGAACCCCGCCGGATCTTCGAGATCCGGCCGATCCGGTGGCTGCTCGACCAGGGCGTCGTCCTCATCTGCGCCGGCGGCGGGGGCATCCCCACGATGTTCGACCCCGGGGCCGATCGGACCCTCGTCGGCGTGGAGGCCGTCATCGACAAGGACCTCGCCAGCGGGCTCCTCGCCCGTCAGGTGGACGCGGACCTGCTCGTCATGGCGACCGACGTGGACGGGGTGTACGTCGGGTGGGGCACGCCCGAGCAGCGCCGGCTCGAGCGCGTGACACCGGCCGAGCTGCGGGCCACCTCGTTCCCGGCGGGGTCGATGGGCCCGAAGGTCGAGGCCGCCTGCCGGTTCGTCGAGGCCACCGGCGGCCGCGCGGCCATCGGTTCGCTCGACGACATCCACCAGATCGTCGAGGGCACCGCCGGGACGCAGGTGACCTCCCGCCCGGCCTGAGCTCGGGCTGAGCTCGGCCCGAGCTCACGAGAGGACGGCAGCGGGGGCAGGCACCGGGAGCGCGTTGACGACGGCCAGCTGGCCGAGGGTGACGCTGCGCAGGGCGGCGAGCTGTCGCGGCTCGAGCCGTTCGCACACCCAGTCCCAGTGCAGCGCGCACCAGTCCCCCGGCTGCAGGGGCCCCGTGAGCGCGAGCGAGTCCGTCCCGGTCAGGGCGCGCTCCTCCCGGGGCGCCCCGAAGGTGAGCGCGCGGCCGTTCCACTCCAGTGGCCGCGAGCGCACGACGACCTCGCCGGGATGCACGCCGAGGACCCGTCCCCACCGGATCCGGCACCGGTCGAGCACCCGGAGCGGCTCCACCGTCCAGCCCTCCCGGAGCAGCCCGAGCCAGGGGTAGACCCCGAAGACGTGGAAGGAGTGGTGCGGCACGGCGCCCAGCGGCACCGCGTCGACGAGCCGGTTCCACGACCGGCCGGTCCGGTCACGGAACCGCGCCTCGAGCGAGTCCCCCATCAGCCGGTGGCCGACGCGCCCGAGCATGTCGTTGCCCACCCAGTAGGCCTCGACGACCCGGGCGTCGAGTGGGTCGGCGACGGCGTTGGCGGCGGCGATCAGCTGCAGGTAGGGCCAGGCGCCCTCGAAGCCGGCCAGCAGCCGGCGCAGGTCACCGTCGTCGACGCCCGCGGCCACCTGCTCCAGCAGCTGCCGGGAGGCGTCCGGTCCGCAGTAGCCGAGCTCGTTGGGCGGGTAGGCGTAGCGGGCGAAGCGCAGTGCCCCGCTCGCGCCCGGTGCCGGCTCCTCACGTGGCAACGGTGGCCTCCCGTCCCCGCCAGCCGAGTCCGGCCGCGAGCGCGCCGCCGAGCACCAGCATCGCCAGCCAGCCGAGCTGCGGGCCGATCGCTGTGCCCTTGGCCGCGGCGTCGAGCACCGCGGTCAGCGGCGCGGCGAGCACCAGCACCGCGGTCACGTCGACCGCGTAGGCCCGCGCGAGAGCGGCGAACCAGGTGGCGACGTACGCCGCCAGGAGCGCGCCCGTCAGCAGCAGCCACCGCGCCTGCTCGCCGGTGAGCGACGTCAGCGCGCCGAGGTCACCGCGGGCCGCCACCCAGCCGAGCAGGACGACCGATCCGAGACCCATCCGGGCGACCGCGAGGGTCCAGGAGGACAGGTCGGAGAGCAGGCGCTTCGCGACGACGATCTCGACCGCCCAGAGCAGGGTGGCTCCCAGGAGCATCGTCTCCGCGCTCCCCCAGCCGCCGGGCACGCCGCCGACCAGCCCGACCTGGCCGACGACCAGGAGCCCGATCGCGAGCCAGTGGCCCCACTGCAGCCGCTCGCCGAGCACGGTGACCGCGAGCAGGGCGACCCAGAGCACCAGGGACTTGTGCAGGAACGCCGCCTGGGCCGAGGAGGCCCGGGCCAGACCCTCGAAGAACAGCACGAAGGGCACGCTGCCGCCGATCAGGCCGACGGCGGCCAGGCCCCACCACTGGCCGGCGCGGCGGGGCCGGGACAGGCGGGCGCCCGACCGCGAGCCGGCGGCGACCACGCCGAGGAGCAGGACGGCGGCGACGACGTTCTTGCCGGTCGTGTAGGCGGTCGGGTCGCCGAACCTCGCGACGCCGTAGGAGTTGACGAAGACCGAGACCCCGCTGACGCCCGCGGTGACGAGGGCGAGCAGGATGCCGGTGCGGCGGGTCGGGTTCACGGGGTCACCTCCTGTGGGTCGTTCACTGCCCGGATCGCCGCGGCGTCCCGGGCCTCGTCGGGGGTGAGCCGGTGCAGGGCGAAGCCGGAGTGCACGAGCACCCAGTCCCCGGCCGCGACCGGCTCGGCCAGCGCCAGGAGCGAGATGCTCGATGTCGGCCGGCCCTCCCGTCGTACGACGGCGGTCCCCTCTCCGGTCACGGTCAGGACCTGTGCGAGCTCACCCAGGCACATCGACGCCCACCTCCCTCAGTGCGCTGCACACCCCGGCCACGGCGGCCGGAACGGCTGCGGCGACGGCGGCGGACAGCGGCGCCCCGATGTCGAAGTCCGCACCGTCCACCCCGACGACCACCAACCGGGGCGGGAGCCGATGGAGCGCCCGACCCAGCTCGACGGCCGTGGCGAGACCGAACGCATGGGTTCCGCCGCGCCCGGTGGCGGTCCATCCGTCGGCCGGCGCCGGTGCCGCCCCGACGTCCCATGCCCGCACCGTGCCGGGTGGGCTGCCCGACCGGACGGCGTCGACCACGACGGCCACGTCGTGCTCCGCGACGAGGTCGAGCAGCGCGGTCGGGTCCTCCTGCTCGACGACATGGACCCCCGGCAACGCCAGCGTGGCGACGGCTTCCGCGACCGCCGGTCCGATCCCGTCGTCGCCGCGGTCCCTGCTGCCGAGCCCCACCACGAGGGCGGACGCGGTCATCGCCGGTCCACCGTGAGGTCGAGGAAGTGGGTGGCGCAGGAGATGCACGGGTCGTAGTTGCGTATCGCCTGCTCGCACCGGTGCTGCAGCGCGTGGTCGTCGAGGCCGGTCCAGCCCTCCACGAGCCTCCTCAGGTCGGCCTCCACGCCCGCCTGGTTCTGCGAGGTGGGGGGCACGATCTGCGCGTCGCGGATCAGCCCGTCGGCATCGAGCACGTAGCGGTGGAAGAGCACGCCTCGTGGCGCCTCCGAAGCACCGAAGCCCTCACCCGCGCGCGGGGGTACGGCGACGCTCGGGGCCGCCCCGTCCGTCCAGCCGTCGACGATGCGCAGCACCTCGGACACCGCCTCCACGATCTCGACGGCCCGTACGACGATCGAGCGGAAGGGATTGCGACAGGTGTCCCCGAGTCCGGCGTCGGCGGCCGCCTGCCGCGCCAGGGGCGAGAGCCGGTCGTGGTTGAGTGTGTACCGGGCGAGCGGTCCCACGACGTACGGTCCGCGGTCGCCGCCGTCCAGCCGGGCGTGGAGCGCGTTCGAGTGGGCGACGTGCAGCTCCTCGACGTGCGTGGCGAAGTCGCGCACCTCGAACGACCGTCCGGAGGAGGTGACCACGCTGCCGACCTCGATGGGGTAGCCCTCGGGAGCACGCAGGGCGACGTACTCGTAGGGCTGCTCGAAGTCCGGGACGTCGAAGCCCGCCACGAGCCGGACGGTCTCGACGGCGTCCTCGAGCGCCCGGACGAGCGTGGGGCGCAGCGTCTGCAGCTCCACCGCGAGCGGCATCCGGTAGAAGCCGCCGACGCGCACGTTGACCGGGTGGATGGACCGTCCGCCGACCACCCGCATCAGGTCGTTGCCGGCCTTCTTCAGGCGCAGGCCCGTCTCGACCACGTCCGGGTGGTCGGCCGCCATCTCGATGGCGCCGTCGTAGCCGAGGAAGTCCGGTGCGTGCAGCAGGAAGACGTGCAGTGCGTGGCTCTCGATCCACTCGCCGCAGTAGAGCAGCCGCCGCATCAGGCGGACCTCCTCCGGGACCGCGACCCCGCAGGCGTCCTCGATCGCCCAGCAGGCGCTCGTCTGGTAGGCCACCGGGCAGATCCCGCAGATCCGCGCGGTGATGTCGGGCGGCTCGGTCCAGGCCCGGCCGCGGAGGAACGCCTCGTAGAAGCGCGGGGGCTCGTAGATCCGCAGCCGGACGTCGGTGACCCGGCCGTCGCGGAGCTCGATGTGCATCGCGCCCTCGCCCTCGACCCGGGCCAGGGTGCCGACCTGCATCACGTGGCCACCGTCGGTGAGCTTGTGGTTCACGGCTCCCCCTTCCTGCCCCGTCCGACACCAGCGCCGGCCTCGTGGCGGACGCTCTCGCGACGGAAGGCCTCCGCGCCCGCGTTGAACGTCCGGAAGACGCGGAGCACCTCGTCCTCTGCCATGCCGTCGCGCCGCAGCCGGGCCGCGATCGACGCGGTGTTGGGCGTGTCCTGGGGGCCGAAGCATCCGTAGCAGCCACGCTCGTACGCCGGGCAGAGCGCGCCGCAGCCCGCCTGGGTGACGGGGCCGAGGCAGGGCGTGCCGTGGGCGACCGTGACGCACACGGTGCCGCGCCGCTTGCACTCGAAGCAGACGCTGTGCCGGGGGATCCGCGGGGCGCGACCCTGGATCTCGGCCGACAGCACCTCGAGCAGCTGACCCCGGTCGATCGGGCAGCCGCGCAGCTCGAAGTCGACCGGGACGTGGGCGGCGACCGGTGTCGACTGGCCCAGCGTCTCGACGTACTCGGGGTGGGCGTAGACGATCGAGCGGAACTCGTCGACGTCGGCGAAGTCGCGCAGCGCCTGGATGCCTCCGGCGGTGGCACAGGCACCGATCGTCACGAGCCGGCGCGACGCCCGCCGGACCTGCTCGATCCGCTCGAGGTCGCCGGGCGTGGTGATCGAGCCCTCCACCAGGGAGAGGTCGTAGGGGCCCTCGACCACGGCGCGCGTCGCCTCGGGGAAGTAGGCGATCTCGACCTCGCCGGCGAGGGGGATCAGCTCGTCCTCGCAGTTGAGCAGGGTCAGCTGGCACCCGTCGCACGAGGCGAACTTCCAGACGGCGAGCTTCGGACGCGACACGACTAGAGCTCCGCCCGCGAGATCAGCGGTTCGAGCGCGTCGTACGGCAGCACCGGACCGTCGACGCAGACGAAGTACTCGCGCAGCTGGCAGTGGCCGCAGAGACCCACGCCGCACTGCATGTTGCGCTCCATCGAGAGCCGGACCCGGTCCTTGCGCACGCCACGGTCGAGCAGCGCGAGCGCCGAGTAGCGCATCATCACCTCGGGGCCGCAGACGAGTCCGAGCGTGCGGGCACCGTCGAACCGCGCCCGGGCGACCAGCTCGGTCACCACACCGACCCGGCCGCGCCAGGCGTGCTGTCCGTGGTCGACGGTGACCTGGACCTCGACGTCGTGCTCCCCTGCCCAACGCTGGAGGTCGTCGGCGTAGAGCAGGTCGTCGGGCGTGCGGGCGCCGTACAGCACGGCGACGTGGGCGTAGTCGGCGCGCGCAGCGCACACCTCCCGGATCGCGGGGCGCAACGGCGCCAGGCCGATCCCGCCGGCGACGAAGACGACGTCGCCGCCCCGTCCGTCCCCGACCGACCAGCCGGTGCCGAAGGGTCCGCGGACCCCGAGCACCGTGCCCGGCGAGGCGCCGGCCAGCGCCCGCGACACCGGGCCGACGGCCCGGATCGTGTGCACGAGCGGGTCCGGCGCCGTCGGGTCGCCACTGATCGAGATCGGCACCTCCCCGACCCCGAAGGCCAGCAGCATCGTGAACTGGCCCGCGTCGAACGCCAGGGGACCACCGTCGACCGGGGACAGCTCGAGCGTGCGGGTGTCGCGGGTGTCGGGCCGCGACGACCGGACGACGAACCGGCGCGGGACCATCGCGGATCGGAACGGCCGGGCAGCCGTCGGGGATGCCGTCGTCACGTCGGAGCCCCGTAGAGGTCGAGCAGCCGCACGCGGGCCGAGCGCAGCCGCTCGGACATCGCCTGCACGACGCGCTGGAGGAGCGCATACCCCAGCTCGGGGTCCGCCTCGCACTTCTGCCGCAGGCACGCGCCATCGAACCTGACCGCGCTGGTCTCGTCGGTGGCGCGGGCGTCGAAGGTCCAGCGGTACGGCGGCACGAGCCACGACCAGCCCAGCACGTCGTCCTCGTGGACGGTGTCCAGCACGACCGACCCGGTCGGCGTCCGCGTCGAGATGACGATGCGGCCCTTGCGGACCACGTAGAAGGTGTCGGCCGGCTCCCCCTCGTGGAAGAGCTGCTGACCCGCGCGGAAGTGGGCGTTCACCGCGCACCCGGTCACGAGCTCGATCCACCGGTCGTCGAGCCCGGCGAAGAACGGGTGGGCGGGCAGGTACTCGGGGATGCTCCTCATGGCAGCGCCTCCTGCTCGGCGGCCTCGCGCCGGAGGACCGCCGCCTCGTGGGTGATGTCGATGGCGGCCGGGCACCAGGTGATGCAGCGGCCGCAGCCCACGCAGCCCGACATGCCGAACTGGTCGATCCACGCCGCGAGCTTGTGGGTCATCCACTGCCGGTAGCGGGAACCGGTCGAGGCGCGGACCCGACCGCCGTGGAGCAGGGAGAAGTCGGCGTCGAAGCACGAGTCCCACACGCGGTTGCGCCCGGCCAGCGACCCGGTGAGGTCCGTGACGTCCTCGACGTCGGTGCAGAAGCAGGTGGGGCAGACGGCCGTGCAGTTCGCGCAGGCCAGGCAGCGGGTCGCGACGTCGTCCCAGACCGGGCTCTCCGCAGCGGCGTAGAGCAGCTCCTTGAGCCCGTCGGTCTCCAGCTCCCGGCCCATCCGGCGCGCGGCCCGGTCGGCCACACCGTCAGCTGCCTCGAGGTCGGCGGCTGTCGCGGACGTCGAACCGATGTCGCCCAGCACCTCCGCGCCGCGGTCGCTGGTCACCTCGACCAGGAACCGGTGCGCCCCGGGCTCGAGCAGCTCGGTGAGCGCCAGGTCGTACGGCGCTCCGCGCCCGGGCCCGGGTCGCGGGCCCGTGCCGGTCGACACGCAGAAGCACGTGCCACCCGGGTCCGAGCAGGTGACCGCGACCACGAAGGCGGCGGCCCGACGCGCGGCGTACGCCGCGTCCGGGCGCCGGCCGGTGAGCACGGTGTCCTGGATGCCGATCGCCGCGAGGTCGCAGGAGCGCACGCCGAGCAGGGCGTACGGCGCGTCCGCGCCCGGCTGGTCGTCCCGCCGGTCGTCCTGCAGGTCCTCGGCCTCGACGGTGAACCCGTCCGGGGTCCGGCGGCCCCGCCAGAGGACCTCCTCGGTGGGGAAGAAGACCGGCTTGGCCGACTGGGCGCCGGACGCGAAGCCGAAGAGCGCGTCGTCCCCACGGCCGCGCAGCCGGTAGCGGCCCGCCTCCTGGTCGTCACCCCAGCCCCGAGGGAGCTGCTCGACGGAGGTGATCGGGGCGTTGACGATCGCCCCGGACCGGACGGTCGGACCGACGACCGTGTAGCCGCGGGCGAGGAGCGCGTCGACGAGGGCCTGCACGCCGGCGGTGTCGATGACTCGGGGTTCCATCGGCTGCCTCCTGCGGACCGGCGACCTCCCTCAGCATCTCGCCGGCGGTGGACAGCCGGGTAGGGCCCGAAGTCCCCCGCCGAGGGCCGCTGGTCGGGCTCAGCCGGCCGCGGCGGTCGCCCGCGGCCGGCGGCGCACCGGCCGGAGGATCGCCGACCCGGGCTTCGACGCGAGGAGCGGGTCGAAGTCGTCGGTGAGCGGCGTCAGGCGGGTCTCGTCCACGAAGACGGCGCCGTCGCGGACCTCCTGGACGAGGTCGCGGCCCAGGACGGCGCCGGCCGTGCCCATGCCGCCCCAGATGGTGGCGTTGATGCCGAACATGTGCTCGGTGCTGCCCCCGGCGAGGAACAGGCCCGGGACGTGGGTCCGGACCCGCGGCCGGAACGGGCCGAGGTTCCTCAGGAGCGGGGCGATGCCGTAGCAGGACCCGTCGGTGCTGAGCGTGAAGCGCTCCTGGGTGATCGGGGTCGACGCCTCGCAGAAGACCATCCGCTCCCGGATGTCGGGGATCAGCAGCTCGGCGGTGTCGAGGACCCGCTGGGTCAGCTCCTCCTTGAGCCGGAGGTAGTGCTCGTCGCGGTGGTAGCGGACGCCGTCGGCGGGCCCGGCGCCGACGTTCCAGAAGGCGTGCTCCTTCGGCGCCCAGCTGACGAGCTCCAGCGTCGAGTAGCCGGGAGGAGCCGAGTGCGTCCCCTCGGGGTCCTTGGCGGTGGGGCAGCTGATCCCCACCGGCATGCGCTCGGGACAGCGGCCCGCGGCGACCTCGCGGTAGTACCCGTCGACGTCGTTGGTCGGCCACACCCAGGCCAGCGGCGGCGTCCCGCGCTCCCGCAGGTCCACGTCGAGGGCGACGTACACCGCGAACATCGGCAGCGTCATCTCCAGGCCGGCCAGCCTGCGTCGCAACCGCCGGGTCAGGTGCTCGTCGCCGACCAGCTCCGTCCACGTCCTCTTGAAGTCGGCCGCCGAGACGACGACCCCGGCGCGGATCTCCTCGCCGCCGCGGAGGCGGACACCGACCGCGCGCCCGTCCTCGATCACGATCTGCTCGACCCGGGCCTTGGTCCGGACGCGCCCGCCGTAGGACTGCACGACGTCGGTGAGATGGGCGCCGATCACCTGGCCGCCACCGCGCGGGTAGTAGGCCCCGGCCTGGAGGTAGTGGTGCAGGAAGCCGGCGTGCATCGCGGTGGGCGTGCGGTGCGGGGGCCAGGTGTAGTCGCCGTTCTCCGCCAGGATCACCGCCTGCGCGTCGGCGCTCAGGCCGCAGGCGGCCATCAGCGTCGTGATCGGCCGCACTCCCCATCGCAGGAGGGTGAAGGGGCGCAGGCGCGGCCGCTCACCGGCGGCGATGGTGCGCATCACACCGACGCACCGTCGCAGGCCGGGCTCCTCCTCGGGGAACGCCGCGACCAGGCGCTCGAGATAGGTGTCCCACCCGGTCGGCGTCTGGAACGTGGTCCCCGGCACCATGATCTGGCAGTGGCCCTCCGGACGCTGGCGCAGCCAGTTGATGCGCTCGGTCAGCGCGAGCCCGGACAGCGCGGTCTGCATCCGGCCACCCGGGCCGCACTCTCCGACGTAGTGGGTGCCGACGTCGAACTCGAACTTGTTGCCGGCACGCCGGAAGACCTGGGTGCTGCCGCCCACCACCTGGTTGGCCTCGAGCACCAGCACCCGCTTGCCGTTGGCCGCGAGGTAGGCCGCGCACGTGAGACCTCCCGGGCCGGCCCCGATCACCACGACGTCCCAGGAGGGATCGCTGACGGCGGCGGCTGACACGTGGTCGTCGTTCA
This sequence comes from Nocardioides sp., assembly GCA_020636915.1. Classification (GTDB taxonomy): domain Bacteria; phylum Actinomycetota; class Actinomycetes; order Propionibacteriales; family Nocardioidaceae; genus Nocardioides. The sequence goes on from JACJWV010000004.1 coordinate 217,710, forward strand.
CGCTCCCACCCTAGGGCCGCCTCGTCCGCGAGGAAGCGGTGCGCCAGACCGCCTGGGTGGCCCGGGACCAATGGCGCACGCCGACCGGGGATTCCGGCCCTGCTGACGGCGTCCAGGCTCCCCGCACGCTGAGGGTGGACCTATCAGCGGAGGAGGGTGTGATGGCGCAGCGTCACTCGCGAGCGGGCAACGTCGACGTCGACGGCCACCCCGCCGTGCTCGAGCAGCGGCACCCGCTCGCGATGGTGTACGGCGGCGGCGGGGTCGTCGGCATCGCCTACACCGCCGGCGTCGCGGCCGGCCTGGCCAGCACGGGGATCCCCGTCGGGGAGGCGCCGTCCCTCGGCACGTCGGCCGGGTCCTGGACCGCCTCGGCGATCGCCCTCGGCCTGACCTACGACGACCTGGCCGAGCTCCCGGTGCCCTCGGTGCCCAATGCGCGCTCGGGAGTGCTCGCCCGCATCGCCCGCATGGTCTTCGGCGAGTCCACGCACCACCAGGTCTCGGTCTCGGCCGTGACCGTCCGGGGCCGGCGCCGGCACATCCTCGACGGCGGCGTCTACGCGCTGGCGGACCTCGTCGCCGCATCCTCGGCCGTCCCCGGCCTGCTGCCGCCGCACCGCATCGACGGGCGCCTGTACGTCGACGGCGGGATGTGGTCGGTCACCTCGGTCGACGCGGCGGACGAGGCGGACCGGGTCATCGTCGTCGCGCCACTGGCCGGTCGCGTCATGGGCCCGATGGGTCGCGTCGCCGGCGCCCTGCTGGACCGGGAGCTCGGCCGCTGGCGGGCGTGCCACCCGGAGGCGGACATCCACATGATCCGGCCGAACCGCGAGATGGCGAAGATCGTCGGCGTGCGCCCGCTGGCGCTCTTCGACTCCGAGCGCGCGCGTGCCGTCTACCCGCTCGCCTACGACCAGGGCGTCCGGTGGGGCGAGGACATCCAGTCCGCCGCGCCGGCCCGCCACCAGACGGCGGGCTGAACCGGGCCGGCAGGTCCGTGGTTCCCCGGCGCCGGCGTGCGGACGTCACTAACGTGCGACAGACAGGCGGCGAAGGTGGACCGGCATGACGGACGGCGTGCGCACCGGGTCCGGGCGCTCGTGGCACCGGCTCCCGATCGCGAGGTGGCTGCCCCGCTACGAGCGGCGCTGGCTCCGCGGTGACGCCGTCGCGGGGGCGGTGGTCGCCGCGCTCGCCGTACCGCAGGCCCTGGGCTACGCGTCGCTCGCCGGCGCCCCGGTGGAGGTGGGGCTCTACTCGGTGCCGGTCGCGCTCGTCGTCTACGCGGTGCTCGGCTCGTCGCGCCAGCTCGTGGTCGGGCCGGTGTCGACCGTGTCCGTGCTCACGGGGTCGTTCCTGGCCGGGTTCGGCGTCGCCGGCACGGCCCAGGCCGCGTCGTACGCCGCCGCCCTCGCGCTCGGCGCGGGACTGGTGCTGGTCGTGGCCGGGTTCCTCGGCATCGGCTGGATCGCGGAGTTCCTGTCCAAGCCCATCGTCACCGGGTTCGTGCTCGGGCTGACGGTGCTGGTCATCCTGGGCGAGGTCCCGCACCTGCTCGGCGTCCCCACACCCCAGGGCCAGGTCGTCGAGCGGCTGGGCGAGCTCGGGTCCAACGTCACCCACGGCGGCGCGAGCCTGCCCACCACGGTGGTCTCCGGCCTGGCGCTGCTGCTGCTCTTCGGAGGGCAGCGCGTGGCGCCGCGCTTCCCGTGGGCGCTGCTCGTGCTCGTCCTCGGGCTCGCCGCGTCCTCGCTCCTCGATCTCGCCGCCGACGGCGTCGAGGTCGTGGGTGCGGTGCCGCGGGGGCTGCCCACGCCGGGGATCCCGTCGGTGGCGACCGCCGACCTCGGTGCCCTGGTGGTGGCCGGAGCGGCCCTCGCCCTGGTGGGCCTGGCCGAGGGGCTGAGCGCCGCGCGGCTGTTCGCCGGCCAGGGCGACTACCGCATCGACGCGGACCAGGAGCTGGTCGCGGCCGGCGCGGCGAACGTCGCCTGCGGACTGTTCGGCGGGATCGGCGTGGCCGGCAGCCTCTCGAAGACCGCAGCGGTCGACGACGCCCGCGGTCGCTCCCAGATGGCCGGTCTCCTGGCGGCCGTGCTGGCTCTCCTCGTCATCGTCGCCATCGCGCCCGTCCTGGCCGACCTGCCCCGGGCCGTGCTCAGCGCGATCGTCGTGAACGCAGTGTGGAAGCTCATGGACTGGGGCGCGATCGGTCGCTACGCGCGGATCCGCCGCAACGACGTGATGGCCGCCGCGATCGCCACGGCCGGCGTGCTAGTCCTCGGACCGCTGTACGGCCTGCTGCTCGCGGTCGGTGCCTCGGTGGTCGGCCTGGTCTACCGCTCGAGTCGGGTCGACGTCGAGGTGATGGGCAAGGTGCCGCACGAGAAGGCCGCCTGGGGCAGCGTCCGCGACCACGCCGAGCGCCCGACGTACCCCGGGGTACTGGTGCTCCGCGTGGACGCGCCGATGTTCTGGGTGACGGCGGCGCCGATCCAGGACGCCGTCCTGGCCCGCGTGGAGGCCGTCCCCGGCACCCGGGTGCTGGTCCTCGACCTCGAGGCCACCAACCAGATGGACGTCACCAGCGCCGACGCGCTGTCCCACCTGCTGCGGGTGCTGCGCAAGCGTGGGATCGACCTCTACCTGGTGCGGGTGATGTGGCCGGTACGCCGCGCTCTCCGCAGGTCGGGCCTGATGGCGGAGATCGGTGACGACCACCTGTGGCACAGCATCTCCCAGGGCGTCCGTGAGGCCCGCCGTACCCACGGCCTGGCCGACCTGCCCGCCGAGCCCGGCGTGCACGGCGCGCCACCGCAGCCCCAGCTGCCCCGCCTCGAGCTCGACGAGACCGACGACGAGGGCGAGGACCAGGCCGAGGAGCACATCGCCGCCCGGACTCCGGAGCAGGAGCCCGAGCCCGACGCTCCGGCGCCGCGGAAGAAGAAGCGATGAGCCGTAGGCGCCGGCGAGCGCAGGACCTCGTGCCGGCCCGGACCCTAGGTGAGTGAGGCGATGAGGTCCTCGACCCGCTTGCGGATCTCGTCGCGGATGGGTCGCACCGCGTCGATGCCCTGGCCGGCCGGGTCGTCGAGCTCCCAGTCCTCGTACCGCTTGCCCGGGAAGTAGGGGCACTCGTCGCCGCACCCCATGGTGATGACGACGTCGGAGGCCTGGACGGCCTCGGTGGTGAGGACCTTCGGCCGGTTGCCGGCGAGGTCGATGCCCTCCTCGGCCATGGCCTGGACGGCGACGGGGTTGATCTGGCTGCCGGGCTGGGACCCGGCGGAGAGGACGTCGATGCGGTCCCCGGCGAGGTGCTGGAGGTAGCCGGCCGCCATCTGCGAGCGGCCGGCGTTGTGGACGCAGACGAACAGGACGGTGGGCTTGGTCTCCGTGGTCACGGCGGTGGTGCCTCCTGGTGGTCGGGCTGGGCTCATGGGTGTCGGCCTGCTCCGCCGGCCGCGGCCTCGGGGTCGAGGGTGGCCAGGTCGGCGCGGGGGTAGAGCAGCTTCACCGCACCGACGGCGAGGACGCCGCCGAGGAGCTGCATGAGCACGAACACCGGCACCGAGCTGGGTGCGATCCCGGCAAAGGTGTCGGAGAACATCCGTGCGACGGTGACGGCAGGGTTGGCGAAGCTGGTGGAGCTGGTGAACCAGTAGGCGGCGGTGATGTAGCCGCCCACGGCGTACGCGATGGTCTCGGTCCGCCCGGACCTGACGGATCCGAAGATCACCAGGACCAGGCCGAGGGTGGCGACCACCTCGCCGAGCCACAGGTTCGCGCCGGTGCGGTCGTGGGTGGAGATGCTGATCGCGTCGAGGTCGAACATCATGTTGGCGACCACGGCGCCGATGAATCCGCCGACGAACTGGGCGCCGATCAGCGGGACGGCCTCGGCCTTGCCGACCAGGCCGAGGGCGACCTCGACCAGGGTCACCACCGGGTTGAACGCGGCCGACACCGGCTGCAGGGCCAGGATGAGCGCCACCAGGGCGGCGCCGGTGATGATGCTGTTCTCCAGCAGCTGCAGCCCCACGTCGTCCGGGGACAGCCGGCTGGCCGCGATCCCGGACCCGATCACGGCGGCGACGAGGAAGGCCGTGCCGATGAGCTCGGCCCCGGCCCGTCGGACGACGTGGACCTGCTCGCTCACCTGCTCGCTCGCCTGCTCGGTCACGGGGCGACCCCACCGATGAGCGAGGCCAGGTCCGTCAGGGCCTCGGCCCTGACCCGGTAGTAGACCCACACCCCGCGCTTGGACCGGTCCAGCAGGCCGACCTCGTGCAGCACCTTGAGGTGGTGGCTGATGGTGGGCTGGGACAGGTCGAAGGCGTCGTTGAGGTCGCACACGCAGGCCTCGCCGTCGGCGTGGGAGGCCACCAGCGACAGCAGCCGCAGCCGCACCGGGTCGGCGAGCGCCTTGAGCAGCGGTGAGATCCGGGCGGCAGCGTCCGGGCTCAACGGCTCGGCCATCAATGGGGAGCAGCAGGCGACCGTCACGGTCGGGCTCTCGACCACAGCAGACTTCGACACGGGTGAATACTGACCGATGTCGATACGTCGCGGTGACCCGCGCAGGCGAACAGTGGGTGAACTCTCCACCGCTCGACCGAGGGTTCGACGACGCCGGGCGTCGCCGAAGGTCCTCCCCGATCCCGGACCTGCGACCCGTGCCTGGTGTGGCCTGGCAGGCAGACACTTCAAGGGTGACTGCATCAACTCCGGTTGAGGTCTACCGGTCGCACGAGCAGGCCGTCGCGTCCTGGTCGGGAAGCGGTGACCTGCTGGCCGCGGTCGCCGACCCGGTCCGGTGGACCGTCCTGCACCGTCTCAGCGCCGGCACCGCCTGCGTGTGCGACCTGCAAGAACACGTGGCCGTGGCACCGAACCTGCTCTCGTACCACCTCCGCGTCCTGCGCGAGGCGGGGCTGGTGGTCGCGTCCAAACGCGGCCGATGGGTCGACTACACCCTCGCGCCCGGCGCCGTCGACCGGCTCGTGTCCGCCCTCCCCGTCACCGCTGCGCCGGCCTCCCCCCGTGGCTGCGACAGCCGTGCCGGTTCCAACGCCGCCGACGGGTGAGTCGGATGAGCGTCGTCGAGCACATTCCCACCACGACCCGCGGCCGCCTCGCCACCGTGGTCGCGGTCGCGGCGGCGTGGGCAGGCCTGTACTGGCTCAACGGCCAGGTCTGGGACCGCCTGCTCGATGACCTCCTCGGCCTGGACCCGGACGCGCGGGTGACCGAGTCGCTGCACTTCTTCCTCTTCGACACCGTCAAGATCGCGCTGCTGCTGACCGGCATCATCTTCGTCATCACCGTCGCCCGCTCCTACATGAGCGTGGAGCGCACCCGGGCACTGCTGGGAGGGCGCCGCGAGGGGGTGGGGAACGTGATGGCCGCGGGGCTGGGGGTGGTGACGCCGTTCTGCTCGTGCAGCGCCGTGCCCGCCTTCATCGGGTTCGTTGCCGCGGGCGTCCCGATCGGGGTGACCCTCTCCTTCCTGATCGCCAGCCCGCTGGTCAACGAGGTCGCCATCGGGCTGCTCCTGACGATGTTCGGGTTCGAGGTGACGCTCGCCTACGTCGGCGCCGGGGTGAGCGTGGCGATCGTCGCGGGCTGGGTGCTGGGACGCCTCGGGGTCGAGCGGTGGGTCGAGCCGTTCGTGTTCGAGACGCGCCTGGGCGGCCAGCTGGTCGACGACACCGCCGCGCTCACCTTCAACCAGCGGCTGCAGATGGGTGCCGAGGAGGTCGCCAGCATCCTGCGCAGGATCTGGCCGTACCTGCTCGTCGGCATCGGGCTGGGTGCGGTCATCCACGGCTGGGCGCCCGAGGACCTGTTCACCCGGTACGCCGGCCCTGGCAACCCGTTCGCGGTCCTGGTCGCGGTGCTCATCGGCATCCCGCTGTACTCCAACGCCGCCGGCATCATGCCGCTCGTCGTGGCCCTGCACGACAAGGGCCTGCCGATGGGCACCCTGCTCGCGTTCATGATGGCCGTCGTCGCCCTGTCGCTGCCCGAGCTCATCCTGCTGCGCCGCGTCCTGCGGGTGCCGCTGCTGGTCACCTACGTCGCCGTCGTCGCCGCCGGCATCGTCGCCGTCGGCTACCTGTTCAACCTCCTGCTCGCCTGAGCAGGACACCCACCGGAAGGAGCCCGCCATGCAGGTCAAGGTCCTCGGACCCGGCTGCAAGAACTGCGTCGCCCTGGAGAAGGCCACCCACGAGGCCATCGACCGCCTCGGCCTGGACGCGACCGTCGAGAAGGTGACCGACTACGCCGAGATCGCCGGGTACGGCGTCATGGCCACCCCCGCGCTGGTGGTCGACGAGAAGGTCGTCTCCAGCGGCCGAGTGCTGACCCCGACCGCCATCCAGGAGCTGCTGACCTCCGTAACCGCTCACCGAGCGAGCTAGACGCCCCGCTCCGCGACCTGGGCGTAGTGCTCGAGCATGCCGCCCCAGGCGTCGGGCGCCTCGAAGGTCGCCTGCATCGTGGCCGCGTCGGCGCCGTACGCCTCGAGGTCGCGGTGCTCCAGCTCGACGAGCGTGCGGCCGTCGTCGGTGGGCGTGAACCTCACCTCGACGGTCGTCACCAGGTCGTCGTGGAAGGCCCAGTCGGCCCCGATCTGCCAGGTGACGGTGAAGCCGTGGGGCGCGTCGTACGCCGTCACCACCCCGGTGTCGGTCTCGGACCCGTCGGTGTGCCTCGTGTACCAGCGGCCGCCCACGAACGGCTCGACGATCACCTTCTCGATCGGCGCCTCGCCGATGTGGTGCCCCTCCGGCCACCACGACGTCATCTCGTCGGTGAACACCTCGAAGCAGCGCTGCTGGTCGAGCCGCACCGACACGCTCACGCGCACCGGGCTGACGGTCTGCTGGGTCATCGGTCCTTCTCCTTGCTCTCCGTGCTGGATGGTGGGTCGGCCTGCTCCTCGGCGTACTCGGCGAACGCGACGACGGCCTGCGTCCAGAACCGGTCGAGGTAGGCGCGGACCGGGGCCAGCCCGGTCGGGTCCACGCGATAGACCCGCCTGGTCCCCTCCTGCCGGTCCACCACCAGCCCGACCTCCTTGAGCACCTTGAGGTGCTGGGAGACGGCCGGCCGGCTGACCGGCAGCAGCGCGGCGAGCTCCCCCACCGGCTGCGGCCCCTCCAGGAGCAGGTCGAGGATCGCCTGGCGGGTGGGGTCGCCCAGGGCGGCGAGGATGGCGGATGCGTTCGTCATGACTTACGGTAAGTTATGGCTAACGGTTAGGGACTGTCAACCGCCCGGCGCGGGAAGACGACTTCTCTGTGACCCGGACGAGATCGATGAAGTGGCGGCCCGGGACGGTCTCGACGCAGGCGGCGTCGTTGGGCCCTCGCCGAGACTCGTCGTAGACCGACGGGCATAAGTCAGCCGGCACCGAGTGCCTGAGCGTGGAGGACCGATCGGGTCCGAGGTTCTGCCCGTCGGTCTACGAGCTTGCGCGACGACCAGTTCCATCCGGTCTTGCACCCCTTGATTCGGAGCTCCGCGGCTGTCCGCACCCAGTCGCCACCGTGAGCACCGGGCCGGCGACCAGCGGGGCGCACGCTGCGTGGGGGTCGGACATGGCGCGCACACTGCCAGCCGATCACCGGCGAAGAGAACCGAGGCACCCGTCGCGCTTCGATGAGCGCACAGACGGTTGCGCACATGCGAGAGGCCCTCACAGTCAGACTGTGAGGGCCTCTGGCGATTTGTAGCGGGGGCAGGATTTGAACCTGCGACCTCTGGGTTATGAGCCCAGCGAGCTACCGAGCTGCTCCACCCCGCGTCGGTGAACCCCACGTTAGTGGATAGCCACGGGCATCCCAAATCGCAGGGGCGTGGGACAGGTCACCCGGCCGAAGAGCTGGGCGACTCCGAGGGCGCAGGCGACTCCGAGGAGCTCCCCGCGCCGCCCCCGCGCTCGTCGGCCGGCAACTGGCTGGCGAGGTCGTAGGCCCGCTTGACCAGCTCCTTGCCCTCGTCGGTCAGCCGGGCCCAGGTCACGGTGTCCTTGTCGGCCAGCGCGGCGTCCGCCTGGTCGAACTTGGCCTGGGCCCGGTCGAGCAGGGTCCTGATCTGCTCGACCAGCGAGCCGGTCGGCTTGCCGTCGCCACTGTTCCCGTTGTTTCCGGAGTTCCCGTTGTTCCCCGAGCTCCCGTTGTTGTCGCCGTTGGTGCTCGGTGGCAGCGACCGGTCGAGGGCGTTGGCCATGGCGGCCGGCAGCGATGTGCCGATGCCGACCTCGCCGTTGTAGGAGACCAGCACGTAGGCCAGGCTCGGGTAGCTGACCGAGGACGCCGCGCGGACGGCGTACACCGGCTCGACGTAGAGGAAGCCGTTGTTGACGGGGAGCGTGAGCAGGTTGCCGTTGATGACCTGACCACCACTGCGGTTGAACAGCGCGAGCTTGTTCGCCACGTCGGAATCGGAGTTGAAGTCGTTGGCGACCTGCCCCGGTCCCTTGGCGCTCTGGTCGGTGAGCTCGAGGACCTGCATCTTCCCGTAGTCCGGCGAGCTCGCGTTCGAGTTCACGGTGACGAACGCGGCCAGGTTGCTCTTCTTGTACGGCACGAAGGTCGAGGTCAGCGAGAAGACGGGCTGCTGCCTCGAGGGGTCGCTGCCGACGGGCTGGTCGACGAAGAGCCGGTACGGCGGCTGCAGGCTGCTCGGCGCGTTCGGGTCGACCGGGACCTCCCACCGCTGGTTGCCGGTGTAGAAGTCGCTCGGGTTGGTCACGTGGTAGCGCGCGAACTGGTAGCGCTGCGCCTTGAACATGTCCTCGGGGTAGCGCATGTGGTCCATGACGGCCTGCGGGATCTCCGACTTCGGCAGCACCGTTCCGGGGAACACCTTCTCCCAGGTCTGCAGGATCGGGTCCTGCTCGTCCCAGGCGTAGAGCCGGACCGTGCCGTCGTAGGCGTCCACCGTCGCCTTGACCGCGTTGCGCATGTAGTTGACCTCGTCGGTGGGCACCGTGCGCAGGGTGTCGTTGGTCTGCAACGAGTCGTTGGTCATCGTGTCGAACGACTCGCGCTCCGCGCCCGGGTAGCGGTCGGTCGTGGTGTAGCCGTCGAGGACCCACAGGATCTTGCCGTCGGCGACGACCGGGTAGGGGTCGCTGTCGACTGTGAGCCACGGCGCGAACTTCTCGACACGGCTGCTCGGGTCGCGGTTGTAGAGGACCTGGCTGTTGTCGTTGACCCGGCCCGAGAGCAGGAAGTTCGGCTCGCTGAACTTCACCGCGTACATCAGCCGGCGGAAGGTGCTGCCCATCGGGACGCCACCGCTGCCGTCGTACGTCGTCGTGGTGTCCGCGTCCGCAGCGTCGCCGGACCCGTCGCCGAGGGGCAGGTCGAGCTCCACGGACTTCGCGCCGGGCGCCGTGCCCACGACGGAGTAGTCCGGGCTCTGCTCCCCGAAGTAGACCCGCTGCTCGAACCCGCCGATCGACGTGGACAGCGCGTCCTCACCCGCCAGCAGGCCCTGCGCCCACTGGGTCTTGTCGTCGGTGGTGCCGGCCGGCAGGGCGTCGTCGGTCGTGCGCTGGTTGCCGTAGGCGGCGATCACGCCGGACCCGTGGGTGTAGACGGTGTGGAGGTTCGTCCAGTTCTGGTCGCCGTCAGGGACGCCGGACTGGTCGAGCTCGCGGACGCCGAGCACCAGCGCCCGGTCCGATCCCTCGATGTCGTAGTGGTCGACGTCGAGCACGTCGGCGACCGAGTAGTAGGCGCGGCCCTGCTGGACCTGCTCGAAGGTCGGGCTGACCAGCTTGGGGTCGACCAGCGGCACCGAGGCGGTCTGGGTGTCGAGCACGCGCTGGTCGACGTTGTCGATCGTCGCGTCCCCGACCTGGGTGACGTCGACGTCGTCGATGTCGTACGCCGCGCGGGTGGCCGTGATGTTCGCGGCGATGTACTTCTGCTCCTTGTCGGCCTCCGACGGCTTGACCTGGAACTGCTGGACGATCCCCGGCCAGATCAGGCCGAGCAGGATCGCGGAGACCGCGAGGAGCGCCAGCCCGACCGAGGGCAGCAGCCAGGTGCGCCGCCAGACGTTGACGAAGAACAGCACCGCGCAGATGACCGAGATGCCGAGCAGGATGTTCTTGGCCGGCAGCACCGCGTGGTCGGCGGTGTAGTTCATCCCGGTGATCAGCGAGCCGCTCTGGTTGACCAGGTCGAAGCGGTCGAGCCAGTAGTCGGCAGCCTTGGCCAACACGAACAGTCCCAGCAGCACCGACAGCTGTGCCTGCGCGGCACCGGAGAAGCGGTCGCGCGGCGTCTGCAGCCGGATGCCGCCGTACAGGTAGTGGGTGACGGCGGCCGCGATGATCGCGATCACCAGCGCCGCCATCGCGAAGTCGACCAGGTAGTGCAGCCAGGGCAGGTCGAAGACGTAGAAGCCGATGTCCTTGTGGAACCAGACGTCCTTCTGGTCGAACGGCACGCCGTTGCGCCACAGCAGGTAGTTGCGCCACTCGCCGATCGCCGAGCTGCCCGCGAACGCGCCCAGGACGACCGAGATGCCGACCAGCAGCCACGTGCGGATCGGGGTGACCGCGTCGCGGTAGCGGTCGAGCCCGTTCTGCTCGGTGGAGCTGGGGCGGAAGAACGGACGGAACCGGTAGGCGAGGTAGATGTTGAGCCCGACCACCGTCGCCATCAGCAGGCCGAAGACGAGGAACAGCACCGCCTTGGTCCAGAACAGCGTCGAGAAGACGCCGCCGTAGCCGCCGGCCTGGTACCAGAGCCGGTCGGTGTAGAGGCCCGCGAAGGTGCTCAGCCCGAGGAACCCGAGCACGATCACGACGGCGGTGATGATCAGCGCGCGGGACCGGCGTGAACCACCGCGCGGGGGCGGGCCGGCCGGCTGGGCGGCCTCGTCGAACAGCTCGCTCATGCGGTGCCCATCCCCTTGCTCGATCCTGTCGTGCTCACTCCTCGGTCTCCTCCTCCAGCGTCGCGCCGAGCAGCTCGAGCAGCCCGGGCACGAGGTCCGCGCCGCCCACGACCGACTGGTCGTCGTCGTGGGCGCGCAGTCGCAGCGCACAGTACGTCGCCCCGGCGCGGGTCGCACCCGCCACGATCCGCACCTCCTGGCGGTCGGGGTGCTCGCGGGCGAACTCCTCGGCCGTCACCCGGTCGTCCGGGATCTCCGCGTCCGCGTCCGGCGGCAGCACCAGCCGCTCGACGACCGCGGCGCAGCCCGCGACCCCCGGCGGCCACGAGATCGACTGCAACGCGACCTCCAGGGGCTGGTCGGGCGCGAGCTGGTCCTGCTCGACCGGGGTCAGCGAGCCCTGCGCCGAGGCCTCGTCGAGACCCATGGCCGCGGCGAGGGCGGGCTCGCGCGCGACCAGCGCGGCGGTGTCGACCAGCGCGTAGAGGCGGGCCGGCCGGTCCCACCCCTCGGTGGCGGCGTGGGTCTCGATCTCCAGGACGGCGGCCGCCAGGGCGGGGTCGGTGTCGAGGTCGTTCAGCAGGCCGGGGTCGAACTCGCTCACGAGCTCGCCTCCTCACAGCTGGGGAGGTCTGCGTCCGGGTCCTTCACCCAGGCCTCGATCGCCTCGCGCGCGTCGTGCATGGTGTCGGCGCGGACCAGCCGCATGTCGCCGTTCGGAGCGCCGAGCGCCTCCGCGCAGTTCTCCGGCGGCACGAGGAACAGCTGTGCGCCGGCGTCGCGCGCGCCGACGATCTTCTGCTGGATGCCGCCGATCGGGCCGACGGCACCGGTGGCGTCCATCGTCCCGGTGCCGGCGATCGTCTTGCCGTCGGTGAGCGAGCCGGGGGTGAGCGTGTCGTAGATGCCGAGGGAGAACATCAGGCCCGCGCTCGGACCGCCGATGCCCTCGTCGAGGTTGATGGTCACCTTGACCGGCAACTTCTTGCTGACCTGGCCGCCGACCGAGATCCCGACCTGCGGCTTGCCGTCGACCGTGTCGGGGGTGACCTGCACGGAGGTGCGGGCGCCGTCGCGGCTGACGACGAACGGCACGGGCTCGCCGGCGGGCGCCGAGGTGACCGCGTCGACGACGTCCTGCGAGGTCGACACCGGCTCACCCTCGACCCGCAGGATCACGTCGCCGGTCTCCAGCCGGCCGTCGGCCGGGGCGCCCTTGGTCACGTCCGCGACGACGACCTCCGTGACGTCGTACCCCAGCTCCTCGAGCGCGACCGCGGTCGCGGCGTCCTGGGAGGAGGTCATCTGGCTGGCGCCCTCCTGCCGGTTCTGCTCCACGGTCTCGTCCTGGCGGTAGACCGCGTCGTAGGGGTAGACCGCGTCCTCGTTGCTGACCCAGTCCTGCATCAGCTCGAACAGGTTGTTGCGGCCCTCGGGCTTGGGCTGGGAGACGTAGACCGTGGTCATCCGCAGCTGGCCGTCGTCGGGGTAGGACTTCTTGCCGGTGACGGTGATGATCGGCTTGCCCTGGTCGTTGTCGCCGAGCACGTCGACGGTGAGGCCGGGCTCGTAGGTGACGTAGGGCAGCGGCACCAGCGCGGCGGTGACCCACAGCCCGATGAGCAGCGGCACGGCCAGGATGCCGGCCAGGGTGCGCTGCGTCATGGCGCAAGCCTGTCAGATCGACCCTGAGTCGGGCCCAACAGACCCTGAGGGGCCGCTAAGAGACCTTGCGGGAGGGCCGTACGGCGATCCCGGTCGACCGGTCCGCGACCGGGGGCGGCGCGGCGTACCCGGGTGCCGGGCGGCGGCGGGCGCGGCGCGGGTCGGGCTCGAGCGCCCCGGCCAGCCGGCGTACGGCGACCTCGCGGTCGACCTCGCCACGGCCCTCGCGGCCCAGCCAGCCGACCCAGAGCATCGCCACGAGCGACACCACGACCGACGGCACGAGCCAGAGCAGGACCTCCACGCTCCGAGGGTAGAAGCACTGTTCAGACAAACTCGCGAGGCGCGCGGTGGTCGGCTGCTTCGGCGTCGCCTGGTGATCGCCGACTCGGCTCACGGCGTGCCGACCCACTCGTCGGAGCCGTCGGCGAAGCGTTGGTGCTTCCAGATCGGGACCTCGGCCTTGAGGGTGTCGATGAGCGCCCGCGAGGCCTCGAACGCGACGCCGCGGTGCGCGGCGGTCGTGGCGATCACGACCGCGATGTCGCCGATCGCCAGCGAGCCGACCCGGTGCACCGCCGCCACCCCGTGGACGGGGTGCTCGGCGGCGACCCGCTCGCAGATCGCGCGCATCGTGTCCAGCGCGCTCGGGTGGGCGGAGTAGTCGAGCCCGTCCACGCCCTTGCCGCCGTCGTGGTCGCGCACCCGGCCCACGAACAGGGTCAGGCCCCCCGACGCGTCGTCGTCGAGGGCGGCGACCACCTCGGCGACGTCGAGGGGTGTCTCCCGCAGGTCCACGAGTCGTACGGCAGAGGTCACGGGTCGACCTTAGACGCTGGGCCAGACGCTGGGCCGCCGCCGGGTCGGATGCTGGGTCGATGCCGGGTCCGGGCTTGGTGGGGGGCGCGTACCGTGGAGGCATGAACGACAAGCCGGGCGAGACGCCCGACTCCCCCGACGAGGGTCAGAACCCGTTCAAGGGGACACCCTTCGAGCAGCTCTTCGGCGCCATGGGCGGCGCCTTCGGCGGCGCGACCGGCGGCGCCGCGGGTGCCGGGATGCCCGACCTCAACCAGATCTTCAGCCAGCTCCAGTTCCTCATGCAGCCCCACGAGGGCCCGTTGAACTGGGACTTCGCGCTCGACATCGCCCGCAAGACGGTGGCCCAGGCGCCCGACCCCAGCCCGACGCAGCGCCAGCAGGACGCCGTCGCCGACGCGGTCCGCCTCGCCGACCACTGGCTCGACGAGACCACCGCCTTCCCCTCGGGCGTGACCTCGACCGCGGCCTGGAGCCGGGCCGAGTGGATCGTCGGCACCACCGAGGTGTGGAAGGTGCTCGTCGAGCCGATCGCGGAGTCGTCGGTCAACGCCCTCTCCGGGGCACTCCCGGAAGAGGCGCAGGTGATGTCCGGGCCGCTGCTCGGCATCCTGGGGCGCGCCGTCGGCGGGATGCTCGCCCAGCAGGTCGGCTCGGGCCTCGGCACGCTCGCCTCGGAGGTCCTCAGCGTCTCCGACATCGGCCTGCCGCTGGCCACCCCCGGTCGGGCGGCGCTCGTCCCGGCCAACGTGACCGCGTTCGCCGATGGCCTCGACGTCACCGAGGACGACGTGCTGCTCTACCTCGCGCTGCGCGAGGCCGCCCACCAGCGGCTGTTCGCGCACGTCCCGTGGCTGCGCGACCACCTCATCGGCGCCGTCGCCGACTACGCGCGCGGCATCGAGATCAACGCCGAGGGCATGCAGGCCCGCATCGAGGAGCAGATGCGCGGCGTGGACCCGATGAACCCCGAGTCCATGCAGCAGCTGCTCGAGGGCGGCATGTTCGACCTGCCCCGCTCCCCTGCCCAGGACGCCGCGCTCCAGCGACTCGAGGTCACCCTCGCCCTCGTCGAGGGCTGGGTCGACGAGGTGGTCGGTCAGGCCACCGCCGAGCGGATGCCGTCGGCCGGCAAGCTGCAGGAGGCGTTCCGGCGCCGCCGCGCCGCGGGTGGTCCGGCCGAGCAGACGTTCGCGACCCTCGTCGGTCTCGAGCTGCGGCCCCGCCGCCTGCGCGACGCCTCGACCCTGTGGGGCTCGCTGCGCACCCGCCAGGGCACCGAGGCCCGGGACGGGGTCTGGATGCACCCCGACCTGCTGCCGACCGCGGCCGACCTCGACGACCCGCTGGGGTTCCGCGAGGACGCGACCGCGCTGCCGGAGCTCAGCGACGAGGACTTCGACGCCGAGCTGCAGAAGCTGCTCGGCGACGACCAGCCACCGGCGAACCCGCCGGAGTGACCCTCCACGCCGACGCGCTGGCCGCGCTGGAGCACTGGGTCGCACCCTCACCCGAGCAGGAGCGGCTGCGCCGGCGGTACGTCGACCACCTGCTCGCCCACCCCGACGGGCTCACCCGCGGGTGCCGCCCCGACCACCTCACGGCGAGCACGCTGGTCCTCGACGCCGGCCACGACGCCGTACTGCTGACCCTGCACGCGAAGGCCCGGCGCTGGTTCCAGCTCGGCGGCCACTGCGAGCCCGGCGACACGACGCTCGCCGGGGCGGCGCTGCGCGAGGCGCTCGAGGAGTCCGGCGTCCCCGGGCTCGAGCTCGACCCGGTTCCGGTCCAGCTCAGCGAGCACGCGGTGCCCTTCTGCGGACCCCACGGCGACGTGCACCACCTCGACGTCCGGTTCGTCGCGGTCGCCCCGCCCGGTCGCGGGCCAGCGGTGAGCGAGGAGTCGATCGACGTCCGCTGGTGGCCGGTCGACGCGCTCCCCGACCCCGAGGCCGACCTGGTCGAGCTGGTGGCGCTGGCGCGCGCCCGGCTCCGGCCTCAGTCCAGCTCGTCGCTCGGCGGCGGGTCCAGGCGCGCCGCCGACGACCAGCCGATCAGGTAGCCCTTGGCGCGCTCCGCCTGCGGGTAGCGGTCGACCCAGCCCCAGAAGTTGGCGTCGTGGCCGGGCTCGAGCAGGTGGGCGAGCTCGTGCACGAGCACGTAGTCGACGACCCACTGCGGCATGCCCTGCAGGCGCGCGGAGAGCCGGATGGTCCGGTCGCCGGGGGTGCACGAGCCCCAGCGGGCCTGCTGGTTGTCGACCCAGCGGACCGACTCCGCGACCGCGAGACCGCCCAGGTAGCGGTCGCTGAGGTCCTGCGCGCGTCGCAGCAGGTCCAGGTCGCTGGGCTTGCGCCGGCGCTCGGAGCGCTCGAGGCGGGCGAGCATCGTCTCGACCCACTCGGCCTCCTCCTGGCGGGACAGCGAGGCCGGGATCATCACGACCACCCGGTCGCCGTCGCGGTAGGCCGAGACCGTGCGCCGACGGCGCTTCGAGCGCCGCACCTCCACCTCGGGCCGGGGCCCGGTGGCGGACGGCGTGGTCGACATGGCCCGAACCTACCCGTTTGCCCAGGTCAGGAGGCGCTCCCGCGGCCAGGTGTTGACGATCCGGTCCGGGTCGATGCCGGCCGCCTCGGCGCGTTCGCAGCCGTAGACCGGGAAGTCGAGCTGGCCGGGCGCGTGCGCGTCGCTGTCGATCGAGAACAGGCACCCGGTGTCGCGCGCGAGCTCGAGCAGACGCGTGGGCGGGTCGCGCCGCTCCGGCCGGCTGTTGATCTCGACCGCGACGTCGTGCTCGGCGCACGCCTCGAAGACCGCCCGCGCGTCGAACTGCGAGCCCGGTCGGGTGCCGCGGTTGCCGGTCACCAGGCGCCCGGTGCAGTGCCCCAGCACGTTGGTGCGCGGGTTGCGGATCGCGGCGACCATCCGCCTGGTCATGTCCGCCGCGTCCATCTTCAGCTTGGAGTGCACGCTGGCGACGCGGACGTCGAGCCGGGCGAGCAGGTCGTCGTCCTGGTCCAGCGACCCGTCGTCGAGGATGTCGACCTCGATGCCCTTCAGCAGCGTGAACCCCCCGCCGCCGACCGAGGACAGGTGCTCGTTGACCGCCTCGACGACCCCGAGCTGGCGGCGCAGCCGCTCGGGGCTCAGCCCGTGGGCGACGGTCAGCCGCGGCGAGTGGTCGGTGAGCACGAGGTACTCGTGGCCCAGCTCCATCGCGGTGAACGCCATCTCCTCGATCGGCGACCCGCCGTCGGACCAGTCGGAGTGGGAGTGCAGGTCGCCGCGCAGGGCGGCGCGCAGCTGCCCGCCGCCGGCCGTCAGAGGGCCGCCGTGCTCGCGCTCGAGGGCCGCCAGCCGGTCGGGCAGCCGCCCGCGCACCGCCGCGGCGATCACCTTCGCGGTGCTGGCCCCGACCCCGGGCAGGTCGGTGAGCGTGCCGTCCGCGGCCGCGGCCGCCACCTGGTCCGGTGGCAGCGGCAGGATCGCGGCGGCGGCGTTGCGGTAGGCCTTGACCTTGTAGGTGTCCTCGCGCCCGCGCTCGAGGAGGAAGGCGATGCGGCGCAGCGCGGCCACCGGTCCGCCGTCGTACCGCTGCGCCTCCTGCGACACGCCGACCGCCTCCCACATTCTCGCCGAGTTCTTTTCGTCCACATCCGGTGGACGGCCATTGTCGCTGGTCAGCCCGTCGGAGACCGCATCGCCCGCCGCTCCCTCCACAGGCGTGTCCCGAGCTCGTCCACCGCCAGCGGGGCTCGTCCACAACGTTGTCCACAGGTTTGTCCACAGGGGTGGGGGCGCTGGCGTTGACCCCCGGGCGGGCGCCCTCCTAGCGTGTGCCGCAGATGAGGCCCTCGGCCCACCGACGGACGCTCGCAAGGGGAAGGCAAGTGTCCACCGGAGGAACGGGGGCCTCTCTCATGCCCTCCTGTGCCCGGTGGCGCCTCAGCGACCGGTGAAGACCGGGGCGCGCCGCTCCTGCGCGGCGCGGATGCCCTCTTGCAGGTCCTCGGTCGCCAGGGTGACCGGCTGCGCCAGGGCCTCCCACTGCAGGCAGGTCTCGAGGTCGGCGTGGCCGCCGTCGCGCAGCGCGAGCGTGGTCAGCCGGCTCGCGATCGGCGCGGTGGCGGCGATGCCCTCGGCCGTCGCGAGGACCTCCTCGAGGAACGACGCCGGCTCGAGCACCCGCGACACCAGCCCGAGCCGCAGCGCCTCGTCGGCGTCGACCAGCCGCCCGGTGAGCAGCAGGTCCCGGGCGTGGGCCTCCCCCACGACGTCCGGCAGCAGGTAGGTGCCGGCCATGCCGGCGTGCATGCCCAGCTTGACGAACGGTGCACCCAGCCGGGCGCCGGCGGCGGCGTACCTCAGGTCGCAGGCCAGCGCCAGGCACAGCCCGGCGCCGATGGCCGGGCCGTTCACCGCGGCGATCGTGGGCACCTCCAGCCGGCGGATCGAGAGCCAGGCCCGGTAGAACGCGATCATCCGGGTGCGCAGGTGGTCGACGGTGGCGTCGGGCTCGCTGGCGATCCAGGAGGTGTTGCCACCGGAGCAGAACGCCGAGCCCTCGCCGGTCACCACGACGGCGCGGACCGAGCGGTCGGCGGCGAGGGCGTCGACGGCGCGGACCCACGACTCGGTCATCTGGTCCGACATCGCGTTGCGCTGGTCGGGGTTGTCGAGGGTGAGGACGGCGACCCCGTCGCGGGGCCGCTCGAGGCGCAGGTGGGTGAGGTCCAGATCGTCGGTCAGGTCGTCGGGCATGGGCACAACGTACTGGCGACCGGCGCGGCGCGCCGTGACCCGATTCACCGCTCACCGGTGCGCCTGTCACGCTCCGGGCCCCGCGTGTCGTAGGGTCAGGGACGGTCCGACGGCATTGGGTCGGACTCCGACGGGTCTTCCCTACCCACCCCGTCGCGACGACCGAGAGAGACATAGAGCAAGGAGGCCGTCATGGCGGAGACCTGGAGCGGCGAGTTCTACTGCGTGAAGTGCAAGGAGAAGCGCGAGGCCGAGGGCGAGGTCAAGGTCAACGACAAGGGCACCCGGATGGCGAAGGCCGTCTGCCCCGTCTGTGGCACGAACCTCAACCGCATCCTCGGCAAGGCCTGACGCACCACGTCGCAGCGCCCCACGAGTTCCACGGCGGCGCCGTCCCGGTGAGCACCGGGACGGCGCCGCCGTCGTGTCTCAGCCCTTCACGTACGCGGCCTTCTCGCTCACCAGCCCGTCGCGCACCGTGAAGAGGTCGACGCCCCGGATGCGCTCGTCCTCCCCGTCCCCCCAGGAGTAGAGCCACCGGACCACCACCCGGTCCCCGGCGACGAACAGCTCCTCGGCGTGGAACCTCGCCGCCGGCGCCCCGTCGAACAGCGCCTCCCACGAGCGGCGCACCGCCTCGCGGCCGACGTGGCGCACGCCGTACGGCGGCGCGGTGTCCTCGAAGACGCAGTCCTCGGTCGTCAGGGACAGCGCCGCGGGCACGTCGTGGTCGCCGAAGGCGGCGTTGAACCGCTCGACCACCTCGCGCGGGCCGGTCGTGGCGGGCAGGTCAGCGCGCATAGTTGCTCGCTCCCCACCAGTCGACCACGACGACCGGCTCGTCGCCGACCACCCAGGCGTCGTGGCCGGAGGGCAGGGCGGTCACCTGCCCGGGCCCGGCGTCGAACTCCTGGCCGTCGGCCGAGCGGATCCGCAGCACGCCGCTGACGTGGTACTGGAAGTGCGGCGCCTCGCAGAGCTCGGTGCCGGCGATCGGCCGCACGTGCTCCGACCACCGCCACCCGGGCTCCAGGGTGAGCCGACCGATCTCGGCGCCCCCGATGGTCAGCAGGTCGGCACGCCCGAGCGGGAACGGGCGGGTCTCGTCGGGGTGGGCGAAGTCCTTGCGCTCGAGCTCCGCGCCGGTCTGGGTGTGCGCGTCCATGGTGCCTCCTCGGTCCGTCGGCCCCGATGGCCGACCTCGGAGCCGACCGTAGGAACCGGGCCTTGCAGGAAGATGGCGGACCACGGCCGGCTGCCCGCACAATGACCGGGTGGGTGGCACAGGGGCGGCGCCCGCCGTGCGGATCGACCTCCTCGGACGCTTCGCCGTCCTCGTCGACGGTCGGGAGCAGCCGCTCTCCGCCTTCGGCGGCCGCAAGACACGGCTGCTCCTCCGGGTCCTCGCCACACGACGCGGGTCGCCGGTCGACCACGACACCCTGAGCAGCGCCCTGTGGGGCGACGATCCGCCGCGCGACCCGTCGGGGAACCTCGGGGTGCTGGTGAACCGCGCCCGGTCCGCCCTCACCGACGGCGGCCTGATCCGCACCGTTCCCGGGGGCTACCTGCTCGACCAGCGGTGCGCTGTCGACGCGGCCGAGTTCGAGTCCGGGATCCGGCGGGCCCGGCACGAGCAGGCGAGAGGCGAGCTGGCCGCGGCGCTGGCCGACTACCTCGACGCCCTGGCGTTGTGGGGCAGCCCCCTGCCGGAGGACGCCGACGCTCCGTGGGCCGACGGCGTCCGGCAGCACTGGTCGACCCTGCACCGTGCGGCGCGGTTGGAGGGGTCGACCCTGGCCCTCGACCTCGGACAGCCGACGCTGGCGGTCGAGATCGCCGCGCCGGCGGTGCGCGAGGACCCGCTCGACGAGGCCGCGTGCATCGCGCTGATGACGGCGCAGGCCGCCGCGGGCCAGAACGCGGCCGCCCTCGCCTCCTACGACCGGCTGCGGCACGCCCTCGCCGAGGAGCTGGGCGTGGATCCCTCGCCGCCGGTCCGGGCCGCGCACCTGGCGATCCTGACCGGCACCGCACGACCCGCGCCGGCGGCGCCGGCCGGACCGCCGGCGACCCGGTTCGCCGGACGCCGCGCGGAGCTGACAGCCGTCCTCGGCGCGCTCGGCTCGGGACGGCGGGTGGAGGTCCTCGGCGCCGGCGGCTGGGGGAAGTCGCGCTTCCTCGACGAGGTCGCCCTCCGGCTGCCCGAGGAGCTCACCCTGTGCCCGGCTCGGGCGACACTCCCGGAGCGGGACGAACCGTGGAGCCTGCTCCGGGCCCTCCTCGGCCCCGTTGCCGCCCGGACGCCCGGTCTCCTCGACCACCTCCCGGAGCGGACCCGTGCCGCGGTCGACGGCGTGCTCCAGCCCGGGGGTGGGGCCGGCGCCGACCTCGACCCGAGCGCCCGGCGCGCCCTCGTCGCCGCCGGTCTGGTCGCGGTCCTGGCCGCCCTCGACCGCCCGGTGCTCGTGCTCGACGACCTGCAGTGGGCCGACGAGGCGAGCGCCGGCGCCCTGGCGGCCGCCCTCGACCGGCGCCCGGACACCGGGTGCGTGGTCGCGGCCCGACCCGCGGAGGTGAGGGCCGACGGCGGGACGCGCTCCCTGCTGGCCGCGCTCGGCCGCGACCGGCTCCTGGTCGAGCTCGCCCCGCTCTCGGAGGACGACGTCGCCGAGGTGGCGGGCCCCGTCCTGGCGCCGTCGATCTGCGGATCCGCCGGTGCCACCCCGTTCGAGGTGATGCAGGTGCTCACCGGCCTCGGCTCCGAAGGCCTGGCGGCTCCCGGTGGCGACGGCACCTGGCGACCGGTGACCGCCGGCGCGACCGACCGTGCCCGTGACCTCGCGCTGGCTGGGACCCGACAGACCCTCCTCGCGACGGTCGCCGCGCGCCCGGCCCTCGAGCAGCAGGTCGTGCGCCTGCTCGCGCTGCTCGGCCGGGCCGCTCCGTCCGGGACGCTCGCCGTCGCGGCGAGACGTCCGGCGACCGAGGTCGAGGAGGCACTCGACGCGCTCTGCTCCGCCGGCCTCGTCCGCGCGACGCCTCGCGGGTGGGCCACCGGACACGACCTGCTCTCCGAGGCCGTCGACGCCGCGCTCCCGACCGCAGAGGCCGCCCGCCTGCACCGAGCGCTGGCGGCCACGATCGAGGATCCTCCCGAGCGCGCCGCCCACCTGGCAGGGGCCGGCGATCCCGACGCCGCCGCCGCGGCCTATGCCGCGGCGGCCCGGGCCCTGCTCGAGGCGCGCAGTGCCGGCGACGCCGCGACCCTGGCGACCCGCGGCCTCGCGCTCGCCTCACGCGGCGCCGATCGCGCGGAGCTGCACGACGCCCGCGCGATGGCCCGGTCGCTCACCGGCGACCTCCCCGGCGCGCGTGACGACCTGCGCACGGCGCTGCGCCTGAGGACCCCGGGGCCGGACCGCGCGAGGCTGATGGCGCGGCTCGCGATGTCCTACTCCGGCGCGGACGACCCCGAACGGGCGCACGAGCTCAGCGAGCTCGCCCTGGTGGAGGCGGGCGACGACCCCGCCGCACGGGCGGTCGCCCTCGAGGTCGCCTCCATCCTCGACGTCAACCGGGGCGACGACGACCGGGCCCGCT
This sequence comes from Nocardioides sp., assembly GCA_020636915.1. Classification (GTDB taxonomy): domain Bacteria; phylum Actinomycetota; class Actinomycetes; order Propionibacteriales; family Nocardioidaceae; genus Nocardioides. Next base: position 239,493 of record JACJWV010000004.1, read on the forward strand.
CGCGGTCCGAGGAGGCCCGGTCGCTCTACGCGGAGCTGGGCGATGCCGTCGGCACCGCACGGATCCTCGACGCTCGAGCCATGGCGACGTTCCTCTCCGGCGACATCCGCACCGCCGAGCGGCTCTTCGACCACGTCGCCGGCGTCTTCGAGGACTGCGGGGACCTGTTCCGCGAGCTGACGCCCCGCTCGACCCAGGGCCACGCCCTGGTCTTCCTCGGCCGGCCGGCCGACGGTCTGGCCGCGGCCACGTCCTCGCTCGAGCTGGCGCGCGAGCTGTCCCACCCCGAGGGCGAGACCTACGCGCTCTGGCACCGGTCAGAGGCGCTCGCCGCCCTCGGTGACCCGACGCGGGCCCGGGCCGACGCGGAGGAGGCACTCGCCATCGCCGAGCAGATCGGCCACCGGGGGTGGACCGCCACCAGCTTCCGGGCGCTCGGGATCGCGCACCTCGCAGCCGACGACGTCGCCCGCGCCCACGAGGCCTTCGAGCGCTCGCTCGCGCACGCCGACGGGCTGGACCTCTTCCGTTCCTGGGCGGCCGCCCGCCTGGCGATCTGCGAGGTCCGGCGCGGCGAGCTCGACGCCGCTCGAGGTCACGTCGCGGCGGCCCGCAGCTGCGGACCGGGGCTGGCACGCTACGAGGCCCGGTGGGCGGAGGCGGAGCTGGCGGCGGCCTCCGGGAGGGACCCGGCGCCGCTGGTCGCGAGGGCGGTCGTCGACGCCGAGCGAGGCGGACATCTCGCGAGCGCCGCCTGCCTCCGGGCGGTCCTCGCCTGACCGATCGCGTCTTCCTGTGGAAGAGCGCCCGGAGGGGGCGACAGCGGGTAGGTCCCCTGCATGAGACACCGTCGCCTCCGGCCCGGTCTGCACGTCGTCCGCCGCGACGACCACCACGTCCAGGTGGGGGTCGACCCGCCATGGCGGGTGGTGGCGCCAGACGAGCCCGAGGTACGCCGGCTGCTGGACGAGCTGACCGCCGGTCGGTCGGTCGCGCCGGCGTCGCCGGCGGCGCACCGCACGCTGCTCGCGCTCGACCGTGCCGGGATGCTCGTCGACGCCTCGGCCGCGGCCGAGGAGCGCCGCCGCACGGTCCGGGTGCAGGCGGGCCCCGAGGCACGCGACGAGGTCGTCCGCGTGGTGCGCAGCGCCGGCTGCGAGCCGGCCGCCGACGGCGCGGTGGCGCTCGTGGTGGTCGCGGGCGAGGTGCCGCGACCCGATGTCGACAGCCACCTGCGCGAGGGGCGCGCGCACCTCCCGCTCGCGGCCGGGCCGCGGGGGTGGACGATCGGGCCCTTCGTGGTGCCCGGCGCCAGCGCCTGCCTGCGGTGCGTGGACGCCCACCGAGGCGAGCACGACCCGCGACGCGCGCTGGTCGTCGACCAGCTCGCCGGGCTGCCGTCGGCGCCGGACGACCCCGTCCTCGCCGCGCTCGCCCTGGCCTGGGCCGTGCGCGACGTCCGGACCCACCTCGACGGCGGGGTCCCGTCCACCTGGTGCGCGACCGTGGAGCTCGGACCGGAGCTGCGACCGCTGCGACGGGCCTGGGCGCGGCACCCCTACTGCGGCTGCAGCTGGGCCTGAGCCCTCACCAGCGCCGTCACCAGCGCCGTCACCAGCGCCGTCACCAGCGCCGTCACCAGAACTCGGAGTCGAGCTTGCCCTCCATCGCGCGCAGGTGGGTGCGGGAGCACTCGTCGCAGTAGGTCTTCCGGCGACCGTTCTCCACCGACACCGTCCAGCTCAGGGTCGCGGCCTCGTCGGCCTCGGTGCGTCCGCAGAAGTCGCAGGTGGACATGGCGCCAATCTAGCCCGGACGTGCGGAGGGGCCCGGTACGACGACGTCGTACCGGGCCCCTCGTCAAGACACCCGCGATCAGGTCATCCCTGAGGTGTCGTCACAGCGCTCGGGCGAGAGCCAGTCGAGCCTGCTGGGCTGCCTGCTCGGCCTTGCGGCTCAGCCGGCGGGCGCGGGCCATCTGGGCTCCACGCCGGAGCTGCTGCGCCTCTCCCAGGCGCGCGGACATTTGTGCGCGGGCCAGGTTCTCGTGCATGAGATTCATGAGCTTGCGTCCGTTCTCGAAGGTCGTGTTCATCGGTGTGTGTCGTGCTTTCTGGTGTTCGGCGGCGCGCTCAGAGCGACCGGGCGAGGGCGAGCCGGGCCTGCTGGGCGAGCTGCTCGGCGCGGCGGCCGGAGCGGAGCGCGCGGGTCAGCTGGCGACCCGGTCGGCACTGCTGTGCCTCACCCAGGCGGGCGCTCACCTGAGCGCGGGCCAGGTTCTCGTGGCTGAGGTTCATCTCGGTGTCCTTTGACGTCGTTGTCGAAGTGAGGTGATGGATGGGCTGGTGGTGCGGGACGCTGCCGGTCAGGCGGCGACTTCGTTCTTGCGGGGCCGGCCGCGGGGCCGCTTGCGCGGGATCACCGCGCCCTGGAGGAAGAGCTGGCCTCCCCAGACGCCCCACGGCTCGCGGCGCTCGAGGGCACCGTCGAGGCAGAGGCTCCGGACCGGGCAGTCCGAGCAGAGCGCCTTGGCGACCTCGACGTCGGCCGGGGACTCGGCGAACCACAGCTCGGGGTTGTTGACCCGGCAGGGCAGCAGCTCGTCGTCGACCTGGTTGGCCTGGTCGTGCAGCTGACCCAGGCTGAGCGGGAGCTGCCCCGACACCGGCAGGGCCTCAGTACGGACGAGTTCACTGATGGTCATGTTTCACCTCCTTCTTCTGACCTGATCGCGTTGGGTGGTGCGGTTCGTGGCCGGAGAAACGAAAAGGCCGCGGATCCCGGTTCGGGATCCGCGGCCTGGAGGCTGCCGATGGCTGTTGGGTGTCAACAGGTCGGTGGTCTCCAGGCACTGGTCCCCGGGAAGTAGGACTGAGCGAGGCCCATGTCTCCCTTGGTGGCGCCCGTGGCGGCCGCGACGATGCCGTCGCGCTCGCGCACGACGGTCGCCGTGCGGGCGTCCGTGGTCGGGCGGAAGGCGTGGCCGCCGGAAATGGGCATGCCGAAGCTCGACGGGGTCTTGACCGTCGTGCAGATCGCGATGCTGTTCATGGGGCCACCTCCTTCGGTGTCTCGGGCGCCGATCCCTGCCAAGGATCGTGGTGCGCTGTGGTGCTTGACGGGAAACTTATCGCCCGTCGCGTGTAATGGGCAAACGATTTAGTGGCTATTTCGCGAATTTTTTTCGCCGGGCCGCTCCGCGCCGGTCAGCCGACCAGTCCGAGCACGTCCTCGCCGTAGCGTTCGAGCTTCGAGCGGCCGATGCCGCTGATCCGCAGCAGCGCCTCCGGCGTGCGCGGCTTCTGCTCCGCGATCAGCTGCAGGGTCGCGTCGGTGAACACGACGAACGCCGGCACGCTCTCCTCCCCCGCGCGCTCCTTGCGCCACTCGCGCAGGCGGTCGAAGAGCTCCTCGTCGTAGGACGCCGGGCAGTCCGCGCAGCGGCCACGCTTCTTCTCCGCGCCGGTGGACAGCGGGCGGCCGCACTCGCGGCACCCGGCGACCTTGCGGTGGCGCGGCTGGTCGCGCTGGGCCCGGGCCTCGTCGGGGAGCAATGGGTCGAGGAACCGGGACGGCTTGCGGGACGCACGGCCACCGGGGTTGCGCGCGAGCGACCACGACAGGTGCAGCTCGACGCGGGCCCGGGTCATGCCGACGTAGAGCAGCCGCCGCTCCTCCTCGATCGCGGCCGGGGTCTCGGCGTAGGTGATCGGGAGCGTGCCGTCCTGCAGCCCGCACAGGAACACCGCGTCCCACTCCAGCCCCTTGGCGGCGTGGAACGTGGCGAGGGTGACCCCGTCGGCGACCGGGGCGTGCTGCTCGGCGGCCCGCCGGTCGAGGTCGTCGACGAACGCGTTGAGGTCGCTGCCACCCGGGTCGTGGGCGCGGCCGGCGGCGAACTCGGCCGCCTGGTCGACCAGGGCCTGCCAGGACTCCCAGCGGTCCCGGGTCTGGCCCCGGGCCGTCGGCGCCTGCGGCGTCCAGCCCATGCCCGCGAGTGTCGCCCGGACGGCGTCGACCCAGTCGTCGGCCGCCCCGGCCTCGCCCGACCGGGCGGCACCGCGCAACCGCGTGACGGCCTCGCGGACCTCGGGACGCTCGAAGAACCGCGCCGCGCCGCGGACGACGTAGGGCAGGGCCCGGGCGGCCAGCGCCTCCTCGAACGCCTCGGACTGCGCGTTGATGCGGAACAGGATCGCGACCTCGCCCAGCGACCGCCCGGCGTCACGCATCCGCAGCACCTGGGCCGCCACCGCCTCGGCCTCGGCCACCTCGTCGGGGCGCGGGGTGTAGCTCACGCCGGGCCCGGACGGTCGCTGGGCCCGCAGCTGGACGCCCTGGCTGGACGAGCCCGCGAGCAGGGTGTTGGCGGCGTCGACCACCTCGGGGGTCGACCGGTAGTTGCGGACCAGCTCGACGGAGGTGGTGCCGGGGTGCTTCTGCGGGAAGTCACGCAGGTACGCCGCGTTGGCGCCGGCGAAGGAGTAGATCGTCTGGGCGGGGTCGCCGACCACGCACAGCTCGTCGCGACCGCCGAGCCACAGGTCGAGGAGGGCGGACTGGAGCGGGGAGACGTCCTGGAACTCGTCGACGACGAACCACTTGTACTGACGGCGCACCTGCGCGGCGACCCGCTCGTCCTCGGCGAGCATCCCGGCGGTCAGCAGCAGCACGTCCTCCATGTCCATCCGCCCCTGCCCGCGCTTGACCTCCTCGTAGCTGCCGAAGACCCGGCCGACGGTCTCCGGGTCCTGGCCGGAGACGCTCCGCCCCCGAGCAGCCGCGATGCGGGCGTAGTCGTCGGGGTGGATGTTGCTGACCTTGGCCCACTCGACCTCCGACGCGAGGTCGCGCAGCAGGGCCTGGTCGGCCCGCAGCCGGTGCCGCCGGGCGGCCGAGGCGAGCAGGCCGATCTTGGACTCGGTCAGCGTCGGGAGCTCCGTGCCGTGCACGTGGGGCCAGAAGTAGCGCAGCTGGCGCAGCGCGGCGGAGTGGAACGTGCGGGCCTGGACACCGGGGGCGCCCAGGGCCCGCAGCCGTCCGCGCATCTCGCCGGCCGCCCGCGTGGTGAAGGTCACCGCGAGCACCTCGGTCGAGGCGTAGACACCCGACGCGACGCCGTACGCGATCCGGTGCGTGATCGCCCGGGTCTTGCCCGTGCCGGCCCCGGCGAGCACGCGGACCGGCCCCCGCAGCGCCTCGGCGACCCGGCGCTGCTCCGGGTCGAGCGCGGCGAGCAGGTCCTCGGGAGGCGGCATGCGGGGGAACAACTCCTGGCGACGGATGGTTCGGTCCGGTGGACGACCCACACCCTAGACGTCGGAGGCGACAGTCCCAGATGAGCAGCACCTTCACCATGTACACCACTCCCTGGTGCGGCTACTGCCACCGGCTCAAGAGCCAGCTGGACCGTGAGGGCATCGCCTACGACATCGTCGACATCGAGCAGGACCCGACGGCCGCGGAGATCGTCGAGTCGGCGAACAACGGCAACCAGACCGTCCCCACGCTCGTCTTCACCGACGGCACGGCCCAGACCAACCCCTCGATCGCCCAGGTCAGGGAGAAGCTCGCCGCGCTGGCGAGCTGAGTCACCTCACCGCAGGGTCACCACTGGCCGGGCAACGGCCCGCCGTACCAGTGCTCGACCAGCGACCGGCTGATCGAGACACCGCCCGGCAGCAGCAGGGTGCCCGCCTCGGCGAGCTCGCGCATCTCGGCCCGCGTGAACCAGCGGGCGTCCTCGATCTCGTCCTGGTCGACGGTGACCTCGGTCGTCTCGGCGTGGGCGACGAAGCCGAGCATCAGGCTGGCCGGCAGCGGCCAGGGCTGGTTGCCGAAGTAGTCGACGCGGCCGACGCGGACGCCGACCTCCTCGCGCACCTCGCGGCGCACGGCGTCCTCGAGGGTCTCCCCCGGCTCGCAGAACCCCGCGAGGGTCGAGTAGCGGCCCTCGGGCCAGACCGCCTGCCGACCGAGCAGGCAGCGCTCGTCGTCGGCGCCGGGCTCTCCGGAGACGACGACCATGATCACCGCCGGGTCGGTGCGCGGGAACTGGGTGTGGCCGTTGCCGCAGACCAGCTCGTGGCCCGACCGTCGTGGGTGCAGCGGCGCCGCGCAGCGGGGGCAGTAGCGGGTGACGAAGAGCCACTCGGCCAGGCCCAGCGCGTGGAAGACCAGCGGCGCCACGGCGACCGCGTCGTCGGCGAGGTGCGGGAGCAGCCCGCGCAGGGGGGTCCACTCCCCCCGGGTCTGCTGGGACACCTCGGCGTCGACGACGACGGCGAACCAGGCGGCGCCGTCGTGCTCACCCAGCAGCACCCGCAGGCCGTCGGGCGCCTGGGTCGGTGACACCCAGTCGATCTGCCCGTCCCGGGGGCGGATCCGGGTGCCGGAGACGACCAGCACCCGGGTGCCCGGGTCCGCCCAGCGCTCCGCGAGCCACGCCTCGTCGGTGCGGTGCTCGGCGGTCCGGTCGTGCGGGTTCGCGGCCAGGCGCTCGTGGGGGAAGCTCACCCGGGCGAGGCTAGCCGTCCGGTCGGCACCGGCCCACGCCCGGCGGGCGCGCCCTCACACCGCGAGCATCGCCTCCAGTGCCCGACGGTCCGGGAGGCCGGTGGGCTCCACCAGCTCACCGGTGCGGACGTAGTAGAACGCGGCTCGCACGGACTCCAGCGGGACACCGTGCAGCTCGGCCCACGCGAGCCGGTAGATCCCGAGCTGGAGGGGGTCGGCGCTCGCCGACCGGTTGGTCTTCCAGTCCACGACGAGGAACCCCCCGTCGGGCTCCGGGTAGACCGCGTCGATGCGACCGCGGACGACCTGTCCCGCGAGGACGAGGGCGAACGGCGCCTCGACCTGGTGGGGCACCCGGGTCGCGAAGGGCCCGGACTCGAAGGTCGCGATGAGCTCCTTGAGGTCGGAGTCGTCGTCGATGCCGGCGTCGGCGCGACCCGGCAGATCGTCGTAGTCGAAGAGGTCCTGCTGGCCGAACCTGGCCTCCACCCACGCGTGGAACCGGGTGCCGAACCGGGCGGCGGACGACGGCGGCCGCGGCATCGGGCGAGCGAGCTCGCGGGCGAAGGCCTCCGGGTCGTCCCGCAACCGGGCGAGCGCCGTCGCCGACAGGCTCGACGGCAGCGCCACCGCGCGATCGGCGCCGCGGTCGCGGCGCGCCTCCGCGAGCAGCCGGTCGAGCTCGGCGTCCCAGTCGGCGACCCGGGCGGTCTCGATCATGTCGAGCCCCGCGTCGCTCGCGGCGACGTCGGCCTCGCGGACCCGGCGTGCCGCGTCGACCCGCAGCGCGGCCTCACGGCCGGTGCCGGTCACCGGCCAGGGCCGGGCGGGGTCGACCGCGTCGTAGGGGTTCGGGTCGCCCCGTTGCGGCTTGTCGAGCCAGGTGACCGGCTCGCCCCACGCCTCGAGCTGGTCACGGACGACCCGCTGGTACGCCGACGGACCGAACGGCGTCGCGCGCGGGCTCCAGAGGTAGGAGCTGACGGACAGGTGGTGGGCGGCCCGGGTGAAGGCGACGTACCCGAGCCGCAGCTCCTCCTCGGCGTCGTGGTCGCGGGTGGCCGCGCGGTAGGCGTCGAGCGCGGCCTTGTCGTGGCCCTCGAGCTGGGGCAGGTCGTGGGCGTCGCCACGCAGCGGCGCGGGCAGGATGGCCGGCGAGGAGGTCCACAGGGTCCGGGAGCGGTTGGACGGGAACCGGGTCTCGCAGACGCCGACGAGGAAGACCGCGTCCCACTCCAGGCCCTTGGAACGGTGGACGGTCAGCAGCTTCACGGAGTCGGCCTCGGTCGGGGTCGCGACGTCGAGGCCGTTGCCCTGGTCGTCCTCGGCGGTGAGGTAGGCGAGCAGCGCCGGCAGCGTGACGTCGCCGTCGACGGCTTGGAACTCCGCGACGGCCTTGACGAACAGGTCGAGGTTGTCGCGGCGGGCGGACGCCGCCGGGCTGACCGCGGAGGCGAGCTCGACGTCGGTGCCGCTGGTGTCGATGATCCGGCGGACGATGTCGAGGAGCGGCTCGCCCACGGCGGTGCGCAGCATCCGCAGCTCGGCGGACAGCAGGGCGAACCGTTCCACCGCCTCCGGCGCGTAGGGCAGGTCGCCCGGGTCGGCCAGCGCGTCGTCGAGCGACGGGATCTCGGCCGGGTCGATCCCGTCGGCGATCTCGAGGAGGCTCTCGGTGACCGAGCCCGCGGTCGCGCTGCGGCCGCGGCGACCCGCGATCTCGTGCGCCCGCTGGCTGAGCAGGCGCAGGTCGCGCGGGCCGATGGCCCAGCGCGGACCCGTGAGCAGCGTCAGCAGGGAGGCGTTCGCGGTCACGTCGTGCAGGAGGTGGAGCGTCGCGACGATCTCGGCGACCTCGGGGAGCCGCAGCAGGCCGGAGAGGCCGACGATCTCGACCGGGATGCCGGCGCCGGTCAGCGCGTCGAAGACGTCCTCGGCGTGGGCGTTGTCGCGGGTGAGGACGCCGATCCTCGCCCAGCCCCCGGGGTCGGGTCGGGCGTCGTGTGCCTCCTGGACCGCCGCCACCAGCCACGCGAGCTCGTCGGCGTGGGTCGGGAAGACCTGCGTGGTCACCGTGCCGGCCGCAGCCTCGGGCTTGGCGACGAGCGGCTCGACCTGGGGGTACTTCTCGTACAGCGGCGCCGCGAGGCGGTTGGCCACCTCGAGGATGCGGGCGTCGGAGCGCCGGTTGACCGTCAGGGGGTAGGTCGGCACCGGACCGCCCTCCGCGGCCGGGAAGGATCCCGCGAAGTCGAGGATGTTGGACACCGAGGCACCACGCCAGCCGTAGATCGCCTGGTTGGGGTCGCCGACCGCGGTGACCGGGTGTCCGCCGCCGAAGAGCCGGGACAGCATCACGGCCTGGGCGACCGAGGTGTCCTGGTACTCGTCGAGCAGCACCACCTTGAACCGGGCGCGCTCGAGCTCGCCGACCCCGGGCTGCTCGCTGGCCAGCCGCGCACCGAGCTCGATCTGGTCGGAGAAGTCCATCAGCCCCAGGTCGGCCTTGAGCCGTCGGTACGCCGCGACCAGCCCGAGCAGCTCCGAGCGGCGGTCGATCGCGGAGATCGCCTTCTCGATCGCCTCGCGGTAGGTGACGCGCGACTTCCCCGCCACCTCGTCGGCCAGCGCACGCTCGAAGCCCGCCCGGGCCTCGGCGTCGAGCGCGCGCACGGCGTCGGGCGCGACGAGGTGCTCGCTCATCGCACTGTCGAGCGCGAGGAGGTTCTGGATCACCGTCGCCGGGTGGTCGGAGAGGTGCCGCACGTCGCCGGTGAACCGGTCGACCGCCCGGGCGCCGAGCTGGTAGCGCGCTGCGTCGGTGATCACCCGGGTGTCGGGCTCGTGGCCGATCCTCAGGCCGTGGTCGGTGAGCAGCCCGGCGGCGTACGCGTTGTACGTCGCGACGGTCGGCTCGAGCACGTCGCCGGATCCGTCGGGGTCCTCCTCCGCCTCCTCCAGCGCGCCGGCAGCGTCGAGCGCCTGCCGGATCCGCTGCCGCAGCTCGCTCGCGGCCTTGGTGGTGAACGTCAGGCCGAGCACCTCGTGGGGCCGGACCTGTCCGGTCACGACGAGGAAGACGACGCGGGCGGCCATCAGCGTGGTCTTGCCGGACCCGGCGCCGGCGATGACGACGGCCGGCGCCAGCGGCGCGGAGATGGCCGCCCACTGCTGCGCGCTCGGGGCGTACGGCGTGCGCATCACCTCGGCGAGCGCCTCGGGGGTGTCGATGCTCCTGGGCGTCACTGGCTGGTCACCGGGCCCGCGCTCTTGATCGGGCAGATCGGGACGAACCCGCAGTCGCGGCAGTGCTGGCCCGCCACCGCCGGGAACGACTCCCCGCGCAGCAGCGACGACGCGTGCTCCAGCCGGAGCCGGAGGGCGTCGCGCTCGGCGCCGTCCTCGGGCTGGGGATCCTGGGCCTGCACGACCGCGGTCTCCCCGCCGTCGGTGAGGCCGAGCTGCACGAGCTCCGCGCCGCCCGCACGGGCGCCGGGTGCGAGCTCGTCGACGGCGCCGTGGTCGACGGCGAACTGGTAGAGCCCGAGCTGGACGTGGCTCCCGACGGCCTTGGCGCTCGGCTTGCTGCGCCCCGACTTGAGGTCGACCACGACGACGTCGCCGTCGGCGTCGAGCTCGAGCCGGTCGGCGTACCCGGAGAGCTGCACCTGCTCGCCGCTCTCGAGCTCGACCACGGTCGAGAACCTGGCCTCGGTCTCGACGAGCCGGCGCGGGTTGGCGGCGTGCCACTGGAGGAACCGGCCGATCGCGGCACGGACCCGCTCGTGCTCGCGCTGCCGGGACCAGGGGGTGCGGAAGTCGAGCCGGTCCCAGACCGCGTCGACGTGCTCCATGAGGACGTCGACCGTCGGCTCCAGCTCACCGGTCGCGACCCGCTGGGCGAGTTCGTGGAGGATCTCGCCGAGGTTGGCGGACTGGTGGGCACGGGCGATCCCGCCCGCCTCGCGCTCGAGGAACCACTGGGTCGGGCAGACCGCGATCGACTCCAGCAGGGTCGCCGAGACCGGCACCGGCCGGTCGGGGTCGCGCACCGGCTGCACCGACCGGGTCGCCGCACGCGTCCCCCACCAGGTCGACGGGTCGGCCATGCGGACCTCGGGCGCCAGGCGCGCCAGCCGCCGGGCGGCGGCCTCGCGGAGCGGCTCGGAGGTGTCGGGGTCGGCCAGGGTGCGGCGCAGCTCGGCGACCAGCCCCGCCAGCGACAGCGGCCGTGGCGGGCGGCCCACGACGCGCTCGACGGTGACCCCGAGCTCCTCGAGGAAGCGCGACGGCTGCTCGCCGTCGTCGTCGGCGGACGCGACCGCGGTGACGACCAGCCGCTGCCGGGCGCGAGTGCACGCGACGTAGAAGAGCCGTCGCTCCTCCAGCAGCAGCTCGCGCGCCGAGACGGGTGGCACGACGCCGTGCTCGCCGATCCGGTCGGCCCCGAGCAGCGTCGAGCGACGCCGCAGGTCGGGCCAGCCGTCCTGCTGGACGTGGGCGACCACCACCACCCGCCACTCCAGCCCCTTGGACCGGTGGGCGGTCAGGAGGCGGACCGCGGCGCCGCGCGCCCCGCGGTCGGCGAGGGTGTCGGCGGGGATCTGCTGCTGCACCAGGGTCGCCAGGAAGGCCCGGACGCCGACGTGGTCGCGCTGCTCCTCCGAGCGCGCCGCGACGTCGAAGAGCGCGCACACGGAGTCGAGGTCGCGATGCGCCCGGCGCGCCGCTCCACCGCCCAGGTCGACCGCCCGGCGCAGCCGGGCCGGCCAGCCGGTGCGCGACCACAGCGTCCAGAGCAGCTCCTCCGCCGAGCCGCCCGCCCGCATCTCCTCGCGGGCGTCGAGCAGCAGCTGGGTCAACGCCCGTGCGCGCACGACCTCGGGGCCCTCGAGCCCGTCGAGGAACCCGGGCTCCACGACGACGCACCGGACCAGCTCGCGCGACGTGCGCGGCGTACGTCCCTCGGCCCTGCTGTGCTCCTTCTCGCGGGTGCGGAGCCGCCGCGCGAGCCGGCGCAGGTCTCCGGCGTCGAGGCCGCCCAGGGGCCCCAGCAGCAGGCCCTCGACCCGGGCCGGGTCGAGGTGGTCGACGTGGTCGACGTCGCCCCCGGGGGGCTGGGCGTCCAGGCTGACCACGGCGCGCAGCGCGTCGAGCAGCGGCAGGACGGCCGGGTCCCGCACCAGCGGGACCTCGTCGCTGGCCACCTCGACCGGGACCCCGGCCGCACCGAGCGCGCGTCGCAGCGGCGGGATCGAGGTCCGGCCGGAACGGACCAGGACCGCCATCTCGTCCCAGGGGACGCCGTCCTCGAGGTGGGCGCGGCGGAGCAGGTCCGCGAGGTGCTCGGCCTCGGCGCGGTCGGTGTCGAAGGTGCGGACCAGCACCCGGCCGTCACCCCGGGGATCGGCAGGGTCGCGCGGCGCCGCCTCCGGGGCGAGGAACGCGGCGCGCGCCTCCTCGGGGATGCTGCCCGGCAGCGCGAGCCGGCCGGCGACGCGCTGCGACGCCACGAGCAGGCGCGGCCCGAACCGCCGGGTGGTGCGCAGCGCCACGACGTCGGCCGGCGCCCCGTCGGCGCGGGGGAAGGCGGCCGGGAAGTCGAGGATCCCGCGCACCTCGGCGCCCCGGAACCCGTAGATCGACTGGTGCGGGTCGCCCACGACCACCAGGTCACGACCGTCGCCGGCCAGCGCCCGGAGCAGGGCGACCTGACCGGGGTCGGTGTCCTGGTACTCGTCGACGAAGACCGCCGAGATGCGGCCCCGGAGCTCGTCGCGGTGCGCCTCGGCCTCGATCGTGGCGCGGCGGATCAGGTCGGCGTAGTCGGTCGCGCCCTGGGAGTCGAGGTTGGTGAGGTACTGGTCGAGGAACAGCCCGGCGGCGACCAGCTCCGGCAGCCCCTCGGCCTCCCCCAGCGCCCGCAGGCCGTGGCCGTCGAGGCCCTTCTCGCGGGCGCGGGACAAGACGGCGTGGACCTCGCGGGCGAAGCCCCGGGTGTCGACCGCACGGGCCAGGGCCGGCGGCCAGACGACCGACTCGGGGTGGTCGGTGAGCAGCTCGCGCAGCACGACGTCCTGCTCCGGCGCGGAGAGCAGGCGCAGCGGCGCCTCGTAGAGCTCGGCCGGCGCGTAGCGGCGGATCAGGGCGTAGGCGAAGGAGTGGAAGGTCGAGCTCAGCGCGGTCGCGGTCGTGCGGCCGAGCCGGGCGGTGACGCGGTCGCGCAGCTGCTCCGCGGCCTTGCGGGAGAAGGTCAGGGCGAGCACCTCGTCGGGCCGCACGCCCCGGCGCTCGATGCGCTCCACGATCGCCTCGACCAGCGTGGTGGTCTTGCCGGTGCCGGGGCCGGCGAGGACGAGGAGCGGCCCGCCGGGGTGGTCGACGACCCGCTGCTGGTGCTCGTCGAGCGTCGGGACCGTGACGGCGGCGTCGGGACGCACCAGGTGGTAGCCGGTGTCCGTGGTCGCCATGCGGCCATTCGACCATCCGGCACCGACAGCGGCCGGCCACCCCCCACAATGGGCGACGTGAGCCATCGCACCGTCGCCATCCTCGCCTTCGACGACATGGAGGTGCTCGACTTCGCCGGGCCCTACGAGGTGTTCAACGTCGCCGGCGAGCTGGGCGAGGGCAACCCGTTCCAGGTGTTCTCCGTGGGGCTCACCGGCGCCCCGGCCGTCGGCCGCGGCGGCTTCACCGTGCTGCCGACGTACTCCCTCGACGACGCTCCGCCGCCGGACCTGCTGGTCCTGCCCGGCGGGGCCGGCACCCGGCCGCTGGTGCACGACGAGCGGCTGGTCGACTGGATCCGGGACCGGGCCGCCGAGGTCGAGCTCCTGCTCTCGGTCTGCACCGGCGCCCTCCTGCTCGGCGCGGCCGGGCTGCTCGAGCGACGGACGGCGACCACGCACCACGACGCGTACGACGAGCTGGCCGCCGTCTCGCCGACGACGAAGGTGGTCCGGGGCCAGCGCTTCGTCCGCAGCAGCGACACGGTCCTGACCTCGGCCGGGGTGTCGGCGGGCGTGGACCTCGCGCTGCACGTCGTGCAGCTGCTCGCGGGGCAGGAGACGCGGGACCGCACCGCCGCCGAGATGGAGTGGATGTGGCAGTCCTGATCGACCCGCGTTGGCACCTCTCGCCGTAGGCGGCGCTCGCGCAGGTCAGTAGCGTGCACGCCCATGGGTGAAGGACCGCTCTCCGACCTGCTGGTGCTCGACCTGACCCGCGCACTGGCCGGGCCGCACGCCGGGATGATGCTCGGCGACCTCGGCGCACGCGTGATCAAGGTGGAGTCGCCGACGGGCGACGACACCCGCGGCTGGGGCCCGCCGTTCGTCGGCGAGGGGACCGAGCGCGAGTCGACCTACTTCATGGCCGCCAACCGCAACAAGGAGTCGCTGGTCCTCGACCTCAAGACCGAGGAGGACCGCGAGGTGCTGGCGCGGCTGGTCGAGCGGGCCGACGTCCTGATGGAGAACTTCCGGGTGGGGGTGATGGACCGGCTCGGCTTCTCGGTGGAGCGGCTGCACCAGCTCAACCCGGGGCTGGTCGTCATGTCGATCACCGGCTTCGGGCACGACGGCCCGGAGGCCCGGCGGGCCGGCTACGACCAGATCGCGCAGGGCGAGGGCGGCCTGATGTCGATCACCGGGACCCAGCAGCCGACCAAGGTCGGGGTGCCGATCGCGGACCTGATCGCCGGGATGAACGGCGCCTTCGGCGTGCTGGCCGCCCTCCACGAGCGCACCCGGACCGGGCGCGGCCGCGTCGTGCGCACCTCGCTGCTGGCGGGGATGATCGGCGTGCACGCCTTCCAGGGCACCCGGTGGACCGTGGCCGGGGAGGTCCCCGGTCTCGCGGGCGACCACCACCCGTCGATCGCGCCCTACGGCATGTTCGAGACGGCCACGGCGCCGGTGCAGATCGCGTGCGGCTCGGAGAACCTGTGGCGCGCGCTGTGCGGCGCCCTCGGGTGGGACCCGGCCGACCCGGTGTTCGCCACCAACCCCGACCGGGTGGCCCACCGCGACGCGCTCGTGGCCCGGATCGAGGCGCTCTTCGCCGGGCACCCCGCCGAGCACTGGCTCGAGCTCCTCGCCGAGGCCGGCGTGCCGTCCGGGAAGGTCCGCTCGATGGACGACGTCTACACCTGGGACCAGGTGCTCTCGCAGGGGCTGCTGCTCACCGTCGAGCACGCGACGCGGGGCGAGCTGCGGCTGCCCGGCTCCCCGATCCGCTTCGACGACAACCCCTTCTCCGGCGGCCGGGCCGAGCACCTCCCGCCGCCGACGCTCGACCAGCACGGCGCCGCGATCCGGGAGTGGCTGGACTCGTGAGCCGCGACTGGCACGCCTGGCACGAGAAGTACGACGACCCGACGTCGTCGCTCTCCCGCCGGCTCGCGGTCGTGCGGTCCGAGCTCGGCTCGCTGCTCGCGGCGGCGGACGCGCCGGTGAGGCTCGTCAGCCTCTGCGCTGGGGACGGCCGCGACACCCTGCCGGTGCTGGCCGACGCGCAGGCCGAGGTGGACGCGGTGCTCGTCGAGCTCGACCCCGGGCTCGCGGAGCAGGCGCGGGCGACCGCGGACGCGCTCGGCCTCGACCGGGTCGAGGTGCGCACCGCGGACGCCGGCACGACCGACACGTTCGCGGACGCCTGCCCGGCGGACGTGCTGCTCGCGTGCGGCGTCTTCGGCAACGTGCGCGACGACGGCGTCGCCGCGACGGTCGCCGCGCTGCCGTCGCTGCTCACGCACGGGGCGCACGTCGTCTGGACCCGCGGCCGGCAGGTCCCGCACGACCCGACCGAGGTGGACGGCGACCCGAGCCTGGTCGTCCGCGACCTCTTCGCCGCCACCGGCTTCGAACAGGTCTCCTTCGTCCGCCCCGACGACGCCGGGTTCCGGGTCGGCGTGCACCGCTGGCCCGGGGCCACCGGCACCCCGCGGCCGGGGCACCGGCTCTTCTCGTTCGTCTGACGCGTCGGCGTACCCCCTCACCCGATCCGGGTGGTCCGGCGCGCCCCCTGCCTCTGCCACGTTGAGGGAGGACCCCGCCCGTGCGGAGCGGCGGGACCACCGTGTGCGCAGGAGGACGCCATGACCAGCCAGATCGATCCCGCAGCCCTGTACGGCAACCGCTTCATCACCCAGGAGGTGCCGAGCAAGGAGTTCCCGGCCGACGGCATGACGGGGGTGGACGCGATGCGGCTGGTCGCCGAGGACCTCGCGATCGAGGGCGACCCGGCCCGCAACCTCGCGACCTTCGTGACGACCTGGATGGAGCCCGAGGCGCAGCGGCTGATCGCGGCCAACCTGCACCGCAACTTCATCGACCACGCCGAGTACCCGCGCACGGCCGAGATCGAGCAGCGCTGCATCCGGATGCTCGCCGACCTCTTCCACGCCCCCGGCCCGACGACCGGAGCCCGCACCCAGGGCTCGTCCGAGGCGATCATGCTCGGCGCCCTGTCGCTGAAGTGGAAGTGGCGCGAGCGCCAGGAGGCGGCCGGCCGGCCCACCGACCGACCCAACCTCGTCTTCGGCGGCGACGTGCACGTCGTGTGGGAGAAGTTCTGCCGCTACTTCGACGTCGAGCCGCGGATCGTGCCGCTCCGTCCGGACAAGTACACGATCGGCCCCGAGGACGTCGAGCCCCACCTGGACGAGAACACGATCGGCGTCGCCGCCGTGCTCGGCACGACGTTCACCGGCCACCGCGACGACATCGTCGGGATCAACGACCTGCTGCTGCGGATCCGCGACGAGCGCGACATGGACATCCCGCTCCACATCGACGGCGCCAGTGGCGGCTTCGTCTGGCCGTTCCTCTACCCGGACTCGCCCTGGGACTTCCGGCTCGAGCAGGTCCGCTCGATCAACGTCTCCGGCCACAAGTTCGGCCTCGTCTACCCCGGCATCGGGTGGCTGGTCTTCCGGTCGCGCGACGACCTCGCCGAGCCGCTGGTGTTCAAGGAGAACTACCTGGGCAAGACCGACGAGACCTTCACGCTGAACTTCTCGACCGGCTCGTCGATGGTGATCGCGCAGTACTACAACTTCGTGCGCTTCGGGCGCAGCGGCTACTCCTACATCATGAAGAACATGCAGGCGAACGCCGAGCAGCTCGCCGACCTCATCCAGGACGTCGGGCGCTTCGAGGTCATCGGCCGCGGCGAGGAGCAGCTCCCCCTGGTGGCCTTCAAGCTCGCCGGTCCCGAGGCGTTCGACGAGTTCGACGTGGCCTGGCAGCTCTCGGCCGAGCGCGGCTGGATGGTGCCGGCCTACACGATGCCGCCCGACGCGCAGGAGGTGACGATCATGCGCGCGCTGGTGAAGGAGACGATGAGCCGCGAGCACGTCGACACCCTCGCCCGCGACATCCACGACGCGTGCGACACCCTGACCGCCAAGGGCGGGGCGCACGACTCCGAGCGGGCCAAGATGGTGACCGGCCCGGGTCACTGAGCCGGGACTCGGCGCTCCTGACCTGCTGACCTGCAAACGCTCCGGCGGACGTCATCCGGTCTGGCTGCATCCGCGACCTGGGCGTCTGACCTCCCGCAGGACGTCATGCGACCCGGTCGCCCCGGCAGCCAGCTCGTCTGACGCCTTCGCTGCGGCGGGTACAGCTAGCTCAGGTCGACGATCGCGGCCACGGGGCCGCCGCCGTCGGGGCCCTGGTGGGCAGCCGAGACCGAGACGAAGACGGCGGGGTCGCCGGTGACGGCGGCGGTGACACCGCCGACGCAGGCCTTGATCTGGCGGTGCCAGTGCACGTCGGAGTCGTCGAGCATCGCGTTGCGGCGGCCGCGGACCTGGCCGTCCTGGGACGCCTCGCACTTGAGGAACACGTTGACCAGGCGGCCGTCGATGTCGGAGGTGCGCGGGCGGTCGGGCAGGTCGAGGCCGGCGTCGCGGATCGCCTCCCAGATGCCGTCCTGGTCGAGGGCGTCCTTCATCACCGAGTGGCCGATCCGGTAGCGGCCCCCGACGCCGGGGGCGTTGCCGACCACCACGACCTGCGCCTGGTCGAGCTCGACGCCCGACGAGCACGAGGCGACCGAGGAGAAGAGCGAGCGGTCGTGCATGACGTCCTCGTCGGACGGCATCTCGATCTCGCCGAGCGCGACCGCGATGCCCAGGGCGGTGCAGCCGTTGGAGAGGTCCATCGACTCGTGGGTGTGCTCGGTCCACACCGTCTCGCCGCGCGACTTGGCGTCGCGGATCGTGTGGATGGTCAGCAGCGGGGTCTTGGTCTGCACGTAGTGCACGTCGCCCGGGTCGGTGATCCCCGCCCGCTCCATCGCGACCTTCACCGCGTCGGCGACCTTGGTGATCATCGCGGTGCGCCCGATGTCCTCGGGGGCCAGGCGCTCGCTCATCGCGAAGCCGACCGTCAACCGGGGCTCGTCGGTCGGCTCGGCGTCGGTCGTCGCGAAGATCGTCGCGTGCGGGCTGATCACCCCGTCGGTGCCGCCGGACCACACGATCGGGACCTGCCGGACGGCGTCGGGGTCGGCGCCCTTCTCGACGAGCACCTCGCGGAACGCCCGGTCGGCGATGATCCGCGTGTAGTCGTTGACGCCGCCGTTGCCCTCCGTCTTGCCGATGATCGCGATCACGCGGTCGGCCTGCATGACCCCGTCGTCGATCAGCTGCGCGAGCTCGCTCGCGTCGGCGACGGAGTGGATCGGGACCTTGCGTACTTCGATCGCGCTCGGCATGGGGACTTCCTCTCGGTGTGGGGTCTCGACAAGCTCGACCACCGGCTAGGGACGGTCGGGTACGACGACGGTGCCGGCGTCGCCCCGGATGGCATCGGCGATGTGGGCGAGGTCGGTGATGACCGCCCGGGTCCCGCCCTGCTCGACGAAGCGGCAGGCCGCGTCGACCTTGGGACCCATCGACCCGCTGGCGAAGTGCCCCTCGGCGGCGTACCCGCGCAGGTCGGAGACGGTGACGGTGCCGAGCGGCTCGGCGTCGGGAGCGCCGAAGCGCAGCACGGCGTGGGGCACGTCGGTCCCGATCACCAGGACGTCGGCGGACACGGTGCGGGCGAGCAGCGCCGCGCCGAGGTCCTTGTCGATCACGGCCTCCACCCCGCGCAGCGACCCGTCGGCCTCCTCGACGACGGGGATGCCACCACCGCCGTTGGCGACGACGACGAACCCGGCCTCGACCAGCGCCTGCACGGCCGCGGCGTCGACGATCCGCAGCGGCTCCGGCGAGGCGACCACGCGCCGCCAGCCCTTCTCACCGCGGTCCTCCCAGGTCTCGCCGTGCTCGACGAGCACCGCGGCGTCCTGCGCCGGGAGGAACCGGCCGATCGGCTTGGTCGGCCGGTGGAAGCCGGGGTCGTCGGCGTCGACCAGGGCGCGGGTGACGACGGTCGCGGTGCGCCGGTCGACCCCGCGCTCGGCGAGGGCGGCCTCCAGCGCGTTCATGAGCACGAAGCCGAGGGTCGCCTGGGTCTGGGCGCCGCACCAGTCCAGCGGCACGGGTGGGACGACGGCGGCGGCGAGCTCGTTCTTGACCAGCAGGTTGCCGACCTGCGGCCCGTTGCCGTGGGTGATCACGACCTCGACGTCGGCGTCGAGCAGGTCCGCGACCTCGGCCATCGCGACCCGGGCGGCGGCGATCTGGTCCTCGGGCCGGGCCCGGCCCTCGGCGTTCGTCATGGCGTTGCCACCGAGCGCGAGCAGGACCCTCATGCGACGAACCTAGTGACCTCGCGGTCGGCGGGCACCGTGCCCGGCGACGACGAACCGGCCGCGTCGCTGGCAACTGTTGCTAACGCCCGCCCGCGACCCGCAGCGTCGTGCCGGCGACGTACGACGCCTCGTCGCTCATCAGCCACGCGATCGCGTCCGCCACCTCGTGCGGCTCGCCCGCCCGGCCCAGCGGGACCGCTGCCGCGACCCGGTCCGCACGACCCGGCTCGCCGGCGTCGGCGTGGATCCGGGTGCGCACGACACCGGGTGCGACGCCCACGACCCGGACGCCGTCGCCCGCGACCTCCTGGGCGAGGCCCCGCGTGAGCGCGTCGACGCCGGCCTTCGCGGCGGCGTACTGCACGTACTCCCCCGGCGCACCCAGCGTCGCGGCGCCCGAGCTGACGTTGACCAGGACACCACCGCGACCGCCGTACGAGGTGCCCATCGCCCGGACCGCGGCCCGGGCGACGAGGAGCGCGGCGGTGAGGTTCAGGTCGACGGTCGCCTCGATGACCTCGACCGGGGTCTCGGCGAGCGGCCCGAGGTGGAGGGTGGCGCCCGCGTTGTTGACGACGCCGGTCACCGGCCCGGCCGCCTCGAACAGCCGGTCCACACCAGCCGGGTCGGTGAGGTCGACCCGGACGGTGGTGCAGTGGGCGCCGGCGTCCTCGGCGGCCAGACGGGTCTCCTCGGCGGCCCGGTCGTCGCGGGCGTAGCCGAGCACCAGGTCGTGCCCGTCGCGCGCCAGCCGGAGGGCGGTCGCGGCACCGATGCCCCGCGTCCCGCCGGTGACCAGCGTGCGGCGATCCGCGGTCACGGCGCGAGCTCGAAGTCGGCGAAGTCGAAGCCCGGGGACACCAGGCAGCTGACCAGGGCGTCGGCGTCGCGGGGCCGGGTGCGCTGCCACGTGCCGGCGGGGACCAGCGCCTGCGGGTGGCCCGGGTCCACGTCGACCGTCGTCGCAGGCGACGGCGCCGCCCCGACGCCCCCGAGCTCCAGGGTGACCGCACCGGAGTGGGCGAGCCACACCTCGTCCGAGGCGACCCGGTGCCAGGCGGACGACTCGCCGGCCGGCAGCAGGAAGTAGATCAGCGTCGCGGTCGGCCGCACCCGGCCGTCCGGGAGCGAGACGGTCTCCGGCGCGACCCAGGTCTGGCGGTACCAGCCGCCCTCGGGGTGCGGCCGGAGGTCCAGGACGTCGGCGAGCTCTGGTCGGTCCACGTGGAGGAGTCTGCCTCGTCCCACGGTGCGGAGCGTGCCGGATCACTAGGCTCGCCTCGTACCCACGACCCGGCTCGGGACCCGCACAGGAAGAGGTGCCCATGCAGACCGAAGTGCTCTACGGACCCGCGTACGCCGCCGCGAAGCTGACGCTCGCCCAGGGCGAGACCGTCCGGGCCGAGGCCGGCGCGATGCTCGCGATGTCGGCCGGCATCACGCTCGAGACCTCGACGCAGGGCGGCATCCTCAAGGGCCTCAAGCGCTCGGTCCTCGGCGGCGAGTCGTTCTTCATGAACACCTTCACCGCCCAGACCGCCGGCGCGGAGCTGTGGGTGGCGCCGTCCCTGCCCGGCGACGTCGTCGCGTGGCCGCACAACGGCACGCTCTACGTGCAGTCGGGGTCGTACGTCGCCTCGTCGTCCGGCATCGAGATCGACTCCCACTGGGGCGGCGCGAAGACCTTCTTCTCCCGCGAGGGGCTCTTCATCCTCCGCGTCTCCGGGCAGGGCGAGCTGGTCCTCTCCAGCTACGGCGCGATCCACGCCGTCGACCTGCAGCCCGGCCAGACCTACACGGTCGACACCGGCCACATGGTCGCCTGGACCGACGGCGTGCAGTACGCCGTGCGCAAGGTCGGCGGGTGGAAGTCGACCTTCCTCTCCGGCGAGGGTCTGGTCTGCGACCTCACCGGCCCCGGCCGGATCTACCTGCAGACGCGCAGCCAGGACGCGTTCCTGGACTGGCTGATCCCGAAGCTGCCGCAGCCCAGCAGCAGCTGAGCACCGTGCTGAACCGTCCTGCGCCGGCCCACGCGGGCCGGCGCAGGACGGTCGGCGTCAGTCGGTCTCCGCGACGATGTCCGCGCCGTCAGAGGTCGTGAGCGTGAGCGTGTGGCCGTTGAGGAAGGCGTCGACGCCCTCGGTGAAGATGCCGGCGAGCCACTGGTCCTGCGCCATCAGCTCGTCGGAGCAGGCCTTCATCGTGGCGGCCGCCGGACCGGTCCACTTCAGCGTGCCCGCGTCGACGGTGTAGCCGGCGGTCTGGGTGTTGCACCCGGCCTGGACCGCGAGGTTGCCGTCCTTGAAGTCGAGGGTGATCTGGGACTCCTTCACCAGGTCGTAGCCGGTGACCTCGACCGAGGTGAAGGTCGTGTCGTCGAGCTGGTCGGTGGTCGGCGGGCTGCCCTCGCGGCCGGACTCGCCGTCGGAGCCGCAGGCGGCGAGCAGGAAGGTGGTGGCGAGCAGGGCGAGCAGGGTACGGGGGCGCATTCAGAACTCCACGGGTTCACGGATGATCGGACAGGTCATGCAGTGACCGCCGCCGCGGCCGCGCCCGAGCTCGGCGCCGACGATCGTGATCACCTCGACCCCGGCCTTGCGGAGCAGGGTGTTGGTGAGCGTGTTGCGGTCGTAGGTGAAGACGACGCCGGGCTCGAGCGCGACGGCGTTGTTGCCGCTGTCCCACTGCTGGCGCTCGGACTGGTAGACGTCCCCACCGGTCTCGATGACGCGCAGCGAGGCCAGCCCGAGCGAGCGCGCGACGACGTCCACGAACGGCGTCGACCCCTCGTCGACGACCTCCACCCCCGGCGACCGGTCCGCGGGCAGGAGCGAGAAGGTGTGGACCGCGTCCATGATCTCGGGGTAGAGCGTGACGATGTCGCGGTCGGCGAACGTGAAGACGGTGTCGAGGTGCATCGCGGCCCGCAGCTTCGGCATCCCGGCGACCACGACCCGCTCCGCGGCACCCTGGGCGAAGAGCGCGGACGCGACCTGGGTGATCGCCTGCCGTGACGTGCGCTCGCTCATGCCCATGAGCACGACGCCGTTCCCGACGGGCATGATGTCGCCGCCCTCGAAGCTGGCCTGGCCCCACTCCTGCTCCGGGTCGCCCCACCACACGGTCGAGCCGACGTAGTCGGGGTGGAACTCGTAGATCGCCTTGTAGACCAGCGTCTCGTCCTTGCGGGCCGGCCAGTAGAGCGGGTTCATCGTCAGGCCGCCGTAGAGCCAGCAGGTCGTGTCGCGCGTGTAGAGCGTGTTCGGCAGCGGCGGCATCAGGTACTCACGGGCGCCGGTGGACTCGCGCGCGAGCGAGAGGTACGGCGTGCGGAAGTCCTCCGGGAGGTCCTGCGTCGCGAGCCCGCCGATGAGGAACTCGGCGAGCTGCCGCGACGGCAGCGTCTCCAGGTAGCCACGCGTGGCGTCGACCAGGCCCAGGCCGACCCGGTTCGGCACGATCTTGCGGTCCAGCAGCCAGTCGCGGGCGCCCGGGACGTCGAGCGTCTGCGCGAGCAGGTCGTGCAGCTCGACGACCTCCACCCCCCGCTGGGTCATCTTGTTCACGAAGTCCGCGTGGTCGCGCTGCGCGTTCTCGACCCACATCACGTCGTCGAAGAGCAGCTCGTCGTTGTTGCTCGGGGTGAGCCGGCGGTGCGCCAGCCCCGGCGCGCAGACCAGCACCTTGCGCAGCCGTCCGACCTCCGAGTGCACGCCGTACGTCGCCGAGGTGGTCATGGTCCAGCCTTCCTGTCAGAGGGTGATGCGCCCGGTCCAGAGACCGACGACGCCGGCCACGCCGCCGGCGACGATGAGGACGAACAGCCCGATCTCGGCGGGGCTGAACAGCCGCCGCCCGTGCTCGCTGCGGGCCTTGACGTAGAGGAGCGCGGCCGGCGCCAGGATCACGGTCATCAGCAGCACGAACTTCATGCCGGCCGCGTCGAAGAGGAAGATCGTGTACGCCGTGGCCGCCCCCGCGACGACCGTCTCCCGGCGGCGGACGCCGGGCGCGACGCCCTCGTAGGACTCACCGGTCAGGCCGAGCTTGAGGGCGTAGGCGGCGGCCAGGACGTAGGGCAGCAGCGACAGGCTGGTCGCCAGGTCCAGCATGAAGTTCAGGGCGTCGGTGACGAACAGCGTGAGCGCGAGGAGCGCCGTGACACCCATCGAGGTCACGACGAGCGCGGTGATCGGGGTGCCGGCCGCGTTCTCCTGGCCGAGGAACTCGGGGAAGTCGTCCTGCCGGGCCGGGATGTACATGACCTCGGCCGCCATCAGGGTCCAGGCCAGGTAGGCCCCCAGGACCGACACGACGACCGCGGCGCTGATGAACCACTCGCCCCAGTCGCCGACCACCGACTCGAACACCCCGACCATCGAGGGCTGGCGGGTGGCGGCGAGCTCCGGCTGCGGCACGACCGAGTAGCTCGAGAGCGTCACGAGCGCGAAGATCGACAGCACGCTGAGGAACCCCAGCACGGTGGCCCGGCCGACGTCCTCGCGACGCCGGGCGTAGCGCGAGTAGACGCTGGCGCCCTCGATGCCGATGAAGACGAACGTCGTGATGAGCATGGTGTTGCGGACCTGCTCGTCGAGCGAGCCGAGGTCGCCGTACCCGTAGGCGGTCCAGTTGTCGGCGAAGACGTCGGCGTCGAAGTGCCAGAAGAGCACCACGATGAAGACCAGGATCGGGACGATCTTGAGGACGGTGACGATCCGGTTGATGACCGCGGCGTCGCGGACCCCGCGCGCGATGAGGTAGTGGAACAGCCACACCCCCGCCGTCCCGACCGCGACCGCGAGCACCGTGTCGCCCTCGCCGAACCCGTCGAAGAACGCGCCGAGGGTGGATCCGATGAAGACCCAGTAGAAGGCGTTGCCCGCCACCGAGCTGGCCCAGAACCCGATCGCGGAGTTGAAGCCGGCGTAGTCGCCGAAGCCGGCCTTGGCGTAGATGAAGACACCCGAGTCGAGCTCCGGCTTGCGGATCGCGAGGGTCTGGAAGACGAAGGCCAGCATCAGCATGCCGGCGCCGGCGACGGCCCACGCGATCAGCGAGCCCAGGATGCCCGTCGCGACGCCGAAGCGCGCGGGGAGCGAGAAGACGCCGGCCCCGACCATGCCGCCGACGACCATCGCGGTGAGCGTCGGCACGCTCATCCTCGCGACGGTGCCGCCCGGTGCGGTCTCCGTGTACGTCACGTCCGGCAGCCTCCCCGAGGCGGCCCGGCGTCGCCTCCCCCGATCCGGACCAGTCCGGCGGCCCGTGGCTCAGAAGCCGTTGAGCGTGTCGACGACCCCGAGCAGGTCGCCGCGGTCGTAGTAGTCGACGGCGACGAAGTTCGGGAGCATACCCCGCTCCTGCTGGCACCGCTCGACCCGCGGCAGCAGGACGTCGCGCGCGTTGACGGCCTCCGCGTTGGTGACGGTGGCCCGCTTGTCGCTGATCCAGTGGTTGACCAGGAACAACGGCGCGTCGGCCGGCCCCCGGTTGGGCTCGCAGGTGAAATCGGACGGCGTGCGGAAGAGGAACGGGGTGTCCTGGACCCAGCGGAAGCCCTGCAGCAGCCACGGGTACTCGTCGCCTCCGCCGTGGCCCTCCATCAGCACGACCAGGCGCTTGCCGGAGTCGACCATCTGGCCCAGGGTCGGCCAGCCGCTGTCGGCCGGCCCGCCGGCCGGGGTGTAGACGTAGGGAAGCAGGCCGGCCCGCTCGATGACGTCGGCGGTGTCCTCCGGCGAGACCTCGTCCTGGACGAAGAGGGTGACGACCTCGGTCGGGTGCTCGTCGAGCCAGTCCTTCGTCTCGCGCAGGTTGTCCAGCCAGCGGGTCGAGCCGAGCTCGCACAGGGCGTGGCACAGGTAGGGCTCGGCGCGGCCGCGCGGGGTCAGGCCGAACGCGTTCCGCAGCCGCAGCGCGCTGTCGACCGTGGCGTCGCCGTACGTCGCCCTCGCCTCCGCCTCGGCCTTCGCGCGGCTCCCCTCGGCGGTGGCGACGATGCCGCGGCGGTCGGTGCGCTGGCCGTACCAGCTGTCGACGAGCAGCACCCGGATGCCGTGGTCGAGCTGGTCGATGATCCCGTCGGGCTGCTCGGGGAAGAACCAGTTCGGCGTGGTCGCCGCCGACATCGAGTTGTGCGTCGCGGGGAAGGACACCTCGTCGTAGCGACGCGAGCAGAGCTCGACGTGCCCGTTGCAGCCCTCGCCGGAGGCCAGCGCCGCGCGTCCGGTCGGCAGGTCCTGCTCGGTCGGCAGGACGAGCACGATCCATCCGGCGACGAGCAGGGCGAGGGCGACCACGCCCCACGTCCGGGCGCGGGGCGCACGCACGACGGTGACGAGGAGGGACGCGATCCCCCAGACGACGAGGACGACGCCGGCGACGGTGAGCAGCAGGGTGGCGACGCGCAGCGGGTCGCCGACCAGGGCCAGCCCGGCGACCCCGAGCACCACGGCCCGGCCCGTCGCCTCGAGCGGGTCGCGGGCCGGCCGCAGGAGCTCGCGCGGGTCGAGGCGGTCCCGCGACGCCAGGATGGCGATGGCGCCGACGGTCACCACGAGCCCGGTGGCGAGCCAGAACTCCCCCGCCAGCTCGGCCCAGCCCGCGTGTCGGACGGCGCCACCCAGGGTCGCCCGGTCGGCGTGGCGGCTGAGGGCGCCGACGAGCAGCAGGACGACGGCGAGCAGCAGCCCGGCCGCGAGCGCCCCACGACCCACGTCGCGCAGGGCCCCGCGGACCCGGGCGCCGCGGCGCGCGAACAGCGCGCCGGCGCCGGCCAGCAGGAGCAGGCCCAGGACCGGGCACAGCCGGGCCAGCCACGTCACCCGGTGCACCCTGTCGACCACGCCGGCGTCGTACTCCTGCCCACCGAGCTCGGAGAGCTGCACGTCGAGGTCCGACGGGATCGTGGCGTCGGCCCGGGGCGACACCTCGGTGACGACCCCGACGACGACGGCGGCGACGTCCGCGAGCCGCAGCACCAGCGGGTCACCGCCCTGGCCGAGCACGATGGCGCGGTAGAGCGGAGCCACGGCAGACCGGACCAGCGGGCTGATGGTCGGGCTGGCGACGACGCTGGTGGCGGTCGTCTCGACCAGGGGCCGCAGCGCCACCAGGTCGGGCTGCTCCTCCAGCAGCCGCTCGGTGATCACGACGCCGAGCTGGCGCGCGACGTCCGGGTCGGTGCGGACCGCGTCGACGTGGGCGGCGAACCGGTCGGCGTCGAGGATCTCGCGGTTCACCACGCCGGCGATCGTCCCGACCACCAGGAGCAGGACCCCTACGGCCACGGTCGCCGCGTGCGCGACACGCAGGGCGGTGCGAGAGTCGAGGCGGGCCACGGGGGTCAGCGTGGCACAGCCGATCGCGTCGCGACCGCATCGTTCCAAACCCCCGACGCACACCCGCCGGTGCTGCCAGAGTCATGCCATGGTGCGCCGCGTGGTGACGCTCTACGTGAGCGTGCTGGTGATGCTGCTGATGATGACGTGGGTGTACCTCAGCATGAGGGCGGTCATGGACATCGGCGGGAGCTGCGGGTCAGGAGGACCGTACGTCGTCGCGAACCCGTGCCCGGACCACATCGCCGCCTTCATGACCCTCGGCATCCCGGTGATGCTCGTCTCGGCCTTCGTCGGCTCCGGCGTCGCCATGGGTCTCGGCGCCCCGAACCTGCTGCTGCCGATGTGGTGGCTGCTCTTCGGCTCGCTCGGCTGGAACTTCCTCGACTACGGGCTCTTCCAGGGCGACGTCGTGTGGGGCTGGGCGTTCTGCGGCGTGCTGTTCGAGCTGATGGCCCTGCCGGCGCTGCTCATCTCGTTGCCGTGGGGCTGGACGGGACCGGCGCGGATCGCCGAGGCGCGCGCCCAGCGCCAGGCCGTGGTGGCCGAGCGGGCCGAGGGTCCCGCGGGCGCTGCGGCGTCTCCGGGCGCTCCGGGCGCCGGCAGGTGGGTGGTCGCCTACGTGCTGCTCGGCGCCCTCGGGGTCGCGCTGGGCTGGTGGTCGTTCCACGCCTGGACCTAGCAGTCCCCTGCGCCCCGGCGCCGGGGCTTCCGGTCAGGTCCGCACCAGGACGTCGCGGCTGAGCTCGGCGATGCTGGCGTAGCCGTTGAGGCCCATCGTCAGGTCCGCCTCGGCCAGCAGGCACGACAGCACGAACTCGATGCCGGCCGTCCCGCCGAGCACCGCGCCGTAGCCGTAGGGGCGGCCGATGCCGACCGCGGTGGCGCCGAGGGCCAGGGCCTTGACGACGTCGGCGCCGGAGCGCACCCCGGAGTCGAAGACCACCGGCATCCCCTCGGCGGCGTCGACGACGGCCGGCAGCAGGTCCAACGCGGGAGCGCTCGCCGCCTGACGGCCGCCGTGGTTGGAGCAGTAGATCCCCTCGACGCCGCCGTCCCGGGCGCGGCGGACGTCGTCGGGGTGGCAGATGCCTTTGAGCAGCAGGGGCAGGTCCGTGAGCTCGCGCAGCCAGGCGAGGTCGTCCCAGGTCAGCGTCGGGTTGCCGAAGCTCATGGCCCAGTGGATCGCTGCGGCTCCCGGGTCCTCCTCGGGCGGGGCCGCCAGGCGCGAGCGGAAGACCGGGTCGGAGAAGTAGTTGGCCAGGCAGTAGCCGCGCAGCTGCGGGAACGTGGCGTGCTGCAGGTCGCGCGGCCGGTAGCCGAGGGTCCAGGTGTCGAGGGTGACCACGATGCCGGCGTACCCCGCCGCCTCGGCCCGGTGCACGAGGCTCTCGGCCACCTCGCGGTCGTTGGGCGTGTAGAGCTGGAAGAAGCCAGGCGTGTCCCCGAGCGCCGCCGCGACGTCCTCCATCGGGTCCTGCATGAGCGTGGAGGCCACCATCGGCACGCCGGAGGCGGCCGCCGCGGCAGCGGTCGCGACGTCGCCGTGCTCGTCGTCGGTCATCACGCCGACGACCCCGATCGGGGACATCAGCAGCGGGGTGGGGAGGTGGTGACCGAGGAGGTCGACCGACAGGTCACGCTCGGCCGCGCCCGCGAGCATCCGAGGCACGATCCCCCAGCGACCGAACGCCTCGACGTTGCCGCGCTGGGTGTGCTCGTCACCCGCGCCGCCCGCGACGTAGTCCCACAGCCGGGGCTCCATCTTCTCCCGCGCCGCTGCCTCGAGGCCCGCGAAGGTGAGGGGGTACGGCGGCAGCTCGCCCGCCAGCCCGGCGAAGTACAGCCCGATCTGGAAGTCCGCGTAGTTGGCCATGACGGGACCCTAGATGGTCGATCGGACCGACGTCCGGCTGCTGGGCAGTGCGCTCCGGGCCGTGGCGCCGGGCCGGGGGGTAGGTTGCCGTCTAGCTGTACCGAGCCAGGACGTTGGTTGCGGGCGCGTCGGCTTGAACGGGTGAGAGCCCCCGGGTGGGGTGTGGCTTGTCTAGGACCCACACCACCGCGGAGGCTCTCGTGTCCCACCGTAATGCCCGCACCACCTTCCAAGGCCGGCTCCTGATCGTCGAGCGACGTCGGGCCAAGTGGCCCAAGGCGC
>JACJWV010000005.1 GCA_020636915.1 Nocardioides sp.
GCTCGACCAGGGTCTCGTGGTCCTCGGGATGGATCCGCTCGACGAGAGGGGTGCCCAGCAGCCCGTTGCCCGACCACCCGAAGAGCTTCGTGACGGCGGGGCTGGCGTAGCTGACCAGGTGGTCCTCGTTGAGGACGATCGCCGCGTCGCTGGAGCGCTCCAGGAGGGGCCGGACGGCGTCGCCCAGGTTGAGCGACTGGCCGACGATGCCGATGAGGTCACCGTCGCGGTAGATCCCCGCGTCGGTCACCAGCGCGTGGATCACCTCGCCGTCGCGCTGCTGGACGGCGAAGCCGCCCGACCAGGTCTTGCCGTGGCGCAGCGCCTCCATGATCTCGGCCGCGGTCTGCACCGACAGCTGCGGCACGGTGATCTCGCCGACGTTCTTCCCGATCACCTCCGCGGACGTCCAGCCGTAGAGGTCCTCGGCGGCAGCGTTCCAGTAGAAGATCGTGCCGGCCGGGTCCGTGGCGATCACGGCCTGCCCGAGACCGTCGAGGACCTCGGCGGCGGTCGGGAGCAGCGCACGCACAGCGTCGCCCGGACGACGCTCTGGACTCGGCCTCATGCGACCCAGCATGCGCCGCGCAGCAGCCCCGCGGCACGGGGCGAAGGGCCCGAGCTCGCGAGCCGAGGTGCCTGACCGGCCCGCCGCTCCTCAGGAGTCGGCCAGCTCCTTGTCCTGCTCCGCTCGGAGCATCAGCGCGATGTCGATGAGCTGGTCCTCCTGGCCGCCGATGAGCTTGCGCCGGCCGGCCTCGAGCAGGATCTTCGCGCCCGAGACGCCGTAGCGGTCGGCCGCGTTGCCGGCGTGCTTGAGGAACGACGAGTAGACGCCCGCGTAGCCCATCATCAGCGTCATCCGGTCCAGCTGGCACTCCTCGGGCATCGCCGGCTTGATGACGTCCTCGGAGGCGTCGACCACCTGCAGGAAGTCGACACCCGTGACCCAGCCGAGCTTGTCGCAGACCCCGATGAACGCCTCCAGGGGCGTGTTGCCGGCGCCGGCGCCGAAGCGGCGGACGGACCCGTCGATCTGGGTCGCCCCGGCGCGGGCGGCGATGACGGTGTTGGCGACCCCGAGGCCGAGGTTCTCGTGACCGTGGAACCCGACGTCGGCCTGGGAGCCGATCTCGGCGACGAGCGCCGACACCCGGTCCGCGGTCTGCTCCATGATCAGCGCGCCGGCCGAGTCCACGACGTACACGCACTGGCAGCCGGCGTCGACCATGGTCCGCGCCTGCTTCGCCAGCACCTCGGGCGGTTGCGTGTGGCTCATCATCAAGAACCCGACGGTCTCGAGCCCGAGGTCGCGCGCCAGCCCGAAGTGCTGGATCGACACGTCGGCCTCGGTGCAGTGGGTCGCGATCCGGCAGATCTGGCCGCCGTTGTCCTGCGCCGCGCGGATGTCGTCCTTGGTGCCGACGCCCGGGAGCATGAGGAACGCGATCTTCGCGCGCTTCGCGGTCTCGGCCGCGATCCGGATCAGCTCCTGCTCCCACGTCTTGCTGAAGCCGTAGTTGAAGGACGAGCCGCCGAGCCCGTCGCCATGGGTGACCTCGATGACGGGGACGCCGGAGGCGTCGAGCGCCTCGACGATGTCGTGGCACTCCTGCGCGGTGAACTGGTGCCGCTTGTGGTGCGACCCGTCCCGCAGGCAGGTGTCGGTCAGGCGGAGGTCGAGGTGGCCCCAGGGGTCGTCGCCGTGTGTCCCGGACCAGGTTCGCTCGAGCGCGTTGATGGCGGTCATCTCATGCCTCCGAGAGGATCGAGCGGGCGATGTTCTCGCCGACGCGAGTCGCGGCGGCGGTCATGATGTCGAGGTTGCCGGAGTACGGCGGCAGGTAGTCGCCCGCGCCCTCCACCTCGACGAACACCGAGACCTTGAGCTGGCCGCGGGTGGCGGGCGAGGGGTCGTCGAGCTGCGGCTCCTGCAGCAGCCGGTAGCCGGGCACGTACTCCTGCACGGCCCGCTCCATCGCGAACACCGACTGCAGGATCGCGTCGCGGTCGGTGTCAGGCGGGACCGCGCAGAAGATCGTGTCGCGCATGATCATCGGCGGCTCGGCCGGGTTGAGGATGATGATCGCCTTCCCCTGCTCGGCGCCACCGATCTCCTCGACACCCCGGGCGGTCGTGCGGGTGAACTCGTCGATGTTCGCGCGGGTGCCGGGCCCCGCGGAGACCGACGAGACCGAGGCGACGATCTCGGCGTACGACACCCCGCCGAACGGCGCCGCCGCCTGCGAGACCGCCGCGACCATCGGGATCGTCGCCTGGCCGCCACAGGTGATCATGTTGACGTTCATCGCGTCGAGGTGCTCCTCGCCGTTGACCGGCGGGATCACGGCCGGGCCGACGGCGGCCGGGGTCAGGTCGACCGCGCGGATGCCCGCCTCCTCGTAGCGCGGCGCGTACTCGCGGTGCACGTAGGCCGAGGTCGCCTCGAAGATCAGTTCGGGGAGCTCGTCCTGCTTCAGCAGCCAGTCGACCCCCTCGTGGCTGGCGACCAGGCCTCGCTCGGCAGCGAGGCGCAGACCCTCGCTGGTCGGATCGACGCCGATCATCCAGCGCGGCTCGATGCTCCCCCCGTTCTCGGCGCTGCGGAGCAGCTTGTACATCAGATCGGTGCCGATGTTGCCCGGGCCGACGATGGCGGCGGTCCTCTTGCCCACGGTGGTCACTCCTCGAACTCGACGGACAGCGGCTCGAACCCGCTGATGGACGCCACGACCCGGTCCCCCGGGGCGAACGGCACGAAGGGGCCCAGCGCCCCGGACAGGACGACCTGGCCGGCCCGCAGCGGGTCGCCGAAGCGGTGGCACTGCACGGCCAGCCAGCGCAGCGCCTCCAGCGGGTCGCCGAGGCAGGCGGCGCCGGTGCCGCTGGACCGGACCTCGCCGTTGATCGTCAGCGACATCTCGACGTCCACCGGCTCGATCCCTGCTGCGGCCGGGGCCAGCGGGCGGCCCTCGCGGCCGACGACGTAGAGGCCGCTCGAGGCGTTGTCGGCGACGGTGTCGGTGAACGTGATCGCCCACTGGTCGATCCGCGAGTCGACGATCTCCAGTGCCGGCAGCGCCACCTCGACCGCCGCGCGGACCGCGTCCGCCGTGATCTCGTCCTCAGACGCCGGGGCGATGTCGCTGCCGAGCCGGAACGCCACCTCGGCCTCGACGCGCGGCTGCAGCAGTCGCTCCATCGAGATCGGGCCGCCCCCGGGGGCGGCGCCCGCGGAGACGTCCATGTCGTCGAGCAGGTAGCCGAAGTCGGGCTGGTCGACGCCGAGCTGGTCCTGGACCGCCTTCGACGTCGCGCCGATCTTGCGCCCGACCACGGTGGCGCCGCCCGCCAGCCGGGCCTGCACGAGCCCCTGCTGGACGGCGTACGCCGCCGCCAGGTCGTCGGTGCCGATCAGGTCGCGCACGGGCGGGCACGGGACGCGCGTCGCGGCGGCGTCCGCCAGGCGCGTCACAGCGGCGTGGATCGAGTCGGGTGTGGCCACCGGACCACAGTAGAACCTGTTACAGTTTTGCGCCATGGCGACCCCCCTCCCGGCCTCGCTCCCGGCTCCCCTGCCGTCGAGCGTCGACGTCGTCGTCGTGGGCGCTGGCGGCGCCGGCATGTCCGCGGCTCTCGCGGCGGCCGCGCGCGGCCTCGACACGGTGCTGCTGGAGAAGAGCTCCTACTTCGGCGGCTCGACCGCCCGCAGCGGCGGCGGCGTCTGGATCCCGAACAACTACGCGCTGCAGGCCGCCGGGCAGGGTGACGACCCCGAGCTGTCCAAGCTCTACCTCGACTCGATCGTCGGCGACGTCGTCCCCAAGGTGCGCCGCGACACCTACCTCGAGCGCGGTCCCGAGGTGCTCGACTTCATCCGGGCCCGCACCCCGCTGCGGTTCACCTGGGTGCCGCAGTACGCCGACTACCACCCCGAGGCACCCGGGGGCCGGGCCGCGGGGCGGTCGGCCGAGCCGGTCCCGATGGACGCGCGGTTCCTCGGCGAGGAGCTCGAGCGCCTCCACCCCCAGTACACAAAGGCGCCGGCCAACCTGATCGTCACCCAGGCCGACTTCCGCAAGATCAGCCTGGGCCTGCGCACGGTCCGCGGTCCCCTGACGATGGCCAAGGTGCTCCTGCGCCGCATCGTCAGCCTGCTCCGCGGCCAGAAGATGTTCGCGATGGGCAACGCGATCGCCATCGGGCTGCGCAAGGGGCTGATGGACGCGGGCGTCCCGGTCCACTACGACACCGAGCTCACGGACCTGGTCATCGAGGACGGCCGCGTGGTCGGCGTACGCGTGCGCCGGGACGGCGAGGAGGCCGTCGTCCGCGCCCGCCGCGGCGTGATCCTCGGCAGCGGCGGGTTCGAGAAGAACCTCGAGATGCGCGAGAAGTACCAGCCGCAGCCGACGTCGGTCGACTGGACGACCGGGTCGCAGTTCAACACCGGTGGCGGGATCCTCGCCGGGATCGCCGCCGGCGCCCAGACCGACCTGATGGACGACGCCTGGTGGGGGCCGACGATCCCGCTGCCGTCCGGGCCGTGGTTCTGCCTGGCCGAGCGCAACCTGCCGGGCTCGATCATCGTCAACCAGGCGGGCCAGCGCTTCATGAACGAGGCGCTGCCCTACGTCGAGGCCGTGCACGAGATCTACCGCGGCGAGGCGACCGGCGTCGGGCACGTCCCGGCCTGGATGGTCATCGACCAGCGCTACCGCAACCGCTACCTCTTCGCCGGCCTCTCGCCGCGCCAGCCCTTCCCGGGCCGCTGGTACAAGAACGGCACGGTGGTCAAGGCCGCGACGCTGGAGGAGCTGGCCGCGCAGATCGACGTGCCGCCGGGCGCTCTCACCGAGACGGTCCGGCGGTTCAACGGCTTCGCCGAGACCGGCGTCGACGCCGACTTCCACCGCGGCGAGAGCGCCTACGACAAGTACTACTCCGACCCCACCGTGAAGCCGAACCCGTCGCTGCACGTCATCGACCAGGCGCCGTTCTACGCGGTCAAGATCGTACCCGGCGACCTCGGGACCAAGGGCGGCCTCGTCACCGACGAGCGCGCCCGCGTGGTGCGGGCGGACGGGTCGGTGGTCACCGGGCTGTACGCCGCCGGCAACTGCTCCGCGGCCGTGATGGGTCGCACCTACGCGGGCCCCGGGGCCACCATCGGCCCCGCCCTGACCTTCGGCTACCTCGCGGCCGAGACGATCGCCGAGGAGGCAGTGACCGCCCTCGGGGGCGACGCGACCGACGACGACACGACCAGCCGGGAGACCGCCTGATGCCCATCGACCCCGACGTCGCGATCGGTGCCGAGCTCGGCTCGCTCGACTTCAGCTGGTCCGACAGCGACGTGCTGCTCTACCACCTCGCGATCGGGGCGACCGACCTGTCGTACACGCTCGAGGGCCCGGCGCTCCAGGTGCTGCCCTCCTTCGGCGTGGTCGCGCCGACGTTCCACGTCACCGACCCGCCGCCGCTCGACCTGCCCGGCTGCGACATCAACCTCGCCCAGGTCGTCCACGGGTCGCAGTCGATCGCGGTCGAGGGGCCGATCCCGACCTCCGGCTCGGCCACGGTCTCGGTCCGCATCAGCGAGATCTGGGACAAGGGCAAGGCCGCGGTCATCTGGCAGGAGGGGGTCGCCACCTCCCCCGCAGGCGAGCGGTTGTGGACCACCCGCTCCTCGATCTTCGTCCGTGGCGAAGGCGGGTGGGGCGGCGACCGCGGCTCGTCGACCCCGGTCGAGCTCCCCGACCGCGCGCCGGACCTCGACACGACGTACGACGTCCTCCCCCAGCAGGCCCTGCTCTACCGCCTCTGCGGCGACCGCAACCCGCTGCACGCCGACCCGGACTTCGCCGCGATGGCCGGCTTCCCGGCGCCCATCCTCCACGGCCTGTGCTCCTACGGCATCGTGCTGCGCACCCTGACCGACGGGCTCCTCGGCGGCGACGCCTCGCGGGTCGCCGGCTTCGGCGTGAAGTTCGCCGGGGTGGTCTACCCCGGGGAGACGATTCGCACCCGGGCGTGGCTCGAGGACGGCAGGATCGTGGCGTCCGCGACCGTCGCGGGCGGCGAGCGTGACGACGCCCCGGTGCTCGGTGACGTCGTGCTCACGCCGTCGGGCTGAGCACCACCCAGGAGCATCCATGTCCGGTCGCAGCCGCTGGCCGAGCCTCGTCGTCGCCGTCGTGGCGGCGACCGCGATCGCGGGGATCCCACCCGGCGCCGGTGTCGCGGCCCCGGAACCCGGCCCGGTGGCCGCCGCGAGGGTGACCCCCCAGCTGGACACCCAGGTCTCGTTCCCGACCCGGACCGTGCGTGACGCGGACGGTGACACCCTGCTGGCCGACGCCTCGGGACGCGCGCTCCAGCTCCACGGCGCCAACCTGGGCAAGACGGACGACATCACCGAGCAGGACGTCGCCGACCTGGGTGCCGCCGGCTTCACCCTGCTCCGACTGCCGATCCAGTGGAGCAAGCTCGAGCCCACCCAGGGCGGTCACGACGCGGCGTACCTCCAGCACATCGAGGACGTCCTCGCCTGGGCGGACCGGTACGGCCTCCTGGTGATCGTCGACTGGCACCAGGACGTCTACGGGCCCTACTTCCCCGGCTTCGACGGTGCGCCCGAGTGGACCACCCGCACCGACGGCAAGGTCTTCACCCCCGACCCGGGGAACTGGTTCAACAACTACTTCGACCCGGCGGTCACGGCGGCCTTCACCCACCTGTGGAACGACCCGGACCTCCGGCAGGCCCAGGTGGACGCCTGGACCTACCTCGCCGAGCAGCTCGCAGGATCACCGGCCCTGCTGGGCTACGACCTGTTCAACGAGCCGATGTGGACCTCGAGCGACTTCGACGTCAACGAGCTCCCGGCGATGTACGGCCGGGTGATCGCGGGGATCCGCACCGTCGACCAGCGCTCCTGGCTGTGGATCGAGCCGACGGTGCTCGTCGGCGAGGGACTGCCGACGGGCCTGCCGGACATCGACGACCCGCGCCACGGCGCCGACCGCATCGGCTACGCCCCGCACGCCTACTCCACCTCTGTCGAGGACGGCGGCGACTTCGACGTCTCGAGCGGCTGGGTCGCGTCCTACGAGTCGCTGATCACGGAGTACCCGCGCGAGCACCACCTGCCGGTGATCATCGGCGAGTGGGGGCCGGTGGCCGCGAATGCCGACCACCCGGGGAACGTCGTGCTGGTGGCGCGGCAGACCGCGAGCTTCGCCCGCTTCGCGACGGGGTGGGCGATCTGGTACGGCTGCCGGTCGGCGGACGGCGGCGGCTACTGCCTGTTCTCCGACGCCGCCGGCCACATCGACCCGGGGCGTGCAGCGGCCGCGCGACCCTACCCGCTGGTCCTCGGCGGCCGGGCGGTCGCCGAGCAAGCCGGCCCCGGCCGCTACCAGCTGCGCTACCGCCCGTCGGGTGGTACGACGACGCAGGTCGTGGTGCCGAGCGGCTTCGCCGACCACCCGGTCGTCTCTCTCACCGACGCCCGCGGCCACCGGGTCGACGCCCGTGTCACGGTCTCCGCGCCGACCCGCACCGGCGCCCGCACCGTGACCATCCGGCCTCGCGGTCCGGTGGCCTCGACCTGGACGCTCCGGGTCGGACGGCACCCGGCCTGACCGTCGAGTCGAGAGTTCCGTCGGTCGAGTCGAGAGTTCCGTCGGTCGAGTCGAGAGTTCTGGCCACCGGGACGGCAGGAAGTCTCGATTGAACCGACGGAAGTCTCGATTCAACGCTTGCGGGCCACCACGTAGAGCCGGTCGCTGGTCTCGCCCCGGGCGGCGAGCCGGCCGCGGAGGTACCACTCGACGTCGGTGAGGCCGGCCGCCTCCACGGATGCGACCACGTGCTCCCGCTCGTGGTGGGCGAAGTCGAGGTCGACCGGGACGTCGAACCAGGCATCGTGGTGCGCCGCCGGGAGGCCGGCGTGCAGCGCGAGCACCAGCCAGCCGCCGGGCGCGATGGGCCGGGCGAGGGAGACCAGCGCGTCGGGGAGGTCGGAGGGCGCGAGGTGGATGAGCGAGTACCACGCGAGGACGGCCGACCAGCCCGGCGCCGTCGTCGGGCGCATCAGCCGCCGCAGGTCGCCGACCTCGTAGGCGCCGTCCGGGAACCGCCGCCGCGCCTCGGCGACCATCCCGGGCGACAGGTCCAGGCCCGTGGCGTCGGCGCCGGCGTCGGCGAGGTACGCCGTCACGTGGCCCGGCCCGCAGCCGACCTCGACCACGGGGCCGCCGACCCGGTCGTCGTCGGCGTGCGCCGCGACCCGGTCCAGCAGCCAGGTCTCGAACGGCAGCCCGTCGAGCTCGGTGAGCAGGCTGTCGGCGTACGCGGTCGCCACGGCGTCGTACGACGACCGCACCCGCTCGTCGCGCGCGTCGGCGCCGTCGGCCAGCACGTCGAGCACGGGGCCGGCCTCGACGGCCGGGGCGGCGGCCGCGGGCTCGTCACCCAGCAGGTGCACCCACCGCGCGTCGCGGTCCCCGCCCCGCCGGGGCAGCTCCCGCACCAGGCCACGCTCGGCCATGGCCGCCAGCGTCGACTCGACCGCGCCGCGGTCGGCGAACACGTGCAGCCGGTCGGTGCGGGTCCGCAGCTCCCCCGGCGCCTGCGGCCCGCGCAGGAGCAACACGGTCAGCAGGGCGCGCTCGTCGTCGGCGAGGTCGAGCACCTCGTCGAGGACCTGGTGGTACTTCAGGGTGCGCCGCCCGGTGTCGGCCCACACGATGCGGAGCAGCCCCCGGTCCTTGAGCCGGCGGCCGACCTGCTCGACGGTGTGCTCGTCGTAGTCGGTGACCGGCTCGCGGCTGCTGGTCTGGTTGCACGCGGTGCGCAGCCCGTTGAGCGAGAGCGGGTACGACGCCGGGACGGTCACCTGCTTCTCCAGCAGGCTGCCGAGGACCCGCTGCTCCACGGCGTCGAGGACGGGCAGGTCGGGCATGGTCCGACCCTACTGACCCGCCAGACTGTCCCCGTGGCCGGCGACCCGATCCAGCGACTCCTCGCGGATCCGCCGGCGCTGCCGGTCCGCGACGGCCTGACCGACCTCGTCGCCGCTCTGCGCACGACCGGCACGGCCGTCGTCCAGGCACCCCCGGGCACCGGCAAGACGACCCTCGTCCCACCGTCGGTCGCCGCCCTGGTCGCCGGACCGGTCGTCGTCACCCAGCCTCGTCGGGTCGCGGCGCGCGCCGCAGCGCGGAGGCTCGCCCAGCTCCTGGGCGAGCCGGTCGGGCGGACCGTGGGCTACGCCGTGCGCGGCGACCGCCACGCCGGCCCCGACACCCGGATCGAGTTCGTCACCACCGGGGTCCTGCTCCGCCGGCTCCAGCGCGAGGCCGACCTCCCCGGGGCCGCGGCCGTGGTCCTCGACGAGGTCCACGAGCGCCAGCTCGACTCCGACCTCACCCTGGCGATGCTCGTCGAGGTGCGCGCCCACCTGCGACCGGACCTGGTGGTCGTCGCGATGTCCGCCACGGTCGAGGCCGAACGCACCGCGTCGCTCCTCGGCGGTACGGCTCCGGCACCGGTCGTCGCCGTACCCGGATCGCTGCACCCCGTCGTCGAGGTCTGGTGCCCGCCCGCGCCCGGCGTCCGACGGGCCGACGACCGCGGCCTGACGCCCCGGTTCCTCGACCACGTCGCCGGATGCGTACGACGGGCGCTGGCCGAGCAGGACGGCGACGTGCTGGTCTTCCTGCCCGGGGTGTCCGAGGTGTCAGGCGTCGCGTCACGGCTGGCCGGGGTGGACGCGGACGTGCGACCGCTGCACGGGCGGTTGCCGCACCGCGACCAGGACCTCGCGCTGGCCCCCGGGCCGCGCCGCAGGGTCGTGGTCTCGACCGCCGTGGCGGAGTCCTCCCTGACCGTCCCCGGCGTCCGGGCCGTCGTGGACGCCGGGCTGTCGCGCCAGCCCCGCAGC
Source organism: Nocardioides sp. (assembly GCA_020636915.1). Classification (GTDB taxonomy): domain Bacteria; phylum Actinomycetota; class Actinomycetes; order Propionibacteriales; family Nocardioidaceae; genus Nocardioides. The sequence continues at coordinate 9,950 of JACJWV010000005.1, forward strand.
GACCACCGCCGCGGCCTCGCCGGACTGGTGACGGTGAGCGTCAGCCGCGCGGCCGCCGAGCAGCGCGCCGGGCGCGCCGGCCGGGAGGCACCGGGCGCGGTCTACCGATGCTGGTCGCAGGCCGCCCACGCCCACCTGTCCGCCCACCCGGAACCGGAGATCACGACGGCGGATCTCACGTCGTTCGCGCTCGAGATCGCGACCTGGGGCAGCCCCGACCCGGCGGGCCTCGCGCTGATGGACCAGCCTCCCGCGGCGGCGATGGCGGCGGCGCGGACGACCCTGTCCGGGCTCGGCGCGGTCGCGGACGACGGCTCGGTCACCGAGCGGGGCCGCGCGATCGCTCGCGTGGGAACCGACCCGAGGCTCGCCAGGGCGCTGCTCGACGGCGCCGCGGTCGTCGGCTCCCGCCGGGCCGCCGAGATCGTGGCACTCCTCGCCGAGGACGTGCGGGCCCCCGGCGCCGACCTCGGCGCCGCGCTGCGCGGCGTCCGTCGCGGTGGTCCCGAGAGCACGGCGTGGAGCGAGTCGGGCAGGCGCCTGGAGGCCGCGGTCCGCGGCGTCGACCGGCGGGGTGCGGAGGGGATGACCGACGACGTCGCCGTCGGACTCGTCGTTGCGCTCGCCCACCCCGACCGGATCGCCCGGTTGCGGTCCGGTGGCACCGCCTACCTGATGACCTCGGGCACCGGCGCCGTCCTCGCTCCCGGCTCGGCACTGACCGGCTCCCCCTGGCTCGCGGTCGCGGACGCCGACCGTCGGCCCGGCACCCGGAACGCCACGATCCGCTCGGCCGCACCCTTGTCCGAGGACCTGGCGCTGGAGGCCGCCTCCGCGTGGTGGCAGGAGACGGAGCAGGTCACCTGGTCCGAGGACCGGGTGATCGCGCGCCGGGTGGTCTCCCTCGGCGCCATCGAGCTCTCGGTGGCTGCGATCGCCGATCCGGCGCCAGCGCTGGTGGCGGCGGCCGTCCGGGAGGGGCTGCGCCGGCAGGGGCTGGCCGCGCTGCCCTGGTCGGAGGCGGCCACGGCCCTGCGCGAGCGCATGGCCTTCCTGCACCGGGCGCTCGGTGACCCGTGGCCCGACGTGTCGGACGAGGCGCTGCTGGACGGGATCGAGACCTGGCTCGGCCCCGAGCTGGCGCGGGTCCGCGGCGCCCGGGACCTGCGGCAGGTCGACGTGCTCGCCGCCCTGCGCCGACTGCTGCCCTGGCCCGCGGCCGCCCGGCTCGACGAGCTCGCGCCGGAGCGGGTTCGGGTGCCGAGCGGATCGCGCATCCGCGTGGACTACGGCGGCGACCAGCCGGTGCTGGCAGTGCGGCTCCAGGAGGTCTTCGGCTGGACCGCGACCCCCCGGCTCGCCGACGGGCGCGTGCCCCTGCTGCTGCACCTGCTCTCCCCCGCCCGGAGGCCGGCGGCGGTCACGGCCGACCTGGAGTCCTTCTGGACCACCGGCTACCCACAGGTGCGCGCCGAGCTGCGCGGGCGCTACCCCAAGCACGCCTGGCCCGACGACCCCACGAACGAGCCGCCGGCCCGGGGCGTCCGACGTCCAGGCAGCTGACGGGGTTCGTCCCCGTTGCGGCATGAGGGACGCACGCCGGCGCTCCGGGGCGCGCGTGCTGTCGGAACAGCCCGCGCGCCCCGGTCGAGGTCAGCGGGTGACCTGGAACGTCCGGGTCAGCGTCGCGGTCGAGTCGTCACCGGCGTACACGTCGATCGCGCCCGGCTCGACGACGAACTTCCCCCGGTTGTCGTAGAAGCCGAAGTCGCTCGCGTCGAGCGTGAACCGCACCGTCGTGGACTGCCCGGGGTCGAGGCTGACCCGCTCGAAGCCGCGCAGCCGGCGGACCGGCTGGGAGATGCTCGCGACCGGGTCGTGGAGGTAGAGCTGCGCGACGTCGTCCCCGGCCACGTCACCGGTGTTGGTGACCTTCACCGTCGCGACGACCTTGCCGTCGCGCGGCACCGAGCTCCGACTCAGCTGCAGGTCGGAGACGTCGAACGTCGTGTAGCTGAGCCCGAACCCGAAGGGGAACAGCGGGTCGCAGGTGCGCAGGTCGCGGTAGCGCGAGTTGTACTTCTGCGTGACGTCGCACGGGCGACCCGTCGGCTCGTGGTTGTAGTAGATCGGGACCTGGCCGAGCGACTGCGGGAAGGAGACCGGGAGCTTGCCACCCGGGTTCACCTTGCCGAAGAGCACGTCGGCGACGGCGTGGCCCGCCTCGGTGCCGGGGAACCACGCCTCGAGGACCGCGGGCGCCGAGGCGACGACCTCGCCGAGCGTGAGCGGACGGCCGTTGAAGAGCACGACCGCCAGCGGCTTGCCGGTCTCGGCGATCGCGTCGATCAGCGCCTGCTGGTCGCCGGGCAGGTCGAGGGAGGTGCGGGAGGTCGCCTCGCCGCTCATCTCGCGGGTCTCACCGACCGCGAGGACGACCTGGTCGGCGGCCTGCGCCGCCGCCACCGCGTCGGCGAACCCGTCGTCGGGGCAGTCGTCGGCGGGGTCGTAGTCCGGCGGCTCCTCGTTGCTGAGCGTGCAGCCCTGGGCGTACGTCGTCGTGCCGGTCGATCCGTCCTTCACGCCCTGCAGCACGCTGACGGCGTCCTCGTCCTTGCCCTGGCCCCACCAGGGCCCGAGCATGTCGTGCTGGTCGTCGCCCAGCGGGCCGATGACGGCGGTGTCCTTCGCGGGGTCCAGCGGCAGCGTGCTGTCGTCGTTCTGGAGCAGCACCATCGACCGGGAGGCAGCCGTGCGCGCGGCGGCGCGGTCGGCGGCGGTCACGAAGCTGCCGGGGTCGGTCGCCTTGGTCTGGTCGACGTAGGGGTGCTCGAAGAGACCGGCGCGGAACTTGACGCGCAGGATGCGGCGCACCGCGTCGTCGAGCCGGGACATCGTGATCCGGTGCTGGGCGAGCAGCTGCTTGCCGTAGTCACGGATGTAGGTGCTCACCATCTCCGAGTCGGTGCCGGCCATCAGCGCGTTCGCACCGGCGCTCGGCCCGTCGGCCGCGGTGCCGTGGCCGCACGGCCCCTCGTCGGGCGTCCGCGGCGGGCAGGCGCGGGTCTCCGCGACGGCGGTGTAGTCGCTCTCGATGAAGCCGTCGAAGCCCCACTCCTTCTTCAGGATCCGGGTCTCGGTGTAGGAGTTCGCGCAGCCCGGGACGCCGTTGATCGAGTTGAAGGAGCACATCACCGTGTCGGCGCCGGCGTCGATCGCCGCCTTGAACGGCGGCAGGTAGAGGTTGCGCAGCCGCTGCTCGGACATGTCGGTGGTGTTGTAGTCGCGCCCGCCCTCGGGCTCGCCGTAGCCCACGAAGTGCTTGACGCTGGTCACCACGCGGTCGGGGGCGCTGTAGTCCTTGCCCTGCGCGCCCTTCACCCGGGCGGCGGCCATCACCGAGCCGAGGTAGGGGTCCTCCCCGTTGCCCTCGACGATGCGACCCCAGCGGGGCTCGTGCGAGACGTCCACCATCGGGCTGTAGACCTGCTTGATGCCGACGGTGGCCGACTCGCGGGCCCCCGTCCGCGCGTCGATGCGCGCGACGTCGGGGTCGAACGAGCTCGCCGCACCCAGCGGTGCCGGGAAGACCGTGCGGTAGCCGTGGATGGTGTCGTAGGCGAACAGGATCGGGATGTGCAGCCGGGACTGCTCCACCGCGACCTTCTGGAGGTGGTTGATCTTGGCGGGGTCGGTGAGGCTGAAGACGCCGCCGACGCCGGCCTTCGCGTCGGCGTCGGTGACCTGACCGTCGGAGAGCAGCTGCACCTGCTGCAGCTTCTCGGCGGTCGTCATCTTGCGGAGCAGGCGGTCGATCCTCTTCTCGATCGACTGGTCGGCCGGCCCGCGGGTCGGCGACAGTGCAGCTTCGTCCGGCGCCCGGCCGGGCGCGAGGACGGTGCTGGCCGTCGCCGTACCCGTGATCGCCAGCGCCAGGACCGCGCCCGAGATCGCGATTCGTCGCATGGGGGACTCCTCCGCGGGCGCCGCGGTCACCGGCCGGCGGGGGTGACGGACCGGACCCGCGCGGGGGCTGCCTGCGCCCGCACCCGAACGGGCAGACGGACGGTGCCCACGTGACGGGCGTCACAAGCCTGTCCGGCACCGTCTGCCGGCCGAGCCGCGGAGCAGGCGGGTCAGTCGCTCTCGCCGTTCCACCAGAGCGCGTCGACGCGGCCGTGGCGGTACCTGATCTCGGCCTGCTTCAGGAACGCCATCCGGTCGTAGTAGCGCCAGGCCATCGCCCCCGAGGTGACGCCGGTCTTGCCGGGGTACCCGACGATCCGGGTGACCTGGCGGGTGGACATGCCGTGCCGGATCCGGTCGAACTCGGCGCGCGACATCGTGGTGCGCAGGGTCTTCTGCCGGACCACCGGCTCCTGGGTCCGGGTGGCGCGGGCGGTGCCGCAGGTCGCGACGGTGCGGCTGCGGTAGTGACCCGCCGGCACCCGCGGGAAGCGGGTCCGGTCGTCGTCGCCGGACCAGTGCCAGTGCCGTGTGGTTCCGGTGCCGAGGTTCGTGAGCGTCCACCGGACGGCCGGGTCCGTCGTGTAGTCCGAGCACGACACCCACGGCGCGGTGATGCCGCCGAGCCCGCCCGCCGGCGCGGCGAAGGCGCGGACCGTGCGGATGATCGGGTGCGGCGCGGCCGACGCCCCGGGCGCGGTCACCACCGTCCCTCCGAGAGCCAGGACCGGGACTGCGACCAGCGTGACCAACCGGGACCTCATGACGACCTCCTCACGCGTCAGGTGGCCTGCTCACGACGCTAGTCCTCACCCACCCGTCCCGCAGGACCTTCGCGGAGCGGCTCAGCGGGCCTCGGCCACGGTCGTGACGTGGTCGCGGTCGGGGTCCCAGCGGCGCAGCGTCGTCAGCACCAGCTCGACGTCGTCGTGCCCCAGCACGTCGACGGCGCGCTGGGCGCTGGCCCGGTCCAACCGGCGCGCGAGCGTCACGTGCGGCAGCCAGCCTGCGTGCTGACGGTCCATCACGTGCACGCGCACCGCGAGCACCCGTCGTACGACGTCGTCGTCGATGTCGACGGCCCGGGCGACCGTGAGCCGTTCGCCGCCGAGGAGCAGCAGGCCGGCCGCGCGGGCGCGGACGGGCAGCACGCTGCCGAGGCGCACCCGGGCGAGGTCGACGACGTCGTCGGGCAGGTCGGGCGCCGACACGACCGTCACGTGCGGGGCGTTGGTGCGCCCGGGGTGGTCCAGCTGCGAGGGCAGCCCGGCGTCGCGGAGCGCCTGCCAGTCCCGGCGTACGACCTCTTGTCCCGACAGGTCGGGCACAAGGTCCAGGGTGTGGAGTCGCCGCACGTGCTTAGGCTGCCCTATGGGCAAGCCGCAGAAGCGCCTGGGGGCGCGTGAGTACGAGGCCGAGCTGTTCCGGTTGCAGGCCGAGATGGTCAAGGTGCAGGAGTGGGTGCGCGCGAGCGGCACCCGCCTGGTGATCGTCTTCGAGGGCCGCGACGCGGCCGGGAAGGGCGGCACGATCAAGCGGATCACGCAGTACCTCAACCCGCGCGTGGCCCGGATCGCGGCGCTCCCCCAGCCGAGCGAGCGCGAGCGCGGGCAGTGGTACTTCCAGCGGTACGTCGGCCACCTGCCCAGCCGCGGCGAGATCGTGCTGTTCGACCGGTCCTGGTACAACCGCGCCGGGGTCGAGCGGGTGATGGGCTTCTGCACGCCCGAGGAGCACCGGCGCTTCCTCCACCAGTGCCCGATCTTCGAGCGGATGCTCGTCGAGGACGGGATCCTGCTGCGCAAGTACTGGTTCTCGGTGAGCGACGAGGAGCAGCAGCGGCGCTTCCGCGACCGGCTCGACGACCCGATGCGTCGTTGGAAGCTGTCGACGATGGACCTGGAGTCCATCACCCGGTGGGAGGACTACTCGCGCGCCAAGGACGACATGATGGTCCACACCGACATCCCCGAGGCGCCCTGGTACGTCGTAGAGAGCGACGTGAAGAAGGAGGCGCGGCTGAACATGATGGCCCACCTGCTCTCCACGATCCCCTACACCGAGGTGGCCGACGACGCCCCGATCAGGGTGCCCGACCGGCCGCCCGCGACCGGCTACCAGCGGCCGCCGCGCGACCAGCTGTCCTACGTCCCCGACCACGTGGCCACGCTGACCGGGTGAGCCCGGCCGGCCCGCGCGTGCGTCAGCCCGCCCGCTCGCCCAGCAGGCGGCGGACACCGGCGCGCGACAGCAGCAGGCAGACGACCAGGACGGTCACCGGCACGAAGCCGCCCAGGCTGACGTCGTCGCCGAAGACCAGGTCGACCAGCCAGAGCACCACCAGCTTGCTCCCGGCCGCGACCACCCAGAGCGCGACCAGGGCGGCGGCCCTCGCCGTACGCCGGGTGGCGGCGCGGCGCCGGTCGAGGATCGCCGACTTCAGCCGGATGACGGCCTCGAGCGCGACCTTGAGCAGCAGCGCGGTGAGCAGCGACAGCGTGAACGTCTCGCTGATGACCGTCGGGAAGTACTCGACCGCGAGGTTGAGCACCACGACGTAGACGAAGACGTCGACGACGTCGCCGGGGTGGTCAGCCAGCCAGCGGCGCACCGGACCGCGGGTGCGGTGCGCCGTCTCGGTCATGCCCGCATCCTCCCGCACCTCGGGGTACGGCCGACCCGCCACCGTCATACTCGGCGCATGCCACTCCTCGACAGCTGGACCCCCGGGCAGCACACGGCCGGCGACACCACCCACCCGACGTACCGCAAGGGCAGCGGTCCCGGGGTGGTCGTCATCCACGAGATTCCCGGGCTCACGCCGAAGGTGATCGGCTTCGCCGAGGAGCTGGTGGCGGCCGGCTACACGGTGGTGCTGCCCCACCTCTTCGGCACGCCGGAGGCCGAGCCGACGGCCGGCGCCATCGCCAAGGTGCTGCCGCGGGCGTGCATCAGCAAGGAGTTCACGACCATGGCGGTCGGCGCGACCTCGCCCGTCGCCACGTGGCTGCGCAGCCTGGCGCGGTCGCTCCACGAGGAGCTCGGCGGCCCCGGTGTCGGCGCGCTCGGGATGTGCTTCACCGGCGGCTTCGCGCTCGCGATGATGGTCGACACCTCGGTCGCCGCGCCCGTGCTCGCGCAGCCCTCGCTGCCCTTCCCGGTGGGGAAACGCCGCGCTGCCGACCTCAACCTCTCTCCCGCCGACCTCGCGGCGGTCAAGGAGCGCGCGGCGGCGGGCTGCCAGGTGCTGGGCCTGCGCTACGCGAAGGACCCCGCGGTCGGCACCCGCTTCGACACGCTGTCCCGCGAGCTCGGCGACGCCTTCCTGCACGTCGACCTCCCGGGCAAGGGCCACTCCACCGTCACCGAGCAGCGCTCCCAGGAGGCGGTGGACCGGGTGCTCTCGTTCTTCGGCGAGAAGCTGCGGCCGCCTTCCCGTTGAGTCGAGACTTCCGTCGGTTCAGTCGAGAGTTCCGACCATCCCCGTCGCAAGAAGTCTCGATTCGACCGACGGAAGTCTCGATTCGACCGACGGAAGTCTCGACTCGACGGTCAGGCCGACAGCACCAGCCCGGAGGTGGGGACGCCGGTGCCGGCGGTGACGAGGACGTGCTGGACGTCGTCGACCGGGTTGACGGAGGTGCCGCGGACCTGCCGGACCGCCTCGGCGATGCCGTTCATGCCGTGGATGTAGGCCTCGCCGAGCTGCCCGCCGTGGGTGTTGAGGGGCAGCCGGCCGCCGATCTCGATGGCGCCGTCGGCGACGAACCCGGGGGCCTCGCCACGGCCGCAGAAGCCGAGCTCCTCCAGCTGCATCAGGACGTACGGCGTGAAGTGGTCGTAGAGGATCGCCATCTGCACGTCGTCCGGCCCGAGCCCCGACTGGCGCCACAGCTCGCGACCCACGACACCCATCTCGGGGATGCCGATGTCGTCGCGGTAGTAGGAGGTCATCACGAACTGGTCGACGCCGCTGCCCTGCGCCGCCGCCGAGACGTACGCCGGCCGCTGGGCCAGGTCGCGCGCCCGCTCGGCCGAGACGACGACGAGCGCGACCGCGCCGTCGCTCTCCTGGCAGCAGTCGAGCAGGTGCAGCGGGTCGACGATCATCCGCGAGGCCTGGTGGTCCTCGAGCGTGATCGGCCGCTCGTAGAAGAACGCCGCCGGGTTGGTCGCCGCGTGCCGCCGGTCGGCGACGGCCACGCGACCGAAGTCCTCGGAGCTGGCGCCGTACTCGTGCATGTAGCGGCGCGCCTGCATCGCCACGGTCGCGGCCGGCGTCCCGAGACCCATCGGGTAGGTCCAGGCGTTGTCGAGTCCGTTGGTGTTGACCTGCGTCGCGGCCGCGACCGAGAACTGGCCGAAGCGCGAGCCCGACCGCTCGTTGAAGCCGCGGTAGGCCACCACGCAGTCGGCGACGCCGGTGGCGACCGCCATCGCGGCCTGCTGCACGGTCGCGCACGCACCGCCGCCGCCGAAGTTGATGCGACTGAAGAACCGCAGCTCCCCGCACCCGAGCTCACGCGCGACCGCGATCTCCGAGGAGGTGTCCATCGTGAACGTCGTGAAGCCGTCGACATCGGCCGGCGTCAGCCCGCAGTCGGCCAGCGCGTGCTGCACCGCCTCGACGGAGAGCTGGAGCTCGGACCGGCCGGACTCCTTGGAGAACTCGGTCGCGCCGATGCCGGCGATCGCCGCCTTCCCCGACAGGCTCACGGCGCGACCCCCGGTGCCACCATCCGCACGGTGCCCGTCACGTGGTCGCCGAGCGAGACGCGCCCCACGACGGAGATCGACGCGATGCCGTCCTCGACCGACTCGACGGTGCCGCTGAAGGTCAGCGTGTCGTAGGGGTGCGCCGGCGCGCCGAGCCGGATCGCGATCCCCTTGAGCTCGGTGTCGGGCCCGGCCCAGTCGACGACGTACTTCTCGACCAGGCCGTTGGTGGTCAGGATGTTCATGAAGATGTCCTTCGACCCCGCGGCCTGGGCGACGTCGCGGTCGTGGTGGACGTCCTGCCAGTCCCGCGTGGCGATCGCGGTGCTCACGATCGTGGTCGGGGTCAGCGGCAGTGACCACTCCGGGATCGTCTCCCCCACCTTCATGCTCGCCTCCAGATCGGCAGGGTCAGCTCGTCGTCGACCCGGTTCCAGTCCACGCGCAACGGCATCCCGATCTCGATCTCGTCATCCCCCACGTCGACGACCTCGCCGACCATCCGGACGCCCTCGTCGAGGTCGATCAGCGCGATCACGATCGGCAGCTCCTTGCCGGGGACGGGCGGGTGGCGGTGGACGACGTACGAGAAGACGGTGCCGGTGCCGGCGGCCACGACGTGCCCTCGGTCCAGCGCATGGCAGACCGGGCAGGCCGGCCCGGGCGGGAAGCGCAGGTCGCCACACGCGTTGCAGCGTTGGATGCGCAGCTCGCCGACCGCCGTGCCGTCCCAGAAGAACTGCGAGTCGCGCCCGATCATCGGGCGGATGACCTGTGGTTTCGAGGCTCGCTCCGCTCGCACCTCAACCACCGTGGGACTCCTTGGGGATGAACTTGAGGACCCGGAAGAGCATCGTCGCCACCTTCTCGCTGCGCCCGTCGGGGTGGTCGACGTACCAGGTGTTGCGGGAGGTCACGAAGTAGCCCTCCCCCATCGCGGTGTTCTTCGGGCCCGCCACCGAGTCGAGCGCGGTCGTCACCCGCAGGTGCTCCCCCACCCGCAGGTAGCGCTCGTAGGTCTGCTCGCAGTTGGTGCCGAGCACGGCGGTGTAGCCCTCCGCCGTCAAGATCTCCATCATCTGGCTCAGCGGGTCGTCGGCCGGGCGGCGCCGGCCCAGGCCGGGCATCGTCCAGACCTGCGCCATCGACGGTGGCGCCTCGCCGGTGCGGAACCGGTCGTTGTCGTAGCCCATCGCGTCCAGCCAGGTGCCGATCGTGGGCTGGTTGACCTCGTACGGCGCCACCGACTCCGACGCCTCGCCAAGCGCCATGATCCGGTCGGCCTCGGCCATGATCCGGTCGTGGGCCGTCGTCGCGCCGGGCTCGACCACCGGGCCGCCGCTCACGGGGCTGCTCATCGCGGCACCCGGGGCAGGCCCATGCCGAACATCGCGATCAGCTCGCGCTGGACCTCCTGCACGCCGCCCCCGAAGGTGAGGACGAGGTTGCGCTTGGCCTGGCCGTCCAGGTATCTCATCAAGAGGTCGGTCTCCTCGTCGGACGGGTCGCCGTAGCGGTGCACGACGGCGGTCAGGTCGGCGGCCAGGTGCTGGACCTGGTCGGCGGCGAACACCTTCGACGACGACGCGTCGCCCACCGAGATCTCGCCGACCGCGGCGGCGCGGGCGACCTCCCAGTTGAGGAGCTCGTTGACCCGGAAGACCGCGGTCACCTCACCCATCGTCCGGCGGACGTCGGGCCGGTCGATCACCCCCGCCTTGGTGGCCCACTCCGCGACCCGGTCGCGCAGCCCCTCGAGGCGCCCGGCCGGGCCGAGCATCACGCGCTCGTGGTTGAGCTGGGTGGTGATCAGCTTCCAGCCCTGGTTCTCCTCGCCGACCAGCATGTCGACCGGCACGCGCACGTCGTTGAAGTAGGTCGCGTTGACGTGGTGCGACCCGTCGGCCGTGATGATCGGCGTGTGGGAGTAGCCGGGGTCGCTGGTGTCGACGATGAGGATCGAGATCCCGCGGTGCTTGGGCGCGTCCGGGTCGGTGCGGACGGCCAGCCACAGGTAGTCGGCCTGGTGGCCGCCGGTGGTCCAGAGCTTCTGCCCGTTCACGACGTAGTGGTCACCGTCGCGCCTCGCGGTCGTGCGCAGGGACGCCAGGTCGGTGCCCGCGTCGGGCTCGCTGTAGCCGATCGCGAAGTGCACGTCCCCGGCGAGGATCCGCTTGAGGAACATGTCCTTCTGCTTCTGGGTGCCGTACCTGATCAGCGTCGGCCCCACCGTCTGCAGCGTCACGGCCGGCAGGTGGACGTCGGCGCGCTGGGCCTCGTTGGCGAAGATGGTCTGCTCGATCTCGCCGAGCCCGTGGCCGCCGTACTCGCGCGGCCAGCCCACACCCATCCAGCCGTCCTCGCCCATCTGGCGGACCACGCGCTGGTAGGTCTCGCCGTGCCGGTCCAGCGCCATGTCGCGGTGCTCGTTGGAGTCCGCCAGGCCGGTGAAGTACGTGCGCAGCTCGGCCTTGAGCGCGCGCTGGGACTCGGTGAGCTCGAGGTTCTTGGTGGTGGGGTCCTCGATCGTCACGTCGTCGGCGCGGACGTCGAGCGCGTGGGTGATGTCGGTGACCCACGAGAAGTAGCGCGACATCGGGTAGGTGATGTCGACGCCCATGCCGCCGTGCAGGTGGTGGCAGGTGCGCATCGCGCCCGGCGCCTCGTGGCAGACCCAGTACGCCGCCACCGCGAGGTCGTCCGTCGCGTCCAGCCCCTCGGACAGCCGCCAGGCGGCGTTCTGCGCGGCCAGGTCGACGGTCCGCGACGCGATGTAGACGTCGGCGATCTGCATCGCGACGGCCTGGAACTCCGCGAGTGCGCGGCCGAACTGGGTGCGGCCCTTGATGTACGTCGCCGTGAGGTCGCGCGCCCCGGCGACCAGTCCGGCCGCGGTGAGACAGAGCCCGGCGGTCGCGAGGTCCCGCAGGACGCGCGCCGCGTCCGCCCCGGGGAGCGGCTCGCCCGGCGCGCCGTCCAGCACGACCGTGTGGTGCGGCGTGCCCAGGCTCGACATCGACTCCAGCAGCTCCACGCCTGGACCCTGCGGGTCGACGAGCGCGACCACCGGCCCCGTGGCCGTCGACGCGGTCACCAGCAGCCGAGCGGCCCGGTCGGCGCAGGTGACCCCGATCTTGCGGCCGGTCACGAGCCCGTCGGCGTACGACGTCGCGGGCTCGTCGAGCCAGCCGGCTGCGACCTCGCGCAGGGCGGGCGCCAGCATCGTCGCTCCGCTCGCCACCCCCGGCAGCAGCGCGGCCTGCTGCTCCGGGGAGCCGGCGGACGCCAGGGTCAGCACCCCGCAGCAGAGCGTCTCCCAGACGGGCAGCTGCTGGGCGCGGTGGCCGGTCTCGGTCAGCAGCACGGCGACCTCGTCGAGGCCGAGCCCCTCGCCGCCGTACGCGTCGGGCACGGGGAGCGCCAGGAGGCCGGCCTCGGCGAGAGCGGCCCAGGTCGCGTCCTGGTCGTCGCCGGCCCGGTCCAGGACCTCGCGGACGACGGAGCGGACGGCGTCGGCTGCCTCGGTCACGTGCATCTCCTCGTCGCGGTGGGGTACCGGGTCGTGCGAAACTGTAACCTGTTCTACTAAAGAACGGCATGCCCGTCGAGAGCGAGGAGCTCCGTGACCCCGGTCTCACCCCGCGCCGCCCTCAAGCGTCGCTTCGACGTCCCCCACACCCGCCTCCCCGAGGGGCGGATGGTGGACCTGCCCGGCCGCGGCGCCACCTACGTGACCGACACGCCGGGGCCGACGCCGGACGCGCCGACGGTGGTGCTGCTGCACGCGGTGGGCTGCACCGGGCTGCTCACGTGGTTCCCCTCGATCGAGCCGCTGTCGCGGCGCTACCGGGTGGTCACGCTCGACCAGCGCTGGCACGGCCGCGGGATCCAGTCCGAGGAGTTCACGCTGGTCGACTGCGCCGACGACGTCGCCGCGCTCGTGGAGGTGCTCGGCCTCGGCCGGGTGATCGTGGCGGGCTTCTCGATGGGCTCGATCGTGGCCCAGCGGGTCTGGCGCCAGCACCCGGAGATGGTGGCGGGGATCGTGCTCTGCGCGACCACCGACCGCTTCCGCTCGACCGTCGCCGAGCGGCTGTTCCACCAGGGCATGGAGACGACCATGCTCGCCGCTCGCGGGCTGTCGCGGTCGCGGACCACCGCGCGCGCGGCCCGGGCCGCCGGCCGCGCGACCAACCGCTCCCTGGGGATCGCGCCGAACGACATCCACGACTGGGCGGTCGAGGAGTTCCGCAGCACCTCGCCGTGGGCGGTCGCCCAGGCGGTCGCCGCGCTCGGTCGCCACCACTCCCGACCCTGGCTGGGCCGGATCGACGCGCCGACCGCCGTGGTCGTGACCCTGCGCGACAAGGTGCTGCCGGCGTCGAACCAGATCGCGCTCGCCCGCCGGATCCCCGGCGCGACCATCCACGCCATCGACGCCGGTCACGCCTCCTGCGTGATGGAGGCGGAGAAGTTCGTCCCCGCGCTCCTCGAGGCCGTCGACACCGTCAATGCCCGGCACCGCGCCGCGGCGCGCTCTACCGACCCGCCGAGGCCTTCTTCCGAGACCGCTTGATCGGGGTCGGCGGCTCCTGGGCCGCCTCCTCCTCGGCGACGACCGCCGCCGCGAGGGCCGAGAGCTCGGCGGGGAACCGGCGCACGAGGTCCTCGGCGTCCGGCATCGACTCCCGGCACGCGATCACGCCGACGTTGACCTTGCCGTCGTTGGACATCACGGTGACGTTGAGCCCCGCGCCGTGGAAGACCGGCCCGAGCGGGTAGAGCCCCTCGATCTTGGCGCCCATGAAGTAGAGCGGCACCGGCGGGCCCGGCACGTTGGAGATCACCAGGTTGTGCACGACCGGGTGCCGCTCGGGGAGCCGGAGGCCGGCGTACGCGCGCACCGCCAGACCGAAGGTCCGCGGCGCCGCGAACTCCGCCCAGTCCTGCAGCGAGTCGGCGCTGATCGCCGCGTGGTGGTCCTTGGCGTTGCGGTTGAGCTCGGCCATCTCGCGCAGGCGCTCGAGCGCGTCCTCGATGTCGGTGCCGAGCTTGGTGAACAGCGCGGAGACCTTGTTGGCACCGCCCTCGCGTGTGGACTTCTCGCGCACCGACACCGGCACCGTCGCCAGGAGCGAGTGGGACGGCAGCTCGTCGCGGTCCTGGAGGTAGGAGCGCAGGGCACCGCCGGCCACGGTCAGCACGACGTCGTTGACGGTCGTGCCGGTGGCGTTCTTGATCTTCCGGATGTCCTCGAGCGCCATGTCGGCGAGCGCGATCACCCGGTGGCTGGTGATGGTGCCGTTGAACGACGTGCGCGGGGCCGTGAGGGGCGCCGCCATCGCGGTGCCCGCCCGCGCCCGGCCCACCGTGCGCGCGACCATCTGGGCCGAGGGGGCGACGAGGCGGACGGCGTTGAGGGGCCGGGTCACGAAGCTGAGCACGCCCCGCCCGAAGAGCTCGGCCTGGCCGGGCTCGTGGCCGGTCGGCTGCGGCGCGGCGGCCTCCATCGGCGGCGCGTCGGGCTCGAGGCTGCACAGGTGTGAGATCAGGTTGGCGCCGGATACGCCGTCGACCGTCGCGTGGTGCATCTTGGAGAAGACGACCACGTGGTCGCCGTACCCCTCGATCACCCACATCTCCCACAGCGGGCGGGAGCGGTCCAACGGCAGGCCGGCGAGGTGGGCGGTCAGCTCGACCAGCTCCTCGTAGCCCCCGGGCGAGGGCAGCGCGAGCCGGTGCACGTGCCGGTCGATGTCGAAGTGCTTGTCCTGCACCCAGATGGGGTGGTCGATGCCCATCGGCACCTTGCGGACCTTGCGGGTGAACTCCGGGACGTCGCGGACCCGCCGCTCCAGCTCGTCGCGGAACGCCCGGTAGGAGTAGCCCTCCGGCATGGTGCTGGGGTCGAGCACGATGACTCCGCACACGTGCAGCAGCTGCGCGGGCGTCTCCAGGTAGAGGAAGCTCGCGTCGAGGCCTGACAGGCGCTCCATGACCGTCCCTTCTCACCGTCGTGACCTTGGACTGTAACTTGTTTCACTTTTCCCAACGAGCGGGTCCGTACCGGGACACGGGTGACCGGCCTCTCACGCCCCGCGACCCGGTCGCCGTTCTACATTTGTCGTATGGGGTTCCTGCGCCGTCAGCTCGTCACCGCCGCCCTGACCGCCAACGCGATCCGGCCGGTGCCGGGGTTCCGCGCGGCGATCCCGGCCTTCGCCGCGGGCTGGCTCACCTCCGAGCTGGCACCGCAACTACTGGCCCTGACCGCCGCCGACACGGTGGTGCACACGGCCGCCACCGGTCGTCGCCGCCCGCGCAGCCGCGCCGGCCTGGCGGTGGCCGCCCTCAACCTGGCCGGCCAGGCCTTCCTCGTCGACCAGGCGCGGCGGGTGCAGAAGCAGGCCGAGGACGCGCTGGTCGAGGGCATCGGCGCCGACTACGTCGAGCAGCTGGACGCGCTGCCGACGCCGGCGGAGCTCGCGACGCCGTGGCGCCAGCTGGTCAACCCGTTCCGGATGCGCACCGCGGGCGTCGCTGTCGAGAAGAACGTCGCCTACGCGCCCGAGCACGGCAAGCGCGGCCTGCTCGACGTCTACATGCCCGCGCAGGCGACCATCGACCGCGCGCCGGTCCTCCTCCAGGTGCACGGCGGCGGCTGGACCATCGGCAACAAGGACCAGCAGGGCATCCCGCTCATGCAGCACCTCGCCGCCAAGGGCTGGATCTGCGTGGCGATCAACTACCGGCTCGCCCCCCGCGACCCGTTCCCCGCCCAGATCATCGACGTCAAGCGCGCGATCGCCTGGATCCGTGAGCACATCGAGGAGTACGGCGGCGACCCCGACTACATCGCCATCACCGGCGGCTCGGCCGGTGGGCACCTGACCGCGCTCGCGGCCGTGACCGCGGACGACCCGTCGTACCAGCCCGGCTTCGAGGACGCCGACACCAGCGTCGCGGTCGCGGTCCCCCACTACGGCGTCTACGACTTCTCCGGCTGCACGGGACTGCGCAGCGCCGAGCTGATGCGCGACCAGTTCCTCGCCCCGCGGGTCGTCCAGCGCCGCTGGGAGGACGACCCCGAGGTTTTCGAGGCCGGTACGCCGCTGCTTCGGATCACCGAGGACGCGCCCGACTTCTTCGTGCTGCACGGGTCGCACGACTCACTGGTGTCGGTGGACCAGGCGCGGCTGTTCGTGCAGCGGCTGCGGGAGGTCTCGGGCGCGACGGTCGTCTACGCCGAGCTGCCCGGCGCTCAACACGCCTTCGACGTTTTCCCCTCGATCCGCAGCGCGCACGTCGTCCGCGCGATCGACCGCTACCTGCATTGGCACTGGAACGGCTGGCGTCGTGAGCGCGACGCCGCCGCGGAGGCCGACGCCGGCTGAGACCGCGAGTCGGCGCGTCTTGCCCGCCCGAGGGGCTCGAGTCGGCGCGTCTTGCTCACTCAGGAGGCTCGACTCGGCGCGTCTTGCCCGCCCAGGAGGCCCGAGTCGGCGCATCTTGCCGCCTGGCCGCGGCTACCGGGCGTCGAACGGCGCCAGCGCTATCGAGACACCGAAAGTGGCTGCAGAGCCGGCGGATTCGCAGCCACTTCTGGTGTCTCGACGGCGCCGACCACCCAGGAACCGCCGCTACAGAGCGATGAACGCCGCGACCGCGACCAGCACGAAGGCGGCCAGCTCGACCAGGCCGATCCGCGCCGGCCGCCAGGTCGGGTCGTGCCACCAGACGGCGCGGGCGGCGAGCAGGACGAAGGGCGCGGCCAGCCACGCCGACGTACCGGTGGCGAGGCACGCGGCCGCGACGACGAACGGCGTGAGGACCGCGACGACCCGCGACGCCGTCGTGTAGGCAGGGTTGTTGCGCTCGCGGATCAGTGACTTCACGTGCAGCGTCGAGCCGACCAGCGTGAGCGCGGTGACCAGCATCGCGAGCAGCACGTCGGTGGTGGTCATCGCTGAGATCGGCGCGCGCAGTCCCGAGGCGCCGTCGACGACGCCGGCCAGGACGGGGACGAGCAGCGTGCACTCGGCGATGAGCACCAGGTCGTTCTCGATCGACCGCTCCCGGCGACGCCGCGCCTGCTGGAGGTTGACCGCGAACAGCACGAGGTAGGCCAGCAGCACCCACACCAGCCAGACGTGCGTCACCAGCAGCAGGACGCCGGCGAGCACGCACGGCGGCGCCCACACCAGCGCGGCCCGGCGGAACCGCTCGGGACGCCGGGCGGTCAGCAGGCCGGTGACCGCCCAGCTGCAGGGGTAGGCCGCGACCCAGGCGACCGCGAGCAGGAGCGCCCACGGCGACCAGCCCGCCGCGGCCACGCCGGTCAGGAGCGGCAGCCCGAGAAACCCCCACGCCCCGTGCTGGGGCGGCACGACCGGGTCGCGGCGCGACCGCGCGGGCGCGGGTGAGGTGCGGGTGTTCCGGGTGGGCACGGCACCAGCCTCCGCATCCCGGCCCGCGTGTCCAGCGGCCACGCGGCCCGAGGTCGCGGGACGTTGGTCCCCTCAGCGCCCGTCGCGGCGGCGCACCGGTGGGAGCCGACCGGTGCCAGCGCCTGGGCCGATGCCCGTGTCAGCCGCGGGTCCAGTGGTACGGCGTGGTGGTGGTCACCGCGACCAGCCCGCTGCGCTCGAGGATCGGGCGCGACATGTCGGTGCAGTCGCTGTGCAGGTAGACGACGCCCGCGGCGAGGGCCGCACGAGCCCGGGCGGCGACCAGCGCCCGATAGATGCCACGCCCTCGCCACGGCGCCAGCGTGGCGCCACCCCAGAGACCGGCGAACTGCGTGCCCGGCACGACCTCCAGCCGCCCTGCGCAGACCACGGTCCCGTTGCCGTCCTCGGCGAGCCACAGCCCGGAGAGCTCAGGCGCCGCGGCCAGTCGGTCGGCGGTTGCTGCGGCGCTCGGGCCGGACCCACGCCCGAAGACACCGGCTTGCAGCTGGGACGCCCGCGTGACGTCGTCCAGCAGGTCTCCACCGTCGCCCGCCCGGCGGACGGTGATGCCGGCCGGCAGGTCGACCGGCCGGTCGAGTCGGTCGGCCCTGCCGATCATCACGGTCTCCGGCGGATCGGGCGCCAACCCGTGCGCCGACAACCGGTCGGACAGGTCGGCCGGCCGGTCGTGTCCGCGGGTCTTCCACTCGAACGTCGCCACGTCCGTCCGGTCGCGGAACCACGCCACCGTCTCGGCGATGAGGCGGTCCAGCGCGGTGCCCTCGAGGCCCGCGAGGTCGCGGTAGGAGACGAACCCGCCGCGGCCGAAGACGCCGCGCACGAGCGGACCGTGCCGGTGCCAGCTGCGCGCGCCGACCATCTCCGCCTCCATCCGGAGCTGGGCGTCGTAGGCCTCGAGAAGGTCGCCGGTCGTCACAGTCACGGCGGGAGGCTAGCCGGGGCACACGTCCGCAGCGACCCGATATCCGGTCTCGACGTGCGGCCGGCCCGGGGTGTCGTCAGCGGCCGGGGCCGGTGCCGTCGTCGGTGACGACGTAGTCGTCGTTGCCGATCGCGAGCACCTGCGGGAGGTCGCCGCCCTCGGGCTCGGTCACGACGAGCGTGACCTCGGTGCCCTCGAGGCCGGCGAGCTCCTCGGCGTTGGTCTCGACGGTGCCGTCGGCGTCGAAGTCCGCCAGAGCCGCTGCCGCCAGGTAGTCGGCATCGCCGAGGTCGAGGACCGTGTCGTCGAGGCACCACGCCGGCGTCGTCTCGTCACCGCAGGCCGCCAGCGTGCCGGTCAGCTCGGCGGTCACCGGGGTGGGCTCGGTCGTCGGCGGCTGGGTCGGGAAGGTCTGCGGGCCGTCGGGCGTCGGCGGGTCGCTCGGGTCGCCACCGGGGTCGCCTCCCGGGTCGGTGCCGGGACCGTCGCCGGGGTCGTGCGAGCCACCCCCGCCGTGCGGGTGGTCGGGCTCGTAGGCGTTGCCGTCATGGCCGGACTGTCCGCCGTGTTGGCCACCCTGCTGCCCGCCCTGGTCGCCCTGGTCGCCCTGCTGCCCGTGCTGGCCGCCCTGCTGACCCTGACCGGACGGTCCCTGCTGGTGGCCCTGCTGGCGCCCGGACCCACCGGGACCGCCGGAGGTCGCCGTCGGCAGCTGGCCGATGGCCCGCACCACGACGGGGACGTCGGGCTGGGCGTAGCGACCGGTGCGGTACTCGTGCTCCAGCGCGAGCACCTCGGCGACGTACGACGTCGAGGGGTTGTAGCGGTGGAGCGCGACGATGCGCCCCTGCCGGGTGTCGAGGCTGCCGGGCGCGGAGCAGAGGAAGACCGCGGCGCCGAGCGCGGCGTCGTCGATGTCGTCGGCGGAGCGGACGCCGTCACCGTCGGCGTCGACGCCGAGCGTCGCCCAGGTCGAGGGCAGGAACTGCATCGGGCCGACCGCGCGGTCCCAACGCTTGTCACCGTCGACCCGGCCGGCGTCGGTGTCGGCGACCTTGGAGACCGCCTTGCGCCCGTCGAGCGGCACGCCCCGGATGGCGGGGTGCGAGACGCCGTCGGCGTCGAGCCGCGCGCCGCCGTACCGCCCGTGGTCGGACTCGACACCGCCGATCGCGGCCAGCAGCGTCCACGACAGCCCGCACGACTCGTCGACCCGGGTCGCGACCGTGGTCGCACGCTGGTACGCCGCGAGCGCGACCGTTGGGATGTCGCCGACGTCCGGGGCGGAGCCGTCGCGCTCGAGCGTGTCGCGCGCGACCGTCACCCGGGCGTCGGAGACGGTGGGCACCGCCGGGTCGGCGGTGGTCACGATCGTGTCGACCGGCGCCGACGGTGCGGTCTTCTGCACCGGTGCGGGCGCCATCCACGGCTGGCTGAAGCACACGACGCCGGCAAAGGTCAGCGTCGCGGTCAGCGCGAGTCGGATCGGGCGGACTACGAACATGATGAGTCAAGAGTAGACCCCCGAGGCCCCTCTCCGAAGCAGAATCTCCGTAAACTGCAGTCGTTCGCTCGACATTTACCCCACGTTGGTGAAGACAGTCACCGGGGCAGGCCCAGGATCCGCTCCCCGGCGACGTTGCGGAGCACCTGCGTGGTGCCGCCGGCGATCGAGAGGCAGCGGGTGTTGAGCAGCTCCCAGACGTCGGGGCGGACCTGCTCGTCGTCGGTCAGGAGCACCCGCTCGCCGTGCAGCGAGGCCACCAGCTCGGCGCCGTCCTGCCGGTTGCGGACGCCCAGCAGCTTGGCCACGCTCGACTCGGCGCCCGGCCCGCGGCCGGCGAGCGACCGCATCGTCGAGCGCACCCCGAGCAGCGAGCAGACCGTGGCCAGCGCGACCGCGTGGCCGACCTGCACCCGCTGGGCGGCGGTGATGCCACCGGCTGCCAGCTCGAGCGCCCGCTCGGTGCTGTGGCTCAACCGGGACGAGCCCATGGCGACCCGCTCGTTGGCCAGCGTGGTCCGCGCCAGCCGCCACCCGTCGTCGACCTCGCCGACGACCATCTCGTCGGGCACGAAGACGTCGTCGAGGAAGACCTCGTTGAAGAGTGCGTGGCCGGTGATCTCGCGCAGCGGCCGCACGTCGATGCCGGGGCTGTTCCGCATGTCGACGAGGAAGTAGGTGATGCCCCGGTGCTTCGGGGCGTCCGGGTCGGTCCGGGCCAGGCAGATGCCCCAGTCGGCGCGCTCGGCCACCGAGTTCCACACCTTCTGG
This sequence comes from Nocardioides sp., assembly GCA_020636915.1. GTDB lineage: Bacteria > Actinomycetota > Actinomycetes > Propionibacteriales > Nocardioidaceae > Nocardioides. Next base: position 30,300 of record JACJWV010000005.1, read on the forward strand.
CCGGTCAGGCGCCACCCGCCGTCGACCTTCTCGGCCCGGGTCTGCAGCGAGGCCAGGTCGGACCCGGCGCCCGGCTCGGAGAACAGCTGGCACCAGACCAGGTCGCCGAGCAGCGAGGGTCGCACGAACCGCTCGCGCTGCTCGTCGGTGCCGTGCTCGAGGATCGTCGGCAGCGCCCAGCCCGCGATCACGATGTCGGGCCGGCTCAGCCCGGCCCGGGCGAGCTCCTGGTCGATGACGACCTGGGTGACCGGGTCGGCGCCGAGGCCGTAGGGAGCGGGCCAGTGCGGCATGAGGTAGCCGGTCTCGACGAAGAGGGCACGCCGGTCGGACTCGGGTGCCGCCGCGATCCGGTCGACGGTCGCGCGCACCTCCGCGCGCACCGCGTCGTCGCGGCCGTCGAGGTCCAGGTGCACCCGCCGGCGCACCCCCGCGACGGCCGCGTCGGTCAGCCGACCGGCCGCCTCGTCGGCGTCGCCCACGAGCGCGCGGAGCGCGAGGGCGCGGCGCAGGTAGAGGTGCGCGTCGTGCTCGAAGGTGAACCCGATCCCCCCGAGCACCTGGATGCACGACTTGGCGACCTCGACCGCCCCGTCGAAGGCGACCGCAGCGGCCACGTCCGCCGCGAAGGCCCACTGCTCCTCCGCGCCCTCCCCCGCGTCGTCGGCCGCGGACGCCACGTCCCACGCGGCGGTCGTCACCGCCTCCGCGGTCTCGAGCATCTCCGCGCAGAGGTGCTTGACCGCCTGGAAGCTGCCGATCTTCTGCCCGAACTGCTCGCGCACCTTCGCGTAGTCCACCGCGGTCGCGAGGCACCAGCGCGCCACGCCGGCCGCCTCCGCGGCCGCGAGCGTGACGACGGTACGGCGCAGCCGGTCGGTCGTGAGGTCGACCGCCTCCCCCGCCGCCGGGTCGAGCACCCGCAGCCGCCCGAATCGGCGGCTGACGTCGAGCCCGGGTGCCGGGGTCAGCTCGACCGCCTCCCGCGGCAGCAGCCGCCAGCCTGCCCCGACCTCGGCCAGCACGTGCGTCGCCGACGGGGCGTCCCAGACGATCGGCTCGGACGCGCCGAGGGCGATCCCGACGGCCGCGTCGTCCGGGAGCCCACCCAGCGCCTCCCCCAGCGCCAGGGCCGCGACGGCCGGGCCGAGCAGCGGGCCCGGCACCAGTTCGTGGGCGCAGGCCTCGAGCGCCACGGCCACGTCGAGCGTCGTACCCCCACCGCCCCCGGCGGACTCCGGGAGCCCGATCGTCGGCACGCCCATCTCGGTGAGCGCCGCCCACGCGGACGCGAAGGTCGCGCCGTCGTCCTCCTCGGCCGCGCGCGCGAGCCCGCGACCCTGCAGGTCGGCCGCCCACTTGCGCAGGCTGGACGCCAGCTCGACGTGCTCCTCGGAGATCCCGATGGACATCAGTCACCTTCGTGGGCGGGGTGGTTTCGAGGCTCGCTTCGCTCGCACCTCAGCCACCGGAACTAGAACGTGTTCCAACTCTACTAGAGTCGCCCGGGTGACCGACATGCCTGCCGACCTGCTGGCCCACGCCCTCGAGGCGAAGGGCTTCATGCCCGAGGACGAGGGCCTGCTGCTGCACCGCCACGCGCGCGAGCGGCTCCCGCACGGCCCGGTCCTGGAGGTGGGCACCTACTGCGGCAAGTCCGCCATCTACCTCGGTGCGGCCGCCCGCGAGGTCGGCGGCCCGCAGGCCGTGGTCTTCACCGTCGACCACCACCGCGGCTCGGAGGAGAACCAGGCGGGCTGGGAGCACCACGACGCCTCGCTGGTCGACGACGAGTTCGGCCTGATGGACACCCTGCCGGTCTTCCGGCGGACCATCGCCCGCGCCGGCCTGGAGGACCAGGTCGTCGCGGTCATCGGCCGGAGCACGACGGTCAGCGCGCACTGGCGCACTCCCCTGTCACTGCTGTTCATCGACGGCGGGCACGCCGAGGTGCACGCGCAGGCCGACTACGCCGGGTGGGCGCCGTGGATCGAGCGCGACGGGCTGCTCGTCATCCACGACGTCTTCCCCGACCCCGCCGACGGCGGGCAGCCGCCGTACCACGTCTTCCTGCGAGCGCTCGAGAGCGGCGCCTTCACCGAGGTTGAGGCGCTGGGCTCGATGCGCGTGCTGCGGCGGACCTCAGGGGCGGCTGGAGAACCGGTCGGCTGAGGGACTGTCGGCCGACGGGCAACCGCACTCGAGACCGAGCTCGGCGAAGTGCGGTGCCAGCGAGGTGCCCCGGTAGATCCCCGAGCCCGCGGTGCCGTGGCCGGCGATCTCCCCGAGCGCGTCGACGGCGAGGATCACCGCGGCCGCGGTGTACGTCGTGTGCTCGACCGGCCAGTAGACGTTGCGCGGCTCCTCGGTGAGCGACTGGTCGCCGTAGACCCACCCGGTCCAGTAGCGGCCGTCGTCCTCGCGCAGGAACTGCATGTCCGCGACCAGCGAGAGCGCCCGCCGGTGGTCGCCGAGCAGGTCGAGCGCCATCGCGAGCTCGCAGGTCTCGGCGCCGGTCACCCAGGGGTTGGTGTCGACGCAGTGGATGCCCATGCCCGGGACGACGAACTCGTCCCACCGGGTCTGGAGCAGGTCGAACGCCGCCTGCCCGCGCACGGCCCCGCCGAGGACCGGGTAGTACCAGTCCATCGAGTAGGTCGACTTGTCCTCGAACAGGTCGCGGTGCTCGCGCACGGCGTGCCCGAGCCGGCCACCGGCGAGCTCCCATTCCGGCTGCGGGTCGTCGAGCAGGTCGGCGAGTGCGACGCCGGCGCGCAGCGACTGGTAGATGCTCGAGTTGCCGGTGAGCAGGCAGTAGTCCTCGGTGGGGGTGTAGTTGAGGCCGCCCCACGGGACCTGCTGGGCGACCACCCAGCCCAGCGCCGCGCGCACCATCGGCCAGTGCTCACGCACGAACGTGATGTCGCGGCGCACCAGCCAGTGGTGCCAGAGCCCGACGGCGACGTACGCCGTCATGTTGACGTCACCGCGCTCGTCCGCCGGCTTGCCGCCGACGATCTTCATCGGGAAGGAGCCGTCGGCGCGCTGCATCGTCGGGATCCAGGCGTAGGCGCGCTCGGCGGCCTCGACCTGGCCGCCGACGAGCATGGCCATCGCGCCCTCGACGTGGTTCCAGATGTCGACGTGCTCCCCCGTCGTCCAGGGGATCGCGCCCCACGGCTCCTGCATGGCCGCGATCGAGGCCGCCGAGTCGGCGACCTGCTCGGCGGTGAGGATCCCGTCGACGTACGGGATCCTCGCGAGGTCGGGGCGCATCAGGCGGCTGCCTCGTCGGGCTTGCGGAAGTAGAGCACCATGCTCTTGCCGATCACCGGGTCGAGGACGCGGGAGGCGTACTGCAGCAGCTTGGGCTGCTTCATGATCTCCCAGACCAGCAGCTTGTGATAGGTCCGGGCGAGGAAGTGCTCGTCGTTGCTGACGCCCACGGCGCTCTTGATCCACCAGTACGGCGCGTGCAGCCCGTGCGCGTAGTCCTTGCCCTCGAAGATCATCGCCTGGCCGGGCGTGCCGTCGTTGGGGCGGCCGGCCTTGGTGACCTTGTCGATCAGCTCATGGTCGGTGTAGATGCGGATGTGCCCGCCCTCGGCGTTGTGGTAGTCGTCCGAGAGCCGCCAGTTGATGACCTCGGGCAGCCAGCGCGGCACCGAGATCGCCATCGTGCCGCCGGGGCGCAGGACCCGGACCAGCTCCTTGACGGCGTCGACGTCGGCGTGGATGTGCTCGAGCACCTCGGCGGCCACGATGCGGTCGAACTCGCCGTCGGCGAACGGCAGCGCCAGGGCGTCACCCTGCTTGATGTCGGCCTGGGCGCCCTCGGGGACCTCGCCCTGCTCCTTCATCGCGCCGAAGATCTCCAGCACCCCGGCCAGCTCGTCGGCGTCCATGTCGAACGCCACCACGTCGGCGCCGCGCCGGTAGGCCTCGAAGGCGTGCCGGCCCCCGCCCGCGCCCATGTCGAGCAGGCGCTCGCCGGGGCGCAGGCCGAGCCGGTCGAAGTCAACGGTGAGCACTGAGTTCCCCCTCGGTCGCCGGGCCGTCTTCGCTCGTCGAGCCCCGGTAGTCGTCGATCACTTCCTGGTAGGCGGCCGCGACCTTCTGCGCGACGGCACGCCAGCTGAAGAGCTCCTCGACGCGGCGGCGGCCGGCGGCGCCGTACCGCTCCCGGCGCTCGGGGTCGTCGAGCAGCGCGGCGATCGCGGCCTCGAGCTCACCGACGTCGCCGGGCGTCACGAGGTCGGCGCAGAGCCCGTCGGGGCCGACGACCTCGGGGATCGCGCCCGCGTCGGACGCGACCAGCGGGGTGCCGCACGCCATCAGCTCGGCCGTCGGCAGCGAGAAGCCCTCGTAGAGCGACGGCACGCAGGCGAGCTCCGCCGAGCCCATCAGCTCGACGAGCTCGGCGTCGCTGATGCCGTGGACGAAGTGGACCGAGTCCTTGATCGACAGCTTGTCGATGAGCTTCTCGGTGCGGCCGCCCGGCTTGGGCTTGGTGACCAGGAAGAGCTCGACGTCGCGCTCGGTGCGCAGCTTGGCGAAGGCCTCGAGCAGGGTCGCGATGCCCTTCATCGGGGCGTCGGCGCTCGCCATCGCCATGATGCGGCCGGGGACGCGCGGCGTGGTCGGCGGGACGAACGCGTCGTCGACCCCGAGGAGGATGACCTCCATCTTGGCCGGGTCGACCCCGAAGTCACGGGCGATGTCACGCTTGGAGGTCTCCGACGGCGTGAGGATCTTGCGCGCCTGGCGGGCCACCTTCGCCTGCATCTTCACGAAGCCGTACCAGCGGCTGAGCGTGAACTTGCGCCACGGGTTGCGGACCGAGGCGATGTCGATGCGGCGGTCGTAGCTGATCGGGTGGTGCAGCGTGGTGATCAGCGGCAGCCCGAGCTTCTCGATCTCGAGCATGCCGTAGCCCAGCACCTGGTTGTCGTGGACGATGTCGAAGTCGTCGACGCGGTCCTTCAGGGCGCGTACGGCGCGCAGGCTGAAGGTCTTGGGCTCGGGGAAGCCCGCCGCGCACATGGTGGCGAACTCCTCGACGTCGATGCGGTCGCGGAACTCCTTGAGCTTCGGGACCCGGAACGGGTCGGGCTCACGGTAGAGGTCCAGGCTCGGGAGCTTGGTCAGCTCCACGCCAGGGTCGAGCTCGGGGTAGGGCTGACCGGAGAAGACCTCGACCGAGTGGCCCAGGTTCACCAGCTCGCGGCTCAGGTGCCGGATGTAGATCCCCTGCCCCCCGCAGTGAGGCTTGCTTCGGTAGGACAGCAGAGCGACCCGCATCCTCACCTCTTTTCTTTGCCGTTCCCTCGGGTGTGTCCGTCCGGACGAAACTGGAACGTGTTCCTAATCTAGTCCACGCGTTGCTAGCCTAGTGGGGCCTTCCCGAAGGCCGGTCCGCCGGTTACCTAGACTCAGGCGGCCGTCGAACGACGGAACGACGACCGACAACCGTGCATGGGAGACCTGCGTGACCACCGCGAACCCGACCAACTCGCTGGCGGTCGAGGACCTCGGCTCCGCCGCCCAGCGCGACCGGCGCAAGCGGATCCTGGACGCCACGATCGCCCTGGCCTCCCAGGGCGGCTTCGACGCCGTGCAGATGCGCGCGGTCGCCGAGAAGGCCGACGTCGCCCTCGGCACCCTCTACCGCTACTTCCCCTCCAAGATCCACCTGCTCGTCTCCGCGCTGCACCGCGAGTTCGAGCGCACCGAGACCGCGCTGCGCGACAAGCCCGTCGAGGGCGACACCACCGCGGACCGGGTCATCACCGTCCTCAAGCGAACCACCCGCGGCATGCAGAGCGACGCCCAGCTCACCGAGGCCCTCACCCGCGCCTTCATGTTCGCCGACGCCTCCGTCGCCGCCGAGATCCACCAGGTCGGCATGCTGCTCACCTCGATGCTGACCCACGCGATGTACCCCGAGGGTCACGAGGTGACCGACGAGGACGTCCAGATCGCCCGCGTCATCGGCGACGTCTGGCTCTCCGCCCTCGTCGGCTGGGTCACCGGCCGCAACTCCGCCGCCGAGACCGGCCAGCAGATCGAGGTCGCGGTCCGGCTGCTCCTGCGCGACTGACGCAGGCCTCCGCCAGTCGTAGAAGGCGGGACGACGTCTCGTCCCGAAGCGCCTTCATGGGATGTTGACGTACGACTTCGCGCCCGCGCCTCACGCCTGCCAGGGCGCCGCACACTGCTCCGCGCACCTGGGCTGGGCGCCTGCACACCGCCGCCTGTCCGCGACGGTCGCGTTTATCGGATCCGGCCGATGGGCGGACGGGCGTCTACTGGTCCTCACCGCGTGCTCAGGTGCGTGCGGGCAGCGCGGTCTAGAGACGCGGGTCAGGCGCACGACACGGTGGCTCGTTACCGGCGGCGCCTTCTGACGCCCGGCACGATGGCGTCGTGCCAGCCGATGCCAAGGACGTGCTCAAGGACTACCTGCAAGGCGCTCGGGACACGCTGATCTGGAAACTCGATGGCCTGTCCGAGCGCGACCAGCGGCTGCCGCGTACTCCGACGGGGACGAATCTACTCGGGATGGTGAAGCATGCGCTGAACACCGAGGTCGTCTACTTCGGTCAGACCTTCGGGCGCGACTGGCCGACGCCCGAGGACCTCGTGCTTGCGGGCGGGATCGACCCGCAGGCCAACTGGTACGCCACCGCGCAGGAGTCGGCCGCCGGACTCCTTGACCTCTACCGGCAAGTTCAGGCGTTCGCGGACGAGACCATCAGCGCGTTGCCCCTCGACGCGATCGGCCACGTCGCACACTGGGGAGGAGCGGAGGTCACACTCCACGAGATCATGGTGCACACGACCGTCGACCTGCAGAGGCACGCGGGTCACGCGGACATCTTGCGCGAACAGATCGACGGATCCACGGGATTGCTACGCGAGGCAAGCAACCTGCCGAGCGAGATGGATTGGCCGGCGTACGTCGCGAAGTTGGCCGCCATCGCCGAGAAGTTCTGATGCCTGGGCGGCAGCGACTTCATGCACGCGCTCTCCCTGTCCACGGCAGTGCTGTTGTACCCGGGTTGGCCCGATCCCCTTCTCAACGCCGCTCGGATCTGGCAGCCGCGATCCGTCCGGTTCAGCACGTGCGTCTTTCCGCGAGCGCTGTCAGGTGACGATCTTCCAGTACGAGTCCTTCCGTCGAATCCGGCCATCGGGGGCGAGCTCGAACAGATCGCATCCGCGGACGCGGATGGGCTCGCCGGCCGTGGTCGTGCCAGTCAGGAGCCACTTCGACACGGCGTGATCACCGCACAGCCAGTGCTCCTCGTCGCCATATCGCACGTCTGGGATACCGGCAAAGCGTGCGGCCAGTCCCTCGCGGACCGCGTCTCGTCCGGTGTACCTCGTGCCCCATGGCTCGGATCCACGTGGCGCCTCGAGCACGCAGTCGTCGGTGAAGAATCGCATGATCAGGTCAAGGTCGTGGGCATTGAATGCTGCGACCAGCGCGCTGAGAGTCGTCTCATCAGTCATCTCGATCATTGTCCTCTCCGGCAGCGGCGAAGGACAGAAGCAGTCCCGCGCACCTCACGAACCGTGAAGCCCGACCCGGCACGCGTTGGCCAGGCCAAGGGCTCGCACATCCGGTCCCATCACCCCGATCCGTAGCCGCGTCTATCCGCCGCTTGTCCGCGCCGGCCGGGTTACCGGTGAGGACGATGAGACGACTTGTCGGCGAGCCGAGGCGACTCTGCGCGACTCTTCGTGGTCGGCCGTGCGTGTCGTAGCCTGAGGTTCTCACGGTCCCGGGGGTCTACAAGTGAGGTTGTCGAGCAGTGTCGCGCTGGTTGCGTCGGCGGCGGTCATCGCTGCCCTGTTGCCGGTGGTCTCCGCAGAGGCCGTGAGTGCGGCGCCGACGTGTCAGGGCCAGCGGGCGACGATCGTCGGCGACCCGGCGGATCCCGAGCTCTACGGCACCGCGGGTGACGACGTCATCGTCACTCGAGGCGTCGCGAGAGTCCTGGCCAGCGGCGGGGCGGACCGTATCTGCGTGACCGGCGCCAACAGCCAAGACGGCGAGACCACCATCAACGCCGGGCCCGGTGACGACCGGGTGCGGATCGCGACCTCCCGAACCGGTCGGCTCAACGCCCGCCTCGGCGACGGCGACGACCGGATGGACGTGGCGACCACTCCGACACACCGGATCTATGTTTACCTCGGTCAGGGCGCGGACGTGTACCGCGGCGGCTCCGGACCCGACTTCGTCAATGCCGACCACGGGTCCCCGACAGACGAGCACGACCGGATCAGCACCGGCGCAGGTCCGGACGACGTCAAGGCCGGTCGGTGGGGCATGGCGAACCACGACGACGTCGAGCTTGGGGCAGGCGACGACCATCTCCAGGTGCACGGATGGCTGACGCCGGATACTCGGCCCTCGGGCGGCGCGGGTTCCGACCGCCTCGATGTCAGGTGGGGTCCCTGTCTGGGAACTTCAGACAACCCCGACTGCACGGACGCGACCCCGTGGGTCATCGACAACCGGCGCGGGGTCGCCACCGCCGACGGTGTCGTGAGGAGCCGGTGGTCCGGTTTCGAGGTGTTCCAGCCGTACACCTGGATCCCCGGACCGCTGACCTTCATCGGGAGCGTGGCGGACGAGGTCGTGAGCGCAGGAGACGGCCTGGTCGGGGCGACCATGGGATCAGGTGACGACTCGTTGGAGATTCCACCGGCACGCATCGACCATCGGCGGAAGATCTCGGGCGGACCCGGGCGCGACACCCTGGAGGTGCACGGTCACGGGATGACGGTCGACTTGGCTGCAGGCGCGATGTGGGAGCGGCGCAGAGGCTCGGCCACGGACCCAGCCGTGCGATTCGGCGCGTTCGAGAACGCCGCGATCACGGGAAGCCAAGGGTTGACGCTCATCGGCGATGGCGGTGACAACGTCCTTCGTGCCTTCGGCTGCAACGTCAAGGCCGACGGCGGTGCCGGTGACGACGCCCTGTCAGTCTTCCCCGGCCTCATGACCGGAGACGTCGTCCCCTGCGCACCAACCGCGCGAGACGTGCACTTCGACGGCGGCCCGGGGGACGACGTGCTGCGCGGGGGCTCAGGTCCAGATCATCTGAACGGAGGCGTGGGCGTCGATACCGCCGACGGACGCCGAGGCAGTGACGTCTGCCTAGCCGAGGTCCGCCGCAACTGCGAGCGCTGACCGGCCTGCCACCCCTCGACTGTCTCGTCGCTGCTGGAACCCTCTTCTGCGGGAAGTCGCGCCGCCAGTCGGACGCAGGCCCGACGCGAGGCGTGGCTACCGGGGCCTGACACCCAGAGTGACCCGGCGGCGGTCGTTCGCCTGGGTTAGCCTGCCGCCATGAGCAGATCGGACGTTGGGAACCGCTACGGCAGCCCGAACGTCGCGATGAAGATCCTGTGGTCCCTCGTCGCTGTGGCCATGATCGTCCTCGGAGCGATCTGGACCTTCGGGACCTCGGGCACCACCCAGTCGCTCGGTCCGATCGTGGCAGGCCTGGGCGTCGCTTTGGGCTACGTCGTACTGATTCAGAAGCGGCACTGATCGATCGCTCGTCCCGTCCGGAGCCGGACGCTCGCAACCTGCGTCAATCCGCCTGTCAGCGGGGCCGAGCTCAGTCCGCTCCACGAAGGCGCAGTCGTTTCGTCCACCGACCGCTCACGGGACGCACTCACGTCGCGTCAGAACCGGGGACGGCGGGGAGCAGGAGGCGCGCCTCGTGCTCGGGTCCCCAGTGGAGGGTGCAGGTGCCCTTCTTGCGGGTGCGGTAGGCGGCTGGGAAACCGCCGGTGATCGGGTTCAGAGGCGAGAGCCAGCGGCCGGCGACGACCAGGCGGAGACGTTCGCCGGCGTGGAAGAGCGTCGAGGAAGCACCCAGTGCGACCTCCACCGGCACGACCTCGCCGTCGCGCACGGGTCGCCGGGCCAGGCATGCCGGGACAGGCTGGAACGAGCGTGACTGTGCGGGGTCGAGGTCGCGGAGCGCGACGTTCTGCCAGCCGACCGCGATCCGGTCGCGGCCGTAGCCGTAGGAGCCCTCGAACGGGACGTACGTGTTGCCGTCCCACTTCTCGACCCCGACCACGAGGTCGGCGTCGTCGGTGCCGTGGAGGCTGACGAACAGACGCAGTGCCATCGGGCCGGTGAGTTCGAGGTCGTCGGGGACCGTCCAGTCGAAGTACACAGCACCACGGCGCAGGCCGAACGCGATCGCACCTGCCGCGGTGGCCGGTGAACCAGCGAGTCCGTTGCCGATCAGGTAGCGCGGAGTCCACACGGTCCGGGCCAGCGGCCATTCCTGCTCGTCGCGGACCTCGACGACACGGTCTCCCCGGTCGCGGACCTCGAGACGCACGGGAGGGAGGACCGGGACGTCGAGGCCACGGAGGTGGCGGTCGAAGAACTGCAGTTGGGCTGCCCTGCCGTCGTCGGAGTAGAACTCCGACCACTTGCCGCCGCGGTGGGTGTGGAGGTGCTTCTCGGTCGAGCTGATCTTCTCGAACCCGGCGAACGAGCCGCGGCTGTGCAGGTTGTTGTCGGAGAAGCTGCCGCAGATCAGGGCCGGCACGTCGACCTTGGTCAGGTCAGGGTCCAGGGAGTTCCACCAGTCGTCGATGACGGGGCGGGCGACGCTCTCGTCCCGCAGTGAGTAGGCCTGCCGGGTCTTGCGCAGGCCCAGGCTCCACACCCGGATGAACCCGACCTCGAGCACACCCCCGGGACGGAGCAGTCCGCGGTAGGCGTTGGTGAACCCCTCCCACGGTGCGATCGCCCTGAGCGAGGGCGGCTGGGTCGACGCAGCGCGCCACTGCGACAGAGCCAGGTAGGAGACGCCGAGCATGCCGACCGAGCCGGTGCACCAGTCCTGGGCAGCAGCCCACTCGATGAGGTCGTGCATGTCCTCGCCCTCCTGGGCGGACAGGAGCGCGCCGGTGCCGTCGGAGGCGCCGGCTCCACGCAGGTCGCAGTTGACGACCGCGTAGCCCTGGGCGGTCCACCACGCCGGGTCGGGCGCCTCCCAGGTGGTCAGCGCGGAGAACTCGACCGGTCCGGCCTGGCGCAGGATCCGGTACTGCGGTGAGTACCTCCACCGTCCGCCGCGTCCCTGCGTGGGCAGGTCGTCCTTGCCGTAGGGGTGGGCCGCCAGGATGGCGGGCACCCGGCCGGCACCGGCGGGGCGGAACACGTTGACGCGCAGGGTGACGCCGTCGCGGGTGACGACCTCCTGGTTCAGCTCGGACACGACCACCGAGGGCTCCACCTCATGGACGGTGACCGGCGGGCGCAGGATGCCGCGGATGCGGTTGCGGGCGTAGGCCGCACGGCCCGGGCGGCGCCAGGGCCGGTCGTGACCGGTCCCGGCGACGGTAGCGGCACCGTCCTTCCGGGAGGTGATGCTCACGTTGTGATCCTGGTGCCGGGACCGCTGGGATCGGTCTCGCTCCGCCCGAGCCGTTGCGTGGCAGCCCACGCCTGGAACCCGCCGCGCAGGTCGGTGGCGTTCGCGAGGCCCAGCTGCTGGAGCGTGTGCGCCGCGAGGCTCGAGCTGAAGCCCTCGTTGCAGACGATCACGATGCGGCGGTGGGGGTCGGTGGCGACGGGCAGCCGGGACGAGCTGGTCGGGTCCAGGCGCCACTCGAGGACGTTGCGGTCGACGACCAGGGCACCGGGGAGCTCGCCGTCGCGCTGCCGCTGCTCGAGCGGGCGGATGTCGATCACCAGGGCGCCGGCGGCGTGCACGTCCGCGAGCTCAGCGGGGTCGACCCGTTCCAGGGACCGCCGGCACTCCTCGAGCAGCACGTCGATCGCGGCGGGGTCTCCCGGGCTCATGGCCTGACGATACGCATCAGGTCCGGGCGCGGCGGCGCGTGATGAGCAGGGCCACGACCCGCCAGCCGAGCATCGTCACGGTGAGGAACAGGGCCGCGACGACGAGGAAGCCGGGCGCCATGCCGCGGCCGGAGATCGCACGCAGCACCATGCCGAGCACGTAGGTGACGGCCAGGACGAGCACGCCCTCCGGCCAGACCCGGCTCGTCTGCCGGCCTTGCGCGACCAACCAGACGTGCACGGCTGCCGCGGCGAGCGCGAAGGGCCAGACGATGACCAGGACGACCCAGTCGGACTCGCCCGCCTCGTGCGAGTTCTTGCCGCCGATCGCGAGGGCGAGCACGCAGACGAGGTCGGCGACCACCGGGCCGAGCCAGCGCCTGGTCGGCCGCAGGCCCGTCGACGTCACCACGCGCACAGGATCGCAGGCACCGTCCTGGGCTCGTCGGCGGGCCGGTCAGTCGGAGGCGGGCTCCTCGGCGTCCGAGAGCCGGATCTCCACCATCAGCTCGTCGGCGATCGCCTCGAGCATCGACCGCAGGTCGTCGGTGCTGGTCGACGGCGGCGCCTCGAGCACGGCCCGCGCCTCGAAGAGGTGTCCCCCGGCCATCGGCGCCTCCCGTACGTCGGTGCTGAGCTCCTGGATGCCGACCTGGTGGGCCGCCAGTGCGGTGGAGATCTCGGCGACGATGCCGGGGCGGTCGGCGCCGAGCAGCTCCAGCTGGAGCCACAGCGACGCCGCCTCGACCGGGTTGTCGCTCCGCTCGACGGTCACCAGCAGGCCGCCGTCCTTCAGCGCTGCCAGGTCCGCGACGAGCGCGTCGGCCCGGTCGTCGGGGACCTCCAGCAGCAGGATCCCGGCGAACTTGCCGCCCAGCCGGGCCATCTGGCTGCGGGCCCAGCTCGCGCCGTGGGCGTTGATCGGCTCCGAGAGCTCCGACACCAGCCCCGGACGGTCGTCGCCGATGCAGGTGAGCGTGAAGGTGGCCATGGGCGCAGGCTATGAGATCCGCGCCGGACCTGTCGCCGATGCGGGAGCTACCGCCTGCCCCGGCCGAACATCCGGCCGATCCGGTCCCCCATCGACCGGGGCGGCTTGATGTCGATCAGGTTCGACCCGTCGGGCTCGGGCAGGGCGGCCGCCTGGTCGGCCGAGAGCGTCGTGCAGACGTGGGTGGTGAAGATCGAGCCGATCTGGTCGGCGTCGACGAACCGGGTGCCGTCAGCGGTCTGGACGACGATGCCGTCGAAGACCGCGACCTTCTCGTCGACCAGGACCGCCTGGACCGTCGCGAACGGATGGCCGTCGCTGGTCTGCACCGCCGTCCCCGGCTGGAGCGCGGTGTAGGCGATCGGGTGCGGTTCGGACATGCGACAACCCTAGGACGGCAGGCGCAAGACCGGGCGTGGGTCCGTCGATCTGGCGCATCGGGCCGAAGCGACGTACCATTTGGTACATGCCACGATTCTTCGAGACCTCCCACCACATCGACGCGCCCGTCGAGGCGGTCTGGGCGGTGCTCTTCGACGTCGCCCGCTGGCCGGACTGGACGCCGACGATCGACAGCGTCGAGCGCCTCGACGACGGACCGTTCGGCGTCGGCTCCCGGGCGCGCGTGCGCCAGCCGAAGCTGCCGCGCGCCGAGTGGGAGGTCACCGAGGTCGTCGACGGACGCAGCTTCACCTGGGAGGCCACCGGCCCGGGGATGAGGACGATCGCCCGCCACGAGGTCGTCCCGGACGCCGACGGCTGCCGCGTCACGCTCAGCATCGAGCAGACCGGTCCGATGGGTGCGGTCGCCGCACTCGTGTGGCGCCGGCTCACGCAGCGCTACATCGAGCTCGAGGCCGAGAGCCTGGACAAGCGGGTCACCGGCACCCTCGCCCCGTGACCCCGCAGGTGCCAGGGCCAGCCGGTACGACGCCGCGCGACCGTCTCCTCGACGCGGCGATCGACCACTTCGGACAGCACGGCATCGGCGACACCAGCCTGCGCGGGATCGCCGAGGCGCTCGACACCAGCCACCGGATGCTGATCTACCACTTCGGCTCCCGCGGCGGCCTGCTCGCCGAGGTGACCCGGGAGGTCGAGGCGCGGCAGCGGGCGGTGATGACGGCGACGTACGACACCGACCTCCCGCCGCTCGAGGCCGGCGCGAAGTACTGGGAGGAGACGGTCGAGGCGACGCTGCGCTACGGCCCCCTCTTCTTCGAGCTCGCGGCCCACGCGATGCAGGGCAAGGAGCACGCCGCGGCGCTCCGCGACGAGCTCATCGCCGCGTGGCTGCCGTCGGTCATCGAGCTGTGCCGCGCGATCGGGATCCCCGAGGAGCAGACCGAGGCCCATGCCCGGTTGGCGCTCGGCGCGGCGCGCGGCCTCCTCCTCGACCTGCTGGTCAGCGGCGACCGCGAGCAGGTCGCGCAGGCGGCGGACCTGCTCAACCGGCTGCTCCTGCTCTCCGCCCAGGTCGGCGGAGCGGCCGGCCCCGGCTGACACCGCGGCCGGCCGCTCCTCCCCCAGCGGTCATCACCAGGGCAGGGGCCCCTCGTCGTCGCGGAACGTGCCGCTCGGGCCGCCGTCGGGCAGGGTCGCGAGCTCGAGGAACACGGCGGCACCCTGCTCCGGCGTACGCGTGCCGCGGTGGCCGTTGAGGTCGGTCGCGACGAAGCCGGGGCAGCCCGCGTTGACGAGGACGCCGGTCCCGGCGAGCTCCTTGGCGTACTGGATGGTGACGGCGTTGAGGAAGGTCTTGCTCGGCGAGTACGCCGCCGAGATCGGTCCGACCGCCTCGGCCTGCGCCGTCTGGTGGGTGAGCGAGCCGACCGTGCTGGAGACGTTGACGATCCGCGGCGAGGCGGCGCGGCGCAGCATCGGGAGCATCGCGTTGGTGACCCGGATGACGCCGACGACGTTGGTGTCGACCACCCCGAGGACCTGCTCGGGCGTGACCACGCTCGGCTCCTGGGGCATCCCGCCGGTGATGGCCGCGTTGTTGACGAGGACGTCGAGACCGCCCTCTGCCTCGAGCTGGGCCGCCGCGGCGGCGACGCTCGTGTCGTCGGTCACGTCCAGGGCCACGCCGAACACGTCGAGCCCCTCGGCCCGCAGCTTGTCCACCGCCTCCTCGCGCCGGCCCGCGTCGCGGGCGCCGACGCCGACGCGGAACCCGCGTCGGGCGAGGCCGGCGGCGATCTCGTAGCCGATGCCCTTGTTGGCGCCGGTGACCAGCGCGGTCCTCGTGCTGCTGTCGTGTGTGTGGGTGTCGGGCGTGTTGTCTGGCATGCCTCGATCCTGTGCTCGCGCCGCCGGGCACTTCCAAGACCGATCGGGTCGGGGTCGATACCGCAGCGGTATCGCCCCAGGTGGGAGCACGTACCCTCGACGAGGTGGAGACCCGCGAGCTGCGCTACTTCGTCGCCGTCGCCGAGGAGCTGCACGTCGGGCGCGCCGCCCAGCGCCTGGGGATGGCCCAGCCGCCGCTGTCGCGCGCGATCGCCCAGCTCGAGCGACGCCTGGGCGCCGACCTGTTCGTCCGTACGCCGCGGGGCGTGACCCTCACCGACGCCGGTGAGACGCTCCTGCGTGAGGGCAGGGTCGCGCTCGACGCGGTGGAAGCGGCCGAGCGGAGGACCCGCCGCACCGTCGAGGCGGCCGGGCGTCCCGCGCTGGTGCTCACCGCCAAGGCCGGTGCGTCGGGCGAGCTGATGGCCAAGCTGCTCGACGCCTACGCCGCCGAGCCCGACGCCGTCGACGTCGAGGTGGTCCTCAGCCCGCCGGGCCACCAGGCGGCGATGCTGCGCGACGGTCGCGCGGACGTCGCGATCCTGCACCGGCCCTTCGACGACACCAGCGGGTTCGACGTCGACGTGCTGATGGTCGAGGAGCAGGTGGCGATCCTGCCTGCCGGGCATCCCCTGACCGCCCGGGCGTCGATGACCGTCGCCGAGGCGTCCTCGATCCCCGACCTGCCGCTCCCGCGCTGGCCGGACCTCGACGGCAGCTACCCCGAGGGGCCCGGCCCCGAGCTGCGCGACCTGACGCAGGTGCTGCAGCTGGTCCGCCTCGGCCGCACCGCGCTCGTGCTGCCCGAGTCCGTCCGCGCCAACCCGTCCGACGGCCTCGCCGTCGTACCGCTCACGGACGCGGCGCGGGTCACGACCGTCATCGCCTGGCCGCCGCACTGCACGTCGACCGCCGTGGCCGGCCTGGTGCGCACCGCGGCACGGCTGTAGGCGCCGCCCTCAGGACGTCTGACCCGGCGGGCCGTCGAGCACCCGCGGCACGTACTCGACCAGCTGGATCCGGCCGTCGAAGGTGCGGCTGTCGACCATGTCGAGCGCGAGGTCGGGGTAGCCGTCGTAGATGCGCTCGGCGCCCGTGGCACCGGTGATCACCGGGAACATCGCGACGCGGAAGCGGTCGACCAGACCGGCGGCCACCAGTGAGCGGCACAGCGAGAGGCTGCCGATGGTGCGCATCGAGCGCTCGCCGTGCTCCTTCATCTCCCGGACCGCTGCGACGGCGTCGCCGGTGACGAGCGTCGAGTTCCCCCACGCCAGCGGCTCGGTCAGGGTGCTGGAGAAGACGACCTTGTCGAAGCCGCCCAGCACGTCCGTTCCGGGCTCGCCCTGCTGGGTGAAGCCGTGCATGAGCCGGTAGGTCGTGGCGCCCATGAGGACGAGGTGGTCGGCCTCGGGGCTCTCGGCCAGCCAGCCGAGGTACTCCGGACCCTCCAGCCCCCACCAGCCCGACCAGCCCTCGGCCGACGCGTACCCGTCGAGCGAGGTGATGAAGTCGACCAACAGCTCCGGCATCGTGCCTCTCCCCTCTGCGCCCCCGATGGGCAGACCCGCTCATCCTGCCCCCTCGGGCCGAGGACGTCACCGGGGTGCGGGCGCAGGACTGCCGTGGCGGTGACGGCGAGGGCCACCCGGCTCAGTCCTCGTCCTCCTCGCCCTCCCACGCCTCCTGACCCTCGCGCACCGCCCAGACCGCCAGGGCGAGCGCGACCGCGGGGTCCACCCACCGCCAGCCCACGGTCGCGGTGAGGGCCAGTCCGACGAGCACCGCGGCCGCCTGGACGGCACACATCAGGTTCTGCGTGCCCTCGCCGACCGTCGCGCGCGAGCCCACCTGGCGCCCCAGCCGGTGCTTGGCCAGGCCGAGCGCGGGCATCACCACCACGCTGGCGGCAGTGACGAGCAGGCCCAGCAGGCTCGCCTCCGCGGCGTGGCCGGTCACCAGGTCGCGGACCGCCTGCACCACGAGATAGGGGGCGAGGAGGAAGAACGACACCGCGACGGCCTTCTGGGCCCGCGCCTCCGCGGTCTCGGACCGGGCGCGGGAGCCGGTGAACCGCCAGATCACGACGGCCGACGCCAGACCCTCGATCACCGAGCCCAGCGCCCACCCCACCAGCGACAGCGAGCCGCCCTGCACGCCGGCGACCAGCCCGAGGGTGCCTTCGCCGATCATCCAGACCAGTGACGCCCACGAGAGCACGAGGATCCGGCGCGAGGCGCGCAGCAGCTCGGGCGAGCGCACCCGGCCCACGTCCTCCACCCCCGCATGATCGACGCTCCCGGCTCTCCCGGCCAAGCCGGCGACGGACGGCGACCTCGCACGCGTGCCGCTCGCCGCGGGGGCGGCCGGCATGCGTGGGTCTACGACCTCCGCGACAGCCACTCCTGCGCGGCCGCGTAGGCGTCGAGGCTCGACTCCCCGACGGTCGCGGTCGCCGGGAAGATCCGCACCTCCCCCGCCTGCTCGACGGTCGCGTTGCGGTGCAGCTGCTCGACGACCTCGGACGCGACGCCGCTGAGGTAGAGCCGGCCGCCGACCTCGTCCAGGCGGCGCGCATAGTCCGAGAGGACGACGTACGCCGTCGCGCCCAGCATCGCGCGGCCCCGAAGCCTCAGCACGACCGCGGGCCGCTCGGCGCCGGCCGGGTCGGGCAGCCTGGCCTGGAGCGTCCGGGCGCCGGCGTAGTAGAGGCTGCCGTAGACGTCGATCAGCGTGACCTCGCCGGACGCGAGCGTGGCGGGGGCGTCGCGCTCCTCGAACCGGCCCGCCCCGTCGGGCACCAGCGCCACCAGCCGGAGGTCGAGCGCCTCCTGGTTGAGCTGCATCATCAGCGAGAGGGCCACACCCAGCCCGACCGCCGCGGCGACGGGCAGCAGGAGCGTGGCGACGAGCGTCGTCAGGCAGGCGACCTGGGAGACCCGACCGGTCCGCAGGATCGCGCGGAACGCACCGGTGCGCAGCGAGCCGATCGCCGCCGCGATCAGCACGGCGGCCAGGGTGGGCATGAGCACCTGGCCCACCACGCCGGAGAACGCGACCAGGATCAGCGCGAGCCAGACCCCGGCCGCGATCGCAGCCCAGCGTCCGCGGGCACCCGCGGCGACGCTGATCGCGGTCTGGCCGACCGAGCCGCCGACCGGCTGGCCGCGGAAGAGGCCGGAGAGCACATTGCCGACGCCCTGGGCGAGGAAGTCGCGGTTGGCGTCGGAGCGCCGGCCGTCGGGGTTCGGCGCCGACTCGCTCACCCCGGCGCCCTGGATCAGCACGAGCGCCGCCACGGCCAGCGCGCCGGTGACCAGGTCGAAGGAAAGGTCGAAGGACAGGTCGGAGAGGCGAGGCAGGTACGGCATGGGCAGGCCGGTCGGGATCGGCCCGACGTCGTCGACGGTCTCGATCGAGGTGGCGTCGAACGCGAGGGCGAGCATGGTCGGGACGACCAGGGCGATCAGCGAGGACCACGCCGACAGGCGGGTCCGGGCCAGCCCGAAGAGGATCACCAGCGCCAGCAGCCCGGCCGCCAGCGACGGCGGGTCGATCCGACCCGGGTGCGTGACGAGGTCCCAGGCCTTCGCGAGGGCGAACGGCCCGCTCACGTCCGCGCCGGTCAGGTCGCCCAGCTGACCCAGCACGATGTTGGCGGCGACCCCGGTGAGGAAGCCGATCATCACCGAGTGCGGGACGAAGCGCGTGTAGCGGCCGAAGCGGAGCAGCCCCGCCGCCACCATCACCGCGCCGGCCAGCACCGTGAGCAGGAAGAGCGACTGCGGCCGCTCGGCCGCCGGCACGCTCGCCAGCGCCGAGCCCGCCGCGAGCGCGGCGGCGCTGGTCGTGGTGATCACCATCAGTCGGGTGCTGGCGGTGAGGCCGCCGCCGATCGGGCCGAAGATGCTGGCGTAGAGACCGTGGACCGGGTTGACCCCGGCCAGCACCCCCGAGGCCATCCCGTCCGGGACGCTGCTGATCGCGCCCGGGATGCCCGCCACCAGGTCGGCCTTGAGCGACCCCTTCTCCGGTGCGAGCGACCGCAGGGCGCGGCGCACGGGCGCCGGCCGACCGTCGCGGGAGGGGCTCACGGCCCCCAGGGTCGCGGGGGCGCCGTCGCCGTACCTCGTCCGTGACGGGTGAACTCCAGTGCGCGGAGCGTGGCCAACGTCTCAGCGGGATCGCGCGGGCGCCGACCTAGGGTCGACGCATGACCGACGAGACCGACCAGACCATGGCGGGCCGCACCATCTTGGTGACCGGGGCCAGCGACGGGATCGGGGCCGAGGCCGCGAAGGTGCTCGCCGCGCGCGGGGCGACGGTGCTCGTCACCGGCCGCTCGGCCGACAAGCTGCGGCCGGTCGCCGAGGCGGTCGGCACCGAGCCGCTGGTCGCCGACTTCTCCCGCTTCGAGGACGTACGCCGGCTGGCGGACCAGGTGCGCGAGCGGGTCTCGTCGCTCGACATCCTCATGAACAACGCCGGCGGGACGTTCGCGACGTCGCAGCGGACGCCCGACGGGCACGAGCCGAACTTCCAGGTCAACCACCTGGCGCCGTACCTCCTGACGCACCTGCTCCGTCCCGAGCTGGCCGCCGCCGGGTCGTCCCTCGTGGTCAACACGTCCAGCATCGGCAACCTGATGGGCCGGGTCGTGCTCGACGACCTCGACTACGAGCACCGGCGGGCGGTGGAGTTCCTCGCCTACGGCACCGGCAAGCTGATGAACATCCTCTTCACCCGCGGCATCGCGCAACGCTGGTCGGCGGACGGCATCGTCTCGGTCGCGGTGCACCCCGGTCCGGTCGGCAGCTCCTTCGGCAGGGACTCCTGGATGGTCGGCCTGCTCGTCCGCTCACCGCTGAAGCGGCTCGCCACGATCAGCGTCCCCGACGGCGCGGCCCCGCTCGTCACCCTGGCCGAGCGCGGGCCGGACCCCGAGGTCAACGGGCGCTACTTCAGCCGCTTCAAGGTCGACGGCCTCGAGAACCCGCAGGCCCACGACCAGGCGCTGATCGACGGCCTGTGGGAGCGGTCGGCGGAGATCGTCGGGCTGGCCTGAGCGACGCCTCCTACGCCCGTCACAGAGCAGATGTCACGCGGGATCGGCGGGCGACGGGGCCTCAGTGCCTCGTGGGATCACGAGGGTGGCGATGCCCGTGGTCAGCGGACCGCGAGCACGAGGCCGATGCTGGCCCGTAGGTCGTCCGGCCGAGGTTCTCCGCGTGCATGAGCTCGCCTGGGTCGTCGACATGACCGAGCCCGACGACGTGTGCGAGCTCGTGGTCGACGATCGCCTGTGCACGGTCGACGTCGTCAGTGCCGAACGAGGCGAAGAGGTCGCGGTCGAGCATGACCCGTCCGGTCACGTAGCGCTGTCGGGCAGGCGACCCGACAGCGATGCTGCCTCCGATGCCGGCGACGTCGCGTGCGAGGTCCGGGACCTCTTCGGGAGTCGCCCATCCGATGAGGACAGGTCGACGCTGGGAGAACGCACCGGTGGTGACGTCACGGTCGTCGGTCAACCCCACCCGCGTGAACTCCAACCCGGTCGCGCGCCGGTGTGAGCGAGCCCGGCGTCGACGAGGGCGTCGTAGTTCCGGGGTGCGCCGTCGGGGTTGACCACGACCTCGATCGGTCTGTAGGCGTCGTAGGCGACCGGTTCGTCGCTGCCGCGCTGGGTCTGCATGAAGCTGAAGCTTCCGACGCCCCGTCTGACATCGGGGACAGCCGCCAGCCGCTCGTCGTCGAGACCGACGAGTCGCCGGATCGTCAACATGTTCTCGGAAGGAGAGACCACGACGATCCCCGCGAGGAGCAGACCCGTCACCAGCAGGCTGGGCAGCACCGGGCCGCGCGGTCGTCTGCTGCGACGTGGCCGCCGCGTGGCGGCCGTCGGCATCGTGCCGAGACCGTACTCGCGGTCGAGTCGGTCGAGCTCGACCATCCGACGAGCCAGGTCCCGCGCCGACCGGCGTCGGCGCGCGCGGTCGCGCAACACTCGAGAGCCCTCAGAACCCGTCGCGCAGGTCGGCGTAGGTGCCCGTCAGCATCGATGGCCACAACAGCACGGGAACCGCGACCACCATGATTGCGAACACCAGCAGGCCCAGCCATGGTCGGCCACGCCACACGTGCAAGACCCCACCGCCGAGCACGGCACCGGGGACGACGAACAGGAGCGAGTCGGGCAGCTGGTAGGCGCACCAGGCGACGGCTGCGGTGTACAGCACCAGACCGGTCAGCCGGGTCCGGACGCCTCGGCCCACACCCGCGTCGCTGCGCTGGTGTCGAAGGACGTCGCTCAACGGCAGGTGACAGGGCAGGCAGCCCGAAGACGACGGCAGGACATCGCCTCTGCACAGGGGGCAGACCAATCTCCCTGATCGGAGCTGGAGCGAGCTGTCGTCCTGAGGGGCCACGCCCGTCTATCGGCACGGCGCTCGACGTGCTTGAGGCTCGGGACGGCAGGCTGCGCAATCCACATCTCGTGGCCGCGAACGGCGCGGTCCGTCGTGCATCACACCGGCTCTCTGTCACGTCCGCATGTGGAAGGTGACGTCGCCGTTGGGGTGGTAGGTGGTGTCGTACTTGGGGTCGTGGGCGCGGTGGTGGTGCCAGGAGCAGAGGGAGATGCCGTCGGCGAGGTCGGTGCGGCCGCCGTCGGCCCAGCGGGTCTTGTGGTGGGCGTGGAGGCCGGTGGTGCGGTCGCATCCTTCGGCGCGGCACTTCCGGTCGCGGACCAGCATCGCGGTCCGTTGGGCGGGGGTGTAGTAGCGGCTCTTGCGGCCCACGTCCAGCGGCTGGGAGTCCCCGCCGAGGACGACGGGGATGATCCCGGCCTCGCACGCCAGCCGGCGGGCCAGGGCGGGGGAGATCTTC
This sequence comes from Nocardioides sp., assembly GCA_020636915.1. GTDB lineage: Bacteria > Actinomycetota > Actinomycetes > Propionibacteriales > Nocardioidaceae > Nocardioides. The sequence goes on from JACJWV010000005.1 coordinate 52,322, forward strand.
TCGCCGGTGTCGAGCACCCCGGCCTTCTCCAGACGGCCGAGCAGGACGTCGAGGTCGATGAGCACCACCACCGTGGCGGACACCCCACCGGTCTTCGGGAGCCGGTCGGCGGGGTAGTGCTCGATGAGCTCGCAGAACGCCTGCCCCATCGCCTCGGGTGTCGGCGGGCGCTCGACCCCGGGGCCCTGGGTGGCGGCGACGTGCTTGGGTGCGGCTTCGGCGGTGAGCATCTTGCGCAGCCCGGCGCCGTGGTAGGTGGGGATGGCGAAGGACCCGCGGGTGATGCCTTGCCCGTCGTCGTGCATCGTGAGCATGCACGTCTTGGCGGCGGCGGCCTCCTCCCGTTCGAGCAGGGCGGCTTCGTGGGCGTCGGCCTCGTCGGGGGCGATGACCTCGAACAGGTGCCTGCCCATCTGGTTGAGCACCGTGGCGTCGTGGTCGCGGGCGAGACCGAGCAGGTGTGCCTCGGCCTCGACCACCTTCTCGGCCGGCACCGTGTCGGGGAGCCGGTCGACCCATCGGATCACGACCCGTGCCTGCTCCACGTGCAGGTCCCCGGCGGCCAGGGCGTCGCGGGTCGCGGGGTGGGCTTCGAGGTCGCGGCCCAGCCGTACCGCGCCACCCGCGGCGGCCCGGGTGGCCTTCGTCTGGTGGGCCAGCCACGCCGCGGCTGAGGAGGCGCCGGTGTCGTGGCCGAGGTGGAGGTCGTCGGCGTGCGCGGCGACCCGCGCCTTCAGCTCCACCAGCCGGGCCTCGGCGCGCTGGAGATCGATCAGGGTCTGGCCGGTCTCGGCGGGGTCCATGGACCACACCGACGCATCGGCCACGGCGTCGAGCTCGGCGTTGAGGTGGGCGGTCGCGACGCTGACCCGGTGCCGGGGTGTCGCGATCGCTGTCATGGGTCCATTCCAGCACCAGCCACCGACAGTCCCAGGTGCTCAGAACCCCTTGTCCACAAGGGTTCTGGTCACGATCAGGTCACGATCAAAGGGCCGTTTCCACAGGTCGTGACCGGGGTGCTGAAAGTGCGGTGGCGCGGATGAACCAGGTTGATCCGCGCCACCGCACTTCCCAGCGCGACCGCCGACCGCGAGCCGGGAAGCAGCGCCAGCCCGCGCGGCGCCGTACCCGCGTAGCCGGCCCTTCGGTCGCAACCCGGAGCAGACCCGACGGCTGCCGCCACCAGCCCCCGCACGTCCGTCATGTCGAGATCCCGGCGCCGGCTCCGTCCTCCGGTCGACACGGCACGACAACACCTGGAGGGTGGAACCCATGGCACACGTGAAGCGCTTCGACCACGTCGGCATCACCGTCGCGGACCTCGAGTCGGCGACGGCGTTCTTCGTCGGGCTGGGTCTCGAGGTCGAGGGGACGGGATCTGTGCAGGGCGAGTTCGTGGAGACCGTCTGCGGGATCCCCGGTGCGCACTGCGAGATCGCGATGCTGCGGCCACCCGACGGTGGTTCGCGGCTGGAGCTGTCGAGCTTCGTCACGCCCGACCACCTCCCCGGCTCCCCCGCCGCGATGGCCAACGAGGTCGGCCTGCGCAACGTGTCCTTCGAGGTCGACGACCTCCAGGCCGCCGTCGACGCGGTGGCGGCCGAGGGCTACGGGCTCGTCGGCGGCATCGGCGAGTACCAGGGCAGCGTCCGCATGGCCTACGTGCGCGGGCCGGAGGGGATCGTCGTGTCCCTCTTCGAGCAGCTCGGCTGAAGCGCGGCGGCCGGCGTCAGGCGTCAGACGTGCGGACGGAGGACGAGGTGCTGCACGCCGTTCTCGTAGGTCTCGTTGGAGACCAGGTCCAGGCGGGTGCGGTCCTCGAAGAGCCGCTCTCCCGTGCCGAGCGCGATCGGGTAGACGAACAGGTGCAGCTCGTCGAGCAGGCCGTCGGCGATCAGCCCCCGGACCAGCCGCCCGCTGCCCGAGATGTAGATCGAGCCCTGCCGCGAGTCCTTGAGCTCGCGCAGGCGCTCGGCGTCGTAGGCGCCGAAGGGCGTCGTGTTGGACCACTCCTCCACGAGGTCACGCCGGCCGACGACGAGCTTCTCCGTGTCGTTGAAGAACGGCGCCCCCGGGTCGTCCTTCGGGGTGCGGTCCCGCCAGGCGGGCGCGAACATCTCGTACGTCGTGCGCCCGAGCAGGATCGCGTCCGCATCGCCGGTGAGGGCGCCGATGGCCGCGCCCATCGCAGGGTCGAAGCCGAACTCCATCGTCCAGCTGGGCGACTCGAAGACGCCGTCGAGGGAGATGAACTCGTGCGCGCGGATGGCAGCCATGCCGGGATCCTTCCAGGAGGGTGGTCGGTGCAGGAGAGACCGGGACCGACCGCTGGACTCATCGGCACGGCCAGCGCCAGTCGCGCGGTCGGCCGACCTCCTCGACCGGCTGGGCTCTCGGCTCTCGGCCGACGCGCTCCGTCGCTGTCCGTGGCGCCCTCAGCGGAACCAGGCGTCGCTGGACGCGATCCGCTGGAGCTGCGACAGGCTCAGGGGCGGCTCCGCCGCGGTCGGGGGTCCTTCCTTGCCGGGCCCGTTGTAGACCATCACGAGGACGTCCCAGCCGTCCGGCCGGAAGACCGTCACGGAGCGCTCGCTGGTGCCGCCGTCGACCTCGGGGCTGGTCCCGCTCGACCGGGCCACCACGGTCCCGTCCGCGCGGGGCCGGCAGCGGTCCTTCCCCTCCTGTTCTGCGCAGCGCCGGGCCGGGTCCGGGACGCGGTGACCGTCGAGGTAGTCGTCCGGCGTGAGGCCGACGCGGACGCCGAACTCCTGCCAGGTGAAGTCGACGACCGGCGCCGAGTCCGGCCCTGACCGCGGCGACGGATCGCTCACCGCGCCCGGCTGCAGCGAGGCGAAGGTCTCCGGCACCTGCGCCGTCGTGACTGCCAGCTCGACCGGACGGACCGGACCGCGCTCGGGCGATCGCGTGGGGCCGGCGGGCTGCGTGGGGTCGGCGGACCGGGAGGCGTCGGAGTCCGTCGACGGGTTGGCGGGCGCGATGCCGCGGGTTCCGACGTGGCCGGCGCCGACGAGCTCGACTCCCCCGACCGTCAGGAGGACCACCGCCGTGCTGGCGGCGACCGAGGTCATCGCCAGCCGACGACGCCGTCGTACCTGCCCTCGCTCGAGACCGCCGGCGACCAGGGCGTGGACGTCGGGCGCCAGGTCCCGACTCGCGCGCTGGAGCAGGTCCGTCATGTCCCTCTCGTTCACCGCAGGCTCCCTTCGCGTACCCGGGCGAGCGCACGCAGGCTCCGGTTCTTCACCGCGCCCGGCGACAGGTCCAGGCGCTCGGCGGTCTCCGCCACCGACAGGTCCTCGAGGTAGCGCAGCACCAGGACGGCCCGGTCGAGCCGGCTGAGCTCCCCCAACGCCTCTCGCAGCATCATCCTCAGGTCGCTGTCGGCCATCGGATCGGTCACCGACGCGCCCTCGGGGACCTCCGCCCACGGCTGCTCCCCGCTGCTGCGCAGCCGCCGGCGGCTGAGGAAGGTGCGCAGCAGGGTCTGCTGGGAGTACGCATAGGGCGTCTCGATCCGGCGCCACTTCACGTACACCTTGGCCAAGGTCTCCTGCACCAGGTCCTCGGCGCCGTGCGGGTCGCCGCACATCGCCCAGGCCTGGCGGTAGAGGTCGCCGGCGCGCGCCAGCGCGAACTCCTCGAAGTCCTCGGTCATCCGTCGGTCCATAGGTCCTCCCGTCTTCCCTTTCTGACGCCCGGGGACACCCGGGAGGTCACACCGGACGCGATCCGGCGAGAATTCCCGGATCAGGTGTGACCTCCGGTGGGTCCCACGACCTCTCAACCTGACGTACCGGGGCTTCGGCCCGTCGTCACCGTCAGGGAGCACCTCGATGAAGACCGTACGAACGTTCGTGACCGCCGCCCTCGGGGCCGGGCTCGCCCTCAGCCCGTCGAGCGCGCACGCGCAGCAAGGAGGCGTCCCCGATCCCTCGGGCGACTCCTACTCACCGGCCACCGACATCACCCGGCTGCAGGTGCGCCACGGGGAGAACCGGGTCACCGCGACGATCACGATGCCGGAGGTGACGGCGCGACGCCTCTCCGCGGTCGAGCTGTTGCTCCAGCCGCGCGGCGCGAAGCGTGCCTACGGGGTGACCGTCATGCGCAACCGACGGGGCAAGGTCGTCGACAAGAGCCTGGGCTGGCGGCCGGTGAACAACCCGGTCGAGCCGACGCTGCTGCGCTGCTCGAAGATCCGGACCTCGCTGCACGGCAAGCGCGCCACGGTGTCCGTGGCAACGTCGTGCTTGAGGAAGAGCCGTCCGTCCGACCCGCTCCGGGCCAAGGTGCGCACCATCGACGGCACCATGGACCTCTACGACGCCTACTACGACGACCAGACTCGCTTCACGGGGTACCTCCACCGCGGTCGCACGCAGTCCGCTGAGGGGCCTCGGGGGCGGGTGACGGCGAAGAACGGCCTGCTGGTGCGCAGCCTGCCCACGATGTTCTCCTCGCGCCAGGGCAAGCTCCAGCACGGGCACGTCTACCCGCTGACCTGCCGGGTCACCGGATCGGTGGTGCACCGGGGCAACGACGAGGACGGTCGTGTGAGCAACGTCTGGTACCGCCTGCCGGGGGCCGCGCGCGAGTGGGTGTCGGCGATGTACGTGCGCCCGATCGGCGGCGCGCCGTCGTACTGCGGAACCGGCCGGACCTACCGGGGTCGCGTCACGACCGCGACGCTCATCCCTCGTGAGGCGCCGACGACCCGGGCCAACTCGCACGGCGGTCTGACCCGGGGCACGCTGGTCCACATCAACTGCAAGCTCCGCGGGCAGGAGGTGCGCGGCAACAGCCTCTGGTACAACCTGCCGCACGGGCTCTGGGTCTCGGCCCGCTACGTCTCGAACGTCGGCGCCGTGCCGGCCTACTGCACCCACTGACGTCTGTCACGAGTGCGGGGTCGGCACGATCGCCGGGGCCGCCCATCCTGCCCGTGGGACGGGTTGGCACCATCGAGCCATGCCCACCACCGCGCGCGAGATCCACCTGGCCTCCCGACCGAACGGCTGGCCGACCCCCGACAACTTCCGCACCGTCGACGTCGAGCTGCCCGACCCCGAGCCGGGGCAGGTGCTCGTGCGCAACACCTTCATGTCGGTCGACCCCTACATGCGCGGCCGGATGAACGACGTGAAGTCCTACGTGCCGCCGTTCGCGCTCGACGCCCCGCTCGACGGTGGCGCGGTCGGCGAGGTGGTCGCGTCGGGGTCCGACGACCTCGCGGTCGGCGACACCGTCCTCCACCAGGCCGGCTGGCGCACCCACGCGCTGCTGCCGGCGAAGGCGGTGCGACGCCTCGATGTCGGCCAGGTCCCGGCGTCGGCGTACCTCGGCGCCCTCGGCATGCCCGGCCTCACGGCGTACGTCGGCCTCACCCGCATCGCCGAGATCCGCGAGGGCGACACCGTGTTCGTCTCCGGCGCGGCCGGCGCGGTCGGCTCCGCCGTCGGGCAGATCGCTCGACAGCTCGGGGCGGCGAAGGTCATCGGCTCCGCGGGCACCGCGGAGAAGTGCGCGTGGCTCACCGACGACCTCGGCTTCGACGTCGCCCTGAACTACAAGGACGCGCCGATCGGCCGCCAGCTGCGCGAGCACTCCCCCGTCGACGTCTACTTCGACAACGTCGGCGGCGACCACCTCGAGGCCGCCATCTTCGCGATGGCGGACTTCGGGCGGATCGCCGCCTGCGGCGCGATCGCGGACTACAACGCCGACGCACCCGTGCCCGGCCCGCGGAACATGGCGATGATCGTCAGCAAGCGCCTGACCCTCCGCGGCTTCATCGTGACCGACCACGCGGACGCGGCCTCGGAGTTCTACGGGCGGGCCGGCGCGTGGGTCGCTGACGGGTCGCTGAAGTGGCAGGAGACCGTCGTCGACGGCCTCGACCACGCGGTCGACGCGTTCCTCGGCCTCCACCGCGGCGACAACACCGGCAAGATGCTCGTCCGGCTCTGAGCCAGCGCCTCGGACGGGTCGCTGCGTCGGGTCGTGTGCCTGAGACCGGCCCAGGGGTCGGTCTGAGGCACGCGACCCGACCAACCTGCGGGATGAGACGCTCTCCATGTGGACCCCGCCGCCGTACCGCTCGACGCCTTCGAGGCGATGGTCGTCGACGCCCTGGACTCGCTGCCCGACTGGGTCCTGCCGGTGGTGAGCGAGATCGCCGTCCTCGTCGAGGACGAGCAGGCGGAGTCCGAGCGCAAGCCGGGGGTGCTGCTCCTCGGTCTCTACCGGGGTGTCCCGCGCACGAGCCACTACGGAAGGGCGCCCGGCACCCTGCCGGACACGATCACGCTCTACCGCGTCCCCATCCTCGAGGTCTGCGCGCGGATCGAGGACGTGCCCGGCCGCGTGCGGACCGTGCTGGTCCACGAGGTCGGCCACGCGATGGGCCTGTCCGAGGCGCGGCTGCGCGAGCTCGGCTGGGCCTGACCCGGGGTCAGTAGCCGAGGCCGTGCCCGAGCTCGAAGAGCTCGCCGGTCCCGTTCGCGGTCGGGATCGACACCGGGAGCCGGCCGGTCGGGTCGACCTCGCCGAAGAGCACGCGCACCAGCGCCTCGACCTGGTCGGCGGTGTAGCCGTAGGTGTCGAGCACGGTCGGCGCCGCGGGGAACGAGGCGACGTCGTAGGGGTTGCGCATCGCGGAGACGACCACGGGCGTCCCGGTCGCGAGGAGCGCGCGCACCAGCTGCGTCTGCGCCGCGGCCGCTGTCGTCGGCTGACCGGTCGCGGCGTTCACGGCGTAGGCGTTGTTGGTCGTCACGACGACCAGGTCGGCGTCCTCCGCGGCCGCGACCGCGGCGTCCACCGCCACCGGCGACGGCGTCGTGCCCGACTCGAGCACCTGCGTCGTCGCGCCGCGGGCGGCGAGTGCGGCCGCGAGCGTCTGGGTCGTGGTCGCACCCCAGCCGGCGACCAGCACGTCGCGCGGGCCGGTAGCGAGGGGCAGCAGCCCGTCGTCGTTCTTCAGCAGCGTGGTGGTGCGGTCGGTGATCGCCTGCGCCGTCGCGAGGTGCTGCGGCGCACCCATGACCTGCGGTGCCGCGGCCGCGTCGACGAACCGGTCGTCGAAGAGCCCGCGCTCGAGCTTGTGGAGCAGGATGCGGCGCACCGACCGGTCGAGCCGCTGCCTGCTGATCACCCCGGAGCGGACCGCGTCGAGCACGGCGGCGTACGCCGTGTCCATCTGCGGTGGCACGAGGAGCTGGTCGGCGCCGGCGAGCACGGCCTTCACCGGCGCGACGTCGGGAGGGTACGTCGACGTCGCGCCCGCCATGTCGAGGGCGTCGGTGACGATCAGGCCGTCGAAGCCGAGCTCTCCGCGCAGCAGCCCGGTGAGCACGGCATGCGACATGGTGGCGGGCACGCCCGGGTCGATCGCGGGGAGCACGACGTGCGCGGTCATGATCGTGTCGACCCCGGCGGCGATGTCGGCCTCGAAGGGCGGCAGGTCGATCGCGTGGAGCTGCGCCAGGCTGTGGGTCACCTCGGGCAGCCCGAAGTGGCTGTCGACGCCGGTGTCGCCGTGGCCCGGGAAGTGCTTGGCCACCGCGGACACCCCGCCGACGTGGAACCCCTTCACCTGCGCCGCGGCGAGCGTGGAGACCAGACCGGGGTCCCCGCCGATCGAGCGGATCCCGATCACCGGGTTGCTCGGGTTGATGTTGACGTCGGAGACCGGCGCGTAGTCCTGGGTCACCCCCACGGCGGCGAGCTCGGCGCCGATGATCTTCGCCGAGCGCCGGGCGTCGGCGGCCGAGCGGCCGGCCCCGAGGGCCATGTTGCCCGGCGTCTGGGTGGCCGGCGCACCGAAGCGGGCGACCAGCGAGCCGCCCTCCTGGTCGACGGAGATCTGCAGCGGGATGCCGGGCGACAGCGCCGACGCGGCGAGCTGGAGCCCGTTGGACAAGGTGGCCACCTGCGCCGGGTCGCCGATGTTGTCGTCGGTGTTGCGCGCCGTGTAGTAGATGACCCCGCCGGGCTGGTACTTCGCGACCACCTGGGCGGGGGTGTCGACGCCGTAGAGCCGCTGGTTGACCGCCTTCGCCGCGTCGCTCGGCCGGAAGGCGTCACGACCGGCGACCTCGATGACGAACAGCTGGCCGACCTTCTGCCGCACGCTCATCTGCCGCAGCAGGGCGCCCACCTGGTCGTCGTACCTCCCGGCGCCGTGGCGCGCGGGGCCGTCAGCCGGGGCGCCGGTGGCCAGGGGCGTGAGGTCGGGCGAGCCGGAGACCGCGACCGCCAGGCACAGCGCGCTCGCCACCAGCCAGCGACGGGTCCGGGCGGCGGGCATGGGAGGACGCTAGCGCCCGGCTTCGGCCTTCGTGGCGCATCACGCGGACAGGGCGGGGTCACCTGCGCCAGTCTGGGCGCGTGGCCGACACGACACGAGCACCCGAGCGCGAGGGGGAACGACGCCTTCCGATGGCGCTGGCCGTCCTGGCCGCCGCCGGGTTCGACCTGATGGTCCCTGCCGACTTCAGCATCGGGACGTGGTCGCGGATCGCCTACCCGGTGGTCCTGCTGCTCCTGCTGGGCCTGCTGGTGGTGGGTGATCCCGGCCGGATCGACCGGGAGCGTCCCTGGCTGCGGGTCACCACCGGACTGATGATCGGCCTGATCACCCTGTCGACGGCCGCCTCGGCGGTGCGCCTGGTGGTCGGACTGCTGGACAAGGCCGACTTCGACTCCGCGGCGCAGCTGCTCAGCCTCGGCGCAGCGGTCTGGTGCACGAACGTGATCGCGTTCGCGCTCTGGTACTGGCACCTGGACTCCGGGGGGCCGGTCGCTCGTGCCCACGGCACCGGCGGCGTCCCGGCGGCGTTCCACTTCCCGGAGCACTCGCTCGAGCCGCTGGTCGAGGCCGGGTGGTACCCGCAGTTCGTGGACTACCTCGCGCTCTCCTTCAACACCGCGACCGCCTTCAGCCCCACCGACGTCTCCGCCATCCGGCACTGGTCGAAGCTGTGGCTGATCGCGGAGTCCGCGATCTCGCTGGTCCTCGCGGGCCTGGTCATCGCGCGCGCGGTCAACATCCTGTAGGGGTCTGCCGGCTCACGACGGCGCCCGGCTACGTCGTGCGGCTACGTCGTGGCCGACGTCGCTGTCGACAGGGCGGTGCGCGCCAGCCGGACCGCGACCTTCTTGTCCATCAACCGCGGGTAGCCGTGCCGACCGCCGGCGAACACGTCCCGGGTGCGGAGGGTCCGCACCCGCACGACGGTCGCTCCGTCGCGCGCCACGACGGTCCAGCCGTTGGACTTCAGGTTGCCGAACTGCCGGAACCGCCAGGCCACACTCTGGTCGCCCACCCGGGCCGCGGGAGTCCTGGTGCGCCAGGTCGTGTCGATCCCGTCGCAGTCGGTGCACACCCACTCCACGACCTTGGGGCAGCGCCGGGGGTACGACGCGTTGCGTTGGACCGCGGCGCGGGCGGCGGCGTCGTCGGCGTAGGTGAGGACCGCGATCTCGGCGGACGTGAACACCGACCGCGGCATCCCGACCTCGCGTCCGGCGTACCACCTGACGCGGGCGTCGTCGTAGGCGAGCATCTGCTTGTCCGACCGGCAGCCGCGGGGCTTGGCGCCGAGCTTCTCCAGGTCGCCCGGCGAGACCCGCCAGTGCCCCTTCCCGTCGAGGACCGACTTCACCACGGCCTTCGACGGGAACGCCGACGCCGGGATGGACGCGACCGACGGCGCCGGTCCCACCGTGGCGGCCGCCACGGCGAGCGCGGCGACGACGGCGGCGACCCTAGAGGTGCGCCGGTCCAACGCCCCGCGTGCCCTGCTCCAGATCCTCATGACGACCTCCTCGTCCTCGAGCCTCGGGTGGGTCCCACGCCTCATTCTGCTCCTGCGCCCCGCTCGTGAGAGGCGGATCCGCGGCTTCCGCACCCTGGTCAAGTCTGTCGTTTTTCGATAGATTCCGATCGTTGGTCGATCAGAGAGGGTCCGGAATGAGTCAGCTCGCCGTCATCGCGTTGCGGACCGTGATCGCGATCGCCCTCGCGGGATCGCTCGTCGTCCAGGGGGTGCTGCTCCCCCTGACCTGGCTCGACCTGGACCAGGCCCGTCCCGGGGTCCGGGTGGCCGTCGTCGTGCTGGTGCTGCTGCTCGTGGTGACGATGCAGGTGACCGCGGTCTGCATCTGGAGGCTGCTCACGATGGTGCGGCGCGGCACCGTCTTCTCCCCTGCGGCGTTCCGCTACGTCGACGTCGTGATCGGTGCGATCGCGGCGGCGGCGGCCTGCGTCCTCGGGATCGCTGTCGTCGCCGCCTACAGCAACCGGACCACGCCGGGCGACGAGGTGGCGCCCGGTGTCGTCGGGCTGATCTGCGGGGCGTCGCTCGTGGCCGGGGGCGTCGCCCTCATCGTGCTGGTGCTGCGCATGCTCCTGGCCCAGGCGGTCGCGCTGGACGTCGAGGCACGGCACCTGCAGTCCGAGCTGGACGAGGTGATCTGATGCCGATCGTCGTCGACATCGACCTGATGCTCGCCCGGCGCAAGATGGCCGTGGGCACGCTCGCCGAGCGGATCGGCATCACCCCGGCCAACCTCGCGGTGCTGAAGAACGGCCGGGCCAAGGCGGTGCGGTTCACCACGCTGGCCGCTCTGTGCGAGGTCCTGCAGTGCCAGCCCGGCGACCTCCTGCGCTGGGTGCCCGACGAGCAAGCCACCGTGGAGGCGGCCGCGCCGGCGGACCCGCCGGACGTCATGCGCTCGGAGCCGTCGACGGCTCCGAGCGCATGACGTAACGCGATCTCATCGGGTCGGACACCGGTTGTCGGCGACGTCCGAGGGCTCTAACCTGAACGCCGTTCACCTGAACACCGTTCAGGGCCACGCCCGAGGAGAACCATGACGACCGCTGCGCCCACCCCGGCACCGACCACGGCACCGACCTTCGACCTGCTCGCCGACCGGATCCTGGCCGGTGGCACCGCCACCGCGGAGGACGCGCTGGCGGTGCTGCGGGCCGACGACACCGAGCTCCTGCACGTGGTGGCGGCGGCCGGCCGGCTGCGGCGGGCGCACTTCGGCAACACGGTCAAGGTCAACTACCTGGTCAACCTCAAGTCGGGCCTGTGCCAGGAGAACTGCAACTACTGCAGCCAGGCGCTCGGGTCGACCGCACCGATCCTGAAGTACTCCTGGCTCTCGGCCGACCAGACCCTAAAGCAGGCGGGCGCCGGCCTGCGCGGCGGGGCGAGCCGGGTGTGCCTGGTCGCCTCGGGGCGCGGACCGTCGGACCGCGACATCGACAAGGTCACCGAGCTGACCCGGGCGCTCAAGAGCGAGCACCCCGACGTCGAGGTCTGCGCCTGCCTGGGCCTGCTCCAGGACGGCCAGGGCGAGCGGCTCCGCGAGGCCGGGGTCGACGCCTACAACCACAACATCAACACCGCCGAGTCCCACCACGACCAGATCGTGCAGACCCACACGTACGACGACCGCGTGGACACCATCGGCAAGGCCAAGTCGGCCGGGCTGTCCCCCTGCTCGGGCCTGATCGCCGGACTCGGCGAGACCGACGAGCAGCTGGTCGAGGCGCTGTTCGCCCTCGCGGCCCTGGACGCGGACTCGATCCCGGTCAACTTCCTGATGCCCTTCGACGGCACCCCCTACGAGAACACCTGGGAGCTCTCCCCCACCCGGTGCGTGAAGATCCTGGCGATGGCCCGGTTCGTCTGCCCCGACAAGGAGATCCGGATCGCCGGTGGCCGCGAGATGCACCTGCGCTCGCTCCAGGCGCTCGCCCTGCAGGTAGCCAACTCCATCTTCCTCGGCGACTACCTCACCTCCGAGGGCCAGGACGCCCGCGCCGACCTCCAGATGCTCGAGGACAGCGGGTTCGTCGTCCTCGGCTCCGAGGAGGCGCCCGGCCGCGAGGCCGAGGCCCTCGACCCGGCGCGGGACCCGGCGATCCGTCGCCGCGGGGCGGGCACCGAGGTGCCGGCGAACGCATGACCGACCTGCTCGGGCTGCTGGCGTTCGACCGGGCGCACGTCTGGCACCCCTACACCTCGATGACCGAACCGGCCGCTGTCCGGCTGGTGACCGGCGCGGACGGCGTACGCCTCACCCTCGACGACGGCGCGCAGGTCGTCGACGCGATGTCGTCGTGGTGGTCGGCGATCCACGGCTACCGGGTCCCGGAGCTGGACGCCGCGCTGGTCGAGCAGAGCGGACGGATGAGCCACGTCATGTTCGGCGGGCTGACCCACGCCCCCGCGGTGCGCCTGGCCGAGCGGCTGGTCGCGATCACGCCCGATCCGCTCCAGCACGTCTTCCTGGCCGACTCCGGATCGGTCAGCGTCGAGGTCGCGATCAAGATGGTGCTCCAGCACCAGCGCGGGCTGGGCCGGCCCGAGCGGACCCGGCTGCTGACGCTGCGCGGCGGCTACCACGGCGACACCTTCGGGTGCATGAGCGTCTGCGACCCGGTCGGCGGGATGCACTCGATGTTCACCGCCGTGCTGCCCCCGCAGGTCTTCGCCGATCGGCCTCCCGCACCGGGCGGCGACGTGGCGGGCTGGGCCGACGGCGTACGACGGCTCGCGGCCGCCCACGCGCACGAGCTCGCCGGCATCGTGGTCGAGCCCCTGCTGCAGGGCGCGGGCGGCATGCATGCCTACGACCCGGCCTGCCTGGTGGTGCTGCGCGAGGTGGCCGACGAGCACGGGCTGGTCCTGGTGTTCGACGAGATCGCCACCGGTCTCGGCCGCACCGGGCACCTGTTCGTCAGCGAGCGGGTTGTCCCGGACATCCTCTGCGTGGGCAAGGCGCTGACCGGCGGCTACCTGACCCTGGCCGCCGTGCTCACCACCGGCGAGGTCGCCCGCGGGATCTCGGCGAGCGAGTCCGGGGTGCTCATGCACGGCCCCACGTTCATGGGCAACCCGCTGGCCTGCGCGGTCGCACTCGCCAGCCTCGACCTGCTCGAGCGCCGCGACTGGCGCGCTGACGTCGCCCGGCTCCACGACGGCCTGACCTCGGGGCTGGCACCGCTGCGCTCCGCACCCGGGGTCGCCGACGTGCGCACCCTCGGGGCGGTCGGTGTCGTCCAGCTCGACCACCCCGTGGACGTCGCGAAGGCGACGCAGGCCGCGCTCGAGGAGGGCGTGTGGATCCGGCCCTTCCGCGACCTGATCTACACGATGCCGCCCTACGTCACCGACGACGACGACGTCGCCCGGATCTGCCGGGCGGTCGCGCGCGCGACCGAGGTCGCCTGATGGCTGCCCCGACCGGGTGGGACGGGTGGCTGGCCGAGCGGGCGGCCGCTCGCGAGGACGCCGGTCTCACCCGGCGGCTCCACCCGCGCGCGCCGGACGACCCGGTCACCGACCTGGCGGGCAACGACTACCTCGGCCTGGGTCGCCACCCCGCCGTACGCCGTGCCGCCGCGGACGCCGCCCTGACCTGGGGGGCCGGCGCGGGCGCGTCTCGGCTGGTCACCGGCACCCTCGCCCTCCACGAGGAGCTCGAGCGCGAGCTCGCCGACTGGCTCGGCCAGCCGGCGGCGCTGGCGTGCTCGACCGGCTACCACGCCAACCTCGCCGTCGTGACCGCGCTGGCCGACCGCGACACCCACGTGATCTCCGACGCCCACGTCCACGCCTCGCTCATCGACGCCGTCCGGCTCTCCCGCGCACACCTGACCGTGGTCCCCCACAACGACGTCGACGCTGTCCGCACCGCGCTCGCCGGCAGCACCCGGCGGACCCTCGTGCTCACCGAGTCGATCTACTCCGTGCTCGGCGACCGGGCGCCCCTGGCGGACCTCGCCGACGTGTGCCACGCGCATGGCGCCTGGCTGCTGGTCGACGAGGCCCACGCCGTCGGTGTCCACGGCGCCGGCCTGGTGCACGGCCTCGGCCTGGCCGGCCGGCCCGACGTCGTGGTCACCGCCACCCTCTCCAAGAGCCTGGGCAGCCAGGGCGGGGCCGTCCTCGGTCCTGCCGCCCTGGTCGAGCACCTGGTCAACACCGCCCGCCCGTTCATCTTCGACACCGGGCTGAACCCGGCCGCCGCGGCGGCCGCCCTCGCCGCCGCCCGGATCGCCCGTGCCGACCCCGCGCTCGCGGCCACCGTCCACGCCCGCGTCGACGGGCTCGCGGAGCTGCTCGGCGTCGCCCCGCCGGCGGGCGCAGTGCTGTCGGTGCCGATGCCCTCACCCCGGGCCGCGGTCGCCGCGCAGGCCGAGCTGCTCGCCGAGGGGGTGCGCGTCGGCTGCTTCCGGCCGCCGTCGGTGCCCGACGGGATCTCGCGGCTGCGGGTCACCGCGAGCGCCGGCGTGGCCGAGGAGGAGTGGCAGCGGGCCACCAAGGCGCTCGACGCCGTGGTGCTGGAGCTCGGTCGGTGACCGGCCGCGTGGTGGTCGTCACCGGCACCAGCACCGGGGTCGGCAAGACCGTCGTCACCGCAGCCCTGGCCGCCCACGCGACCGCGCTCGGCCGGAGCGTGGCCGTCGTGAAGCCGGTGCAGACCGGCACCGACGACGGCGACTCCGACGCCCGCGAGATCCACCACCTCACCGGGGTCGAGGTCCACGAGCACATGACCCTGGCCGAGCCGCTCGCGCCCGACACCGCCGCCCGGCGGGCCGGCGTCGTCGTCCCGACCGTCGCCGAGCACGCCGACCGGATTGCACCGCTCACGGCGTCGCACGACCTCGTCCTGGTCGAGGGAGCCGGCGGGCTCCTCGTCCGACTCGACACCGACGGCGGCACCCTGCTCGACCTCGCCGACCGCCTCGCCGGCGCCGGGTTGGACGCCTCCTTCCTCGTCGTCAGCGCCCCGGGCCTCGGGACGCTCAACCACACCGAGCTCACGGTCGACGCCGTCCAGCGCCGTGGCCACCCGGTGCAGGGGATCGTCGTCGGCTCCTGGCCCGCCGAGCCCGGCCTGGCCGAGCGCTGCAACCGCGACGACCTCCCCCGGGTCACCGGGTTGCCGGTGCTCGGCGTCGTGCCGGCGGGCGCCGGTGGGCTCGACCGCGCCGCCTTCCTCGCCGCCGCCGGCGGCTGGCTCGCCGCCTGGCCGGCCTGACCGCCTCCGCGACGGGTCAGGTCAGGAGGCCGGCTCGCCCAGCCAGGCGTCGATCTCGCGGTCGAGCGCGACCTTGCGTCCCTGCGGCAGGAAGCTCGCCTCGACCGAGTGGTGCGCGAGCCGGGCCAGGTCGGCCCGGTCCAGGCCGAGCTGGTCGGCAACGGCCGCGTAGTTGTCGTCGACGTACCCGCCGAAGTACGCCGGGTCGTCGGAGTTGATCGTGGTCACGACCCCTGCGGCGAGGAGCTGGGGCAGGACGTGGTCGGCGAGCGACTCGAAGACCCGGAGCCGCACGTTGGACAGCGGGCAGACGGTGAGCGGGATCCGGTCGACGACCAGTCGCTGCACGAGCGTGTGGTCCCGGACGGACTGCACGCCGTGGTCGACCCGCTGGACGCCGAGCAGGTCCAGGGCCTCCCACACGTAGTCGGGCCCGGCCTCCTCGCCGGCGTGCGCGACCCGGTGCAGCCCGAGCTCCGCGGCGCGTGCGTAGACGTCGGTGAACTCCGAGGCGGGGTGGCCCACCTCGGCGGAGTCCAGGCCGATCCCGATGATCGGCGCCTTCATCGCCACCAGCTGCTCGAGCACCTCGAGCGCCTCCTCGCTGCTGCGGTCGCGCAGGAAGCAGGCGATCAGCGCGCTGGTCGTCCCGGTCTCGGCCGTGCCCGCGTACGCGCCCTCGACCAGGCCCTCGACCACCTCGGCGAGCGGCACGCCGCGGACCAGGTGCGCCTGGGGGTCGAAGAAGATCTCGGCGTGCCGCACCCCGCCGGCCGCGGCCCGGCGCAGGTAGGCCGCAGTCAGCCGGGCGAAGTCGTCCGCGGTGCGGAGCACCGCCATGTTGGCGTAGTAGAGGTCCAGGAAGCTCTGCAGGTCCTCGAAGGCGTAGCGGGCGCGCAGGTCGTCCAGCGAGGCGTACGGAAGCTCCATGCCGTGCCGGGAGGCCAGCTCGAAGATGAGCTCGGGCTCCAGCGTCCCCTCGATGTGGAGGTGGAGCTCGACCTTGGGCAGGGCGGTGATGTCGGTCGGGCTGCTCATGCTGCCTGTCTACTCCGCGCTGACGTGGTCCGCGACCGAACGCAGCACGTCGTAAGTCTCCTGCTCGTCCTGGTCCGTGCCGTGGTCGCTGAGCTTGACGATGACGGTGCCGGTCTCGGGGTTGACGTAGGTGTACTGGCCGTAGACGCCCAGCATGGACAGGTCGGCGCCGTCGCCCCCCGGAGGGTGCCACCACTGCGCGGAGTACTCCCAGCCGTCGACCTCCAGCGGCGCCGGCGTCTCGATGCGCGTTATCCACGCCCGGGGCACGACCTGGCGGCCGTCGACCCGGCCGTCGTCGAGCACGAGCTGACCCACCCGCGCGAAGTCGCGCGCCGTGGCGTTGACCGACGCGAACGCCTTCTCGACCCCGCCTTCGTGGTCGAGGTTCCACCGGGCCGACTCCTCGGCCCCGACGGGCTTCCAGATGCCCTCGGACAGCAGGTCGGAGAGGTTCTGACCCGTCACCTCGGCCAGGATCAGGCCCAGGAGCTCGGTGTCGACGCTGCGGTAGACGCCCTTCGTGCCGGGTGTGTAGTCGACCGAGCGGTGGTCGTGGACGAAGCCGGGCAGGTCGGTGGTGAGGTACATCCGCGAGGTGCCGGTGAAGGGCCAGTACTCGTTGTAGACCTCCGAGACGTCGACCCCGGCGGTCATGTCCAGCAGCTCCCGCACGGTGACGTCGTCGTACTCCCCGCCGGTCGCGTAGCCGGGCAGCAGGTCGACGACGCGGTCGTCCTCGGTCAGCTCGCCGCGGCCGATCGCCTGGCCCACCAGCAGCGAGACCAGCGACTTGGCCATGGAGAACGACGACTGCCGGGTCGAGCCGTCGACCCCGTCGGCGTACCACTCGTAGGCGAGCCGGCCGTCCTGGAGCACCAGGAACGAGTTGGTGTGGGTCGTCGTCAGGAACTCGTCGAACGGGATCTCCGACCCCTTCCAGGGCACGGTGTCGGGCATCGTCGCGGGCGCCTCCTCGAGCACGCGCGGCTCCCCAGCCTCGACGGTGCGATAGGGGAAGAGCTCACCCCACTTCGACGGCGGCGCGGTCTCCAGCTTCGCCAGGGTGTGCGGCGGCGGGACCTCCATGACCGCGGTCGCCACGTAGGCGCCGCCGACCAGCAGCGCCAGTGTCAGCGGGACCACGACCAGGACCCATCGCCACCGGCGCCGCCTGCGGTCCGGTGGCTGCGCGGGCGTCGCCGGTGCGGCCGGGTCGGGACTCATGGCTGCGGCAGCACCCGCCCGGCCCAGGACGTGATCGCGTCGACCACCTCGCGCGGTCGCGTCACCGTCGGCACGTGCCCCGCGCCCGCGATCACCACGAGCTCGGCGTCCGCGATGGCCGCGGCGACCGCCTGACCCACGCCGAGGGGTACGACGGCGTCGAGCTCGCCGTGCACCACGAGGGTCGGGACTGTGACGGCCGAGAGGTCCGGCGCGACGTACCCGTCGTCGAAGGTCTCGAGGAGCCGGGCCGCGGCCTCCGGATCGGCGCGGAGCAGGATCTGACGCCCCCAGCGCCGCAGGTGCTCGCTGTCCGGCTCGGGGACGCAGGCGTCGACGAACGCCGCGACGTACGCCGGGTAGTCCGCGCGGACCGACGTGGTGTCCAGCGGCGTCGGAGGTGGCGCCGGCAGGCCGCCCACGAGCACCAGCCCCTCGAAGCGCTCGGGCCGCTCGACGACCGCCTGCAGGCAGGTCATCGCCCCCATCGACTCGGCGGCCAGGACGCACCGGTCGACGCCGTACCGGTCGAGCACGACGAAGAGATCGTCGACCAGCTCCTGAGGACCGATGTCGGCGGCCGGCGCGGTGCTCACGCCCGACCCGCGGTGGTCGTAGGCGATGCCGCGCCACTGCTCCTGCATCAGCTGGAGCGGCTCGAGCCACAGCTCCCAGCTGCCGGCCCAGCCGCCGTGCGTGACCAGGGTGCGGGGTCCGGTGCCGATCTGCACCGTGCTCAGCCGGTGGCCGCCGGCCTCGATGAACATGCGTGGAGGGTAGTGGGGGCGAGCACCGCCGCTCAGGCGAACGACCGGGCCGGCGGAACGGGTCTGGACACGCTCGAGCGGTGCTGCAGAGCGCGCTGGACACGCAGACCCCGTCCGGACGCTGACCCTGCCCCGGGGGCCGTGCCGTCAGCTGGTCAGCGAGAGCTCCGCGAGCCGCGGGTTCTCGGCCCCGCGCCTGGTGGGCGGCAGCTTGAGGCGGACGGCGTCGGCCGAGGTGACACCGAAGGCGACGTCATCGGCGTCCGACGCCGAGCTAGCGACCTCGGCCACCGTGTGCCAGCCGTCGGGCCGGTGGACCTGGATCTCGTAGGTCGCCAGCGGCCGCACCAGCCAGGACAGCGTCGCGTGGCCGACCGTGCGGTCGCCCCCGAGCCGGACCGTGAAGGTGCTCGGCGTCGCGGGGTCGGAGGCCGGTCCCCACGCCGTGGCCGGGCTGCCGTCGACGGCCGCCTCGGGCGGCGCACTCGGGTCGGCGGTGGTGACGTGGGCGCTGGCGGGGCGGCAGAGGGCCAGGTCGTCCGAGCCCGCCTCGGGGTGCCGGGTGGGCAGGGTCAGCGGTGCGCCGGCGGCGAGCGGCTGGGCGCCAGCGGGGGTGTGGACCACCATCGGCGCGCCGTGGCGGAGGGTGACGGTCGTGGCCTCCTCGCCGAGGTCGACGTCGAGGCTGCGTCCCTGCCACCGCAGCCCCGTCAGCTGCAGGCCCTCCGCGAGAACCGGTGGGAGTGTCGGGTCGAGCGCGAGCCCGTCGGCGCGCCACCGCAGGCCGGGGTAGCCGTAGAGGAACTCCTGGAGGAACCCGCCCTCACCGGTCAGGAACGTGAAGACGCCCTGTCCGCTGCGCGCCTCGGTGAACTGCTCGTACGGCGCCTTCACGAACGGGTCGACGCTGCGTCGGGTGTAGGTCCAGTCGGCACATCCCTGCCCGAGCTGGGCGGCCACGATGCTGTTGACGGAGTCGGTCATCGCCGGGCCGTCCGGGTCGTAGTGCAACGCGTAGTAGTCCAGGTCGTCGCGGTCGACCGCGGCGGGCTGCTGGTACTCCCAGGGGTAGGTGAGCAGGACGGCGTCGGCCTGCTTGACCTGCTGCTCGGCGTAGCCGCGGAACTCCGGTCGCACCTGGTCGAAGCCGCCCAGCGGCTGCGGCGGCTGGACGACCAGCCCGTCCGCGGCCCTGGCCCACTCCCCCGGCGCCGTCTCGCCGAGCACCTGCGCCGCCCGGGTCGCGAGCCGGAGCGTGGTGGCCGCGGTCGCGTTGGTGTAGACCTCGTCGTCGACCGGCCAGTTCTCCTCATCGGGTCCCTCGACGTCGGTGATGTGGAAGCGGTCGCCGTCCGGCTCGGCCCGGCTCGCCCAGAACTCGGCGGCCCCGCGCAGGACCGGCCAGCCGCGGGCGCGCAGCCAGTCCTGGTCACCGGTGGCCAGGTAGTACTGCCACTGCGCCAGTGCCACGTCGGCGGTCACGTGCTGCTCGAGCCGGCCGGTCTCGGCCCAGGTCGGCGTCACCTCGTCGCCGCTGCGGGCGCTCTCCCAGGCGAAGCGCATGCCGTCGTACCCGGTGCTCTCGGCGTTGCGCTCGGCCCCGTGGCGGGTGCGGAAGCGGTAGTCGACGACGGTGCTCGCGTCGTCGGGGTGCAGCGCGAGGAGCGCCGGGTACATCCACGTCTCCGCGTCCCAGAAGACGTGGTCGTTGTAGCCACCCGCGGAGAGCCCGACCGGGCTGATGCTCGCGTCGACGTCCGGGCGCGCGCTCGCGAGGAGGTAGAACATCGCCGCGTGGATGCGGCGCTGGAGCTCCGGCTGACCGGGCACGACGACGTCGTGGCGCCACTCGGCCGCCCACGCGACGGCGTTGCTGCGCCGGACGGTCCGCGGCGACCGCGTCGACGCGTGCGCGGCGGCTCCCTCCGGGGCCCGGGCGTCGTCCGACGTCGCGAACCCGACGACCTTGGTGAAGCGGTAGGTGTGCCCGGCGCGGACGTGGACCGAGGCGGTCCTGCGCACCGACATCCCGGCCGCCGAGGCCGACATCCGTGACCCCGCGGGGCCGTGCAGGCGGGCTGCCTCGGCGACGACCGTGCCGGTGCCCTTCGCCCGGACGGCCAGTCGGGTGAGCGACCGGGTGGCGGTCGCGCGGACCTTCGACAGCGCGCCGGGCGTCAGGTCGGCCCCGGCGCCGAGCACGTCGCGCACCTGCAGCCGGCCGCTCCACCGGGGCCGCACCCCGACGCTCACCAGCCCGGTGCGGGCGTGCCCGCGGTCGAGCAGCACGTCGTACTGCAGGTGCGTGCGACGACCCGCGCTCGCGACCGTCGACGTCGTGGTGACCGTGCCGCGTCGCAGGTCCAGCACCTGGCGGTAGCCGCTGCCGTCGGCCGCGTCGAGGCGCTTGCCGCCCACGACCACGTCGAGCTGCGTCCACCCCGGGAGGTTGACCGACCCCTGGTGCTGGACTCCCCCGGTGATCGGGTCGGGCACGTCGGCGTACACCCCGGCGACGTGGGTCTCGGCGGCGATGGGCTTCTCGACGTACCCGGCGCCCGACGCCGGCACCCGCGTCCCGACGTACCCGTTGCCCACGTACGCCGGCGCCTTGACGGCGTCGGCAGCCGAGGTCGTGGCGAGCTGCCACGACGAGCCACCCGGCTTCGCGGGCGGCGCCGCCGCCCCGGCGGGCTGGGCCAGTCCCACCAGCGCGACCGCCAGGGAGGCGACCACGCCCCCCGTCCGGCTCAACGGTGAACGGTAGGACCGGCGCGACGCCGAGGCAGACAGCATGAGCCGTCGTTTCCTGCCAGAGGTCGCTTCATGCGCTCGCGCGCCGTCCAGGTGGGGTGCAGGTCGGCGGCGATACCCTCGGCCGGGTGGTGCAGGGGGTGCTGGACGCGATCCGCGCGGTCCCGCCCGCCCTCGCGTTCACGATCATCGCGCTGCTGGTCTTCGGGGAGGCGGCGTTCTTCGCGGGCTTCGTGGTCCCCGGGGAGACCGCGGTCCTGCTCGGCGGGTTCCTCGCGAGCCAGGGCGACCTCTCCATCGTCACGCTCGTCGTCATCGTCGTCGTCAGCGCGATCCTCGGCGACACCGTGGGCTACGAGGTGGGCAAGCACCTCGGACCGCGCCTCCTCGGCCTCGGTGTCTTCCGCAAGCACCAGGTCCGGATCGAGAACGCGCAGGACCTGCTGCGCCGTCGTGGCGGGCCGGCGGTCTTCCTGGGCCGGTGGACGGCCTTCTTCCGCGCCGTCATGCCGGGCATCGCCGGGCTCAGCCGGATGCACTACCGCACGTTCCTGGTGTGGAACGCGCTCGGTGGGCTCGCGTGGGGCGTCACCTTCAGCCTCGTCGGCTACTTCGCCGGGGCGTCCTACCAGAAGGTAGCCAGCGCCATCGGCGAGGGAGCCGCGATCCTCGTGGGCCTCCTCGTCGTCGGCGGGCTGGTCGTCTGGCAGGTCCGCCGGCGGCGCCGCGAGCGGGCCGAGGAGCCGGTCCCGACCGACGACGGCCCGAGCGCGAGCGCCTGACCGGGGCATCGACCCCACGTCGTACGGGCGGGACCTCTTCGGTCGAGCCGTCGGCCCGATTCGTCAGGACCTCGGAGGTACCGGGGCCGATCGGCCCTGTCGCCACCCGCCGAGCGCGGCTTGGCTGGAGGCGTGCAGAGCAGCGAGCTCGAGGAGGACCTGATGCTGCAGGAGCGTCCGGCGACCACCAACCGACGTTGGTGGGGCCTGCGGACCCCGGGTCGGATCGCGATGGCGGTGTTCCGGCTTCCCTCGCACTTGTACGACCGGGGGCGGGGCAACCTGCTGGGTCACACCTTCCTGCGCCTGATCCACCGGGGCCGCCGCACCGGCCGCCCCTACTCCACCGTCGCCATGGTGCTGGCCTTCGACGCCGCCACCCGCGAGGCGGTCATCTGCTCGGCCTGGGGCGCCCGGGCCGACTGGGTCCGCAACCTCCGCGCCGGGTCGGCCGTGCGGGTGGACCTGGGACGCGACTGGTTCGCCCCCCAGCACCGCTTCCTCACCGACGACGAGGCGGCCGCCGTCGCGACCGCGTTCCGGCGCGCGCACCCCGTCCGCCTCTGGTTCATGAGCCTGGTCCTGGGCTGGGGCGACCTGAGGACCGAGGAGGCGATGCGGGCGTTCGTGGCCACGCGTCCCTTCGTCGCGCTCCGCCCGATCTGAGGTCCGCGGCCCGAGTGACGTCCGGCCCTACCCGCCCGACCCGAGGTCGGCGGAGCATGGACCGGAAGGAGATGACGGCGCATGAGCACAGCGCACCTGCCCCGGGCCAACGTCCTACGGATCGACGAGGACGGCCCACCCGCCGGCAGGGTCTGGCTGTGGTACCTCGTCGCGGCCGCGCTGTTCTTCCTGGCCCCCGCCGTGGGCACCGCGTGGCTCGGCCTCGACCCCGACCTCTACTACCTGGGCTACTTCACCGTGGCGGTCGTCTTCTTCGTGGCCTTCGTGACGAGGTACGCCGACGCGCTGCGCGACCTGTGGACGCTCCACCTGTGGCAGAGCATCGTCCTCGGCGCCCTGGTCGGCATGGTGCTGGCGGCCGGCGTCTTCCAGCAGGTGGGGACCGCCCACGCAGTGGGGTGGCGGTTCGGGTTCGAGCTCGCCTGGCGGGGCCTGGTCTACGGCACCGTCGACGCTCTGACGCTCTACGTCTTCCCCGCAGCCGTCGCCTACCTGCTGCTGCGCGGCGACCGGCACACGGCGGCGCGCAAGGTCGGGTTCGCCGGGCTGGCGCTCGCGCTGTCGATGGTCGTGACCGCGACCTACCACCTGGGGTACTCGGAGTTCCGCGGGGACACCCTGCGGTACCCCGAGATCGGCGCCGTCGCCGCCAACGTCCCGACGGTCCTCACCGGCAACCCGGCCGGCTCGGTCGTCACCCACGTCACCATGCACACCTCGGCGGTCGTGCACCAGCGTGACGGCGGCCAGCAGCACATGCTGCCGCCGAGGACGACCGGCGACTACCCCGACCACGGCAGCAGCGACCTGGCGGCCGGGCTCGCCCTCGCCTGGCTGGTCGCGACCGCAGCGGCACTCACCGCCGTCGTCCGCAGGTCGCGCGCCGAGGCGGCGTTGCGGACCCGGTGACAGGACCCTCGTCGCCGGGGCTCAGGTGGGTGAGGGACAGGCTGCCGCCACCAGCGCGGCGGCCGACTCCTTGGCGACGGCGGCGGCATCGGGCCGGGCGTCCAGCGCACCGCTCGCGAGGCCGCCGTCCAGCAGGAGCGTCAGGGCCCGCGCCAGCGCACCGGGATCGCGGGCACCGGCGTCGGCCGCCAGCCCCTGCACCCAGCCACGGACGGCGTCCTTGTGGGCCAGGGTCCGGTCGTGCACGGGCGTGCCCGCCTCGTACTCCGCGGCGGTGTTGATGAACGCGCACCCGCGGTAGCCGTCTCGACGGCAGGCGTTGCCGAGCGCGTCGAACATGCCGACGAGCTGGTCGCGCGGGTCGCCGGCCGCCGCGGCGGCGTCGTGGAGCTGGCCGGACCAGATCCCGTCGACCTTGTCGAGGTAGGCGACCACGAGGTCGTCCTTGGCGGCGAAGTGCTTGTAGAAGGTCGCCTTGGCGACCCCGGACTCGGCGATGATCCGGTCGATCCCGACCGCACGCACCCCGTGGGCGTAGAAGAGCCGGAACGCGGTGTCGAGGATGCGCTCACGAGCAGCGCTGGGGCGGGCCTCCGGGGACATGCCACCGATCCTACCTTGAAGGTAGACAGATCTGTCTGCTAACGTCCTGGCATCGGTAGACAGATCTGTCTATCTCTCGTCGCCACGACCCGTTCGGAGAACAGATGAACATCGCAGTCCTCGGCACCGGCATGGTCGGTCGCGCCGTCGCCGGCCGCCTCGCCGAGCTCGGGCACACCGTCACCGTCGGCACCCGCGACCCCCGGTCGACCCTGGCTCGCACCGAGCCCGACGCCATGAGCACGCCGGCGTACGCCAGCTGGGCCGGGCAGCACCCCGGCATCGGGCTCGCGACCTACGCCGACGCGGCGCAGGGCGCCGAGCTCGTCGTCAACGCCACCAACGGTGCCGTCACCCTCGACGTGCTGCGCCTGGCCGGCGAGCAGCACCTGGACGGCAAGGTGCTCGTCGACATCGCCAACCCGTTGGACTTCTCGAACGGCGCGCCACCGACCCTCTTCGTCAAGGACACCGACTCGCTCGGAGAGCAGGTCCAGCGCACGTTCCCCGGCGCCCGCGTCGTGAAGACCCTCAACACGCTCAACGCCGACCTGATGGTGCGACCCGACACCCTCCCCGAGGGGTCCAGCGTCTTCGTGTCGGGCGACGATGCGGACGCGAAGAGCGTCGTGACCGGCCTGCTGAAGGAGCTCGGCCACACCGACGTCATCGACCTCGGTGACATCACCACCGCCCGCGGCACCGAGATGCTGCTGCCTGTCTGGCTGCGCCTGTGGGGAGCGCTGGGCACGTCGTCGTTCAACGTCAAGATCGTGCGCTGAGGTCGCGGCTGTCCCGCGACCGGACGGTGCGTAGGTTCGGCGCATGACTCCCTTCGACGTCGTCGACTGGCGCCGCCAGGTGTTCGCGCTCTACGCCGCCGTCCGGGCCGCGGCCGACCCGGCGGCCGGGCACGAGACGTGGCGGCGGGAGCGGGACCGGCTCTTCGCCGAGCACCCCGCGAGCCCGCTGCTGCCCGAGCGGCGAGCGGGGTTCGAGGGGCTGAACGTGGCGCCGTACGACCGGGCCTGGCGGTTCGAGGTCGAGGTGCAGCCGGCCGAGCCCGTCCCGTGGGACGTGCAGACCGGGACCGACGGCGTCGTGCCGTTCGTCCGGGCCGGGACCGTGACGCTGCCCGGGGTCGGCGACCTCGACGTGTGGCGGCTGGCGTCGTACGGCGGCGGCCTGTTCGTGCCGCTGCGCGACGCCGGGTGCGGGCGGCCCGGCGGCGGGTACGGCGGCGGGCGCTACCTCCTCGACACGGTCAAGGGAGCCGACCTCGGCGGGGACGGCGATCGGCTGGTCCTCGACCTCAACTTCGCCTACGCGCCGTCGTGTGCCCACGACCCCGCGTGGGCCTGCCCGCTGGCGCCCGTCGGCAACACGGTCGCGACCGTCGTACCGGTCGGTGAGCTCCAGCCCTGACCGGGTGTGCCCCTCTGGGTCGTTCCACGGCGGGACTGCCGCGTTTACCGGAGCCGATGAGCGTGCGTGGCAACGCAGCGGTGGGTGAGCCACCTCTTGAGTGGCGCGTTCGGTGGAGCTCTCACCGCTGCCCCGCCTCGGAGCCGAGCGGCGGTGAGCTGTCCGCCGATCAGCTCAGGCACGTGGTGGACAGCTCACCGCCGCCGAGCGTCCGGATCAGCCGCGATTCGCGCGGTTGTGCGAGCGCCACGGACGCATAGGGACGCACCCAGTGAGACACCGGCGGCTCAGTCAGCCAGGCGCGTCCACCCACTGCACCAGCTGCCAGACCAGTCCGTTGGCGTCCGCGAACTGGCAGTAGCGCTCGCCCCACGGCTCGGTCTCCGGAGCCGTCACCACCCGCGCTCCGGCCGCGGCGATCCGGGCGAACTCCGCATCGAGGTCGTCGACGACGAAGGCGAGCAGCGTGCCCTGGCCCGCCGACCCGGCGACCTCGGCCGGCTTGAACGACGGCAGGCCCGTCCGCAGGAAGATGAGGTTGAAGCCCACGTCGGCGTGCCGCAGCGAGACGAAGCCCTCGTCCGCCATCGCGACCTCGTAGCCGAGGTACTCGCGGGCGAAAGCAGCCGATGCTGCCTCGTCCGGCACGTTCAGCGACACCGCCGCGGAGCTGATCCTCATCCGGCCCTCCTCGAGTGGGGTGCTCAGTGTGCCCGACGCACCCAAGCACGCCCGCGACGGCCGAGTCGGCGCAACATGCACGCCAGGCACCGCCGAGTCGGCGCAACATGCACGCCAGGCACCGCCGAGTCGGCGCAACATGCCCAACTCGACCCTGTCCCGGCGACAAGACGCGCCGACTCGAGCTCTCACGACGGACAAGACGCGACGACTCGCGCCCCCACGACGTACAAGACGCGCCGACTCGGGCTACTCGACGAAGGGGGCGGTGGAGCCGCCGAGCTCCATGGCCGGCAGGCCGAGCTTGCGGTGGTCCCACGACCGCACGCGCTGGGGGTCGAGCCGGATCGCGGCGCGGTTGTGGGCCATGAACTCCACGAACGGCTTCATCTCCTCGGAGTACTCGCCGTTGTAGCGCTCGAAGATGTTGACGCACACGTCCCAGACGACGGCCTCGTCCTCGACGACCTCGGCGGTGCCCTCGATGGCCACCCCGCGCAGCTGGTCGTAGGTGTGGCCGGCCTCGACGAGGAAGGAGCACCGCGGGTCGCGTCGCAGGTTGACCGTCTTCTGCGCCTTCTTCTTCGTCTCGAACCAGATCACGCCGTCGAGCACGGCGTACCACATGCCGACGAGGTGGACCTGGCCCTGCGGGCCGTGGGTCGCAAGCGTCGAGGAGCGCTGCTGGCGCAGGAACTCCGCGACCTCCTCGTCGCTCATCACGACCTGGCCGCGCTGGTTGGCCATCAGCGCTCAGCCACCGAAGGCGTGCGTCGCGGTGACGCCGCCGTCGATCGAGATCTCGGCACCGTTGATGTACGCCGACTCGTCGCTGGCGAGGAAGACGTAGAGCGGCGCGATGTCCGCAGGCGTCCCGACGCGGCGCAGCGGCACCTTCGAGGCGCCGTACTCCATCGCGGCGTCGCCGCCGTGGACGCGCGTCATCGGGGTGTCGATCATCCCCGGGTGGACGGAGTTGACCCGGATCCCCTTCGGGCCGAGCTCCATCGCCCCGCACTTGGTCATCCCGCGGATCGCCCACTTGGTCGCGGCGTACGCCGTGCAGCCCGGCATGCCCGCGAGGCCCTCGACGGACGAGGCGTTGATGATCGACCCACCGCCGGCCTTCCGCATGGTGCGGGTGACCGCCTGCATGCCGAGGAAGCAGCCGAGCTGGTTGACCCGGAACAGCAGCTCGACCTCCTCCTGCGGCATCCGCTCGATGTCGCCGAAGCGCAGGATGCCGGCGTTGTTGGCGAGGACACTGACCGGGCCGAAGCGCTCGTTGGTGTCCTCGACGAGTGCGGTCCACGACGCGGCGTCTGACACGTCGTGGGCGACGAAGTGCGCACCCGCGGTGGTCCCGCCGAGCTCGTCGGCGAGCGCCTGCCCCTGCTCCTTGGCGACGTCCGCGACCACGACCCGCGCGCCCTCGGCGACGAACGCGCGGCTGATCTCCGCGCCCTGCCCCATCGCGCCGCCGGTGACGATGGCGACCTTGCCGTCCAGCCGGCCGCTCACACCGACAACCTCATGATCGAGTCGGCCGCGAAGCCGAGGGCGGGGTCGCGGTCCTCGAACCACCCGCCGAGCTGCTTGTCGAGGTCCTCGAGCGTCCAGAGCGTGCCGGACTTGTCGAAGCGCTGCTCCACGGTCGGCGGAGCGACCAGGGCGACCATGCCGCCGTACACGACGAAGACCTGGCCGGTGATCGCCGCTGCCGCAGGCGAGGCGAGGTAGGCCACCACCGGCGCGACGTGGCCGGGCGAGTAGGGGTCGACCTCGAGACCGGACTGGTCGGCGCCGAAGACCTCGGCGGTCATCGCGGTGCGGGCGCGCGGGCAGATCGCGTTCGCGCGCACCCCGCTGCTGCCCAGTGCCCGCGCGGTCGAGACCGTGAGCGCGGCGATGCCGGCCTTGGCGGCGGCGTAGTTGGCCTGTCCGGGAGGTCCGGAGAGGAACGCCTCCGAGGCGGTGTTGACGACAGCGGCGCCGACCGGGCCGGACTCCTTGGCCTTCGCGCGCCAGTAGGCCGCCGCGTTGCGCGAGAGCAGGAAGTGCCCGCGCAGGTGGATGCGGACGACCTGGTCCCACTCCTCGTCGGACATGTTGAAGAGCATCCGGTCGCGCGTCACGCCAGCGTTGTTGACCACGACGTCGAGCCCGCCGAAGCCGTCGACGGCCGCCGCGACGAGCGCGTCGGCCGTGGCCCGCTCCCCCACGTCACCGGGTACGACGGCAGCCTCGCCGCCGCGCGAGCGGATCTCCTCCGCGGTGCCGTCGGCGCCGCCCGGCAGGTCGTTGAGCACGACGCGGGCGCCGGCGTCGGCCAGCGCCAGCGCCTCGGCGCGACCCAGCCCGGCTCCGGCGCCGGTGACGACGGCGACCTTGCCGTCGAGGGACAGATCGGCCAACCCTCAGTCCTCCAGCGAGATCGCGGCACGCGGGCAGGCAGCCACCGCGCGCTTGACCGCGTCGATGTTGTCCGGCGTCGTCTCCTCGGTCTTGAGCTGGAGGAAGTCGTCGTCGTCCAGCTCGAACACGTCAGGGGCGAGCGACTCGCACAGCGCGTTGGACTCGCACAGGTCGAAGTCGACCTTGATCTTCATGGGGCTACCTTCCTGTCCGGCTGACTGCTCAGCCATCTAGCTGCCTTCGCTGGAGTGTCCCGGGAACACGTGGGCGCTCGGGTCGACGACGACCGCGGCGTTGTTGACGGCGGTGGCGGCCTCGCCGAAGCCGACCGCGATGAGACGCACCTTGCCGGGGTACTCGGTGACGTCTCCGGCGGCGAAGACCCGCTCCAGGTTGGTGCGCATCGAGGAGTCGACGACGATGTGCCGCTTCTCCACCTCGATGCCCCAGTGCTGGAGGGGGCCGAGGTCGGCGACGAACCCGAGGGCCGCGACGATCGCCTGCGCAGGGCGGGTCGTGATCTCGCCGTCGACGTCGATGTCGACCGACTCGACGGTGCCGTTGCCGTGGATGGCGGACACCTGGGCCTTGGTGAGGATGTCGACCGACGTGGCCCGCACGGCCTGCACGGTGCGCTCGTGGGCGCGGAACGCGTCGCGCCGGTGCACCAGGGTCACCGAGCGCGCGACCGGCTCGAGGTGCAGCGCCCAGTCGAAGGCGGAGTCCCCACCGCCGACGATGACGACGTCCTTGCCGGCGTACGGCGCGAAGCTGGGGACGAAGAACTCCAGGCCGCGCCCGAGCCAGTCGCCTCCCACCGGCAGCGGTCGCGGGCTGAACTTGCCGATGCCGGCGGTGACGAGCACGGCCTTGGTGCGGATCTCGCTGCCGTCGTCGAGGCAGACGGTCACCCCGTCGTCGTCCTGGGCCAGGGTGGTGGCGGTCCGCTCGAGGAAGTACGCCGGGTGGGCGGTCGCGGCCTGCTCGACCAGCCCCTCCACCAGGTCGCGGCCCTTGACGCTCGGGAAGCCCGCGACGTCGAGGATCATCTTCTCGGGGTACATCGCCGTGATCTGCCCGCCGAGCTCGGGGAGGGAGTCGACGAGCGCGACCCGCATCCCGCGGAAGCCCGCGTAGTAGGTGGCGAACAGGCCCGTGGGCCCGGCGCCGATGACGATGAGGTCGGTCTCGTGGGTGCTCTGGTCGGCCACGCCGCGATCCTTCCCCTTCTGCCGTGCCGGCCTCAAGCGACCCGCGGGCCGCGTCCCCCCCTTGTCGGCGCCGGATCGCGCCGCGCACCGTGGTGGAACGTGTTCTAGTTTTGCACACGCCTCACTGGGTGTCGATGCTCGAGACCAGCCAGCCCTGGTCGGTGTGCACGACGGTGACCAGCGCGCGGTACTGCGCGTAGTCGGTCCGCGGCTGCCCGTCGACCACCTTCTCGACGTACTGGTTGAGGAAGAGCAGCACCTCCGCCTGCGCCGCGGACGCCTGGACGACGCTCTGGCCGACCGCCTTGACCTGGAGGCGCGTCTTGCGGGCGATGAACTCGTCGCGGATGCCGTCGGAGGTCTTCTGGTACTCCTGGGCGAAGGTGTCGGTCATCTTCGCCGTCGCCTGCTCGACCTGGTCGTCGTAGTCCTGGTAGCTGGTCGAGAGGATCTCCTCCGTCGACCGGGCCGCGGTCTCCACGGCCTCGCCGCGGGTGGCGTCGCCGACCACGACCGGGCGCGCGGAGGACGGCGCCGGGGTGTCGTCGCGGTTGAGGTACCAGATCTCGGCAGCGCCCACGAGCGCCAGCACGACGATGGCGACGACCAGCACGAGGGTCGTCCGCCGGCCGTCGCCGGTGGTCGAGCCGCCCTCGTCGGTGGTCGAGCCGTCGTCGGTGGTCGAGCCGTCGTCGGTGGTCGAGCCGTCGTCGGTGGTCGAGCTTGTCGAGACCCCCTCGGCCTCGGCGGTGTCGGGGGCCGGGGGGTCTCGACGGGCGCTCGTCGCCGGCGCTCCTCGCTGCTCGACCACCGGCTCCTCGACCAGCTCCTCGACCGGCTCCTCGACCGGCTCCTCGACGACCGGGGTCGCGCCGGGACGGGTCTGTCCGGCCACCCGGCGCGGGCGGCCGGTGGGGTTGCGGGAGCCGGCGACGGAGGGGCGCGGACGCCGCGGGCGGGAGCTCTCGGCCATCAGCTGACGAACTCCAGGTTCTTGGTCTTCCAGGTGTCGCCGACCTTGACCAGGTCGAGCTTGAGCCGGAAGTAGCGGGCGACCTTCTCGTTCTTGGTCGACACGTTGGACACCGTGCCGGTGGTGGCGGCGAGCACGGTGGCGCTGTCGCCGTCGACGTCGACGACACCGGACCAGAGCACCGTGCCGTCCATGACCGACTTCTCGCGCTCGAGCAGCTTGACCACGCCCTTGGTCGAGCTGTCGTACTGCTTCTGGAAGTCGCCGGTGGCGCCGGCGGCGACGGCGTCGATGCTCTGTTGGGCGTCGCGGTAGTCGATGTTGATGAACGCCTCGACCTCTGCGCGGGCGGCGGCCAGCACGTCGCCGTACCGCTCCTGCTCGGCCTGCGCCTGCTGCTGGTCGCTGCGGTGCTGCCAGACCAGGACGCCCCCGAAGACGCAGGCGCAGCCCAGCGCGAGGGCCAGCACGTAGAGGGCGATGTTCAGCCCCGTGCGGCCGCGAGCGCGGGTCACGGGGTCGTCACCGGCCCCACCAGCAACCATTTCCACGAGTCCCCTCCCAGGATCGACAGGTTGCCCTGATCGACGAATCGTACGGGGTTGCCGTGGGCGTCGACGGCTCCCGACACGATTCCCGTCGACGGGTCGTAGGACGAGCGGTAGACCGCGCCCGGTGACCCGTGACGCGTGTCCTGCGGGGAGTGCTTCGGACCGCGCATCACGTACGGCGGCCCGCTGGCGCACTGCGCCGGGTAGATGGGGCCGTCGGTCAGGTCGCTCGGCGGCCGCCACTGGTTGCGTGGCTTGTAGCCCTCGGTGCACGGCGGCGTGGAGTCGAGCTGGAGGTTGACGTGGCCGTACCCGTCGCCGGGCGTGCCGGTGAAGCCGGACGCGATCACCCGGGGGTAGGTCACCAACAGCTGCTCGACCCCGGCGAGGTTGGAGACGACGACCTGGTTGACGCTCACAGCGTTGCCGAGCAGCACCGGCAGGGTCGGCTCGAGGTCCTTCAGCAGCGCGTCGACCTCGCGGGCGGCGCCCGGGGTGTCGGCCAGGACCTGCTGGAGGTCGTCGTCGGAGGAGGCAAGCGCGTCGGTCAGGCTGCCGAGGTCGCGGGCCAGGGTGCGGATGTTCTCGCTCTCGCCCTGCTGCGTCGACAACACCCGCTCACCGCGGTCGAGCAGCCGGATGGTCTCGTCGGTGTGGGCGGACGCGGTGCGGACGAAGGTGCTGCCGCTGTCGAGCAGCCGCTGCAGCGGGCGGCCGGTGTCGTCGAACATGGTGCCGAGCTCGTGCACGACCGTGCGCAGGTTGCGCTTGTCGACCGAGCCCACGAAGTCGTTCAGCTCCACCAGCAGGTCGCCCTCGTCGACCGGCAGCGCGTCCTGACCGCCGTGGAAGGTGTCCCCTGACTCGGCGTACGGACCGTTCTCGTCGGGCGGCTCGAAGTCGAGGTACTGCTCGCCGACGGCGGAGAGGTTGTGGACGTACATCGGCGAGTCGAGGGGCAGCCGGGTGCCGTCCTGGAGCGCGAGGTCCAGCGTCACGCCCTCGCGGGTCGCGGTCATCGCCGACACCTTGCCGATCTTCACGCCGCGGTAGGTCACCTCGCTGCCCTCGAAGAGCCCGCCGGACTGCGGGAGGGTCGCCTGCACGGTGATCCCGCGCCCGAGGACCCGGTCGACCAGGCCGAGGTAGCTGCCCGCCATGTAGACGATGCCCACGGCGCTGAGCACGACGAACGCCATGACCCGGATCTTGACCCCGCGGCTCATCCGGTGCCTCCGAAGAGCTGGGCGGCGCTCGGCGCCGGGGTCGGGGTGCCGTCGACCAGCGCGCGGCCCAGCAGGCCGTCGGTGCTGCCGAGGGAGGCTCCGAGGCCGTCGAGCAGCCCGCCGAGGCCGCCCCCGCCGGGGAGCGCCTCGACGACGGTGCAGACCGGGTTGCCGTCGTACTTCTTCTTCTTGCACTGCTTCTTCAGCTGCTTGACCAGGTCGACCGAGGCGAGCACCTTCTGGCAGGCCTTGCTCTGGAGGTCACCGCTGCGCAGGCACTTCTCGACCAGGCTCAGGACGTGGCCCGGGTCGGGGACGACGGGTGGGATGCCGCCGCCCGGCTGCCCGGGGATGATGTTCTCCAGGTTGATGTCGGCCCGGATCGACGTGTTGGCGTAGTCGCCCTTGACGATCTCCGAGGCCTCCTTGGGGAACGGGAAGCTGACCAGCAGGTTGAGACCGGGCGCGAGCTTGTCGCCGGCCTCGTGGAGCCGGGCGAGCAGCGGCTGGAGGTGGTCGAGCGAGGCGAGGATGTCGTCCTTGCTCTGGCCGATGACCCGGGTGCCGACCGCGCCGAGCCGGTCGAGCGAGCGCAGCATCCTGATCAGCTCGTCGTGCTGGGCGGCCAGCACCTCGACGGCGGGACCGGTGACGTCGAGGGCGCTGGTGATCGTGTGCTTCTCGGTGTTGAGCGTGGCGGTGAGGTGGTTGATCGAGTCCATCGCGCGGACGATGTCGTCCTTCTGCGCGTCGATCGTGCCGACGACGTCCTCGAGGGAGCCGAGCAGGTGGCGCAGCCGGTCGGTGCGCCCGTCCATGACCGCGTTGAGCTCGTGGGTGATCGTGCCGAGCTGGCCGACGCCGCCGCCGCTGAGCAGGAACGAGAGGGCCCCGAGCACCTCCTCGACCTCCGGGTTGCGGCCGGTGTCCGCGAGCGGGATGTTGTCGCCGTCGGAGAGCCGGCCCTCTCCCCCGCCCGCGGGCGCCTCGAGCGCGACGTACTTCTCGCCGAGCAGGCTGACCTGGCGGATGTCGGCGATCGCGTCGTCGGGGAGGTCGACGTCGTTCTTGATCCGCATCGTCAGCTTCGCGTGCCAGCCGACGCGCTCGACGTCGGTGACCTCACCGACCGTGACGTCGTCGACCATGACCGGTGACTTCGGGACGACGTTGAGGATGTCCTGGAACTCCGCGGTCACCTCGAAGGAGTTGTCCTCGTCGACCGGCGATCCGGGGAGCGGGAGGTCGTAGGCGCCGTCGAACTTGCAGCCGCCCGCGGTCACCGCGAGGCCGGTGAGCAGCACGACGGCGCTCAGCAGCCGACGCCTCATGACGGGCCCCCCATCAGCTCACCGAGCGACCCGGGCCCGTCGGCGGCGTACTGCTGCACGCGGTTGAGCCCGGACGTGCCGGCGCTCGGGGCGGCCCGCCCGTTCGAGCCGGGCGGGATGGTCGGGACCTGGCCCTCGACCGGCTCGAGCAGCTGCTTGAACAGCTTGCAGGCCAGGTCGGCACTGGCACGCGGCAGCCCCGACTGCTGCACCACGGCGCAGAGGAAGCCGTCGGCGTCCCAGACGTTGCCACTGATGCCGATCCGCGACCCGATGGTGCCGGTGCGGTTGTTGAACGCCAGGGCGAGGTTCCCGATGGCCGTCGGGGCGACGCGCAGCGCCGTGTCGATGCTGGTCTTCTCCGACCCGATGGTCTTCACGACCCGGGTCAGCCGCTCGACGTCGTCGACGAGCGCCTTACGGTTGTCGTGCACGAAGCCCTGGACCGTGCCGACCGCGCGCGCGACGGCCGCGAGCGCCGCCTGGATCTCGGTGCGCTCGTCGGCGAGCTGGCCGGACACCCCGGCGAGGTCACGGATGAAGGCCCGCACGAACCGGTCGTTCTCTGCCAGCGTCGTGGAGAAGCGCGCGAGCTGGGTGACGGTGTCGAACAGCGGCCCCGACGCGTCGCCGAAGGTCTGCGCGGCCTGGGCGAGCCGGGTCAGCATCTGGTTGCCGAGCGCGCCCTTGCCCTTCAGCGCGTGGGCGCCCGCCGCGAGCACGTGGTCGAGCGTGCCGTCCTTGTTCACGCCGTTGGGTCCGAGCGCCTCGGAGAGGTCGCGCAGGCTGGCGTAGATGCGGTCCAGCTCGACCGGGACGCCGGTGTCGGGCAGCGGGATGTCGGCACCGTCGGCCATCAGCCCGTCGCCGGAGTGGTACGCCGGCGTGAGCTGGACGAAGCGGTCGGCGACGAGCGTCGGCGTCACGATGACGGCCTTGGCGTCCTCGGGCACCTTGTACTGCGCGTCGTACTCCATGTCGACGCGCACCGAGTTGCCCTCCGGCGTCACCGCGGTCACCCGGCCGACGTTGACGCCGAGGATCCGGACGTCGCTGCCCTCGTAGATGCTGACCGCGCGCGGGAAGTGCGCGGTCAGCGTCTTGGTCTCGGTGTCGTCGCGCAGCCAGACGACGTAGACCGTCACGACGAGCAGCAGGGCCACGACGACCGCCACGGCGCGGCCGCCGACCCGGCTCAGGACGTCCATCACCGACCTCCCGAGGTGAAGCCGGGCTGGAACTCGCCGGTGGGGATCGCGAGCAGGTTGGAGGCGTAGGCGTCGAACCACGGGCCCGTGCCGATGATGTTGCCGAGGATCGACACGTAGGGGCCCAGCGCGTTCAGGGTGCTCTTGAGCTCCTGGTCCTTGTCGTTGAGCAGCGCCAGCAGGTCGTGGACCTCGGCCAGGGCGGGCGCCATCTGGGCCTGGTTGTCCTGGGCGACGCCGCGGAGCTGGTCGGCCAGGTCGCGGGCGTTGACGAGCAGCAGGTGGATCGCCTGCTTGCGCTGCTTGACCTCCTGCAGCACCAGGTCGCTGTGCTTCATCAGGTCGACCAGGTCCTTGCCGCGGGCGGCGAGCACCTTGCTGACGCCCTGGGCGCTCTTCAGCAGCGCCTGGATCTGGTCGTCGCGAGACGCGACCGACTGCGACAGCCGGGCGATCCCGCGGAAGCTCTGCTGGATCTCGGGTGCCGCCCGGTTGGTCGTGTCGGCGACCACGTCGAGTGCCTTGCTGAGCTGGGCGGTGTCGATCCGCTCGGTGGTCTTGGTCAGGTCGCCGAAGACCCCGACGATGTCGTACGCCGACTCCGTGCGGTCCAGCGGGATGACGTCGTTCTCGGGCATCTGGCCGTCGCCCGCGGGCTGCAGGTCGAGGTACTTCTCGCCCAGCAGGTTGAGGACCTCGATCGACGCCCGGCTGTCGGTCCCGAAGTCGACGCCCTTGTCCACCTCGAAGGTCACCAGCACCTTGTTGCTGTCTTCCAGACTGACGTCCTGCACGCGACCGACCCGGATGCCGCCGACCTGGACCATGTTGCCCTGGTGCAGCCCGCTGGCGTCGCTGAACTCCGCCCGGTAGGTGCCTCCCTTGAAGCCCGGGAACTGCGAGAGGTTGAAGGCGGCCGCCATCACCAGCAGCATCACGACGAGCGTGATCGCGCCCAGCCGCAGGATCCGGGCGTCGCTGTAGTTGCGAGAGGCCGTCATGGCGCCGACGCCCCGTTGCACCGCGGCGCGGTGGAGTGGAAGTCGAGGTGGTTGAGCTGCGACATCAGCTGTCGCACGCCGGGGATCGCGCCCAGGCCGGCCGGCAGCGTGATGCGGCCGCTGAAGCCGCAGATGTAGTAGCTGTACCAGGAGCCGTAGGTGCCGGTCCGGGTCTGGTCGGTCATCGACTCGGGGAGGCGGTCGAGCAGGTCGGTCAGGTTGGCGCTGTTCTTCGGCTCGTTGAGCAGCGCGGCCAGCTTCCTCAGCTTGGCGACGTCGGACTTCACCAGGGGCCGGCCCTGCCGGAGCAGGTCGGCGACCACGACGGTGAGGTCGGAGATGTTGCTGAGCGACGACCCGATCACGTGGCGGTCCCGGGCCAGGTCGGCCATCCAGTTCTTCAGGCCCACCACGAGGTCGTTGAGCTGCTGGTGCCGGCTGTCGACGGTCGTCAGCGTCTGGGTGAGGTTGCCGACCACCTCGCCGATCAGCCGGTCCCGGTCCGCCAGGGTGTTGGTCAGGGACGCGGTCTTCGCGAGCAGGCCCTGCACGGTCCCGCCCTCGCCCTGGAGCACCTGCACGAGGTTCATGCTCAGGTCGTTGACCTGCTGCGGGTTCAGGGCCTGGAAGAGGGGCTGGAACCCGTTGAAGAGCACGGTGAGGTCGAGCGCCGGCTTGGTCTGGCTGACCGGGATCGTGTCTCCGCTCTCCAGCGGCTCGGCGCCGCGGTCGGCGCCCTCCTCCAGGGCGAGGTAGCGGTCCCCGACCAGGTTGAGGAAACGGATCTCGGCACGGGAGGCGGTGGTGAGCGGCACGTCGGACTTCACCCGGAACGTCACGAGCGCCTCGGTGCGGTCGTAGTGCTCCACGCTCTTGACCTCGCCGACGCTGACGCCGGCGACCCGCACGTCGTCGCCCTTCTCGAGCATCGACGCGGTCGTGAAGATCGCCTGGTAGGTCGTGCCGCTGCCGAACCCGATGTTGCCCATGATCGCGGCGAGCAGACCGGTCACCAGGACCGAGACGACGGTGAAGACGCCCAGCTTGATGCCAGCGGCGAGGGTCGTGGAGTTCCTGCTCACCGCGACACCCCCTCGCGCAGCAGCGGGCCGTACATCAGCGACCCGAGCGAGCCGAACGTGTCGGCCGAGAGCCCGGTCCGCTCCGACAGCAGCGCGTTGACGACCTGCTGCTCACCGGCGCTTCCGGAGTAGTCGACGCCGGGCCGGTTGAGGCCCTGCAGGAACGTCGGCACCGGTGAGGTCGGCGGGTGCTCGTCGATGTCGCTGCCCTGCTTGAGGGCGATCGGCGGCGAGGGGACCTGGGGGTTCGGCAGGCCCAGGCACCACGGCCCGTGGCCGACCTCGCCGTAGACCGGCTGGTCGTGCTGGTCGTAGGCGTGGTACTGCGGCGTGCCGAACTCGATGTACTGCTTGACCTGGTTGCCCTCGAAGGTGCGGGCGAGCCGCGGCGCGTAGCGGGCGGCGCCCTCGATCAGGCACGGCAGCTCGGGCGAGTAGACCGCGAGCAGCCTCAGCACCGGCTCGGTGACCTGGCCGACGCGGATCAGGTTGGCGCCATTGTCCTGCAGCACCCGCGTCGAGGTGTCGGCGAGCCCGCCGAGGTCGGAGAAGAACGTGCCGAGCTGCTGCTTGCTGTCGATGATCGTGCGCCCCGTGGTCGTCACGTTGCGGAGCACGCGCAGCAGATCCGGGGCGGCGGCGTCGTACGTGTCGGCGACGTCGGCGAGCTTGACCAGGTCGGTGCGCAGCGTCGGCAGGTGGCCCGAGATCTGGCCGAGGTAGTGGTCCAGCTCGTCCATGGTCGCGCCGAGCTGCTCGCCGCGACCGCCGAGCGCGGTCGCGAGCGCGTTGAGGGTCGCGTTGAGGTCGGCCGGCTGGACCGACCGCAGCAGCGGGAAGAGGCGCGCCAGGATCCGGCTGAGCTCGACGTTGGTCTCGACCCGGCTGGCGGGGATGACGTCCCCGTCGCGCAGGGGCGTGCTCGAGGGATCGTCGGGGAGCACCAGCGACACGAACTTCTGGCCGAACAGCGTCGTGGGCAGGATCTGCACGGAGACGTTGTCGGGGATCCGCTCGGCCTCGTCGGGGTCGAGCGCGACCTTGATCTCGGCGTGGTCACCGCGCTGCGCCACCGTGCGCACCTGGCCGACGAGGGCACCGTTGACCCGGACGTCGCCGAACTTGGCGAGCTGGAGACCGGCGCGGTCCGCCTGGATCGTGACGGTCGTGACCCGGGAGAACGTCTTGTTGTAGATCGCGATCGACAGCGCGATGAGCAGCGCGATCACCGTCAGGAAGGCGACGCCCGCGACCAGCAGCCGCCGGTGCTCCCGGGGGCTGTCGTGGTAGACGTTGACGAGCATCGCGGCGCCTACCCCGTGATCCGGACGGTGGTCGTGGAGCCCCAGATCGCGAAGCTGAGGAAGAAGTCGGCGACGACGATCGTCACGATGCTGGTGCGGATCGCCCGCCCGACCGCCATGCCGACACCGGCCGGCCCACCGGAGGCGGTGTAGCCGTAGTAGCAGTGGATGAGGATCACGGCCGTCGCGAGGAACAGCAGCTTGAAGAACGACCAGAGCATGTCGATGGGCGGCAGGAACTGCAGGAAGTAGTGGTCGTAGGTCCCCGGCGACTGGCCGTAGATCATGGTGGTGATCAGGCGCGGCGAGAGGTAGGACGCGCACAGCGCCACGATGTAGAGCGGGATGACCGCGATGAACGCCGCGACCATGCGGGTGGTCACGAGGAACGGCAGCGACGGGATGCCCATCACCTCGAGGGCGTCGATCTCCTCCGAGATCCGCATCGCCCCCAGGCGGGCGGTGTAGCCGCACCCGACGGTGGCCGCGAGCGCGATCGAGGACACCAGGGGGGCCACCTCGCGGGTGTTGAAGTAGGCGGAGATGAACGCGCTGAACTTCGCCACGCCGATCTGGCTCAG
The DNA here is from genome assembly GCA_020636915.1 of Nocardioides sp. Taxonomy (GTDB): domain Bacteria; phylum Actinomycetota; class Actinomycetes; order Propionibacteriales; family Nocardioidaceae; genus Nocardioides. The sequence continues at coordinate 91,168 of JACJWV010000005.1, forward strand.
CGACGCGTAGCCCTGGATGCCGACCTCGGTCCCTGCGAAGAACGCCAGGAACGCGATCACGCCGACGGTGCCGGCGATCATGCTCAGCCCGCCCGCGCCGAAGGTGACCTCGGCCAGGGTGTTGACGACCTCGCGCGGGTAGCGCTTGATCGCCCGCGGGGTCCAGGACAGCGCCTTGACGTAGAACAACAGCTGGTCGCCGTACGACTCCAGGGAGTCGCGACGCCCCCTGACGAAGGCCGTGCCCATCGCGCCGATGCTCGCCATCTGATGCCTCAGAGCCCCGGGGGCGGGACGACCTGGAAGTAGATCGCCGTGATCACCGCGTTGAGGAAGAACAGCAGCATGAACGCGACGATCACCGACTCGTTGACGGCGCGTCCGACCCCGCTCGGGCCGCCGCCGGCGTTGAGGCCCTTGTAGGCGCCGACGATCGCAGCGAGCCAGCCGAAGACCACCGCCTTGACCATCGAGATGTAGAGGTCGGGCAGGCTCGCGAGCGCGGTGAACGACGACAGGAACGCGCCGGCCGAGCCGCCCTGGACGATGACGGTGAAGAAGTAGCCACCGCCGATGCCCGCACCGATGACGATGCCGTTGATCATCAGCGCCACGAACATCGTCGCCACGACCCGCGGGGCGATCAGGCGCTCGAGCGGGTCGACGCCGAGCACCTCCATCGCGTCGATCTCCTCGCGGATCTTGCGCGCACCCATGTCCGAGCAGATGGCCGAACCGGCGGCGCCGGCGATGATGAGCGCGGCCGCGATCGGAGCCGCCTCGCGGACGACGGCGAGGACGGCGGTCGCGCCCGCGAACGACTGCGCGCCGAGCTGGCCGGTCAGGTTGCCGACCTGCAGCGAGATGACCGCGCCGAACGGGATCGAGACCAGGATCGTCGGCATCAGGGTCACGCTGGTGATGAACCAGGCCTGCTCGACGAACTCCCGGAACTGGAAGGGGCGGGTGAAGATGCGCTTGGTGACCTCGACGACCATCGCGGCGATCTCGCCGGGTCCCCGGATCACCGACACGGCGGAGAACGCCATCTCGCACCTCCCCTGACCGATGGGCCCTGACCGATGGACCCCTGACCTGTCTAGACAGCCCGCACAGAGTAGAACGTGTTCTCGTTTGGAGCAACGCTGCTCGTGCGGGCGGCCCTCCCGACCAGGTCAACGACCGTCCTCCCCCTGGGTGACGCCCACGAAACGTGGGCTGGACCGCACTCCTACGATGAGGACGTGGAGCAGGAGGTCTGGTCGTCGTTCACCCACGACCCACGCGACGCCCGGTTCACGGGCATCCGGGCCTCCGACCAGGACCGGGCCGTGGTGGCCGAGGTGCTGGCCGAGGCGTACGCCGACGGCCGGCTCGACCGCGACGAGTACGACGAGCGCAGCGAGCGGGTCAGCGGCATCCGCGTGCTCGGCGACGTCAACGGGCTGCTCTCCGACCTCGTCGCGCCGCCGGTGAGCGGGCAGCGCAGCCTCGTGCACGCGTCCCGCCGCGACCTCGAGGTGATCGCCGAGCGGCACTACCGCTTCAAGCGCCGCGAGGCGGCCTTCTCCGCCCTGGGCGCCAGCCTGATCACGACGGCGATCTGGTTCGCGACCTGCTGGGGCAGCGGCGGCTTCGACCCCTACTTCTTCTGGCCCGGCATCGTCATCGCGATCACCGTCGTCAACCTGGTGCGCACCGCCGCGTCGCACGACGAGATCGTCGACAACGAGGTCCGGCGGCTCGAGCGCCGGCGTGACAAGGAGCAGCGGCGACCGGGATGGCTCTGGTGAGCCCGGTCGGGCTCACGGTGCTGGGTCGGCGCCCGGAGGCCTGAGCCGCTTCGGCAGCTTCGCGACGACCAGGAGGTAGGACTCGTCGACCGCCTCCAGCAGCTCCTCGTCCGAGATCGCGCCCCCGAACGCCAGGTCGTTCCAGCCCGACCGCCCGATGTAGCGCATCACGGTCGCGTCCCCGGGGAAGCGGTGCAACCACTCGTCGGCGACCTCACGCGTCGGACCGCCCTTGACCCCGACCCCGCCGGCGGAGAGGAAGGCGAAGATCTTGCCGCGCTCCGCCGGCCCGACCTTGATCACCGGGTGCTCGTGCTCCCAGGGGTTGTCCGACCACGCGCCGGGCTTCGCCAGGCAGTGCTCCTGCATCCGCTCGACGTCCACGAGGTCAGTCCTCGTCGTCGTCCTGGTCGTCGTCCTGGTCGTCGTCCTCGTCGTCGAGCAGGCCGCGGTCGCGGGCGTCCTCGACGATCCGCCGAACGTTGTCGACGCGGCCGCAGTCTGCCTCGATCTGCCGGTTGCGCTCGGCCGCGAACTGCTCACCGAGCTCGGTCCGCACCTGCGGGCCGACCTCCTCGCGGGCCGGGTTGAGGATGGTGAGCTCCTCCTCGGTCAGGTGGTGGTTGACCAGCCGGGCCAGCTCCTCGACGGCGTCGTCGAACGCCTGGGTGTCGGTCCCCTTCAGCTCGAGGACGGCGAGCAGCGCCTCGTTGCCCTCGGCGTGCTCCTCGACCCCGTGGTCAGCCTCGTCGTCGTCGACCGCGTTCTTGCGCTTCAGCTTGGGGTAGACGTGGGTCTCCTCGGCCACGGCGTGCGCGACGTGCAGGGTGGCGAACGCCCGGCGGACGGCGTCCCGGTCCTGGCTGCTGTCGCGCAGGTCGCGCAGCAGGGCCTCGAACCGCCGGTGGTCGTCGAGGATCAGGTCCACCACGTCGCCCTGCACGGGCCTGCCGAGATCGATGTTCGTCATGGCCGTAGCGTAGGTGGGGGCGCCCAGCCGCGACCGCTCCCGGTGCTGCTCATGCCGGTGCTCGGGTGCTCTCCTCGAGCGCGCGCCGGTCGATGACCCGCCTGGCCTGCTGGCGGTAGCGGTAGACCTGCGAGAGGCCGAGCGCCCAGATGAGGTACTGGGTCGCCATCGCCCACCGGAACGCCGACGGCGTGTAGTCCGTGCTCGCGCCCGGTGTGCGCCAGTCGAGCACCAGGCCGATCGCGATGACGAGGACCAGGCTGGCGATGAAACCGCCCTGGTTGATGATGCCGCTGGCGCTCGCGAACCGCTCCGGCGGGTTGGAGGTGCGGCCGACGTCGAACCCGATCATCGAGGCCGGTCCGCCGACGCCGACCACGAGCACCAGCACGACCAGCAGCGGCGTGGGCGCGTGGCCCGGCCACGCCAGGACCGCGGTCCACGTCACGACGATGGCCGAGACGATGGTCAGGACCATCGTGGACCGGTGCCACGGGTGGTTGCCGACCAGCCAGCCGAGCACCGGCCCGGCCGCCATCACGGCGAGCACCATCAGTGTCAGCAGCACGCCCGCGGTCGCGTCGGACTGGTGCTCGCCCTTGACGAAGAACGGGTAGCCCCAGAGCAGGCTGAGCGCGGTCGCGCTGAACTGGGTGGAGAAGTGCATCCAGAAGCCCAGGCGGGTGCCCGGGTGCGCCCAGGACGCGGCGAGGCTGCGGCGCACGGTGGTGAGCGACATCGCCGGTCCGCGCAGGTTGCGCCGGGTCGGGCTGTCGTGGAGCACGACCAGCACCGCGACCGCCAGCACCAGGCCGATCGACGCGGCGACCAGGTAGGCCTTCGTCCAGCCCAGGTTGCCCAGCGCCCAGGTCATGGGGACGGCGGCCAGCACGGCGCCGAGCTGGCCCAGGGTGCCCGTGAGCTGGGTGACGAGCGGGATCCGGCGGGTCGGGAACCAGCTGCTCACCAGCCGCAGCACGCAGATGAACGTCATCGCGTCGCCCATGCCGACGAACAGCCGCGCGGCCAGGCCCGCGGCGTAGCTGTCCGCGAGCGCGAACCCGGCCTGGGCCACCGTGAGGATCACGGTGCCGCAGAGCAGCACGCTGCGCGAGCCGAAGCGGTCGACCAGCAGGCCCACGGGGATCTGCATGCCGGCGTACACGACCAGCTGGAGCATCGTGAACGTCGCCAGCTGCGAGGCGCTGATGTCGAAGCGGTCCGCCGCCGCCAGCCCGGCCACCGCCAGCGACGAGCGGTGGAACACCGCCACGAGGTAGACCAGGAGCCCGACCGCCCACACCGTCCACGCGTTGCGGATGGTCGGCTTCACTCCCCGCATTCTAGGTCCGCCCCGCCGCCCCCGTTGAATCGAGCCTTCCGTCGGTTGAATCGAGACTTCCGTCGGTTGAATCGACAGTCTCGACCACCCGGGTGGCCTCGGGACCGACGCAAGTCGCTACTCGATCGACGGAGGTCTCGACTCGACGTCGACGCCCTCAGGCGAGGTCGTGGAGGCGGCCCCAGCCGCGGCGGCCGAGGGTGGCGAGGTGCTCCCACCGCACCCCGGCGACGACCAGGCAGATGCCGGCGACCGTCAGCAGCACCCAGCGCGGCACCGCGTCGTGGAACGGGACCACCTCCATGACCACCAGGGCCGCGCCGGCCACGGCGCCGGACACGAACGGCCCCCGGAGCCGCCACGCGGCGCCCATCGCGACGAGCGCGCCGCAGGCCAGGGCGAGGAGGAGCGCGCGCAGGCTGACCGGGTCGTGCATCGTGACGACGAGGGACGGCACCAGGCCGGCCGCCAGGCCGGGGCCGAGCGTCCGCATGCTCCCGAGCCGGGGTTCGTGCCGCCAGGACCAACCGCCGAACCCGAGCAGCACGGCGGCGAGCGGCAGGGTGTACGCCTCCGGGGTCTCCACGCCGACCCCGGCCAGCCGCACCCAGGTGGCGGCGAGGCCGAGGGCGGCGCCGGTCCAGGCGGCCTCGCGCGAGCGGTGCCGGATCGCGACCGCGGCAGCGCCGGCCGCGGCGAGCGAGAGGTACGCCGTCAGCCAGCCGTCCGCCGTACCGGAAGCCGCCTCGGTCCCTGCGACCAGCGGCACCAGGAAGGTGAAGAGCGCAGCCGTCCCGAGGAACTCGACGGAGCCGAGCAGGGTGGCGAGGACGGCGATCGCGACGATCACCGCTGCCGCGACCCAGGTCCCCGGGGCGGACGCAAGCCAGCCGCCGGCCGCCACGGTCGCCCCCACGAGGGGCGGAGCCAGCACCTGGCCCACGAGCGAGCCCGAGCGCACCACCTGCACCACGGCGGTCACTGCGGCCAGGGCGGCGACGAGCGTCGCCGGCAACGGGTCGTAGACCGCGACCGCACCGGCCACGACCATCCACCCGGCGGCGAGCGGCCAGGCGACGACCGGTCGCCACGGCCGGACCTGCGGGACCAGCTGCAGCGCGGCGGCGAGCACCGCCGCCCCGACCACCGCCAGCAGGAACGGGACGTAGCACAGGAGGGTGCCGGCCAGGACGGGTACGCCGATCGCCAGCACCGGTCGCCAGCTCGCTGCACCCACGCGTCGGTGTAGGAGGACGAGGAGCGCGCCCGCCAGGACGGCCGCCGCCAGCGGCACGGTCCACGGTGCGGCGACGTCACCGTCGACGGTCGCGAGATCGGCATGGGCGAGGAGGTCCTGGTGGTCGGCCTGCAGCTGCCGGACCACCTCCTCGGCGACCCCGGTCGCGAGCAGGAGGAGGGGGCTCGCCGCCCCGAGGGCCGCGGCCGCGCCGAGCCCCAGCGCGGCGAGCCCCAGCGCAGCCCGGAGCGACCGCGCCACGAGGGCGAGGACCAGGACGACCGCCGCCGATGCGACCGCGACGAGCACGATCGCCGTCACGGTCCCACCGAGCACCGCGGCGACCGCGGTGGGGACCAGCCAGCAGGCGACCACGGCGGCCACCTGCTGCATGGCCGCCGCCGCCCGCGCCAGCCGGCACCCGAGCAGGACGGCGCCGGCGAACCCGGCAGCGACCAGCAGCGGCTCGACGTCCTGCCAGGTCGCCGCACCGAGACCGTCCTCCGCCCACGCCTCGAGCGAGCTGCTGAGCCCGGTGATGACCAGCAGCATCCAGAGCAGGACGCCGAGCACCACGGAGCCGACCGCGAGTGCCGGCTGCCCGACCTTGCGGACGGCGTACGCCAGGGCCGCGGCGACGACGATCGCCGTGGCGGTGACCAGGGTGGGGTGCGCCTCGAAGCGCACCAGGGCGGCGCCGGCAGCCACCACTGCCGCGCCGACCGCGACCAGCTGCGGAGCGAGCAGCGCGCCCGTCGGGCACCGGCGCAGTGCGAGGTTGCCGGCGGTGGGGACGACCACCACGACGAGTGCACCGACCAGGGTCGACGACGCGGGGCCGAGGTCGCCCAGCCAGCCGGCGCTCGCCGCGCCGGCCAGGTCGAGGGCGAGGAAGAGCCCGCCGACCGCGGCGAACGTCTCGGCGGCGGCACGCAGGCCACGGCGGGCGCCGGACCAGGCGCCGACGGCTGCGACCACGGTCAGCCCCACCAGCACCGCGGTACGCCCGCCGACGCCGAGGACCGACCAGGTCACCGCCAGGAAGACCAGGGCCCCGACGACCAGGCACAGGCCGCCGAGGCTGAGCAGCACGCCCGGGACGGTCCAGTGGCGCGCCGGCCGCGGCGCGGCCGGCTGGAGCGGCGGGACCTGGACCGGCGGCACCGGCGGAAGCGACGGCACCGGCGGCGGCACGGCCACCGTCGCTGCGCCCGTGGCGCTCGGCGCTGCCACGCCGCCCGCGCGCAGGGACGCGACCAGCTCGTCGGCCCGCTGCAGGGTGGTGAACAGCTCGGCTGCCGCGGGACCCGCGAGGGGAAGACCGCAGGCGGGGCACACCGCCCGCGGGGCGGGGTGCGCCGGGAGCGGTGCCCGGCAGTCCGGGCACCGATCGGGGTCGGCGTAGCGACTCATGCCGCTGACGCTAGGGCGACGAGCGGCCTCTCCGCGTGAGTACGCGCACTCAGCTCGGCCGGCAGGTCGGTCAATCCAGGCAGAACTCGTTGCCCTCGGGGTCCTGCATGACGATGAACCCCGCACTCGCCGGCGGCGCGGGCTCGAAGCGCCGGACCCGGGTGGCGCCCAGGGCGACCAGCCGCTCGCACTCGGCCTCGAGCGCCGCCATCCGCTCCTCGGCGTCCTCGATGCCGGGCGCGGCCCGGACGTCGAGGTGCACCCGGTTCTTGGCGGTCTTGCCCTCGGGGACCTTCTGGAAGAAGATCCGCGGGCCGGTGCCTTCGGGATCGGTCAGCGCCGAGGCGTCGTTGCGACGCTCCGGCGGCACCCCCCACGCCTCGAGGGCCTGGTCCCAGCTCTCGAACGGCGGGGGCGGCTCCTGGAGCGGGTAGCCGATCGCCTCGGCCCAGAACCGGCTCAGCGCACCCGGGTCGTGGGCGTCGAAGGTCACCTGGATCTCCCGGCGGACCGCCATCACTTCGCCCCTGCGCTCATCATCTGCCGCAGCTCCTTCTTCAGGTCGCCGATCTCGTCACGCAGCCGGGCCGCGACCTCGAAGTGCAGCTCGGCGGCGGCGCCCTTCATCTGGTCGGTGAGCTCCTGGATGAGCTGGGCCAGCTCGGCGCTGGGCAGGCCGGCCAGGTCCTGCGCGTGCTGCCCCGACTCGCCCCCGGCGATCCGCGAGAGGCCCGGCACCGGGGCCTTGCGGGCCTTGGGGTCCTGGTGCTGCCAGGTCTCGAGCAACGCCTGGGTGCTCTCGTCCTCGCGGGCCAGCATGTCGGTGATGTCGGCGATCTTCTTGCGCAGCGGCTGCGGGTCGATGCCGTTCGCGGTGTTGTAGGCGACCTGCTTGGCCCGGCGCCGGTTGGTCTCGTCGATCGCCGCCTCCATCGAGGGGGTGATCTTGTCGGCGTACATGTGCACCTGGCCCGAGACGTTGCGGGCCGCGCGACCGATCGTCTGGATCAGCGACTTGTCCGAGCGCAGGAAGCCCTCCTTGTCGGCGTCGAGGATCGACACCAGCGACACCTCGGGCAGGTCCAGGCCCTCGCGCAGCAGGTTGATGCCGACGAGGACGTCGTACTGGCCCAGGCGCAGGTCGCGCAGCAGCTCGATCCGCTTGAGGGTGTCGACCTCGGAGTGCAGGTAGCGGGTGCGGACGCCGGCGTCGAGGAGGTAGTCGGTGAGGTCCTCCGACATCTTCTTGGTCAGCGTGGTGACCAGGACCCGCTCGTTCTTCTCGACCCGGGTGTTGATCTCGTGGATGAGGTCGTCGATCTGGCCCTTGGTCGGCTTGACGACGACCTCGGGGTCGACCAGCCCGGTGGGTCGGATGATCTGCTCGACGGTGTCGCCCTGCACCTTGTCGAGCTCGTAGTTGCCCGGCGTCGCGGAGAGGTAGATGGTCTGCCCGATCCGGTCGAGGAACTCCTCCCACTTCAGCGGCCGGTTGTCCTGGGCGCTCGGGAGCCGGAAACCGTGCTCGACCAGGTTGCGCTTGCGGGACATGTCGCCCTCGTACATGCCGCCGATCTGTGGGATCGACACGTGCGACTCGTCGACGACGAGGACGAAGTCCTCGGGGAAGTAGTCGAGCAGGCAGTTGGGCGCCGAGCCCCGGGTGCGGCCGTCGATGTGCATCGAGTAGTTCTCGATGCCGGAGCAGGAGCCGACCTGCCGCATCATCTCGATGTCGTAGGTCGTGCGCATCCGCAGCCGCTGCGCCTCGAGCAGCTTGCCCTGGCGTTCGAACGTGGCGAGCTGGTCCTCCAGCTCGAGCTCGATGCCGCGGATCGCGCGCTCCATGCGCTCGGGGCCGGCGACGTAGTGGGTGGCCGGGAAGATGTAGAGCTCCTCGTCCTCGGTCACCACCTCGCCGGTGATCGGGTGGAGCGTCATCATCCGCTCGATCTCGTCGCCGAAGAACTCGATCCGGATCGCGAGCTCCTCGTAGACCGGGAAGACCTCGAGGGTGTCGCCGCGCACTCGGAAGGTGCCGCGCGTGAACGTCATGTCGTTGCGGGTGTACTGGATCTCGACCAGCCGGCGCAGGACCGAGTCGCGGTCGTGCTCCTCGCCCACCTTGAGCCGGATCATCCGGTCGACGTACTCCTGCGGGGTGCCGAGGCCGTAGATGCACGAGACGGTGCTGACCACGATGACGTCACGACGGGTCAGCAGCGAGTTGGTCGCCGAGTGGCGCAGCCGCTCGACCTCCTCGTTGATCGAGGAGTCCTTCTCGATGTAGGTGTCGGTCTGGGGGATGTAGGCCTCGGGCTGGTAGTAGTCGTAGTAGGAGACGAAGTACTCCACCGCGTTGTCGGGGAACAGCTGGCGCAGCTCGTTGGCGAACTGGGCGGCGAGCGTCTTGTTGGGCTGCATCACCAGCATCGGGCGCTGCAGCTGCTCGGCCACCCAGGCCACGGTCGCCGTCTTGCCGGTGCCGGTGGCACCGAGGAGCACGACGTCCTGCACGCCGGCGTCGATGCGCTTCGAGATCTCCTTGATCGCCGCCGGCTGGTCGCCGGACGGCTGGTAGTCGGAGACCACCTTGAACGGGGCCACCCGGCGCTCGAGGTCGGTCACTGGTCGCATGTCGTCGAGCGTAGACGGGACCACCGACAGCGGGCCCGCCCCGAGTTCGCCCGTGACGGGTGGGGCGGACGTGGCGATCGGTAGATTGGTCCCGTGAGCAGCCCGAGGTCCGTGCCCGAGCGGCTGCTGCGCCTGCTACGGCGGGCCGTGCTGACCTTCTTCGGGGTGCAGCTGGCGCTGGCGATCGGGATGACGCTCGTCGACTCCTACCGCCGCCGCGGCAAGAAGCCCAAGCCGTTCCCCGTCACCGGGCCCCGCCAGGTCCAGATCGGGGACGGCTCGCTCACGACGTACACCTATGGCCAGGACCTCTACGACGCGATGCTCGACGCGATCGAGAAGGCCCAGCGGCAGATCCTCTTCGAGACCTACATCTGGAAGGGCGACGAGGTCGGCGAGCGCTTCAAGGCGGCGCTCGCGCGCGCGGCCGACCGCGGTGTCGAGGTCTACGTGATCTACGACGGGTTCGCCAACCTGGTCGTCTCGCCGCGGTTCAAGCGGTTCCCGCCGACGATGAAGGTGCTGCGCTACCCCGTCTACCCCGCCGGGTGGAAGTTCTACGACCTCGCCCGCTACGGCCGCGACCACCGCAAGATCCTCGTCGTCGACGACGCGGTCGGCTTCGTCGGCGGCTACAACATCGGGTCGGCGTACGCCACCGAGTGGCGCGACACGCACGTGCGGGTCACCGGCCCGAGCGTCTGGGACCTCAAGCGCGCCTTCGCGGACTTCTGGAACCTCAACCGCCGCCGCCGGATCGGTACGTCGGAGCGACCGCTGCTGCTGGAGACCGCCTCGACCTGGGAACCGCGCATCCGGTTCCACCGCAACGTGCCGCGGCTGTGGATGTTCCCCATCCGGTCGATGTACATCGAGGCCATCACCCGCGCCTCGCGCAACGTGTGGATGACGCACGCCTACTTCTGCCCCGACCAGGACTTCGTCGACGCGATCAAGGACGCTGCCGGGCGCGGGGTCGACGTGCGCCTGCTGGTGCCGCTGAAGTCCAACCACATCGTGGCCGACTGGATCTCGCGCGGCTACTTCTCCCAGCTGCTGAGCGCCGGCGTGCGGATCTTCCGCTACCGCGACGCGATGGTGCACGCGAAGACGTCGACGATCGACGGCACCTGGTCGACGGTCGGCACCGCGAACGTCGACCGGCTCAGCCTGCAGGGCAACTACGAGATCAACGTCGAGGTCATCGACGAGGACTTCGCGGCCACGCTCGAGGAGATCTACCACACCGACGAGTCGAACTCCCTCGAGCTGACCCAGGGCGAGTGGGAGGCTCGCGACCTGCACCGCAAGTTCACCGAGATGGTGCTCGGGCCGCTGCGCCCGCTGCTCTGAGGAGCTCCCGGGCGGTCAGTCGCGCGAGTGCGGGATGTCGATCACCGAGGTCAGCTGCAGCGCCTTGGCCTTGTCGCCCTTCACCTTCAGCTGGCCCTTGATCACCCCGGCGACGGGGTTCATGTGACCGGTCGCCAGGCGCACGAAGTCGTGCGACTCGCAGGTGACGGTGGCGTCGCGCTGCTCCCCCTGGTCGCCGGTGGTGACGGTCGCGACCCCGCCGGAGACCCGGACGAGGTAGCGCTCCACCTCCCCGGTCGGGTTGCCGAGCAGGCGGAACCCGACCGCGAGCTCGACGTCCGCGGCACGCACCGGGTCGACGAAGTCCGGCAGCCGGCGGAAGACCTCGCCGAGCACGATCGGCCGGAAGCCGGACGCCATGACCCGCTTGAGGTGGTCGCGAGGGGCGTCCTTGAGGACGGTGGCGACCTCGATCGGGTCCAGGGCCGTGGGGTCGACGGCGACGCCGGTGGTGCCCGGCACCCGGAACATCCCGCCCACCGCCAGGGCGAGCACGGCGTCGCCCTCGATGTCGAGCTTGCCGGAGAGGTACTCCAGCCCGGCGTTGCGCTCACCGCTGACCAGCCGCACGAAGCGCAGGATGCTGGTGCGGAGCACCACGTCGACGGGCTCCTGACCGGAGAGGTACGGCAGCAGCTCGATCTCCCCGCCGGCGAACCGGAGCCCGTGCCGCTCGAGCAGCCGGCCGCGGCGCTCGAGGTCGATGCGGACGGTGCCGTGGAGCAGGGCGAGCCGGTCGGGCACGGCGTACTCGTGCAGCCGTCCGAGGATGCCCTCGATGGCCGCCGGGCGGATCTCGTCACGACCGATCAGGGCGAGCAGCTCGTCGTCGCCGGTGGCGGACACGGCGGCGACGAGGGCCTCCGGGTCGGCGTCGGCGAAGAACGCCGCGGCCTCCTCGTGGCCGGCGGTGCGGAGCACACTCAGGTCCATCGGCCGTCAGGTCCTCGTGACGCGGGCGGGGAGGTGGGTGCGCGGCGCCATCCGCGCACCGTGGCGCGGGCGTCGGCCGCCGGCGAGCGCGACCAGGGTCGGCACCCGCCCGCGGTGGGGCCGCCACTCCTCGAGGAACTCAGCGAGCTCGGCGTCGTCGAAGGCGCGCCCGGCGACCGCCCACCCGACGTCCTTGGCGACGTGGTAGTCGCCGAACGACACCGCGTCGGCGTCGCCGTGGGCGCGCTGGCGCACCTCGGCGGCCGTCCAGACCCCGATCCCCGGCAGGGACGTCAACCGTCGCTCGACCTCCTCGCCGGGCAGGCCGACCGTGCGCTCGAGGGAGTCCGCGACGCGCGCGGCGGTGACCAGGGTGCGCGAGCGCGCGGGGTCGACGTGCATGCGCAGCCACTCCCACGACGGCACCCGCCGGATCGTGGCGGCATCCGGCTGGACCCAGAGCCGGAGCTCGCGGCCGGGGCCGGGGGCGCGCTCGCCGTAGCGGTGCACGAGCATCCGGAACCCCGCGAAAGCCTCCTGGCCGGTGACCTTCTGCTCGATGATCGCCGGGGTGAGCGCCTCCATCACCAGGCCGGTCCGGCCGAGGCGCAGGTGTTCGTAGCGGCGCCAGGCCTCGGCGACCAGCGGGTGCCGGTCGGGGTCGAACCCGCTGACGTCGTCGTCGGCGCCCAGCATCGCCGGCAGCGCCGCGAGCGCCCAGTCGGCGCCGGGGCCCCAGGCCTCGGCGTGCACCACCCCGTCGCGGACGCGCGGCTCGACCAGCAGCGTGGCCGGCCCCTCCGGGGTGCGGATGCCGCGCCAGTGGCGGTCGCCGTCGATGCGGTACGTCGGGTCGCCGCCGCCCCGCTGGTGGATGCGCAGCACCGGACCGACCGGGCAGGGCCACCCGGGTCGCCAGTCCCGAGCTCGACCGTCCACGTCCGCAACGCTAGCCCACGCCACGGACACCGCCGAGCTCGGGTGGAACACGTTCTAGCCTGGACCCATGCCGCTGCAGATCGACGACCGGAACCGGGTCCGCACGCTGGTCCTGGACCGCCCGGAGGCGCTCAACGCCTTCAACGAGGAGCTCTACGACGCGACCACCGAGGCACTGCGAGCGGCGGCCGAGGACCCGGGCGTGGCGGTCGTCCTGCTGACCGGCAACGGGCGCGGCTTCAGCGCCGGCACCGACCTGCTGGAGATGCACGCCCGCGCGACCGATCCGGCGTTCGTGCCGGGTGCGCACGGGTTCGTCGGCCTGGTCGACGCGCTGGCCGACTTCCCCAAGCCGCTCGTCTGCGCGGTCAACGGGGTCGGCCTCGGCATCGGCACGACCATCCTGGGCTTCGCGGACCTGGCGTTCATGTCGACCGCGGCCCGGCTCAAGTGCCCGTTCACGAGCCTCGGCGTCGCTCCCGAGGCGGCGTCGTCGTACCTGCTCCCCCGGCTGGTCGGTCGTCAGCAGGCGGCCTGGGTGCTGCTGTCGGCCGAGTGGATCTCGGCGCAGGAGGCGCTCGAGATGGGCCTGGTCTGGCGGGTCTGCGAGCCCGACGACCTGCTGCCGGAGGCCCGCCGCCACGCGGAGCTGCTGGCCGCGCGGCCGATCTCGTCGCTGGTGGCGGTCAAGCGCACGATGACCGCTCCCCTGCGTGCCGGCATCGACGCCGCGCGGGATCGGGAGAACGCCGCCTTCGCCGAGCTGATGGGCGGGCCGGCCAACCTCGAGGCGCTCACGGCGTTCGCCGAGGGCCGCGAGCCGGACTTCACGGGCCTGCCGCCGGGCTGGTGACGGGCGTGCCCGCGACGTGGGCACTCGCGGGTGGCTCGGTGAGCACGCGCAGCGCCAGCTGGGTCGTGGACGGTACGCCGAGGTAGCCCACGACCTGCGAGACGCGGTCGGGCTCGAGCGGGAGGAGGCCGGGACTGCCCGGCACGTCCGGTGCGAGGCCGAGGTCGAGGTCGGTGCGCCCCGACATCATCGACACGTTGAACTCGAAGCGCTCCCGTGCCTCGGGGGTCGCGAGCCGCTTGAGCACGGAGGCGCCGATGCGCGGCCGCCCCACCTCCTCGCAGTAGGAGTCGAGCGTGGCCACCAACGTCGCGCCCGCGCAGTGGTCGATGTCGGCCCAGACCGCCTGCATCGACCCCATCTCCGAGAGCAGGACCGGGGCGAGCTTCTCCCCGATGCCCGGCACCCCGGGCAGGTTGTCGCTGGCGTCGCCGCGGAGGGCGGCGTACTCCAGGTAGTGCTCGGCGGCGATCCCGTACATCGCGCGCAGCCGGGCCGGGTTGAGCAGCGGTGAGGCCGAGATCCCGCCGTTGATGAGGCGCAGCACCTGGGTGCGGTCGCTGATGTGGGCGAAGGAGTCGCGGTCGGAGGTGATGATGACGCAGGTCCAGCCGGACCGCTCGGCCCAGGCCGCCGCCGACGCGTTGACGTCGTCGGCCTCGAGGCCCTCGGGGGTGAGGGTGAGCATCCCGAGGGCGTCGAGGAGGGCGCCGGCACGCTCGAGCTGGTCGACCAGCGCCGGGTCCTTCTCGGCCCGGCCGGCCTTGTAGGCGGGGTAGGCCAGCTCGCGGACCGACGACCTCCGGTCGTCCAGCCCGAAGAGCACGGCGTCCGGCGCGAACTGGTCGATCGCCTCCAGGATCTGCCGGAGCATCCCGTGGAGCGCCCAGGCCGGGCGGCCGGCCCGGTCGCGCAGGTCGGACTCGGCGCGGGCGTGGTGGTTGCGGTGCAGCAGCGAGGGCGCGTCGACCGTCAGCAGCAGGCGGGGCGCGGTCACAGGAGCCCGATCGAGGCGGCGTGCCGCCGTACGGCGTCGCTGTCGGCCGCGAGCACGAACGGGACGTCCTCGGCCCAGGCGTCGCTCACCTGCTCGACGCGGCCGTCGCCCGGGTCCAGGCGCACCTCGCGGATGTAGACGGCCAGGACCCGGCCGGGGTGGTCCCGCACGATGTCGGCGTAGATCTGCGGGTCCTTCTCCCCGGAGTCGCCGATCAGCACGAACCGCAGGTCCGGGTGGAGCTCCAGGACCTCCTCGATCCGGTCGTGCTTGCGCGCCCGACCGTCCGCCGTGCCGACCAGGTCGCGCAGCAGCAGCGGACCGAGCGGGAAGTCGCGGTGCCGGAGGAAGCCGTGCAGGAAGGCGTGCAGGTTCCACGGGCTGGACGAGACGTAGAAGACCGGGTTGTCGCGCCCGGCCAGGTCCCGGTAGAGCTCGGGCGCGCCCGGGAACGGCGTGCGGGTGAGCTCCGAGCCGGTGAAGGTCTGGAGCAGCATCTCGCCGACGCGCTGGACGCCGGTCTGGATGATCGTGTCGTCGACGTCGGAGATGACGCCGAAGACCGCGTGTCGGCTCGGGACGCGGACGGCGAACGCCGCCGTCTGCGGGCCCGTCACGCCGCGGTAGGGCTCCGCGAGCTCGACGGTCCCGCGCTGCCACGGGCTGGTCAGGTGCCGCGGGTGCACGTGGTCGGCGTCGACCAGGGCGCGGAAGTAGCCGTCGCCGTCCGTGGTCGTCTCGGCGACGGCCTCGCCGATGCGCACGAGCAGGGGTACGCCGGGGAGCTCGACGGTCGCGAACTGGCCCAGGCTGCGGCGCAGCGCCGCGACGGCGCCCTCGCCGTCGACGGCCTCCGACGGCGGCGGGTTGTCCAGCACCCGGCCGCGCACCACGACTCCCCCGGGGCCGCCGTGGCCGCCGTAGGTCTCGATCCGGAAGTGCCGCAGGGGCTTGCGCGAGCGTCGGCGCAGGCGGAAGGAGTCCCAGGCGTGCTCGGCCCCGACGAGCACCCGCTGCTTGCGTCCCACGGCCCCCAACCTAGTCACGTCCCGGGCGCTGTCGGTGCGCTGGTCTTGAATGGGGGCGTGCTGCTCTCGGACGTCGTCGCCACCTCAGGGGTCGTCGCCGCCACCCGGTCACGCAAGGCCAAGGTGGTGGCGCTGGCCGAGCTGCTCGGGCGCGCCTCGCCCGACGAGCTCGAGACCGTCACCGCCTACCTCGGCGGCGCGCTGCGGCAGCGCCGCACCGGGCTGGGCTGGCGCGGGCTGACCGAGCTGCCCCCGCCCGCTGCGGAGCCCTCGCTGACCGTCCTCGAGGTGCACGACGACTTCGACCGCATCGCCGGTCTCGCCGGCAGCGGCTCACAGGCCGCGCGGTCCGCCGCGGTCGCCGACGTCTTCGGCCGGGCGACCGCCGACGAGCAAGCCTGGCTGCGCGGTGTCGTCACCGGCGGCCTCCGGCAGGGCGCGCTCGACTCGCTGGTCCAGGAGGCGCTGGCGGCGGCCGCGGACGTGCCGCTCGCCGCCGTGCGGCGGGCCGCGATGCTCGGCGGCTCGACCGTGGCCGTCGCGCGCGCCACCTTCGAGGGCGTCGACGCGCTGGGTGCGGTCGGACTGCAGGTCGGGCGCCCCGTCCTGCCGATGCTCGCCTCCAGCGCCCCCGACGTCGCCGCCGCCCTCGAGAAGGCCGGGGCCGGCGCGGAGGTGGCCGTCGACCAGAAGCTCGACGGGATCCGCATCCAGGTGCACCGGCGCGGCGACGACGTCGTGGTCGCGACCCGGTCGCTGGAGGACATCACCGCCCGGCTCCCCGAGGTGGTCGAGGTGGCGCGGTCGCTCCCGGCCGACGCGTTCGTGCTCGACGGGGAGGCGCTCGCGCTCGACGACGTCGGACGGCCGCGGCCGTTCCAGGAGACCGCGTCGCGCACCGCCATGGGGGAAGGAGTCGCCGTCACGCCGTACTTCTTCGACCTGCTGCACCTCGACGGCAGCGACCTGCTCGACGTCCCCGCCGGCGAGCGGGCCGCCGAGCTCGAGCGGCTGGTGCCCGCCGAGCACCGGGTGCCGCGGCTGGTGACCGCGTCGGCCGACGAGGCGCAGGACTTCCTGGAGCACACCATCGGCTCGGGGCACGAGGGCGTCGTCGTCAAGAACCTGCACGCGCCGTACGACGCCGGCCGGCGCGGCGCCGCGTGGGTCAAGGTCAAGCCCGTCCACACCCTCGACCTGGTCGTGCTCGCGGTCGAGTGGGGCTCGGGCCGGCGCCAGGGCTGGCTGTCGAACATCCACCTCGGCGCGCGCGACCACGACGGCGGGTTCGTGATGCTCGGCAAGACCTTCAAGGGCATGACCGACGAGATGCTCGCCTGGCAGACCGAGCGGTTCCTCGGTCTCGAGACGTCCCGGTCCGCCCACGTCGTGCACGTGCGGCCCGAGCAGGTGGTCGAGATCGCCTTCGACGGCGTGCAGCGGTCCTCGCGCTACCCCGGCGGGGTCGCCCTGCGGTTCGCCCGGGTGGTCCGCTACCGCGACGACAAACCGGTGGCCGAGATCGACACGATCGACACGGTGCGGGGGTTCCTGCCGGGCTGAGCCGGCGCCCACAGCGCGTGGGGCGACACCCGTCACACCCGTGCAACTGCGAGTTGCACGCTCGTACGATGTCGCCGTGAGCACTCTCGAGACCGACGGCCGGCGCACCGCGGCCGCCGCCCGCCGGCGGGCCCGCGAGAAGCAGATCATCGACGCCACCCGCGAGCTCTTCGACGAGCGGGGCGTGCGCGACGCCCAGATCGAGGACATCGCGAAGGCGGTCGGGATCAACCGCGCGATCGTCTACCGGCACTTCACCGGCAAGGAGGAGGTCTTCGCCCTCACGCTGGTCGGTTACCTCGACGAGCTGCGGGCCGAGCTCGCCGACGCCGCCGCGTCGACGACCGACCCCGAGGACCGGCTGGCCGCGCTGGTCGGCGCCTTCGTGGAGTACGGCGTGGCGCACCCGGCGTTCGTCGACTGCGCCCAGACCCTGATGCGTCGTACCGGCCCCGACCTGCTCGACGAGATGTCCGAGAGCGCGCTCTTCCGGCTCGGTCGCGCGATCTCCTCGTGCCTGGCGCTGCTCACCCAGGTGCTCGAGGACGGCGTCGCGGCGGGCGCGTTCACCGTCGAGGACCCGGTGCTGCTCGCCAACACGCTCTACGCCAGCGGGCTCGGCGCACTGCAGCTCGCCCGGGTCGGCATCCTCGTCAAGGAGGCCGCCCCCGGCATCCCCACGGTCGGGCAGATCTCGGCCGACCAGGTGCGCGACTACCTCGTCGCCTCGGCGATCGCGCTGGCCCGGCGGTGAGCGAGGACGCGCCAGCGAACTCGCTGATGGTGGTCGAGCGAGCGCTCTGACTGAGCTTGCGAAGTCAGAAGGCGCGTGTCGAGACCCGGTCGCACGCGCAGGAGATCCGTCCTACCGCTCCAGGATCGCCACGACCCCCTGGCCCCCGGCCGCGCAGATCGAGATCAGCGCCCGGCCTGAGCCCTTCTCGGCGAGCAGCTTGGCGGCGGTGTTGACGATCCGGCCGCCGGTCGCGGCGAACGGGTGGCCCGCGGCGAGCGAGGACCCGTTGACGTTGAGCTTCGCGCGGTCGATCGCGCCGAGCGGGGCGTCGAGTCCGAGCCGCTCCTTGCAGAAGATCGGGTCCTCCCAGGCCTTGAGCGTGGCGAGCACCTGCGAGGCGAACGCCTCGTGGATCTCGTAGAAGTCGAAGTCCTGCAGGTTCAGGCCGTTGCGCTCGAGCATCCGCGGGACGGCGTACGCCGGGGCCATGAGCAGGCCCTCGTTGCCGTGCACGTAGTCGACCGCGGCGGTCTCGGCGTCGGCGAGGAAGGCCAACGGCTCGAGGCCGCGCTCGCTGGCCCACTCCTCCGAGGAGAGCAGCACGACGGAAGCGCCGTCGGTGAGCGGCGTGGAGTTGCCGGCGGTCATGGTCGCGGCCTCGCCCTTGCCGAAGACCGGCTTGAGCTTGGCGAGCTTCTCGGCCGTCGAGTCCGGGCGCAGGTTGTTGTCGCGCTCGAGCCCGCGGAAGGGCGTCACCTGGTCGTCGAGGAAGCCGCGCTCGTACGCCGCGGCGAGGTGCTGGTGCGACGTGGCGGCGAGCTCGTCCTGCGCCTCCCGGGTGATCTCCCACTCCAGCGCGGTCAGGGCCGCGTGCTCGCCCATCGAGAGCCGGGTGCGCGGCTCACCGTTCTGCGGGATCTCCAACCCGATGTCGCCGGGCCGGATCGCCCCGAGCGCCTTCACCCGGCCGGCGGTGTCGCGGGCGGCGTTGACCTTCATCAGCTTCTTGCGCAGCTTGTCGCTGATCGCCACAGGAGCGTCCGACGTGGTGTCGGTGCCCCCCGCGATCCCGGAGTCGATGGTGCCGAGGGCGATCTTGTTCGCCACCGAGATCGCCGCCTGGAGGCCGGTGCCGCACGCCTGCTGGATGTCGACCGCCGGGGTCTCGGGCGCGAGCCGGGATCCCAGGACCGCCTCACGGGTGAGGTTGAAGTCGCGGGCGTGCTTGAGCACGGCCCCGGCCACGACCTCGCCGAGCCGCTCACCCCGCAGGCCGAAGCGGTCGACCAGGCCGTCGATCGCCGCGGTGAGCATCTCCTGGTTGGACGCATCTGCGTACGCGGAGTTCGAGCGGGCGAAGGGGATGCGGTTGCCGCCGAGGACGGCGACGCGGCGGGTGGATTCGTTCATGGGGTTCATCCTCCGTCTGAGCCGGGAACGAGAGAAGCGCATGAGGGCCAGATCACGAAATGTGGACTCTCAGTTACACGAGGAGTTACATACCCACCATGAGCGACCTCTACCAGGGCTTCACGTCGTCCACGATCGGCAAGCAGGTGACCAGGCTGCTGGGCCTCCCCCAGCCCGCGCGGCTCGAGCGGTACGCCGACGGCGACCCCCTCGTCGACGGCACCGTGGCCGTGGGCGGCCGAGGCCGGCTGGCCGAGTCGCTCGTCGGGATCCTCGACTCGCTCGGCATCGCGGCGGTCACCGACACCACTGGCGACGACTCCTTCAAGGGCCTGGTCCTCGACGCGACCGGCCTGGCGTCGTCCGACCAGCTCGTCGAGCTGCGTGACTTCTTCACCCCGCTGCTGCGCCGCCTCGACACCTGCCCGCGGGTGGTCGTGATCGGCACGCCGCCGGAGCTCGTCAAGGGCGAGGAGCGGGTCGCGCAGCGGGCCCTCGAGGGGTTCACGCGCAGCCTCGGCAAGGAGATCGGCCGCGGCGGCACCGTCCAGCTCGTCTACGTGGCTGAGGGCGCCGAGGGTGCGGTGCACAGCACGCTGGCCTTCCTGCTGAGCCCGAAGTCGGCGTACGTCTCGGGCCAGGTCGTCCGCATCGGAGCGCACGGCTCGACGGACGCCGGCGAGGTCGGCGACTGGCTGCGTCCGCTCGCGGGCCGGGTCGCGATGGTGACCGGCGCGAGCCGCGGCATCGGCGAGCAGATCGCCCGGGTCCTCCACCGCGACGGCGCCACCGTCGTCGGCGTCGACGTGCCCCAGGCCGCCAGCGAGCTCCAGGCCGTGATGAAGGAGATCGACGGCGACCACCTGGTCCTCGACATCACCGCCAAGGATGCCCCGCAGCGCATCGCGCGGCACCTGAAGGAGAAGCACGGCGGGGTGGACGTCGTCGTCCACAACGCCGGCATCACCCGTGACCGCAAGCTCGCCAACATGGCGCCCTCAGCAGACAAGGGGGATCGCTTCGAGCAGGTGATCGCGGTCAACCTCACCGCGCCCGAGCGGATCACCCGCCACCTCCTGGACGAGAAGGTGATCAACGACAACGGCTCGATCATCGGGGTCGCGTCGATCGCGGGCATCGCCGGCAACGTCGGCCAGACCAACTACGCGGCGTCGAAGGCGGGCGTGATCGGCCTGGTGGACTCGCTGGCCGACGAGCTCGACCGCGGGATCACGATCAACGCCGTCGCCCCGGGCTTCATCATCACGCAGATGACCGCCGCCGTACCGTTCGCGACCCGCGAGGTCGGCCAGCGCCTCAACGCCATGGCGCAGGGCGGCCTGCCGGTCGACGTCGCCGAGGCCATCGCCTGGTACGCCAGTCCCGGCTCGACGGCCGTCAACGGCAACGTCGTGCGGGTCTGCGGCCAGATGATGCTGGGGGCCTGACGTGGCCGGCCTCCCCGTGATGGTCAAGGCCGCTCTCCCCGTGGTCCCGGGCGTCAACCTGGTGCCCGGGGTGCGCAAGACGGGTGGCGACCTCCCCGACGACTCGCGGGTCCGGCACGAGGTCGAGACCGACCCGAGCCACGTGGCGTCGTACGCCGACCTCTGCGGCTTCCCGCACAAGGACACGTTGCCGCTGCCCTACCCCCACCTGCTCGCCTTCGGGCTGCACATGGAGATCATGACCGCGGGGTCGTTCCCGTTCCCCGCGATCGGCACGGTGCACCTGGAGAACTCGATCACCCAGCACCGTCCCATCGGTCTGGACGAGAGGCTCCAGGTGACCGCCCGGCCAGACCACCTGCGCGCCCACCCCAAGGGCCAGGTGTTCGACATGCTCACCACCATCCACTCGCGCGGCGAGCTGGTCTGGGAGGAGACGTCGACGTTCCTGCGCCGGGGTCGCGGGTCGGAGGACGCGCCCGGCGGCTCGACCTTCCCCGAGGCCCCGGCCCACGGCATCACCTGGCGGCTGCCGGGCGACCTCGGACGCCGGTACGCCGCGGTGTCGGGCGACCGCAACCCGATCCACCTCTACCCGCTGATGGCCAAGGCGTTCGGGTTCCCGCGCCAGATCGCGCACGGCATGTGGTCGATGGCGCGCTGCGTCGGGGCGATCGAGAACCGGCTGCCGGACGAGGTCACCGTCGCCGTCGCCTTCAAGAAGCCGATCCTGCTGCCCGGCACGGTCGCCTTCGGCGTACGCCCGGTGGACGACGCGCTGGCCTTCTCGCTCAGCTCGCCGAAGGGCGTCCCGCACCTCGCCGGGGCGGCGACCCCGGCCTGACGCGGCCGGTCCGCCGGCGAGCGGCGGGGTACCCTCAGCGACCACACATCACGATCTCGGGGAGCACATCATGGTCGAGCTGGGCGACGCTGCTGGACGCACCGACCGGAGCTCGGGCTGGCTGACACCGACGGCCGCCGCCATCGCCGGGTTCACCATCGCGGTGCTCAGCCTGCTCAGCAACGGCGCCTGGCTGGTCGCGATCCAGGCCTTCGTCACCCGGGACGGGACCAGCGGCTTCAGCACCGTCGTCATCGCCAGCGGGATCGCCCAGGCACTGCTCGCCCTGGCCGCCCTGGCGCTCGCGTCGCGGGCCGTCGGGTCACCGGAGCCCGCTGCCCGCCACCTGGGCGGGGCGGCACTGGTCGTCGGCGGCCTCGGCCTCGCGGTCGCGGTGCTGACGATCCTGGCGGGCGTCGCCCCGAGCTGACCTGGGCCCGGCCGTGGCCTCATGTGCCCTCCCGCCGCGCGGATCGGGCTGAGCGTCCCTCAGCGTCCGTCCCGGCCGGTGACAACGCCCGACTCGACCGTCAGAACTCCCGACTCAAGTGGTCAGAACTCCCGACTCGACCGACGGAAGTCTCGATTCGACCGTCAGGCCTGGCCGGGGCCGGTGTAGTCGTCGCCGCGCGGGCGGATCAGGCCCTCCTGGGCGACGGTGGCGACCAGCGTGCCGTCCTCGGCGAAGACCCGCCCGAAGGCGAGCCCACGGGCGCCCTGGGCGGACGGGGACCACTGGTCGTAGAGCCACCATCGGTCGGCGCGGAAGGGCCGGTGGAACCAGATGGAGTGGTCCAGGGAGGCCATCTGCACCTTGGCCGGGTTGCTGCCGTGCACCGAGAGCGTGGCGCCGAGCAGGCTGACGTCGCTGGCGTAGGTGAACGCCGCGACGTGGACCGCCGGGTCCACCGGGAGCCCCTCGCGCAGCCGGATCCACATCCGCGCCTGGGAGACGTGCCCGCCGTCGGGCTCGAGGCCGTAGCGGGTGTTGCCGAGCCAGCGCACGTCCAGCGCGCCCCACTCCTTGCCGAGCGCGTCCGCCTCGGCGTTGCCGCCGCGGCGCATCACCTCGACCAGGTCGAAGCCGGTGTCGGGCGCACCGACCTCCGGCATCACGTCCTGGTGCTCCCAGCCCTCCTCGACGGTGGCGAAGTTGACGGTCTGGTAGTAGATCGGGCGGCCGTGCTGCCGCGCGACGACCCGTCGGGTCAGGAAGGTCCGCCCGTCACGGATCCGCTCGACGTCGTAGACGATCGGGACCGCGTAGTCGCCGCCGAGCAGGAAGTAGGAGTGCAGCGAGTGCACGGCGTACGACGGGTCGACGGTGCGGATGGCGGCCATCAGTGCCTGCGCGGCCACCTGACCGCCGTAGACGCGGGCCCGCACGGTGACCGGCTGGGTGCCCCGATAGAGGTCGGTGTCGAGCTCCTCGAGGTCGAGCAGGTCGACGAGCTCCTCGGTCGGACTCATCGGACGCCTCCTTGCGACCCTGGTGACGCGGCCTTCCGCGGCCGCAGCACGGCCTCCTGCGCCACGGAGGCGACGAGCCCGCGACCGGGCTGGAAGACCCGGGCGAGCACCAGGCCGCGACCGTTCGCGGTGGCCGGGGAGTGCTGGTCGTAGAGCCACCACTCGTCGGCGCGGAACGGCCGGTGGAACCAGACCGCGTGGTCGAGCGAGGCCAGGAACACCTCCCCCGACCCGAAGCTCAGGCCGTGCGCCGAGAGCGTGGCCCCGGCCAGGGTCATGTCGGAGAGGTAGGTGAACGCCGCCGCGTGCCAGAACGGGTCGTCGGGCAGCGGGGACGAGACGCGCAGCCAGACCCGCTGACGACCCGGGCGCGACGGGTCGTCCTCCAGGCCGCCGACCGCGGACGACCCGATCACGCGGATGTCGGCCACCGACCACTGGTCGGCGTGCAGCTCGTCCCGGGTACGCCGCGAGACGGGCCGGCAGTCCTCGGGGTCGGGCACCTCGGGCATCGGCTCCTCGTGCTCGAGCCCGGGCTCCTCCTTGTGGTAGCTGGCCGTCTGCGCGTAGATCGGCCGCCCGTGCTGCTGCGCGATCACGCGGCGGGTCAGGAAGGACCGGCCGTCGCGCAGGTTGTCGACGTCGTAGATTGTCGGCGCGGACGGGTCACCGGGCTGCAGGAAGTAGGAGTGCAGCGAGTGGACCGCGAAGCCGTCGGGCACGGTGCGCGACGCCGCGACCAGCGCCTGGGCGGCGGCCTGGCCGCCGAAGACGATCGGCCGGCTGGTCGGCATCTGGGCACCGCGGAACAGGTTGTCGTCGATCGTCTCGAGGTCGAGCAGCTCGACGAGCTCGTCGGCGTCGCGCGGCATCAGCCCTCGCCCTCGGCCGGGCCGTCGCCGGACGGCTCGGGTCCGTCGAGCCCGGCGAGGAACCGCTCGAACTCCTTGCCGAGCTCCTCGCCGGTCGGGATGCGCTGCTCCTGCGCCAGCAGGCTCGACCCGCTCTCCTCGGCACGCTCGAAGGCGTCGTACTGGCGCTCCAGCGCCTCGACCACCTCGGCGACCTCCGGGTTGGCGTCGAGGTAGCGCGCGACCTCCGCCTCGGTGTCCTCCGCCTCGGCCCGCAGCCCGGACAGGTCGATCGTCAGGCGTCCGCCGAGCTCGACCTGCTCCAGCAGGGCCGCCGCCGCGCGCGGGTAATCCATCTGGGCGAGGTAGTGGGGCACGTGCGCCACGAACCCCAGCGCGTCGTGGCCCCACTCGCCGAGGCGGACCTCGAGCAGCGCCTGGGCGCTGCTCGGGATCCGCAGCTCGCCGCGCCACGGGCTCTCGCCGGTCAGCAGCTCGGGGCGGTTGGCGTGGTGGGTGATCGCGATCGGCCGGGTGTGCGGGACGGCCATCGGCACCGACCCCATCCCGACCACGCGCGTCACGCCGAACCGCTCGACGACCTCGCGCACCGCGTGGCAGAAGCCCTCCCAGCGGGTGTCGGGCTCGGGGCCGTGCAGCAGCAGGTACGGCGTCCCGCCCGCGTCGCCGAGGAGGCGGACGACCAGCCGCGGGGCGTCGTACGACGCGTAGTGGTCGCGCACGAACGACATCGGAGGCCGCCGCGCGCGGTAGTCGTGCAGCTCGTCGACGTCGAAGGTGGCGACGACCCGGCCGTCGGACAGGTCGACGAGGTGCTGGGCCGCCCGGCCCGACGCGTTGCCCGCGTCGAGGAACCCGTCGAGCACCACCACCATCGTCAGGGCGGGGGCGTCCTCGAGCTCGGGGACGTCGTCGACGATGTGCACGAGGCGGTCGGGCATGCGGACACAGTAGTGATCGGGTGATGCGGTGCGTGCGACCGCCGCCCGTCGGGCGAGGGCGACGTCACACCCGCACCGGGTGCCGGCGTGGTTACCGAGGGGTAACCTGACCGGCATCCCGATCCCCCATCTCCGGGAGGAGACCCCGTGTCCCGTCAGCTGCGTGAAGTCGTCTTCGTCGACGGCGTGCGCACCCCGTTCGGAGTCGGCAAGGCCAACGGCCAGTACGCCGAGACCCGTGCCGACGACCTCGTCATCAAGTGCATCCGCGAGCTGCTGCGCCGCAACCCGTCGCTCCCGCCCGAGCGCGTCGACGAGGTGGCCGTCGCCGCCACCACCCAGATCGGCGACCAGGGCCTGACCATCGGCCGCACCGCCGCGCTGCTCTCGGGCCTGCCGCAGAGCGTGCCCGGCTACGCGATCGACCGGATGTGCGCGGGCGCGATGACCGCGGTCACCACGACTGCTTCCGGCATCGCCTTTGGCTCGTACGACGTCGCCATCGCCGGCGGCGTCGAGCACATGGGCCGCCACCCGATGGGCGAGGGCGTCGACCCCAACCCCCGGATCGTCTCCGAGCGGCTCGTCGACCCCGACGCGCTCGTGATGGGCAAGACGGCCGAGAACCTGCACGACCGCTACCCGACGATCACCAAGGAGCGAGTGGACGCCTACGCGGTCCGCTCGCAGGAGAAGACGGCGGCGGCGTACGAGGCGGGCCGGATCCAGCCCGACCTGGTGCCGGTCGCCACGCGCTCCGCCGAGCAGGGCTGGGGGCTCGCGGTCAGCGACGAGCCGATGCGCCCGGGCACGACCCTGGAGTCGCTCGCGACCCTGAAGACGCCGTTCCGCGCGCACGGGAAGGTGACCGCCGGCAATGCGGCGGGCATCAACGACGGCGCGACCGCTGCCCTGCTCGCCGACGAGGAGACCGCGCGCGAGCTCGGGCTGCCGGTGAAGATGCGGCTCGTGTCGTACAGCTTCGTCGGCGTCGAGCCCGAGGTCATGGGTGCCGGGCCGATCCCCGCGACCGAGAAGGCGCTGAAGCAGGCCGGCCTCACGATCGACGACATCGGGGCCTTCGAGGTCAACGAGGCGTTCGCCGTGCAGGTGCTCGCCTTCCTCGAGCACTTCGGGATCGCCGACGACGACCCGCGCGTGAACCCCTACGGCGGCGCGATCGCGATGGGTCACCCGCTCGCCTCCTCCGGCGTGCGGCTGATGACCCAGCTCGCCCGGGCCTTCGAGGAGCACCCCGAGGTGCGCTACGGCCTGACGACCATGTGCATCGGCATCGGCATGGGCGGCACCGTCATCTGGGAGAACCCGCACTGGGTCTCGACGAGCTCGACCACCGAGGGAGACGCCTGATGAAGGACCTGACGAACCTGCTGGCCCGCGCGCAGGAGATCTCCTCCGACGCCGAGCGAGTGACCAGGGCCCACCTGCGCAAGGTCACGCTGCCCACCGTGGAGGGCCGCAGCACCGGGGTGATGGGCCTGATCACGCTCGACAACGGCGAGGACCACACCAAGCCGAACACCTTCGGGCCCCGCTCGCTCATCGAGCTCAACACCGCGATCGATGCTGCGCTGGCCGACGACGAGATCACCTCGATCGGCGTGACCGGGAAACCGTTCATCCTGGCCGCAGGGGCCGACCTGACCTCGGTCGCCGGCGGCGGCCCCGACGCGGTGCGGGTCGTGGCCGAGCTCGGCCACGCCGTGTTCCGCAAGCTCGGCGACCCGGGCGGCAAGACGTCGTTCGGGTTCATCAACGGCCTGGCCCTCGGCGGCGGCCTCGAGGTCGCGCTGCACTGCCACTACCGCACCGTCATGGACAGCGCGCCGGCCCTCGGCCTGCCCGAGGTGATGCTCGGGCTGGTCCCCGGCTGGGGCGGCGCGTTCCTCGTGCCCAACCTGCTCGGCGCCGAGGCCGCCGTGACCGTGGTGCTCGAGAACCCGCTCAACAACGGCAAGACGCTCGGTGGCGCTGCGGCGTACGAGCTCGGCCTGGCCGACGCGGTCTTCTCCGGAGCCGACTACCTCGAGGAGTCGCTGCGCTGGGCGGCGGCCGTGATCGCCGGCGAGCTCGTCGTCGACCGCCCGAAGGTCGACCGGGGTGCGGCGTGGGACGGCGCCGTCGAGCGCGCCCGCGCGCTCGTGCAGGCCAAGACCGGCGGCGCCAGCCCGGCCGCCCTCCAGGCCGTCGAGCTGATCGACGCCGCCCGCGACGGCGACCGCGACGCCGGCTTCGCCCGGGAGGACGACGCCCTCGAGGCGATGTCGCACACGCCCGAGCTGCTCGCCTCGCTCTACGCCTTCGACCTGGTGCAGAAGCGCGCCAAGCGCCCGGCCGGTGCCCCGGACCGGTCGCTGGCCCGCCCGGTCACCAAGGTCGGGATCGTGGGCGCCGGCCTGATGGCCTCGCAGCTCGCGCTGCTCTTCGTGCGCCGCCTCGAGGTCCCGGTCGTGCTGACCGACCTCGACCAGGAGCGCGTCGACAAGGGCGTCGGCTACGTGCACGCCGAGATCGACAAGCTCCTCGCCAAGGGGCGCATCGGCCCGGACAAGGCCAACCGGCACAAGGCACTGGTGACCGGGGCCGTCGACAAGGGCGAGGTGTTCGCGGACGCGGACTTCGTCATCGAGGCGGTCTTCGAGGAGATGTCGGTCAAGAAGTCGGTGTTCGCCGACGTCGAGAAGGCCGTGTCCCCCGAGTGCGTGCTGGCCACCAACACCTCGTCGCTGTCGATCACCGAGATGGCGGCCGACCTCGAGCACCCCGAGCGGGTCGTGGGCTTCCACTTCTTCAACCCGGTCGCGGTGATGCCGCTGCTCGAGATCGTCAAGGGCGAGCAGACCGACGACGCCACGCTCGCGACCGCGTTCGCCACCGGCAAGGCGCTGAAGAAGACCACGATCCTGGTCAAGGACAGCCCGTCGTTCATCGTCAACCGGCTCCTCGGCCGCTTCATGGGCGAGGTCGGCCGGATCGTCGACGAGGGCACCCCGGTGCCGGTCGTCGACGGCGCGTTCGCGGGGGTGGCCCCGATGCCGCCGTTCGTCCTGCTCTCGCTGGTCGGGCCGGCGATCGCGCTGCACAACAACGAGACTCTGCACCGTGCCTTCCCCGACCGCTTCTACGTCTCCCCCGCGCTCGAGCGGGTGGTCGCGGCGCGGAAGTCGTCGTACTACGGGCCCGACGGGGCGATCGACCCCGAGGTCGAGGCGATGCTCGAGACGCCGGCGTCCCCGGTCGTCCTGGACCGTGCCGAGGTCCGGACCCGGGTGCTCACCGCGCTCGCCGACGAGGCGCGCCGGATGCTCGACGAGGGCGTCGTCGCGGCGGCCGAGGACCTCGACCTGGCGATGATCACCGGCGCCGGGTTCTCCTTCTGGAACGGCGGCCTGACGATGCTGCTCGAGCGCGAGGGACTGGGCAGCTTCCACTGAGGCTCGCGGCTCGCGGCTCGCGGCCGGTGGCGCCGGGGTCGCGTGCGACTTCGTGGGCAATCCCTGGACCTAGTGGGTGTTGCAACACCCATTAAGTCCAGGGATCCCCGGCTGACCGGGGAAACCTGCAGCGCGCCCCGTGCTTGACTGACGACATGAGGCGTCGGCTCGTTGGGATCCTGGCCGCGCTCGTGGCCCTCACCACGTGCGTGACCACGGCCCCGTCCCCGGCCGGGGCGGCCCAGGACCCGGGGCCCCAGGACTGGGTGGTCAAGGCGCAGAAGCGCCTCAACGCGCTCGGGTGCGCCGCGGGACCGGTCGACGGCGAGGTCGGGCCGTGGACGCGGTCGGCGGTGGTCCGGTTCCAGTCGCGTTCGGCGATGCGGCAGAGCGGCCACCTCGACGCGCGCACGCGCAAGCGGCTGTACGACGAGGACGCGCCGCGCTGCGACGTGCGGCCGGTCCCGGCCCGCACGGGCGCCGGCCGGCGGATCGTCATCTCCCAGCACCAGAACTGGGTCTGGCTGGTCGGCCCGAAGGGCCGGGTCGTCGCGCAGGGCGGCATGGTCGACAACCCGTCCGTGCTCCACCACGGCTCCTACGCGACCGGCTCCTACTGCGGCCGCGCCGCCCGGATCAAGCGCAACTCGGCGACCAGCGGCGGCCTGTGGCTCGACGACTTCGTGCGGTTCGCGCCGTGCGGCATCGGGTTCCACCGGATCCCCCGCCACAAGTCGAACGGCCACCAGATCCACGCCGACTGGATCCTCGGGACCGACATGGCGTCCTCGCACGGCTGCATCCGGCTCAGCAGGCAGCTGGCCGCGCAGGTCTGGCGCTTCACGACCCGACGGACGCCGGTCCGGGTGGCCTGACGGGGTCGGGGCCCCTTCACCCACAGGTGCGGCGATTGCTCCCCACGGCCCACCGGCGCCGTGACAGCATCGGCGCATGTCGTGGCAACCCTCGGTGACGCTGCTCGACGAGCTGCTCGTGGCGGCCGTCGTGGCGGACGCCGACGGCGAGATCGGCTACGCCAACGCCGCCGCCCGCCAGCTCTTCGGGGAGGTCCCGACGCTGGTCGGTTCGAGCCTGCGCGACCGCCTGTTCGCCGAGGCGGACCGGGGTGCGGCCGCCGAGGTCACCGAGCGGGTGCTCTCCGGTGCGGCGTGGTCCGGCGAGCTCTTCCTGGTGTGCGCCGGCGACCAGCCCCGCGAGCTCGCCACGTCGTGGTCACCGGCCTACGCCGACACCCGCGTCACCGGCACCGTGCTGCTCGCCGAGGACACGCGGCACGCCCGGATCCTCACCCGACGGCTCAACCGGCTCACCAGCGTCAGCACTGACCTCCTCGGGGCCGAGACCGTCGCCGACGTGGCGACGGTCGTCACCGACCAGATGACCGACGCCGCGGGTGCGACCGTCGGCTCCATCTCGCTCGTGGTCGACGACGACCACCTCGCGCTCGTGGGGATCCGGGGTGGGCTGGACGGCGTGGCGGCCCGCTGGTCGTCGTACTCCCGGCACGGCGGGACGCCGGCCGCCGACGCGCTGAGCAGTGGCCGGCCCCTGGTCCTGGTGGGCCGCGACGACATCGCGGCCCGCTACCCCGACCTCGAGCGGGCGGCGTCCGGCGAGCGGTCCATGGTGTGCCTGCCGCTGGTCGTGGGCGACCGCGCGCTCGGCGTGGTGACGATGTCGTTCCCCGGCCGGCGCCGCTTCGACGCACCCGAGCTGCTGTTCCTGACGCTGCTGGCCGACATGACCGCCCAGGCGATCGACCGGATCCAGGCGCAGGCCGAGGCCACCGATCGCGAGGCGAAGCTGACGTTCCTCGCCGAGGTCAGCGCGCAGCTGTCGGGCCAGCTCGACTACGAGAAGACCCTGGCCGCCGTCGCCGAGGCCGCGGTCCCCTGGTTCGCGGACTGGTGCGCGATCGCCGTGGCCGACGACGACCGGCTGCGCACGATCGCGGTCGCGCACGCCGACCCGGCGAGCCGGCCCCTGGTGGAGGACCTGGAGCACCGCTACCCGCCGGCCGAGGACGCCGTGGCCGGCCCCTACCAGGTGCTGCGCACCGGCCGGTCGGTCCTGGTCCCCGACATCACCGACGAGATGCTCGCGTTCCGCGCGACGGACGAGGAGCACCTCGATCTCCTGCGCCGGGTCGCTCCCCGGAGCATGCTGATCTGCCCGCTGACGACCGGCGACCGGGTGCTCGGCGTCATCATGTGGATCGCCGGCGAGGGCAGCCGCCGCTTCGTCGCCGACGACCGGTCCTTCGGGGAGGACCTGGCCCGACGCGCTGCGGTCGCCATCGACAACGCCGAGCTGCACTCGGAGCTGCGCGACGTCGCCCTGCGCCTCCAGCACGCCGTGCTGCCCGAGCGGCTGCCCGACCTGGCGGGCTGGGAGACCGCGGTCGTCTACCAGCCGTCGGGTCGCACCGACGCCGGCGGCGACTTCTACGACGTGGTCGACCTCGGCGAGGGCCGGGTCGCGGTCTTCGTCGGCGACGTGATGGGGCGCGGGGTCCACGCGGCCTCGGTGATGGCCCAGATGCGCTCGGCGATCCGCACCCTGATCGCGCTCGACCCCGACCCGACGGCCGTGATGACGGGCCTGGACCTCGTCTTCGAGCGGCTCGGGCTCGAGCACCTCGTGACCATCGCGTACGCCGTCGGCGACCGCCCCGCAGGTGAGCTCCGGCTGATCAGCGCCGGCCACCCGGCACCGCTCGTCCTCCGGACCGGCGGCAGCGTCGAGGTCGTCGAGCCCGACGAGACCATGCTGCTCGGCGCTGGTGGAGGCACGCGGAACGTCGTGACGGTGGCCTTCGGCCCCGGCGACACCGCCCTGCTCTTCACCGACGGTCTCGTCGAGCGCCGCGGCGAGGACGCCGACGTCGGCACCGCCCGCCTCGTCGCGGCCAGCCGCCAGCTCTCCGGCGGGCCGCTGCCGGAGTTCGTCCGCGCCGTGGTCGACGAGGTGCGCGACCCCACCCGCGACGACGACGTCGCGGCGCTGGCGATCCGCCGCCGCTGATCCGGCTGCTGATCCGGGCTGCCCCGCGCGTCAGCCGGGGTGCGGCACCCCCCACAGCGCCGCGACGTGCCGGGCGTCGGTGCCACAGCAGCCACCGACGACGCGCAGCCCCGGCAAGAGCGGCCGGAGGTCGTCGTACGAGCTGGTGAGCAGGCCGAGGTCGCCCTCGTCGAGCTCCTCGGCGGCGTCGAGCTCGGCGTGGGTCAGCGTGGAGGCGTTGGGGTTGACCTGGACGATCCGGTCCCGCCAGTCGCCGGCGGCGAGCCCCGGCGCGATGTGCGTCGGGTGGGCGCAGTTGACGACGAACCCGTCCGGCGCGTCCGAGGCGTCGACCCGCTCGACGGCCTCGCGGAGGGCGGTCCCGTCCGGCAGCCGGCCGTCGGTCTCGACGGTGAAGCCGACCAGCACGGGTACGCCGGCGGACCGCGCCGCCCGCACGATCCCCATCCCCTCCTCGGGTCCGGTGAGCGTGTACGCCGCGACCACGTCCGCCCCGGCCCGCGCCATCGCGTCGACCTGCGCCGAGTGGTAGTCCGCCGCCTCGTCGGGGTCGGCGCGCTCGCCGGCGACGTACCCGTCGCCGCGCGGGCCGATCGCCCCGATGATGCGGACGTCCGGCAGGTCGGCGTACCCCTCGCGCAGCCCCTGGAGGAGGCCGATGGCCGCGGTGTTGACGCGGTCGAGTGCGACGGCGTCGTAGCCGACCCGCGCTCCCCAGTCGGGGTTGGCCCGCCACGTCGGCGACTCCATCGTCAGGGCCGCGCCGGCCCGTCGCGCGACCTCGGCGTAGCCGTCGAAGTAGCCGCTGAGCAGCGCGCGGCCGCGCTCGTGCTCGACGAGCGGGAACGACGCGAACTCGGGGAGGTCCACGCCGTGGTTGAAGATCAGGTCGGTCTCCAGGCCGCCGTCGCTCACGTAGCCGGCCGCGGGCAGGGCGTGCTCGATCACC
This sequence comes from Nocardioides sp., assembly GCA_020636915.1. Classification (GTDB taxonomy): domain Bacteria; phylum Actinomycetota; class Actinomycetes; order Propionibacteriales; family Nocardioidaceae; genus Nocardioides. The sequence goes on from JACJWV010000005.1 coordinate 123,417, forward strand.
ATCTGCCGATGATGCCGCCCGGGCGCGCACGGCGCGATAGCCACCTCAGGTGATCTCCGGCAGCTCCTGGGCCGCGCCGAGGAGCACCCGGAACGGGTCGCCACGCTCGGCGAGCCGGTCGAGCACGGTGCGGATCGTCCACCGGTCCGGCCGCAGGTCGGGGTCGTCGAGCTCGTCCCACTCGATCGGGACCGACACGGGCGCCCCGGCCGCTGGCCGGGGCGAGTACGGCGCGACCAGCGTCTTGTTGATCGCGTTCTGGGTGTAGTCGAGGCGGGCGAGGCCCCCGCGGGCGCGGACCTCCCACTTCCAGCTGACCAGCTCGGGCACGACCTTCCCGACCGTCCGCGAGAGCCGCTCGACCCAGGCGCGGGTGTCGTCGAAGGTGTAGCCGTCGACGACCGGCACCCAGATCTGGACGCCCCGCCGGCCGGTGACCTTGGCGCGGGCGGTGACGCCGAGGTGCTCCAGCGCCGTGCGGTGCAGCCGCGCGATCGTCAGCAGCTCCTCCCACGAGGTCCGCTCCCCCGGGTCGAGGTCGACCAGGGCGTACGTCGGCTCGTGCGGCGCCTCCACGCGCGAGGTCCACGGGTGCCACTCCAGCGCGCCGAAGTTGGCGGCCCACACCAGGGCGGCGGGCTCGTCGGGGACGACGTACGCCGATGTCTCCCCTGCGCCCGCGTCGGGGTTCTCCCAGCAGCGCAGCCACTCCGGGGCGTGGTCGGGTCGCTGCTTGTGCCAGAACCCCGTGCCACCGACGCCGTCGGGGTAGCGGTGCATGTTGAGCGGACGGTCCGCGAGGTAGGGCATCGCGAACGGGGCGATGCGCGCGGCGTAGGCGAGCAGCTCGCGTTTGGTCACCGGCGGGCCGGACCCGTCGGGAGGGGCCGGGAACAGCTCCTTGTCCAGGTTGGTGATCTTCAGCCGCCGGCCGAACACCTCCCAGGTGCCCTCCCGGCCGAGCTCGCCGAGCTCGTCGATGGCCTCGTCCGGGAGCATCTCCGGCGCCAGTGACACGCTCGCCTCGGCCGCCGGCGCGTCCGAGCGCCACAGCCGGTCGGGGTCGGCCCGCACCTCGTCGTTGGTGCGGCCGCTCAGCACCGAGCGGGGGTGGTCCTCGGGGTCCCAGCCGTCGACCGCGTGGTCGTCGTGCTTGTGGAGCAGCACCCAGTTCTTCTCGTCGCCGTCGCGACGGACGAGGACGAGTCGCCCGCGCAGCTTGTCGCCGTGGACCTCGGCGTGCAGCTCGCCGTCCCGCACCGCCGCGCCCGGGTCGTCGGTGTGGACCGGCTCCCAGGTGCCGGTGTCCCACACGATCACGTCGCCCCCGCCGTACTCCCGGGACGGGATGACGCCCTCGAAGTGGAGGTACTCGACCGGGTGGTCCTCGACGTGCACCGCGAGCCGCCGGGCGCCCGGGTCGAGCGTGGGTCCCTTCGGGACCGCCCAGCTCACCAGCACGCCGTCCATCTCGAACCGCAGGTCGTAGTGGAGCCGGCTGGCCCGGTGCCGTTGGACGACGAAGCGGCGCCCGGCGCCGGCCGCGACGACGCCGGCGGGCTCCGGCGTGCGCGCGAAGTCCCGCTTGCGGCGGTAGACCTCGAGAGCGTCCATGCCGCCACGGTTCCCGGTCCGTCGCGCGCCCACGCGCGTCGCCGGTCAGCCGCCGCCGAGACCGGCGTCGCGCGCGCGGATGATCGCCTCGGCGCGGTCGGTGGCCTGCAGCTTGGCGAGGATGTTCGAGACGTTGTTGCGGACCGTCTTCGGCGCGAGGTAGAGCGCGGACGCGATCTGGGCGTTGTTGCGTCCCGCCGCGATCAGGTCGAGGATCTCCAGCTCCCGCTCGGTCAGCTGCGGGAAGGCCGAGCGGTCCGGGGTGGTCGACCCCGAGAGGAGGTCGGCGATCCGCAGGGCGAGCGACGCCCCGAAGACCAGCCCGCCGGCCTGCACCGTCGAGATCGCGCGGGCGACCTCGTCCTGGCTGGCGCCCTTGACCAGGTAGCCGCGCGCCCCGGCGCGCATCGCGGCCAGGACCGTGCCGTCCTCCTCCCCCATCGTGAACACCAGGACGCGCACGTCCGGCTGGGTCTCGGCGAGCCGGCGGGTCGCGTCGATGCCGTTCATGACCGGCATCTGCAGGTCCATCACGACCACGTCGGGTGCGTGCTCGGCCGCCAGCGCGACCGCCTCCGCGCCGTCGGCGGCCGTCGCCACGACCTCGACCTCGGGCTGGGTCTCGAGCAGCGACGCCAGCCCGTCGCGGAAGACGGGGTGGTCGTCGGCGATCAACACCCGGACGCGCTCGCTCATCGGTGCTCCTCGGCCGGGATCGGGGTCATCGGCAACCAGGCCCGGACCCGGGTGCCGCCGGACGTCGGACAGCTGATCTCGGTGCGGCCACCGAGCTCCTCGGCCCGCTCGCGGATGGACCGTAACCCGACTCCCGCCGTCACGGCGGGATCGATGCCGCGACCGTCGTCGGCGACCTCGACGAGCAGCGCGTGGGAGCTCCCGACCAGGCGTACGGCGGCGTGCCGGGCGCCCGCGTGCCGCGCGGTGTTGGTGAGCGCCTCCGAGGCGATGCGGTAGGCGGCGACCTCCACCGCGGCCGGCAGCGACGGGACGTCCTCGGCTGCGACGGTGACCGCGAGGTCGGCCGAGCCGAGCCGCTCGGCCTGCTGGTCGAGAGCGGCCAGCAGGCCCAGGTCGTCGAGCGCCGGGGGCCGCAGGCCCTGGACCAGCCGGCGGACGTCGGCCAAGGCGTCGGTGACGTCCTGCCGCGACTGGGCGACCAGGCGCCGGGTCGTCTCGGGGTCGCGGTCGAGCGCGTTGCCCGCGGCGTCCAGGCGCATCGCGACCCCGCCCAGGACCGGCCCGAGGCCGTCGTGGAGGTCGCGGCGGATGCGACGGCGGTCGTCCTCGCGCGCCAGGACCAGCTGCTCGCGGGACTGCTGGAGGTCCGCGGCCAGCCGCGAGCTGCGCACGGCCATGGCCGCCTGGCGCACGACGTCGAAGAGCAGCGCCTGGTCGCGGCGCGACAGCATCGACCGCACGCCGCGGGCGGGCAGCTCGAGCCGGCCGATCTCCTCCTCGCCGTACCGGATCGGCACCTCGCGGACCTCCCCCGGCCGGGTGCCGTGGACCGCCGAGACCGTTCCACCGGCGTGGCCGAGCACCTCGACCCGCACGTAGTCGAGCTTGAAGGCCGACGCCACCTCGGTGGCGAGCGCGGGCAGCTGGGCCCGGACGTCGGGCGTGCCCTCGAGGCGGGCCGCGAGGTCGGTGACGACGGCGTAGCGGTCGCCTCGGCGGCCGACGAGCGCGCGTCGCACCACGCTGGAGATCCAGCCACGGACCGGGGCGTAGATCGTCACGGCCACCAGCAGGAGGATCAGCGTGGCGTCGCGCTCGCTGAGCCGGTCGCCGAGCACGGCGTCCAACGCGGCCACCAGCGCTACGTCGATGGTGATCACGGTCCCCGCGACCACCGCCCACACCAGGGTGCCGCCCATCAGCGCGTCCACGTCGCCGAGCTCGGGGTCGAGGATCCCGATCGCGATCGAGACGCCGGTGACCGCGAGGGCGACGACGAGCGCGAGGGAGACGACCCAGCCGTTGTGCAGGACGAGCCCGAGCCCGGCCGTGACGATGCAGACGACCGCAGCCCACAGGAGCCAGCGGATCTGCATCCGCTCGCGGACCGAGGCCCGTCGCTGCCGGGCGAAGAGGACGGCCACCGCCAGCGGGACGGCCAGCAAGGTCACCACACGGGCGACACCCAGCAGCGTGAGGAACACGCCCTCGGGCAGCGGGAGCTCCGGCATCCCGGTGTCCATCGGGAGCGGCTCCTCGTCGCCGACGATCGACATCGGCGCGAAGAGCAGCAGGCTCGGCAGCGCGCACGACATCACGATCGCGAGGGCGCCGGCCCTCCCCCAGCGCCCGGGCATCAGGTGGCCGGTCGGGTAGAGCACGAGCACGGTCGGCAACCCGACCAGCAAGAACGCGCCCAGCTGCGCGACGACCCAGACCGCGAACCCCGTCAGCGGGAGGTACGGCGTGTGCGCCATTCCGAACGCCGCCCAGGACTCCGACACCCCGTCCAGGCCCCACAGCAGGCCGGTCCCGGTGATCACCCACGCCACCGGGTGGCGCGGGTACCGCCGGAGCACCGGCACCGCCGTACCGACGGCGATCACCCCGACCGCCGCCGAGAAGGTCCCCCAGCCCATCGACGCCCGGGCCCGGTCCTCCGGGTCGTTGACGACGTCGAGCCACAGGCACGCCGCGACCGCGACGAGCGCGAGCACCGACACGACGGCGACCGGGACGCGACCGGGTGTGGGAGTCACGTCCAGCAGTATCCGTGGCGCCACGTCCCGCCGTCCCGGGTTCGGAGTCCCGCTCACCCGGGACGGCGTCGAGGGACCCGACGAGGGACACCGCTCCCTGCTGCCCGGGGCGGCGTCCCGCGGAGAGTTCCGGTCATCGGGCGGCAACGAGGCCGCCCCCCACACCCAGGAGCAACGCCATGACCCTCGAGCAGACCCCCGTCACCGCCCGCACCGACGTCCGCCGGCCGGCCGCGGCGACCCTGCCCGCCACCCCGACACGACCCCCCGCCCGGCCCTACTTCAAGCGCGGCATGCTGCTCAGCACCGGCGCGCTCGCCTGGGCCGCCGGGATGGTGGTCATCGGCTCCGACCCCTCCGGCGGGACCGAGGAGGCGGTCTTCTCGACCGTCTCGGGCCTGTTCCAGATCGGCCTGCTGGGACTGCTGACCGTGCTCTGGCAGAGCCAGGCGCTCGGCGAGGGCCGGTTGGCCCGGTTCTTCCTCCGCCTCGAGGCCGGCGTCCTCCTCCTCGCCATCGCCTCGACCTTCGTCGACGGCATCGGCGTCTCGGACCTGGACAAGACCGGCTGGCTGCTGCTCGACCTGTGCTGGCCGCTGTCGATGCTGGGCATGTTCCTCATCGGGATCCGGATCGCCGTCGCCGGCCGCTGGCGCGGTCTGTCCCGGTGGTGGCCCATGGTCGCCGAGAGCTGGGCGATCGTCTCGGTGCCGGCGTACGGCGCCTTCGGCAGCACCGTCGCGGGGTACGTCGGCGCGGCGCACCTGTGCGTCGGGTACGCCGTCCTCGGCCAGATCGTCGCCCGCAAGGAGCGCTGACCGCTCGTCGAGAGACGTCGAATGGCCCCTGGGAACCCCTCCCAGGGGCCGTTTCGCGTCAGTCGACGGTCAGCGGGCGCCGGGGTCGTAGAGCGACAGGATCAGCCGGTCGGCCTGCAGGGCGAGCTGGGCGGTGCTGGTGCCGAGCTGGTCGCGCAGCACCACGTCGGGGTCGGCGCCGGGCACGGCCATCGCGTCGAGCAGCTGCCAGGGCGCCTGGGGTCCGTAGCTGTCGGCGAGCGACTCCATCGCCCACCAGGCCAGGCCGTAGTGGGCCTCGGAGTCCGCGTCGTTGAACGTCGCGTCGTCGGGCAGGTCGGCGGTGCCCGACTCCACGTCCACCTCGGCGGCCGCCACCGCGGCGTCGGGGATCCGGCGGTCCTGCGGCGCCAGTGACCGGACCGAGACCCACTCGGCGATCCCCTCCGACAACCACACCGGTACGGCGTCGTCGCGGCTCCCGACCGCGACGTGGGTGAGCTCGTGGCGGACCAGCCGGTCCCGCTCGCTGCCTGCCTCGTCGAGCATGCGCGGGTTGAGGGCGACGCGGGTGCTGCGGCCCACCGGGAACGCCAGGGCATCGAGGCCCTCGGGATCGTCGCCGGGCACGTCCGGCAGCCCGTCGAGGAAGGTCGGGTCGGAGAGGGCATAGAGCACGACCGAACGGCTCCAGTCGTAGGGCACCTGTGCCGAGACGCTGGCGATGCCGCTCTCGACCGAGGTCAGGAGGTCGGGGGCGTCGGCCACGCTGCCGGCGTCGAAGACACCGAGCACCCCCGAGCCCTGTCGGACGTCGATCGGGCCGAGGTCCCACGGCTGCGGATCCGCGGTGCTGGCCGAGGTGAGCAGGAAGCGGCCCGGGTGGCGGGCGCTGGCCCGGAACCCGAACCGGGCCGGCGTGACGACCGGGTGGTCGTCGTACCCCTCCAGCGCGAGGACGAGGTCGGCGGTCACGGTGTAGCGGTCGCCCTCGCGCACGAGGGTGTCGTCGTGGACCCGGTAGGCCAGCGTGGCCACGGGCAGCTGGGTGACGTTGGCGAACCAGGTCCGCTGCTCGGCCCGGAACGCCGGCGGGCCCGCGACCAGGCGGGCGAAGGCGGCGTCGTCACCGTGGCGTACGTCGTGGGCGCGCGCGTCCAGGGCGCGCGCGATCGCCCGGGCGACGTCCGGCGGGGGCGCGGTCGCGTGCTCGGGCGCGTCGGAGCCGGAGCAGCCGCTCAGGCCCGCCGGCAGCAGTGCTGCGGCGAGGAGGAGGGCTGGGCTACGTCGTCTGCTCCACATCGATGGGAGAACGACCGTCGGCGAGCGAGGTCATGTCCTCCACGATGCAGAGCGCGAGGGCCTGGGGGGTCAGGCCGATCCGCTCGAGGATCGCGCCGCGCTTGGCGTGGTCCAGGAACTCCTGCGGGATGCCGTGCAGGCGGAACGGGGTGTGGACGCCGGCCGCGTTCAGCGTCTGGAGCAGGACGGCGCCGCAGCCACCCGTCTCGCCGTTGTCCTCCAGGCTGACGACGAGCCGGTGCTGGCGCGCGAGCTCGACGACCGCCGGGTCGACGGGCTTGACCCAGCGGGGGTCGACCACGGTGACGCCGATGCCCTGGGCGACCAGGCGGTCGGCGACCTCGACGGCGACGCTCGCCATCGAGCCGACCGCGACGACCAGCACGTCCTTGGTGCCCCTGCGGACCAGCACGTCGACGCCGCCGACGCGGTCGATCGCCTCGATGTCGTCGGGCGGCGGCCCCTTGGGGAACCGCACCACCGTCGGGGCGTCGTCGACCTCGACGGCCTCGTTGACCAGCTCGTGCAGCCGCGTCGCGTCCCGGGGCGCCGCCAGGCGCAGGCCGGGGACGACCTGGAGGATCGACATGTCCCACATGCCGTTGTGGCTGGCGCCGTCGTCGCCCGTCACGCCTGCCCGGTCGAGCACGAAGGTCACGCCGCAGCGGTGCAGCGCGACGTCCATGAGGACCTGGTCGAAGGCCCGGTTGAGGAAGGTCGCGTAGACCGCGACGACCGGGTGGAGCCCGCCCATCGCCAGGCCGGCCGCCGAGGTCGCGGCGTGCTGCTCGGCGATGCCGACGTCGAAGGTGCGGTCCGGGAACCGCGCCTGGAACTTGTCCAGGCCCACCGGGTGCATCATCGCCGCGGTGATCGCGACCACGTCCTGCCGGCGCTGGCCGAGCTCGACCATGGTGTCGGCGAAGTGGTCGGTCCAGATCCGGCCCTTGGGCTTCTCCGCGCCGGTCTGCACGTCGAACGGCCCCGGCGCGTGGAACTGGTCGGCCTCGTGCCGCTCGGCGGGGTCGTAGCCGTAGCCCTTGCGCGTGATCGCGTGCACGATCACGGGTCCGTTGAACCTCTTGGCCTGGGCGAGCGCGTGCTCGACGGCCGCGCGGTCGTGGCCGTCGACCGGTCCGACGTACTTCAGGCCGAGGTCCTCGAAGAGCCCCTGGGGAGCGAGCGCGTCCTTGACGCCCTTCTTCATCGCGTGGAGGGCGTCGTACGCCGCCGGCCCGACGCCCGGGACGGCGTTGAGCCGCCGCTTGACCATGTCGAGCACGTTCTCGTAGCGCGGGTTGGTGCGCAGCGCGGTGAGCGCGGTGGCGAGGCCGCCGATCGTCGGGGTGTAGGAGCGGCCGTTGTCGTTGACGACGATCACCAGGCGGCTGCGCTTGGCGATCGCGATGTTGTTGAGCGCCTCCCAGGCCATCCCGCCGGTCAGGGCGCCGTCACCGATGACCGCGACGACGTGCCGGTCCTCGCCCCGGATCGTGTAGGCCTTGGCCAGGCCGTCGGCGTAGCTCAACGCGGTCGAGGCGTGGGAGTTCTCGACGATGTCGTGGTCGGACTCGGCCTGGCTCGGGTAGCCGCTGAGGCCGCCCTCGCGCCGCAGGGTCCCGAACGCCGGGGCGCGGCCGGTGACGAGCTTGTGCACGTAGGCCTGGTGGCCGGTGTCGAAGACGATGCGGTCGCTCGGCGACTCGAAGACCCGGTGGATCGCCAGGGTCAGCTCGACGACGCCGAGGTTGGGTCCGAGGTGACCGGTGTTGGTGGCCACGGTGCGGATCAGCAGGTCGCGGATCTCCGTCGCCAGCTCCTCCAGCTGGGCGTCACTGAGGTCGCGCAGGTCCCGGGGGGACGTGATCGATTCGAGGAGGCCCATAGCCGCCGAGTCTACGTTCTCAGCCCGTTCCGGCTAACTCAGCGGAGCGTGACGACCGCGATCGCCGGCTCGTGCAGGCTGCCGAACCAGACCCGCCCGTCGTGCTCCCGGACGCCGGTGACCATGTGGTATGACCCGCCCGGCCCGTCGCTGGGCAGGTCCAGGTCGTGCACGAGCGTGCCGGCGTCGTCGTACGCCTGGGCGCGGACCGTGCGCTTCGGCTTGGGCTGGAGACGCTCGGGGATCCGCGTCACGGCCCGGCGGACCGGCTTCGGGCTCCGCTGGAGCCGCTCGACCACCGGGTCGGTCGGGCTCGCGAGCGACACCCAGACCAGGCCGTCGCTCCCCCGCGCGATGTTGTCGGGGTAGCCGGGCAGGTCGCCCACGAGCAGGTCACGGGTGCCGGCCTTCGGCCCGGTGAGCCACCAGCGCACGACCGTGCGCGCGCCGGTCTCGGCCACGGCGACGTACGACTCGTCGGCGGCGAGCGCCACGCCGTTCGCGAACGCCAGGCCGTCGAGGACCACCTCAGGGCTCCCTCCTGACGGGGCGTCCGACCCCATCCGCGCGAGCCGGCCCGTGCGCGTGTCCTGGACGAAGTCGTCCTTCCACTGCTCGATCCCGTAGTGCAACGACGAGTCGGAGAACCAGACGGTGCCGTCGGTGGCGATGGCGGCGTTGTTGCAGAACATCATGGGCGCACGCCCGATCCGGTCGGTGACCGCCTCGATCCCGCCGGATCGCGGGTCGACGCGCAGCACGCCGCGGTGCGCGTCGCAGACCAGCAGCCGGCCGTCGAGGTCGATCTCGATGCCGAGCGGGCGGCCGCCGGTGTGGGCGACCCGGTCGATCCGCCGGCCGTCGTGGCTGACGCGGAAGATGCTGCCGTCCTCGGTGCCGGTGAACACGGCGCCCTCGTCGGGCCCGGGGCCGCCGACGACGACGTCCTCCGCGCCGGGGCCGGGGACGGGGATCACGGTGAGCTGGTGCGCCATGGGCCACATCAGACCATGCGACGGACCTGCGACGGGCCGGGTCCGGTCCAGACGGGCCCGTGGCAGCATCGGCACCGCCATGGCCTACTTCGAGCAGACCGACGAACACACCTTCCGCGCCACCGCGCACACCGGCGGCGCTTGGGACACCGCCACCCAGCACATCGCCCCCGCGCTCGGCCTGCTCGCGCACGCCGTGGAGGCCGACCGGGCCGCCCGCCGCGACGACCCGGCGCTGGTCAGCCGGCTGTCCTACGACATCCTCGGCACGGTCCCGGTGGCCGAGGTCGAGGTCTCGGTCCGCGTGCTGCGGCCGGGTCGGACCATCGAGCTGGTGGAGGCGACCCTCGCGCACGGCGGCCGCGCGGTCGTCGTGCTGCGCGCCTGGCTGCTCGAGCCCCGGGGCACCGCCGCGCTCGCGGGCACCGGACTGGACCCGATCCCCGGGCCGGAGGACCACGAGCCGTGGGACCCCACCACGATCTGGCCGGGCGGGTTCATCGCCTCGGTCGAGGTACGGCGCCGCCAGGTCGCTCCCGGACGCGCGACCGTCTGGGTGCGGACGCCGGTCCCGCTCGTCGAGGGCCGGGAGGTCGGCCGCCTCGCGGCGACCGTCGGTCTCCTCGACATCGCCAACGGCATGACCGTGCGGGCCGACCCGCAGGCGGTGGCCTTCCCCAACCTCGACCTCACCGCCCACCTCGTCGCCGCCCCGCAGGGCGCGTGGGTCGGCCTCGACACCCGGGTCACCTTCGGGGCCGACGGCCTCGGCCTGACCCACAGCGTCGTCCACGACGAGACCGGCCCGATCGGCACCAGCAGCCAGACCCTCACGGTCCGCCCCGCCTGAGGCAGCCGGCCGCGGCTGGTCGAGTTTTGTCGGCCGGCCGACGAAATCCGATCCGGGACGACGAAGCTTTGTCGTCCCGGATCGGAATTCGTCGTCCCGCCCTTCCGGGCCTCTGGTCCCGGTGGGCGCGTCCGGCCCCGGCTGCCCAGCCTCGCGCCGACGACGGCCCGGTCACGGTCCACAGGCACTGACCCCCGACCGGTCGTCCACAGCCACGAGAAGATAGATCGCGGGGCCCGTGTGGCCCAGGGAGTCTGCTCGGCATGCACCTTCCTTTCGACGAGCACGGCATCCTGCTGCGGCGCGACGCGATCGCCTCCGGGATCGAGGACGACTGGCTCCACCGCATGGTCAGGACCGACGAGCTGATCCGGATGCGCCAGGGCGCCTACGTCGACCCCGCCGTCTGGGTTCCCGCGACTCCGGCCGGGCGTCACGTCCTGGTCGGGCGGGCAGTCATGCAGCAGTACGACGACCGCGTCGCCCTCTCCCACGCCAGCGCCCACCTGCGACGCGGTGGGCCCGACTGGGGCCTGGACCTCAGCACGGTCCACGTGACCAACCTCTTCGGCCGCGGTGATCGGCGCAAGGCCGGCATCACCCACCACCGAGGATGGGTCGGCGTCCACGACCTGACCCGCACCGAAGACCACTGGATCACCGCACCCGGCCGCACCGCTGTGGAGACCGCCTCCCTCCTCCCGCTGGCCCCGGCCGTGGGCGTCCTGGACTGGACGCTCCACCACGAGCTGACGACGCGCGAGGAGCTTGACCGCTACGCGTCGGAGGTGATGCGGGAATGGTCGGACTCGCCCGTCCTCAAGCTTGCTGTGCCGCTAAGCGACGGCCGCGCGGAGTCCGTCGCCGAGACGCGGCTGCGACTCCTCTTCAGGACCCACGGGTTCGACGTGGAGCCGCAGTTCGAGGTCTTCCATCCCTCCGGCACCCTCGCCGGCCGGGTCGACATGCTGCTGCGCGAGCTGCGTCTCCTCGTCGAGTTCGACGGCGCCATCAAGTACGGCCGACTCCTCCACCCCGGGCAGACCATCAAGGACGTGATCCGGGAGGAGCGGGCGCGCGAGGTGCTTCTCGAGGAACTGACCGGGTTGCGGATGTTTCGCACCGTCTGGGCCGATCTCGACCACCCCCGGCGCACGATCGAACGCGCCATCCACGCCAGCACCGCACGCCTGGCCGGCTGACCGACGGGCTGACCCACCGGTCGACCGACTCCCACGCCACCACCCACACCGGTAGGGCGGGACGACGAACTTCGACCCGGGACGACGCAACTTCGTCGTCCCGGGTCGGATTTCGTCGGCCGGCCGACGAAACTCGCCACCCACCCCCACCCCCACCCACACACACCCGCGCCCCCCGACCACCCGGGCCGGCCTCACACCAGCGAGCGGACCACCAGCACCAGGGCCGAGGCGGCGGAGACGGCGAGCACGGCAGCACGGACCCGGTGGGTGGGCAGCAGGCGGCGGAGGGGCGCGCCGATGACGACCCCCAGCACCACGGCCGGCAGCAGCAGCGCGCCGACCGCGACCTGGTGCCGGGTCAGGTCGCCGGACACGGTGAGCCCGGTCAGGCTGATCGCCGCGCCGACGAGGAAGTAGACCGCCATCGTGGTGCGGATCTGCCGTGGCGGCCGGTGCTGGTAGAGCAGCGCGAACGGCGGCCCGCCGATCGACGTGGCCGTCCCGGTCACCCCGCCGACGAACCCCGCGGCGCTCAGCGTGCCGCGGTTGACCGGCACCTCCACCGCGTGCCAGGTCACCAGGACGGCGAGCAGCACGATCGAGCCGATGAAGACCCCGAGCTGGTCGGCGGTGAACGTGGTCACCACCCAGACGCCCGCGACCGTGCCGAGGACCCGCGCGGGCAGCGACCAGTTCAGGCCGTGCCAGTCGATGTCGCGGCGCTCCTCGGCGAGCGTGATCATCGGCAGGACGAACGCGAGGCTGATCAGCACCCCGGGCATGAGCTGGGGTGCGAGCAGGGTGATCACCGGAGCGGCGACCAGCCCGATGCCGAGGCCGACGACCGCCTGGACGACGGCGCCGGCGAGCACGGCGAGGAAGGCGAGGGCGAAGACGCCCGGGTCGAGACCACCGGTCACGCTCGCAGCTCCCGGTACTCCGCCGAGTCGAGGAACGCCGGGACGACGACGGAGGCCGAGGCGGACAGGTCGAGCCGGCGCGCCCGCCCGGGCTCGACGAACACGATCTGCCGGCCCTCGCTGGCGACCACGTCGGCGTCGGTGCGGTCGCTGGCGGCGTACCAGACCTGGGCGGTGTCCAGGGTGCCGTAGCCCTCGTGGAAGACCTCGATCTCCCGGAAGAGCTGCAGGGTGCCGGGAGGCAGCTCGATGCCGGTCTCCTCGGCGAGCTCGCGGTACGCCGCCGGCTCGAAGTCCTCGCCGTCCTCGACGTGCCCGCCGACCAGCCCCCACTTCTCCGGGTCGATCACGGGGTGCTCGTCGCGCTCCTGCAGCAGCAGCCACCCGCGCCGGTCCACGAGGAGGATCGAGGAGAACCGGTGCACGCGAGCCACGCTAGCGGCACAGTGGTCCCATGCGTCTCGGAGCCCTCCTGCTGTCCTCGCTGGCGTCCGCGGCGGCCGCGCTCGCCGTGGTCGCACCGGGACCGGCGACCGGACAGGTCCCCGAGGGGTTGCAGGTGACCGGGTGGACGCTGGACTCCTCCACGACCGGTCTCCTCGACCGGAACGCCGCCGGGCTGACGACGCTCAGCGTCGCCGGCGTCACCCTCGCCGCCGACGGCGGCGGGGTCAGCGCGCCGAACGACGGGGCGCTCGCGCTGCTGGCCGCCGGGCAGGGCCACGACCTCGCCACCGAGCTGCTGATCAGCAACTACAGCAACGCGACCGGCGACTTCGACGCCGCCCGCAACCACCGGTTGCTGTCGAGCCCCCGCAAGATCGACCGGGTCGCCACCCGGCTCGCGGGGTTCGTGACCGACCAGGGGTGGGACGGGATCAACGTCGACCTCGAGCTGGTCCGCGCCGACGACGGTCCCGGCCTCGTCGCCTTCGCGCAGGCGCTGCAGGACCAGATGCCGCCGGAGCGGACCGTGTCGATCGACATCAGCGCCTCGACCACCGTCGACGGCTACGAGCAGCACGGCTACCGGCTCGCCGATCTCGCCGCGACCGTCGACGTGATCGACCTGATGACCTACGACCAGCACGGCCCCGGCTGGTCGGGCCCCGGCCCGATCGGCGCGCTCCCCTGGCAGCGTGACTCGCTGGACGCGCTGTTGACCGTCGTACCCCCCGAGCAGGTGCAGCTCGGCGTCGCCGGCTACGGCTACACCTGGCCGCGGCACGGGACCGGCCGCAGCCTCGGCGTGCGGCAGGCCCGCGGCATCGTGCACCGCGACGGGGCGACGCCCCACTGGCGCGCGGGCGTGGGCGAGTGGACCGCGCGGCTCTCCGACGGGACCATCGTGTGGTGGTCGGACCGGCGCTCCTACGCGCTGCGCGTCGACCTGGCGCGGGAGGCCGGGGTCCGCGGCCTCGCGGTGTGGCGGATCGGGTCGGCGGACACACTCCGCTGACAGCCTGACCGGGCGTCCCTATCCTTCCCCCATGCGGATCGGTGTCCTCGGCACGACCGTGGCCACCGACGGCTCGGGGCCCGTCGGCATCGGCGGCCCGAAGCAACGGGCCCTCCTGGCCGCGCTCGCCCTGCACCGTGGGCGCGCCGTGGCGGTCGACACCCTCGCCGACATCGTGTGGAACGGGGCCCCGCCACCCGGAGTCGCCGGCACGCTCCAGGGGTACGTCGCCGGGCTCCGCCGCGCCCTGGAGCCCGAGCGCACCACGCGGGGTGGCGGGACGCTGCTCGTCACCGAGCAGCCCGGCTACGCGCTGCGGCTGCCCGAGGGCGACCTCGACACGGCCGCGTTCGAGGCGGTCGTCTCCGCGGCGCACACCGCCGTCGCGCCGCTGGCCGACGCCCTGTGCCGCGGTCGGGCCCTGCCGTCAGGCTCCTCGGACCAGGCCACCCTCGACCGGCTCCACGACGAGCTCGAGCAAGCGCTGGCGCTCTGGCGGGGGACGCCGTACGCCGACCTCGGCGACGTCCCGGCCGCCGAGGCCGAGCGCGCCCGGCTGGAGGAGCTGCGCCTGCTGGCCGCGGAGGACCGGGCCGCGCTCGGCGTCCTGCTCGGGCTGCACGCCACGGTGGCCGCCGAGCTCGACGCGCTGACCCGCCAGCACCCGCTGCGCGAGCGGGCGTGGGCGCTGCGGGCGCTCGCCCTGGCCGGCTCGGGGCGCCAGGCCGATGCGCTGGCCGTGCTGCGCCAGGTGCGCGACGTCCTGGACGAGGAGCTCGGGCTGGAGCCCGGTCCGGAGCTGCGCGCCGTGCAGGCCGCGGTGCTGCGGCAGGACGCCCCGACGCTGGCGACGCCGGCGCCGGTTCCGCCGACCCCGGCGGCTCCGGCGGCTCCGGCGGCTCCGGACGTGTCCGCCCCACTCCCCTTCCCCACGCTGTGGGGCTGGTCCCTGGCGGGCCGGGACGAGGAGCTGGCGGCCCTGACCGCGCTCGTCGACGACATCGCCGCCGGCGCCCACGGCGGTCCAGCGTTCGTCGCGCTCACCGGCGAGCCCGGCATCGGCAAGAGCCGGCTCGCGATCGAGGCGGCGACGTACGCCGCCGACCACGGCGTGGCCATCGCCTGGGGTCGCTGCTCCCAGGACGACGGCGCACCGGCCCTGTGGCCCTGGGCGACCGTCCTCGAACGGCTCGGCTCCGAGCTGCCCAGCGGCGGTGGCGAGGGCGGGGAGGACAGCGGGGCCGCCTTCCGCGCCTGGGAGGCCGTGGTCGACCAGGTGCTGGCCGCGGCGACCGCGGGACCCCTGATGCTCGTCCTCGACGACCTGCACTGGGCCGATACCTCCAGCCTGCGGGTCCTGCGGCTGCTGACCGAGGCCGCGGTGGCCGACGGTGCCGTGCCGCGGCTGCTGGTCCTCACCACGTGGCGCGAGCACCCGCCCCCGGAGGGCGCCCTGGCCGAGGTGGCGGAGGCACTGGCCCGCCGGCACGCGCTGCGGCTGCAGCTGCGCGGCATCTCGGCCGACGCGACCGCCCAGGTCTTCCGGCAGGTCTCCGAGGCCGAGCCCAGCGACTCCGACGTCGCCGCGCTGCGCCGTCGTACCGAGGGCAACCCGTTCTTCCTCGTCGAGTACGCCCGACTGGCGCGCGACCGCGGCGACCTGGGTGCGCTGATGGCGGAGGCTCAGCCGCCGGCCGCCGTGCACGAGGTGCTCTCCCGGCGCCTCGCCCAGCTCGACGACCCCACCCGCGACCTGTTGCAGTCCGCCAGCGTCCTGGGGCGGGTCTTCGAGCTCGGCACGCTGGCCGACACCGTCGGCAGCGACGAGGACGCCGCGCTCGACCTGCTGGACCCGGCCCTCGCGGCCGGGCTGGTCGACGAGGACGGCGTCGACCGGTTCCGCTTCACCCACGCGCTGGTGCGCGACACCGTGCTGGGCAGCCTGGCGGCGTCGCGCCGGGCCCGGGTCCACGCGAAGGCGGCCGCGGCGCTCGCCGGACGGCGCGGGCACGAGGCCGAGATCGCCCGGCACTGGCTCGCGGCCGGGCCGCGCCACCTCGGCGAGGCGTGGCGCGCAGCGCAGGCGGCCGCACGCGCGGCCGTCGAGGTCTTCGCGTACATCGAGGCGCTGGAGATGCTCGAGCACGCGCTGCGCGCCCAGGACGAGGACCCGGGGTCCGACGAGTACGCCCGGTTCGACCTGCTCACCGACCTGGCCGACGTGCTGCGCCGCGCGGGCCGGTGGATCGAGCTGCGAGGGGTCACCCACGAGGCGGTCGAGGCCGCCGAGGAGCTCGGCGACGTCGAGCTGCTCGTGACGGCGGGCGTCATGACCAGCACGGGCGCGTTGTGGAACTCGGCCGCGCACGCCGAGGTCGACGACTTCGTCGTCGACGCGCTGCGCCGGGCGCTCGACCGGCTCCCGCCCGGGGACGACCCCCGCCGCTGCCGCGTCATGCTCGCCCTGGCCGGGGAGATCTACTACGGGTCGACGCCGTCCGAGCGCGAGGCGCTGGCGGCCGAGGCGGTCGAGATGGCGCGCCGGATCGGCGACCCCGAGCTCACCCTCACCGCCTGCCTGAACGCCGCCATCGCGGTGTGGCGGGGCGGGACGGCGTCCTGGCGCCTGCAGCTGACCACCGAGGCGGTCGCCCTGGCCCGCGAGCTCGGCGACGGCATCAACCTGACCTCCTCCCTCACCCTGCAGGCCGTCGCGGCCGGCGAGCTGGGCGAGATCGCGCTGCTCGACGAGGCGATGACGCTCGCCCGCGCCGAGGCCGACCGCCTCCGCCACGTCTACGCGCAGCTCGTGCTGGACTCCCTGGAGGTCTCGTGGGCCTCGATGCGGGGCCGCTTCGACGAGGTCGAGAAGATCATCGACCACATGCAGACGATCGGCGAGGTCGTCTCCATCACCGGGTTCGCCGAGGCCCTCGCCGGCGCCCTGCTCATGCAGCTGCTCTGGCAGGGCCGGGACGAGGAGCTGCTCGTCGGGATGCTCGCGATGGTCGGCAACACGTTCCTCCCGATCGCCACCTCGGTGACGGCCGTCCAGTGCCGGACCGGCCACGTCGACGAGGCCCGGGCCTACCTCGACACGCACCGCGACGCCGTCGCGGAGGGCATGGACAGCGACACCTGGTACTCCCCCATGGCCTGGAGCATGGGCGCCGAGACCGCGTGCTACCTCGGGGAGCGGGCCCTGGGCGCGACGGCGTACGAGCGTCTCTCGGACCTCACCGGGCGGCCCGCCTGCGCCGGCTCGGGCAGCGCCATCGGACCGATCGACATGTTCCTCGCGATGGCCGCCCACGCAACCGGCGAGACCGCGCTCGCCACCCGCCACGCCGACCGCGCCCTCGAGCTGTGCACCGCCTGGGACGTCCCGCTCGCGGCCGACTGGGTCCGCCGGGAACGGGAACGCTTCGGGTTCTGACGGGGCGTGTCGGCCGCGTCGGGCTGGTGCATGTTCCGTTCAGTTGCTGGCTGATGCACCGCTGGGAGCGCGCCCACCTGGGCATTTCCCAGCAATTGAGGCTCTCCTGCTGCATCCGTGGGCGTCGTGACCCGGGCCGGCGACCGTGGGCTGCGGATGCCACGGGGTTGCGACCGACAGGCCGACGAGGCGGGGACGGCCCCGCAGGTGTCGGCGCGGTCTCCCGGCCTGGGGGTTGATCGGTGGTCCTGCTGTCGACACCTGCCCGGGGAGACCCGCACGACACGCCGGGCCGGAGCGGCGTGTCGTGCGGGTTTCCCCCGACCGGTTCGACCTGGTGTGGCTGGTGTGACCGCTGAGACTTCTGGGACCCATGGTGGTGGCGCGGGCGGAGCCGGGGCGACAACAGCGCCCCTCGAGCCGGTCTGCCACCGCGCGGCCAGCCGACCAGCTACCCACGGATGCGTCACAAGAGCCGCAATTGAACGCTCATGAACGGCACGGCGCCCACCCGGGACGCCGAGCAGCCGCGGCGGCGACCAGGCCCGCGGATTGGTCACCAACCGCACGTGGAAGCGCTCCGGACCTGCGGTTGGTGACCAATCCGCATGGGTGAGGGGGCGATCGGTCGATCCGGGTTGCGTGCGCCGTACCCTGCCTGCCGCGCTGGGGTGCTCTGGCGCGTGGTCAGGCACACGACCCGACAGCCCGGGAACGACGTGACGACGTGGTCCTCAGGCGTACCGGAACACCCGGGCCTCACGGCGGGCGAACCGGCGGTGGGTGAGCCGCCAGATCACCCGCACGGGTGCCTCGAGATCGTGGAACACCCGCTCCCGGACCTCCCGCGTCAGGCCGTGCCCGACCCACGGCACCACCCGCACGGCCTCGCGGAGGGTCCCCCCGCGGCCGATCTCCTCCTCGATCGCGGCCCACTGCTCCGCGTCGACGAGGCGCTGGACGATCGCGATCGCCGCGGTCTCCTCGTGCCCGAGGTGCCGCCGCAACGACTCCCGGGCCGCACAGACCCGGACGGCGAGCGCGGCCCGGGTGTCCTCGTCGGCCCGATCGGCCAGCCGGCGGAAGCCGGCCGCGCACGACTCGAGGAGCGGGTCGATCTCGTCGTGCTCGGCCGCCATCGCCTCCAGGACCACGACGTCGTCGGCCGCGCCGAGGCTCACCAGCGCCGGCCAGACGTGCTCGTCCTCGGCCGTGTGGTGGTGGTGGAGCACGGTCGCGAACAGGTCCCACCGCTCGGTCAGCAGCCGCCAGGCACGACGGTCCGCGACCGGCGTCGCCCGGACCGCGGCCGCGAACGCGTCCAGGTCGCGCCGGAAGCCGTGGTGCATCAGGTACATCATCCGCATGTCCACCGGCCCGTCCGGGGCGGCCGCCTGGCCGGGCAGCCGGAGCTGCCGCGGCCAGGCCGCCCGGTCGTCGCGCGGAGCCCGGTCCGGCGCGGCACCCTCCGGCGCGGCACCCTCCGGCGCGGGGCTGTCCTGCGCGGTCATCGCGCACCCACCGAGGTGTCGTCGGTGCGGTCGAACTCGTCCCAGACCTCGTCGTCCGGCGACTCGTCCTTCTCGACGTCGATGCTCGGCAGGAGGCGGTCCAGCCAGGCTGGCAGCCACCAGTTCCAGCGGCCGAGCAGCGCCATGGTCGCGGGGACCAGGACCATCCGGACGACGGTGGCGTCGAGGACGATCGCGATCGCCATGCCGAAGCCGAGCTGCTTGACCACGGTGTCCGCCTCGGTCGAGAAGCCGAGGAAGACGACCACCATGATCGCGGCCGCGGACGAGATGACCCGTCCGGTCGCGGCCAGCCCGCGCTCGACGCTGCCCCGGGCCTCGCCGGTGCGCAGCCAGTCCTCGCGGATCCGCGAGAGCAGGAAGACCTCGTAGTCCATCGACAGGCCGAAGAGGATCGCGAAGTTCAGGATCGGGATCCAGCTCGACACCGGCACCGGGTGGTCGACGCCGAGGACGCTGCCGCCCCAGCCCCACTGGAAGATCACGACGAGCACGCCGTAGGACGCGGCGATCGACAGCAGGTTCATCACCGCCGCCTTCACCGGCACGACCACCGAGCGGAACATCATCGCCAGCAGCAGGACCGAGACGCCGACCACGAAGCTCACGACCAGCCACAGCCGCGCGTCGAGCAGGTCGACGATGTCGGAGAAGAACGGCGTCTGACCGGTGACCTCGACGCCGTCCGGGACGTCCGCCCGGATGGCGGCGACCAGGCCCTCGATGCGCTCGTCGGTCGGGCCGTACGCCGGCTCTGCGGTGAACACGCTGATCGCGCCGTCGGGGGTGGTGACGGGCTCGGTGACGCCGACGATGTCGGGCTCGGCGGCGACCGTGCTGGCGACCGCGGCCGGGTCGGCCTGCGCGGTGTCGACGACGATCGTGAACGGCCCGTTGGCACCGGCGCCGTACTCGGCCTCGATCAGGTCGTAGGCCTTGCGCTGCGACGTCTCCGGCCCGGCGCTGCTGCCGTCCTGCGGCCAGGTGCGCATGCCGAGGACCGGTGCGGCCAGCAGGAGCAGGAACATCAGCGCAGCGAGGGCGGCGGCCACGGGGCGCTTGACGACGCCGCGCGCCCAGCGGGCGGTGAGGGGCGTCTTCTGGACCCGTGCGCGACCCTTGCGGGTGCGCCGCGGGAGCAGCCGGGTGCCGGCGAGGCCGCACAGCGCCGGGACCAGCGTGAGCGCGGCGGCGAGCACGGAGACGACGGCGATCGCGGTGGCGTAGCCGAACGTCGCGTAGACCGGGAGCCCGCCGAGCTTGAGGCCCAGCAGCGAGATGAGCACGGTGACCGAGGCGAAGACGACCGAGCGGCCGGCGGTGGCCATCGCGCGGCCGGCGGCCTCCTGCTTGGGCAGGCCCTCGCCGAGGAACTCGACGTGCCGGGTGACCAGCAGCAGCGCGTAGTCGATGCCGACGCCCAGGCCGACCATGGTGGCGACGGTCGGGGCGGCGGTGCTGACGTCCATGGTGCCGGCGAGCAGGGTGACGCCCGCCGACCCGACGCCGAGGCCCATGAGCGCGACGGCGAGCGGCAGGCCGGCCGCCACGACCGAGCCGAAGGCCACGATGAGGATGACCAGCGCGGCGATCACGCCGGCGAGCTCGCCGGTGCCCTTCATCGTCGACTCGGTCTGGCTCGGCAGCTCCCCGCCGAGCTCGGCCTCGAGACCTGCGTCGCGCAGCGGCTTCACCGCGTCGACCAGGGGGTCGTAGCCATGGGCGCCGACGAGGTCGTCGTCGGTCGACGGCACGTCGTACTCCATCGCGACCAGCGCGGTGTCGCCGTCGGTGGAGAGTCGAGGCTCGGACACGTAGGAGACGTGGTCGATCGAGGCCAGCCGCTGCACGAGGCCGTCGAGATCCGCGGCGTCGAGACGGCCGGCCCCGGCGTCGTGGACGACGACCTGCGCGGTGGCGCCGCCGCCGTCCGGGACGTGCGCACGGAGCTGGTCGACGCCGGTCTGCGCGCGGGCGCCCTCGACGTTGTAGTCGTCGTGGAAGGTGCCGCCGAACGCGCCGGCGAGGCCGAACGCGAGCACGACGGCCACGACCCAGGCGGAGATCGTCCGCCAGGGGTGCGCGGCCGTGCTGCGGCCGAGACGGTGGAGGATGCGGTTCACGGTGCTGCTCCTGGTGTGGTCCTGGTGCGGGGTGGGTCCGGGCCGGTCGGGTGACCCGGTGGGAGCAGACTGCGCGGCACCACTTGAGACCGGCTGGGAACCGGCTTGGAGCGCCACCGGCCCCTACCGGTACCGTGTGGGCCGATGTCCCAGACCGAGATCGCGCTCCTCCTCTCGATCGTCGGCGGCTTCGCGCTCCTGGCGCTCACCGTCGGCGCCTTCGTCATCTCTCGGCCGCGGGCGGGCCTCACCATGCTCGTCCTCGCCGGAGCGGCGTTCGCGTGCGCGCTGGTCTTCATGGGCCGCTTCAGCAGCGAGTGGGAGCACGACCAGCGGCTCGAGGTGCTCCGCAAGTACGACGTGTCGGTCCAGGAGTGGGGCGCCCCGCTCGGCTCCTCGCCCGAGTGGAAGGTCGACGGCAAGGTCGCCGAGTGCGTCGTGATCACCACCGGCTCGGACGCGCCGACGATGGAGTGCGACGGCCAGGAGATGCCGCTGCGCTAGGGAGGCGCCCGGCGTCGCCGCTTCGCCGGCTAGGCCAGCGGACGCACCCAGGTCGCCACGCCCGCGTCGAGGTGGAGCTCGGCGTCGGTCTGCTCGGCCGCCTCGGGATCGTGCGTGGCCATCACCACGATCGCGCCCCGCTCGGCCTCGGCCCGCAGCGCGGCCACGGCGCGCTCGCGGTTGGCGGCGTCGAGGTCGCTGGTCGGCTCGTCGGCGAGCAGCACGCGCGCCCGCGCCGCGAAGGCCCGCGCCAGCGCGACGCGCTGCTGCTGGCCGCCCGACAGCTCCTCGATCAGGTGGCCCCCCGACTCCTCCAGCCCGACGAGCGCCAGGGCGGCGGAGGTACGGCGGTGCGCCTGCTCGGCCTCGACCCCGGCCGCCAGCAGCGGCACGAGCAGGTTCTCCGCCGCGGTCAGCGACGAGGCCAGGCCGTTGCCCTGGGGCACCAGCGCGACCCCGCGGGCAGCCGCCGCGTCGCGGCTCCCCACCGGCTCGTCGGCGAGCAGCACCCGGCCGGAGGCGGGCCGCAGCGCCCCCGCCAGCGCCCAGAGCAGCGAGGACTTCCCGGCCCCGGACGGACCGGTGACCGACACCAGCTGCCCGGGGTGGACGACCAGGTCGACGTCGCGGACGGCGACCAGGTCGCCGTACGTGACGCGCACGTCCTCGGCGCGCAGCTCATCCACGGTCGGCACCTCCTGCCCGGTGCCGGGCCGAGTAGTCAGGCGGGTGGTCCGAGGGGTGCTCGACGGCGCCGTCGGCGGGCCGACCCGCGGAGTGGCTCGGCCGGCCGCCCACCCAGCCGCCCACCCGGCCGCCCGCCGGCTCGCGCGTGGCGCCCGCGGCCTCGTCACCGGCGAGGAGGAGGTACTCCCCCGGACCCTCCTCGACCGGGTGGAAGCGGACCAGCGTCCCCGGCTGGAGGTGCTCGCGGACGTGCAGCGGCAGCGGCAGGAAGCCGTCGGGGGTGACGACGGCGTACTCCTCGCCGCTGCGACCCTCGCCGCCGACCCGGCCGTCGCGGATGGTGATGGTGCGCGGCAGGAACGCCGCCACGTCGGGGTCGTGGGTCACCAGGACGACGGTCGTGCCGAGGTCGCGGTTGGCGTCGGTCAGGGCGGCCAGCACCCGGTCGCGCGCCGGGTGGTCGAGCTGGCTGGTCGGCTCGTCGGCGAGGAGCACCGCGGGTCGGGGCGCCATGGCCACCGCCAGCGCGGCCAGCTGCAGGTGCCCGGGGGTGAGGGATCCGAGCGCGTCGTGCGCGTGGTCGGCGAGGCCGACCTCGGCGAGCACCTCGTCGGGATCGGGCAGGTCCTTGCCGGCCCGGCGCGCAGCGCCCTGGGCGAACCGCACGTTGTCGTGGGGCGTGAGGTAGGGCAGCAGGTTGCGCTGCGCGCCTTGGAGCATCAAGGAGACGTGCTCGGCGCGCATCCGGTCGAGGGCGCGGTCGGCAGCGGTCGAGAGCTCGAGGTCGCCGACGAAGACCTTGCCGGCGCTGGGACGGAAGACGCCGGCGAGCAGGTTCAGCAGCGTCGACTTGCCGGCGCCGGACGGACCGAGCAGGCCGACCATGCCGCCGGCCGGCACGTCGAGGTCGACGCCGGACAGGGCCGCGACCTCATGACCTTCGGACCGGTAGATGTGGACCAGGCCGCGGGTGCGGACGCTCCCGGTCGCGCCTCCGACCCCGGTGCCGGTCGTCGGTGCAGTCGTCACGGTCCTCCCTCCCGGAGCCGGGGCAGTCCGGCCCGTCGTGCCATGACCCGGCCGATCAGGGCTCCCCCGACCCCGAGGACGACGAGGGCTGCCGCCGCGGCGAGCAGGACCGGTCCCCAGGCCACGTCGAGGTCGAGCGTCGACACCGACGGTGCGTCCGCGAAGAGCGGCACGATCGGGAGCGCGAGGTGCGCGCCGTACACGCCGGCCGCCGTGCCTGCGACCACCCCGACCAGGACGGCGGGCAGCTGCGCCGCGACCGACATCGCCGTGATCGAGCGGCCGGGCACCCCGGCCATCCGCAGCGCCGCGAGGTCACGGGTGCGGAACCGCCAGCTGCTGGCCGCGCTCACGGCCAGGACGAGCAGGGCGATCAGGAGCGCCGCGCCCCCCACCAGTGCGGCGAGCTGGAGGCTCCAGGCGGCCGTGGACTCGTCGTAGGTGCGGCGTACGTCGGCCAGCCGGGTCACCGAGCCGACCTCCATCCCACGGTCGTGGAGGGCCGAGGTGACCCGGTCGAGCAGGTCGCGGTCGCCGGTGGCGAACCAGACCTCGAGCTGGTCGGTGGCCGCCACCTCCCGGCCGCGCAGCGCGAGGTCGAGGTTGACCACCGAGGTGTCCGGCAGCGAGGCCGGCACGCGGGGCAGCGTGGCGGCGCGGGCGGCGGTCTGCTCCTGCCCGTCGATCCCGGTCATGGTGAACCGGTCGTCGGTGCTGCCGGGGGGCAGGTCGCCGGCCACCAGGGCCGCCAGCCGGGTGGGCACCCACGTCTGCGGCAGGGTCACCTGGTCCGCCCCGGTGCCGTGGACCTCCACGGTGAGGTCCGGGCCGCTCCCGGTGGCCCGCACCACCCCGGTGTCGGCGTCCTGGACGTCCGCCCACCGACCGGCCGGACCCAACGGGTACCGACCCGTGTCGGTCTGAAGCGGCGCGAACGTGACGGTGCCGTCGATGCTCGCGCCCGGGAGGCTGCCGAAGGTGAGCCCGGTGACGAAGCAGCCGTCGCCGCAACCCAGCTCCGCGGAGAACCGGGCGTGCGCGACCGGTCGCATCAGGTCGCCGAGACGGACGTGCAGCAGCTCGCCGCTGGCGGTGACGACGTCGATCCCCACCTCGACGGGTCGGCGGTCCCCCCCGACCCCGACCGAGCCCAGGCTGCTGTCCTCGAGGTCGGCGGTCAGGCGGGTCCCCGACAGCCGGACCGGCGGGGTGTCCGGCGCGGCGAGGCGCCGCCACACCGCCCGCGACGGCGCGCCGCCGGGGAAGAGCGCGATCCGGGCGAACTCGTCGGGCACGACGGCCAACGTGGTCCGCGCACTGCTGCTCGGCGGCACCACGCGCACCACCGGGGTCGCGAGCCGGCCGTCGGGGTCGGCCGCCCCGAGCGCCGCCCGGACGGCGGCGAGGTCGGTGCCGCGGACCGCGGCGACCATCGGCGCGCCCGCCTCCTGCTCGGACGCGGCCGCGCGGTTGCGGTCACCGACCAGGAGCGCGTCGGCCGAGAACACCGCCAGCGCGGTCGCCAGCGTCACGATCGCCACGACCCGCCGGGTCGCGGGGCTGCGTGCGGCGTCGAGCACGCTGACCCCGGCGCGGACCCGGCCCCGACGCAGGAGCCGGCTGCCGGCGAGTGCGGCGGTCGGGGTCGTCAGGTGCGCCAGCACCAGGCCGACGACGATCGCGAGCAGTCCCGGCGCGGCCAGCGCGACCGGTCCGTCGAGACCGCCGGTCGCGAACACCACGACGATCGACCCGCACCCCGCGATCACGAGCGCGTCGGCGACACCGAGGCCCCAGCCGGCCCGCCGCGGGGGCACCCGCCGCAGCAGCGTGGCGACCGGCTCGCGGGAGACCCGGACGACCGCGACCACCGTGACGAGCGTCAGGAGCACGACCGCCACGACGACGGCGAGCAGCAGCGGGAGCCCGACCTCGAACGGCGCGTCGCCCGGCAGCACCACGGTCCGCGCGATCCAGGAGCCCCCGAGCGCCAGCAGGACGCCGGGCACCACGCCGGCCAGGGCGACCGGGAGCAGCTCGCCGACCAGCAGCGTGCGGGCGCCGCGGCGTCCGCGGCCGCGCAGCCGCGCGAGCGCGACCTCGGGACGGCGCTGCTCGGTCACGGCGAGCAGCACCAGCCAGAGCACCACGACCGCGAGCAGGCCGAGCTGGGCCATCAGCAGGGGCACGGTGACCCGGGACTGCGCACTCTGGTCACGGACCTCGTCGGCGATGCCGGGCAGACCGGACGACACGGTGATCGTCGCGCCCTGCTCGGTCAGCCGCGTCTCCTCGGACAGCCGCCGCACCGCGGTGCCCAGCTCGAGCAGCTCGTCGACGCCGACCGCGTCGGGGTCGATGCCCATGCCGACGTACGACGACTCCTGGGGCAGCGTGCCCGTGCCGCCCTCGAAGGTGGAGCGGTCGGTCAGCCACACGTCGTGCTGCACGATGTTGGGCGGCACCAGGCTCACGACGCCCGACCGGCCGGTGAGCACCTGGCCCAGCCAGTAGGCGCCGCGCTCCTGGCGGTAGACCCCGGTGACGGTCAGCCGGTGCGTGGGCACGCGGACGTGCCCCCTCCCCGAGCCGACACCGGCGATGCGCAACGTCGTCCCTGTCACGAGACCGAAGTTGTCGACGTCGGCCTCGCTGACCGCGATCTCGCCCACCCCGTCGGGACAGCGGCCCGACACCATGGTCACGTGGCCGCACACCCGGCTGCGCGCCACCAGCTCGCCCTGCGGGTCCTCGGGGCCGCCCGGGACCCGGGTCACCATCGCCGCGTAGCCGAGGACCGGCGCGTCGAAGTACGGCCGGATCGCGGCCGGGACCTTGGCGAGCGCGGACTCCGGCGTCGGAGGGGGCACGCTGATGCTCCCGAAGCTGCCGCTCGAGCCGTACACCCCGGTCAGCTGCAGGCCGTCGGTCACCGCCGGCGTCTGCTCGAGCGTGAGGTCCACCAGCGACTGCTGCATGGCGCGGTCGTAGAGGGGCGCGAAAGCGGCGCACGCCGTGATGAGGGCAGCGAGGATCGCGACGACCACGGCCTGGAACGGCCGGTACCTGAACCTCATCCGAGACGGCCCTCTCAGCGCACGTCCCCCGGTGCGCGTCGCAGCACCCTACCCGGGGCCACCGACGGGCGCAGGTGAGCCGCGCGGCGTCAGGCCCGACGGACCCGCGACCGGAGCCCGCGCATCATGCCGCGGCTCATCACCAGGTCGGCCGGCACGATCAGCAGGTGGGTGCCCGCGGTGAGCCACCACGGACCGGTGCGCGCTCGCCAGCGGAAGACCAGCCGGGTCGACCGGCCACCGTCGACCGGCCGCAGCACGAACGTCCAGGTCCAGTGCAGGCGCGCGAGACCGCGCGCCCGCCAGCGAAGCGGGAGGTGGGTCGTGGACTCCAGGACGAGGTGCTCACCGGGGACGACCTCACGGACCACAAACCAGCACTCGGTCTCCGGTGGCCCGTCCGGGACGCGGTCGCCGACGGCGAGAGCACCCGGCTCGTCGAGGAGGTGGTCGGCGCTGGGCGCGTTGGCGGGGAACAGCAGCACGTCGACCCACCGCGGGGTGTACCAGCCGCCGCGGTGCCAGCCGACCTGGACCAACCAGGGCCAGACGCGCTCGGGCGGGACGGGCAGCGTGCTCGCGTGCGTCGCGACCGTCTGGGGCCGCTGGACGACCGCGTCACCGGGCAGCGGCATCCGCCGCTCGGCCCGGGTGGAGCCGTAGGTGCGACCGAGGTGGTGGAGGACGGCGAGCTTCACGGCGGCGGCACCGAGGACCGCGAGCGTCGTGTTGCGCCGGTTCACGTGCACCCTCAGTCCTCGAGGCCGGCGTGGTGGAGCGAGAGCAGGCCGGTCACGACCGCGGCTACCGGAGGCGCGATCACGGCCGCCAGCGGGATCCGGGTCGGGTCGCTGCCCGTCACCATGACCGGAGCCCAGACGGCGGTCACCGCAGCGAGCAGCCACACCACCGAGACGCCGATCGTCCAGGACGAGCGACTCCCGCGGCGCGGCGTCATCACGGCGTACGCCGTCCCGACCGCCGCCCACAGCCGACCGTCATCAGGGCCAGCGGCAGGTGCTCGTGCTCCGATCCGGACACCATGTCGGGCGCCGCGACCGAGATCGCCGCGGCAGCCAGCCAGATCACGGCGACCGGCGTCGCCACCGACTCGAGCACGGGGTGGGGCACGGGGGCAGAGGAGCTCATGGCACCACGCTCGCCCCACCGGGCGAGCGTCCCCAGAGCCGATGGTCCCCCGGCGGCCAGGATCTCCGCCGGTCGCCGGTCCGGCTGGCGCTGGCCGCTGTCGGTCCCCGCTGCCAGCATGGTCGACGGGCCCTCGGCGACGAGGTGCCGCTCGGGAGGAGACCTCGCATGAAGAACCCGCTACCGGCCCTGACCACGGAGACCTTCGAGCGTCCGCCGTCCCTGCGGGAAAGCGCCGACCCCGTCGTCCTCTACGCGCGGTCCTACCTGCTCATCCGGATCGTCGTGGGCGCGGTCGGGGTCCTGCTGCCGATCGTGCTGTGGGTCGTCGACGCGCTGGTGCTGCGCGGCTCGATCACCGTCCGCGGCTCGCTCAGCGCCTACTACCACTCCGGCGCGCGCGACCTGTTCGTCGGCGCCCTCTGCATCACCGGGTGCCTCCTGCTGACCTACCTGGCCGGGCAGCGGCGGACCTGGGACTACTGGCTCAGCAGCGTCGCCGGCGCCGCCGTGCTCGGCGTCGCCCTGCTGCCGACGACCCGGCCCGACTTCTACACCGGTCCGCCGACCCCGCTGCAGGCCCGATGGGGCGAGCAGACCGTGGCCGTCCTCCACTTCACCTGCGCGGGGGTGTTCATCCTCAGCCTGGCGGCGCTCTGCTTCGTGTTCGCCGCCCGCGACCGGCGTCACGGCGGACATCCCCGGCTGCACCGCACCTGCGGCGGGCTGATCCTGGCCGCGGTCGCCTGGGCGGTGGTCGGCTTCGTGGTCGACCTCGACGTCGGGTGGCTGACCTCGCTCTACCTCGCGGAGGTGGTGTCGGTGTGGTCGTTCGGCACGTCGTGGCTGGTCAAGGGCGCCGACCTGGTCCGCGCCGCCCCGCGCCGGCGACCGCTCAGCGCAGCCCGACGCAGTCCAGCGCCCAGAAGGGGTCGCAGTAGACGAGTGCCCCCGTCATCCAGTCCTCACGACCCTCGAGCACGACCGCCTGGAACGCCGCCTCCGGGATGCGCACCGAGGGCCGGGTGAAGCCCAGCGTCCCGGCCGGTGCCCAGCCACGCGGACCGTAGAACGCCGGGTCCCCCTCGAGGAACACGACGGGCGCACCCAGTCGTCGAGCCTCGGCCACGGCCGCCGTGAGCAGCGCGGTGCCGATGCCACGCCCGTGCCACGCGGGCGCCACCGACAGCGGGCTGAGCACCAGCACCTCGACGAGCTCGCGGGCGGCGTCGACCCAGGACCGGCTCAGCTGCACGTGGCCGACGACCTGCCCGTCGACCTCCGCGACCAGGCTCGCCCGGACGTGGTGGGCCTCCGCGAGCGCTTCGACCAGTCGCGCGACGGTCGGGCCTTCCTCGGGCCCGAATGCCTCCGCGACCACGGCCAGGACCGTGTCGACGTCCGCGGCGGTGGCCGGCCGCACGTCCACCGGCGCCACGTCAGCCGCTCCCCGTGTCGGACGGCGCGCCGACGGCGTACGGCGTCGTCCCGCCGACGGTCCGCAGGCCGAGGCGCTCGAGGATCGGCCTGCTGTCGTCGGAGGCGTCGACCTGGAGCACGGTGCAGCCGTGAGCCAGCGCCGAGGTGGCGCGCGCGGCGACGAGCGCGCGGTAGACCCCCCGACCGCGGTACGCCGCGAGCGTGCTGCCTCCCCACAGGCCGGCGACCTCGGTGCCGGTGAGCGGCACCAGCCAGGCCGCGCTCACCACCAGCTCGCCGTCCTCGACGACGAGCACCTCGACGGGGTCCTCACCGCTCAACCGCTCCTCGAGGTCGTCCGCCAGCCAGGCCCAGTCCTCGCCCCACACCTCGCTCTCCATCGCTGCGACCCGTTCCAGGTCGCGCCGCTCGGTGACGCGCCGCAGGGCGAGCCCCTCGGGCAGCTCCGGCTCGGCCGCGAGCAGCCGGGCCTCGCCGAGGACCAGCGCCTCGTGCGGCTCGGCCCGCGCCCCGCGCTCGCGGAGCAGCGGGAGCAGGTCCGCGCGGTCGTGGTCGAAGGTCTTCCACTCGAACGCGGAGCCCGCCTGCCGGTAGGCGTCGAAGGTCCGGTCGACCAGCGCCACCAGGTCCTCGTGCGCGAGGTCGGCGGCGTCGGCGGTGAACATCGCGAAGCCCTCACGCGGGGTGAAGCAGCGTGACAGCGGTCCGTCGTGCTCGAGCCGCCACGTCGGCGGCAGCCGCTGGCCGAGCGAGCCCCGCACCTGCTCGTCGTAGAGCGCCAGGAGCTCCTCGTCGGTCCTCGTCGCGGTCATCCCCGGCCCGCCAGGAAGCTCAGGCGCACGTCGCGCTGGTGGTTGTCGACGTTGAGGTCGACCAGGCAGATGCTCTGCCAGGTGCCGAGCGCGATCCGGCCGCCGAGCACCGGGAGGGTCGCGTACGGCGGCACCAGCGCGGGCATCACGTGCGACCGCCCGTGCCCCCGGCTGCCGTGGGCGTGGTGCCAGCGGTCGTCCGCGGGCAGCAGGTCGCCCAGCGCCGCGAGCAGGTCCTCGTCGCTGCCGGCGCCGGTCTCGATGATCGCGATGCCGGCGGTCGCGTGCGGCACGAAGACGTGCAGGAGGCCGTCGCCCCGGCCCGCCACGAAGTCGCGGCAGTCGGAGGTCAGGTCCAGCACGCTGTCGCGGCCGCCCGTGCGGTAGGAGCGGGTCTCGGAGTGCACGACGCCGATCGTGCCACGGACCACTACCGTCCCCCCATGGAGATTCCGTCGCTCGCCTTCCGCACCGACCTGGCGCTCGCGCGCCTGGCCGGCAGCGAGGTCGACGACCGCGGCGACCACGTCGTCGTCCGCACGCCCGACAACCCGGACTACTACTGGGGCAACTACCTGCTCCTCCCGCGCCCGCCGACGGCCGCCGAGCTGTCGGCGTGGGAGGCGACGTTCGCGCGCACGTTCCCCGCGTGCCGGCACCGGGCGTACGGGGTGGCGACGGCCGACGGGACGCGCTCGGACCTGGCGGCGTTCAGCGACGCCGGGCTGGAGGTCGACGCGTCGACCGTGATGACGGCTAGTGCCGTGCACGAGCCGCCGCGTCCCAACGACCAGGCGACCTACCGCCCGCTCACCACCGACGACGACTGGGACCAGCAGGTCGGGCTGTGGTCGTCGGGCGAGGAGGACGCGACCCCCGACTTCGTCCGGGCCAAGGTGGCCGCGGAGCGGCGGATGACCGAGGCCGGCGCCGGCGCCTGGTGGGGCGCCTTCGTCGGCACCCGGCTGCTCTCGTCGATGGGACTCTTCGCGGCCAGCCCGGGACTGGCGCGGTTCCAGCAGGTCCAGACCCACCCGGACGCCCGCGGCCGCGGCCTGGCGGGGACCCTGGTCCACCGGGTCGGCCGGTACGGCTTCGACGAGCTCGGCGCGCACACCCTGGTGATGGTCGCCGACCCCGAGTACCTCGCGATCCGGGTCTACCGCTCGGTCGGCTTCGACGGCACCGAGACCCAGCTCCAGGCCCAGCGCCGACCGGGCTGACGCGAGGACCTTCGGTCCCAGCCGCGGGCCGGGCGGCTCTGCCGCCGGCGGTCCGACCCGGCGACGATCGGATCGTGACCAGCTCACGACTGCCCGGACTGCTCGTCACCCTGCTCGGGACGGTCGCCCTCGCCGTGGCGGTCGCGACGCTCCTGGCCCCCGACGTGCTCCGGGGTCCGGAGGCGATGGACGGCTCCGCGCAGGGCACCGCGCTCGTGCTTCTCGTGGTCGGGATCCCGACGTACGCCGTGAGCGCGGTGTGGACGCGCGCCGGCTCGTTCGGCGCCGAGCTCGTGCTGACCGGCGTGACGGCGTACCTGCTCTACAACGCAGTGATGTTCGTGTTCGCGACGCCGTTCAACCGGCTCTTCCTGCTCTACGTCGCGATGCTCGGTCTCGCCCTGGCGACGCTGGTGCACGAGGTGCTGGAGGTCTGGCGTCGCGCCGACCGGTCGATGGCGGTCCCGCCGCGCTGGGTCGCGGTCTACGTGCTCGTGGTCGTCGCCCTCAACGCGCTGGCCTGGCTGGCCCGGGTCGTCCCCGCCGTTCTGGGGGACGACCCGGCGTCGCTGCTGGACGGGACGGGGGTGGCGACGAACCCGGTCTACGTGCAGGACCTGGCCTTCTGGCTGCCCGTGATGGCCTGGCTGGGGATCGGGACGTGGCAGGGCCACGCACCGCGCGCCGCGCTGGCCACCGCCGGCATCGTGATGTGGGTGCTGGAGTCCGTCGGCGTCGCCGTCGACCAGTGGTGGGCGCACGCGGCCGACCCGGCGTCGCCGGTCGCGTCGTCCGCGGCGGTGCCGCTGTTCCTCGCCGTCGCCGCCGTCGCGCTCGTGCCCGCCGTCGTGTCGGTGCGCCGGTCGCGCTGACCGCCGGCGTCAGTCGGCGAGCAGCCGCTCGACCCGCTCGACCTTGGCGGTCAGCTGGCCGTCGTACCCAGGACGGATGTCGGCCTTGAGCACCAGCCCGACCCGCGGCGACACCTCGGCCACGACGTCGACCGCGCGCTTGACGACGGCCATCACCTCGTCCCACTCACCCTCGACGTTGGTGAACATCGAGTTGAGCTCGTAGGGCAGGCCGGACTCCTTGACGACGCGCACGGCCGCCGCGACCGCCTCGGAGACGCCCCCGGTCTCGTCGGCTGCGGTCGGGGAGATGCTGAAGGCGACGATCATGCGGCAACGGTAGCCAGCACACCGTCGACGAGGACGCGCAGGTGCTCGGCGGTCGCGTCCTCGTCGAGGCCCTCGTCGCGGCGCAGCCGTTTCCAGAGGGAGACGTCGAGCGCGGCGGCCAGCAGGACGACGGTGCGCTCGCGGCGCCGGCCGCGCAGGCCCGTCAGCTGCGGGGCGAACACGCGCTCGACCCACGCGCGGTGCGAGCGGTGCCCGCCCTCGACGATCTGCCGGAGCTCCTCGAGACGCTCGGCCAGCACGATGATGCGGAAGGCGCCGTCTCCGGTCCGCTCGTAGTCGTCCACCGCGGTCGCGACGATCGACGCCACGTCGCCCGGCACGGCCCGCGCCCTCAGGGCCACCACCTCGGGCACGAACCGCTCGGAGACGCCCGCGAGGTAGAGCCCGATCTTGCTGCCGAAGTGGTTGACGACGGTCTGCTGCGAGACAGCGGCGCGAGCCGCGACGTCCCCGAGGGTGACCTCGTCGAACCAGCCCGCGTCGAAGAGGTCGACGGCCGCGTCGAGGATCGCCTCGCGGGTGCGCTGCATCGCCGCCGTCCGGCCGGCCATCTCGTAGCGTCGAGCCATGTCCCCGCCCTTCGATTAGGTCTTGACACCATTCAATATAACGCCACACTAGGGAAAGCGCCACCATCCGCGCCCACACCCCAGGAGTCCACCCATGACCCGCTTCCTCACCTACGTCTCCCCCGCCGTCGGCCACACGCTCCCGCTGGTGCCCGGGCTGCTCGAGCTCCGGCGACGCGGACACGAGGTGCACGTGCGGGCCATGCCGAGCCTCGTGCCCGTGCTGCAGGCTGTCGGGCTCGAGGCTGCCGCCGTGGCTCCGGCTGTCCTGGGCGACCCGGTCTCCGCGCAGGCGGACCTGGTCGCCCGTGGCCGCTCCAACGGCCCCGACCTCGACGCGGCGATCGCCGAGACCCGTCCGGACGTGCTCCTCGTCGACGTCAACGCGTACGGCGCCCAGATCCACGCCGAGCGCTCCGGGATCCCCCACGCGACCCTGCTGCCGTCGGTCGTCCCCGTCCCCGGACGGGACGTGCCGGCCTACGGCACGGGGATGCGGCCGATGGGCGGGCCGGTCGGCCGGCTGCGGGACGCCGTGCTGTGGCGGGTCGTCGAGCGGATGTTCGCGAAGGAGATGCTGCCGGGGCTCAACGCGATGCGTCGCGACCTCGGCCTCCGGGAGCTGTCGAGCCCGCTCGACAACTTCCGGCCGCCCCACACGATCATCGCCCTGACGGCGGAGCCGCTGGAGTACCGCCGCAGCGACCTGCCGGCCAACATCCACCTGGTCGGCACCCAGCCGTGGGACCCGCCGGCCGAGCGGCCGGCGTACCTCGACGAGCCGGGCGACCCGTGGGTGCTGGTCACCTGCTCGACGGACTACCAGGGCGACGAGGACCTCGCCCGGGTGGCCGCGGAGGCGCTGCGCGACGAGCCCGTGCGGGTGCTCCTCACCCTCGCCGACGCGCACGACCGCGCCGGGGTCGTCAGCTCCGGCAACCTGCGCGTCGAGCGCTTCGTCCCCCACGGGCACGTGCTGCCGAGCACCGCGGCCGTCGTGTGCCACGGGGGCATGGGCATCGTCACCCGCGCGGCGTCCGCCGGCGTCCCGACGGTCGTCGTCCCCTGGGGGCGCGACCAGCCCGAGATCGCGCGCCGCGTCACCGAGGCCGGCGCGGGCGTCGCGCTCCGGCCGAAGCGCCTGACCCCCGAGCGGTTGCGCGACGCCGTACGCCGGGCGATGGCGATGTCGTCGCAGGCGCGGGCCGTCGCGCGTCAGCTGGACCCGGCCGGCGCCCCCGGGCGGTTCGCCGACGCCGCCCTCTCCCTGGTCGGCGCCGCGGACCAGGAGGACGACCATGTCAACGTCTGACCTCCTCCAGCTCGTGCGCGAGGTCCGGCACCAGCTCACGGAGCCGGCGCAGCGCGTCCCGGGCCTGGGACTTCACGGTGCCGACGGAGACGCCGAGGAGCCGTGCGGCCTGGGACTCGGTGAGGTCGTCGTAGTAGCGCAGCACGATCACCGCCCGCTGCCGTGGGGCGAGCCGCGCGAGCGCCTGCTGTAGCGCGACGCGGTCGGCGCCCGGACCCTCGACCGCCGGCTCCGGCAGCGTGTCGGTGTGCACCTCGCGCCACCGCCGACGCCGCCACCGGCTGATGCTCTCGTTCACCAGCACCTTGCGGACGTAGGGCTCGGGGTCGTCGGCGATGCGCCCCCACCTCGGCACGACCTTGACCAGCGCCACCTGCACGAGGTCCTCGGCGTCCTCGCGGTGCCCTGTCAGGAGGTACGCCGTCCTCAGCAGGGCCGCGCGGCGAGCGGCGACGTACTCCTCGAAGGAGTCCCGCTCGGCGTCACGCCTCGACACGACGCCTCCAGACCACGACGGCACCGGCACCGAGGACGGCGACGAGGGCGAGGCCGCCCGTCACGGCCCGCGGGTCGAACGGGGTCGGCGGTTCCTTCCCGGCAACGGTCGGGACGTCGTACAGGTCCGAGGCAACCTGGACCTGGCGGATCTGCTCGGCGCTCGCCAGCCGGACGAGCTCGACGGACCGGCCGGTCCGGGAGTCCACCCGGAAGACCGAGGCGTTGACGTAGGCCCGCCTGCTGCCGTCGGTGCCGCGCTCGACGATCAGCCGGTCGCCGTCCCAGCCGAGGATCTCGTAGGTGCCCTGCGAGTCCGGCACCGTGTGGGTGCGGGCACCGCCACGGAGGGAGGCGTCCCCGACCAGGATCGAGTTCGGGTTCCACGACCCGCGCACCACCGCGAACCGCGAGGTGGTCAGGAAGACGGGCTGGGTGCTCATCGCGAGCCCCGCCTCGCCCAGCATCGGCCAGGCGAAGCCCGGCTGGTCGAGGTAGTAGCACCAGTAGCGCGTGCTGTCCGTGAGCACGACGCGACCGCCGGACGCGCCGACCAGGTCGGCGCGCCGCGTGCCCTCCGGCATCGGGAGCTCCTGGGGGCGGTCCTGGTCCAGTCGCCACCAGTAGTGCTCGCTCGGCGTCGCCGACGACTGCTGCATGGGGTCGTCGCCCTCGCCGCCGCGGTACTGGCCGTAGCTCAGGACCAGCTCGCCGTCGTCGGCCCAGAGCAGGGCGCTGGCGTCCAGGCCGTGCTCCGTGGAGATGTCCGCCCGCTTCACGTCCCCCGTGGTCGCGTCGTACACGGCGACCCCGGTGACCGGCCCCGTGTCGCTGGGCGAGCCCGACGTCGTTCCAGTGAGCCAGTAGGCCACCTTGCGCCCGTCCGGCGACAAGGCCAC
The DNA here is from genome assembly GCA_020636915.1 of Nocardioides sp. GTDB lineage: Bacteria > Actinomycetota > Actinomycetes > Propionibacteriales > Nocardioidaceae > Nocardioides. Next base: position 158,671 of record JACJWV010000005.1, read on the forward strand.
GTCGCCCGGCGCCTGGTCCGGCAGGTCCAGGAAGCGGTACTCACCCGTCGTCGCCGACACCCCGACCAACCCCTGCTCCGTGCCCGACCACGAGCTGCGGTCGGACCGCATCACCACCGCCAGGTCACCGAGCGGTCCGTCCTCGTCCGTCCCCGGAAGCCAGGGACTGGGGGTCCAGAGGCGGTCCGGCAGGGCCCGGGTGGCGCCCGGAGGTGCCGCCGGCTCCGGCAGCCCGCCCGACTGCTGCCAGCTCAGGCCGGTGATGGCGACCAGCACCAGGACGGCCGCCGACACGATCGCCAGCGTCCCGGCCCGCCGCACCCGGTGGTACCGGCGTCCCCGGGCCCACAGCTCGGGCGCCGGGCCGCCCGGCGGGGCGTCGTCGGCCAGCTCGGCCAATCGATCGTGCAGCGTGGTCATGGGGTCCTCCCGAGGGTGCTCACACCCTGACTCACGCCACGAGCGGCAGGGAAGGAGGGGTGGCCGCCGGACTTGTCGGGCAATCCCTGGACTTCGTGGGTGTTGCAACGCCCATCAAGTCCAGGTTCCCCGGGCGGCCGGGAAACCTGCACCAGCCGGCCGGCCCCGGATGCGCCGAGCCGTCGCGAGCCCCGGGGGGCGCACGCCGGCTCGGCGGACGGGATCAGCTGCGGCGCAGGTTGCGCAGCACGTACTGCATGATGCCGCCGTTGCGGTAGTAGTTCGCCTCGCCCGGGGTGTCGATGCGGACCACCGCGTCGAACTCGACGTCCCCTGCGCGAACCTTGACCGTCTTGGGCGTGCGGCCCTCGTTGAGCTCGGTGATGCCGGTGATGGAGAACTCCTCCTCGCCGGTCAGGCCGAGCGACTCGGCGTTCTCGCCCTGCGGGAACTGCAGCGGGATGACGCCCATGCCGATCAGGTTCGAGCGGTGGATGCGCTCGTAGGACTCGGCGATGACGGCCTTGACACCCAGCAGCGAGGTGCCCTTGGCCGCCCAGTCGCGCGACGAGCCGGAGCCGTACTCCTTGCCCGCCAGGACGACGAGCGGCGTGCCGGCGGCCAGGTAGTTCTCCGACGCCTCGAACACCGTGGTGACGTCGCCACCGTTGGTGAAGTCGCGGGTGAAGCCGCCCTCGGTGCCCGGCGCGAGCTGGTTGCGCAGCCGGATGTTGGCGAACGTGCCGCGGATCATGACCTCGTGGTTGCCGCGGCGCGACCCGTAGGAGTTGAAGTCCCGCTGCTCGACGCCGTGCTCGGCGAGGTACTTCCCTGCCGGGGAGTCCTTCTTGATCGCACCGGCCGGGCTGATGTGGTCGGTCGTGACCGAGTCGCCCAGCTTGAGCAGCACCCGCGCGCCCTCGATGTCGGTGACCGGGGTCGGCTCGTCGGGCATGCCGTCGAAGTAGGGGGGCTTCCGGACGTACGTCGAGGCCTCGTCCCAGGCGAACGTGTCGCCCGAGGGGGTCTCCAGCGACTGCCAGCGCTCGTCGCCGGCGAACACGTCGGCGTACTCCTTCGCAAACGTCTCCGACGACATCGCCGAGGCGATCACCGTCTCCACCTCCGACGGCGAGGGCCAGATGTCCTTGAGGAACACGTCGTTGCCCTCGGTGTCCTGGCCGAGCGCGTCGTTGAACAGGTCGAGGTCCATCGAGCCGGCCAGCGCGTAGGCGACGACCAGCGGCGGGGACGCGAGGTAGTTCATCTTCACGTCCGGGTTGATCCGGCCCTCGAAGTTGCGGTTGCCCGACAGCACCGAGACGACCGCGAGGTCCTTCTCGTTGACGGCGGCCGACACCTCGGGGATGAGCGGGCCGGAGTTGCCGATGCACGTGGTGCAGCCGTAGCCCACGAGGTTGAAGCCGAGCTTGTCGAGGTACGGCGTGAGGCCGGCCTTCTCGTAGTAGTCGGAGACGACCTTCGAACCGGGCGCCAGCGTCGTCTTGACCCACGGCTTGCGCTGCAGGCCCTTCTCGACCGCCTTCTTCGCCAGCAGCGCCGCGCCGATCATCACCGACGGGTTGGACGTGTTGGTGCACGACGTGATCGCCGCGATCGTCACCGCGCCGTGGTCGAGCGTGAACGTCGTGCCGTCCTCGAGGTCACGTCGACGGGGCTGTTCAGGCGCTGCCCGTCGGCCGACGCGGCCGCGGACAGGTGGTTGCTCGGCGGGGCGGACTCGCCGTGGCCGTTGGAGGTCGCCGGGTCCGAGGCGGGGAACGTCTCGGCGACCGACTCGTCGTACCCGTTCTCCTCCTCGCCCGAGACGTAGTCGGCGAGCGAGGCGCGGAAGGACGGCTTGGCCTCGGTGACCTCGATGCGGTCCTGCGGGCGCTTGGGGCCGGCGATCGAGGGACGACGGTGGCGAGGTCGAGCTCCAGCTTCTCGCTGTAGCGCGGCTCGGCGTCCAGGTCGTGCCAGAGGCCCTGGGCCTTGGCGTAGGCCTCGACGAGCGCGAGCTGCTCGGCCGGGCGGCCGGTGAGCTCGAGGTACTTGGTGGTCTCCTCGTCGATCGGGAAGACCGCGATGGTCGAGCCGAACTCCGGGCTCATGTTGCCGATCGTGGCGCGGTTGGCCAGCGGCAGCGCGGAGACACCAGGCCGTAGAACTCGACGAACTTGCCGACGACCCCGTGCTTGCGCAGCATCTCGGTGATCGTGAGGACCAGGTCGGTGGCGGTCGAGGCCCTCGGGCAGGTCGCCGGAGAGCTTTGAACCCGACCACGCGCGGGATGAGCATCGAGACCGGCTGGCCGAGCATCGCGGCCTCTGCCTCGATGCCACCCACGCCCCAGCCGACGACGCCGATGCCGTTGACCATGGTCGTGTGGGAGTCGGTGCCGACGCAGGTGTCGGGGTACGCAAGGAGCTCGCCGCCGACCTCGCGGGTGAAGACGGTGCGGGCGAGGTGCTCGATGTTGACCTGGTGGACGATGCCGGTGCCCGGCAGGACGACCTTGAAGTCGTCGAAGGCGCCCTGGCCCCCAGCGCAGGAACTGGTAGCGCTCCTTGTTGCGCTCGTACTCGATCTCCACGTTGCGCTCGAACGCCTCCGGGGTGCCGAAGACGTCGGCGATCACCGAGTGGTCGATGACCATCTCGGCGGGGGCGAGCGGGTTGATCCTCGACGGGTCGCCGCCGAGGTCGGCCATCGCCTCGCGCATCGTGGCGAGGTCGACGACGCACGGGACGCCGGTGAAGTCCTGCATGATCACGCGCGCCGGCGTGAACTGGATCTCCTTGTCGGGCTCGGCGTCCGCGTCCCAGCCGGCCAGCGCCTTGATGTCGTCGGCGGTGATGTCGGCGCCGTCCTCGGTGCGGAGCAGGTTCTCCAGCAGCACCTTGAGGCTGAACGGCAGCGACGCGACGTCAAGGCCCTCGCCCTGCACCGCGTCGAGGCGGAAGATCTCGTAGGACTTACCGTCCACGTCCAGGGTGCTCTTGGCACCGAAGCTGTCCTGACTGGCCACAGCAGTCGTCTCCTGACTCGTCGTCCCGGTCTGATCGCTCTTGCTCGCGCCGCCCATCCTGCCGCCGCGCCGGAGCGCGGCAAAAGCAAGGCTGCCCTAAGACGTACCCAGGGCCGGGTGCGCGATATCTCTTGATATCAAGATACACGATGCCGAGAGGTTCTGGTCAGCCGCCTGGAGGTTCCGGCTGTCAGCAGCCAGAACCCACACGACACGCCGACGGCTCCCGGTGTGTCGCGCGGGGTTCGGCTGCCAGCAGCCGAACCCCGCGCGCACCCGGAGCATCCCGGAGCATCCCGGCTCAGCGCGTGATCAGCGCGACGCACTCCACGTGGTGGGTCATGGGGAACATGTCGAAGGCCCGCAGCGAGCGGAGCCGGTAGCCGAACTTCTGGAAGGTCGCGACGTCGCGGGCGAGGGCGGCGGGGTCGCACGCCACGTAGGCGATGGCGCGCGGCTGCCGCTCGACGATCTGCTCCACGACGAGGGCACGCGCGCCCTCCCGCGGCGGGTCCAGCACGACCAGGTCGGCCCGGGAGAACGCCGAGGGCAGCTGCGAGGCGAGGACGCGGTCGACCGCGCCGAGCTCGACGACGACGCCGGGTGAGCCGGCGAGGTTGGCACCGGCGTGGCCGGACGCCCGGCGGTCCGCCTCGACGGACAGCACGCGGCCGGAGGGGCCGACCGCGTCGGCGAGGAACTTCGCGAACAAACCGACCCCGGAGTAGAGGTCCAGCACCACGTCGCCGCGGCGCGGGGCGAGCAGGTCCAGGACCGCTTCGACCAGCGCCTGCGGGGCGCCGGGATGGACCTGCCAGAAGCCGTCGGCCTCGACCTCGAAGAGGTGGTCGCCGTAGCGGGGGGACACCACCCGCTCCCCCACGACCGTCGACAACGCGGCGCGGTGGCGGTCCAGGCTGGTCCCGGCCCGGGTCACGGCGCGGGCGTCCGTGCGGGTGATCAGGCAGTCGTCGACCGGGACGACCTCGCGCGAGCGGTGCTTGCGCAGCCCGTGCCGTCCGCGGGGGCCGACGGCCCACTGGATGCGGGTGCGCCAGCGCAGCCCCTCCTCGTCGCCGGGGACGGGCTCGACCTCGACGTGGATGTCGGTGGCGGCCAGCCGGGAGAGCTGCTCGCGGACGACCGCCGCCTTGAGCTCGCGCTGGCGCGGCAGCGCGACGTGCTGGAAGTCGCAGCCGCCGCAGCGGTCGGGGCCGGCGTACGGGCACGGCGGGACGACCCGGTCCGCCGACGCCTCGAGGATCTCCACCGCGTCGCCGCGCCAGAACCGGTCGCCGTCGGTGCCCTCGGTGATCTCCACGACGACCCGCTCACCCGGGACCGCGTGCCGGACGAACACCACCCGCGACGTCTCCTCGAGGCGGACGATGCAGTGACCGCCATGGGCCACCGGGCCGACGACGGCCTCGAAGCGCTCGCCGACGCGGGAGCCTCCTCGTGCCTTTCGCGGTCGTGGTCGCCCCCTCATCGGGGGATCTGCCGGTCCGAGCCGTCGCGGTTCGGCACGTTGCCGAGCCGGTACTCCGTGGGCCGGGTCCACGTCCCGAGCCGCTCCTCGCGCTCGCGGGCGAGCTCGGAGGAGCGCAGCTGGTAGGGCACGGAGGTCACCATCACGCCGGGCGCGAAGAGCAGCCGGCCCTTGAGCCGCAGCGCCGTCTGGTTGTGCAGCAGCTGCTCCCACCAGCGACCCACGACGTACTCCGGGATGTAGACGGCGACCACGCCGCGCGGGTTGGCCTTCCGGATCTCCATCGTGTAGTCGACGATCGGGCGCACGAGCTCGCGGTACGGCGAGTGCAGCACCTTGAGCGGCACGCCCAGGTTGCGGTCGTCCCACTCCTCCATCAACCGCTGCGTGGACTCGTTGTCGGTGGAGACGTAGACGCCCTCGAGGATGTTGGGGCGGGTCGCCTTGGCGAACGCCAGAGCCCGCAGCGTCGGCTTGTGGAGCCGGGAGACGAGCACGATCGCGTGCACCCGGGTCGGGAGGACCTTGTCCTCCTCGTCGGCGGCCAGCTCGACGTTGACGTTGTCGTAGTGGCGCCGGATGCCCCGCATGATGACGAAGAAGACGACCATCGCCAGGATCGTGATCCACGCACCGGCGAGGAACTTGGTGATGAGGACGACCACCAGGACGACGGCGGTGAAGGTCAGGCCCACCGCGTTGATGACGCGCGACCGCACCATCTTGCGCCGCGCGGCCGGGTCGGTCTCGGTGCGCAGGTGCCGCGTCCAGTGGCGGATCATGCCGAGCTGACTGAGGTTGAACGAGACGAACACGCCCACGATGTAGAGCTGGATCAGCCGGGTCGTCTCGGCGTTGAAGATCTGGATCAGCACGATCGCCATCACGGCGAGGAAGACGATGCCGTTGCTGTAGGCGAGCCGGTCGCCGCGCGACCCGAGCGCACGGGGCGCGTAGCCGTCCCGGGCCAGGATCGAGCCGAGCACCGGGAAGCCGTTGAACGCGGTGTTGGCCGCGAGCACCAGGATGATGCCGGTGACCGTCACCACGAAGTAGAAGCCGGCCGGGAACCCGTGGAAGATCGCCTCGGCCATCTGGGCGATCACGGCGTGCTGGTCGTAGTCGCTCGGCACCGGCTCGCCGTTGATCGTGAGCCGGTCGAGGTCGTTGGGGTCGACGTACTTCAAGCCCATCTTGTCGGCGAGGTTGATGATGCTGAGCATCATCGTGATCGCGATCGCGCCGAGCAGCAGGAGCGTCGTGGCCGCGTTGTCGCTCTTGGGCTTGCGGAAAGCCGGCACGCCGTTGGAGATCGCCTCCACGCCGGTGAGCGCGGCACAGCCCGAGGAGAATGCGCGGGCCAGCAGGAACGTGAGCGCGATCGACGTCATCGCGTCGCCGTAGCCCGGCGCCGGCTCGATGTCGAACTGCGCGCTGGAGACCTCGGGCAGGGTTCCGGCCGCGAGCTCGGAGAGCCCGATCGCGCACATGCCGAGGATCGCGACCATGAAGGCGTAGGTCGGGATCGCGAACAGCGTGCCGGACTCACGGATGCCGCGCAGATTCATCGCCATCAGCAGCAGGACCATGAGCGTCGCGAAGTTCGCCTCGTGACCGCTGAGCGGATCGATCGCCGAGGCGGCGTACTGCGCTCCCGACGAGATCGACACCGCGACCGTCAGCACGTAGTCGACCAGGAGCGCCGACGCCACGGTCTGGCCCGCCGTCGCCCCCAGGTTGACCGTCGCGACCTCGTAGTCGCCGCCGCCGCTGGGGTAGGCGTGCACGGTCTGGCGATAGGACGCGACGACCGCGGCCATCACCAGCGCGACGGCGATGCCGATCTTCCAGGACCAGACGTACGCCGACGCACCCGCCAGCGACAGCATGATGAAGACCTCGTCGGGGGCGTACGCGACGGACGAGAGCGCGTCGCTGGCGAAGACCGGCAGCGCGATGCGCTTGGGCAGCAGCGTCTCCCCCAGCTGGGAGCTGCGGAGCTTGCGTCCCAGGAGGATCCGCTTCGATACGTCGCCGACGCCCACGACGGGAAAGGCTAGACCTTGCGTTCGGTGCGTGGCGCATCCGCGCCGGACTGCGGGACCCGCTGTTGTAGCGTCTCACCCGTGCACGTCGTGATCATGGGCTGCGGACGGGTCGGCTCGACGCTGGCGCGCAGCCTCGAGGACCGCAACCACACGGTGTCGATCATCGACGCCGACCCGGACGCGTTCCGCAGGCTGGGGCCCGGGTTCAACGGCGACAAGGTGACCGGCCAGGGGTTCGACCAGGAGGTCCTGGAGAAGGCCGGCGTCCGGCGTGCCGACGCGTTCGCGGCGGTCTCCAGCGGCGACAACTCCAACATCATCGCCGCCCGCGTGGCGCGCGAGACGTTCGGCATCCAGCAGGTCGTCGCCCGCATCTACGACCCCGGCCGCGCCGAGGTGTACCAGCGCCTGGGCATCACGACCGTCGCGACGGTGAAGTGGACCGCCGACCAGGTGCTGCGCCGCCTGCTCCCCGCCGGCGCCGAGCCCGACTTCCGCGACCCCTCCGGCACCATCCGCGTCGACAACCTCGCCGCGCCGACCGCCTGGATCGGCCACCGCACCGTCGCCTTCCAGGAGCAGGCCGGGTGCCGGATCGCCTGGATCGACCGGCTCGGCGAGGGCATGCTGCCCACGCGGGAGAGCGTCATCCAGGAGGGCGACGTGCTGCACGTGGCGATGCGCGAGGAGAACGCCGCGCACGCCTACGAGGTCATCGACGCCGGACCGGACGAGAGCTGAGGCCTGCATGCGAGTCGCGATCGCCGGTGCCGGCGCGGTGGGACGCTCCATTGCGCGCGAGCTGATCCAGAACGGCCACGAGGTCCTGCTCATCGACCGGAGCCCGAGCGCCATCAAGCCCGAGCGGGTCCCCGACGCCGAGTGGCTGCTCGCCGACTCCTGCGAGCTCTCCTCGCTCGAGGAGGCGCGCCTGGACCACTGCGACGTCGTCATCGCCGCGACCGGCGACGACAAGGTCAACCTGGTCACCTCGCTGCTGGCCAAGACCGAGTTCGGGGTGCCGCGCACCGTCGGCCGGGTCAACCACCCCAACAACGAGTGGCTGTTCACCGAGGCCTGGGGCGTCGACGTCAACGTCTCGACCCCGCGGATCATGTCCGCGCTGGTGGAGGAGGCCGTCGCCGTGGGCGACCTGGTCCGGCTGTTCACCTTCCGCCAGGGCAACGCCAACCTGGTCGAGATGACGCTGCCCGCGGACTCGCCGTACGTCGGCAAGCCGACGGGGCTGGTGCCGTTCCCCGAGAACTGCGCGCTGGTGACGATCCTGCGCGACGGCCAGGTCTACGTGCCCGACCCCGAGCAGCCCATCGAGGCCGGCGACGAGCTGCTGTTCGTCGCCCCCTCGGACGTGGAGGAGGACCTCGAGCGGCTCCTCGCCCCGTCCGCGCACAGTTGAGTCGAGAGTTCCGGCGCTCGAGTCGAGAGTTCCGGCGCTCGAGTCGAGAGTTCCGGCCATGGGACCGGTCAGAAGTCTCGACTCGACCGACAGAAGTCTCGACTCAACCCTCGACGGCGGTGACCGGTGTTCGGTTGCGGGTCAGCACCCAGGCCATCGCGGCGAGGGCGGCCAGCTGCAGCGGCCAGCCCATCGCGATCTTGAGGACGCCGAGCAGCGCGACGGCGCGGTCGGGGTCCATCGTGCCGGCCCGGCCGGCGAACCAGATGGGTGCCTGGACGACGACCCGCAGCAGGCAGGGTACGGCGAGCAGCCAGGTCAGCAGCGAGCAGAGCCGGACGATCTGCCGGTCCCGGTGCCAGGCCGTCGGGTCGCCGGTGACACTGCCGACCATGAACCCCACCAGCGGCCAGCCCACCAGGCAGGTCAACGACAGGACCACGGTGTAGCCGGCGTTGTAGATGATGCCCGGCAGGAAGTAGGCCAGCGCCTGGTCGTCGGCGCTGCCGCCCTGCCGGGCGGAGATGGTCACGAACAGCCAGCCGATCCCGATGCCGAAGAGCGCGTTGAGGCAGAACTGCACGGTGGACCGCTGCACGACCCGGGCGACCAGCAGCACGACGGCGACCGTGACGCTCGCGACGAGCGCGTAGCGCAGCTCCTTGGTGGTGAGCCAGACGACCGTGAAGATCAGCGTCGGCACGGCCGCCTCGACCATGCCGCGCCGGCCGCCGAGGGCTCGCGAGATCTGGGCCCGGACGACCGCCTCGACGGTGTCGACGGTGGGGGTCAGGTGCTCCTCGGTCACGGCATGAGCTCGTAGCGCGGGTTGTAGATGATGCGCTGGCCGTCGTGGCGGCCGATCCGGCCCTGCACCTCGACCGAGCGGCCGGGGGTGACCCCGGCGATGGTGCGGCGGCCGAGCCAGATGACGGTGAGAGAGCCGGTGCCGTCGTACAGCTCGGCCTCGAGCGCCGGCACCCCGCCGCGGGGGCGCAGCGTCACGGTGCGCAGCGTGCCGCGCAGCCGGACACGCTGGCGGTCGGGCGCGTCGGCGATCCGGTCGTGGGTCTCGTCGGGGGCGTAGGCGCGGCGCATGTCGCGGGCGTGCTGGTCGTGGGTGCTCGCCCACCGGCTGATGCTGCGCCGCAGCCGGCTCTTCTCCGCCATGGTCCGCGCCCTAGGACGAGCGCTCGATCGTGACGCCGTCGCGCGGAAGGGTCAGCGCCAGCTCGGCGCCGACCGGCATCGGCTGGCTGCCGCGACGCACGGCGACCTGCTCGATCATGTCCTCCCACGGCCCCGCCAGCTCGGGCTCGAGCGCGGGCCGACCGAGCAGGGTCGCGCGGAGCATCCACCGCGGCCCGTTGATGCCGATGATGCGCGAGGGCTGGGTGCCGGTCCGCCCGTCCGGCATCTGCACGGTGATCTGACAGGCGAGCTCGGTGCCGAACCGACCCTCGCGCTCGCCGGCGGTACCCCCGCGCTGGGCGAAGTCGGCGGCGATCTTGGGCCGCACCTCACTCCACAGGTCACCGCCGCGGGGCGCGGCGAACGCGCGCAGCTCCAGGGCCCCGTCCTGGCCTGCGATGAGGACGGCCAGGACGTCCTCGCTGCGCTCGTCGACCTGGAGCCGGACCTCGGTGTCGGCCGAGGGAGCGATGAGCAGCGAGCCGAGGTCCATCCGACGCGTCTGGTCGTCCTCCGGCAGGTCGTCGACGTCCCAGGGACCCGTCGTGCCCTGGTCGCCCTCAGGGGCGGTGGTCTCCGCAACCTCCTCGGTGACGTCGGTGGCCGGGTCGGCCTCGGCGGACTTGCGACGGAACTTCACGACAGCTGCTCCTCGATCGGGACGGACGGGCGGCCGAAGCCCCCGGTAGAACCGTAGCCCCCGGCGCCACGGACCGAGCCGGGTAGTTCCCCGACCTCGGTGAACACCGCCCGCTCGACGCGCTGGATCACCAGCTGGGCGATCCGGTCGCCGCGCCGCAGCTCGATCGGCTCCCGGGGGTCGTGGTTGATCAGCATCACCTTGATCTCGCCGCGGTAGCCCGCGTCGACGGTGCCCGGCGTGTTCACGATCGACAACCCGTGCCGCGCGGCCAGGCCCGAGCGCGGGTGCACGAGCGCGACGAAACCCACGGGCAGGGCGATCGCGATGCCGGTCGGCACCAGCGCCCGCTCCCCCGGCGCCAGGGTCACGTCGACCGTCGTCAGCAGGTCCGCTCCGGCGTCGCCCGGGTGCGAGTACGCCGGCAGCGGCAGCTCCGGGTCGAGGCGGGCGACGAGCACCTCCAGGCCGGCGGGGAGGCCGGCGGAGAGGTCGGCGGGGACGTCGGCAGGCAGGTCGGGCACGTGGCCGGACCCTACCGGCAGGCCCGGCACCGGCCAACGTCGCGGCGGGTGACAAGATGCCGCCCGTGACCGTGACCCCTGTCTACGCCGAGCGGCTCGGCGTGCCGCTGCGGTGGTGGGCGCAGGGGGTGATGCTGGTCGCCGTCGTGTGGCTGGCGACCGTGGTCGCGGTCCCCGCCCCGGCCGCGTGGGTCGTGACCGCGATCGCGCTGGCCGTCACCGTGTTCCTGCTCGTGGCCATCGGCTCGCCCCGCGTGGTCGTCGCGGACGGCACGTTCCGCGCCGGCCGCGCCCACATCGGCGCCGAGCACCTCGGACCGGCGGTCGCGCTCGACGCCGAGCAGACGCACCGGACCGCGGGCGTCGACGCCGACGCGCGGGCCTACCTGCTGCTGCGGCCCTACCTCAAGCGCGCGGTGAAGGTCGAGATCACCGACCCGGCCGACCCGGCGCCGTACTGGCTGGTGTGCACGCGGCACCCCGAGGAGCTGGTCCGGGCGCTGACCGCGCTCACCACCACGCGCTGAGCCCGGTCCGGCGAGACCCGGGAGGCTGGTTCGGTCGCCGGAGCCCCTGGGTACTGTTCGGCCATGGCCAAGGACTCCTCGAAGATCTGGACCGTCTTCTCGCTCGTCTCCGCCCTGGGCGCCGCGGCGCTGGCGAAGCAGGTCGTCGACAGACTGTGGAAGGTGTCGACCGGCAAGCAGCCGCCCGAGAACCCGGCGGACCCGGACGTCGAGATCTGGGAGGCGGTCAGCTGGGCGGTGGCCAGCGGCGTGGCCGTGGGCATCGCCCGGATGATCGCGCAGCGCAAGGCCGCGACCTACTACGCGCGCTCGACCGGCCACCTCCCGCCGGACCTGCAGAAGGACGACCAGGAGGCGTGACCCCCGGGGCTCACCCCCGAGCCCCGGAGACGAGCCCCGGAGACGCACGAGGACCGCAACCCCGCGGGGTTGCGGTCCTCCTCCATCTCCTGCTCGCTTCCCTCCGGCCACCGTCGTGCGGCGCCGGGCGCGACCGCCGCTCAGGCGGCGCAGTCGCGGCAGATCATCTTCTTCGCGTCGGCCAGCTGGCTGCGGTGGTGCACCAGGAAGCAGCTCATGCAGGTGAACTCGTCCTCCTGCGTGGGCTTCACCTCGACCGCCAGCTCCTCGTGCGACAGGTCGGCACCGGGCAGCTCGAAGGACTCGGCGGCCTCGGTCTCGTCCTCGTCGACCTTGCCGGAGTTCTTGTCGTGACGCCGCGCCTTGAGCTCTTCGATGCTCTCCTCGGACTGCTCGTCCTCGTTCTTGCGCGGTGCGTCGTAGTCAGTCGCCATCCGTCACTCCACTCCCGTACGTCCTCGTGCGCCTGCGTCGGCGCCAGATTGTGCACCATCACCCCGGGATCCGCACACCCGTTCCATGTGGCGGTGCGTGAACAGCGGGCGGCCAGGGGCTATTCCCCGACCTCCCGGGTGAAGCCCGCCCGCCTGACGGCTGCCGCGAGCTCGTCGAAACCGTGTGTCGGAGCACACACGACCAGGTCGGTGCCGCCGACCCCGTCGAGGACCTCCAGACGGGCTCCCGCGACCTGGGCGACCAGTCCCCCGGCCGCGTGGTCCCACAGGTTGACGCCCTCCTCGAAGTAGCCGTCGACCGCACCTTCGGCCACGTGGCACAGGTCCAGGGCGCACGAGCCGAACCGGCGGACGTCGCGCACCTCGGTGATCAGCCGGGCGAGCGCGCCGGCCTGGAGGGCCCGGATCCCGGCGTCGTAGTTGAACCCGGTCGACACGAGCCGCAGCGACAACGGGGTGGGCTCGCGGACGGCGAGGGGTACGCCGTCACGGGTGGCGACCGCCGGGCCGTGCACGTCGGCGCGGTGGGCGACGTACTCGACCTCCTGCGCGACGTTGAGGACCACCCCGGCCGCGACCTCGCCGTCGCGCTCGGCCGCGATCGAGACGGCGTACTGCGGCAGCCCGTAGAGGAAGTTGACGGTCCCGTCGATCGGGTCGACGACCCAGCGGACACCGGACCGCGAGGGCACGTCGTCGCCCTCCTCGCCGAGGACGCCGTCGTCGGGTCGCTCGGTCAGCAGCAGGTCACGGATCAGGGCCTCGCTGGCCCGGTCGGCCTCGGTCACGATGTCGACGTCGCTGCTCTTGGTGTCGGCGACGGTCACCTCACCGGTCCGCCGCTCCCGGACCAGCTCGGCGGCCCGGCGGGCGACGCGCAGCGCGAGGTCGGCCAGCTCGGCGTTGCCCGCCGTCACGAGTCGGCGCCGGCCAGCGCCGGCCGGTCGGCGGCGCGGGCGTTGGGGCAGCAGCCGGCCGGGCAGACGTCCCAGCAGGCCGGGAGGCTGCCGACCGACGCGCGGACGACCTCCTCGCCGCGCTCGACCGCAGCGCGCTCGAGGAGCAGGTCGCGGACCGTCGCGACGAACCGCGGGTCCACGCCGGCCGTGGCGGCCCGACTGACCGGCAGCCCGAGCTTCTCGGCGGTGGCGCGCGCCTCGGTGTCGAGGTCGTAGACGACCTCCATGTGGTCGGAGACGAACCCGATCGGCACCATCACCACCGCGGGCGCGCCGTCGGCCTGCACCTGCTGGAGGTGGTCGTTGATGTCGGGCTCGAGCCACGGGATGTGCGGTGCGCCCGACCGCGAGCAGAAGACGAGCGCAGACGGGTGGCGACGACCGGTCTCCTGCCGCACCCGCTCGACGACCTCGGCGGCGACGCTACGGTGCTGCTCGACGTAGGCGCCGCCCTCCGGGCCGCTTCCCTCGTTCATCGACAGCGGGACCGAGTGGGTCACGAACGCCAGGTGGGCGCCCTCGCGCACGTCGTCGGGCAGCTCGGCCAGCGCCGCCAGGGTCGCGTCGACCACGGGCTCCACGAACCCGGGGTGGTTGAAGTAGTGGCGCAGCTTGTCCAGCCGCGGTGCCGCCTCGCCGGCGCCGGCGCCGGCGACGGCATCGAAGAGGTTCTCGCGGTACTGGCGGCAGCTGGAGTACGACGAGTAGGCGCTGGTCACGAAGCAGGCGGCCCGGGTCACGCCGTCGGCCGCCATCTGCCGGACCGTGTCGGTCAGGTAGGGGTCCCAGTTGCGGTTGCCCCAGTAGACCGGGAGGTCGATGCCCGCGCCGGCGAGGTCCTCCCGCAGCGCCGCCAGGAACTCGCGGTTGTGGTCGTTGATCGGCGAGCGGCCCCCGAAGAGGTAGTAGTGCTCCCCCACCTCTTCCAGGCGTTCGCGGGGGATCCCCCGGCCGCGGGTGACGTTCTCCAGGAACGGCACCACGTCCTCGGGCTTCTCCGGTCCGCCGAAGGACACGAGCAGGACGGCGTCGTAGGGCGCGGGGTCGGGGGTGGTGCCGGTCATGTCCCCATCGTATGGAGGGCACCCGACAGCGATTCGCCCGCGGTCGGCGGTGCGCCCTACGCTCGGCGCAAATGCTCACGTCCTACCGCCGGGTCCTGGCGCACCCCGGCGCCCTCCGCTTCTCGCTGACCGGCCTGGTCGCGCGCCTGCCCATCTCGATGGTCGGTCTCGGCATCGTGCTGCTCGTCTCGGCCGCGACCGGGCGGTACGGCGTCGCCGGGGCCGTGTCGGCGGCGTACATGTTCGCCAACGCCGGCCTCGCGATCCTCCAGGGCCGGCTGCTCGACCGCTTCGGGCAGGGCCGTGTGCTGGCCGTCGCCAGCCTCGGGTTCGGCGCGGCCGTCAGCCTGCTGGTGGTGTCCGTGCAGGCGGACTGGCCGATCACGACGACGTACGTCCTCGCGGCCGTGGCGGGCGCCTCCCTGCCCCAGGTCGGGTCGGCGGTCCGTGCCCGGTGGTCGCACGTGCTCGACCGCCCGGCGGACGTGCAGACGGCGTACGCCCTCGAGGCGGTCTTCGACGAGGCGGTCTTCATCCTCGGGCCGATCCTGGTCACCGTGCTGGCCACCGCCGTCCACCCGGTCGCGGGGATCGCGGTCGCGATCGTCGCGTGCGTCGGCGGCACCCTGGCGTTCTGCGCCCAGCGCGCCACCGAACCGCCCGCCCACCCCCACACCCGGGCGTCCGGGCCGCGACCACCGATGCCCTGGCCCACGGTCGCGCCGCTGGCCGTCGCGTGCGCGGCCCTCGGCGTGCTGTTCGGCGCGGCCGAGGTCACCACGGTCGCGTTCGCGGACGAGCAGGGCCACAAGGCCCTGTCGGGCCTGCTGCTGGCGCTGTGGGCGCTCGGCAGCCTCTCCTCGGGAGTGATCACCGGCGCCGTGCGCTGGCGGCGCGGGCCGTCGGTCCGGGTCCGGTGGGGCGCGCTTGCGATGGCGTGCGCGATGACGCCGCTCTACTTCGTCGGCTCGCTCCCGCTGATGGGCGCCACGCTCTTCGTCGCGGGCTTCGCCATCGCGCCGACGATGATCGCGGCCATGTCGCTGACCGAGGAGGTCGTGCCGTCGGGGCGGCTGACGGAGGGCATGGCGATCATGCAGACCGGCCTGGTCGCGGGCGTCGCGCCCGGGGCGACGCTGAGCGGGCTGGTCGTGGACCACGCGGGCGCATCCGCGGCGTACCTCGTCTCCGTGGCAGCCGGGGCCGTCGCGGCCCTGGCCGGCCTGGCGATCCCGCGCCAGCGGTCCGGGGTGGCGCCAGTACGCTCCTCGCCGTGAGGGAGTGGAGCAACTGGTCGGGCCTGGAGTCGGCCCGACCGCAGCGCGTGGAGGAGCCCGCCGACACGGCGGCGATCGTGGCGGCGGTCGAGCGTGCCCGCACCGAGGGCTCGACGGTGAAGATGGTCGGCACCGGCCACTCCTTCACCGCGATCTCGGCGCCCGAGCACACGATGCTGCGGCCCACCCGCCTCGGCGGCATCCTGTCCGTCGACCGGGACGCGCTGACGGTCACTGCGCTGGCCGGCACCCAGCTGAAGGTGCTCAACGCCCAGCTCGAGGCGCTGGGGCTGAGCCTGCACAACATGGGTGACATCGCCGAGCAGACGCTCGCGGGCGCGACGTCGACCGGCACCCACGGCACCGGCGGCGTCGCCGCGTCGCTGTCGGCGCAGATCTGCGGGCTCGAGCTGGTCACCGGCACCGGCGAGGTGCTGCGCGCCACCGAGACCGAGAACCCCGAGATCCTCGATCTCGCCCGCGTCGGCCTCGGCGCCCTGGGGGTGCTCACCACGCTCACCTTCCGGGTCGAGCCGCTGTTCGCCCTGGAGGCCGTCGAGACCCCGATGTCGTGGGACGAGGCGCTCGGCGGCTTCGACGAGCGGGCCGCGACCCACCACCACGTCGACACCTACTGGTTCCCCCACACCGACCGGCTGATGGTGAAGACCAACGACCGGCTCGCCGACCTCGACGTCGCCCCGCTGCCGCGGTGGCGGTCCTGGTGGGACGACGAGTTCCTCTCCAACACGCTCTTCGGCGCGCTCAACCGCGTCACGAACGCGGTCCCGGCGACCATCCCCCGCTTCAACCAGGTCTCCAGCCGCCTGCTGTCGGCGCGGACCTACAGCGACGTCGCCCACCGGGTCTTCACCTCGCCCCGCGACGTCGTCTTCCGCGAGATGGAGTACGCCGTCCCGCGCGAGGCCGGTCTCACCGCGCTCCGCGAGGCCCGGGCGGCACTGGAGCGCTCGGACCTGCGCGTCACCTTCCCGGTCGAGATCCGCACGACCCCGGCCGACGACATCGCGCTGTCGACCTCCGGTGGGCGCGACTCCTTCTACCTGGCCTTCCACACCCACCGCGACGCCGACCACCGCGCCTACTTCGCGCTCATGGAGCCGATCATGCGCGCCCACGACGGCCGCCCCCACTGGGGCAAGGTGCACACCCGCACCGCGGCCGACCTAGCGCCGGCGTACCCGCGCTTCGCCGAGTTCCTCGCCCTCCGCGACCGGCTCGACCCCGACCGGGTCTTCGCCAACCCCTACCTGCGCCGGGTCCTGGGCGACTGACAGGGACGCCGAGTCGGCGCAACATGCACGCTCAGGCACGCCGAGTCGGCGCAACATGCCCGCCCAGGCACGCCGACTCGGCGCAACATGCCCGCCCAGGCACGCCGACTCGGCGCAACATGCCCGCCCAGCGACGCCGACTCGGCGCAACATGCCCGCCTTATCCACAGCAACGCAGCAGGACATGGGCAAGACGCGCCGACTCGACCCTCCAGCACGAGCAAGACGCGCCGACTCGACCCTCCAGCACGAGCAAGACGCGCCGACTCGACCCTCCAGCACGAGCAAGACGCGCCGAGTCGGCGACTACACCGACGCCGGGCCGGTCGCGACCGGGGCCTGCCAGTGCCGCCAGATGGCCAGCAGCCGCCAGCCCGTGCACAGCGTCCCGCCCGCCAGAGCGACCAGGAGGGTGGGCAGGTCGGTGTGGGCGCCGGCGACCACGAGGACCGCGCCGGCGAGGGCCGGGGTGCCGTAGAGCTCGCCGCGGAAGACGGTCGGGACGCGCGAGGCGAGCACGTCACGCAGCATCCCGCCCCCGATGCCGGTGACCATCCCCATCAGCGCCGCCGGCAGCACCCCGAGGCCGTAGTCGAGCGACTTCAGCGCACCGGTGACGCAGAACAGCCCGAGCCCGAAGGCGTCGAGCAGGTTGACCGACCGCTCCATCCGGCCCAGCGCCGGGTGGAACCGGAACGCCAGCAGACCGGCCACGACCGGCGCCACCAGGTAGCGCCAGTCGGTGAGCGCCGCCGGGGGCGTCGCGTCGATCAGGACGTCGCGGATGAAGCCGCCGCCCAGGCCGGTCACCCCGGCGAGGACCAGGACGCCGAAGACGTCGAGACCCTTGCGGATCGCGACGAGGGCGCCGGAGATCGCGAACACGAAGACGCCCGCCAGGTCGAAGACGGTCAGGATGCTCATCGGATCCCCCGCGACGTCGTGCGGTGGGTGAGGGGCTCGGAGGACGACACGGACGGAGGCTAACCCTGGCCCCGCGTGACTGCTCACGTGGCGCGCGGCGGCGGTCCCGTCCGGGCGGCGCCCGCTGGCGTAGGCTCGCCGCACCGAAGAGACGATGGGACAGGAGCACGACCCACCATGGCGCACCTGACGCTCGCTGGAGTGAGCGACGACGGCAAGCGCCTGCTCCTGGTCGACGAGGACGGCACCGAGCACAGCGTCGTGATCGACGCGCGGCTGCGGACCGCCCTGCGCGGTGAGCCCGCCCGCCGATTGGAGACGAAGATGGACAGCGCCCTGCGCCCCCGCGACATCCAGGCCCGCATCCGGGCCGGTGAGACGCCCGAGGCCGTGGCGCAGGCGGCCCAGACCTCGGTCGACAAGATCATGGCGTTCGCCGCGCCGGTGCTCGCGGAGCGGCAGCACGTCGCCGACCGGGCGCAGCGCTCGTCAGTACGCCGCGGCGAGGGCGCCGCCCCCGCCCCGCACGGCGCCCGCACGCTCGGCGACGCGGTCACCGCCCACCTGCGCTCCCTCAACGTCGACCCCGACACCGTCGAGTGGGACGCCTGGCGCCGGGAGGACGGCCGCTGGTCGATGACCGGGGCCTACGCCTGCACCGAGCGGTCCGGCACCGCGGAGCTCACCTTCGACGCTCCCGGCAACTACGTCACCCTCGACAACGAGGACGCCCGCTGGCTGGTCGGCGAGACCGTCGCCGCCGCCCCCACCCCGCGCGACGACCTGCGCCAGGCGCGCCAGCGCCGGCTCACCGCCGTCCAGGAGGAGGAGCTGCCGCTGGGCGAGGACGCGATCGAGCTCGTCTCCGACCAGCCGCTGGAGGCGTTCCTCGACGAGGAGCCGCCGACCGACCCCGCGGTCGAGGCGCAGGAGTCGGCGCTGCGCGGCGAGGCGGCCGACGCCGCGGTGGAGGACGGCCACGACCAGGACACCGACCAGGACGTTGACCAGGACGTTGACCGGGACGCCGCACCGGCACCCGAGCCCGACGCCGAGCCCGACGCCGAGCCCGACGAGCTGGACGCCGGGCACGAGCCCCCGACCCGGCGGCCGGTCAAGAAGACCCGCGGTCGCGCGTCCGTGCCGAGCTGGGACGAGATCATGTTCGGCGGGTCCAGCGGCACCGATCGCTCCTGAGCCTCGAGGCTGAGCGGCGGAACCGGGAGGATCACGCCGGCGACCCCTCCCGGAGAGGCTTACGCGCGGGTAACGTGCCGGCATGTCGTACTTCGTCACCGGAGCCACCGGCTTCATCGGCCGCCACCTGGTCCGTGAGCTGATCGACCACCGCGAGGGCGAGATCTTCGTCCTCGCCCGGCAGTCCTCGCTGCCGCGCATGGAAGCGCTGGTCGCGCGCTGGGGCTCGGGCCGGGTGACACCCGTGGTCGGCGACCTGGGCGAGGACGCACTGGGCGTGGACCCGGAGTGGGTCGAGCAGCACCGGGGCGAGATCGAGCACTTCTTCCACCTCGCGGCGATCTACGACATGACCGCGGACGACGAGACGAACGAGGCGCTCAACGTGGGCGGCACCCGCAACGCGGTGGCGCTGGCCGAGGCCCTCGAGGTGGGGTGCTTCCACCAGGTCTCGTCCGTGGCCGCCGCCGGCGAGCACCGCGGCCGGTTCGACGAGACGATGTTCGACGAGGGGCAGCACCTGCCCTCGCCTTACCACCGCACGAAGTTCGAGTCGGAGAAGATCGTCCGCACCGAGGCCAGCGTGCCGTGGCGCGTCTACCGCCCGGCGATCGTCGTCGGGGCCTCCGAGACCGGCGAGATGGACAAGATCGACGGCCCCTACTACTTCTTCGGGGTCATCAAGGCGCTGCGCGACCGGCTCCCGGCGTGGCTCCCGCTGGCCGGGGTCGACCTGGGCGACACCAACGTGGTGCCCGTCGACTACGTCGCCGCCGCGATGGACCACATCGCGCACCTGCCCGACCGCGACGGGGAGGCGTTCCACCTGGTCAACCCCGAGCCGCAACCGGTGCACGAGATGATCAACGCCTTCTGCGCCGCCGCCGGCGCACCGCGGTTCATGACCCCGATCGACCGCCGCCGCATGCGGCTCGTCCCGCGCCCGCTCACGCCCGCGGGCGCGCTCAACCTGGTCGCCAAGCAGCCGGTGGTGCAGTCGGTCCTCGACCTGGCCACCAGCCGGGTCGGCATCCCGGCCGAGGTGCTCGCGCACACCTCGTTCCCGTCGACCTTCGACTCCCGGCGCACCGAGCAGGCCCTCTCCGGGTCCGGCATCGGCGTGCCCGACCTGGACTCCTACGCCCGCAACCTGTGGACCTACTGGGAGGAGAACCTCGACGACTCCACCGGACGGGACCCACGGGTGCGCGAGAAGCTCACCGGCAAGTACGTCGTCGTCACCGGCGCCTCGTCCGGCATCGGCAAGGTCACGGCGCTGAAGGTCGCCCAGGCGGGCGGTACGCCGGTGCTCGTCGCCCGGGGCAAGGACAAGCTCGACGACCTGCGGGCCGCGATCGAGGAGCGCGGCGGGCAGGCCGTCGTCCAGCCGTGCGACCTGTCCGACCTCGAGGCGATCGACGCCCTCTGCGAGACGCTCACCGCCGAGCTGCCCTCGGTCGACTTCGTCGTCAACAACGCCGGCCGCTCGATCCGCCGGTCATTGCGCCTGTCGCAGGACCGCTTCCACGACTTCGAGCGCACCATGCAGCTCAACTACTTCGGCGCGATCCGCCTCGTCATGGGCCTGGTCCCCGCCATGCGCCAGCAGCGACGCGGGCACATCGTGAACATCAGCTCGATCGGCGTCCAGACGAACCCGCCGCGCTTCTCGGCGTACGTCGCCTCCAAGGCCGCGCTCGACTCGTGGAGCAACGTCGTCTCCTCCGAGCTCGTCGGGGACGGCATCACCTTCACCAACATCCACATGCCGCTGGTGCGGACGCCGATGATCGCGCCGACCAAGCTCTACGACAAGTTCCCCACCATCTCCCCCGCCCAGGCCGCCGACCTGGTGATCGAGGCGATGGTCGAACGCCCGCACGAGATCAACACGCTGCTGGGCAACGCCGGTGCGGTGGCGCACACGCTGACGCCGAAGCTGGCGTTCCGGGTGCTCAACATGGCCTACCACGTGTTCCCGGACTCGGCCGCCGCCAAGGGTCAG
The DNA here is from genome assembly GCA_020636915.1 of Nocardioides sp. Taxonomy (GTDB): domain Bacteria; phylum Actinomycetota; class Actinomycetes; order Propionibacteriales; family Nocardioidaceae; genus Nocardioides. The sequence goes on from JACJWV010000005.1 coordinate 179,494, forward strand.
GTCGCCGAGGGCGGCACCCGCGAGTCGGAGCAGATCATGCTCGCGAAGCTCTTCAAGGGCGTCCACTGGTAGGCCCCGTGGTCGCCGAGGCGACCGGGCGGTCCGGGTCGGTGATCCAGCCCGACCAGCTGCCCGGGTAGAGCGCCGCCCTGATCCCGGCCAGCTCCAGCGCGATGATGTCGTGCACCGCCGTCACCCCGGACCCGCAGTAGACAGCCACCCGCTCATCTCCGGCCACGCCCGCCGCGGCGTAGAGCGCGCGCAGCTCCTCGGGAGAGCGGAAGGTGCCGTCCGCGCGCAGGTTGGTCGTCGTGGGCACGTTGACCGCGCCCGGGATGTGCCCCGCCACCGGGTCGATGGGCTCGACCTCACCCCGGTAGCGCTCCGGTGCCCGCGCGTCGACCAGCACCGGGACCCCGAGCACGTCGGCGGCCTCCACCACCGGCATCTGCCCGGGCCGGGCGGTGAAGTCGCCACGCCCGGGCAGCGTGGTCCCGGTGTGCACCGCTCCTCCGGCCTCGACCCAGGCCGGCCAGGCACCGTCGAGGACCCGGACGTCGGGGTGGCCGTGGTAGCGCAGCAGCCACCACGCACGTCCGGCCGCCAGGCCCGCCCAGTCGTCGTACACGACCACCGGCTTGCCGTCGCGGACCCCGGCCCGGCGCATCGCGGCCTCGAAGACGTCGGTCGGCGGCAGTGGGTGGCGACCCCCCTCGCCCGGAGGGGCGGCGAGCTCGGTGTCCATGTCGACGTAGGCGGCGCCGGGCACGTGCCCCCGCTCGTGCTCGGCGCGACCGCCCGGCCCACCCATCCGGTAGCGCACGTCGAGCACGGTCACCGAGGCCAGCGACTCGTGCAGCTCCTGGGGCGAGATGAGGGGTGTCGTCATGGGGCCATCCTCCCGGACCGTGAAAGTCTGCCCGTCGTAGACCGACGGGCAGAAGTCACCTGGCCGGCCGCCGCCTGAGCGTGAGGACCGATGAGGTCCGGGGTTCTGCCCGTCGGTCTACGAGATCTCGCGCGGACGGGAGGTCCCGCCAAGGACATGCCGCATTGAGGTGCGCGGCCGATGAGCGTGCGTCGCAAGGCAGCGGTGGGTGAGCCACCTCTTCAGTGTCGCGTTCGGTGGAGCTCTCACCGCTGCCCCGCCTCGGAGCCGATCGGCGGTGAGCTGTCCACTGACTTGCTCCGGCACATGGTGGACAACTCACCGCCACCGAGCATCCGGACGGCATTCCGCGCGCTTCATGTGGGCTGCCGGTCGGGGGCCGAGTGCTGATGGGCGTCTGCGGGGCCCTCAGCCGAACGGCAGCGGCTCCGGGGCCAGCGAGACCGCCTTGGCGCGCGCGGCCGTGAGCCGGCGACGATGGTGCTGGCGACACAGGACCTCGTAGGCGACGTCAGCCGGCGGTCCATCCTGCTCGACGTCGCCGACCACGATCACCTCCCCCTCGACGACCATCACACCGTTCTCCGTGCGGGCGTTGTGGGTGGCGCGCTTGCCGCACCAGCACAAGGCCTCCACCTGGAGGACGTGGACCCGGTCCGCGAGCTCGACCAACCTCTGACTGCCCTCGAACAGCTGCGTGCGGAAGTCGGTGAGGATCCCGAACGCGAACACATCCAGCTGGAGCTCGTCGACGACCTTGGCGAGCTGGTCGACCTGGTCCCTGCTGTAGAACTGCGCCTCGTCACAGATCAGGTAGTCGATGCGCCCACCCTGGGTCAACGTGTCGACGACGTACCGCCAGAAGTCGAAACCGGCATCGACCTCGATGGCCTCGTGGGTCAGCCCCAGGCGGCTCGACAAGATGCCTCTGCCGGCCCGGTCCCGGGTGGTGAAGATGCGCCCCGAGCGCCCGCGAGCCGAGTGGTTGTGATCGGTCTGCAGGGCCAAGGTCGACTTACCCGCATCCATCGTTCCCCAGTAGTACGTCAGCTCCGCCACGCTGCGGAATCATGCCACGGCATCCCCGGATGGCTGACCCACGGGACGCGCGCCAGGGCGGTCCCGCTCGCCCGGGGCCCCTTCCCTCCGGCTGGCCTCTTCCCCCGAGGTCGCCGGGGCCCTAGATTCCGGCAGGTGCTGACTTCTCGGATCACCACGGCCCTCGCGGCCTGCGCAGCCACCCTCACGACCGCACTCGGCGCGGCCCTCGTCGCTCCTGCCGCCCCCGCGCACGCGGACGGCCCCGGCGCCGGCTCCCCCTGGGTCGTCACCCTCGGCGACTCCTACATCTCCGGCGAGGCCGGCCGCTGGGCCGGCAGCAGCAACGCCTCCTCCAGTCGCGCCGACGCGCTCGGCCCGACGGCGTACTACGACAACCCCTCCGGCACGGCCGAGCAGATCCCCCGCTGCCACCGCAGCAGGTCGGCGGAGGCGTACGTCGGGGGCGGCGTGAGCGGTGTGAACCTCGCCTGCTCGGGGGCCACCACCGCCACCAGCAACGGCACCTACTTCAAGCCCGGCATCGACTTCTACGACGACGGCGCCGGCCACCGGGGGCAGGCCGCGATGCTCCAGAGCTTCGCCGCGGCGCACAACGTGGGGATGGTGGTCGTCAGCATCGGCGGCAACGACTTCCACTTCGCCGACATCGTGCAGTCCTGCGTGACCGACTTCCTGGCCTCGCCGACGTGGTGGAAGGACTACTGCCGCGACGACAGCTCGGTGACCAAGAACTTCACCGCCGCGAACGTCGCCGCCGTCCGTGCTCGCATCGCCGGCGCGTTCCGCAACGTGCAGACCGCGATGCGCTCCGCCGGGTACGCCGACAGCCAGTGGACGCTCCTGGTGCAGACCTACCCCAGCCCGATCCCGCGGGGCTCCGGGTTCCGCTACTCCGAGAGCGGCTACACCCGCCAGAGCACGGGCGGCTGCGGGTTCTGGAACGGCGACGCCGACTGGGCCAACGACACCGCACTGCCCACGATCAACGGTGCCGTCACCGGCGCGGTGGCCGACTCGGGTCTGCCCAACGCCACGGTCCTCGACCTGGCCACCGCATTCAACGGCCGGCGCCTGTGCGAGAACACGGTCGGTCTCTACGAGGAGAAGGGGATCGCGGGCTGGACGTCGCCCGGCGCCGTCGACCAGACGGAGTGGGTCAACCAGATCCGCACCGTCTCGACCTGCTGCTCGAACAGCCCCTACTACATCCAGGAGTCCCTGCACCCGAACTACTGGGCGCAGCTCGCCACCCGATCCTGCGTCCGGCAGGCCTGGAACGGGGGCGCACCACGAGGCGGCCGCTGCACGATCGCGGGCACCGGCCTGGTGAACGGCGAGCCGCGGATGTCGCTGGGCTGAGCCTGGCGGGCTCGGGCGGACCTACGATCGGCGCCATGGACTTCGACCGGTACACCGTGGTCCTCCTCGTCACGCCGGACGACCCGCCCGAGCTCAGCGAGGAGGAGGCCGACCGGATGCAGGACGCCCACCTGGCGCACCTGGCCGAGCTGCACGAGCGGGGCGTGCTGCTGGCCGCCGGGCCGGTCGGCGACCTGTCCGACGGCCGGCGCCGCTACCGCGGCCTGTCGATCATGCGCTGCGAGCCCGACGAGGCGCTCCGGCTCAAGGGCGAGGACCCCGCCGTCCGGGCGGGCGTGTTCGGCCTCGTGGCGATGCCGTGGCTGCTGCCGGCCGGCGCGATGCACTTCACGCCGACGACGTTCCCGCGGTCGAGCGACGACGTCTGAGCAGGCGCGTCGCGTCAGGAGACCACCAGCGGGATCAGCATCTCGTCGGGTGTGAGCGACCCGTGCAGGCCGACCAGGGTGGCCTCGTAGGGGAAGTCGTTCGTCGAGAGGACGGCGGTGTCGCCGTGGCAGGCCACGACGACGTCGCCCAGCCGCGGCAGCACCCCCGGCCCGACCGGGCCGAACCAGCCCCGGCCCACCGCGTCGGCCCGGGTGAGCACGTCCGCGCGTGGTCCGAGCACGGCGGACCAGGTGGCGACGACGTCGTCGACCGCTCCGCGCTGGCAGTAGAGGTGCCGGAAGCGGGCCTCGCCGCCGAGCAGCGCCACCCCCGACCGCAGCTCGAGGTGCTCGTCGACGTCGACGCGGCCCTCGGGCGGGGAGTCGACCATGCCGTGGTCGGCGACGACCACCAGCCGCACCGACGCCGGCAGGGCCTCGCGGAGCTGCTCGGCCTCGGCGTCGACGATCGCGAGCTGCTGCAGCCAGGCACGGGAGGCGACGCCGTACCGGTGGCCGGTCCAGTCGAGGTCGCCGTCGTAGAGGTAGGTCAGCGAGCTCTGCTCGGCCGACGCCGAGACCGCGGCTGCGATCCGCTCGCCGACCTTGTCCGCGCCGACGTAGTCCGCACCGCGGTGCGCCGCGAGGGTCAGCCCCGAGCGCGCGAACTCGCGCTTGTTCACCACCGTCACCGACGCTCCCGCCTCCCGGAGGCGGGAGAAGGCCGTGGGGTGCGGCTGCCACTCGACCGGGTCGACGTCCTTGTCCCACAGCAGCGCGTTGAGCAGCTTGCCGGTGCCGGGCACGCGGGAGGTGAAGCCGACCAGGCCGTGCGCCCCCGGGGTGAGACCGGTGCCCAGGGAGGTCAGGCTGGTCGCGGTCGTCGACGGGACGCCGGACGTGCCCGGCTCCTGGCTCGCCAGCAGCGAGGCGAGGAACGGCGCGGCGTGCGCGTAGCGCTCCAGCAGCCGGGCGCCCAGCCCGTCGACCAGGAACACGACGTACGCCGGTGCCGGCGGCAGCACGAGCTCCACCGGCTCGCCGGGCAGGTGCAGGCCGAGAGCCGCCCCGACCGCCGGGACGACGTCGCCGAGCGAGCGGCGGCCGTACGCCGGCTCGAGGAACTCCCCCACCCGCGGTGCTCCGGCGCCTAGGCGGTGCGCGCCGAGAGCGACTCGGCGAACGCGAGCAGCAGGTCCACGGCCTCGGTGCCGTCGGCGGCCGCGGACACCCGCAGCGAGAAGTCGTCGGAGGCCACGACCCCGGTGTAGCCGTGGTCGGCCTCGCAGCTGGGGTCGTTGCACCCGGCCGGCTCGAGGTCGACCCGGCTCACGCCACCCCACCCGATCGTCACCACGGCCTCCGCCGGGCGGCTCGGGCCCTCGGCGGGGTTGGCGATCATCCGGGTGACGACGACCGACTTCACCGACGACAGCCGGATCGCCTCGGTCGAGGTCGACGTGTAGGGCTCGGGCAGCAGGTCGTCGCCCTCGTGCTCGTCGGTGTGGGCGATGATCAGCCGGGTCGGCGTCAGCACGACCACCGAGAGGTGCCGGCGCACCTCGTCGCGGTCGAAGGTCGGCTCGTGGTGGACGAAGAAGGAGACCACGTGCTCTCCCGCGACCGCCGCGTCGACGCCCTCGGCGACCACGTCGGGGTAGTAACCGGTCCGGTCGATCGCGTCCCTGAGCTCCGGGGTCCTGCTGCTCCGCATGCCGGTCAGTCTGTCACGGGCCGGCCGCGCCACCGGAGGGCCCTCAGAACGAGTAGTCGAAGGCCGCGATGTCCTTGGCGAAGAGCTCCTCGATCCGGCGGCGCATCGGGTCGGTGTAGACCTCGCGGTAGTCGGGGCGGCTCTTGTCGACGTTGACGCTCGCCAGCGGCTCCCACGGCAGCTCCAGCCGCGCGAACACCGCGCGCAGGTCGGCCTCGAGGGTCTCCTGGCGACCGATGAAGTCGGCGCGCCGGGTCCTGCTGGTGAGGTAGCGCACCTGGGGCATCCGCAGCCGGGGCCAGGTGTCGGGGCCCTCCATCACGAAGGTCTCGAAGTCGGGGCACGACTCGGCGACGCCCTTGATGAACTGGTTCTTCTTCATGAAGGCGTCCGCGCCGCGCCGGCCCTTGTCCGCCCGCTCCTTGAAGCGCTCGACCATCCGGAACCACGAGAGCATCCGGGCCCACGGGTTGCGGACGAATCCGACCGTCCAGTACGCCGCCAGGCCGGGTTCGGTCTCCAGGATCTGCCCCAGCGTCGCGTGCCGGTCGATGCCGGGCACGTGGCGTGCGTCGGACAGCACGTCGTCGAGCCGGTTGTCGATCGTCGAGCCGCCGGTCTTCTGCACGTGCACGAACAGCAGCCGGTGGGCGTCGCTGATGACCATGGCGGCGATCCTACGGGTCGGGCCAGGGTCAGCTCGGCAGGGTGTCGCCCACCGGGGTGGGCATCCGGCGCACGAACCAGTCCGACCTGGGGTCGGTCACCGGGTCGACCCGCGCGGCCGCGGTCAGGACGGTCGCACCCTCCGCGCCCGCGAGCACGAGCGACAGCTCGAGCGAGCTGACCTGGGGCAGGTCGTTCTGCAGCTGCGCCACGCGCTGGATCAGCCGCTCCACCTCCGCGACGTCGACGACCTCGCTGCCGCGGTAGCCGAAGAGCATCGGCGCCGACTTGATCTCCCGCACCATCGACGCCGCGTCCCGGTCGCCCAGGGGCGGGATGCGGTAGGCCTTGTCGGCGAGCAGCTCGGTCAGCGGACCCGCGATCCCGAAGGACACGACCGGCCCGAAGAGCGGGTCCTCGATGCTGCGGATCGCCACCGGGACACCGGGGCGGGAGTTCTTCTGCACGACGAACCCGGCGCGCTCCGGCTCGCTGATGAGCGCCGTCAAGGAGTCCCACGCGTCGCGCATCTCGTCGACGTCGTCGATGTTGCGCCACACGTGGGCGAGGTCGGGCCGCTCCCGCAGGTGCTCGGCGGTCGCCTTCAGCACGACGTCCCACCCCAGCGCCTCGCCGGCGGCCTCTGCCTCTGCCCGGGTCCCGACCGGCCGGGTCTGCCACAGCTCGATGCCGTACGCCGCGAGCAGCTCGGTGAGCCGGTCCGGGTCGAGCTCGGTGCCCTCGGGGTGCTCGGCGAGGAGCTCGTTGACCAGCCGCTTGGCGCCGGCGGCGTCGACCTCGGCCGGGTCGGCACTGATGCCGTCGGGGGTGCGCAGCCACACGGCGTACTCGACGACGCGCGCGAGCGCACGCACCGCGGCCTCGACCCCGGTGTAGGACGGCACCGACCCGCGGCCCGCGGTCGAGCCGGCCACGTCGGGGACCCGGAGCAGCTCGGGCACGCCCTCGGCCCCCAGGAACGAGGAGACGAGCGGCTTGTCGGACTGCTCGCCGACCGCCGCGAGCACGTTGGCCACGTCCTCGCCGGAGACGTTGATCGGCGGGACGTAGACGGCGACCACGGAGTCGACCTCAGGGTCGTCGATCGCGGCGTCCAGGGCGTCCTCGAAGTCCTCGGCACTCGCCTCGGCCCCTAGGGCCGTCGCCTTGTTGACGACCAGGCCGACCGCGGCCGCCGCGTCCGCGGCGAGCAGGCCCAGCGCGTCGGAGTTGCCGACGATCGCGACCCGGCGCCCGCGCGGCAGCGGCTGGTGGGCGACCAGCTGGGCGACGTCGAACATCTCGTCCAGCGTGTCGACCTGGATCACACCGGCCTGCCGGAACATCGCGTCCACCGCGGCCGGGGGCGCGGCGATCTTGCGGACCGCGTGCCCCATCGGCACGCCCTGGGTGGTGCGGCCGGACCGCACGGCGATGATCGGCTTGCGCAGCGACACCCGCCGGGCGATGCGGGAGAACTTGCGCGGGTTGCCGATCGACTCGAGGTAGAGCAGGACGACCTCGGTGGAGTCGTCCTCCTCCCAGTACTGCAGCAGGTCGTTGCCCGAGACGTCGGCCCGGTTGCCGGCGCTGACGAAGGTCGAGAGGCCGAGGCCGCGGTTGTAGACCTTCTCCAGGATCGCGGTCCCGAGCGCTCCGGACTGGCAGAAGAAGCCCGCGCGCCCGCGCGGCGGCATCAGCGAGGACAGCGAGGCGTTGAGCGAGACGGCGGAGTCGGTGTTGATGATGCCGAGCGCGTTCGGGCCGATCAGCCGCAGGCCGTAGGAGCGCGACAGGCCCACCAGCTTGCGCTGGCGCACCCGGCCCTCCTCACCGGTCTCGGCGAAGCCCGAGGAGATGACGACCAGCCCGTGCACGCCCTTGGCAGCGCAGTCGAGGACGACGTCCTGCACCCCCTCGGCGGGCACGGCCACCACGGCCACGTCGACGTCGTCGGGGATGTCGCCGACCGTCTTGTACGTCGGCAGACCGCTCACGGCGCTGGCGCTGGGGTTCACGGCGTACACCCGCCCGGTGAAGTCGCCGGTGACCAGGTTGCGGACGAGCGCCTGGCCGATCGTCTCCTGGCGGCGGCTGGCGCCGATCACCGCGACCGACCGGGGCATGAAGAACTTCTCGATCGAGGCGGCCTCGGCGCGGTGCTCGCGGCCCATCATCACGCCGATCGCGGTGTCGGTCGGGTCGATGGGGAACTCCAGCTGGAGCACCCCCTCCTCGTACTCGCTCACGACGCGGTAGCCGGCGTCGCGGAAGGTCTGGATCATCCGGGTGTTGTCGGGCAGCACCTCGGCGATGAAGCGCTCGACGCCGCGCTCTCGACCCGCCTGGGCGAGGTGCTCGAGCAGCAGCTGCCCGATGCCGCGGCCCTGGTGGTGGTCCTCGACGAGGAAGGCGACCTCGGCCTCCCCCGGCTTGACCAGGTCGTAGCGGCCGACCGCGATGATCTGCCCCTGGAGGGTCAGCACGAACGCGACCCGGTCGACGTGGTCGACGGTGGTGAACCGGTCCAGGTCGCGGTCGGAGAGCTTCGGCATCGGGGAGAAGAACCGGTAGTACTTCGACTGGTCCGAGACGCGGTCGTAGAACTCGACGAACACGTCGCGGTCCTCGGGCCGGATCGGCCGGATGTGGGCCGTTCCTCCGTCGCGCAGCAGGACGTCGGCCTCCCAGTGCTGGGGCGGTGCCGGGACGTCCGTGGTCTCGCTCACGAGGCGAAATCTAGCGTGGCGACGTGAATCCGGCGTGCCAGCGACGTTTCCGTCGGTGGGCCTTGGGAGAATCGGCGCCATGGCCCGCCGTACGACGAAGAACGACCTCCCGGACGACTTCGAGGAGCACATCCTCGACACCGACATCAAGCAGGAGATGGAGTCGTCGTTCCTGGAGTACGCCTACTCCGTCATCTACTCCCGCGCGCTCCCCGACGCGCGCGACGGCCTCAAGCCGGTCCAGCGGCGGATCCTCTACACGATGAACGACATGGGCCTGCGCCCCGACCGTGGGCACGTCAAGAGCGCCCGCGTCGTCGGCGAGGTGATGGGCCGGCTGCACCCGCACGGCGACGGCGCCATCTACGACGCGCTCGTCCGGATGGCCCAGCCGTGGTCGATGCGGCTGCCGATGGTCGACGGGCACGGGAACTTCGGGTCTCCTGACGACTCTCCGGCGGCCATGCGCTACACCGAGTGCCGGATGGCGCCGCCCGCGGTGTCGATGACGGCCTCGATCGACGAGGACACCGTCGACTTCAAGCCCAACTACGACAGCCGCGAGCTCGAGCCCGGCGTCCTGCCGGCCGCGATCCCCAACCTCGTCGTCAACGGTACGACGGGCATCGCGGTCGGCATGGCGACCAACTGCGCGCCCCACAACCTGGTGGAGGTCGTCCAGGCGCTGCGCCACCTCATCGGCCACCCGGACGCGACCGTCGACGACCTGATGCGCTTCGTCCCCGGCCCCGACCTGCCCACCGGCGGCAAGATCGTCGGACTCGAGGGCATCCGCGACGCCTACGAGACCGGCCGTGGGAGCTTCCGGATGCGCGCGACCGCGCGGGTCGAGAACGTGACCAACCGCCGCAAGGGCATCGTGGTCACCGAGCTGCCCTACGGCGTCGGCACCGAGAAGGTGATGGACCGGATCAAGACGCTGGTCCAGGGCAAGAAGCTCCAGGGCATCTCCGACATCAAGGACCTCACCGACCGCGACAACGGCCTGCGGCTGGTGATCGAGGTCAAGAACGGGTTCGTGCCGGAGGCGCTGCTCGAGCAGCTCTACAAGCTGACCCCGATGGAGGACTCCTTCGGCATCAACGCGGTCGCGCTCGTCGAGGGCCAGCCGCGCACCCTGAGCCTGAAGGAGATGCTCCAGGTCTTCCTCGACCACCGCTTCGAGGTCGTCCGCCGCCGGTCGGTCTTCCGGCGGGGCAAGGCGGCCGACCGGCTGCACCTGGTCGAGGGCCTCCTCATCGCGATCCTGGACATCGACGAGGTCATCCAGCTGATCCGCGCCTCTGACAACGCCGCGGCGGCCAAGGAGCGCCTGATCGCGGTCTTCGACCTCTCCGAGGTCCAGGCCGACTACATCCTCGACATGCCGCTGCGCCGGCTCACGAAGTTCTCCCGCATCGAGCTGGAGAAGGAGCGCGACGAGCTGCAGAAGACCATCGAGGAGCTCGACGCGATCATCCAGGACGAGGGCCTGCGGTGGCGGGTCGTCGGCGACGAGCTCGCCGAGGTCGCGAAGACCTACGGCACGCCGCGGCGGACGGTGCTGCTGGAGTCCGCCGGCACGGCGGTCACGGCGGCCGCCGTACCTCTCGAGGTGGCCGACGACCCCTGCCTGGTCCTGCTCTCCTCCAGCGGCCTGCTCGCGCGGACCGCGACCGCCGAGCAGCCCGGCCACGGCGGCGGCCGGGCCAACCACGACGTCGTGGTGTCCGCCGTGCGCGCCACCGCGCGCGGCGAGGTGGGCGGCCTGACCACCCGCGGCCGGCTCGTCAAGATCGGCGTCCTGGAGCTGCCGCAGCTGCCCGACACCGCCAACGACCCGCACCTGGCCGGCGGCCTGCCGGTCACCGAGATCCTCGCGCTGGAGCCGGGCGAGCGGCTGCTCGCCCTCTGCACGCTCGGCACCGACGGCCCCGGGCTGGCCCTGGGCACCCGGCAGGGCGTCGTGAAGCGGGTCAACCCCGAGGTGCTGGGCCGCGACGACTGGGAGGTCGTCCGGCTCGCGGACGGCGACGAGGTGGTCGGCGCGGTCGAGCTCCTCACCGGCCGGGAGTCGCTGTGCTTCATCACCTCCGACGCCCAGCTCCTCCACTTCGGCGCCGACGCGGTCCGCCCGCAGGGACGCTCCGGCGGCGGCATCGCCGGCGTCCGCGTGGGCGCGGGCGAGCGCGTCGTGTGGTTCGGGGCAATCGACCCCAACGCCCCCGACGGCTCGGTGGTCGTCACCGCGGCCGGCTCGTCGACCGCGCTGCCCGGCACCGAGCCGGGGGCCCTCAAGGTCACGCCGTTCAGCGAGTACCCCGCCAAGGGGCGCGCGACCGGCGGGGTGCGCTGCCACCGGTTCCTCAAGGGCGAGGACGCCCTCGTGCTCGCCTGGGCGGGCACCGCCCCCGCCCGGGCGGCGGCCGCCAGCGGCGCCCCGGTCGAGCTGCCGCCCGCCACCGGGCGCCGCGACGGGTCCGGCACCCCCGGCAGCCAGCCGATCGCCGCGGTCGCCGGGCCACTCGCGCTGCGCCTGCGTGGCGAGGACGGACGTGTGGAAGGCTGACGGCGTGCCCGCTCGCCACCGCGCCGCCGCAGTCCTGACCGCCGGCGCCCTGACCGCCCTGTCCCTGACCGCCTGCAGCGGCTCCGACGGCGGGTCCGGGGGATCGCCGGAGGACGTCCTGGCCGCGGCCCAGCAGAACCTCGACGAGACCAGCGGCGTCCACCTGACCCTCCACACCGACGACCTCCCCGACGGGGTCACCGGTGTCGAGGACGCTGAGGGCGTCGGCACCCACGCGCCGGCCTTCGAGGGCACGATCACCATCACCCTGTCCGGCCAGGCCTTCCAGGTGCCGGTCGTCGCGGTCGACGACAAGGTCTACGTCCAGCTGCCCCTCACCCCGGGCTGGCAGGACATCGACCCGGCCGAGTACGGCGCCCCCGACCCAGCCCACCTCTTCGACCCGGACAGCGGCTTCTCCAGCCTGCTCGGGGAGACGACGGACCTCGAGGAGGGCGACACGGTGCGTGGCGGCGAGGACAACAAGGAGGTCCTCACCGAGTACACCGGCAAGGTCGCCGGCGACGTGGTGCAGAACTTCATCCCGACGGCGTCGGGCGACTTCGACGCGACCTACACCGTCACCGACGACGACGAGCTGCGGGAGGCCGAGCTGACCGGGGTCTTCTACGAGGACTCCCCCTCGATGACCTACACCGTCACCTTCGACGAGTACGGCACCGAGAAGGACATCTCCGCACCATGACCCGGTCGCCGCGGTGGCTGCTCGGCCTGGCCGCCGTCGCCGTGGCCTTCGCCGCCGCCGACACCTACGTCGTCGTGCTCGCGCTGCCCGACATGATGGGCAGCGTCGGCATCCCGATCGACCAGCTGCAGCGCGCCGCGCCGATCGTGTCCGGCTTCCTGCTCGGGTACGTCGCGATGCTGCCGCTGATCGGCCGGATCGCGGACCTGCGGGGTCGGGTCCCGGTCCTGGTGGCCGCGCTGCTGGTCTTCGCGCTCGGATCGCTCATCACCTCGCTGGCCTACGACCTGCCCACCATGGTCGGCGGGCGCTTCCTCCAGGGCGTCGGCGGCGGCGGCCTCGTCCCCGCGACCCTCGCCCTGGTCGCCGACCTCTACCCCGCCGAGCGCCGCGGCGTCCCCCTCGGGGTCGTCTCTGCCGTCCAGGAGATCGGCAGCGTCCTCGGACCGCTCTTCGGCGCGCTGGTGCTCGCCGTCGCCGACTGGCGCGCGATCTTCCTGGTCAACCTCGCCGTCGGCCTGGTGCTGGCCGCCGCCATCCGCGGTGCCGCTGGCGGCGAGACGGTGGTTGAGGTGCGAGGGCGCCCCGCGCCCGAGCCTCGAAACCACCGCCGCGACTGGATCGGCGCCGCCCTCGCAGCGATCACCCTGGTGGCCGGCGTCCTGGTGTTCCTCGAGCCGGACGCGATCATGACCGACGTCACCTGGGGCCAGCTGTTCATCCCGGTGACCGGCGACAGCCGGTGGCTGACGCCCCTCGGCCTGGTGACGATCGGCGGGCTGGTCCTCCTCGTGGTCCGCTGCAGCACCGCGGCCCACCCGCTGCTCGACGTCCGGTCGTGGGTGCGCACGGTCCGGGAGGCCGACGTGCTCGGGGCGCTCCTGCTGGCGCTGGCCCTGGCCGGGATCATCCTCGCGTTCGCGACCGCCGACCCCAAGGTGCAGGTCTTCTCCGACCGCGGGGTCTGGTACCTCGTCGGCGCCGCGGTGGCCGCCTGCCTGTTCGCGCTGCACCTGCGCCGCGCCCGGTCCCCCCTGGTGCCGGCCGGCGCGCTGCGCCGTACCCCCGCCTGGGGCGCGATGCTGGTCAGCTTCTTCGTCGGGGCCGCCCTGATCGCGGCGTTGATCGACATCCCGTTGTTCGCGCGCACCACCGTCTACCCCGACTCCCAGCAGATGGCCGCCCTGGTGCTGGTCCGGCTGCTGGTCGCCCTGCCCGTCGGCGCGGTCGTCGGCGGCTACCTCACGCACCGGTGGCCGGCCGGCGTGGTGACCGCGTGCGGGATGGCGGCGACGACGGCGGCGTTCCTGTGGATGGCCACGTGGGACCTCACCAGCCTCTCCGACCCGGTGGCGACGGTGCCGCTCCTGCTCGGCGGCCTCGGCTTCGGGCTGGCCCTGGCACCGGTCAACGCCGCGGTCCTCGCGAGCACCGCCGACGACGTCCACGGCCTGGCCAGCGCGTTCGTCGTGGTCTCGCGGATGGTCGGGATGCTCGTCGGCATCTCCGCCCTCACCACGCTCGGCCTGCGGCGCTACTACCAGGAGCAGGCCGACCTGCCGACCGCGCGGGAGGTCTGCGGCGGCTCCAGCCGGTGCGACGAGTTCACCCACCTGCTCAAGGTCGCGGGGATCGCCCAGGAGCACACGGTCTTCACCGGGGCCGCCGTGTGCGCCGCCGTCGCCGGGATGTTCGCCCTCGTGCTCTTCCGCTCCGCGGCCACCCGCGGGGTCTCGACCGGCGACCTGCTGCGGGCTGCCGGGTAGGACGTCGGCTAGCCTCCGGAACCGTGACCTTCGACGACCTGCTCGCCGCCAACCGCGAGTTCGCGGCCGACTTCGACCTCGCCGGTTTCGACGGCGTCGCACGTGCCGGCGTGGCCATCGTCACCTGCATGGACTCGCGCATCGCGCCGCTGCACATGCTGGGTCTGGAGCCCGGTGACGCCAAGATCTTCCGCAACCCCGGTGGCCGCGTGACGCCGCAGGCGCTGGAGGCTCTCGTCCTCGGCGTGCACCTGCTCAACGTCAACCGGATCCTGGTCGTGCCGCACACCCGGTGCGCGGTCGCCAGCAACACCGAGGAGGAGCTGCACGAGCGGGTCTCCGCCTCGGCCGGCATGGACGCGACCTGGCAGCAGTTCCACGTCGTCGACGACCAGGAGGCCGCGCTGCGCGAGGACGTGCACAAGGTCACGTCGCACCCGCTGATCCCCGACAGCGTCGAGGTCGGCGGCTTCATCTACGACGTCGACACCGGGCTGCTCGACCAGGTCGTGTGAGACAGCTCGCGGTTGCTGTCGAGCGGTTCGGTCCGCTCCAGGCAGGTGCCGTCGGGTCGTGTGCCTGACACCGACCGGTAGGTAGGTGACAGGCACACGACCCCGACCACTCGGCGGAATGCGCCCGCCGAGACCTCGGTGCCGCCCGCTCAGGCGTCCAGCGCCTCGACGTCGACCTCGTAGGCGCCCTGGACGATGAACTCCTTGCGCGGCGCGACCTCGGAGCCCATCAGCAGCTCGAACACCTGGCTGGCGGCGTCCGCGTCGTCGAAGGTGATCCGGCGCAGCGTGCGGTGGCGCGGGTCCATCGTGGTCTCGGCCAGCTGGTCGGCGTCCATCTCACCGAGGCCCTTGTAGCGCTGCACCGGGTCCTTCCAGCGCTGGTTCTTCTTCTTCAGCTCGGCCAGCTTCCGCTGCAGGTCGGCGTCGGAGTAGGTGTAGATGTACTTGTCCTGGCCCTTCTTGGGGCTGGACACCTCGATGCGGTGCAGCGGCGGGACGGCGGTGTAGACACGCCCCTCGGCGATCAGCTCGGGCATGTACTTGAAGAACAGCGTCGCGAGCAGGCAGCGGATGTGCGCCCCGTCGGAGTCGGCGTCGGCCATGAAGATGATCCGGCCGTAGCGGCGCGCCTCGAGGTCGAACGTGCGCCCCGACCCCGCGCCGACGACCTGGATGATCGACGCGCACTCGGCGTTCTTCAGCATGTCGCCGATCGACGCCTTCTGGACGTTGAGGATCTTGCCGCGGATCGGCAGCAGCGCCTGGAACTCGGAGTTGCGGGCGAGCTTGGCCGTGCCGAGAGCCGAGTCACCCTCGACGATGAACAGCTCGGTCCGCTCGTTGTCCGCGGCACGGCAGTCCGCGAGCTTGGAGGGCAGCGCCGAGGACTCCAGCGCGTTCTTGCGGCGCTGGGTCTCCTTGTGCTGGCGGGCGGTGATGCGGGTCTTGGCGGCCGCCGCGACCTTCTCCATCACGAGCTTGGCCTGGGCCTTCTCGTGCCGCTTGCTCGACGTCAGGAACTTCTTCAGCTCCGCCGACACGACCCGGCGCACGACGGTCCGCGCCGCGGGCGTCCCGAGGATCTCCTTGGTCTGGCCCTCGAACTGCGGCTCGGCGAGGCGCACGGTCACCACGGCGGTCATGCCCTCGAGCACGTCGTCCTTGATCACGTCGTCGTCGTTGACCTTGAGGACCTTGGACTGCTTCATCACGTCGTTGAACGTGCGGGTGACGGCCTGCTCGAAGCCGCTCACGTGGGTGCCGCCCTTGGGGGTGGCGATCACGTTGACGAAGGAGCGCAGCACCGTGTCGTAGCCGGTGCCCCAGCGGACCGCGACGTCGACCTCCAGCTCCCGCTCGACCTCCTGGGGCGTCATGTGCCCGTTCTCGTCGAGCAGGGGGACGGTCTCGGTGAACGTCTCGGACCCCTGCAGCCGCAGGATGTCGCTGACCGGCTCGTCGGGCGCGAGGAAGTCGGCGAACTCCCCGATGCCGCCGTCGTGGCGGAACTTCTCCTCGACCGGGTCCGGGCCGCGCAGGTCGCGGATCACCAGCTCCAGGCCGGGGACGATGAACGACGTCTGCCGGGCGCGACCGATGAGGCCGTCGTACTCGAAGGTGGCGTCCTTGGTGAAGATCCGCCGGTCGGGCCAGAAGCGGATCCGCGTGCCCGTCCTCCCCTTCGCGACCCGCCCGCCCTTGCGGGTCAGTCCGGACCGCGGCTCGAAGGCCGCGTCGGGTCCGTCGGCGGCGAAGACACCGGGAGCGCCGTGGCGGAACGAGAGCCCCTGCCGGGACGGCGAGCGGTCGATGTCGATGTCCATGCGGGCCGACAGCGCGTTGACGACGGAGAGGCCGACGCCGTGCAGACCGCCGGTCGCGACGTACGACCCGCCGCCGAACTTGCCGCCGGCGTGGAGCTTGGTCGCCACGACCTCGACGCCGGGCAACCCGGTCTTGGGCTCCTTGTCGGTCGGGATGCCGCGCCCGTCGTCGAACACCTCGGCCGATCCGTCGGGGTGCAGCGTGACCTCGACGAGGCGGGCCGCACCGGCGAGCGCCTCGTCCACGCCGTTGTCGATGATCTCCCACAGGCAGTGCATGAGCCCGCGCGTGTCGGTCGACCCGATGTACATCCCGGGACGCTTCCGCACCGCCTCCAGACCCTCGAGGACGAGGAGATGGGCCGCGTTGTACGTGTTGTCGATCGTGGGGCTCCTGCGCTGTGCGGGTTGCTGCTGGTTGCTGGGACGGCTTCTCGGGCTGGTCGCCGGGAAATCCGCGAGCTGTGTCGGGTCCGAATCTACCTGCGACACGCCGGACGCCGATGAAGGCTCGCCTGCCGACCCCGGGACTAGGTTGGGCAGCACTTCCCCGGCACCACCAGCGCAGCAGCAAGCAGCACCAGCCAGCACGCAGGAAGCACCTTGAGCGGGGTCACGATGTGGACACGATCGGTGATCGAAAGCCGAGAAGCGGCACCTCCGCGCCCCGCCCCGCGTCACACTCGTCGAGATGGCGTCTACCTCCTCACACCACCCGGTTCCAAGGCATGGAAAACACCGGGAGCGGGAAGAGGAGACGTGATTGGATCGAGGTGTCGGGCACCACTCGCCGGCGGGAATCTTGGACCCCGTCGGTACGTTGAGCCAGACACCGAGGCAGGAAAGAAATGAGGCCGATGTGACTACTGCAGTTGCCCCCAGCACCGCCGCGCTGAGCGCTGCTGACCGTTGTGACCGTTGCGGAGCCCAGGCCTACCTTCGTGTGGAGCTCCAGTCGGGTGGTGAGCTGCTCTTCTGCGCCCACCACGCCCGCGAGCACGGTGACAAGATCCGCGAGATCGCCGCCAACGTCGTCGACGAGACCCACAAGCTCTCCGACACCCCGGCCGTCGCCCCCGACGGGGAGCGCTGACCGGCACCCGACGTCTCCGCGAGGCCCCGGACTGCGAGTCCGGGGCCTCGCTGCGTCCCCGCGCACCGACAGCATGGTTTGTAGGGTCGGCCCCGTGACCACCGCCGACCTGATCGCCGCCCTGGTGATCGCCGTGGGCCTGGTCGGCATCCTGGTCCCGATCCTGCCGGGCTCGATCCTGGTCGTGGCCGCCATCCTCGGCTGGGCCGTGGCCGAGGGCGGCGCGACCGCCTGGACGGTGTTCGCCGTCGCCACGACGCTCGTCGTGGCCGGCGCGGTCGTGAAGTACGTCGTGCCCGGCCGCCGCCTGCAGGTCGCGGGCATCCCCGCGACGACGCAGTGGGCCGGGGTCGCGCTGGGCGTCGTCGGATTCTTCGTCGTCCCGGTCGTCGGGCTGTTCCTGGGCTTCGTGCTCGGCGTCTACCTGGCCGAGCTGGCGCGGGTCGGGTCCTCCGGCGCCTGGCCGTCCACGGTCCACTCCCTGAAGGCGGTCGGCACGTCCATCGTCATCGAGCTCGTCGCCGCCGTCGCCGCGACGTGGGTGTGGGTCTACGGGGTGGTCGTGACGTGACGGTGCTGCTGTCGCTGCTCGCGGCGGCGTCGTACGGCCTCGGCGACTTCAACGGCGGGCTGTTCTCGCGGCGCGGCGGCGCCTGGGCGGTCTCGCTGGTCGCCCAGCTCGGGGGTACGACGATGGTGCTCGTCGTCGTCGCGTTCACCGGCGGCTCCCCCACCGCAGCCGACCTCGGCTGGGCGGTCGCCGGTGGCGTCGCCAACGGCTTCGGCACCGCCTTCCTCTACCGCGGCCTGGCGTCGGGACGGATGGGCGTGGTCGCACCGGTCTCCGGGGTCGGCGCCGTGGTGGTGCCGGTCCTGGTCGGCACCCTGGCCGGCGAGCGCCCCGGGGGGCTGGTCTGGCTCGGCGTCCTGCTGGCCCTCCCGGCGATCTGGCTGGTCTCCCGCGAGCCGGTCACCGGTCCGACCGTCGGCGTGGGCTCCGGGCTGCTCGACGGGGTCCTCGCCGGACTCGGGTTCGGCACCCTGTTCGCGGCGCTCGCGCAGATCCCCGGCTCGGCCGGCTGGTTCCCGCTCGCGCTCAACCAGCTCGTCGCCGGGTTCGCGATCATCGGCATCGCGACCGTGCTGCGGGCCTCCTGGGTCCCGACGAACCGCTACGCCCTCGGGGGGCTGCTCAGCGGCGCGCTCGGCGCGCTGGCGACCGGGCTGTTCCAGGTCGCCACCCGGCACGGCTACCTCGCCGTCGCCGCCGTGATCACCTCGCTCTACCCCGCCGTCACGGTGCTGCTCGCGGCGACCGTGCTGCGCGAGCACGTGCACCGCGCCCAGGCCGTCGGGCTGGCCCTGTGCGCCGGGTGCATCGTGCTCGTCGCGGCCGGGTGAGCCCGACCCGGTCCTCCACCTAGCCGGCGGACAGCCAGTCGGTCCAGGAGCCGGCCGCACCGAGCCAGTCGGTGATCGGGTGCGAGCCGTCGTAGAGGTCGACCATCTTCACCCCGACCCGCGCACGGTCCGGGCTGCCCAGGCACTCCCGCGCAGCCGTGAACCGGACCACGTCGGAGGCGAACCCCAGGTGCACGCTGTGGTCGCAGGTGAGCGGCTCCCCCACCTGGCGCTGGTGGCGCATCCGGACGAGCTGGTAGTCCGTGCCCTCGTAGAGGCCGGTGGTCAGCCGGTACTCCGGACCGCTCGCGGCGCTGCGCGTGTCGATGCGGATCGTCAGGCCGGCCGGCCCCTGCTCGGAGTGGCGCCGCAGGTCGGTCACCTCGACCCGCACCGCCAGCCGCGACGCGGTGTGGTCGACGGTCACCCGGCGGATGTCGTTGAGCGAGGCACCGCCGACGTCGGCGGGGTCGGGGTACGACGCCCGCTCGGCCGCGGCCGGGCCGGCGAGCAGTCCGATGACGGTGGTGGCGGCCGCGGCCAGGGGGACGGCGACCCGAGTCGTGAGCTCCATGCTCCTCAGACTCACCCGCGGCCCGGAAGGTTGCAAGGTGCGGCGACCGGTATGTTGCGCCCGTGACCGGCCCCGAGATCTCCGCCGAGGTGTTCCGGACCGAGCCCGAGCGGCGGACCCGGCTCACCGCCGAGGCGCGGCAGGCGCTGCGGCAGCTGGCGCGGCCCGGCTCGCGGTCGGGCGAGCTGTCGCCGTCGGCGTACAACCTGACGATCAGCCACGCGCACCGGTTCATGTGGTTCCGGGTCGCCAAGGTCGCGACCCGCACGCTCCTCGGCTACTTCGAGGACCACGGTGTGGCGCTCGACGTCGACCACGCCTACCGGATGCGCTACCCCACGGCGCTGTTCGCGGACTACTTCAAGTTCGGGTTCGTCCGCCACCCGCTCCCCCGCTTCGTCTCGACCTGGCAGGACAAGGTCGTCAACGCCAACTACTTCGACCTCGACGACGACGTCCTCGGCCGCGTGCGGGAGCGGCCCGAGGCGTTCGCCGCGTGGGTGGCCGACCAGGACCTGACCGTCGCCGACCAGCACCTCGCGCTCCAGACCCGCCTGATCGACCTGACGCAGGTCGACTTCCTCGGCCGGCTGGAGACCTTCGACGCCGACTTCGCGCTCGTCTGCCGGCGGCTCGGCCTGCCCGTCGCCGCGGCGGCTCCCCGCCACCGCACGGCGACCGCCCGGACCCCCGAGATGCTGGGATCCGCGGAGCTGCAGTCGGCGGTCGCGGATCTCTACCGGCTGGACTACCAGGTCCTCGGCTACGACCCGGCCGGCCTCTAGGCCCTAGCCGGCGACCGGCAGCTCCTGCGGACCCCGGATCAGCGTGGCGGTGCGCCGGCGCACCGCGCCGGCCCGGCGCAGGCGCGGCACCCGCTCGGCCAGCTGCTGCAGGGCGACGGTCGCCTCCATCTCGGCGAGCGGGCGGCCCACGCAGTGGTGGATGCCGCTGGAGAAGGCGAGGTGTTCCCCGACGTCGGTGCGTGCCAGGTCGAAGGTCGCCGGGTCGGCGAAGACGGCCGGGTCGCGGTTGGCCCCGCCGAGCAGGACGTTGACCCAGCAGCCGCGGGCGATCGGCACCCCGGCGACCTCGCCCTCGTCGAACGCGACGCGGGCGGTGCGCTGCACCGGCGGGTCGTAGCGCAGCGTCTCCTGCACCGCCGCCGCGGCGAGGCCGGGGTCGGCGACCAGAGCGGCCCACTGGTCGGGGTGGTCCAGGAGGGCGTTCACGGCGTTGCCGACCAGGTTGACCGTCGTCTCGAACCCGGCGACCAGCAGCAGCGAGCACAGCGGCAGCAGCTCGCCGGGGCGGATGGTGCCCGCCGCCTCGGCAGCCACCAGCTCGCTGACCAGGTCGTCGACGGGCTCGCGACGCCGCAGCTCGAACAGCTCCTCGAGAAGGCTGCCGATCGCCGCGTCCGCAGCCATCACCTCCCGCGCGTGGGAGAGCGACCGGATGCCGGAGAGGGCGCTGCCGATCGCGGCGCCGTACCGGCTGAACGCGGCGGTGTCGGCGTCGGGGATGCCGAGCAGGTCGCAGATCACCGCGATGGGCAGCGGCGCGGCGAGCGACCCGACCAGGTCGACCCGGCCGGTGCGCGCGGCCGCCTCGACGTCGTCCAGCAGGCCGGCCACCGTCTTCTCCACGGAGTCCCGCATCGCCGCGATCCGGCGCGGGCTGAACGCCGGCGCGACGAGCCGGCGCAGCCGGGTGTGGTCCGGCGGGTTGCGGTCCAGGAACGACAGGTCGAAGTCCGGCGGCGGATCGGTCCCCTCGGGCTGGACGCCCCAGCGGCGGCTGCGCAGCAGCTCCTTGCAGATCGCGTGGTCGGCGGTCGCGAGGTTGCCCAGCGGGGTCGTGACGAACGGGCCGGCGGCGCGGATCTGCTCGTAGATCGGGTAGGGGTCGTCGCGGCCGGGGGCGAACCGCAGGCGGGCGAACGGCACCCGGCGCACGTAGGCGTGGTAAGCGCCGCGCGCCTGCTCGGCGTACAGCCGGGACGCGAAACGGGCCGCGCCGCGCAGCTGCGCGACCCGGCCCGTCATCGTGGAGCCGGCCCTAGTCGAGGTAGTCGCGCAGGACCTGCGAGCGGCTCGGGTGGCGCAGCTTCGACATCGTCTTGGACTCGATCTGGCGGATCCGCTCACGGGTCACGCCGTAGACCTTGCCGATCTCGTCGAGTGTCTTGGGCTGGCCGTCGGTGAGGCCGAACCGCATGCTCACCACACCGGCCTCGCGCTCCGAGAGGGTGTCGAGGACCGCGTGCAGCTGCTCCTGCAGCAGCGTGAACGACACCGCGTCGGCCGGGACGATCGCCTCGGAGTCCTCGATCAGGTCGCCGAACTCGGAGTCGCCGTCCTCGCCGAGGGGGGTGTGCAGCGAGATCGGCTCGCGGCCGTACTTCTGGACCTCGATGACCTTCTCGGGGGTCATGTCGAGCTCCTTGGCGAGCTCCTCGGGCGTGGGCTCGCGGCCCAGGTCCTGCAGCATCTGGCGCTGCACGCGGGCCAGCTTGTTGATGACCTCGACCATGTGCACCGGGATCCGGATGGTGCGGGCCTGGTCGGCCATCGCACGGGTGATCGCCTGCCGGATCCACCACGTGGCGTAGGTCGAGAACTTGTAGCCCTTGGTGTAGTCGAACTTCTCCACCGCGCGGATCAGGCCCAGGTTGCCCTCCTGGATCAGGTCCAGGAACAGCATCCCGCGGCCGGTGTAGCGCTTGGCGAGGCTGACGACGAGACGCAGGTTGGCCTCGAGCAGGTGGTTCTTCGCGCGGCGGCCGTCCTCGGCGATCCACTCCAGCTCCTCCTGGAGCTTCGCGGACATCTTGCCGCCCTTGGCGAGCTTCTCCTCCGAGAACAGGCCGGCCTCGATCCGCTTGGCGAGCTCGACCTCCATCTCGGCGTTGAGCAGCGGGACCTTGCCGATCTGCTTGAGGTAGTCCTTGACCGGGTCGGCGGTCGCGCCGGCGACCATGACCTGCTGCTCGGGCTCGTCGGTGTCGTCGGCCGCGGACACGACGAACGACGCCTCCTTCTCGTCCTCCGCGATGCTCGGGTCGGACTTGACGTCCTTCTCGAACTGCTCGTCGGGGAGGTCGGGGAGGACCTTCTTGCCGTCCGGGCCGATCACGGCCTCCTCGACGACGACCTCGACGACGACCTCCTCGCCCGCCTGCGGAGCGGCCGGCGCGGACCCGGCCGGGGCCGCGGCGCGCTTCGCCGGCGCGGCCTTCTTCGCCGGGGCGGCCTTCTTGGCCGGCGCCGCAGCGGTCTTGGCCGTGGCCCTGGCCGCCGTCTTCGTGGCCGGAGCCTTCGCCGTCGCGGTCTTGCGCGACGACGCGGCTGCCACCGCACGCGTGCTGACCGGGATCTGGACGGAGATGCCCAGGGCGCTCAGGTGGGCCAGCAGCGCCTTGAGGTGCCGCGGCTCGACGGCGGCGTCCTCACTGGCCTGGCGGACCTCCTCCGGCGTGATGCTGCCGGTAGGGGCGCCTCGCTCGATGAGGGCCACGACGGCAGGGTGCGTGAGCACCTCGGCAGGAAGCATCTTGCGTGCGTTCGAGGACACGAACACCTCTCGTGAAACGACAGTCGAAACCGATCTAGGGCGCGGCCCGTCCCGGTGTCGTCAAGAGCCGCTCCGCACATTCTGCCACGCACCTGCACAGAGACCGCCAATCGGGGCAAAGCCGAGATGGCCGGTACGCACCGGGCCTGCGGAGCCGGTCAGCCGGCGCTCCCCTTCGCGGCGGCCTTCTGCTGCTTCTTGAAGTCCCGGACCTTCTGCAAGGACGCCTCGTCCACGACGTCCGCGACCGAGCGGTAGCCGTCCTCGGCGTAGGCGCCGACAGCGGCCTCCCACCCCGGCGGCCGGACGCCGACCTGCTTGGCCAGCAGCGCGACGAAGATCTGAGCCTTCTGCTTGCCGAAGCCCGGCAGCTCCATGACCCGGGCCAGCAGCTCCTTGCCGGTCGCGGCCTCGCTCCACAGTCGCTCGGCGTGCCCGTCGTACCGCTCCTCGACGAGGGCGGCGACGGCCTGCAGCCGGGCCGCCATCGACCCGGGGAACCGGTGGATCGCCGGCGGCGTGCTGCACAGGGCCGCGAACTCCTCGGGGTCCGCGGCCGCGATCCGCGCGGGCTCGAGGGTGCCGAACCGGTCGAGCACCTTGGCGGGGCCGCGGAACGCGTGCTCCATCGGGTACTGCTGGTCGAGCATCATGCCGACCAGCAGCGCGAACGGGTCGTCGGTCAGGACCTGGTCGGCGTGCTCGTCGCCGGTGAGGTGGAGGGCCATGGGGCCATCCTGCCTCAGCGGCGCGGACGGGTCAGTCGGCCTTCAGTCGGCCTTCAGTCGGCCTTGACGGCCAGCACCGGGCAGTGCGCGTCGAGCAGCACCCGCTGGGCGTTGCTGCCGAGGATCAGCTTGCCGACCGGCGACCGGCGGCGCAGCCCGATGACGATGAGCTCGGCGTCGTTGGCCTCGGCGATGCTGATGAGGTCCTCGGCCGGCTCGAAGCCGCGCACCAGCTGGCGGACCTCGTAGGGGACACCCGCGTCGTCGAGCACCCGCCGGACCGCGGTCATCTCGCGCTCGGCCTGGGTCGAGGCGTCCGCATCGAAGTCGGTCCCGCCGCGGTGCGAGTTGACCACCACGAGCTTCGAGTCGCGCAGCCGGGCCTCCTGCACGGCCCGGTGCAGGGCCGCCTCGCCCTCCGGCTTGGGCACGTAGCCCACCACGACGGTCCCCATCGAGCCTCCCTGTGCTCTTGTCCGTGCCGGCCGGCGGCTGCCGGCGCGACCGATGTCCAGCACGGTATCGGATGCACCAGGCCGCCGCAGCCTGTGGACGACCGGCAGCACCGAACGGACCGCGGGGGCAGGCTGGCGACGTGCCAGGCGAGGTGAACGGCGGGGTGGGTGATGGGGTCGGTGGTGGGTCGGGTGGTGTCGGGGAGGGGATCCGCGAGCCGGTCCCCCGCGCGATCGCCACGGTGCTGCGGCGCGCGGCGCTCGACCACGCCCGTGCCGAGCACCGGCGCGGCTTCCCCCCGTTGTTGCACGTCGGCTTCCCCGGCGGGGCCGAGGAGCTCTTCACCCTGGCCCCGGGTGAGCCTGCCGACCACGCGCTCCGCGCCGACGTCGTGGCCGCGCTCCTGCACCGGTGCCGCCGCAGCACCGACCGGCTCCCGCTCGTCTGGCTCACCCGCGCCGGACCGCTCGAGCTGCAGGACGTCGACGCCGCCTGGCTGGCCGCGGCCCGCACCGCGGCGGCCGAGGCGGGGACGCCGCTGGCGATGGTCGTGGTCACCCGGCACGGCTGGTGGGACCCCCGCAGCGGGGTGCGGCGGTCCTGGAAGCGGCTGCGCGAGCGCTAGTGGTCACCACCGGAAGTTCGTCGTGCGTCCCGCACCCCGGGCACGCACCTCGCTGCGTTGGCGTCGCTCGGAAGACGACGGAGTATGCCGTCGCTCCGCCGCCTTTGCGAGGCACGCACCCGGAGCACGGGCCACCCCCGACGAACTTCCAGCGGCGACCACTAGTCCCAGGTGTGCACGGGTTCGTTGGTGTGCATCCGCTCGCGGTAGTCGTGCAGCGTCGCACGCAGGCCGTCCCACCGCTCGAGGTCACGGCGGTCGTGCATCCGGCGCACGAACCACTCGGCACCGTTGACGCCGGTCAGGCACCGCTGCTCGATGATCCCGAGGAAGCGGTCGATCTCGGCGCCCGACGCCCCCCAGGACTCCAGTCCCTCGCGGGCCATCGGCAGGAGCCGACGCAGGACCAGCTCGGTCGCGCGGACCTGACCCACACCGGGCCAGTAGACCTGGGCCTCGATCCCCTGCCGCGAGGCCGTGTGGAAGTTCTCCTCGGCGGCGCTGAACGACATCTGCGACCACAGGGGGCGCTGGCTCTCGGCCAGGCTGCGCACCAGTCCGAAGTAGAACGCGGCGTTGGCCAGCGTGTCGGCCACCGTCGGGCCCGCTGCCAGGAGCCGGTTCTCGACGCGCAGGTGCGGGATGCCGCGGGCGATGTCGTAGACCGGGCGGTTCCAGCGGTAGATGGTGCCGTTGTGGAGGCGCAGCTCCGGCAGCGTCGGGGTGTCCCCGCGCTCGAGCACCGCGAGCGGGTCCTCCTCGTCGGTGACCGGCAGCAGGGCGGGGAAGAACCGGACGTTCTCCTCGAAGAGGTCGAAGACCGAGGTGATCCAGCGCTCGCCGAACCACACCCGGGGCCGCACCCCCTGGGCCTTGAGCTCCTCGCTGCGGGTGTCGGTGGCCTGCTCGAACAGCGGGATCCGCGTCTCGCGCCAGAGCTCCTTGCCCAGCAGGTACGGCGAGTTGGCGGCCACCGCGACCTGCACCGCCGCGATCGCCTGGGAGGCGTTCCAGTACGCCGCGAACTGGTCGGGCGAGGTCTGCACGTGGAACTGCGTGCTCGTGCACGCGGCCTCCGGGACGATCGAGTCCGCGGTGGTCCGCAGCCGCTCGGCCCCCTCGATGGCGATGGTGATGTCCTCCCCGCGCGCGGCCAGGATCTGCTCGCTGAGCAGCTTGTAGCGCGGGTTGGCGCTGAGGCTGTCCAGGCTCATGTGCCCCGGGGCGAGGGTGGGCAGGATCCCGATCATCACCATGTGCGCCCCGACCTCGGACGACTTCGCCTCGGCGTCGTTGAGGCTGTGCCGCAGGCTCTCCTCGAAGGTCGTCAGGCCGCCCTCGCGCAGCTTGGCCGGCGGCACGTTGATCTCGATGTTGAACTGGCCGAGCTCGGTCTGGAAGGCCGGGTCGGCGATCGCCTTGAGCGCCTCCGCGTTCTTCAGCGCCGGGTCGTCCTGGTCGTCGACGAGGTTGAGCTCGACCTCGAGGCCGGTCATCGGGTCGTCGGTGTCGAACCGCGCCTCGCGCAGCATCCGGGCGAACACGTCCAGGTTGCGCCGCACCTTCTCCCGGTGCCGCGTGCGATCAGCGCGGGAGAACTCCTGAGCCTCGACCTCTTCGCCCATGACCCGACCTTAGGGCTTCCCCGCGGGGCGCCACGTGGCTTCCGTGCGAGCGACCAGGTCGTCGACGACGCCCTGGACCGATGCGGTGCGCTCGAAGGCCGCCCGCTGCCGGGTCGCCCCGTTGTCGCGGACCGCGCGCTCCAGCACCGCCGCCACCCGCTCCGCGTCGCCGGCCTCGGCCAGCACCGGGCCGAGGTGGCGGGCCAGGTCGTCGAGCACCTCGCGGGCCGGACGCAGCTCGCGGTGGAGCGGGTGCACCAGGTGGTCGGCCATGCCGTAGCGCGACGCCCGCCAGTGCGCCACGCGCAGCTCCTCGGCCCGCCAGGCCGGCACCGGGACGCCGGACACCGCGTCTCGCGCCGCCGTCTCGACCAGCCCGCGGACCAGGACCGCGATCGTCACCGCCTCGGCCGGGTCGGTGCAGACGTCGCAGACCCGGACCTCCACCGTCGGCTGCCCGGTCGACAGCCGGGCGTCGAGGTAGAGCATCCCCGGGTCGCGGGCGGCCCCGCTGGCCAGCATGGTCCGGCACACCTCGTGGTAGCCGGCGACCGAGCCGAACCGCTCGGTCGGACCGGCGCTGGGCCACCGGCGCCACACCTGCGCCCGCCACGAGGCGTAGCCGGTGTCGCGACCCTCGGCGTACGGCGAGTTCGCGCTCAGCGCGAGCAGCGCCGGCAGCCACGGCGCGATCCGGTCGAGGACGACGACCCCCTCCTCGTCGGACTCGATGCCGACGTGGACGTGCATGCCGCAGGTCCCACCGGTGCGCGCGACGTCGCCGAAGGTGTCGACCATGTCGCGGTAGCGGTCGTTCGGCGAGACGGCCGCCTCCTCACCGCCGAGTGGCACGGTCCCGCACGCGCCGAGGGCGAGCCCGGCGGCCGCAGCCGCCTCGCCCGCGGTCCGGCGGGCCGCGACCAGCTGGGCGTGGAGGTCGTCGGCGTCGCAGGCGGGGTCGGTGCGGATCTCCAGCTGGTGGCGGAACAGCTCCTGGTCGAGCTCGTCGGTCGCAGCCCGGGCGTGACCCCGGGAGTGACCCCGTCCACGGCCACGCTCGCGGAACTCCTTCAGGACGCGCTGGGCGGCCGGCGCCACCTCCCGGCTGCGCGGGTCGAGGAGCATCAGCTCCTCCTCGAGACCGACCGTCCGCACCATGCGGCGGACGTACCCCCGAGGTCCGCCGGCTACGCCCGGCGGCGAGGGTCGGGTCCGCGCGCCACGGCTCGTCGGCCTGCTCACCCCGTGGGCTCCCAGGTGTCGGGCGGGAGGGCCTCGGCGAGCGCGCGTCCGACCAGCTGCGCCAGCGGGTAGGCGTCGTCGACGTCGGCGCACCGGTCGAGAGCGCACCACGCGAGCGCGCCCTCCCCCGCCTGCCACGCCGCCAGGGCCAGCAGGGACGCCGGCGCGGCCAGCAGCGGGTCGGGGCAGCGGCGCACGACGTCGGCCCAGAACGCGACATGTGCTCGGGCGGTGGCCCGACCCAGGTCGCGACAGGCCGCGTCGCGAACCTCGACTTCGAGCAGCCCGCGCAGCAGGTCGGCGACCTCGTGGTCGGTGGCGACGCCCCCGGAGCTGCGGCACCGGGTGACCAGGCCGGCGGCCCAGTCCGGGTCCGGGGACGCGGGTGAGCCGGACCGCCCGGCCAACGCTGCGACGACCTGGCCGACGGCGTCGGGGTCGGCCGCCAGGGTGCGGCGCAGCTCCTCGCGCGACCCGTGCAGGACCCGCCCGTTGAGGACGGCCTGGGCGCTGAAGCGGTGGCTGGACAGGTCGTACGGGACCCCGCGCGACGGCACCCCCGGCCGGCTCCCCCGCGCGGGCCACCACCGACGGCCGTCGGCACGCAACGAGTCGGCGACCTCGATGCCCGCCCGGCGGAAGTCGCTCTCGAGCCGGCGGGCCGCGAGGCGCGCCAGCCAGCTCGAGTCGGTGTAGATCACGAAGAACACCCGTCGGACCCGGTGGTGCCGGGCCGGGACGAGGAGCGCGTCGACGAGCTCGGGCAGTCCGGCGGGGCCGTCGGGCAGGTCGACCCGCGCGTGGAAGGGGTGCGCAGCGCCGAAGGTGAGCATGGCGACCGAGTCGTGCGGGACGAAGCCGAGGACGACGGGCACCAGCGCCAGCACGTCGCCGGGCGAGCGCGCCGTGAGGGTGCGGGGTGGACCCGCGGCCGGGCCGGGCGGAGGTGTCGTCGGTGCGGTCATGGGCCGACGATCCTCGCGGGCGTCGACGATCGCGACGGGTCGCGGACCCAACTGTGGAGGAGGCCGGTCGGAGGCCGGGCTGTGGACGGCAGGTGGTTCGACCAGCGCCGTCGGCCCCGGGCGG
The DNA here is from genome assembly GCA_020636915.1 of Nocardioides sp. Classification (GTDB taxonomy): domain Bacteria; phylum Actinomycetota; class Actinomycetes; order Propionibacteriales; family Nocardioidaceae; genus Nocardioides. The sequence goes on from JACJWV010000005.1 coordinate 208,093, forward strand.
TAGCGTGCGCGGGTGCGTGCGTCAGCGTCGGTGCTCCATCTCGACCTGGACGCCTTCTTCGCCGCGGTCGAGCAGCGCGACAAGCCCTCCCTGCGTGGCAAGCCCGTCGTCGTCGGCGGGGTCGGCGGCCGCGGGGTCGTCTCCACTGCGTCCTACGAGGCCCGGGTGTACGGCGTGCGCTCGGCGATGTCGACGCGCGAGGCCCGGGCCCGCTGCCCGCACGCCGCCTTCCTCAGCGGCCGCTTCCACGCCTACCGCGACACCAGCCAGCGGGTCATGGCCCTGCTGCGAGACGCGTCGCCCCTGGTGGAGCCGCTCTCGCTCGACGAGGCCTTCGTCGACCTGGAGCAGGCGGACCTGCCCGACCTCACGGTGCCGACCGTCACCGCGTTCGCGGAGCGTCTGCGGGCCGGGGTGGTCGAGGTGACCGGCGGGCTGACCGCGTCGGTCGGCGTGGGGACGTCGAAGTTCGTCGCCAAGATCGCCAGCGACCTCGACAAGCCCGACGGCCTGGTCGTGGTCGCACCCGGCGCCGAGCTCGAGCTGCTGCGGCCGATGGACGTCCGCGTGATCCCCGGGGTCGGCCCGGCGACCGCGGAGCGGCTGCGCCGGGTCGGCATCCACACCGTCGCCGACCTGGAGACCGTGAGCGAGGACGAGATGGTCCGCCTGCTCGGCAAGGCGAGCGGGCACTGGCTCTTCCAGCTCGCCCGGGCGCAGGACGACCGGCCCGTCGTCCCCGAGCGGGAGGCGAAGTCGGTGAGCGTGGAGGGCACCTACGACACCGACCTGACCGACCGCCGTCTCATGGAGGGTCTGCTCACCCGGCAGGCAAGCGACGTCGCCGGCCGGTTGCGCAAGCACGGCCTGTCGGGCCGGACGGTCACCATCAAGGTGCGGCTGCACGACTTCACCACGCTGAGCCGGTCCACGACGCTGGTGTCCCCCACGGACAGTGCGGCGACGATCGCCCGGCTGGCGCGAGCCCTGCTGGTCGACCTCGACACCTCCGGCGGCGTGCGCCTGCTCGGCGTCGGCGTCTCCGGGCTCGCGGACTGGGTCCAGGAGGACCTGTTCGGAGAGACGGGCCAGGAGGACGAGGACGAGGTGCTCCCCGCGGTCGAGGTCCCCCACCACTCCCGACGGGCCTGGGCGCCCGGCATGGACGTGGTCCACGCCGAGCACGGCCGCGGGTGGGTCTGGGGCTCGGGGCGCGGGGTCGTGACCGTGCGGTTCGAGACCGCGGAGTCGCCCGCCGGACCGGTGCGCTCCTTCCGCGACGACGACCCGGAGCTCAGTCCCTGGCAGCCCCCGGAGCCGGCAGGTGCGGAAGAGGAGGGAGTGCTGTGAACCGCACCTCGTCGCCCGGGCGCAGCTGTGCGCAACGCCCCAGGTCCGCCGGCTCGACCACCGCCACGACCGGGTAACCACCGGTGCACGGGTGGTCGGCGAGGAAGACCACGGGCCGGCCGTCGGGAGGCACCTGCACCGCGCCGAGCATCATCCCCTCCGAGGAGAGCTCCCCCTCCCGCGCACGGCGCAGCGCCGGACCGTCGAGCCGCAGCCCGATGCGGTCGGAGTCGGCGGTGACCGAGTACGACGAGCCGCACAGCACGTCGAGCGCGTCGGCGGTGAACCAGTCCGCCCGCGGCCCGGGCAGGATCCGCAGCGGTCCGGGCCGCGGCACCGGCGGGGTGTCGAGCGGCCGTGGCGCCGCGAGCGGCCGCCCGAGCGGCAGCACCGCCCCGGCCGTCACCGCCGGCGGCCCGACCCAGGCGAGGGTGTCGGTCGACCGGGAGCCGAGCACCGGGGCGACGTCGATGCCGCCCGCGACGGCGACGTACGACCGCAGGCCGGAGCCCGGCGTGCCGAGCCGCAGCTCGGCACCCTCGGGAACCCACTCGGCGCGGACGTGGCCGCGCGGGACCCCGTCGACGGTGACCGGGGCGGGCGCCCCCGTCACCGCCACCCAGCACCCGCGACCGGCGCGCACGGTGAGCCCCCCGAGCAGCACCTCGAGCACGGCGTCGTCGTGCCCGTTGCCGACCAGCCGGTTTCCGAGCGCGGCGGCCTCCGCGTCCAGGGCACCGGCCCGCGGCACACCCAGGTGGGCGTACCCGGTCCGGCCGCGGTCCTGGACGGTGACCAGCGGCCCGGTCGCGAGCACGTGCAGCGTCATGCCGGCACGAACCTGACCCGGGTGCCGGGCGCGAGCAGCGCGGGCGGGTCGCGGTCCTGGTCCCAGAGGCGGGCGGCCGTCTGCCCGAGCAGCCGCCAGCCGCCCGGCGACGCGGTCGGGTAGACCCCGCACCAGGTCCCGGCGACGGCGACGGATCCGGCGGGCACCCGCGCACGCGGGCTCGCCAGCCGCGGTACGGCGAGCTCGTCCTCGAGGCCGGCCAGGTAGGAGAAGCCGGGCGCGAACCCGCAGAACTCCGCGACGAAGTCGGTCGCGCTGTGCCGCTCGACCACGCCGTCGACGTCGGTGCCCCAGGCGTCGGCGACGAAGGCCAGGTCGGGACCGTCGTACCTGACCTCGACCTCGACCGTGTCCCCGGCCGGCGGCAGGTCGGCCGGGGTCCAGGCACCGAGCAGGGCGGTCAGGCCCTCGACGTCGTGGACCCCGTCGAAGAGGACGGTGGCGGCGGCCGGGACCACCTCGGCGGCCGGCGCGGCCCGCCCGCGCGCCCAGGTCGCGAGCGCCAGGGCGGCGGCCGCGTCGTCGACCTCGACGAGCACGGCGGCCCGGCCCACGCGACGCAGCTGCACCCGACCAGTCAAGCAGTTCACCGGGCGGTCACGGAGGAGTCGTCGTCGAGTCGTTGCGCGTCGCACGCATGGACCAGCACCATGGTGGGGAAATGGGTGAGGGGCTCCCGGTGGTATGAGCACCAGGAGCCCCTCGGCTCGACCGGAATCGGTGACGCCCGGTCCACCGGACCCTCGCTCCGACCCCACCGACCCCGTCACCGGGCCGGCGCCGCGAGTCGCCTCGCGGAGCGGATCCTCGCTCCTGTCCGATCCCCGGCCCCGCCTTGCGGTGGTGCCGGTGGGAGAGTTCTACGTGGTCCCGGTCACACCGGGCAAGGGGGACGGCGGAACCCACAGGCTCCTCCACAGAGGCGGCCCGTCCCTCCACAGCTCCCGCACGTCCTCCACAGGATCCGGTCCAGACCTGTGCACTCATCTGGGGGTGCACCGGGGACGGGTGTCCCCTCAGGTGAACGGGCGCAGGTCCAGGCCCGCGCCGACCAGCGCCGCCCGCACCGCGGACGCGTGCCGCACCGCTCCCGGGGAGTCGCCGTGCAGGCAGAGGGAGTCGACGCGCGCGGCGAGGGCGAGGGCCTGCGCCACGATCTCGCTCTCGGTCTCGACGACGGCGCCCGGCTCCCCGCGGGGCAGCAGCCGGCCGTCGGCGCCGTAGCCGCGGTCGGGGAACCCCTCGCGGTAGACCACCCGACCCTGGGCGACCGCCTGGGCGCGCAGCTCCCCCGGCATGCCGAGCACCGGCAGGTCGCCCGAGCCGGCCAGCACGGCGGCGGCCTGCGCCTCGTCGTCGATCACCCGGTGGTAGAGCGCGCCGTGGGGCTTGAGGTAGCGCACCGACGTACCGGACTCGCCGGCGATCGAGGCCAGGACGCCGACCTGCTCGGCCACCTGCTCGCGGAGCACGTCGTGCGGCACCTCGCGCGCGACCCGGCCGAAGTTCTCCCGGTCCGCGTAGGAGACCTGCGCGCCCACCGAGACGCCCCGGACCGCCGCCTCCTCGCAGACCGCGCGCATGATGGCGGCCGTCCCGGCGTGGTAGCCGCAGGCGACGTTCGCGCTCGTCACCACGGCGAGCAGGGCGGCGTCGTCGGTGACCTCCTCGCCGAGGTCGGCGTTGAGGTCGATCCGTCGCTGCGGGGTCGGCACGGACCCGACGCTATCGTCGCCGCCATGCAGTCCACCGAGGTCCCGCCCGTCACGCCCCCGGCCGCGGAGCGCCGGCCGACCACCACCGAGCACCACGGGCGGACCCGGAGCGACGACTACGAGTGGCTGCGCGACAAGGAGTCGCCGGAGGTGACGGCCTACCTCGAGGCGGAGAACGACTACACCCGCGAGCGCACCGCCCACCTGGCCGACCTGCGCCAGTCGATCTTCGACGAGATCAAGGCCCGCACCCGCGAGACCGACCTCTCGGTCCCCACCCGCAACCGCGGGCACTGGTACTACGGGCGTTCCTTCGAGGGCAAGGAGTACGGCGCCAGCTGCCGCGTGCCGGTCGTCGACCCCGACGACTGGACCCCGCCCCGGCCGGCCGAGGACACCGCCCCCGACCAGCCGGCCCTCCCCGGCGAGGAGGTGCTCCTCGACCTCGACGCGCTCGCCGAGGGACACGAGTTCTTCAGTCTGGGCGGCTCCTCGATCAGCCCCACCGGCGACCTGCTCGCCTACTCGACCGACGTCGTCGGCGACGAGCGCTACACGATCCACGTCAAGGACCTCGCGACCGGCGAGCTGCGCGCCGACGAGATCACCGGGGTGCTCGGCGGGGCCACCTGGGCGCGCGACGGGCAGAGCTTCTTCTACACGACCGTCGACGACACCTGGCGCGCCGACAAGATCTGGCAGCACCGGCTCGGGACCGCGCAGTCCGACGACGCGCTGGTGCACCACGAGACCGACGGCCGCTTCTGGGTGGGCGTGGGCCGGACCCGCAGCGACCGCTTCATCGTGGTCGCGAGCGGCTCGAAGACCACCTCGGAGTACCGCTTCCTCGACGCCGACGCACCCGAGCTCGGCCTCCGGGTCTTCAGCGAGCGCCGCGAGGGGCTGGAGTACTCCCTCGACCACGCGGTCATCGGCGGCACCGACACCTTCCTCGTGCTCCACAACGGCACCGGCCCGGACTTCGAGCTCGCCACCTCGCCCGTGCAACCCACCCCGCCGGAGCAGTGGCGACCGCTGATCGCCCACGACCCCGCCGTACGCCTCGAGGACGTGGACGCCTTCGCCGGCCACCTCGTCGTGCACCAGCGCAGCGAGGGCCTGACCCAGCTGCGGATCGTGGAGCTGTCGGAGTCGGGCCTCGGCGAGGACTACCTCGTCGAGTTCGACCACGAGATCTACACGGTCGGGTCGGCCGGCAACCCCGGCTTCCACCAGCCGGTGGTGCGGCTGGGCTACACCACGATGGCGGTGCCCTCGTCGGTCTACGACTACGACGTGCGGACCCGCGAGCTGACGCTGCTGCGTCGCGCGCCGGTCCTCGGCGGCTACGACCCGGCCGACTACGAGGAGCACCGCCTCTGGGCGACCGCGGACGACGGCGAGCGGGTGCCCATCTCGGTCGTCGCCCGGCGTGGCTCCCGCGAGGGCGTGGGCGGAGGCAGCGAGCCGATCCCGCTGCTCCTCTACGGGTACGGCGCCTACGAGACCTCGATCGACCCCTACTTCTCGATCGCCCGGCTCTCGCTCCTCGACCGTGGCGCGGCCTTCGCGATCGCCCACGTGCGCGGCGGCGGCGAGATGGGCCGCCGCTGGTACGACGACGGCAAGCTCGCCCACAAGCAGAACAGCTTCAGCGACTTCGTGGCCTGCGCGCGCCACCTCGTCGACAACGGGTGGACGCGCCCGGAGCTGCTGGTCGCCGAGGGCGCGAGCGCCGGCGGGCTGCTCGTCGGCGCGGTCGTGAACCAGGCGCCCGAGCTCTTCGCGGGCGTCGTCGCGGGCGTGCCTTTCGTCGATGCGCTCACGACCATGCTCGACGCCTCCCTACCGCTGACGGTCACGGAGTACGACGAGTGGGGCAACCCCGAGGCGGACCCGGAGGTCTACGACTACATGTCGTCGTACGCGCCGTACGACAACGTCGCGGCGCTGGACTACCCGCCGATCCTCGCCGAGACCTCCCTCAACGACACCCGGGTGCTCTACGTCGAGCCCGCCAAGTGGGTCGCGCGCCTGCGCGCCACCGCCGTCGGGCGTCGCGACTTCCTGCTGCGCACCGAGATGGCGGCCGGGCACGGGGGCGTCTCGGGGCGGTACAAGTCCTGGCAGGACCGGGCGTTCACGCTCGCGTGGATGCTGGACCGGATGGGGTTGGCGGAGCGCCGCCCCTGAGCGCTCGAGCGTCGGCGGCCCTGAGAACTTTCTGAGAGTTCGGCTCGGACGCAACTCGGTGGGCCCCTCGCACGTCGTTCCGGGTGACAGGTCCGAAGGTTTGCCTCGGGAATCCGATGGTCACCGTGGACGTTGTACAGCACGTGTGGGGGCGCCCGGCGCCGTCCACCGAGAAGAGGAGGGGCGTCCCATGGCAACACGTACTGCACCCGTCGGCACGCGCGAGATCGAGGGCCGCGACAGCGTCGGCCTGTACCTCGACGAGATCGCCCGCAACCCCCTCCTCGACGCCGCGGCCGAGGTGGAGCTCTCCAAGACGATCGAGGCCGGTCTGATGGCCGAGGCCCTGCTCGCCGAGGGACGCGTGGGCCGCAAGAAGGGCGGCGCCCCGATGCAGGCCTCGCAGGAGGAGCTCGAGTGGCTGGCCGAGGAGGGCCGCAAGGCCGTCGACACCTTCATCACCGCCAACCTGCGCCTGGTCGTCTCGATCGCGCGCAAGTACGGCCGGGCCCAGATGCCGATGCTCGACCTGATCCAGGAGGGCAACACCGGCCTGATCCGCGCGGTCGAGAAGTTCGACTACACCAAGGGCTACAAGTTCTCGACCTACGCCACCTGGTGGGTCCGGCAGGCGATCACCCGCGGCATCGCGCAGCAGGCCCGTGTCGTGCGGCTGCCCGTGCACGTCGTCGAGGAGCTCAACCAGGTCGGCGGCGCCCGGCGCACGCTGGAGCGCCAGCTGGGCCGTGAGCCCGACCCGCAGGAGATCGCGGCCGAGCTCGGCATGGACATCGACCGCGTGCTCGACCTGATGGCGTGGGGCCGCGAGCACGTCTCGCTGGACACCCCCGTCGACGAGGACGGCGACACCTCGCTGGGCGACCTGATGGCCCAGGAGACCGCCCCGGGTCCCGACCTGAACTTCATCGACGTCGAGTCCCGCGACCGGCTCAACAGCCTGGTCGGCCAGCTCGACGAGCGCGCCGCCGACATCATCCGGTCCCGCTACGGGCTGGTCGACGGCCGCCAGCACAAGCTCGCCGACATCGGCGCCAAGCACGGCATCTCCGCCGAGCGGGTCCGCCAGCTCGAGCGGGAGGCCCTCCAGAAGCTCCGCCGCCTCGGCGACCCGGACCTGGCCGCCTGACCGCCTGTTCCACCCCGACCGCTCGACCCGCCGGCGCTGCGCCGGCGGGTCGAGACCATCTTCCCGGTCGTCAGCGGTGCTCGGCGGCCGCGGTCAGCTCGGCGTAGACCTGCTCCACCCGGCGGCGCAGGTCCTCGCGCGTCCCGGTGTTGACGACCAGGTGGGTCGCGATCGCCCGGCGCTGCTCCGGGGTGGCCTGGGCGGCGATCCGCGACTCCGCGTCCGCGCGCGTACAGCCGCGGTCGCGGAGCATCCGCTCGACCTGCACCTCGGCCGGCGTCTCGACCACGACGACCGCGTCGAACGTGTCAGCCCGGCCGGACTCGGCGAGCAGGGGGATGTCGTGCACCACGATCCCGTCGGCCGGGGCGGCGGCCTCGAGCTCGGCGTACCTCTCGAAGACCAGCGGGTGCACGATCCCCTCCAGCACCTTCCGCTTCGCCTCGTCGTCGAAGACGATCCGTCCGACCAGGGCGCGGTCCATCTCACCGTCGGCCGTGAGGATCTGGGGCCCGAAGGCCTCGACGACCTGCGCCAGCCCGGGCGTCCCCTTCGCGACCACCTCACGGGCCAGCTGGTCGGCGTCGATGACGGTCGCGCCCAGCTCGGCCAGGATCGCCGACACGGTGCTCTTGCCCGACGCGATCCCACCGGTGAGTCCCACTCGCATGCCGCCATCCTGCCGGACCGCGTCACGCCTGCGGCCCGGCGGGTCAGGCGATCAGCGCCTGCTCACCGGTCGCCCGGCACACCTCGTCCCACGGGGTCGGCGTGAGCCCGAAGGCCTCGGTGATCGCGGTCGAGTCGAGCACGTAGGGCCGCTGGAACTGGTAGACGGTCTCCCGCATCTCCCGCAGGAGCGGTACGACGAGCCCGCCCACGCTGAGCATCGCAGCCGGCCAGGACCGCACCCGCACCGGCGGCCGGCCGATCGCCCGGCAGACGTCGTCGAGGGTCTCGGCCTGGCTGCGGGCCGGGTTGGTCGGCGCGTGCCACACGCGGCCCCACGCCGACGGCTCGGCGGCGACGGTGACCAGTGCGACCGCCATGTCGCGCACGTCGGTCATCGAGTGCGGTGCGTGGGGGTCTCCGAAGACGCGTGTGGACTTGCCGGCCACGGCCCGCTTGGCGGCGATCGGGATGTGCGCACCGGTCACGCCCGGGCCCATGTAGTCGGCGCCGCGCACCTCCACCGCACGGAGCAGGCCGTCGCGGTGCCGGCGCTCGAGGTCCGCCCACATCCGGGCGCGCAGGGCGCCCTTGACCCCGGTCGCAGCGTCGGGCAGGTCCTCGGTCATCGGGCCGTCCACCGGCCCGTAGGGGTAGAGGTTGCCCGTGACCGCCAGCACCGCTCCGGTCCGCTCGGCCACGGTGGCGAGCGCGTCGGCGACCGGCGGCCAGTAGGTCGGCCAGACGTCGTAGCTCGGTGGGTTGACGCAGTTGTAGACGGCTGCGGCACCGTCCGCGAGCTTCGTCAGGGCGTCCGCGTCCGCCGCGTCGGCCGCCTCACGACGGGCGCCCGGGACCTCCGGTCCGCTGCCGGAACGGCTGACGAGGAGCGCCTCCTCGCCGCGGCGGACGAGCTCGGTTGCCGTGGCCTGGCCGACGGGTCCGGCTCCGACGACGACGTGGTGGTGGGACATGACGGCTCCTCGTGGATTCATTCCGAGAGCGGTGCTCTCTGTTCTCGCACCAGCCTGGCACGGTCGGCCCCAGAAAACAAGAGCATCGCTCTCGTTTGTTGCCACCGCTCTCGAAATGCGACAGGATCGTCCCGTGTCCGCGCCTCGCACCGCCCGCGCCATCGCCCGCGCCGAGCTGACCCGCGCCATCCTCGACCTGGCCGGCCACCAGCTCGCCGAGGTCGGTCCGGCCGCCCTCTCCGTGCGCCGGATCGCCCGGGAGCTGGACATGGCGTCGTCAGCGGTCTACCGCTACTTCCCCAGCCGCGACGCGCTACTCACCGCCCTCATCGTCGAGGGGTACGACGACCTCGGCGGCCGCGCCGAGGCCGCCGATTCCGCCGTCGACGACCGGGCCGACCACGCGGCCCGCTGGCGCGCCGTCGCGCACACGGTGCACGACTGGGCCCGCGAGCAGCCGCACCGCTACGCCCTCCTCTACGGCAGCCCCGTGCCCGGGTATGCCGCCCCGCAGGACACCGTCACCCCCGCGACCCGCATCACCGGACTGCTCCTCGCGATCGTCCGCGACGCCGAGCAGGCGGGCGTGCACCCCGCCGGCGTGCTGCCGGTCCCGCCCGTCGAGGCCGCCGCGGTCCAGCCGGTCGCCACCATGCTCTCCCCCGCCGTCAGCGACGAGATGACCGTCCGTGCCCTCACCGCGTGGGCCACTCTCTTCGGCCACATCTCGCTGGAGCTCTTCGGGCACATGCACCGCGGCGTCCTCGACTACGACGTCCACTTCGCCCAGGTAGTCGACCAGGTCGCCGCCGACCTCGGCTTGGCCTGAGGCCGAGCTCAGACCGTTGCCGGCGCGGGCCGGTAGCGCAGGGCGACCGCCCCCGACCGGAACTCCTGGCGATCGACGAGCTCGAGCCGCACGCGCTCGCGCAGACCGGCGAGCAGGGTCGGCCCGTGCCCGGCGAGGACCGGCTGCACCAGGAACTCGTACTCGTCGATCAGACCCAGGTCTGCCAACGCTCGCGGAAGCGTCACGCCCCCCACGAACAAGCCCTCGCCCGGCTCCTCCTTGAGCTGCCGCACCACCTGCTCCAGGTCGCCTCGCACCAGCTCGGCGTTCCAGTCGACCGCGCCGAGCGTGCTCGACACGACGTACTTCCTCGCCCGGTCGATGGTCTCGGCGAACGGGATCTCCCACTCGTCCATCCAGTCGGGCCACGGGCCCGTGGCCGGCCGCCGCCACGCCGACTCCATCATCTGGTAGGTCACGCGTCCGAACAGCAGGGCACCGGCGCGCTGCATCTGCGCGGTCCAGTAGCGCATCGACTCCTCGTCAGGAGGGATCCCGGCCTCGTGGTGGCAGCAGCCGTCGAGCGTCACGTTGATCGAGTACCGCAGCGGTCTCATCTCGCCTGACCTCCCCATGGTGCGCGTGCACCGTCTTCACCGGACCGTACTCAGACCACGGTCGGCGCCGACTCTCATCGGCGCGCCGGCGCCGCCGGCCGACGGCGGTCACGACTCCGCTTCGGCCTTGATCCGCTCCAGGGTCGAGCGCATACCGGTGCGCATCGAGGCCGTGAAGGTCTCCACGCCGCCCATGAACCCGTTGGTGAGCTCGAGGGACAGGTCCGAGATCCCGTCGGGCGCCTCCCGGCGTTGGACGAGCTCGACGCCGGCCTGCTCGGGGACGATCGCGAACGACCAGATCACCCAGTTCTCCTCGATCCGGAAGGCGATCTCCCACCCGGGCTCGAAACGCACGACCTCGGCGTGGGTCGTCCACACCAGCTCGCCGTCACGGTTGCGGTTGGTGAACTGGGTGCCGAGCCGCACGCTCTCGAACCCGCTCCGGAGGCGGGTCGACTCCACCTGCGGGCTCCACTCGGACATGCGACGCACGTCGCTCACCAGGGACCACACCCGCTCGGGCGACGCGGCGATGTGCACGGAGTCCAGCAGGTCCGGGGTGTCCACGGTCGTCTCCTCACACATCACGTCCGTTCGGAGTGCACACCGTACTGGGTCGACACGGAGCGGCAGGTGGCGTCCAGCGCCTCGACAAGAGCTGTGCGCGCGACGACGTGAGGCGGTGGAGGCAGCTCCGCCACGCCGAACCACCCGAGGCCGTCGTGCTCCTCGGGAGCGACGTTCGTCGGCGTCCCCTGCCAGTCAGGCACGAGCCACGCGCTCAGGAGGGCGGGCTCTGCTGCCGGGCCGGCGACCAGCCGGGACAGCAACGACACGGTGCCCGTGGCGATCTGTACGCCGAGCTCCTCCTGCAGCTCACGGGCGAGTGCACCCAGCTCGGACTCGCCCGTCTCCACGACGCCACCGGGCAGGTCCCACAGGTCCGGGCGGGCACGCTTCGTCGGCCTCCGGTGCACGAGCAGGACCCGACCCTCACGAACCAGAGCGCCGACCACGACCTTGTGCACCTGCGGAGTACAGCACGACCCTCGGACAGCGAGACGTCCGGCGAGGCCGTCAATCCGGTGCCCGGCCGGTCACGTCCGCATGTGGAAGGTGACGTCGAGCACCAGCCACCGACAGTCCCAGGTTCTCAGAACCCTTTGTCCACAGGGGTTCTGGTCACGATCAGGTCACGATCCGTGGGCTGTTTCCACAGTCGTTGGAACAGCGCCGGAACAGTGTCCGGGAACGTGGAGTCCGTGACGTACCTGGTACGTCAAGGACTCCACCTAGCGGCGCCGACCGCAACCCGGGACGCAGCGCCAGCCCGAGCGGCGCCGTCCCGCGTAGCCGGCCTGTCCATCGCAACCGAAGCCGACCCGCAGAATGCCGGCACCAGCGCCCGGCCCGCACCATAGGGGTCTCGACAAGCTCGACCACCGGTGACGACCCCGACCACCCGTGGCGCCCCGCGCCGGCCCGCTACCGTGAGCCCGTGGACGACAGCCTGCGCGAGGGCGACCGGGTCGCGCTGCTGGTGCCGGGCTCGCTGGTCTACCTCGCCGCCGTCCAGTCCCTCCTCGCCCGCGGGGTGGTGCCGATCCCCCTCGACCCCCGGCTGACGTCGTACGAGCGCGAGCGGATCCTGGGGACCCTCTCCCCCACCCGGGTCGTCGAGACCGAGGACGCGCTGGCCGGCCTCACCGGCGACCTCGGCCTTCCCCGCGCGCGGCCGATGCACGTCACCAGCGGGACGACCGGCACCCCCAAGGGTGTCTGGAGCGGGGTCCTCGGCGCCGAGGACGCCCGGGCGCTCGTCGACGAGGAGCGCGACCTGTGGGGGTTCGACGCCGACGACGTCAACCTCGTGCTCAGCCCGCTCTACCACTCGGCGCCGCTGCGGTTCGCCAGCGGTACGACGCTCGCGGGCGGCCGCGTGGTCGTGCCGGGACCGTTCGACGCCGCGCTGGTGACCGCGGCGATCGAGCGGGAACGGCCGACGACGATGTTCTGCGTGCCCGCGCACCTCCAGCGGCTCTTCGCGCACTGGGACGAGCACGGCCGTCCCGACCTGTCCTCCTTCCGGCTGGTCGCGCACGCCGGCGCGCCCTGCCCGCCAGCGCTCAAGCACCGGCTGATCGACGCCTTCCCGCCCGGGTCGACCTGGGAGTTCTACGGCTCGACCGAGGGCCAGTTCACCGCGTGCCGCAGCGAGGAGTGGCTCGAGCGTCCCGGGACCGTGGGCCGCGCCCGGCCCGGGCGGTCGCTGTCGGTGGACGACGACGGCACGATCTGGTGCGCGGTGCCGCCGTACGCCCGGTTCGAGTACTTCGGGGACCCCGAGAAGACCGCCGCGGCCTGGCGCGGCAGCTCGTTCAGCGTGGGCGACGTCGGGCGGCTCGACGCGGACGGCTACCTCTACCTCGAGGGGCGGCGCCACGACCTGATCATCACCGGCGGCGTCAACGTCTACCCGCTGGAGGTCGAGAACGCGCTGCGGGAGCACCCGGGCGTCGTCGACATCGCGGTGTACGGCGTCCCCGACGAGCGCTGGGGCCAGCGCGTCTGTGCGGCGGTCGTGGGGACCGTCGGCGCCGCCGAGCTCGACGCGTTCGCGCGCGAACGGCTGGCACCCCCGAAGCGCCCCAAGGAGTACCACCGCCTCGACGACCTGCCGCGCACGCTCACCGGCAAGGTCCGCCGCGACCGGCTCGCCGACCGGTAAGACGGCAGGCGCGCCTCAGCGCACCCTGAACCGCAGTCGCGCGGCTGGTCCGGGGACGTCCTCGGCCCAGGCGCGCACGGCGACGATGTGGCGGCCGACCGGGAGCGCCGGCGAGCGCCACCGGGTCTGCGTGGTCGTGACGGGCACGCCGCCGTCGAGGGTCAGCACGTACGACGTGGCCAGACCGTCGGCGGCCCAGGAGATCGCGCCCCGGTGCCGCTTGTCGAGCACGACGCGCAAGCCCCCCGGCGCGACGGGCACCGGTCCCCCGGCGATCCCGGTCGCGACCGTCGGCGGCCCGGGCACCCAGTCGTCGAGCGGCTCGACCGAGACGGCGTAGCGCCGACCGGCCCGCAGACCGGTGACGGCCGCCGTCGTGTCGACGGTCTCCGTCTGGGCCGTCTCCTCGGGCGCGTCGACGGGCCACCACCGGACCCGGTAGCGCGTGGCCGCGTCGGCTGCCGACCACCCGGCCGTCAGGCCGTGGTCGACGGGCGTCAGGACCAGGTCTGTCACCGGGCTGGGCGCCGGCGGCGCGGGCCAGGCGTCGACCACGTTGGAGAAGACGTGCTCGGCGACTGCCGTGCCCTTCGCCGCCTGCAGCCGGAACTGGTAGTGGTGACCGTCGTCGAGGTACCCGGACGACCAGGAGGTGCCTTCCTCCTCGAAGACCCCGCGGAACCAGTCCGGGCCCTCCGTCAGGTCACGGATCCAGACGCGCTCCGACGTCGCGCCCAGCGGCGGTGTCCAGCGCAGGGACACGCCGTGACGGGTGGTGCCGGTCAGCTCGAGGACGGCACCGACGGGCGGCCCGTTCTCGACGGTCGGAGCGGGTTCCGGGAAGGCGACCGGGACGCCGATGCGGCTCAGGGCCGCCGCGACCGACACCGCGACCTTCATCTCCCCCGTCGCGGACGGGTGACCGCCGTCCCAGGTGTCCTCCTCCGTGAACCCGGCACCCACGTCGGTCGCCGTCACCCGCGACGGGTCCGAGTCGAGCTCTGCGGCCAGCCCGGGCAGGGCCGCGTCGTAGTCGACCGCCCCGGCGACCCAACGCTGCGGGACCGCGCCGAGGACGACGTCGACATCCGGGTCCGCGGCCCGAGCATCGGCGACGAAGCCGCGTGCCAGGTCGAGGACCTCCGTGGGCGAGAGCTCGCCGAACCCCAGGTCGTTGACACCGAGCGCCTCGACGACGACATCAGGTCGGTAGGTGGCCACCAGGTCCCCGATCGGCACCGGCATCCGCCCCAGCTGCATGCCCCACTTCGCGGCGTGGTCCTGGTCGAAGGACGGGTCGAGGTAGGCGTGGGACCCGCCGTCGTCGGCCTCGAGGTCCCAGAGGTCGTCGCGCGGCCCGACGAAGTCGACTGGGACACCGCTCGCCTCGAACTGCTTCCAGAGCCGGTAGCGCCACGTCCAGTCGCCCACGGAGCCCTGGGTGACCGAATCCCCGACGACCAGCACCCTGAGCGGCTCGCCGGCGTGCGCTGCCGTCGTCGACGGCGCCAGAACCAGCGCCGACGTCACGAGCACCCACGCGAGCAGCGACCGGACCACGCCGCGACCCTAGATCGGCTCCGGCACGACCGTCACGACATTGGAGAAGAGCTCCGAGATCGAGGTCCCCTTGGCCATCTGGACGCGGATCTCGTGCGTGTCGCCCGGGACCAGCCCCCCGGCGGTCCACGTCGTGCCGGCCACCGGGACCGGCAGCCGGCGCCACTGCTCGCCGACGCTGACGTCGCGCAGCCAGACGTACGCCGTCCACCCACCCGGCGGCGGCTCCCAGCTCAGGACGGCCGACCCGGGTCCGGGCCGGGCCGACAGCACGGCGGGGTGGGTCGGGACCGGCGGGACGGTGGGCAGCGGCCGCGGGTAGGGCGCCCCGATGCCCAGCCCGGCCAGGGCGTCCGCGACGCCGGCAGCGATCTTGACCTCGCCGCTCGCCGATGGATGGACGGCGTCGTAGGTGTCGACCTCCTGGACGAACACCTCCGGCGCCCGGGCGACGATCACCCGCGACCGCGCGGTGTCCAGCCGCTCGGCCAGGGCGTCGAGCCGGTCGTCGTACGCCGCGACGGCGGTCTCCCAGCGTTGCGGAAGGCCCCCCAGCACGATGTCCACGTCGGGGTCGGCGGTGCGTGCGTCGGCCACGAACTGCTCGGCGTCCTCGAGCAGCTGCTCGGCGGTGGCACCGCTCCACAGGGCGTCGTTGACGCCGAGGAGCTCGACCACGACGTCGGGGTGGTAGGCCGCGACGAGCCGGTCGACGGGCCAGTCCGGGGACGTGAACGCCTTGCCCCAGCGGCCGGCGTGGTCCCGGTCGAAGTCGGGATCGGCGTAGTCGAGGTTGCGCACGCCGGGCGGCGGGCCGGCCAGGTCCTCGTCGGGTCCGACCAGGTCGACGTCGGCACCGACGTCGCGGAAGTGCTTCCAGAGGCGGTAGCGCCAGGTCCAGTCCCCCGACGAGCCCTGGGTGACCGAGTCGCCGACCAGCAGCACCCGGGTGGGTCCCGCGTCCGGTGCCGAGGTCATGCGACCGAGCACGACGGCCAGCGAGGCCGCGAGGCCCAGGACGAGCACGACAGCGACACCGACGACGACCGCTCTGCGGCTGGGCTTCGGAGCCGGCACGTCAACCGGCGAACCGGCGACGGTACTGCTGGGGGCTCAGACCGCGGACCCGGGCGAAGTGGTGACGCAGCGTGGCCGCGTTGCCGAAGCCCACCTCGCCGGCGACCCAGTCGACCGAGTGGTCGGTGCGCTCGAGGAGCTCCTCGGCGGCCTGGACCCGCTGCCGGGTCACCCAGGAGTGCGGGGTGGTGCCGGTCTCGGCCCGGAACCGGCGGGCGAAGGTGCGCTCGGACATGTGGTTGCGCCGCGCCAGGGCCTCGACGCTGAGGTCCTCGGCGAGGTTCTCGACGATCCACTGCAGCAGCGGTCCCAGGGTCTCCGCGTCGCAGTCGGGCACCGACCGCACGATGAACTGCGCCTGGCCGCCGTCGCGGTGCGGCGGCACCACGATCCGGCGCGCGGTCGCGGCCGCCACGGCTGCGCCGTACTGCTCGCGCAGCAGGTGCAGCGAGGCGTCGATGCCGGCCGCCGACCCGGCCCCGGTGAGCACGGTGCCGTCGTGGCAGTAGAGGACGTCGGGGCTGACCTTGGCCTCGGGGTAGGTCGCTGCCAGCAGGTCGGTGTAGCGCCAGTGGGTGGTGCACTCGCGGCCGTCGAGGAGGCCGGCCGCGCCGAGGTCGAACACGCCCGAGCAGTGCGCGTAGATGATCGCGCCGCGGTCGTACGCCGCGCGCACGGCCTCGAGCACGGCCGGGTCGTGGCGCAGGAACTCGTGCTTGGGGCTCAGGCAGACCAGGTCGGCGTCGGCCGTGGCCTCGAGCCCGCGCTCGACGTGGAGGTCGTAGTCGGACCGGCCGCGGACCCGCCCCGGCCGCGGGGTGCACACCTGGAAGTCGAAGACCGGGGTGGCGTCCTCGGGGTGGTAGGGCTCCCCCCACACCTCGACCAGCGACCCGAGCCCGAACGGCTCGGCCCCGTCCTGCACGACCACGGCGACCTTCTGCACGGACCCAGCGTGCCGGAACGATGGCAGAAAATCAATGCACGATGACTTTCCTGCCACTCGTGGCGGGATCACGATGAGCGCAGGATTACTGCCATGAACATCATCCTCCTGGTCCTCGCCATCGTCGCCGCCGTCGTCTTCACCCTCGCGGTCACCGCGCTCGTCGACCTGCTCCGTCACGACGGCGCCGGCCGCACCCGGGCACCGCGCAGCCACCCGGCCGACCAGTTCGACCCCTACGCCCAGCGCTTCGGCCGCTCGGCCGCCTGACCCCGCCCCACCCGGCGGGGCACCGCCCCGGCAGCTCGGCTCAGCCCCCGCTGCCGTGGTCCAGCGGCAGCAGGTCGGACCCCTCCGCCTGCTTGATCCGCCGCTTGAGCCGCGCGAAGGTGAGCCGCTGGATGCCCGTCATCTGCGCGGGCCGGTGAGCGAGGTTGTGCCGCTCGAGCGGGTCCTTGACGATGTCGTACATCTCCCACTGGACCGGCTCCACGCCGGCGGGGTCGTAGTACTTCGCCACCTTCCAGCGCCGCTCGCGGATCGCGACGATGTGGTTCGGCGGCCGGATGTAGGGCCCGCTGGACTGGCCGGCCTGCCAGTCGTCGTAGGTGAACAGGATGTCGTCCTGGACGGCCGAGGTCTCGGTCCCCAGCACCAGCCCGGAGTAGTCGACGCCCTTCCAGTCGTCGCTGCGGACGTCGTCGGGCGCCTCCACCAGGGTCGCGAGCGTCGGCAGCAGGTCGATGTGCGAGACGAGCTGGCGCGAGCTGCGGGGCCCGTCGAAGAGCTGCGGGTTGGAGTAGACCAGCGGGATCCGGGTGCTCTCCTCGTAGAAGTTGAAGTTCTTCTGCTGCATCCGGTGCGCGAGACCCATCTCGCCGTGGTCGGAGGTGCGGATGACCACGGTGTCGTCGAGCTGGCCGTTGGCCTCGAGCGTGTCCAGGATCTCGACGAGGTAGCCGTCGACGACCTTCATCAGGTTGCCGTAGAAGTTGACGTAGGCGAGCTTCTGCTCGCGCGTGACCGGCTTGCCGCCCGCCCCGTAGAGACGCGCGAACTGGGCCTGGGCGGCCGGCTTGGTGCGCAGGTCCTCGTCGTACGTCGCCGGCAGGCCGATGTCGCCCTCGAGGTAGGACTCGTCGTACCCGGCCTGCTGCCACTTCGGCGGGTCCATGGTGCGGGGCCCGGGGTAGAACAGCACGTCGTGCGGGTTGACCAGGCCGACGACCAGGCACCACGGCTTCTCGGCGTCGGCGCGGGCGTTGAGGAACGCGATCACGCCCTCCTGCCCGGCGTCGACGTCCCCGTCGTCGTGCATGTAGTGCCCGTCGTGGTCGACGGTGCCGCCGCCCGCCTCGGAGAGGTCCTGGTTGCCGCCGGAGTCCGGCGGGTCCCACCGGGTGAAGCCGTAGTCCCCGAGGTCCGAGGGCGCCCAGTCCTCACCGGCCGGCTTGGAGCAGTGCCACTTGCCCTTGTAGACGACCTCGTACCCGGCGGCCGACATCACGGTGGCGAGGTTGGTGAGGTCGGTCGACAGCTCGACCTGCGGGTACTGGTCGGCCGGCATGTCCTCCTCGAGGGTGTACTTGACCCCGTGCTGGGCCGGGTAGAGGCCGGTGAACATGGTGGCCCGCGACGGGGAGCACATGCACGCGTTGGTGAACGCGTTGTCGAAGCTGACCCCGTTCTGCTTGAGCCGGGTCAGGCCGGGGAGGTTCTCCTCCTCCCAGCCCTGGGGGAAGTGCTGGGTGGCCCGCTGCTGGTCGTTGATGAAGATCAGGATGTTCTTGCCGGCCACCGCGGGGGCGACCGCGAACCCCGGGCCGCTGAGCCCGCCGGCGAGGGCGACGGCCGGCGGCGTCGCGGCGGCCGAGGCGAGCAGTCTTCTCCGGGTGATCATGGGGGAGCTCCTCCGCTGGGTGTGCATCGCACCCTAGGGGTGGAGGAGCCCGGTTGCACCGAAATGCCGACGACCCGTCCGGATGATCCGGACGGGTCGTCGGGTGGTTCAGGTCAGCTCACGGCCGGGTCACTGACCCCCGGTGAGCTTCTCGCGGAGCGCCTGCAGCGCCTCGTCGGAGGCCAGCGAGCCGGCGGTCGAGGACTCGGCCTCGTCCGTGCCGCCGCTGGAGTACGACGTGGCCTCGCCGGCCTCGACCTCGGCCTGCTTGGCCTCGGCCTGCTGCTTGACGTGGGCCTCCCAGCGGGCGTGCGCCTTGGCGTACTGGTCCTCCCAGGTCGCGCGCTGCTCGTCGTAGCCCTCGAGCCACTCGCCCGTCTCGGGGTCGAAGCCCTCGGGGTAGACGTAGTTGCCCTGCTCGTCGTACGTGGCGGTCATGCCGTAGAGGGTCGGGTCGAAGTCCTCGACGTCACCCGCGGCGGCGGTCTCGTTGGCCTGCTTGAGCGACAGCGAGATCCGGCGACGCTCGAGGTCGATGTCGATGATCTTGACCATGACGTCGTCGTTGACCTGGACGACCTGCTCGGGGATCTCGACGTGACGCTCGGCGAGCTCGGAGATGTGCACCAGACCCTCGATGCCCTCCTCGACGCGGACGAACGCACCGAACGGCACCAGCTTGGTGACCTTGCCCGGGACGATCTGACCGATCTGGTGGGTCCGGGCGAAGTGCTGCCAGGGGTCCTCCTGCGTCGCCTTGAGCGACAGCGAGACCCGCTCGCGGTCCATGTCGACGTCGAGGACCTCGACGGTGACCTCGTCGCCCACGGTGACGACCTCGGACGGGTGGTCGATGTGCTTCCAGGACAGCTCGGAGACGTGGACCAGGCCGTCGACGCCGCCGAGGTCCACGAAGGCACCGAAGTTGACGATCGAGGACACGACGCCCTTGCGGATCTGGCCCTTCTGCAGCTGGGTGAGGAAGCCGTGGCGGACCTCGGACTGGGTCTGCTCGAGCCACGCACGACGCGAGAGCACGACGTTGTTGCGGTTCTTGTCGAGCTCGATGATCTTCGCCTCGAGCGTCTGACCGACGTAGGGCTGCAGGTCGCGCACGCGGCGCATCTCGACCAGGGAGGCCGGCAGGAAGCCGCGCAGGCCGATGTCGAGGATGAGGCCGCCCTTGACGACCTCGATGACGGTGCCCTCGACGACGCCGTCCTCCTCCTTGACCTGCTCGATGGTGCCCCAGGCGCGCTCGTACTGGGCGCGCTTCTTGGACAGGATCAGGCGGCCTTCCTTGTCCTCCTTCTGGAGGACCAGGGCCTCGACCTTGTCACCGACCTCGACGACCTCGTTGGGGTCGACGTCGTGCTTGATCGACAGCTCGCGCGAGGGGATGACGCCCTCGGTCTTGTAGCCGATGTCGAGCAGGACCTCGTCCCGGTCGACCTTGACGATGGTGCCATCCACGATGTCACCGTCGTTGAAGTACTTGATGGTCTCGTCGATCGCGGCGAGGAAGTCCGCCTCCGACCCGATGTCGTTGACCGCGACCTGCGGTGCATCGGTGATGTCGGGGAGGGTCGAGATGCTGCTCGTCATAAGGAAGGGTTGTCCTTGGGTGGATGGAGTCGTGCGGGCACGTCGAAAGGTCCTGTTTCGCCACCCCTGGGAACGCGTCCTGCGGGACGGCGAGCGAGTGTCCACTCCGTCTGGGACCAGGCAGACCTTCGGCGCACCCGCAAGGGTACGCGGCGCGCGCGACGTACGTCCAACCGAGGGGCCGTGGGTGCAGCGTAACCCCGGAGCGGTCCGGGGTGTTGTCGGGTCATGGATCTCGCGGTCGTGGTCACCTACCCGCTCCGGGTCGCCGTCGCGACGACCCGCGCGTCGCTGAGCAGCTACCTGGGCACCTCGCTGGGCATCGCCTCCATCGACCGGCTGGCAGCTGCGGTCAACGAGCTGATCGCCCCGGACCGGCCGCTGGGCCGGATGATCGCCCGCGACGGGGTCCTGGACCGGCTGATGGCCGAGGACGGGCCGCTCGAGCGGCTGCTGTCCGAGGACGGTGCGCTGGACCGCATCGCGGCCACCGAGGGCGTCCTGGACCGGCTGCTCGCGCCCGGCGGTGCGCTGGACCGGCTCACCACCGAGGGCGGGCTGCTCGACCACCTGCTGCGGCCCGGCGGCCTGGCCGACCGGATGCTGAGCGACGACGGGTACGTCGAGAAGCTGGTCGCCGACGGCGGCACCCTCGACCAGCTGGTCGCCCTGGGGGCGACCCTCGAGACGATCCAGCCCCGGCTGGCGGAGCTGGCCGAGATCATCCCGGCGCTGTCCGCGTCCGCCGACGCGCTCGGCCAGGCGGTCGGGCCGCTCGGCGAGCTCGCGGGCCGGATCCCGCTGGCCCGCCGCCGCTCGGCCGTCGGCTGACCTCTAGGCTCGGCGCGTGGAGAACCACCTCCCGCAGCGCGTCCGGGTCGAACGGAGAGCGGTCACCGAGGACGAGTCGCGCCGGGCCAACGGGCCCGACTGGGACCGCTACGCCGACGAGTACCAGGCCACCCACGGCGAGTTCCTCGGCGACGCCGGGTTCGTCTGGGGACCGGAGGGCCTGACCGAGGCGCGGGCCCGGGTGCTCGGCGACGTGGCGGACCGCGACGTCCTCGAGGTCGGGTCCGGCGCCGGACAGTGCTCGCGCTGGGTGCGGGCGCAGGGCGGTCGCGGCTACGGCCTGGACCTGTCGTTCCGACAGCTGCAGCACTCCCGCCGCATCGACCTCGACTCCGGGATCGCCGTGCCCTCGGTGCTCGGGACCGCGACCGCGCTGCCGTTCGCGGACGCCAGCTTTGACGTGGTGTTCTCGTCGTTCGGGGCGTTGCAGTTCGTCAGCGACATCGCCGACGCGGTGGTCGAGACCGCCCGGGTGCTGCGTCCCGGGGGGCGGTTCGCCTTCTCCATCACCCACCCGACCCGGTGGATGTTCCCCGACGATCCCGGCGAGGCCGGGCTGGTCGCCACCCAGTCCTACTGGGACCGCACCCCCTACGTCGAGGTCGACGACGCCAGCGGCACGGTGTCGTACGTCGAGCACCACCGCACCCTCGGCGACTGGGTCGCGCTCCTGGCCGGTGCTGGGTTCGTGATCACCGACCTGCTGGAGCCGGAGTGGCCCGAGGACCACGACCGGGTGTGGGGCGGCTGGTCCGCGGTCCGTGGCCGGTTCACGCCGGGCACGGCCATCTTCGGCGCCGACCTCCGGGCCTGAGCCCGCCCGGTCAGACGGCGCTGGCCGCCTTCTCCTGCTCGACCGGCGTGCCGCCGGCCGGGCGACCCCGGCGCCGGGCCGACATCAGCAGCAGGGCACCGGCGATGATGCAGAGCGCGCCGGCGACGAACCCGATGAGCGGCATCCAGAACGTGACGACCTGCAGCAGCCGCATGTTGGTGCGGGCGTCCTCGGCGAACTGGTCGATCTGCTCGTCGGTGAAGCCGATCTTGAGGTCCAGCACCTGGGTGCCGTCATCGAGGTAGCGCTGCTGGTCCTGGGTCTGCTGCTGGATGGCGCCGGTCTTGGGCTCGACCCAGATCTCGACGGAGTTGTCGTAGGTGCCGTCGATGCCCTCGGCGATCTCGATCGGCACGTCCTCGAACGAGAAGGTGTAGACGTAGCATTCGATGCCCTCGAGGGTCTCGGTGCGGTCGTAGGTCGCGTCGACCGCGTAGCCCGCCGTGCCGTCCCAGTAGGGGTAGGTCGTCTTCTCCGCGTCGAACGGGAACTTGTTGACCAGGCCCTCGTGCGGGACGGCGTCCGGCGGGAGGCCCTTGAAGTCGGGGATCGCGAGTGCGGAGACGCGGTCGGTCGCGAACACGTCGGTGCTGGCGCTGATCAGCCGGGGGTCGTCGCCGTCGACGCAGTCGGGGGCGTTGTCGATGTCGGCCACCACGCACGTGGTCCCGACCCACACCGCGGTGTCGTCCGTGGAGGCGTCCGAGTCCACCTGGGTGATGTTCTGGACCTTGACCGGGTTCTCCTCGAGCTCCCCCGTCTCGGCGTTCAGCTTCTTGACGGTGCCGTCGAGGTGGGTGACCTGGTTGACGTCCAAGGGGGTCTTCTTGACCACGCCGGGCGCCCAGGTCACACCGAGAACTCCGACGACGAGCAGGAATGCACCGAGTCCGAGCAGCACGATGCCGAACCACTTACGCTTCACGACGAGCCCTCCCAGGTGTGGATGGGGGGACGCTAGCACTACCGACCGGTAGACATGCGACTTCCGTCACAGCCGTGACCGAAAATTGCCCGGACCCCTGTGGGACACTCCCGGCGTGCTCCGCCGACCCGACCGCTTCCTGCTCGCCGGGGCTGGGCTCATCGCGGTCCAGGTGGCGTTCCGGGCCTGGGCGCTGTGGGGGTCGTGGTTCTACTTCGACGACCTCGCGTTCATGTCGCGGGCCATGAACCAGCCCTTCGGCGTGGCCTACCTGACCGAGTCCTACGGCGGCCACCTGATGCCCGGCGGCTTCGCGCTCGCCTGGCTCCTGACCAGGTGGTGGGTCTACGACTGGGCGCCCTGGGCGATCACCCTGCTCCTGCTCCAAGCGGTGGCCAGCGTGGGCGTCTTCCGGCTGCTGGTGTCGATGTTCGGGCGCCACCGGTTCGTGCTGGTGCTGCTGGCGGGCTACCTGGCCTGGGTCTTCACGCTCCCCGCCGGGCTCTGGTGGGCGGCCGGCATCAACCAGGTGCCGCTCCAGATCGCCCTCGCGTTCGGGCTCACCTCGTTCCTCGGCCACCTGCGGACCGGCCGGACCCGTCCGCTCGTGGCCTCGGTCCTCTGGGTCGCGCTCGGTCTGCTCTTCTACGAGAAGACGATCCTCGTCGTCGGGATCTACGGGCTGGTCGCCCTCGGCTGGTTCAGCACCGGGAGCACGCCCCAGCGGCTGCGGGGCCTGTGGGACCGCTACCGCACCGCGGTCGTCGTCTACGCCGGGCTCGGGGCCGGCTACCTGGCCCTCTACGCGGCCTTCGGTCTGGACTTCTCGCCGGGCCAGACGGCCGACGTCGCCTGGGGCCCGATCGCCTGGAACCTGGTGGCGGTGGCGATGCTGCCGGCGATGGTGGGCGGTCCGCTCGCGTGGCAGTCGCTCACGGTCGGGTCGCTCGCCGATCCCCCCGACGCGTTCATGGTCGCCTCCTGGGCGGCCGTCGGGGCGCTCGTGTTCTACGCGTGGCGCAGTCGCACCATCAGCAAGCGGGCCTGGGGGCCCGTGGTGCTGACCACCGTCGCCAACGTCGCCCTGCTCGCCTCCGCACGGGCGGGGACCGTCGGCCCCGACATCGCGCGCGAGTACCGCTACCAGACCGAGGCCGCCGTCGTCCTCGTGCTCGCCGTCGGGCTCGCCTTCCTCCCCCTGCTCGGCGCCACCGAGCAGAACACCGTGCGTCCCGACGCGCCGGAGGGGTACGAGGACCGCCGCCTGGTCGGCGCGATCTGCGTGGTCGTCGTGGCGCTGAGCGCCTGGTCGAGCGTGCGGTACGTCGAGCGCTGGCAGGACCGCAACCCCACCCGGGCCTACCTCGACCGCGTCGAGCGTGCCCTGACCTCCTCGGACGAGCCGGTCCCGCTCGTCGATGCCGGGATCCCCCAGACGTTGCTGTGGTCGTTCCGCTACCCGGAGAACACCTACAGCCACCTGTTCCAGCCCTGGGCGGACCACCTGGCCTTCCCCCGCAACGCCGTCGACGACCTCTACGTCTTCGACGACGCGGGTGACCTGTCCCCGGTGCGGCTGGACGTCGCGCGACGCATGGAGGTGCCCGAGCACGCCGATCCCGACTGTCCCTACCCGTTGGACGGGGGCATCGTGACCATCCCCCTCGACGGCCCGGTCATCGGCGACGGCTGGTGGATCGCGGTCGACTACGACAGCCCGGTCGACACCCCCTTCCGGCTCGTCGCCGGCGACGAGGCGCACGACGTCGAGGTCCCGGCCGGACGGCACACGGCCTGGTTCCAGGCTGCGGGCACCTTCGATGAGGTCAGGATCACCTCCTTCCCCGACGACACCGGCCTGTGCGTGACCGGTCTGGCGCTCGGCTCCCCCGAGCCGGAGCGGTGACCGCCGTGAGCGCGCCCTCCCGGCAGTCCCTGGACCGTGACAGCGGCCCGGGCTCACGCGCCGTCCTCGCGACCGTGGCCGTGCTCGTGGTCGGGCAGCTGGCCTACCGGGGCTGGGCGACCTGGACGAGCTGGTACCACTACGACGACTTCAACTTCATGTCCCGGATGTGGAACCAGGGCCTGTCCCCCTCGGTGGCCTTCGAGGAGTACGCCGGCCACGTGATGCCCGCCGGCATGTACCTGTCGTGGCTCGCCAGCGAGCTCGCGCCGTACGACTTCCGGGTCACCACGGTCCTGCTCCTGCTGATGCAGGCCGTCGCCGATGCGGGGCTCGTGGTCCTCCTGGTCCGCCTGTTCGGCGTCCGCCCGGGCATCCTGCCCCCCTTGTGCGTCTACCTCTTCGGCTCGATCTCGGCGCCGGTGGCGATCTGGTGGGCGGCCGGGGTCAACCAGCTGCCGATGCAGGCCGCGCTCTTCTGGTCGATCGCCTGCTTCGTGCCGTACCTGAGGACCCACCGGGTGCGGCACCTCCTCAGCACGCTGGCCTGGCTGGTGGTCGGGCTCGCGTTCTACGAGAAGACGCTGCTCGTGCTGGGGGCGCTCGGACTCGTGACGATCTGCTACTTCACCTCCGGCGGGGTCCGACAGCGGCTCGCGACGATCTGGAGGCTCCACCGCGTCGCGCTGCTGGCGCTGGTCGGCCTGGGGCTGGCCTACCTGGCCCTCTACGTCCGGTACGCACTCACGTTCAGCCCGGCCGGCGTGGGCAGCCCCTCGCTGCCCGAGGTGACGTCGAACATGGTCACCCACGTCTACCTGCCCGCGGTCTTCGGTGGGCCGCTGCGCTGGTGGAAGCTCGACCAGTGGGCGCTGCCGACCCCCGGCGGTCCGATCATCCTGGTCTCCCTGGTCCTGGCCGGCCTGCTCGTCAACGAGATCCGACGCTGCCGGACCCGGTCGCTGCGGGCCTGGTCGCTCGTCGTGTTCTTCCTGGGCAGCGACGTGCTGCTGGTCGTCGCCGGCCGGGCGTCGTTCGTCGGCGCCCTCATCAGCCTCGACTTCCGGTTCCAGGGCGAGATGGGGGCCGTCACCGCCGTCGCTCTCGCGCTCGCGACGATGCCGATCATCGGGGCGCCCGAGCAGGTCGAGGTGCGGCGTCGCGGCGAGTTCCTGGGCCGACCCCGCCTGGTCACGGCGGCGGTGGTGGTCGTCAGCGCGCTCGGCCTGGTGTCGTCGACCCAGTACGTCCTGCATTGGCGCGACAGCGGCCCCGCGGAGGCGTACTTCGGGCACCTCCTGCCCGCCCTCGACGACGCCTCGACGCCGATCACGCTCGCCGACGACACGGTGCCGCCCGGCGTCATGTGGGGTCTCGGGTATCCCGACAACACGCTCAGCCACCTGCTCCGGCCCTACCCGCAGGTGCACTTCGCCGACGTCGCGAGCGACCGGATCGGGATGGTCGCCGAGGACGGCACCGTGTCCGTCCTCGCGGTCGACAGCGTCCGGGCGAGCACGGACGGCCCGCACCGTCGCTGTGGCTGGCGGGTCGAGCAGTCGCCGGTGACCATCCCGCTGGACGGCCCGGTGGCCTTCGGCGGCTGGTGGGTCCGGATCGGCTACCTGAGCAGCGGCGACAGTCCGGTGCGGGTCACGGCGGGCGACGTCGTCCACGACACGACGGTGCGGGCCGGCGTGCACGCGCTGTACTTCGCCGGCGGCGGCTCGTTCGACTCGGTCACGATCGGGGGTCTGGCTGACGGGGTCAGCCTGTGCACCGATGATGTGACGGTGGGCCGTGCGGTCCCGCTGAGCGAGCTGGAGGAGAAGAAGTGACGTTCCGTGACCGCTCGTTCCCGACCCTGAACGCCGCCCGCGCGATCGGGGCGATCATGGTCGTCCTCACTCACTCCGCCTTCAACACCGGGCAGATCAACCACGGCTGGGTGGGCGCCGTCCTCGCCCGCCTCGACTTCGGCGTGACGATCTTCTTCGTGCTGTCGGGATTCCTGCTGAGCCGGCCCTGGTTCCTCACGGCGGCGCTGGGCCGCCCGGCGCCGTCGACCCGGCACTACCTGTGGAAGCGCGCGCTGCGCATCCTGCCGCTCTACTGGGTGGTCGTCGTCCTCGCCCTCACCCTGGACCCGGCCAACGAGGACATGGGGTGGCAGGACTGGCTCGCCAACCTGACCTTCACCCAGCTGTACCGGCCCGAGCTGCTGCCGAGCTCGCTGACGCAGATGTGGAGCCTCTGCACCGAGGTCGCCTTCTACGTCGTGCTGCCGTTCCTGTGCTGGTTCCTGACCTGGCGGCCGTGGACGGGCACCCACCGGCTGCACCTGCCCAGCGTCATCGGCCGCTCGGCGATCTTCTTCGTCGGCGGCGTCGCCTGGCAGGCCGCCGTGGCGCCGATCCCCGGCGACGAGGGTCACTACGCCCAGTGGCTCCCCGGGTACCTGCCCTGGTTCCTCGTCGGCGTCTGCTTCGCGGCCGTGTCGGCCAGCCTCGTGGTGCACCCGCGCGACCACCCGCTCGAGCGCCTCGGGCACGACCTGGTCGGTTGCTGGATCCTGGCGACCGCGGTCTTCGCGATCGCGGCGTCGCCGCTCGCCGGACCCCGCACCCTGCTCACCCCCGGCAGCTGGGAGGCCGGTCCGAAGGTGGTCCTCTACGCCGTCGCGGGCGGTCTCTACCTCCTCCCCCTGGTCTTCGGCCCCGAGCGCGAGGGGTGGATCAGGACCCAGCTCAGCGGACCCGTGCTGTTCTGGTTGGGCGAGATCTCCTACGGCATCTTCGCCATCCACATGCTGGTGCTCAACGGCGTCTTCCGCGCGCTGGACATCGAGGTCTTCACCGGTCGCTTCGTGACGATCGCCCTGCTCACGCTCGGGATCACCATCGTGCTGGCGACCATCTCCTACTACCTCTACGAGCGGCCGATCATGCGCTTCAAGAACGTGCGGTTCTTCGTGCGCATGGACGCCGAGGCACGCCCGGACCACGCGACGGTCCTCTGACGCCGCACCCAGGTCGACGCGAGGGAGGCGACCGTCAGGCAGACCGCGGCCAGCAGCCAGGCCTGGCTCCAGGTGACCGCCCAGGACTGCTGGGTGAGCCGGTCGGCGACCAGGGCCAGCGAACCGGCCAGCAGCGCGGCACCCGCCAGCCAGGCCCAGCCGGGGAACCGACGGAACACGGTGCCGACGACGATCGCGACGGCGATGCCGGCGACTCCCCACCACCCGGCGAGCAGCGCGCCGACCGCGAGCACGAGGACGCCGTCGACGATCCCCGGCCTCCCGGTGGCCAGGGGCGGCGGCTGGATCGCCTCCGTCGCGTGCGCCCGGCGACGACGCGGCCACGCGGCGACCGCCAGCACCACCAGGACGAGCACGAGCCCCACGGCGAGGAGGACCGCGAACGGGACGGCCGGCGCGTAGGACATGCGGACGGTGCCCGCCTCACCCTGGGGCACCCGCCACCCCTGCTTCCAGCCGTCCATGCGGACCGGGTCGAGCCGCTCGCCGTCCAGGGTCGCCCGCCAGCCGGCGTTGATGTTCTGGGGCAGCGTGAGGACCGCGTCCCGCGCGCGTGCGGGCACGTCGGCGGCCCGGGGTGCGCCGGACCCGTCGTGGCGGACGTCGAGCGCGGTCGAACCGGTCGGCGGCCCCCGGTGGGTCAGCGTCGCCGAGTCGAACCGGAACAGCGGGTTCGGCAGGCCCAGGAGCGAGGTGGCGGTCTGCGAGAGCACGACCTCGGGCTGGCCGCAGATCCGCAACGGCACGTTCTCGCCCCGGATCAGCTCCCGGGTGCTCGCCTTCAGCGAGGTGTCGCGCAGCTGGCCGGCCACGGTGATCTGGGGTCCGGTGCCGCAGGGGAACAGCCGGGGCGTGACGGAGTCGTCGTTCAGTGGTTCCCCGTTGAGCTCGAGCTCGGAGATGCCCGCGGGCAGCCGGACGAAGTTCCCCCCTCGCGCCCGGACCGCGGTCTTGGTGTCGCGGACCACGAAGTCGAGCCGGTCCGTGCGCCAGCCCGGCAGCCGCGCGAACCCGTCGTCGGAGACCTGGACGATCGTGTGCCGGTCACCGGCCCGGACCAGGAGCCGGGAGGGCAACGCCGCCGCTGCGCCGAGGTTGATCTGCATCCGGAGCGAGGTCAGCTTCTGCGCCTCGGGGAGCTCGAGCCGGACCACGTCGTCCGGCCCGTCGGCGATCCAGGTGGTCGCGAGGTCCCCGTCCCCCATGGCCACCGGGCTGCTCGCCACGTCCCAGATCGCTGCGTCGCTGGTGACGGAGATCCCGGACGACAGGAGCAGGCTGGCGTCGACGGTGCGCCGCAACGAACCGGTCGCCGACAGCTTGTAGACGGACTGGTACGCCGGCGCGAACCGCCGGGCCAGGGTGTCGCCGTCCTCGCCCGGTGACACCAGCGACTCGTCGCAGGCGTAGGTCACGCCGATCATCACGCAGGCGGCACGGTCGGGGTCCCGCGTCGTCGAGACGGCGTTGAGCGGGAACCGGTCGTCGGGCAGCGGCAGGGTGAGGTACCGCTGCGCGGCCACCCCGGGCACCTCCACCTCCCCGAGCGCGAAGGTGCCGGGCAGCCGCAGGTCCCGACCCGCGGCCGTGATCCGCAGGAACGTCGCCCCGGTCGCACTCACCGCGTAGGTCCGGGCGTCGCCCGGCTCCGGGGCCGGGACCGTGCGGGAACCGTCGTCGGTGGAGATCTCCAACGCGGGCACCGGAGCCGAGTTCCGGCCCATCGTCACCTTCACGCGGTCGACGAACGTGGGACCGGCGAAGGTCTCCTGCCACCACTGCCCCGTCGGGTCGAGGTGCCGGGCGGACTTCCACTGCGTCGCCGGGTCGCCGTCGAGGGCCGCTCCGGGATGGGTGCCGACCTCCAGCGGAGGCTGGGCGTCGGCGAAGGCCTGCGAGGTGCTGCTCGTCGCGGCCACCACGTTGCGTGCCCAGCTCTCGGTGGTCTGCCACCGCTCGGGGTGCTCGAGGAAGCGGTGCGTGTGCTCGGGCCCGGGCAGCCGGTAGGGCTGGGAGGCCGGCATGGTCGACGAGAGGTTGTTCCGGACGGCGGACAGGTTGACCTCGCGCCGCTTGTTCCCGTCGGTGAGGACCTCCCCCTGCTCGTCGCCCCCGGCGTCCTCGGCCAGCACCCGGGGACCCGGCCCGAGCCTCGCCATCCCCTGGTCGAGGCCGGAGCCCGGATCGCCCAGGAGCACCTGGGGACCCGGCGTGAGCGTGCCCGGCGCCGCTCCGTCGACGTCATAGACGTCGACGGATCCGGTCTCGGCCGAGATGCCCGTGCCCTCGACCACCCGGACCCGGCCGGCCGGTGAGTAGGTGTAGGACGGAGCACCCACCGTCGGGCCGAACGACTCCGCCAGGGTGATGCCGGGTGAGTGGATGAGGACGCTGCGGACGTAGGCGGGATCGGGCGCGCCGGTCTGCAGCCGGTTCAGGTCGTTGCGGACGACGAGCCGGCCGACTCCGTTCTCCGCGAGGAAGGGAGCCAGGGTCTCGCTCGGGTGGCCGGACTCGATGACCTGCCCGACGGCGTCGAGGAAGGCGACGTTGCCGGGCTGCGCGAGCGGGATGACGTTGCGGACCGCCCACGGGGAGTCGGCCAGGCCCTGGAGGACGTCGTCGTGGACGTTGCCCCAGGTGTAGACGCCGAACGTGGCTGCCGGCACCTCGAGCGCCACGGTGCCGTCGTCGGTGTCGTGGAGGTAGTCGGCGACCTCGTACCAGTAGTCGGGGACCGTGACCGGGCCCGCGCGCGGCGCGAGCCGGTCCTGCGCCCAGGGCAGCGCCAGGGCGACCACGGCGAGGACGGCGGCGACCTGGAGCACCCGCGCCGACCAGGTCGAGGCCCGGTCCCGTGCCGATGCGGCCAGGACGGCGAGTGCGTGGGCGAGCCCGAGGACGAGCGGGACGCGGAGCACGACGTCGAACTTGTGGAGGTTCCGCAGCGCGGCCAGCGGGCCGTCCAGCCACGCCTTGCGGTCCGCGGCGAAGAGTCCGGCGAGGTCGTCGGCGTACCCGAAGCCGACGAGGACCAGACCGACCAGGAGCCCCCAGGTCAGGAACCGCTGATGGGGGTTGGAGCGCAGCGCGATGCCGACCAGGCCGAAGCCTGCGACGACCGCCGCGTCGAGGAGCAGGAACGGCGTCGTGACCAGCTGCTGCCCGGCGGGGTAGTCGATCCCGGCGAAGTAGGCGACCCAGTCGGACTGGCCGAGCAGCGAGCGGGCCAGGTCGGTCGGAACCGTGGTGATCGTCGCGTTCTCGATGTAGTCGAGGAACGGCACGCTGTAGCGGCCGACGAAGAGCAGGGGCGCACTCCACCAGAGGGTCGCCATCACCGTGAAGAGGGTCCACCACCCCAGCAGCGGCCACTTCCGCCGACCGTGCGCCCGGGTGAGGATCCAGACCACGCCCAACGGCAGCACGGCGGCGACGGCGACCGCGTTGACGCCCCCGCAGCACGCGACCACGAGGGCCGACCACGCTGCGGCCCGGCGGACCGACCCCTCCCGGCTTCCCCGCACCAACGGCAGCAGCACCCAGGGCGCCAGCGCCATCGGCCAGATCTCGATCGAGGTGCCGCCGAGCAGCGTCGTGATGCGGGGGGTGAGCACGAACGCGAAGCCCGCGACCACCTGGGTGAACGGGGTGCCGAGCCCGAGCCGCTGCGCGAGCCGGACGACGCCGAAGAAGGCCAGGCAGAGCAGCAACGCCCACCACGACCGCTGGATCGCCCACGGCGGCAGGTGCAGGACGTCACCGAGGAGGAAGAACGGCCCCATCGGCCACGCGTAGCCGTACGCCTGGTTCTGGATCTGGCCGAAGGCGGCGGTGGGGTCCCACAGGCGCAGCCCGGACGCCAGGAACTTGCCAGGGCCGGTCAGCAGGTCGAACTTGGTGTCGGCGACCATCTTCCCGGCGGACTGCGAGAAGGCCATCGCGGTGAGGATCGCCGCGTAACCGGCCATCCGCAGCCCGCTGGTGGCCACGCCGCGGCGCGCGGGCTCGCCAGCACTCGTCGGAGCGGTCATCCCTTGCGCACCACGATGACGAGGTTCCAGGTGACGAGCTCCCGCAGCAGGGGGACCCGGGTCATCCAGTAGCTCCACCGCGGGTTGTAGCGCGGGATCACCGCGAGCACCTCGCCCGCGCGCTGCCGCCGCGCCCAGGCGACGCCGTCGCGCACGGTCACGGCGAACAGCGACTCGCCGAACTTGTTCTTGGGCTCGTGGCCGTGGGTGCGCCGGTAGCGGCGCCGGGCCAGCCGACCGCCGAGGTAGTGCCACGGGGAGGTCTCGTGACCGCCCCACGGACCCCACCACAGGGTGTAGGAGATGAACGCGATCCCGCCCGCGCGCGTCACGCGGAGCATCTCGTCGGCCATGTCCCACGGACGCGGGACGTGCTCCAGCACGTTCGAGGAGTAGCAGAGGTCGACCGCACCGTCACGGAAGGGCAGGTTCATGCCGTCGCCGACGACCGTGCCGCGCGCGATGGCCCCCAGGCCGGCGAGCTCGCCCACGTCGGCGTCGAGCGCCCAGTACTCCGCGCCGGCCGCCCGGAAGGCGTCCCGGAAGTAGCCGGGGCCACCACCGACGTCCAGGACGGTCGCGCCGGCGAGGTCGAGGTAGCCCGACAGCTGCCCGACCGAGTCGGCCGCCAGCGCGGAGTAGAAGCGGCGGGGATCGGTCTGCTCCACCCGGAAGTCGCGGAACAGCTGCACCGATCGGCCAAGGCCCGGGGTCCACGACGACGTCGCCCCAGCGGCCCCTCCACGCATGCGGCGAACCATATCCGAACCAACCGGTAACCTCGCGGCGTGCCGACGACCGACCCTGCCGACGCCGCCGAGCTGGCGGGGCGGCACGTCGCGTTCTTCAGCTGGCGCGACACCCGCAACCCCGAGGGCGGGGGCGCCGAGCGCTACCTGGAGAAGATGGCGGCCGGTTTGGTCGCGCGCGGCTGCCGGGTGACGATCTTCTGCGTCGCCTACGCCGGCGCTGCGCCGGACGAGGTCGTCGACGGCATCCGCTTCGTGCGGCGCGGCTCCAAGCTGTCGGTCTACCTGCTCGGCATGTGGGCCCTGCTGCGGCGCCAGCTCGGGCCCGTCGACGCGGTGGTCGACGTGCAGAACGGGCTGCCGTTCTTCACCCCGCTGGTCACCCGCCGGCCGATCGTCGTCCTGGTCCACCACGTGCACCGGGAGCAGTGGCCGGTCGTCTACCCCGGCCTCACCGGCCGGGTCGGCTGGTGGATCGAGAGCCGTCTGGCACCGCGCCTGTACCGCGACTGGCAGTACGTCGCGGTCTCCCGGGCCACCCGGGCCGAGCTGCGCGAGCTGGGCGTCACCGGGCCGCGGATCGCCGTCGTCCACAACGGGTCGGACCCCGTGGTGGAGGTCGCCGCCGCCAAGTCGCCCAACCCGTCGATCTGCGTGGTCGGGCGCCTGGTGCCCCACAAGCAGGTCGAGCACGCGATCGACGCGGTCGCCGCCCTGGTCGGCGAGTTCCCCGACCTGCGGCTGCGGGTGGTCGGCAGCGGCTGGTGGGAGGCCGAGCTGCGGCAGTACGCGGCCGAGCAGGTCGCCCGCGGTTCGGTGGTCTTCGAGGGACACGTGGCGGAGACGCGGAAGCAGGAGATCTACGAGGAGTCGTGGGTGATGGCGCTGCCGTCGCTGAAGGAGGGCTGGGGCCTGGTCGTCGGCGAGGCAGCAGCACACGGCACCCCGACCGTCGCCTACGCGAGCGCCGGCGGCACCCGCGAGTCGATCGAGGACGGCGTGTCGGGAGTCCTGGTCAACACCCCGGCCGAGCTGACCGCTGCCCTCGGCGCACTGCTGCGCGACGCCGACGGGCGCCGGGTGCTCGCCGAGGGGGCGCGCCGGCACAGCGCGGGCTACACCTGGGCGCACAGCCAGTCCGCCTTCGCACACGTGGTCGCGGCGGCACTGCGCGGTGAACTGGTCAGCGACCAGGACGCCGTGGAGAGCTGACCGGCGTCATCGAGCCCGGATCGAGCCCGGATCGAGGCTCGGCTCTAGTTCGTGGTGCCGTAGTCGAGGGTGGGGTCGCTCACGCTCGCCGGCGACTGGTCCGGCGGGGCGGTCTGCGAGTTCACCAGGCCGACCACGGTGAAGGTCGCGACGCTGCCGCCCACGAGCATGCTCGCCAGGATCAAGAAAAATGCCTGCACGTGAGTTCCTCCCTCTCGCGGCAGAACGTATCACCCGGACCCAACTGCGGTGGTCATTCTCGTCAACATGACGTGGATCACGTTCCAGCAGCCCAGGAGGACCAGACCTGCGAAGGCCGCCCAGGCCACGCCGAGCGCCCACCACCAGGCGCGGGGTACCTCCCGCTGGTCGAGCGGGGCGTCGATCTCGACCACCTCCAGGGCGGCGGAGGTGAACACCGGGGTGCCCGCGACCTCGGCGTCGTAGGTCGCGGTGGTCGGCACGGTGCGGTCCCGGGCGACCGCGCCGATCCCGAGGTCGGCCAGGGCGTGCGCCCGGGCGGTCGGGGTCGGCAGGGCGAGGGCCGCCAGCACGTCGGGAACGCGCGGGTCCTCTCCCGGCACCGCTCGGCCGTCCACGAAGAGCCGGTCGTCGACCACGTAGTTCGGGCGCAGGTAGCGCGGCAGCGGGTCGAGCACCTTGTGACCGTGGTTCCACTCCGGCGCGCGATAGCTGGTGAACGGCAGCACCAGCAGGTCACCGTGGCCGGCGCCCAGCGCCTGGCGGGCGTCGGCCCACTCCTGCGGGTAGTCGGCGGGCCGCAGGGCCCCGGAGATCCCCCAGGTGGCAGCGGGCATGAGCGCGAGCGGCACCAGCGCCCCGGCCACCCCGACCACGACGCGCAGCTCACGATCGGTGCACCGGTCGGCACATCGCTCGACCCCGGCCGCGACCAGCGCCGCCAGCAGGGGCGCGCACAGCGCCAGCGACCGGCTCCCGTCCCGCAGCAGACCGCCGCCGGGCACCGTGCTCGCCAGCCATGCGACCGCGCCCGGCGCAGCCCAGGACAGCACCGCGACGGCGTACCCCACGACCCAGAGGGCGCAGAGCGCACCGGTCGTCCGCCGGCCGAGCCGGCGCAGCAGCGGCCGCGCGCCCAGGGCGGCCAGGGCGAGCAGGACGACCGTCAGGGCCAGGGGCAGGGCGAGGACCGTCCGGGAGGAGGGCACCACCTCGGCGTTCCAGATGCCGCCCAGGGTCAGCGCGGCCACCGGCCCCGGCAGTGATCCCTCGCCGCCGAGACCGAAGACGCTCCCGGTGGTCGCGGACGTGGCCGTGCCGGCGTGCAGCAGGCCCGCGACGACCCACGGGGCGTTGGCCGCGGCGACGAGGGCGACCAGGCGCGGCGCCGTACGACGGGTCGCGCCCACGGCCAGCAACGTGGCAGCGGACATCAGGCCGGCGTTCGCGCTCAGCGAGCCGAGCACGAGGAGGAACGGCAGCGTGGCGCCGATCCGGGGGTCGGCGCGCAGCCGGACGCCCTCGCGGACGAGCCACGGGAGCACCGCCCAGCACAGCAGCAGCGGCCAGTGCCCGATCCAGAGCCGCTCGACGACGAACGGGCTCCACACGTAGACGCTGACCGCGACCAGCCGGGCGAGGGTGGACCGGCCCGCCAGCCAGGCGGCACCGAGCCCGCCGAGCACGAGGGTCCCGAGCAGCACCACCTTCTGCAGCAGCATCCCGGGGACGATCTCGTCGAGGACGGCGACGACCGCGTCGGAGGGGACCGCGCGCGGCAGCGCCGTGCCCGCGCCCAGGAAGTCCGACCGCAGCGCGAGGTCGGGCACCCACACCATGTCGTAGGTGAGCAGGTAGCCGGGGCCGAGCGCCGGCCCCAGCAGCAGCACGGCGAGGAGGACCGCCCACACCGGCACCACCCAGCGTCGGACCACTACAGCGGCAGCTTCCGGAACAGCGCGCGGGGGACGTGCCGCAGTCCGGACATGACTCCCCGCAGCGCGGCCGGCACCCAGACCAGGTCGGACCCGTCGGCGACGCCCTTCACGATCGCCGCAGCGACGTCGTCGGCGTCGACCGAGAGCGGCGCGGGGTCGCGCCCCTCGGTCATCTTGGTCCGCACGAAGCCCGGTCGGACCACGAGCACCCGGGCCCCGGTGCCGCGCAGCGCCTCGCCGAGCCCGAGGTAGAAGCCGTCCATGCCGGCCTTGGAGGACCCGTAGACGAAGTTCGAACGTCGGACCCGCTCCCCCGCGACCGAGGAGAGCGCGACGACCACGCCGTGGCCCTGCCGCCGCAGGCGCTCCGCGAGGCAGACCCCGACGCTGACGGGCGCGGTGTAGTTGACGGTGGCGAGGTGGACCGCGGCCTCGTGGTCCTGCCAGGCCTCCTCCTCGTCACCGAGGACGCCGAACGCGACGAGCGCGACGTCGATGTCGCGCTCGACGCCGGCGACCAGGGCGGCGTGGCCGTCGAGGTCCTCGGCCTCGAAGTCGACCGCCTCGACGACCGCGCCCGCCGCCTCGAGGTCGGCGACCGCCGCGTCGCGACGCGGCCCGGGGCGGGCGGCGAGGACCACCTGCAGGTCGCCGGACCGGGCCCACCGCCGGGCGGTGGCGAGGGCGATGTCGCTGGTGCCGCCGAGCAGCAGGACCGTCTGCGGCTGGCCGAGGGCGTTGAGCATCAGGACTCCATCAGATCTCGAGACGCCGGGCGAGGTCGGAGCAGAACACCCGGTCGGGGTCGACCCTCTCGCGCACGGCGCGGAACTCGTCGAGCCGGGGGTACATCGCGGGCAGCAGTCGCGGGTGCAGCCGGGAGTCCTTGGCGAGGTACACCCGCCCGCCGGCCGCGACGACCTGCTCGTCGAGGTGTTCGAGCAGTGGTGCCAGGTCCGGGTGGGCCGGCACGTCGTACGCGAGCGTCCAGCCGGCCATCGGGAACGACAGCGGCGCGTCGTTGCCGGG
>JACJWV010000006.1 GCA_020636915.1 Nocardioides sp.
CCTCGGCCTTGAGGTCGGAGTCGGCGGAGCTCCCCCACCGCACCGTGCGCCCGTCGCGCAGGACCAGGGTGATCTGGTCGACGGTGTCGACCTGCACGTGGTCGACCTTCGCCGCCAGGTCCTCCGGTAGCGCCGCCACGACCAGGGCGGCCTCACGCAAGGCGTCGCTGCCGGCGTCGGGGCCGGACTCCACCCGGGGCAGGTCGGCGGGTGGGCGGGCGTAGTCGCGGAAGACGACACCGTCCTCGTCCATGCCCTGGAGGTGCCCGGCGATCTCGACGACGGCGACCGGGGTCCGCTCGGTCACGTCGATCCGCACCCGGTCGGGCCACTCTCGGGAGACGTCGGCCGACCTGACCGGCGCGAGCGCCTCCACCCGGGCCCGGATCCGGTCCAGGTCGACGGTCGCGAGCGCCTCGCCGTCTGGCACCGCGGCGGCGGCGACCACCTGGCTCTCCCGGAGCTGGGAGGTGCCCCGGACGTCGACCCCTTGCACCGCGAGGTAGGACGAGAAGTAGACGAGCCAGAGGAGCACGCCGGCGAGCAGGACGAGGAGCGCGACGCCGACGACCGGTTTCCAGGTGAGCCAGCGGCGCGACCACTGCCGGCGGGCGAAGCGCTTCCGGGTGCGCTCGGTGGTGTCGTGCAGCTCGGTCCCGGTCATCGCGACAGCAGCTCCAGGACCCGTGGCCCGATCTCCGTCACGGTCCCGGCGCCGAGCGTCAGCACCAGGTCGCCGGGCCGGGCACGCTCGACGAGCGCGGCGGCCACCGCGTCGAAGTCGGGCACGAAGGCCACGTGCTCGGCCGCGAGCGGCACCGCGCCGGCGACCAGCGCTCCGGTCACCTCGGGATCGGCGTCCTCGCGGGCGAGGTAGACGTCGAGCACGACGACCTCGTCGGCCGCACCCAGCGCCTGGCCCATCCGGGTCCCGAAGATCCGGGTGCGCGAGACCAGGTGCGGCTGGAAGGCGACGACCACACGCCCCTCCCCCGCGACGGCCCGGGCGGCGGCGAGGTCCCCGGCGATCTCGGTCGGGTGGTGGGCGTAGCTGTCGTAGACCCGGACGCCGCCAGCCTCGCCCTTGCGCTCCATGCGGCGCTTGGTGCCGGTGTACGACGCGATGCCGCGCACCAGCGCGTCCGGGTCGTAGCCGAGCTCGGTGCCGGCGGCCAGGGCGGCGAGCGCGTCGGCGAGGTAGTGCTGCCCCGGCGACCACAGCGTCACGCCGCCCAGCGGTCCGGGCGCGGTCGACGACACGGTGACGACTCGACGGCCCGCAGAGCGCGCCCGCTCCGCCAGTGCGGCGGCACCGGGGTCGTCGACGCAGCAGACCAGGAAGCCGGCTGGGTCCAGGGTGTCGACGAACTCGTCGAAGGCCGCCCGGTAGGCCTCCTCGGTCCCCCAGTTGTCGAGGTGGTCGGCCTCGACGTTGGTGACGATCGCGGCGTACGGCGCGTAGTGGAGGAAGGCGCCGTCGCTCTCGTCGGCCTCGGCGACGAAGTCGGGCCCGGAGCCCTCGGCCGCGTTGACGCCGGTGGCCGCGAGGTCGCCGCCGATGGCGTACGTCGGGTCCGCCCCCGCGGCCTGGAGCGCGACCGTGAGCAGCGAGGTGGTCGTGGTCTTGCCGTGGGTGCCTGCCACCGCGACGACCCGGCGGCCGGCCATCACCGAGGCGAGCGCCGCAGAGCGGGGCAGCACGCGCAGCCCGCGCCGGACCGCCTCGGTGTACTCCGGGTTGTCCTCGCGGACCGCCGTCGAGACGACCACGGTGTCGGCGCCGGCGACCTGGGCCGCGTCGTGGCCCAGGTCGACCCGGGCGCCGAGCGCCCGCAGCGCGTCGAGGGTCGGCGAGTCCGTGCCGTCGCTGCCGCTGACCTCGATGCCGCGCGCCAGCATGATCCGGGCGATGCCGGAGAGCCCGGCGCCACCGATGCCGACGAAGTGGACCCGGCCGAGCCGGTCGGCGGGCAGCATCTCGCTCGGGACCGCGACCTTCACCGCCCGGCCACCTCCAGCACGATGCGGGCCAGCTTCTCGTCGGCGTCGCGCGGGATGAGCGCGGCGGCGGCCGCCCCCATGGTCGCGAGCCTCGCGGTGTCGGCGGCCAGCGCGGGGACTCGTGGCGACGACCCAGTCGGTGGTCAGGTCGGCGTCGTCGACGACGACCCCGCCGCCAGCGTCGACGACGGCCGGGCGTTGCGCACCTGCTCCCGTTGCCGATCAGGGGCGCTGGAACACGGCCGGCAGCCCGACGGCCGCCGCCTCGGCTGACGCTGTTGGCGCCGGCGCGGCAGACGACCAGGTCGGCGGCGGCGCAGGCGAGGTCCATGCGGTCGATGAATCCACGACGACGTACGGCACGTCGGTCGGCACCGGCGTCGCTCCCCGTGCTTGCCCTGCGTGCAGGACCTGGACCCGGCGGCCGCCAGGGCGGTGGCGGCCCGACACGGCCTGGTTGAGCGGCGTGCCCCCCTGGGAGCCGCCGGTCACCCAGCAGCGTCGGGCGGTCGGTCGAGCGAAGAACGCGCGGGCCTCGGCCCGATGCGGCAGCAGTCGAGACCGGAGATCATCGGCCGGATCGGCAGCCCGACGTACTCCGCCTTCTTCAGGGTGTCCGGGAAGCTCGCCACCTGCTGCGCAGACCGGGCGCCAGCCCGGTGGCCAGGCCAGGCACGGCGTTCTGCTCGTGGATGACCAGCGGCGTCGGGCCCTTGACGGCGAGGTAGAGCGGCATCGAGACGTAGCCGCCGTAGCCGACGACCACGTCGGGCCGCACCCGGTCGAGGACCGCGCGGGTCTCCCGCACCGCCGCCCGCAGCCGCGCGGGGACCTTGAAGAAGTCGGCGTTCGGCCGGCGGGGCAGCGGCACCGGCGGGATCAGCTCGAGGGGGTAGCCGGCCTCGGGCACGACCTTGTTCTCCAGGCCGCGGGGCGTGCCGAGGCAGGTGATGTCGACGTCGGGCCGCAGGCGGCGCAGGGCGTCGGCGGTGGCGAGCAGGGGCGAGGTGTGGCCGGCGGTACCGCCGCCGGCGAGGAGGACGCGCATCGGTGACAAACCCTAGTCGGGAAGGCGTCCGGCGGAGAGACCGGCCGACCGGTCCTTCCGGCGCTGCGCGAGGGCGCGCGCCGCCTCCGGCTCGCGGCGCGCGAACCCGACCAGCAGTCCCAGCGCGACCAGGGAGGGCACCAGCGCGGAGCCGCCGTAGGAGACCAGGGGCAGCGGGATGCCGATGACCGGGAAGAGCGCCAGCACCATCCCGATGTTGATGATCATCTGGCCGAGCAGCCAGACCACGATGCCGAAGGTCATGTACCGGACGAAGGCGTCCTCGGTGTGCTGGGCGACCCGGATCGCGGCGTACGCGATCGTGAGGAAGAGCACGACGACGAGCAGCGTGCCGATCAGCCCGAGCTCCTCGCCGAGGACCGCGAAGATGAAGTCGGTGTGCGCCTCGGGCAGATTGCCCCACTTCTCCCGGCTGGCGCCTAGGCCCTCGCCGAAGATCCCGCCGCTGGAGAGGGCGAACAGCCCGTGCGCCGGCTGCCAGCCGGCGTTGTGGAAGTCCTTGAAGGGGTCGGCGAAGTTCGTGATGCGCTGGAGCCGCTCCGACGACGTCGAGGCGATGCCGATGGCCACCACGCCGATCGCGGTGAGCATGAAGGTGAAGATCCGGCCGGGAGCGCCGACGACCCACAGCATCGCGAGCAGGATGGCGAAGAGCACCAGCGCGGTGCCGAGGTCGCGGCCCAGCATCACCAGCGCGATGACCACGCCGACGCCGAGCACGACCGGCAGGAGCAGCTCGTGCAGGCTGTCGAGGCGCTTCTCCTTGCGCGCGTAGACGTGCGCGGCCCACAGCACGATCGCGAGCTTGGCGATCTCCGCGGGCTGGATCACGAACGGACCCAGGCCCAGCCAGTTCGTGTTGCCGTTGACCTCGACACCGAGCCCGGGGACGCGCACCAGCGCCAGCAGCACGATCGCGACCAGCAACGCCGGCCAGGCCAGGCGGCGCACGTGGCGCAGCGGCAGGCGCGACGCCACGAACGCGCACGGGATCCCGACCAGCACCCAGACCAGCTGCCGCTTGACGACGGCGTAGGAGTCGCCGTCGTTCTGCAGGTAGGAGTAGACGCTGGAGGCGCTGAGGACCATGACCAACCCGATGGTGAGCAGCAGGGCGGACGCGCCGAGCAGCAGGTAGTAGGCCGTGAGAGGCCGGTCCAGCGCGGCCCGGGCGGAGGCGTACCAGCCGAGGACGGCGGACCGGCGCCCGGGCTGGTCGAAGGGGTCCGCGGTGGTCATCGCGTCCCCTCCTCGAGATCGTGCGCTACAGCCTGCGTCGTACGGCGTCCGCGAACGCGTCGCCGCGCTCGGCGTAGCTGGTGAACATGTCCATGGAGGCGCACCCAGGTGCCAGCAGGACCGTGTCGCCGGGTCGAGCCAACTCGGCCGCGGCACCCACGGCACGCTCCATGGCATGCCCACCGTCTACGGCTCCAGTCTCGTCGCCGTCGACCACGATCACGGGAACATCGGGCGCGTGTCGCGAAAGCGCCCCGGCGATCACGTCCCGGTCGCGGCCGAGCAGGACGACGCCGCGCAGCCGGGCGCGCACGGCGGTCACCAGGTCGTCGAAGCGGGCGCCCTTGGCCAGCCCCCCGGCGATCCAGACGACCGGGTCGTAGGCCTGCAGGGACGACTGTGCCGCATGCGGGTTGGTCGCCTTGGAGTCGTCGACCCAGGTGACGCCGCCACCCTCCCCCACGACCGCGATCCGGTGACCGTCGGGCCGGAACGACCGCAGCCCGTCGCGCACCGCCGCCTGGGAGACGCCGTGGGCGCGCGCGAGCGCCGCCGCGGCCAGGGCGTTCGCGACGAAGTGCGGCGCCGGCGAGGCGAGGTCGGAGATCGTGCACAGCTCGGCGGCGCTGGACTGGCGCTCCTCGATGAAGGCCCGGTCCGCCAGGATCTCCTCGACGAGGCCGACCATGCCCACGCCGGGCATCCCGAGGGTGAACCCGACGGCCCGGGCGCCCTCGGCGACGTCGGCCTCGCGGACCAGCCGCTCGGTCTCGGGGTCGGCCACGTTGTAGACGCACGCACGCTGCACCCGCTCGTAGATCCGGCCCTTGTCGGCGGCGTAGTCGTGCATCGAGGAGTACCAGTCGAGGTGGTCCTCGGCGACGTTGAGAACGGCGGCGGCCTCCGCGGCCATCGAGTCGGTGTAGTGCAGCTGGAAGCTCGAGAGCTCGACGGCCAGGACGTCGTACGGCTC
Source organism: Nocardioides sp. (assembly GCA_020636915.1). Taxonomy (GTDB): domain Bacteria; phylum Actinomycetota; class Actinomycetes; order Propionibacteriales; family Nocardioidaceae; genus Nocardioides. The sequence goes on from JACJWV010000006.1 coordinate 5,283, forward strand.
GGGGTCCATGACGGCCTCGACGATCGGCAGCCCCACGTTGCCGGCCGCGATGCTGCGCAGCCCCGCGGCCCGCAGGATGGCGTCGAGCATCTGCACGGTCGTGGTCTTGCCGTTGGTGCCGGTCACGCACAGCCAGGGCGTGCGGTGGTCGGGGTCGCGCAGCCGCCAGGCCAGCTCGACCTCGCCCCAGATCGGCACGCCACGCGCGCGGGCCTGGGCGAGCAGCGGCGCGTCCGGGCGCCACCCGGGCGAGGTGACGAGCAGGTCGACGTCGTCGGGCAGCGTCGCGGTGGCACCGGCCCCGAGGCGTACGTCGGCCCCGAGCACCTCGAGCAGCTCGGCCTTGTCAGGCCGGTCGCCGGCCTCGGACTCGTCGAGGGCGACCACGCTCGCGCCGAGGTGGTTGAGGTTGTCGGCGGCCGCGAACCCGGACACGCCGAACCCGGCGACGACCGCGCGCACGCCCTCCCAGGAGTCGTGGCGTCCCAGGTGGCGAGGATCCATGGTTGCCATCAGATGCCGGCGCCGGCCACCCACTCGGCGTAGAAGACGCCGAGGCCGACCGCGACGCAGATGCCGGTGATGATCCAGAAGCGGATCACGACCGTGACCTGCTCCCACCCGAGCATCTCGAAGTGGTGGTGCAGCGGCGCCATCCGGAAGATCCGCTTGCCCTTGGTGAGCTTGAAGTAGCCGACCTGCATCATCACCGAGAGCGTCTCCACGAGGAACAGGCCGCCGAGGATGATGAGCAGCAGCTCGGTGCGGGTCAGGATCGCGAGACCCGCCAGGGCGCCGCCCAGCGACAGCGAGCCGGTGTCGCCCATGAAGATCGCGGCCGGTGACGCGTTCCACCACAGGAAGCCGAAGCAGGCGCCGGTGATCGCCGCCGCCACGACGGCCAGGTCGAGCGGATCGCGCACCTCGTAGCAGAGGTTGGGCTGGTCGAGCCCGGTCTGGCCGCACCACTGGTTGTTCTGCCAGATGTTGACCAGCATGTAGGCGCCGAACACCATCACGCAGGCACCGGTCGCGAGGCCGTCGAGGCCGTCGGTCAGGTTCACCGCGTTGGTGGTCGCGGCGATGATCAGCCAGATCAGGATCAGGACCACGACCGCGGGCAGCGTGATCCAGCCGATGTCGCGCAGGAACGAGATGTGCCGCGACGCGGGGGTCTGACCGCGGTCGTCCTCGAGCCAGGGCGACAGGGCGAGCCCGCCGAACACCAGCGCGATGACGGTCAGGCCGATCATCTTCGCCTTGCTGCGCAGGCCGAGGCTGCGCTGCTTGGAGATCTTGATGAAGTCGTCGAGGAACCCGACCAGCCCGGTGCCGACGAAGAGGAAGAGCAGCAGCAGGGCCGAGGCGGTGGGCAGGTCCTGGGTGATCAGCTTCGCGCCGAAGTATCCGATCACCGTCGCCAGGATGATGACCACCCCGCCCATCGTCGGCGTGCCGCGCTTGGTGTGGTGGCTGGTCGGTCCGTCGTCGCGGATCTCCTGGCCGTAGCCCCACTGGGTGAACCGGTTGATCGCGACCCGGGTGCCGAGCAACGAGACGAGCAGGGCGAGGCCGCCGCCGAAGAGGATGGCTCTCATGGCGTGGTCCGGCCTCCCTCCAGCAGCTCGTCGGCGATGACCCACAAGGCGGCGCCGTTCGACGCCTTGACGAGGACGACGTCCTCGGCCGCGACATTCTCGCGCACCCAGGCCAGCGCGTCGTCGCGCCCCGCCGTGACGACCGCCGAGGGACCGTAGCCCTCGGCGACGCCGGCGGCCGCCTCGCCCACCACGACGACCACGTCGACGCCCAGCGTGGCGGCCACGGTGCCGACCTCCACGTGGCCCGCACGGGCGGTGTCGCCGAGCTCGCGCATCTCACCGAGCACCGCGACGGTACGCCGGCCCTGCCGCTGCCCCATCGCCCAGAGCGTGTGCAGCGCGGCGGCGGTCGAGGCCGGGTTGGCGTTGTAGGAGTCGTTGAGCACGACCAGGCCGTCGGCCCGCTCGTGGACCTCCATCCGCATCGGGGAGGCGCTCTCGGCCGTGCTCAGCGCGTCGGCGACCTGCTCGAGCGGCAGGCCGACCGCCAGCGCCATCGCGGCGGCGGCGGCGGCGTTCTCGACCTGGTGGAGGCCGGACTGCTGGAGGCGGACCGGGTGCCACTCGCCGGCGTGCCCCAGCCCGAACGACGGACGAACCCGGTCGTCGACCTCGAGGTCGCGCGCCGCGACGTCGGCGTCCCGGTCGACCCCGAAGGTGAGCACCCGCGCGCGGGTGCGACTGCGCATCGGCGCGACCAGGTCGTCCCCGGCGTTCAGCACGGCGGTGCCGTCGACCGGCAGCGACTCGACGATCTCGCCCTTGGCCCGGGCGATCGCCTCGCGCGACCCGAACTCCCCCACGTGCGCCGTCCCGACGTTGAGCACGGCGGCCACCCGGGGTGGTGCGATCTCGCACAGGTAGGAGATGTGACCGACACCGCGCGCACCCATCTCGACGACGAGGAAGCGGGTGTCGCGTCCGGCACGCAGCACGGTCAGCGGGACGCCGATCTCGTTGTTGTTGTTGCCGACGGTCGCCACGGTCGGCCCAGCCGAGGCGAGCACGTGGGCGAGGTAGTCCTTGGTGCCGGTCTTGCCCTGGGACCCCGTCAGGGCCAGCACGGCCACGTCGAGCTCGTCGACGACGTGCCGGGCGAGACGGCCCAGCGCGACGACCGGGTCGTCCACCACCACGGTCGGGGCGCCGGTCGGGCGGCTGCCGAGCACCGCGTGCGCGCCCTCGGCGTACTCGTGGCCGTCGACGCGCTCCCCCACCACGGCGACGAAGAGCCCGCCGGGCTCGGGGCGCCGGCTGTCGACGTACGCAGGGCCGTCGACCACGACGTCGGCGCTGTCGGCGGCCACCGTGCCCCCCACGACGTCCGCGATCTCCTGCAGCGTCATTGCAAGCACGCCAGCTCCTCCCGGGCGACCTCACGGTCGTCGAAGGGGTGCACCACGCCGTCGATCTCCTGTCCCGTCTCGTGTCCCTTGCCGGCGACCAGCACGATGTCGCCGGGCCGTGCCGTGCGCACCGCCTCGCGGATCGCCGACCGCCGGTCGCCGACCTCGAGGACCTCCGCGGCACCGTCCGCACCGGCCAGCAGCGCGGCACGGATCGCCGCCGGGTCCTCCGACCGCGGGTTGTCGTCGGTAACGACCAGCACGTCGGCCAGCCGGGACGCGACCGCGCCCATGATCGGTCGCTTGCCCGGGTCCCGGTCGCCGCCGGCCCCCAGGACGACGATGACGCGGCCGTCGGTCAAGGGCCGGAGGGCGCCGATGGCCGCCTCGACGGCGTCCGGCTTGTGGGCGTAGTCCACGACCACGACGAAGTCCTGGCCCGCGTCGACGCGCTCCAGCCGGCCCGGGACGCCGCCCGCCGCAGCGATCCCCGCGGCGACGGCGACAGGATCCAGGCCGACCTCTGCGGCCGCCGCGATCCCGGCGAGCGTGTTCACCACGTTGAATCGCCCGGGCAGCGGGCAGGCCGCCTGCAGACGGGTGCCGTCGGGCGTCACCACGGTGAACGACGATCCGTCGGCCCGCACCTCGACGTCCTCGGCGCGCCAGTCCGCGTCCGCCCCGGCGGCCGAGAACGTGCGCACCGGGACGGTCGCCTCGGCCGCCAGCCGGCGACCGTGGTCGTCGTCCACGTCGACCAGGCCGAGGCGCGTGCGCTCGGGCGTGAACAGCGAGGCCTTGGCACGGAAGTAGTCCTCGAGGTCGGTGTGGAAGTCGAGGTGGTCGCGGCCGAGGTTGAGGAACACGGCGACGTCGAAGACGACGCCGTCCACCCGGCCCATGACCAGGGCATGGCTGGAGACCTCCATCGCGCAGACCTCGACGCCCCGCTCGCGCATCACGGCGAAGAGCCCGTGCAGGTCCGGCGCCTCCGGGGTCGTCAGGACGGTCTTCACGTCCTCGCCGCGCACCCGCGTGCCGATCGTCCCCACGACCGCGGCGGGGACGCCGACCTGCTCGAGCCCGCTCTCGAGGAGCCGGGTGGTCGTGGTCTTGCCCTGGGTGCCGGTGACGCCGATCATCCGCATCGCGGTCGCCGGCTCGCCGTACACGCGGGCCGCCAGCCGGCCGAGCACGGACCGCGGGTCGTCGACCTCGAGGATCCAGACGTCGCTCGGCGCGCGGGCGGCGCCCAGGGTGTCGGTCAGGACGGCGACGGCGCCCGCCTCGACCGCAGCCTCCGCGAAGGCGATCCCGTGGGTCCGGGCGCCGGGCAGGGCCGCGTAGACGTCGCCGGGGCGCACCCGCTGCGAGCTCAGGGAGATCCCCGTGACGACCACGTCGTCGAGGGAGGCCAGCGCGGCGACCTCCTCGTCCTCGAGGTGGTCACCGGACGCGTCCGCCCGGTCGTGGTGCTCGTGCCCGGTCGGCGGGGCGACCCGGTCGAGCCACTCGCCGAGCTCCTCGAGCGACGTCCGGTGCGGATGCTCAGGACGGGTCGGGTCGCTCACCACGCGAACCTATCGTCACCACGTGGTGGGCAATCGCGAGGGCTTCGCGCCGGTCGGCGGGATGGCGTACCGCTTGAGCGCGTAGCTCATGATCTTCGCGAAGGCCGGGCCGCCGACCGAGCCGCCGCCGCCGCCGTTGCGGGGGTTCTTCACCACGACGTAGACGGTGAACCGGGGGTCGTCGGCCGGGGCGAAGCCGGCGAAGGAGACGTCGAAGCTGCCGTCGTAGCACCCGCAGCCCTCGCCGACGGCCTGTGCGGTGCCGGTCTTGCCGGCGACGACGTAGCCCGGCACCTGGGCGTAGGGCGCGACCCCGGCCTCCGGGTCTACGACCCGCTCCATCATGGCGGTCATCTGCCGGGCGGCCCGGGTGCTCACCACCCGCCGCTCGGTGGCGTGGTCGGTGCCGACCTGGGTGCCGTCGTCGGTGGTGGCGGAGCCCTGGATCAGGCTCGGCGAGATGCGGACCCCGCCGTTGGCGATCGTGTTGATGGCCGCCGCCATCTGCACGCCGTTGACCGAGAGCGACTGGCCGAACGCGATGCGGTCCTGCATCTGGTGGGTCCACTGCGTCTTCGCGGGCAGCAGGCCCTGGGTCTCGCCGCGCACCCCGATGTTGGTGGGCGCGCCCAGGCCGAAGGCCCGCAGGTAGTCGTAGAGCTGGCCCTGCCGGAACCGGTCCGCCGCCAGCACCGTCGCGATGTTGGACGACTGGGCGATCGCACCCGTCATCGTCAGGTGGATGGTGCCGTGCGTGAACCAGTCGTGGATCGGACGGTCCTCGCGGTCCAGCTCGGGGGGGACCACGATCTGGGTGCGCGGGGTGACCAGGCCCAGGTCGAGCAGGGAGCTGACCGTGAGCACCTTCTCCACCGAGCCGGGCTCGTAGACGTCCTGCATGGCACGCGAGCCGAGGTCGGCCTTGGGCGACTCGGTCGGGTCGTTGGCGTCGAAGGTCGGGGCGTCCGCGACCGCGAGGAGCTCGCCCGTGTGGCTGTCCATCACCACGGCGAAGCCGGAGTCGGCCCGGGCGTCCTCGACGGCCTGGCTCAGGACCTTCTGCGTGTACCACTGCAGCTTCAGGTCCAGCGTCGTGCGCAGGTCGGTGCCGTCGACCGGCGCCGTCACCGTGCTCTCACCGAGCGGGATCCGGTTGCCCCCGCCGACCTCGTAGCGCGCCGACCCGTCGGTGCCGGAGAGCTGCTGGTCGAAGGTGCGCTCCAGGCCGGCCAGCGGCTCGTCGGTCCCGATGAAGCCGACCAGGTTGGCGCCGACGTCGCCGCCCGGGTAGTCCCGCACCGGGTCGCGACGCGTGTCGAGCCCCTCGAAGCCCCGCTTCTCGGCGGCGGCGACCACCGCCGTCGCGACCGTCGACGGGACCCGGCGGGCGATGTACTCGAACCGGTCGTCCGCACGGAGCTTGGCCAGGGTCGGCGCGTACTCGATGTCGAGGTGCCGGTACAGGAAGCGCGCGATCTCGGGCGCCTGCGCTGCAGTCAGCTCGGGGTCGGCCACGATCATCAGTCCGTCCACCGAGTCCGCGAACGGCTCGCCGTTGCGGTCGAGGATCGCGCCGCGCGTGGCCGGCAGGTCGACCTCGACCAGTCCCTCGGCGGCCGCCATCGCGGCGTACGAGTTCGGGTCGAGGCCCTGCAGCTGCACGAGGCGGGCGGCGAAGACCGACAGCGCCATCGCGATCACCACGAAACCGACCCGCAGCCGCACGTGCGGACTGCCACGGCGGGAGCCGCGCGGCGGCCGGGGCGGCCGGGTCTGGCGCACGTCGGTGCCTCTTCCTCGTCGGGTTCCTCGTCGGGCCCAGGTGACGGTCGGGACTACTGGTGCTGCTGGTGCTGGCGGTGCTGCTGGTTCTTCATATCCTGGTGGCCGCCGTTTCCGCCGCCGCCTCGGCCCGTGTCGCCCGAGGAGTTGCCCGACGAGCTGCCGGACGAGCTGCCGGACGAGCTGCCGGAGCTGTCCGACGTCGTGGTGGTGGGCGCCGGGACCGTGACCACGTGCGGCGCCGGGTTGATCGCCGCCGGCTTCGCCGGCGGCAGCTGCCAGATTCGGAACGGCGTGGTGCCGTCGCCCGGCGAGGGCTCACCGACCACGGTGCCCGTGCCGAGCTCGAGGAAGGCCGGGTTGCCCGCCTGGACCATGTGCAGCCGCTGCGCCTGGGCCGCGATGCGCTGGGGGTTGCGGAGCCGGTCGAGCTCCATCTCCAGGGTCTGCTGACGTGCCGCGAGCGTGTCGGCCTGCTCGCCGAGCGCGGTCGCCGCGAACGACGCCTGCTGCATCGAGGTGTTGAAGAGCAGCAGGCCGACGACGCCGCCGAGCAGCATCATCGAGACCAGCGCGACGAACGGCACCCGCGAGGCGCGGGTACGCCGACGGGGGACGACCGTGAGCCGGGCGCGCTCGACGGCGACCTCGGCGATCCGCGGCATCCTCGTGCGGACCTGCGCGACCGTGTTGCTCATGCGCGTACTCGCTTCGCTCCGTGCGCGCACGAGGCACGTGACACGCAGTGTTGGATGACTCGCTCGCTTCGCTCGCTCATGCGGCTACCCCTCCCCGGGTGACACGTTCGATCGCGCGCAGCCGGACCGAGGCGGCGCGCGGGTTCTGCGCGATCTCCTCCGGGGTGGCCTTCTCGGCCCCCCGGGTGACCAGACGGAGGGCCGGCTCGTGACCCTCCGGGACGAACGGCAGGTCCTCGGGCACGTCGAGGCGGCTGGCCGCGACGAAGGCCTGCTTGACCAGCCGGTCCTCCAGCGAGTGGTAGGACTCGACGACCACCCGGCCGCCGACGCTGATCGCCTCGATGGCCGCGGGCACGGCCCGGCGCAGGACCGCGAGCTCGTCGTTGACCTCCATGCGCAGCGCCTGGAAGGTCCGCTTCGCCGGGTGCCCACCGGTTCGCCGCGCGGGCGCCGGGATCTCGGCGTAGAGCAGCTCGACGAGCCGGCCCGAGGTCGTGAACGGCTCCTTCGCCCGTTCGCGCACCACGGCGGCGGCGATCTTGCGGGCGAACCGCTCCTCGCCGTAGTCGCGCAGCACGCGGGTCAGCGCGGCGGCGTCGTAGGTGTTGAGGACGTCGGCAGCGGTCATCCCCTCGCTGCCCATCCGCATGTCCAGCGGTGCGTCCTCGGCGTAGGCGAAGCCCCGCTCCCGGACGTCGAGCTGCATCGACGACACGCCGAGGTCGAAGAGCACGCCGTCGACCGTCGCCAGGTCGAGGTCGGCCAGCACGTCGCGGATCTCGTCGTAGACCGCGTGGACCGCGGTGAACCGGTCACCGAACGGCGCCAGCCGCTGCGACGCGAGCCGGAGCGCCTCGGGGTCGCGGTCGATCCCGACCACGCGCACCGCGTCGAAGCGTGAGAGCACCGCCTCGCTGTGCCCGCCGAGGCCGAGCGTGGCGTCGACCATGACGGTGTCCGTGGCGACCGGCCGCTCGAGCGCAGGCGCCAGGAGGGCGACGACCCGGTCGAGGAGCACCGGGACGTGGGAGGGGCGGCTCATGTCAGGCCTGTCGCGCCACTGCTGCGAGGAGCAGGAACACCGCGGCGACCCCGACCGACGTCGCTGCGGAGAAGGCCATCACGGTCGCCGCCTCGCGGGCCCGGTGGCGGACCCGGCGCAGCGGGACCTCCGACTCGGCCTCCAGCGGCGTGACCGCCGCGTGCGCGATGCTCATCCGACCTGCCTCGACCCTCTGCCCGACCTGCGGGCTCCGACCCCGCGGGACCCGCCCGTGAGGTGACTGCGGCGGCGCTCCTGCGGAGCTCCGGTGGAAATGAGGCGATCCGCCTGACCAGGTCCCTGCCCGCTCCCGGGGAAGTGCCATCTGGAACCGGGGAAGGTGCCCCAGATGAGGTGCCGTCTGGGGCCGGGGAAGGTGTCCCAGATGGCGCGGGAGCGGGCGCGAGGCCTCGTCCTGCGGATCGCTGTGCTGTTGTGTCGTGCTGCTGCTCGTGTGGTGCTGGTGGAGCTAGTTCTGCTGCTGGGGGTTGGGCTGCTCGTCGAGCTCGGCGAACTTGGCCTGGGCACCGGCGCTGTACTCACGCCACTTCGCCGGATCCCAGATCTCGATGCGGTCCATCACGCCGATGACGACCACGTCGCGGTCCAGCCCGGCGTACTCCCGCAACGAGGCCTGGATGCCGATCCGGCCCTGCTTGTCCAATGCGCCCTCGTCGGCGCCGGCGAACAGGATGCGCGCGTAGTCGCGCGCTCCCCGCACCGTCATCGGCGTCGCCTGGGCGCGCCGGGCCTCCTCCATGAACACGTCGTGGGGCCACACGACCAGGCAGTTCTCCTGACCTTGGGTCACCACGAGCCCCTCCGCGAGTCGGTCCCTGAACTTGGCCGGGAGGAAGAGCCGCCCCTTGTCGTCGAGCTTCGGCGTGTAGGTGCCCATGAAGAACATCGGGCACCTCCACTCGCTCCGCCGATCAGCGGCGGCTTCCCTCCACTGTGCTCCACCTTACGCCACTTTCCCCCACCGTCAACCATCGCACGCGTGTCGCGGCGCTGTTTTCCGTCCGATCGGGGCGGCTCGGCCCACCAGCGCGGACGACGTCCGCGCAGGTCAGCGACCCATTTCCGAGCGGTGGAGCGCAGGTGGAGCGTGGTGGGGCAGCCGGTGGGGCGCGGTGGTGGAGCACGGGGAGCGACGGCCCGGCCGAGGCGAGGACGGGGGGTCTGACGGGTGGGTCCGGGCACTGAAACCATTTCGTGACCCGCGGAGTCGAACAGGACGACGTCCGGGCGACGTAGGTTTCTCCGGCACGACTACCGTGGGAGTGACGTGGCGCACCGTGGCGCACGTCAGGTGGGGGAATTCGGGAAGGGACGGCAGTGGTCACAGAGCAAGACGCCGCGACGGGAGCGGCGGACCTCCAGACACTGGCGCGGGTCGTCGGACGGATCCGGGCCAACGTCGAGCGCGTGATCGAGGGCAAGCCCGACGTGGTGAACGCGGCCCTGGTGGTGCTGCTCGCCGAGGGGCACCTGCTGATCGAGGACGTCCCGGGCGTCGGCAAGACCATGTTGAGCAAGGCCCTCGCGCGCAGCATCGACTGCTCGGTGCGGCGCATCCAGTTCACGCCGGACCTGCTGCCCTCGGACGTCACCGGGGTCTCGGTGTTCAACCAGAACACCCGCGAGTTCGAGTTCCGGCCGGGCGGCGTCTTCGCGAACATCGTGGTCGGCGACGAGATCAACCGGGCCTCCCCCAAGACGCAGTCCGCCCTGCTGGAGTGCATGGAGGAGCGCCAGGTCACGGTCGACAACGCGACCTACCAGCTCGACCAGCCCTTCATGGTCATCGCGACGCAGAACCCGATCGAGATGGAGGGCACCTACGCCCTGCCCGAGGCCCAGCGCGACCGGTTCATGGCGCGGGTCTCGGTCGGCTACCCGGTCGAGGCCGCCGAGGTCGCGATGCTGACCTCGCACACCGGGTCCAGTCCGCTGGAGGACCTCGAACCCGTCGCCGACGCCGCGGAGGTGCGCAAGCTGGTCGGCATCGTCGGCCAGGTCCACGTCTCGGACGCGGTGCAGCGCTACACCGTGGCGATCACCGCTGCGACGCGGCGGTCCGACGAGCTGACCCTCGGCGCCTCGCCGCGGGCGTCGCTGCACCTGGTGCGCGCGGCCAAGGCGGCCGCGGCGATCGACGGCCGCGACTACGTGCTCCCCGACGACGTGCTCCGGCTCGCCCGGCCGGTGCTCGCCCACCGGCTGCTGCCGAGCGTCGAGGCCGCCATGAGCGGTCGGTCGACCACGGCGATCCTCGACGCCGTGCTCGCCGGCGTACCCGTCCCCCAGCCGTGATCCGGCCGTGAAGGAGGCGCTCGCCGGCCTGACCGTCCGCGGACGGGCCTTCCTGGCCGCCGGCGTGACCGCGCTGGTGTGCGCGGTCCTGCTCGACCAGTCGGCGCTCGCGCGCGTCGGGGTGCTCGTGGTCGCCCTGCCGCTGCTGACGGCCTGGGTCGTCGGCCGCAACCGCTACCGGCTCGCCCTGGTCCGCACGGTCACCCCCCAGCTGGTGGCCGCCGGACAGCCCGCCCGGGTGACGCTGTCGCTCACCAACGAGGGCCGCACCCCCAACGGCGTGCTCCTGCTGGAGGACCAGGTGCCCTACGTGCTCGGCACCCGGCCGCGGTTCGTCCTCGAGGGCATCGGCGCCGGGTGGAAGCAGAGCGTCACCTACCAGGTCCGCTCCGACGTGCGCGGCCACTTCGAGATCGGTCCGATGTCGGTGCGCGTCACCGACCCCTTCGGCCTGGTCGAGCTCGGCCGCGCCTTCCGCACCACGGTGCCCCTGACGGTCACCCCCCGCACGGTCGCGCTGCCGCAGATCCCCCTCGGAGGCGCGTGGACCGGCTCGGGCGACAACCGGCCGCGCGCGTTCGCGACCGGCAGCGCCGAGGACGTCACCGTCCGTGAGTACCGTCGCGGCGACGAGCTGCGCCGGGTGCACTGGCGCAGCTCGGCCAAGGTCGGCGAGCTGATGGTCCGCCGCGAGGAGCAGCCCTGGCAGTCGCGCGCGACCCTGTTCCTCGACAACCGCACCCGCGCCCACCACGGGCACGGGATCGCCTCGTCGCTGGAGGCCGCGGTGTCGGCCGCCGCCTCGGTCGCCGTCCACCTGACCCACCGCGGGTTCGCCGTACGCCTGGTGACGGCGACCGGCGAGGACCCGAGCAGCGCCTGGCACCTGCGGGGCGCCGAGCTCAACACCGCTCCCCTGCTCGAGGCGCTCGCCGTCATCGCGGCGACCACGCAGCCCCACCTCGACACCGGGTGGCTGGCCGAGGGCGCGCACGGCGGGCTGACCGTGGCCGTGTTCGGGGACGTGTCCTCCCCCGACCTGCCGGTGCTGCGACGGATGCAGCACCAGGCCGGCTCGGCGCTCGCGATCGCCCTCGACGCCCGCGCCTGGGCGGGCGCGCCGGCCGGGGACGGCGCGACCCGCGCCCTGGCCCAGCAGGGCTGGCGCTCGGCGGTGCTCGGCCCGAGGGACCGCCTCGACGCCGTCTGGCAGGAGCTGGGCCACACGAGTGCCCACAGCTCGCGCTCCGCCGGTCCGACGCAGGAGGTCGCCGGATGATCCGCCCCGCCGCTCGCAGTCGCGGGAGCGCCGCGGTCGCCGTGGGCCTGCCGGCCGTCGCCGCCGCGACCGCCTGGATCGCCATGTACGCGTGGCGCGGGTTCACCGAGACCCCTGGCGGGTTCCTCAACCCGCTGTTCCTGCTCGCGATCGTCGTCGCCGGGACCGGCGCCGCCCTGCGCTGGTGGCGGGTGCCGCGCGAGCTGGTCGTCCTGGTCCAGGTGGTCGCGTCGTCCGTGGTCGCCATGCTCCTGATCACCGGCTCGCCGCTGCCCGTCGGCGGAGCCTGGACCGAGCTCCACCAGGCGATCGGCGACGCGCTCGACAGCTCGCGGGGGTACGCCGCTCCGGTACCCGACAGCGCACCGCCGCTCGACCCGCTGCTGATCCTGTGCGGCCTGCTCTGCCTGCTGCTGGTCGACCTGCTGGCGTGCACGCTGCGCCGGGTCCCGCTCGCCGGGATCCCGCTGCTCGCGATCTACAGCATCCCGCTGGGCCTGGTCGGCGACTCGGTCAGCTGGTGGGTCTTCGCCGCCACCGCGGCCGGGTTCCTCGTGATGCTGTTCCTCCACGAGGGCGACCACGTCGCCCGGTGGGGCCGGCCGATCGGCATCGACCGCGAGACCGGCGACCCGATCTCCTTCGGCGCGGGCACGCACGTGGTCCGCAGCACCGCGGGCACCATCGGCGGGGTCGCCACCGCCCTCGCCGTCTTCCTGCCCGCACTGGTCCCCACCGTCGGGCTTCACGTGTTCGACTTCGGGCCGGGCACCGGGGGCGGAGACGACATCCGCATCGACAACCCGACCGCCGACCTGGTCCGCGACCTCAAGCGCGGCGACGACACCCCGTTGGTGCAGGTGACGACGCCCGACCCGGACCCGTCGTACCTGCGGATCCTGACGCTGACCCGCTTCAGCGAGACCGAGTGGAGCCCGGGCAACCGGGACGTCCCCGCGGACCACACCGCGCAGGGCGCCCTGCCACCGCCGGCCGGGGTCGCCTCGGCCGTGGCGCGCCACGAGGTGCCCTACGACGTGACGATCCTGCCGGCGTTCACGTCGAGCTGGCTGCCGACGCAGGCGCCGATCAGCCGGATCGACGCCGACGGCGACTGGCGCTACGACGACCAGACCATGGACTTCCTCGCGGTGCCCGACGACCTGACCACGTCGAACATGCACTACACGATGAGCGCGCTCGACCTCGATCTGACCAGCAACCGGCTCGAGAACGCCGGCACCTCGGCCGGCGAGGTGAGCGAGGCGTTCACCGACTACCCCGCCGACCTGCCGCCGATCGTCCGCGAGCTCGCGGCCGACGTCACCAAGGACGCCGACACCCGCTTCGAGAAGGCGGTCGCGCTGCAGAACTGGTTCCGCGAGGACGGTGGCTTCACCTACTCCCTCGCGACCGCCGAGGGTAGCGGCTACCAGGCGCTGGTCGACTTCCTCACCGACGCCCCCGGCGGGCGCACGGGCTACTGCGAGCAGTTCGCCGCGTCGATGGCCGTGATGGCGCGCGTGCTGGGCATCCCGGCCCGGGTGGCGATCGGCTTCCTGCACCCTCAGCCCGCCGGTCCGAACACGTGGATCTACAGCTCCGACGACATGCACGCCTGGCCCGAGCTCTACTTCGACGGCGCCGGCTGGGTGCGGTTCGAGCCGACCCCGGCCGGTCGGGCCGAGGACGTCCCGAGCTACACGGTCGTCGACAACAGCCCGCAGATCGACCCGTCGAACCCGACGGCACCCAGCGGTGACCGCTCCTCGCTGCTGCCGAGCAACCGCCCGAGCGAGGAGCGGCCCGACTCGACCGGCGCCGCGCCGAAGGTCGACCAGGGCGGCGGACCGTGGTGGCCGTTGGGCATCACCGCCGGTGTCGTGGCCGTGGCGGCAGCCGTCCTGCTGCTGCCACGCGTCCTGCGGCGGCGCCGGCGGGACCGACGTCTCGCGACCGGGGCGCCGGAGGCCGCCTGGGCCGAGCTGCGCGACACCGCGATCGACCTCGGCGTCCCGTGGCCCGACCGGCGCTCGCCACGCGCGACCCGCAACGCCCTCGTCGACCACCTCGGCGCACCCCTCGGGCCGCAGACGGGTGACCGGCCGGCCCACGGCCCGATGGTCGCGCCCGCGGCCGTGGCGGCGCTGGACCGGCTCGTGCAGGCGTTGGAGCTGCTGCGCTACGCACGCCCCGGCGGCGCCGTGGCCGACCCGGTTCGGGTGCGGGCCGACGCCGAGATCCTCCTGGACTCCCTGGCCGGCGGCGCGGTGCGCTCGGCCCGCCGCCGGGCGACCTGGTGGCCCCGGTCCGTGCTGAGTGCCGACCGGCGCCGGCAGCGCCGGGCGCCGGTCACGGTCGAGGCCCGGTACGGCGGCGTGGTCGACCACGCGCAGTAGGGCGGCCTGCCTCGGCGGGGTGGCCCCGGCCGCGCCCGGCGGGTCAGCGGTCGGCGCGCGTGCGCGTCGTCATGCAGGACGACTGGTCAGGCAGCACGGGTGGCCAGGGGTCATCGGTCGCGTCGGCGGTCGGGTCTCGATACGGCCGGACGCGAGCTCGTCCCTCGCTCGCGCGACCACTCGACCTGGCGCCGGGATCCCGGCCTTCGCAAGCTCAGGCCGGGCAGCGCTCAGAACCCGCCGTCGGCGCGACGGCGGCGCCAGCGCTCCTCGACCCGCTCCATGAAGGAGTGGCCGGAGCGCCGCGGGCGACGCGACTTGCCCGACCGGCCGCCCTCGACGACCGTGAGGCCGTGGCTGGGGTGGACCGCCCGCGGGTCCGGGCCGTGGGCCTGCCGGCCGCGGAGAGCGGTGAGGGCCACCGTGGCCGAGGCGAGCATGATCACGAACCCGGCGATGCCGATGGGGGTGATCCGGGCGACGGCGCCGGTCATCAGCACGACGACACCGAGGACGAAGCAGACGCCGGCGATGATCGCGCGGCGGCGGGCGGAGCGGCGGAAGGCCGTACCGCGCAGGGTCGAGGCGAGCTTGGGGTCCTCCTCGACGAGGGCACGTTCCATCTGCTCGAGCAGCCGGAGCTCCTCCTCTGAGAGCGGCACCGTACCTCCCCTGCACTGTTCAGCCCCGGCCTGGACGTCCGGTTGCTGCAAGTCTAGGCAGCGCACGGGCACGGCGGTAGGCGGGTTCGGGAAATTCGTGATCGAACCGTTCCCGCACACCCGAGCCGCGAAACGACGGCACGCCGAGCGGTGCAGACCGGTGGGCGGCCGACCAGCCGGGATCAGCGGGCCAGGACGTGCAGCTGGGTCGCGAGCGGGCGCAGCTCGGGCCGGTCGACGACGGCGCGCTCGAGCTCGACCAGCGCGGCCGACGCACCGGGCTCGAGGTCGAGCACCGCGCCCGGCACCAGGTCGGCGAAGACCCGGATGCCGTGCACGGCGAGGGCGTCCAGCCCGGCTCCGGCCAGCAGCGTCCGCACCTCGGCCTCGGTGAATCGGCGGCCCGAGCGGCCCGGGCCGGGCAGCGCACCCGCCGCAGCACGGCCGGCGTCCGGCTCCAGCATCGTCAGCGCCTGGGCGAAGTGGCCGGCCATCGCCCGGGCGACCACCGCCGCGAACCGTTGGGCGACGAGCAGGCTCAAGGTGCCACCGGGGCGGAGCACCTCGCGGATGGTGGCGAGCGCGACGTCGGGGCGGTCGACCACCTCGAGCACGCCGTGGCACAGCACCACGTCGGCGCTGCCCGCACCCACGACGTCGACGAGCGACGACACGTCACCTTGGCGCCCGGCGACCTCCACCGGGAGCTCGCGGGCCCGGCGGTCCAGCGCGGCGAGCGCGTCGGGGCTCGGGTCGACGACGGTCACCCGGTGGCCGAGGCCGGCCACCCGGACCGCGAAACCCCCGGTGCCGCCCCCGATGTCGACGACGTCGAGGGGGGTGCCGACCGCCTCCAGCACGGGGAGCAGCGCCTCCCACACCAGCGACGTGCGCGCTGCTCCACGGCGCTCGGCCGGCTTCACGCTCTCGGACATGGCTCCACCCTAGAGCGTGCCGCGGCCGCGGCCCGACGCACGCGCCCGCTCGCTCAGCCCGCCCGCATCGCCACCGCGCGCGTGGCCGTGCTGACGTGGGGCACCAGCCCCAGGGACCGTTCGACGACCGCGAGGAACCGGTCGGCCTCCCGCACCAGGTCGTCGGCCTCGCGCTCGGTGACGGCGCGGGTCGACCCGGCCTCGGCAGCGGCCCGCTTGGCGGCTCCCCCGGCGAAGAACTGGGCCCACTCGGTGAGCTCGGGGGCGACCTCGGCGAGCAGCGCCCAGGCGTTCTTCTGCCGGCGCCGCCGGGTCCCGGGCTCGGGACGCGCACGAGCCGCGAGCAGGGCGGCCGCGGCGCGCAGGGCCGCGACGTGGGCGCACGCGTAGCGGGTCGGCACCTCGCGCGCGGCGATCGCCTCGCTGAGGGACTCCGCGGCGCGCGCGAGGTAGGAGTGGGTGGTGGCGGGTAGGGCGTACGGGTTCATCTCGGACCTCTCCTCGACCCCAGGCGTCCGACCCCACCACCGACCCCGGGACCCGGCGGGGACGGGGGTCGAGGTCGTCCCCGCCGGACGTGTTCGAACATCTGTTCGAACACGGAAGAGGTTACACCGCCCCACGGACAGCCCGTCAAGGGCGCGACCCGCCCCGCCCCGCCCCTCCCAGCGCCGGCGCCGCGAGCGACGCGGGGACCGCCCGAGCCTCAGCGCAGGACGGCGGTGTCGCCCGGTCGCCGCTTGCAGAAGGCCCGGGTGTCGCGGTGCCACAGGGCGACCACGGCGGCCGCGTCGACCAGCAACGAGGCCAGGGCGACGAGCAGGAACAGCAACGGCGGGCTGGTGCGCAGGATCGCCAGGGTCCCGACGCCCACCAGGGCGACCAGGGCGCTCAGCACCATGCGTGCCCACTCGTGGCCCTCGCGCAGGAAGGCGATCAGCACGACCGAGAGCAGGGCCACCACGACGAACATCGTGACCGCCACGGGGACGAAGGCCGGGGGCTCCACCGCGCTCGAGGCCGTCCGCCCTGCGGCCCACGCGTCGACCAGCTCGTCGTCGAACACCAGCGTCAGCAGAGCCGTCAGGCCCGTCATCGCGACGACCGCGACCGACAACCAGGTCGCTCCGGTCACCGCTGCCGGCCGGTGGGGGGTCATCCGCTCAGCTCCTCCGAGTCCGCTGCATCTCCTGACGGACACACCCTAGGGTCTCGCAGTATGACCACCGAGCACCCCTCGATCGGCCGGTTCCGCGCCGACCACGCAGCGCGCGGCGGGACCGGCGAGATCGTCGTCCTGCCCGACGCGGTGCACACCGCAGCGCTGGCAGCAGAGGCGCTCGGCTGCGAGGTCGGGGCGATCGCCAACAGCCTGCTGTTCGACGCCGACGGAGCGCCCGTGCTGATCCTCACCTCGGGGGCCCACCGGGTCGACACCACGAAGGTCGCTGCGGCCATCGGCGTGGGGCGGCTCCGGCGCGCGACACCCGAGTTCGTGCGTGAGCACACGGGGCAGGTGATCGGGGGTGTCTCCCCGATCGCGCACCCGCGACCCGTGCCGACATACCTCGACTCGTGGCTGCGCCGCTACGACGTCGTGTGGGCCGCGGCCGGCCACCCGTCGGCGGTCTTCTCCACTACGTTCGACGAGCTCTCGCTGCTGACCGGGGCGCCCGAGATCGAGGTCGAGTGATGGAGATCTGGCTCAACCCGGCCTGCTCGAAGTGCCGCACCGCAGCGGCCGAGCTCGACGCGGCCGGGGTGGCCTACACCGTGCGCCGCTATCTCGACGACCCGCCGACCGCAGCCGAGCTGGGCGCCGTCGTGACCCGGCTGGGGCTCGAGCCGTGGGACGTCGCCCGGGACCGGGAGGCGCGCGAGGAGGGCATCGATCTCCCCCGCGACGCCGCGCACCGCGACACCTGGCTTGCCGCCCTCGTCGCGCACCCGCGGGCGATCCAGCGTCCGATCATCACCGCCGCCGACGGCACGACCGTCGTGGGGCGCGACGAGGCCTCGCTGCGCCGGGTGATCGGTGCGGAGGGCTGAGCTCGACGACCGGCTGGCCGCCCTGTTCGCAGGCCGGCCGGTCGTCCTCGGCCCGGGGGTCCTGGCCCTGTGGGCCCGCTGGACCACCTGGTTGGCCGAGCTCGGCTGCCCGACGCTGGTGGTCACCACCGGCCGGGGGGCGGGCCCGGTGCCCGGTCCGGAGACGGTCGTCGTCGAGATCGACAGTCCCGCGACGGCGTCCCTCACCGACGAGCTCCGGCTGCACGACCGGCTCCTGCACGACCTGCCGCAGCACGCCGTCGACGCGATCGAGACCTTCGACCCCGATCGCCGCGGCGTCGTGCTCGCCTCACCCTTCGTGACGACCGACCAGCCCGTGCTCGGTCGCCCGGTGACCGGCGGACGACCCCGGGCCTGGCTGGACCTGGAGGACAAGCTGCTGGCCGATGGCATCTGGGCAGCCGTCGGGCTGCCCGTGGCGCCGTACCGCATCGTCGGGCTCGACGAGGACGAGCTGACCGCCGCCTCCCGGGAGCTGGCCGGTCCGCAGGGCGTCGTGTGGTCGGGCGACGCCCGCGACGGGTTCAACGGCGGCGGCAACTACGTCCGCTGGGTCCGCGACGAGCGCGACGCCCGCACGGCGCGCGCCTTCTTCGCCCCGCGGTGCGACCGGCTGCGGGTGATGCCCTTCCTCGAAGGCGTGCCGTGCTCGATCCACGGCGTCGTGCTGCCCGACGGCACCGCCGCCCTCCGCCCGGTGGAGATCGCGGTCCTGCGCAACACCGCACACCGCACCTTCGTCTACGCCGGGCTCGGAACGTCGTGGGACCCACCGGTGGCCGATCGGGCCCAGATGCGCGCGGCGGCCCGCCGGGTCGGCGAGCACCTCCGCGCGGCCCACGGCTACCGGGGCGCGTTCGGCATCGACGGCGTCCTCACCACCGACGGCTTCCGGCCGACCGAGCTGAACACCCGGATGTCGGCCGGGGCCACGACCGCGGCCGAGGTCGACGCGCGGTTCTTCGCCCTCCTGCAGGCCAACCTCGTCGCCGGGGTCGACACCGGCGTCACGGTCGCCGACGTCGAGGCACGGGTCGAGCAGATGGACGCCGAGCGCACCGGGCGGGTGATCGCGGTCGCGGAGGGGCCGCGCGTCGGCCGCCGGCTCTCCTACCCCGTCACGTACGACGGCGTCTCGTTCCGTCGCTCCGACCGGGAGACCGGCAACACCCTGTCGGTCGCCGACACCGCGAGCGGGTTCTTCGCCCAGGTGGACCCGTGCGTGGCGCTCGAACCGGGCCGCCGGCTCGCCGACGTGACCGCGGCACTGCTCCGCTTCGTCGACGCCGAGTACGGCGCCGGCTTCGGACCCGTCGAGGTGGCGCCGGACGTGCGCGTGCGGACGTCCTCGAACCAGACGCCCTAGGGTGCGCACATGCGGGTCGTCGTCGTCGGAGGGGGCTTCGGCGGGCTGGCGTCCGCGGTGCGCCTGGCCAAGCTCGGCCACGAGGTGACACTGGTCGAGCGCTCGGAGCGACTCGGCGGCGCCCTCTCGACCGTGACGGCCGACGGCTTCACGTGGGACGCGGGCCCGACCGCGACGCTCCTGCCCGCCGTCGTACGCGACCTGTTCCGTAAGTCCGGCCGCCCGGTCGAGCGCGAGCTGGAGCTGGTGCCGCTCGACGTCCTCCGCGAGCACCGCTTCGAGGACGGGTCGTCGGTGCGGGTCCCGCACGGGAGGGCGGCCCAGCTGGCCGCCTTCGACGAGCTGGGCGCGGGGCTGGGGCAGCGATGGGTCGACCACGTCGGGTCGTACGCCGACGACTGGGACGTGCTGCGGCGCGGCTACCTCGAGAACCCCTGGCGCCCGGACGCGCTGCCGGCCGAGCTCGCGGCACGGCTGGACAGCCGGGAGACGCTGCACAAGCGACTGCGCCGGTCGTTCAAGGACGAGCGGCTCCGGCTCGTGGCCGGGCACCCGTCGGTCGCGGAGGGGCACGACCTGCGCAACGTCCCGGCGTGGGCAGGCGTCACCGCCTACGTCGAGCAGCGGTTCGGTGCGTGGACGGTCGGGGGCGGCATGGCCCGCCTCGCCGACGCCCTCACCGACCGGCTGGCCACCCGGGGGGTCACCACGCTCACCGGCACCGACGTGCGCGACCTGGTGGTGCGCGACGGCCGGGTGGCGGCCGTGCGGACCACCAGCGGCGAGATCGCGGCCGAGGCCGTGGTCTGTGCCATCGACCCGCGACGGCTCCCCGCGCTGGCGCCGTACGTCGAGCGGACGATGCCGGCGATGCCGCCGGTCGTGGTGCACGTCGGGTTGGACGGAGAGGTGCCCGACCTCCCCCACGAGCTGGTGCTGCACGGCGACCCGATGCTGGTCGTGCGGCGCAACGGCCCGACGACGCTGACCGTCCACGGCCGGGGCCGGCTCTCCGAGGACATCCTGCGGGCGCTGGCCCGGCACAAGATCGACGTGCGGGCGCAGGTCGTGGCCCGGGTCGACCGCAGCGCCCGCGACCAGGTCGAGCTGTGGGGCAGCTCGCCGTACGGCGTGCTCTGGCAGGGCCGCGGCACCGTCCGCCGGCGGCTCGGTCCCCGCACCCCGGTCGCCGGGGTGTACGCCGCCGGCGCCCATGCCACCCCGGGCGCGGGGATCCCGTTCGTCGGCCTGTCCGCCGCGCTCGTGGCCGCCGAGATCGGGCCGGCCGGGCGGGCTTCGTCCGCCGGCTAGTGGAGTTCGAAGGTCACCGTCAGCAGCTGCTCGACCGTCGTCTCGCCCGGCTCGAAGGCGGCCGCCGCGACCGGGACCGCCCGGGCGAAGCGCGGGCTCCCGCCCATCCCGCCCTCCGCGACGCTCTCGACCTGCCCGAGCGTGCCGACGGCCTGGGCCGCGAGGTGCTCGGCCTTCTCCCGCGCGTCGGCGAACGCCGCCTCGCGGGCCAGGCGCTCGGCGTCGGTGGTGTCGGAGACCTCGAGGCCGACGTGGTCGACCGACAACCGGGCACCGACCTCCTCGGCCAGTGCGGTGACCAGCGCTCCCGCCTCGTCGAGACCGGCGCATCGGATCAGCAGCGCGTGCCGCGCCTGGTAGCCGTCGTCCTCGCCGCCGTCGGGACCGACCGAGAGGTGCTGGCTGGCGATCCGGTCGGTGAAGCGGCGCGCGACGGCGACGACCTGCTCCCGGGCCGACTCGGCGCCGGCGAGGGCCTCGGCGAGCGACGCGGCGCGGTGGGTGGCGGCGAGGTGGACGACCGCGGCGTCGGGAACGACCGAGGCGGCTCCGTGGCCGACGACGGTGACGGTGCGCATCCCGGTCCTCGTCAGACGGTGAGGTTCAGGGCGGCGAAGATCTCGCGGGTCGCCTTGGACCGGTTGAGCGTGTAGAAGTGCAGGCCCGGCGCTCCCCCGGCCAGCAGCTCCTCGCAGAGCTCGGCCGCGAGGGCGATGCCGGCGGCGCGCATCGCCACCGGGTCGCCGTCGTGCGCCGAGATGCGCTCGATCACCGACGCCGGCACGTCGGTGCCGATCAGCTCGCCCTGGCGACGGATGTTGGCGAGGTTCAGGATCGGCATGATGCCCGGGAGGATCGGCATGTCGACGCCCCGGGCGCGGACCCGCTCCACCAGGGCGAAGTAGTCCTCCGCGCGGAAGAACATCTGGGTGACCGCGAACTCCGCACCGGCCCGCGCCTTGGCGACCAGCACGTCGGCGTCGTGGTCGAGGGACGCCGAGGAGGGGTGCTTCTCGGGGAACGCCGCGACACCGATGCAGAAGTCGCCGCGACCGCGCACCAGCTCCACCAGCTCGGTCGCGTAGGTGAAGCCGCCCCTCGTCGGGGTCCACGGCGCCCGCGGGCCCTCCTGCGGGTCGCCACGCAGCACCATGACGTTGCTGATCCCGGCCTCGGCGTACGAGTCCAGGACGCTCTCCAGCTCCTGGCGGGTGTGGCCGACGCAGGTGAGGTGGGCCATCGCGGTCATCGACGTCTCGCGCGCGATCCGGCCGGTCACCCGCACGGTCGTGCTGCGGGTGGTCCCGCCGGCGCCGTACGTCACCGACACGAACGTCGGCCGGTACGGCTCCAGCTCGCGGATCGCCTCCCACAGCTGTTCCTCGCCGGCGGCGTCCCTCGGCGGGAAGAACTCGAACGAGAACGACCGCTCTCCCTCGCGCACGAGGTCCCCGATCCTGCGGCTCGTCATGACAGGAGTCTAGGGACCGGGAGGTCGGCGGCCGGGCGGTGTCCACGAGCCAGTACGCGCTGGCTACCCTCGACGGCGTGACGGGCCAGACCGGGTGGGACAGTGCCGTGTTCCGTGACCGCGTCCAGGGCGCGCTCGACGCGTTCGTGGACGAGCAGGCCGCGACCCTCGCGCCTCTCGGCAGCGACGCCGACCGGCTGGTCCGCGAGGCGCACACCTCGGTCTCCGGCGGCAAGCGCTTCCGCGCGGCGTTCTGCTACTGGGGCCACCGGGCCGTCCACCCCTCCCCCGACGACGAGGACGCCCTCGTGCGCGCGTGCGCCTCCCTGGAGCTCCTGCACGCCAGCGCCCTCGTGCACGACGACTACATGGACGCCTCGGACACCCGGCGGGGCCGGCCGGCGACGCACCGGCAGCTCGCCGCCGAGCACCGTGCGTCGGGGTGGCGCGGCGACCCCGAGCAGTACGGCGCCGCGGCCGCCATCCTGCTCGGCGACCTGCTGCTCAGCTGGTCCGACGAGCTGCTCCGCCGCTGCGGCCTGCCGATCACCCAGGTCGCGCCCGCGCTCGAGGTCTTCGACCGGTGCCGCTCGGAGGTGATCGCCGGCCAGTTCCTCGACGTCTCCGTGCAGGCACGCGGGCGGGCCGACGTCGAGACGGCGATGACCGTGCTGCGCTACAAGTCCGCCCGCTACTCCATCGAGCGGCCGCTCCACATCGGCGCCGCCCTGGCGGGGGCCTCGCCGGGGACGATCGCCGAGCTGTCCCGCTTCGGGCTCCCGCTCGGCGAGGCCTTCCAGCTGCGCGACGACCTGCTCGGCGTCTTCGGTGACCCGGGCGCCACGGGCAAGCCCGCCGGCGACGACCTGATCGAGGGCAAGCGGACCGTGCTGGTCGCGCTGGCCCTGGACGCCGCCCCACCGGCCGAGGCGGCCCGGCTCGACGCGGCCCTCGGCACCGCGCTGACGCCCGAGGAGGTCGCTGAGCTGCGCGCGATCATCGACGCCTCCGGGGCGCACGCCCAGGTCGAGGCGGTGATCGAGGAGCTGGCCGGCCACGCGGTGACCGCGCTCGACCGCGCCGACGTCGACGACCACGCCCGCGAGGTGCTGCGTGGCCTCGCCTCCGCCGCCACCCAGCGGGCCGTCTGACCCAGTTCGGTGCCAGTGGGGCGACTCGGCGTTCCTGGGCGGGCTGATCCCGCCGAGTCGAACACTTCCGTTCCAGGTGTGGGTGGCAGGTCGGGTGGCCGCGCGGTAGCCGACCGGCTCCCGCCGTCAAGGACCTCGCTGTCGCTCGGCCGCTGCGCGGCGGCCTGCGGCCGTCCTTGACCGCGGGTCCTGGCCGATCGGCTTGAGGGCGCAGTTGTCGGCACGGGCTGCGCCCGCGCCGCCGCTACGCGGCCGCCCTGGTCACGTTCGGGAGTCCGAGGAGTCCCAGCGGTCACACGAGCCACGTGAGGTCGAACCTGTCGGGTGATCCCCGCACGACACGCCGCGCCGGCTCGGCGTGTCGTGCGGGTTTGCCCGGGCAGGTCCAACCGTTCGCCCGCATGCCGGGAGACTGCGCCGACCCCAGCGGACCGTCCCCGTCTCGTCGGCTGTCGGTCGCAACCCCTGGGGCCCGCAGCCCGCGGTCACCGTCGCGGGTAGCGCACCCACACAGGCAGCAGAAGAGCTTGACCGCCAGTCGGCCTAGAAGCCCAGGGCCTGGGCGCGACGCTTGACCTCCGAGCCCCGGTTCTCGCGGAGCGCGTCGATCGGAGCACCCGGGTAGTCGTCGTCGGTGAAGATCCACGCGATGCACTCCCGGTCGTCGAACCCGGCGTCGTGGAGCACCGTCAGCAGTCCCGGCAGGCCCTTGACGGGGAGGCCGTCCTGGACGAACGCCTCGGGCACCTGCTGCCCCGCACCCGGCGTGGGTACGGCGGCGGCGAGCTGGTGGTCGCGGATCATCGTGCGCACCTTGGCGACGGTCACGCCCAGCCGCTCGGCGGTGGCTGCCCAGTCGAGCCACGCGGGCACGAGGGTGGCGAGGTCGGCGTCGGCGAGCTTCCCGGAGTTCAGGCCCTGGTCCATGGTTCCCAGTGTCCCACCGCCCCCACGCGCCACGCCGGGGGCGCCTGAACACGCCGCAGCGCCCCCGCGTCCGTACGATTGAGGCCCGGACCCTTCCCCGTCCGGACCGTAGGAGGGTCGTTGTGACGCCTGACCGGCGCCCGGACCGGCACGCCCCCCAGGGCGCCGCCGGCACCGTCCGCGACCCCGCACCCGACCACCTGACGGGTCGCGTCCTCGACGGCCGCTACCGGATCGGCGCGCGGATCGCTCGCGGTGGCATGGCCAGCGTCTACGAGGCCACCGACCTCCGCCTGGACCGCACGGTCGCGGTCAAGGTCATGCACCCGGGCCTGGGCGACGACGACGAGTTCGCCGCCCGCTTCGTGCGGGAGGCCCGCTCGGCCGCGCGGCTGTCGCACCCGAACGTCGTGGCGGTCTACGACCAGGGTGACGACCACGGCACGGTCTTCCTGGCGATGGAGCTCATCGACGGCATCACCCTGCGCGACGTGATCCGCAAGGAGGCGCCGATGCCGCCGGGCCGTGCGGTGGCGCTGATCGAGCCGGTGCTCTCCGCGCTCGCGGCCGCGCACCGCGCCGGCCTGATCCACCGCGACGTCAAGCCCGAGAACGTCCTCATCGCAGATGACGGGCGCGTCAAGGTCGCCGACTTCGGCCTGGCCCGCGCCGTCAGCGCGGACACCCAGCACACCGCGACCGGCGGCGTCCTGATCGGGACGGTGTCCTACCTCGCGCCCGAGCTGGTCGTGGACGGCCGCGCCGACGCGCGTGCCGACGTCTACGCCGCCGGGGTGGTGCTCTTCGAGCTGCTCACCGGCACGAAGCCCCACGAGGGCGAGACGCCCATCCAGGTCGCCTACAAGCACGTGCACGAGGACGTGCCGCCGCCGTCGTCGCTGGTCCCCGGGATCCCGGCGTACGTCGACGCGCTGGTCGCTCGCGCCACGGCCCGCGACCGCAGCCTGCGTCCCGCCGACGCCGGCGTGCTGCTCCACCAGGTCCACCGGGTCGGCCACGCGCTCGCCGAGGGTGTCGCCGACGACCCGGACCTGACGGCGGACCTGACCCCGCTGCTCTTCTCCTCCCAGCAGGTCGAGGCTCCCTCCCCCGACGACACCGCGCCGGACCCGTTCGACTCCGCGCCTCGGTCCACGTTCGCGCCCCCGGCCCCAGGCGCGACGGGTGGCGCGACGACGACCGTGCCCGGCACCGCGGAGCGGACCACGATGCTCGCGGCCCAGCCGCCACCGCCGACCTACCGTCCGACCGGCCCGCCGCCCGGCGGGCGGCCGCGCCGGCGCCGCGGGCTGCTGGTGATGGTCCTGGCGGTGCTGCTGGTCGTCGGTCTCGGCGTCGGCGCCTGGTGGTTCCTCGACGGCCGCTACACCTCGACCCCGAGCGTCCTCGGCCTGACCGGCGCCGCCGCGAAGCACGAGCTCGAGGACGCCGGCCTGACCCCCGAGGTGGGCGACAAGGCCTACTCCGAGACCGTGCCGGCCGGCCGCGTGGTGGCGACCGACCCCGAGCCGGGCGCGAAGGTCGCCGACGGCGGCACGGTCACGCTCACGATCTCCCTCGGCAAGGAGCGCTACGACGTCCCGAAGCTGGCCGGGAAGAGCGAGGATCAGGCTCGGGCCGCGCTCGCCGACACCCACCTGGCCGTCGGCACCGTCGACGGTGCGTGGTCCGACACCGTCCCGAAGGGCGACGTCGTCAGCACCAGCCCGAAGGCCGGCACCACCGTGCGTCCCGACACCGCCGTCGACCTGGTCGTCAGCAAGGGCCCGGCGCCGGTGAAGCTCAAGGACTGGGTCGGCAAGGACTCCGACGACGCCCTGGCCTGGTTCGACGCGAAGGGGCTCGACGGCAAGGTCGTCGACGAGCAGTACTCCGACGACGTGGCCGACGGCGACGTGATCTCGATGGACCCGCCGGCCGGGACCACCCTGCACCGCGGTGACGAGGTGCACCTCGTCGTGTCCCAAGGACCCGAGCTCATCGAGGTGCCGAGCGTGCGCGCCCAGGGCGTCGACGCGGCGACGGCGACGCTCGAGGCGCTCGGCTTCAAGGTGGTCACCGACAAGGCGACCGGCTACCTCGGGCTCGGCTTCGTCTACTCCCAGTCCCCGGGCGGCGGCGACATGGCGCCCAAGGGCGCCACGATCACCCTCACCCTGATCTGAGGCATCGCGACTCTCGTCGGTAGGTTGAGGCGGTGTCCGACCGCACCGTCCGCAACCCGATCGGCACCCACGTGCTGGTCGGCAAGGGACTGGTCGCGGGCGCGGTCGCCCAGGCGGACCTGCTCGGGTGCGAGACCTTCCAAATCTTCACCGGCAACCCCCGCGGGTGGGCGCTGACCGACGGCCGGCCCGCGGAGGACGCGCACTTCCGCACGCTGATGGCCGAGCGTGGCACGCGCACCTTCATCCACGCGCCGTACCTGGTCAACCTCGGCAGCCCCACCCCGGCCACCTACGAGCGGTCGGCCGCCTCGGTCGCGCACAACCTCAGGAGGGCCGCGGAGATCGGCGCCGAGGGCGTCGTCGTGCACACAGGGTCGTACGTCGACGCCGGCGACGGCGATGCCGTGGGCCGCTACGACGCCGCGATGAAGCGGGTGCGGGAGGCGTTGCTCCCGCTGCTCGACGCGGTCGCCGACGACGACGCCCCGTGGCTCCTGCTCGAGCCGACCGCCGGGCAGGGTCGGTCGCTCTGCGCCGGCGTCGACGACCTGGAGCCGTACCTCGCCGCCCTGGACCTCCACCCCAAGGCCGGGATCTGCCTCGACACCTGCCACGTCTTCGCGGCCGGCGCACCACTGGACGAGCCGGGTGGTGCGACCGCGACCGTGGACCGGGTCGTCGAGATCGGCGGGCCGGGCCGGCTGCGCCTGGTGCACGCCAACGACTCCATGGACGTCCGGGGCGCGTTCAAGGATCGCCACCAGCGCATCGGCGAGGGGCACATCGGCGAGGCGGCGTTCGTCGAGCTGCTCGCCCACCCGGCGACCGACGGCGTCCCCTTCATCCTCGAGACGCCGGACTCGCGCACCGCCGACAACCGCGACATCCCGCTCCTGAAGAGGCTGCGCGGATGAAGAAGCTCGCGACCCTCGTCCTGCTCGGGGTCACCGCGACCTGGGGCAGCTCGTTCTTCATGATCCACGACCTCGTCGAGCGGGTGCCGCCGCTGGACTTCATCGCGGTGCGCTTCGCGATCGCGGGGTGCCTCCTGCTGCTCGTGGCACCCCGCGCGGTCGTCCGGCTCTCCCCCGCCGCCCGCCGCCAGTCGGCGGTGCTGGGCGTGGTGTACGGCGTCGCGCAGGTGCTGCAGACCACGGGTCTCGCGCACACCGCGGCCAGCGTCTCCGGCTTCATCACCGGCATGTACGTCGTCGTCACCCCGCTGCTGGCCGCCGTGCTGCTCCGCAACCGGATCACGGTGGCGACCTGGGCAGCGGTCGTCCTCGCGGCGGCCGGGCTGGCGGTGCTCTCGCTCGACGGGTTCTCGGTCGGCTACGGCGAGGCGCTGACCCTCGTCGCGGCGATCCTCTTCGCGCTGCACATCGTCGGCCTCGGCGCCTGGGCGACCGAGCAGGACGCCCTCGGGATGTCGATCCTGCAGGTCGTCGTCGTCGCGGTGATCTGCCTGGTCGCCAGCGCCCCGGGCGGGATCGTGCTGCCGCAGACCCCTGCCGACTGGACGACCGTCGTCTACCTCGCGATCTTTCCCGCCGGGCTCGCCCTCCTCGGCCAGACGTGGGCTCAGGCCCACCTCTCGGCCACCCGGACGGCGATCGTGATGACGACCGAACCGGTCTTCGCCGCGCTCTTCGCGGTCGCCCTCGGCGGCGAGTCGGTCACCGTGCGCATGGTCGCCGGCGGGCTGATGGTCCTCGGCGCGATGCTGCTCGTCGAGGTCGGCCCGCGCCGCAGGGTCGAGGGCGAGGTGCCGCACATCGCGGTCTGAGCCTGTCGGCGGACCGTGTGAGACTCGACCGGTGCTCGAGCTGAGCATCGAGGAGGCCCGCCGGATCGCCGTCCGCGCCCAGCTGCTCGACGCGCCGCCCCGCGCGGACCGGCCGGCCGACCTGATGGCGGTGGTCCGCCACCTGACCGTGGTGCAGGCCGAGCCCACCAGCGCGGTCGCGCCCAGCGCCGACCTGGTGCTGTGGAGCCGGCTGGGGCCGTCGTACGACCCCGCGGACCTCCGCGACGCCGTCGAGGAGCAGCGGCTGGTCGAGCACCAGGGCTTCTACCGGCCGGTGGAGGACATGACGCTGTTCCGCGCGGAGATGGCGGCGTGGCCCGGCAGCGGCCGGCTGCGCGACTGGGAGGTCGCCCGGGCCGCGTGGGTCGAGGCCAACGACGCCTGCCGGCGAGAGGTCCTGGAGCGGCTCCGCGCCGACGGACCGCTCCCGACCGGCGAGCTGCCGGACACCTGTGAGGTCTCGTGGAAGTCGTCGGGCTGGAACGACAACCGCAACCTGCGGATGCTGCTGCAGCAGATGGTCGGGCGCGGCGAGATCGCCCTGGTCGGGCGCCGGGGACGCGACCTGCTCTGGGACCTCGCGGACCGGGTCTACCCAGGCGGGCCGTGGCCGGACGAGGAGGAGGCACGCCGACGGCGTGATGAGATGCGGTTGCGCTCGCTCGGCATCGCCCGCGCGAGCCTGCCCGAGCCTCCCGACGAGCCCTACGACGCCGGCGGCGCGGGCGAGCCAGCCGTGGTCGACGGAGTCCGCGGCCAGTGGCGGGTGGACCCCTCGCTGCTCGACGGGACCTTCCGCGGGCGCGCCGCCCTGCTCTCCCCGCTCGACCGGCTGGTCAAGGACCGCAAGCGCCTCGTGGAGCTGTTCGGGTTCGACTACCAGCTCGAGATGTACAAGCCGGCCGCCAAGCGCCGCTGGGGCTACTACGCCCTCCCGGTCCTCTACGGCGACCGCCTGGTCGGCAAGCTCGACGCCACCGCCGACCGGGCGGAGGGCGAGCTCCGTGTCGATGCGGTGCACGAGGACAAGCCGTTCGACGACGCCACCCACGACGCCGTGCTGGCGGAGATCCTCGACCTGGCCCGATGGCTCGGGCTGGAGCCCGTGCTGCCCGCGGGGTGGCGGCCCTAGCCCAGCGGTGATCCCTGGCGCGTGAGCGCTTCGGGTGGCGCTGCTTCCCGGCTTGCGGTCTCCTGTGGCTCCGGTGGTCGAGCCTTGTCGAGACCCCAGTGGCATGGACGCGGCGGTGACTGCCGGCATCCTGCGGGCGGTCTGGGGTTGCGTCCGACAGGCTGGCTACGGGAGAGGTGCGTCCGGGCTGGCGCTGGTTCCCGGCCTGCGGCTCGCGGCTCACGGCCGGGACGTCATCAGAACTGAGCAACCGTCACCACGATCCTGATGACCTCCCGCGCCCGAAGGGCCCGGGCTCGAGGACCACGGGTCCTGGTCGGGGCGCGAGGTCGTCGTTCTTGCGACCCGGCATGGTGCGGGCATGGGTGTGTCCCCGCCGGCTCAGTGGGTGCCGGCGGGGTGGGGGTCAGCCGCTATGTCGCTGGCTGTTGCGCTGCCGGGGTCGGTGTAGGTGTAGCCCAGCGGGCTGGTCCAGGTGAACCCGGTGGCCGGGTCGTAGTCGTAGGTCCAACAGGTGAAGGTCTTGAGGCGGTGGTGGCCCCGGCAGGGCGGGAACAGGTTCGACGAGGTCGTCTTCCCCTCGGGCCACTCCTGGCGGTGGTCCAGGTCCGACCCGTGCTCCTGCTGCTGCTCGCCGGTGCCAGCCGGATCCGCCCGCTTCTTCCGCTTCCTCGCCCGGTAGCCCGGGCGGGAGGGGCGGTGGCAGCCGGGGAACGGGCACTCGCCGAACCGGAGCTTGACCTGCTCGACCATCCGGTCGGTGGGGGTGTAGGCGTCGGTGGTCATCTCCTCGGCCAGGTCGATCACCGGTCGGATCGTGACCTTGGTGCCGGCCCGGGTGCACCACTCCTGCACCTGTTCCACGGTGGTGGTCGATCGGGTGTTGTCCACGTCGGCGGTGGCTTGGCCGGGGCGGGTGTGCACGAACACCATCACCCCCGGCGCCGACCCCTCCTCACCGGACGCATCACCGTGGCGGCCGCCGAGCATGCCCAGGACCATCGAGCGACGCACCTGCAGCGGGATCGCCGGGTCCATCCCGGCGGCCTGGGTGGCGAGGTAGTCCTCGAACGCGACCGCGTCGGGGACGTCGGCCATCGCGGTGATCGGGACCAGCCCGTCGTAGGTCATCGCCCCAGGTGGACCTTCACGTGCCGCTTCTCCGCGGCCTCGGCCCGTCGGCGTTCGGTCTCGGCCGGGTCGTGCTCCTTGCGCGCCTTCTCCACCTGCCGGTCGATCTCCGCGTACGAGCACCGGGCGGCGACGAAGTACAACGCCTTGTCCACCGCCGCCGCACCCTGCGGCGGCAGCGAGGCGGTGGCTTGGGCGATCCGGCGGGCCTTCCACACCGCCACCTCCCCGGACAGCACCCGGGCCCAGGTCCGCGGGAGCCGGTAGGCGAGCTCGACCGCGTCCCCCAGGTACCGGCGACCGGAATCGGTGGAGTGCCCGATCGCCAACGCGAACTCCGCGACCGCGCCCTCGTCGACCGTCGGTGCGCCGTCGCCGGCGATCTCCAGCTCCCGCATCCCCCACTCGACGCTCGTGTCGACCTCGTCGCCCGGGTGCAGCCGGACCCACTCCACGGCCTGGAGGAGGAGCTCGACCTCGAGCCCGGTCATCGCGTCCCGGGTGGCACGGGCGGCCGCGATCACCTGCTCCTCGCGGGTGTTCCCCCGGGTGGTGGTCGTGGCTGCCATGGGTCTACTCAAGCACTCGCCACCGACAGTCGATGGTGCTCAGACCCCTTTGTCTACAAGGGTTCTGGTCACGATCACGTCACGATCAGCAGGCCGTCTCGGTGGCGCCGGAACAGTCCCTCAAACGGTGGAGTCCTTCACGTATCAGGCACGTCACGGACTCCACTTTCCCCATGGCGACCGCAGGCCGGTAAGCAGCGCCAGCCCGAGCGGCGCCGCCCCGTCGTTGCTGCCTGTCGGTCGCAACCCGAGACCAGCCCGCAGCATGCCGACACCAGCACCCCACGCAGGCTGCGGGGGTCTCGACAAGCTCGACCACCGGCGACCAGCTCGACCACCAGCGACCAGCTCGACCACCAGAGACGAGCTCGACCACCACCAGCCAGCTAGCGCGCCGTGACCGCGTTCGACCTCGCGCTCCTCGCGCCCCAGCCGACCGGGTTCGCGGCACGGACCGCGAAGCGGTACTTCCCGGCGCGGGGGACGCGGAGCTCGACGGCACGCGCGGACGCGGCCAGCGTCGGACCGGTGTAGGTGGCGACGACCTGCCCGCGCGCACCCAGGCGGTAGGCGTAGACCTGGTAGCCGGTGATCGCGGCACCTCCCGTCACCGAGGGGGCGGACCAGCGAGCGACCGCCGTCAGGGCCCCACCTCGCGGCCCGGAGGACGCGCGGCCGATCGTCGGGGCTCCGGGCCGGGCCGCGGGGACGGCCACGTCCACCGAGCTGTCCGGCCCCGGGCCGGCGGCGTTCACCGCGCGCACGACGATCGTCGCCGTCTGCCCGCGAGGCAGACCGGTGACGGTCGCCGACCGCACGTCCGGGCCGAGGGACCTGACGTCGCCGCCGATCTGGACCTCGTAGCCGGTGATCGGCGAGCCGCCGTCGGACGCCGGGGCGTCCCACGACACGGTGACGACACCGGACGCGGCGGCACTGCCCTGCAGGCCCTGGACCGACGACGGCGTCGTGGTCACCGCGCTGAGCGTCGCCTGCGCGGCGGGGCCCGGACCGACGGCGTTGACGGCCCGCACCGCCAGCGTGTGCGCACCGGACCCGAGCCCGGTGAACTGGTGGCTCGCGGCCGTGCCGACGCTCGTCCACCCGCCGGAGTCCAGCTGTACGTCGTAGGAGGTGACCGGGGACCCGCCGTCGTCGACGGGCGCCGACCACGACAGCGTCGCGGTCCCGCTGCCGTCGCGGACCGCGCTCACCGCCGTCGGGACCGAGGGAGCGGTCGATCCGCTGCTGCACCCAGTGACGGCCAGGGTGTAGGCGCCGAGGCTGCCGTAGTCGTTGTAGCCCGTCACGGGGCTACCGGTCCCGACCCCGTCGACGCGCACGAGGTACTGACCCGAGCCAACCGTGGTGCTGATGGTGGCCGCGAGGCCGGTGGCGACGTCGTCGGAGGTGCGAGCCGACAACGGGTCGGCGGAGGCGACCGTGCTGCCGGCGGTGTCGAGCAGGGTGAGCGCGATGTCCAGGTCGGGGCTGGTGGGAGCCGGACTCGCCGCGACGGTGACAGCGCCGGAGCAGTGGCCCACCTGGTAGAGGTCCAGGTCGGTGCGCGAGGTGATGAACGCGGTTCCGGTGGGTAGCGGAGCGGCCGCCGCGACCGTGTCGCCGGCCTCGTCGGAGCGGAGGCCGGCGGTGGCCGTCCCGATCACCGCCACGTCGTCCTCGCCCGGGTTGTTCGCGTTGGCGTACTCGCCGTGGCTCCACTGGGTCACCGGCTGGTAGTACGCGGCGCCCATGATCGGCGCCCAGTCGGCGTGCCCCTCGTAGTAGCCCTGGCTCGACGTACCGTCGTGGTGCAGGCCCATGTTGTGGCCGACCTCGTGGCTCAGTGCCTCGGCGATGCCCTTCGCGTCGTCGCCCGAACCGCCGGTGAACACGAAGGCCGGCTGGTAGTAGGCGTGCCCACCCCCCGAGGACAGGTCGAAGACGTCGATGTAGGCGATCCCTCCGCACTGCTGATTGCAGAGTGCCTGCCAGGCGCCGGCGTCCTGGGTCACCAGCGCCCGGGTGCCGTACGCCGTGGCGAGCACCGCGTCTCCCGGGTCCTGCGTCGTGACGTCGACGTCGAACGGGGCGTAGTCCTCGGCCACCCGCTGCCAGACCGACTGGATGACGTCCTGCTCCTGGGTGCTGAACGTCGTGAACCCGTCGCCCGAGGGGTCCCAGCCGACGACGTTCCCGGCGGGCAGCCCGCTGGCGTTCCAGGCCGTTCCGGCCACCTGGGTGCCGTCGAAGTCGAGGTAGATCGTGTGCGCGGAGCCCGGCTTGCTGTGCAGCGTGAAGGTCTGGCCGTAGGGGTACGGCGCGGCCGGCGTCCGGGTGGCAGCCGCGCTGGCCCGCGCCCACGCCGGGACGGCGCGGTCGACGTAGTAGACCCGCCCGGTAGCGTCCACGTGAGCCGTGGGGTCGGTGCGCAGGAGGGCACGGGTGCGCGCGTCCATCCGGTCCGCTCGGATCGTCGGCGGTCCCGGCTCCGCGGCAGGGCCCGCACCACGGTTGGAGCCGTCCGGGCCGGCGGCCGCGCTGGCGTCGCCACCGGTCGCGGCGAGGGTCAGCGCGGCAGCGGCGAGGAGGGCGGGGACGGTCCGACGGAGCCTTCGGTGCACCTGGCGACGATAGGACCGGCGCACCGCCCGCCGGGCGGAAACGGCCGAGCCCGTGCGTCGGGTCCCGTGATCAGTGCCGCCGGGCCGGCGTGCGGGCACGGGAAGCCATCAGCACGGTCATCGCCCAGATGACCATGATGTCGAAGGCGATGATGGCCAGCGCCCAGAACGGGTAGTACGGCATGAACGCGAAGCTCGAGAGCGCCGAGACGAGCGCGACGCAGATGCCCGCCACCAGCGCCCAGCGCTGGCCGAGCAGGATGCAGACGCCGATCACGACGGCGAGCGCGCCGACCACCACGTGGATCCAGCCCCAGGTCGCCAGGTTGGTGTCCAGCGTGTAGTCCAACCGGGTCTGGTAGATGCTGTCCTGGGAGACCGCGCTGAGCCCCTCCAGGACCTGGAACACCCCGAGCGTCGAGAGCATGGTACCCGCGAAGATCCCGATCCCGGACGCCCACGCCCGCTCGCCCGCGGACGAGTTGTCGACCACCACGGCAGCTCCTTCTCCCTCGAAGTCCCGTCGACCGCAGCGTCCACCCGCGAGCGGGTCGACGCCTCACCCGGAGCGGGCGAACCCTCCGCTGCCCTTTGGTCCTAGTACCAGCCAAATCCCGGTCGGCGCCCTCGCGCCGGTCCTAGCCTGACCTCGTCGCGCAGCACTCGTCGACATCCGCGCGACCTGCAGTTCCCGGAGGGTGCCCGTCGACCTCGTCCGCAGCGCAGCGGCGGATGATGCCCCGGGCACCCTCCCGGGCGGCCCTCGGGCCCGGTCCTCGGGTCATCTAGTCTGTCGCCGGGCCGGGGAGGCCCGGAGGAGAGCGATGGGGTACTGCACCAGCTGCGGTCACCCGCTCGGCGTCGGCCGCTTCTGCACCAGCTGCGGCCACCCCGTGGCGGCGCCGCCGGAGACGCACGACCGGACCGACACCGCCGAGCGGCCGGCGGTCCCGGTTGCGACCCCGCCACCACCGCCACCACCGCCGCCCGCCGCGCATCCCGGGCAGGTCCCGCCCCCGCCGCGCTACCCGCTCTTCGCCGACGAGGCCCCGACGACGCCGCCGCCCGCGGGACCACCCGGGTACGTCGCGCCCCCGGCCGCTCCCCCGGCGGCACCCCTGGCCGCGCCCCTGGCCGCACCCCCGGCCGCGCGCCACCGGCCCTGGTGGCCCTGGCTCGTGCTGGCGGCCGTGCTGGTCCTCGTCGTCGCCGTGCTCGTCGGGGTGTCCGCGCTCTCGGGCGATGACGACACACCCGCGGCGCGCGACGACCGAGCCTCGGACGGCCCCCGGGACGGGTCGGGATCGCCGACGGCGGGGAGCCTGGACTCCCGGTCTACCGTCGAGGTGCCCGCGACCGCGCCGCCCAACCAGGACACCGCGGGCCAGCGCACGACGTACGACGGCGACAACCTGCTCGACGGGGTCCCGGAGACCTGCTGGCGGATGCCCGGCGACGGCACCGGCGAGGAGCTCACCGTGACCCTCCCGGGCCGCACCCACCTGCGCAGCGTCGGCATCATCAACGGCTACGCGAAGACCGCGCAGGACGCCCAGGGCCGCGAGCTCGACTGGTACCACGGCAACCGTCGCGTGCTCGCCGTCGAGTGGGTCTTCGACGACGGCACGACCGTTCCTCAGCGGCTCGACGACACCACGGCCGTGCAGTCGGTCGACGTGGACGTCACGACCACGACCGTGGTCCTGCGGCTCGTGGAGGTGTCGCCGCCGGGCCGTGGACCGGCCGCCCGCGACTACACCGCGATCAGCGACCTCTCGCTCGTCGCCGGCTGACCGGCCGTCAGCGGACCAGCCGAGCCAGCACCGCCGCGGCCTTCTCGGCGTCGTCGCGGCCGACGTCGAGGTGCGTGACCAGGCGTACCGCGGTCGGGCCGACCGCCGAGACCAGCACGCCCTCCTCGCGGGCCGCGGCGACCAGCTCGGCCGCGTCCGGACGTCGGACCACCACGATGTTGGTCTCGACCTCGGCCGGGTCGACGCCGCACGCCTCGGCGAGCAGCCGGGCGTGCGCGTGGTCCTCTGCGAGCCGGTCGACGTGGTGGTCCAGGGCGTGCAGGCCGGCCGCGGCGAGGATGCCCACCTGGCGCATCCCACCGCCCATCCGCTTGCGCCAGACCCGGGCCTCCGCGACCGCGTCCCGGCTGCCGACCATCAGCGAGCCGACAGGCGCCCCGAGCCCCTTGGACAGGCACACCGCCAGGACGTCCGCCACCGCGCCGTACTCCGCCAGCGGGGTGCCGGTGCCGACGTGCGCGTTCCAGATCCGGGCGCCGTCCACGTGCACGCCGACCCCGGCCGCGGTGGCGAACTCGCGCAGGTCGCGCAGGTCCGCCAGCGGCAGCACCGCGCCCCCCGCGAAGTTGTGCGTGTTCTCGACCGAGATCGCCGCGGTCGGCACGAAGAACGGCCCCATGTCCGGGGCGAAGATCGAGCGGATCGTGGGCAGGTCGACCTGGCCGCGCTGGTGGATCCAGGTGCGCATGGTCAGGCCGGTGTAGGCGCCGTGGGCACCGAGCTCGGCGCGCGCGATGTGGGCGCTCGCCTCGCAGAGCACCTCCTGGCCGGAGCTCACCAGCGACCGCACCGCGAGCACGTTGGCCATCGACCCGGTGGGGGTGAACAGCGCCGCCTCGTGCCCGAAGAGCCCGGCGACCCGCTCCTCGAGGGCCGCCACCGTCGGGTCCTCGCCGTACACGTCGTCGCCGACCTCGGCCCTCGCCATCGCCGAGCGCATCGCCTCGGTCGGCCGGGTCAGGGTGTCGCTGCGCAGGTCGATCACCGGACCATCCTCCCAGGCGGCCCTAGGCTCGCCCGCGTGAAGATGCACTGGTACGCCGCCACGCCGGACCGCCGGACCGCTCAGGTGCTCGCCGACCTCGCCGTGGTCGCCTGGCTCGTCGTCTGCCTGTGGCTCGCCCACGGCGTGCAGAGCCGCTTCGACGACCTCGCCGACCAGATCCGCCGCGCCGAGACCGCGACGTCGAGCATCTCCGACGGCCTCACCCAGGCCGGGGAGCTGCTCGGCGGCGTCCCCCTGGTCGGCGACCAGGTCCGGGATCCCTTCGACGCGGCGGCCGGCGCCTCCGACCGGCTCGGCGAGACCTCGCTCGAGAGCGCCGACCGCACCGAGCGTGCCGGGACCTGGCTGGCCGTGGTGCTCGTCGTCGGGCTCTTCGGGCCGGTGGGGATCCCCTACGGCCGGCGCCGGGTCCGGAACGCCCGGGACGCCGGGCGGGTCGCGCTGCTGGCGGGTGCGCCGGGAGGCACCGACCTGCTCGCCCTGCGCGCCCTCACGACCCTGCCCGTCCACCTGGTCGCCGCGCAGGTGCCCGGTGCGGCGGACGGCTGGCGGCGCGGCGTGCCCGCCGTCGTCGATGCTCTCGCCGACCTCCAGCTGCGCGAGTCCGGGCTCGACCCGACGCGGGTGCGGACGCCGGGCCCCGGCCAGGCCTGAGCTTCGTCGGTCGCCGGCGCCCGGCCTTCGCAGGCTCAGTCCGTGCGGGCTCGGAGCATCTCCGCGACGAGGAAGGACAGCTCCAGGGACTGCACCCGGTTCAGCCGCGGGTCGCAGACCGACTCGTAGCGGTGGGCCAGGTCGAGGTCGGTGAGGTCCTCGCCGCCGCCGACGCACTCGGTGACGTCGTCACCGGTGAGCTCGACGTGCAGGCCGCCCGGCCAGGTGCCCAGCGAGCGGTGCACGTCGAAGAAGCCCTGGACCTCGTCGATCACGTCGTCGAAGCGCCTGGTCTTGTAGCCCGAGGACGCCTCGAAGGTGTTGCCGTGCATGGGGTCGCACACCCACGCGATGTCGAGCCCGGCGGCGGTCACCTTCTCGACCAGGTGCGGGAGCCCGTCCCGGATCCGGCCGGCGCCGAACCGGGTGATGAACGTCAGCCGGCCCGGCTCGTTGTCCGGGTTGAGCTTCGCGGCGAGCGCCAGCGCGTCGTCCGGCGTGGTCGACGGTCCCAGCTTCACGCCGATGGGGTTGCGGATGTGGCTCAGGAGCTCGACGTGGGCCCCGTCGAGCTGACGGGTGCGCTCGCCGATCCAGACGAAGTGCCCCGAGACGTCGTACGGCAGGGTGGTGCGGGAGTCGATGCGCGTCATCGCGTGCTCGTACTCCAGCACCAGCGCCTCGTGGCTGGAGTGGAAGTCGACCCGGTGGAACTCGTCCGGGTTCGCCCCGATGGCCTGCATGAAGGTCAGCGCCCGCTCGATCTCGTTCGCCATCGCCTCGTACTTCTGCCCGACCTGTGACTCGCGCACGAAGTCGGTGTTCCAGGTGTGCACCTGGCGCAGGTCGGCGTACCCGCCGGTGACGAACGCGCGGACCAGGTTGAGGGTCGAGGCGCTGGCGTTGTAGACCTCGACCAACCGCTGCGGGTCCGGGACCCGCGAGGCCTCGGTGAACTCGAAGCCGTTGACCGCGTCACCGCGGTAGGCGGGCAGCGTCCGCTGCGTCCCGTCGGGGAGGTCACGGGTCTCCAGGTCGGAGGAGCGCGGCTTGGCGTACTGCCCCGCGATCCGGCCGACCTTGACGACCGGCACCGAGGCGGCGTAGGTCAGCACGACCGCCATCTGGAGCAGCACCCGCAGCTTGTTGCGCACGTTGTCGGCGGTCACGCCGGCGAAGGTCTCGGCGCAGTCGCCGCCCTGGAGCAGGAACGCCTCGCCGCGGGCCACCGCCGCGATCTTGCCCTTGAGGTCGTCGCACTCACCGGCGAAGACCAGCGGCGGCGCCGTGCGCAGCCGCGCGACCGCCGCGTCGACGGCGGCGGGGTCGGGGTACGACGGCTGCTGGGCCGCACCCAGCGCGTGCAGCTCGGACAGGGACGGGACGACGCTCACCCGTCCAGGGTACGGCGAGCCCGCGCTCTTCCCCGATTCGGTGGCTGCGCCTGAGACGTCAGTCCTCCATGTGCTCGATGTCGCGGAACCCCGTCTTCTGCGCGCGCACCGCCCGGTTCGTGAACCAGGTGCACGCCCAGAGCACGATGCCGAGCAGGAGCAAGCCACCGGCGACCTGGTACTGGATCCAGTCCTCACGGTCGCGGGCCCACGGTCCCGCCAGGAACAGGCAGGCGACCGCGCCGGCGAGCGGGACCCAGCGCGGCGCCTGGAAGCCGCCCGTGGCCCGCGGGTCCCGGCGCAGCACGATGCAGGCGACGTTGACCACCGCGAAGACGCACAGCAGCAGCAGCGCCGTGGTGCCCGAGAGCGCCACGATCAGCGAGGTGTCCGCGTAGAACGTCACGACCACGATCAGTCCCAGGGCGAGCAGCGTGGAGAAGACGATCCCGGCGTACGGCGTCCGGCGGCCCGGCAGCACCTTGCCGAGCGTGCGGGGCAGCACGTCCTGGTGCGCCAGGCCGTAGAGCAGCCGGCTGGCCATCAGCATGTTCAGCAGCGCGGTGTTGGCGACCGCGACCACCGTGAGGAACGGGAAGACCTTGTCGATCGGGAGGCCGGGCGCGCCCTTCTCGACGACCGCGAGCAGCACCTTGCCCTCGTCGGCGACGACGGCCTCGATCTGGCCCTCGGGGATCACCGCGATCACCGAGAGTGCGACCAGGACGTAGAAGACCACGGCGATGCCGAGGCCGGTGAACATCACCCGCGGGAAGATCCGCACCGGGTCCTGGGTCTCCTCGACCATGTTGACCGAGTCCTCGAAGCCGACCATGGCGAAGAACGCGATGGCGGTCGCGACGGTCACCGCGAGGAACAGGCCCCGGTCCGACTGGGAGTCGAAGACGACGATCCGGCCCATGTCGGCGTCGCCCTTCGCCATCACCCAGAAGCCGATGAGGACGACGATGACCAGTGCGGCCATCTCGATCAGCGTGAGCACGACGTTGAACTTCACGCTCTCGCCCACCCCGCGCAGGTTGATCAGCGCCAGGAGGAGCATGAATCCCATCGCGACCGCGGTCACCGCGGTCTGGCCCTGCGGCACGTGCCAGCCGAGCCCGTCGAAGCCGGCGAGCAGGTTGGTGGCGAGCAGGTTCGAGGACGTCGAGGCGCTGGTGATCCCGGAGCAGATCACCGCGAACGCGACCAGGAACGTGACGAAGTGGATGCCGAACGCCTTGTGCGTGTAGAGGGCCGCGCCCGCGGCCTGGGGGTACTTCGTGACCAGCTCCAGGTAGGAGAACGCCGTCAGCGTGGCCACCCCGAAGGCGACGATGAACGGCAACCACACCAGTCCCCCGACCTCCAGCGCCATCTCTCCGGTGACGGCGTAGATGCCCGCCCCGAGGATGTCGCCCACGATGAAGAGCAGGAGCA
The DNA here is from genome assembly GCA_020636915.1 of Nocardioides sp. Taxonomy (GTDB): domain Bacteria; phylum Actinomycetota; class Actinomycetes; order Propionibacteriales; family Nocardioidaceae; genus Nocardioides. Next base: position 44,973 of record JACJWV010000006.1, read on the forward strand.
GCTTGGGCCCGAGCACCCGCTTGAGGTCGGGGGTCGGTCCGTTGACGTCGACGGGTTCCGCGCTCTGGGTGGTCATGGGACCAGACTCCCCCGTCGGGGCGGGCGTTAACCAGGGTGCGGCCGTCCGACCTCTCGCCGTCCTCAGATGGGTGATCTAGCGGACCTCGCAGTCCACCGGGCTGGAGCACGGCTGCAGCTCGTGGTCCTCGATGACCTCGCCGGAGCTGTCGTAGGCGATGACGGCGGCGAGGTCTCCCTGGACCCGGCCCCACATCATGGTGCTGCCCGGCACGACCGAGCCGGCCTCGACGGTGCCCGGCACCCGGGTCCCGTCGGTCGTCACGAGGACCACCTTCGCGACGTCGGTGCCGGGCAGCCCAGCGAGGACCAGCCGACCGGGCTCGCCGGACGCGTAGTCGTCGGAGAGGAAGACCTCCATGTCCGAGCCCGGTCGCAGGAAGTCCTCGGTCCCCATCCCCCACTCGTAGACCCAGCCACGGTCGTCGCGGGTCAGGTAGGCAGCGCCACACCGGTCCGCGGACCGTCCGACGCAGCCGAGGTAGGCCTGGCCGGTGTCGACGAGGATCCCCATGTCCGTCGAGCCGACGGGGTAGCTGTCTCCGTCGCCCATGTCCTGCTCGATCGCGGCGACGCCCTGGTAGAGCCAGGACGGCCAGGCGTCCGCGTCGTACGCCGTCACCCCGGCGTAGTGGTGGGCGCCGGTCGCGACCGGTGTGCCCTGGAGCTGCTCGTCGCGCACCCGCTGGGGCCAGGCCGTGGCCACCCCCGGATCCGGGAGCACGACCTGCCAGTCCGACACCTGCTCGGCGCCGGGCACGTCGGCCAGGGCCCGTGCGGCGAGGGGCGACAGCTCGTGCGGTTGCGACGCCGGCGGCACCCCCTGGCCGTCGCGCGCGGCGTCCGCGCCTCCCCGCAGGCCGCCGGTGAGCGCTCCCAGCAGCAGCACGGTCGCGATCGCGGCCGCGCAGACGGCCAGCGCGTGGTGGCGCCGGCGGGTGACCCCGCGGGTGCGGATCGTCGCGAGGTCGGGGCCGGCGCCGGGGAGGTCGTCGCCCTGCAGGGCACGCTCCAGCTCGGCGAGGGTGTGCTGGGTCATCGTCTGCTCCTGTCCACGCTGTCGAGGTCGGCCGGGTCGGCGGGGTCGGCGGGCTCCGCGGGCTCCGTGGCGGACACCCGGAGCTTCGCCAGGGCACGCGAGAGCGTGCTCTTGACGGTGCCGGGGCTGACCCCGAGCTCGCCGGCGACGTCCGCCTCCGAGAGGTCGAAGTAGTGGCGCAGCACCACCACGCGGCGCTCTCGCTCGGAGAGCGTCAGCAGCAGGCGGACCAGCTCGTCGCGCTCGTCGGTCGCCCGGTGCCCGTCGCGCGGGTCGGCGAGGTGCGCGAGTGCGGTGTCTCCCGTCTCGCGCCACCGACGTCGGCGCAGCCGGTCGATGTTGACGTTGACCAGCACCTTGCGTGCGTAGGCGTGCGCGTCACCGCGCCGGACCCGGCGCCAGGCGGCGTAGGTGCGCTCCAACGAGACCTGGGCCAGGTCCTCCGCGAGGTGCCCGTCCCCGCACAGCAGGTACGCCGACCGCCGCAGCCGTGGCCATGCCGCGACCGCGAACTCGTCGAACTCCTGCTCCGGGTCCGGGCGTGGTCCCGAGTCCTCCACCGTCGACCTCCTGGGGTGTGTCCGTTCCACCCCTCTCTACGCACCCGGGGTGCCGGAGGTTGAGCGGCCACCCCCCTTTTCGGGCCGGCCCGCCTCCGCGGGAGGCGCCGCTACCCGAAGAAGACCTGCGCCTCGCCGTACTCCCGCGGGCTCACCAGCTTCAGCTCGCCGGTGCCCTCGATGAGCGGCACCCGCACGATGTCGGTGCCGCGCAGCGCCATCATGGTGCCGAAGTCGCCGTCGGCCACCGCGGCGATCGCCTGGAGGCCGAACCGGGTGGCGAGCCACCGGTCGAACGCGGTGGGCGTGCCGCCGCGCTGGATGTGGCCGAGCACGACCGCGCGGGCCTCCTTGCCGGTGCGGCTCTCGATCTCCTGAGCGAGCCGGTCGCCGATGCCGCCGAGCCGGACGTGCCCGAACTCGTCGAGCTCGCCCGAGACCAGCGTCATGCTGCCGCCCTCGCGCGGAACGGCGCCCTCGGACACGACCAGGATCGGGGCGTAGTGGGACTCGAAGCGGCTCTCGACCAACGCGCAGACCTCGTCGATGTCGAAGGGCTGCTCGGGGATGAGGACGATGTTGGCGCCGCCGGCGATCCCGGAGTGCAGCGCGATCCAGCCGGCGTGCCGGCCCATCACCTCGACCACGAGGACCCGGTGGTGGGACTCGGCGGTCGTGTGGAGCCGGTCGATGGCCTCGGTCGCGATGTTGACCGCGGTGTCGAAGCCGAAGGTGAAGTCGGTGCCCGACAGGTCGTTGTCGATCGTCTTGGGCACGCCCACGACGTCGACGCCGAGGTCGGCGAGCTTGGTCGCGACGCCGAGGGTGTCTTCCCCGCCGATCGCGACGAGGGCGTCCACGCCGTCCTTGGCGAGGTTCTCCTTGATCTTCTCCACGCCGTGGTCGAGCTTGAACGGGTTGGTGCGCGAGGACCCGAGGATGGTGCCGCCGCGCGGCAGGATGCCGCGGCACTGCTCGATCCCCAGCTCCATCGTCACCCCCTCCAGGGGGCCCCGCCAGCCGTCGCGGTAGCCGACGAACTCGAACCCGTGCTCCTTGACCCCCTTGCGCACGACCGCACGGATCACGGCGTTGAGGCCCGGGCAGTCCCCGCCTCCGGTGAGAACTCCGACGCGCATGTCAGCTCCTGGTCTCGAGGGATCGTTCCCAGCCCCGCCGACTCTAGTGGTCCCGCCGGTCAGACGGTGCCGAGCGGCTGGCCGATCTCCTGCAACATCTCGCGGAACCACGGCTGCGACGTGTCGAAGGCCTTGCCGCCCTTGACGCGCGGGAACTCGACGACGCGCAGCACGTCGCCGGCCTCCTCGTCGTGCCCGACGACACCGCTCTCGCCGCGCAGCGCCGCCTCGGCCGCGAGGTCGGCGCAGGCCCGGATCAGGGCGAGGTCCTCGCCGCCCGCCGGTGCGGACCGGGAGAAGTAGCCGCTCTTCTGCACCATGGTCTTCTCCGCCCCGACCATGCCGGCGAACTGCTTGGCGAACCACGAGCCGGGGTTGACGCTGTCGAGCTTGACGTGGCCGAACGCGTCCCGCTTCGGCTCCTCACCGCGCGAGAGCATCTCCTCGACGATCGTCGAGACGCCGGCGCCCTCGGAGAGGAAGACGTTGACGCAGCCGGTCTCGTCCATGACCTTCCGCAGCCGCTCGGCCTCGGCGGCGATGTCGAGGTCGAGCTCGGGGACGTACACGCCGTGCACGTCCCACGTGCGCCGGTCGTTGCCGGCGAACCCGGAGAACTCCTGGGCGTCGAGCCAGGCCCGGTACCGCGCCGCGGTGGCGGCGGTCAGCCAGCCGCAGTGCCGGCCCATGACCTCGTGCACGATGAGCATCCGCGGGTTCGACGAGTGCTCGGCGACGATGTTGCGCGCGAACGACGCACCCTGCTCGGCGGCGGTCCAGGCACCGAGCGACTGGCGGATCGGCACGACGTCGTTGTCGATGGTCTTCGGCAGGCCCACGACGGTCAGCTCGTAGCCGTTCTCGTGCAGGTATGCCGCGAGGTCGGCGGCCGTCGTGTTCGTGTCGTCCCCGCCGATGGTGTGGAGCACGTCGACGCCGTCGCGCGTCAGCTGCTCGGCCGCCACGTGCAGCGGGTCCTGGCCGGCGGCCACCAGCCCGCGCTTGACGCAGTCCTTGACGTTGGTGAGCTTCACCCGGCTGTTGCCGATCGGGCTGCCGCCGAACCGGTGGAGCAGGTGGGCGCGCTCGCGGTCCTCCGGCGTCACGGTGACGTACCGGCCACCGAGGAGCCCCGCGTAGCCGTCGAGGTAGCCGATGATCTCGATCTCCGGCTCGAGCTCGGTGTAGCGCTCGATGAGGGCGCCGACGGCGGAGGACAGGCAGGGCGCCAGGCCACCGGCGGTCAGCAGGGCGACGCGACGAACGGTCATGATCGGCTCTTCTCGGAACTGGTTGAGTCTTTCCGAGACTAAAGTACCTCCATCACCGCCCGGTTGGCGATGCGTTGGCCGGCGTGAGGCAGGACACGGCCGAGCCGGGCCGCCAGCGCGGCGCCGACCAGGGTCAGCCCGGCGACCGCCAGCCACAGGGGCGCGGCGCCGCGGTCGAGCAGCCACGCGAAGGCGACCGGTGTGACGGTGCCGGCGAGGCCCCACGCGAGCTGGATCAGCGACAGGTAGCGGCCCCGGAGGTGCTCCGGCGCCGCCTCGGCCGACAGCGCTCCCAGCACCGGACCGCCGAGGAGCTCGCCGCCGGTGTAGACGACCGCGCCCGCGAGCAGCACCGCGGTCGCCACGACGACCGAACCGGCGCTGGCGCCCAGCATCACCACGAACGACGCCGCGAACACCACGTTGGTGAGCACGAGGACCCGCCAGCGCAGGTGGCCGGTCATCGCCCGGACCACCAGGCCCTGCCCGAAGCCGACCATCACGGTGTTGATCGTGAACACCGCACCCGTGACCCACCCGGGCAGCCCGAGCACGGTGACGGCGTAGACCGGCATCGCGAAGTTGAGGACCATCATCGCCGTCGAGTAGACGAGCTGGGTGAACCAGAGCAGCCGATAGGGGCGGTCGCCCAGCACCGTCGCCCAGGCGCCCTCCGGGGTCCGGTGCCCGCCGGTGTGGGTCGGCGGCACGGCGAGCAGCAGGACGAACGCGACGGCGTACGACACGGCGTTGGCGAGGACGACCGCGAAGTACGCCGCGTCCGTGCCGATGGTGATCGCGACACCGGACACCAGGCCCCCGACGGCGAAGCCGACGTTGCGCAGCGCACCGAGGAACCCGAACCACTTCTCCCGCTCCCCCGGCTGGGAGATGGCGGCGACGATGTTGCCGTAGGAGCCCCAGAAGGCCGTGCGACCGACGGCGACCACCACCGTCCACAGCGTCAGCCCGGCGAAGCCGTTGGTGACCAGGTAGGCCAGGAAGCCCACGAACTGCAGCAGGTTGCCCGCAAGGAGCAGCCGCTTGGCGCCGTACCGGTCGACGAGGCCGCCGATCAGGGGGCCTGCCGGCAGGGCGACCGCCGAGGCCACGGAGATGGCGGCGCCCACCTGGACCAGCGACAGGTCGGTCGTGACGAGGAAGTAGAGCATCGAGACCGGCATGAACACGCCGCTGCCGACCGCGTCGATCGCGATGGCGGCGACGAAGCGGCGGTGGTGGTCGAGGGAGGGGAACCCGAGGCGCTCGGTGACACGGTCCAGCACCCGCACATCCTCGGACCTGAACCGCGCTTGAAGGCAAGTCGGTATCGGCCGCGGATCGCTAAGGTCGCCCCATGACCTTCTCCATCGTGGCCCGGTCCGCAGACGGCGAGTCGTGGGGCGTGGCCGTCGCCTCCAAGTTCCTGGCCGTCGGGTCGGCGGTCCCGGCCGCTGTCGCGGGGGTCGGCGCGATCGCGACGCAGGCCGACGCCAACGTCGCCTACAAGGGCCAGGCCCTGGCCCACCTCGACGACGGCGCCACCGCGTCCGTCGCGCTGCAGCGGCTGCTGGAGGACGACGCGGGGCGCGAGCACCGCCAGGTCGGCATCGTCGACGTCGACGGCGGGGCGGCCAGCCACACCGGGCACGAGTGCCTGGACTGGGCCGGCAGCGTCATCGGCGACGGCTACGCCATCCAGGGCAACATCCTCACCGGCGAGGAGGTGGTCGAGGCGATGGAGCAGGCCTGGCTGGCGTCGCCCGAGGACGCCCCGCTGGCGCGGCGGCTGCTCGGGGCGCTGACCGCCGGTGACGCCGCCGGGGGCGACTCGCGCGGGCGCCAGTCCGCGGCCCTGCTCGTGGTCCGGGACGGGGCCGGCTACGGCGGTCTCGACGACATCGCGGTCGACCTGCGCGTCGACGACGCGACCGCGCCGATCCCCGAGCTGACCCGGCTGCTCGACCTCAACGACCTCTACCTCACCGCGTCGACGGAGGCCGAGAGGGTGCCGGTCACCCCCGAGCTCGAGGCGGAGCTCGAGGAGCTGGCCCGCGCGGCCGGCGCCGACAGCTTCCGCGCCTGGGTGGGCACCGAGAACTACGAGATGCGGGTCGCGGACGACGGCTCGTGGATCGACGAGCGGGTCCTGGAGATCATCCGCGGGACGCGGTCGTGAGCGTCCTGGCGATCGACGCCGGGACGACCGGCGTCACGGCGGTCGTCGTCGAGCGCGACGGCACCATCGCGGTCAAGGGCTACCAGGAGTTCGCGCAGCACTTCCCCAGGCCGGGGTGGGTCGAGCACGCACCGGAGGAGATCTGGCAGGCCGCGCTCGAGGCCACCAGCCAGGTGCTCAAGGCGTACGACGCCGCCGAGCTCGAGGCGGTCGGCATCACCAACCAGCGCGAGACCGTCATGCTGTGGGACCGCGAGACCCTCGGCGCGCCCCGGCGGGCGATCGTCTGGCAGGACCGGCGGACCGCCGACCTGTGCACCCGGCTTCGCGAGGAGGGCCACGAGGACCGGGTCGGCGAGCTGACCGGGTTGCGCCTGGACCCCTACTTCTCCGGCACCAAGCTGATGTGGTTGCGCGAGAACGAGCCGCACACCTGGGCGCTGGTCGAGTCGGGCCGCTACGCCGTCGGCACCGTCGACTCCTACCTGATCGCCCGGATGTCGCGCGGCACCTACCACGTCACCGACGTCTCGAACGCCTCGCGCACCCTGCTGATGGACCTCGCCACCGGCGAGTGGTCCGACGAGCTGTGCTCGCTGTTCGGCGTACCGCGCGACGCCCTCCCCGACCTGGTGCCGAACTGGGGTGAGCTCGCGGTCACGGACCCCGCCTCGTTCCTCGGCCTCTCGCTACCGATCTCCGGCGTGGCCGGAGACCAGCAGTCCGCCCTGTTCGGCCAGACCTGCTTCGACGTCGGCGACTCCAAGTGCACCTACGGCACCGGGTCGTTCGTGCTGACCAACACCGGCCCGACGGTGCCCACCACCGGCGCGCTGCTCGCCACGGCGGCGTGGAAGGACCCGTCCGGGGCGATCACCTACGCCAGCGAGGGTTCGATCTTCGTGACCGGTGCCGCCGTGCAGTGGCTGCGCGACGGCATCCAGATCGTCGGCTCGGCCGCCGAGACCCAGGCGGTCGCCAGCACGATCACCGACACCGAGGGCGTCGTCTTCGTGCCGGCGCTCACCGGGCTCGGCGCTCCCGACTGGGACCCGCACGCGCGCGGCATGATCATCGGCCTGACCCGCGGCACCACCCGAGCGCACGTCGTCCGCGCAACGCTCGAGGCCATCGCGTTCGAGGTCCGCGACGTGCTCGACACGATGCCCTCCGTCTCCTCGCTGCGCGTCGACGGCGGCGCGGCCGCCAACGACCTGCTCTGCCAGATCCAGGCCGACCAGCTCGGCGTGCCGGTCGAACGCCCCGAGATCGTCGAGACCACCGCCCTGGGCGCGGCGTTCCTGGCCGGCCTCGGCGCGGGCGTCTGGTCCTCCACCGACGACCTGCGCCACACCTGGCACCTCGACCGCCGCTTCGAGCCGCGGGCCGACCGCGCCACGGCCGACGCCGCTCACACCCGCTGGCGCGACGCGGTCGAGCGGTCGAAGGGTTGGGCCGTCTAGAGCCGAGTCGGCGCATCTTGCCCGCCGGGAAGGCCCGAGTCGGCGCATCTTGCCCGCCGGGAAGGCCCGAGTCGGCGCATCTTGCCCGCCGGGGCCGGCCGAGCCGTCAGCTGCCGGCGTAGGCGAGGTCGAGGGTGTCGGTCCGTCCGGCCCAGCGCAGGGTCAGGTGCCAGCAGCCCGGACGGGGGAGGTCGACGATCGAGGGACCGGGCCCGCCCTCGACCTCGCGGGTGACCGGGGCCGATCCGTCGGCGAGCGTGGCAGTGATGCGGAGCGACGAGCCGTCGCCGTACGGAGAGGCCCACAGGATCTTGTTGTTGTGGTCGTCGGCGGGTGGTGCGGCCAGCGGCTGGGCGAACAGGATCGCGACGATGTCGCCGCGATCACCGCGGACGTAGGACGCGCGCGGCTCCGGGTCGGAGAATCCGGTGCGAGCCCACTCCGGCAGCACCCGACGCGGTACGACGTCGACGCACGAGCCGGCCGGTGGGGTCGACGTGGGTCCGGTCACGGCACCGTCCTGTCCGGCCTGCTGGAAGGGGTGGGCGGCCCAGACCGCCACCGGGAGAAGGACGACCACCGCAGCCCCGACGACCCCCACCGAGACCCGGTGCCGCCGGCGGCGCCGGGCGCCCGCGGCCGCGAGCTCCCGCGCGGGCGCCGGTGCCACGTCCACGTCGTCGCTCGCTGCTCGCAGCAGCCCGGCGACCTCGTGCTCGCTGATCATCGGTCCTCCTCGTGGGTTCGGGTGACGAGCGCGTTGAGCGAGGCGTCAGCGGAGAGCAGGGCGATGGCGCGGGACGCCCGGCTCTTGACGGTCCCGGGAGCGATCCCGAGAACGGTCGCGATCTGGGCCTCGCTGAGGTCGGCGAAGTAGCGGAGCACGAGCACCTGCCGCTGCTCGGCGCCCAGGCGCGCGAGCGAGGCGCGGATGCTCTGGCTCAGGGCGACGTCGGCTGCGGGGTCGGAAGTGGGCGGCGGCTCCGGGAGGTCCCGGTGCGGGACCTCCCCGCGCCACCTGCGGCGCCGGCTGCGCGTGATGCCGTTGACGAGCACCCGGTAGACGTAGGCGTCGCGGTCGTCGGCCGCCGACACCCGGGGCCAGGCGCCGTAGCAGCGGACGAGCGCGTCCTGGACCGCGTCCTCCGCGTCGGTCCGGGCGCAACCGAGGAGGACCGCCGCACGCACCAGGCGCGCGTAGCGGGCGTCGACGAACGCCACGTAGTCCGCGTCGTCCTCGTCATGCTTCACGGTCGTCCTCCGTCGGGTGCTCTCCTACCCCTGACGAGCACCTGGACCACCTCGTCGGTTCCGAGGCTGCGATCAGCCCCGGAGCTTCTCCAGTGCCGCCGCCGCGGCGTCGCGTGCCCTGGTCGCCTCCCGGACCGCCTCCTCGGTCTCGGTGCGGGCGTCCTCGGCGTCCGACAGGTCGTCGTCGACCTCCTCGGCGGCCGACTCGAGCTCGGCGATGCGACCGCGCAGCTCGTCGATCTCGGCCTGGATCTGCAGCCCGCGGGCCTCGAGGTCGTCGTACGCCGCCCTCGCCCCGTCGTAGGCCTCGGCGGCCTCCGCCAGGTCGGACTCGGCGGCGGCCAGCAGCTCCTCCGCGGCAGCGATCGCCTTCTGGTCCGCCTCGGGGTCCGGCACCACGTGGAGCTCTGCGCGTGGCGCCGGCGCGGCCTCGCGGGCGGTCGCGGTGAAGCCGAGGGCCTCCGGGACGGCCACGGAGCCGGCCACGTCGGCCGGGTCCAGCCCGGTGGTCGCGAGGGCGGCGACCAGCATCCCGCTGCGCACCGCGAGCGCGCACCGCTCGTCGACCATCGCCGCCGTCAACGTGGCCTCGACCTGGTCGGCGACCGCGTCGGTGACCTTGGTGCCCTCCTCCCTGGCGGTACGGCGCGCCTGCGTGGTGACCGCGGCGGTGAGCTGACGCCGCTGCCGCGTCAGCGAGCGCAGCTCCTCGCCCGACATCGACGCCTGGGCCTCCCGTAGCGCGGTCCCGACCGCCAGCACCTGCTCGACCTGCTCGGTCTCGCGGCGGACCAGCAGGTTGACGACCCAGGCCGCGGTCGAAGGCTTGGCCAGGGCCTTGACCGGTCCGGCGAGATCGCTGCCCTTGAGCTCCTTCGCCCGGGCGTCGCGCGCGGGGGTGAACTCGCTCAGCGGCAGGCCGTACAGCTCGTCGGCGATGCTCAGCAGGTCCCCGGGCAGCTCGGCCATGACGGCGATCCTAGGTCGGAGGGCGGACCCAGCGGCCGCGCCGGTGCACGAGCGGCTCGTCGTCCGCGCCGACGACCACGTCGTCGATGACCAGCGTCAGCAGCCGGGACCAGCCGACCTCGGTCGCCGACTCGAGCGCGGTGCCCGCCCAGGTCGTGGCGTCGGCGAGCCGGGGGCCCCAGGCGGAGTCCTCGAAGGACGCGGCGCGGAACGGGCCACCCGGGGCGGGCGCTGTCCCCGCGAAGGCCTCCGCCAGGTCGCGGTGCCCCCAGCCGAGCAGCTGGACCACGGCCCGACCCGTGCGTTCGACCTCCTCGGCGAGGTCGCTGTCCGGGTCGACGAGCACCAGCACCCGGGCGGGCTCACCCCCGGCGACCATGAGCGAGGTGACCGTGAGGCCGGCGCGGCGCTCGAGGTCGCCGGCCGTGACCAGCGCGACCCGTCCGCCCAGCCGACCGCGCAGCCGGCGTACCGGGTCGGGCTCGGGGTCGGCGAAGGGGTGGGTGTCGTGGATCGTCACGACGCGAGCTTGGACTCGCCCTCGTCGGGGGCGCTCCCCGGGTCCCCGTCCTTGCCCTTCTCCCTGTCCCTATCCCGGTCCTTGCTCTCCTTGGAGAGCTCCTTGGCGCGGGAGGCGTACACGTCGACGTACTCCTGCTCGGAGAGACGCATGATCTCGTACATGATCTCGTCGGTGATCGACCGCAGGATGTAGCGGTCGGACTCCATGCCCTCGTAGCGGCTGAAGTCCAGCGGCTTCCCGAACCGCACCACCGGCCTGGTGAAGCGGCCGAAGGTCTTGCCCGGAGGTGCCACCACATCGGTGCCGACGACCGCCACGGGAATCACCGGGACCTTGGACTCCAGCGCCAGGCGCGCCACGCCGACCTTCCCGCGGTAGAGCTTGCCGTCGTGGGACCGGGTGCCCTCGGGGTAGATCCCGAAGAGCTCCCCGTCCGCGAGCAGCTTCTTCGCGGAGATGATCGCGCCCTCGGACGCGCTGCCGCCGGAGCGGTCGATCGGCACCTGGCCCGAGCCCTTGAAGAAGGTCTTCTGCAGCCAGCCCTTGAGGCCCGGGCTGGTGAAGTACTCGGCCTTCGCCACGAAGGTGACGCGGCGCGGCAGCGTCAGGGGCATGAAGAGCCAGTCGGCGTACGAGAGATGGTTGCTCGCCAGGATCGCCGGTCCCTCGAGGGGGACGTTCTCGGCGCCGTAGACACGGGGGCGGAAGACCAGCCGCAGCCACGGACCGAGGGCGATCCACTTCAAGAACCAGTAGAACACCGCCACCTCCGCACACATCCCGAGAACATCGTCCCCAGAAGCCTAGACCGTGGGCATCGGACTTCCCCATACCCCAGCCCCAGGATGGGCCGGCAGTGCAGAATCCATGGCCATGACGATCCACCCCCTCGCCACGCCGTACTCCGCCGCCGCCCGCCCCGAGATGACCGGCGGGCGTCGCGTGGGCGTGCTGCTGAGCCACGGCTTCACCGGCCAGCCCGCCTCGATCACGCCGTGGGGCCAGGCGCTCGCCGAGCACGGGTACGCCGTCGAGGTGCCGCGCCTGCCCGGGCACGGCACGACCTGGGAGGAGCTGAACACCCTCACCTGGGCCGACTGGTACGGCGAGCTGACGAAGGCTCTCGACAAGCTGGTCGACGAGAACGACGCGGTGGTCGTGGGCGGGCTGTCGATGGGGGGCGCGCTCGTCCTGCGGCTGGCCGCCGACCGGCCGGCCGACATCGCCGGCGTGGTCGTCGTCAACCCCGCGGTCGCGACCAAGCGCTTCGACGTCAAGCTGCTCCCGGTCCTCAAGCACGTGGTGAAGTCCTTCCCCGGCATCGCGAACGACATCAAGCGCCCGGGTGGCGACGAGCACGGCTACACCCGCACCCCGCTCAAGGCGGTGCACTCGATGATGCAGGCCTGGCCCGGCCTGGTCGCGGACCTGCCGAAGGTGACCGCGCCGCTGCTCTACTTCCGCTCGACCGAGGACCACGTCGTGGACGAGGCGTCCGAGCCGATCATCACCGGCTCGGTCTCGTCGACCGACGTGACGATGGTCCGCCTCGAGAACAGCTACCACGTCGCCACGCTCGACAACGACGCGGACAAGATCTTCACCGCGACTGCCGCCTTCGTCGCCCGGGTCACCGCCCCGTCCTGACCTGTCCGGGCATACGCTCGTCGTGTGCAGCACGACCACCACGACGACGAGGCCGACGAGGACCGGGCCTGGAGGGCGATCGTGGAGAACTATGGCGACCGGCCCGAGCTCGAGGAGCCCCCGCCGACGGCGCCGCCTGCCCAGCCGGTGAGCGACGTCCCGTTCGGTGGCCGCTTCGGCGACCCCCGGGCGCTCGGGGGCGAGCCGGCCGAGGCCGCCCCGGCCGCCGAGGACGAGGGCTTCGTGCCGCCGCCTCCGCCGCCGCTCCCCCGGGTCGAGCCGGACCGGATGGTCGCGTGGGCGGGCGTGCTCGGCTCGCCGCTGGTGCTGCTGTGCGCGCTCGTGTTCGGCTTCAGCCTGCCCGCCTGGCTGGGCTACCTCCTGGTGGCGGGCTTCGTCGGCGGGTTCCTCTACCTGGTCGTGAAGATGCCCCGCGAGCCGCGCGAGCCCTGGGACGACGGCGCGCAGGTCTAGCGGAGACGCGCCAGCGGATCTGCTGATGGTGGTCGGGCGAGCCGCGCGACCGAGGAACGAGGTCGCGACCGGCGTGTCGAGACGCAGCGTGCCAATCCAGCACTGTCAGCGGTCCCGTTAGGGTGCGTCCGTGAGCGCCCACGAGACCGTCGAGATCACCGGCCACCTGATGGACCACGGCATCTTGTCGCTGGTCCTCGACGACATCCGCGAGTACAGCGGTGACTACACGATCGACCGCTTCGACGTGGGTCGGGAGACCGACGACCCGTCCCACGCGGTCATCACCGTGATCGCCGAGGACGACGAGGCGCTCCAGCGGCTGCTCATGCGGCTGCAGACCCGCGGGGTCAACCAGGTCGACCCGGGCGAGGCGACCACCGCGGAGGCCGACCGCGACGGGGTCTTCCCCGACGGCTTCTACTCCACCACCAACCTCGACACCCGGGTGCGGGTCGACGGGCGTTGGCTGGACGTCGACAACCCGGAGATGGACTGCGGCCTCATCGTCGAGCGCGACGCCGCCGGCGCACCGACCCGCGTGTACACGCTGCCGATGTCCGACCTCAGGGCGGGCATGCTCGTCGTCATCGGGGCGGCCGGCGTGAAGGTCTCCATCCCGGAGCCCGACGCCACGGCGGGTGCGTTCGGCTTCATGGAGTCCGAGGTGTCCTCGGAGAAGCCGCACGCCGTGCTGGTGCGCCAGGTCGCCGATGGCATGCGCGAGGCCAAGGCGGAGGGCAAGAAGGTCCTCTGGGTAGGCGGCCCGGGCGTCGTCCACACCGGCGCCGCGCCCGCGCTGGTCGCCCTGGTCCACGCCGGGTACGTCGACGTGCTCTTCGCCGGCAACGCGCTGGCCACCCACGACATCGAGTCGGCGCTCTACGGCACCAGCCTCGGCGTCGACCTGGCGATGGCGCGCGGCGTCGAGCACGGGCACGAGCACCACATCCGCGCCCTCAACACCATCCGCCGGGAGGGCTCGATCAAGGCCGCGGTCGACAGCGGCCTGCTGACCAGCGGGATCATGCACGCGCTGGTGACCCACGAGAAGGCGTTCGTGCTGGTGGGCTCGGTCCGTGACGACGGTCCGCTGCCGGACGTCTACACCGACGTGATCGAGGGTCAGCGCGCGATGCGCGCCCAGCTCCGGGACGTCGGCTTCTGCATCATGGTGGCGACGACGCTGCACTCGGTCGCGACCGGCAACATCCTGCCCGCCTCGGTCCCGCTCGTCTGCGTCGACATCAACCCCGCGACGGTCACCAAGCTCGCCGACCGCGGCTCGTCGCAGGCTCGCGGCATCGTCACCGACGTGGGGCTGTTCCTCGAGCAGCTCGCAGTCGAGCTCGTGCCCGAGTACCGCCGATCCTGAAGGTCTGGCGGGCCAGGTCCGCCGCCCCGATCGCGCCGGCCTCGGGGCCCAGCGCCGCCCGGGCGACGGGCGGCACGTCGCGGTGAGCGGAGCCGACCAGCGACGCGCGCAGCGCCGACCGGGCCGGGTCGAGCAGCAGGTCGCCGGCCGCGGAGAGCCCGCCGCCGATCACGACGATCTCGGGGTCGAAGGCCGCCACCAGGTTGGCCAGCCCCACGCCCAGCCAGTCCCCGACCGTGGCGAACGCGCGCAGCGCCACGGCGTCGCCGGCGGCCGCGGCGTCGGTGACCATCGGCCCGGTCAGCTGCCCGGGATCCTCCCCGCAGGCCTCGGCGAGGGTGGTGGGCTCGCCGGCGACGATCGCGTCCCGGGCCAGCCGCACCAGGGCGTTGCCGCTGGAGTACTGCTCCCAGCAGCCCGCCCCGCCGCACTCGCAGGCGTGCCCACCCGGCACGACCTGCATGTGGCCGAACTCCCCCGCCATGCCGTTGAAGCCCCGGTGCACCTCGCCGTCGAGGACGACGGCGCCGCCGATGCCGGTGCCCATCGTGACCAGCAGCGCCGTCTCCGCACCCCCGATCGCGCCGTAGGTCACCTCGGCGCGGGCCGCGCAGTTCGCGTCGTTGTCGAGCACGACCGGTGCGCTCCAGCGCTCCTGGAGGCGGGCCCGCACGCCCTCGTCGCGCCACGGCAGGTGCGGGGCGAAGCGCACCCGCTCCCCCTGCGCGTCGACGAACCCGGCCGCGGCGATCCCGATCGCCCGGACCCGGCGGGTCCCGGCGATCTCCTCGACCGCCTCGGTCAGCGCGTCCTCGACCAGCCGCGCCTCGACCCGGCGGCCCGGCGTCGTACGTCGGGCGGTGCGCGACACGCGCCCGGTCGAGGAGACCGCGGTCGCCAGAACCTTGGTGCCACCGATGTCGACGCCGATGAAGAGGGCCACGGGGTCATTCGACCAGACGAGGCGGTCCCGGGTGACGAGGGCGCACTGGAGGTCGTCCTGAATCCTGGTCGCGGTCAGGCCCGTCGTCGGTGGTCGAGCTTGTCGCCGGCGGTCAGGCCCGTCGCCGGTGGACGGGCTCGTCGCCGGTGGTCGCGCTTGGCGCCAGTGGTCGAGCTTGTCGAGACCCCTGCGCCTGCTCGGGGCGCTGGTGTCGGCGTCCTGCGGGCTGGTCTCGGGTTGCGACCGACAGGCTGGCTACGCGGGTAGGGCGCCGCACGGGCTGGCGCTGCTTCCCGGCTTGCGGTCGCAGCTGCGGATGGTGGAGCTGTTGACGTACCTGGTACGTCACGGACTCCACTGTTTCGACGCTGTTCCGGCGCGGTGGAATCGGGCTGCTGATCGTGACGTGATCGTGACCAGAACCCTTGTGGACAAAGGGGTCTGAGCACCATCGGCTGTCGGTGGCGAGTGCTTGAGTGGACCCATGACCACCACCGCGACCACCACCGGCGAGACATCCGCCGAGCAGGTGATCGCGGCCGCGATCCACGAGCACGACATCGAGACCGGTGCCGCGATCCGCAAGCTCCAGCTCGCCGTGGAGTGGGTCCGGCTCCACCCCGGAGACGAGGTCGACACCACCATCGAGTGGGGGATGCGGGAGCTGGAGATCGCCGGCGACGGCGCCCCCGCGGTCGACGAGGGCGCGGTCGCGGAGTTCGCCCTCGCGGTCGGCATGTCGACCGACTCCGGGCGGCGGTACCTGGGGGACGCGGTGGAGCTCGCCTACCGGCTCCCGCGGACCTGGGCACGGGTGCTGTCCGGACAGGTGGCGGTGTGGAAGGCCCGGCGGATCGCCCAAGCCACCGCCTCGCTGCCGATGGTGGGTGCGGCGGCGGTCGATCGGGCGCTGTACTTCGTGGCGAGGCGGTGCTCGTATGCGGAGATCGACCGGCAGGTCGAGAAGGCACGCAAGGAGCACGACCCGGTCGAGACCGAACGCCGCGGCACGTGAAGACCCACCTCGGGGCGATGACCTACGACGGGCTGGTCCCGATCACCGCGATGGCCGACGTCCCCGACGCGGTCGCGTTCGAGGACTACCTCGCCACCCGCGCCGCCGAGCTCGACGACACGATCCCGCTGCAGGTCCGCCGGTCCATGGTCCTGGGCATGCTCGGCGGCCGGCACGACGATCCGCCCAGTGAGGAGGGGCCAGTGCCGGGGGTGATGGTCTTCGTGCACACCCGCCCCGGACAAGCCACCGCCGACGTGGACAACACCCGGTCGACCACCACCGTCGAACAGGTCCGCGAGTGGTGCACCCGGGCCGGCACCAAGGTCACGATCCGCCCCGTCATCGACCTCAACGCCGAGATGGCCACCGACGCCTGCACCCCCACCGAGCGGATGGTCGAGCAGGTCAAGCTCCGGTTCGCCGAGTGCCCGTTCCCTGGCTGCCACCGCCCCTCCCGCCCGGGCTACCGGGCGAAGAAGCGGAAGAAGCGGGTGGATCCGGCCGGCACCGACGAGCAGCAGCAGGAGCACGGGTCGGACCTCGACCACCGCCAGGAGTGGCCCGAAGGCAAGACGACCTCGTCGAACCTGTACCCGCCCTGCCGGGGCCACCACCGCCTCAAGACCAACACCTGTTGGACCTACGACTACGACCCGGACACCGGGTTCACCTGGACCAGCCCGCTCGGCTACCGGTACACCGACCCCGGCAACAGCCAGCGACATAGCGGCTGACCCCCACCCCGCCGGCACCCACCGCGCCGGCGGGGACACACCCATGCCCGCACCATGCCGGGTCGCAAGAACGACGACCTCGCGCCCCGACCAGGACCCGTGGTCCTCGAGCCCCTCGCCCTTCGGACGCGGGAGGTCATCAGGATCGTGGCGACGGTTGCTCAGTTCTGATGACGTCCCGGCCGTGAGCCGCGTGCCGCAGGCCGGGAAGCAGCGCCAGCCCGGACGCACCTCTCCCGTAGCCAGCCTGTCGGACGCAACCCCAGACCGCCCGCAGGATGCCGGCAGTCACGGCCCTGCTCACACCACCGGGGTCTCGACAGGCTCGACCACCGGTGTCCACCGACGGCCAGAGCTCGACCACCGACGCAGACCGCGAGCCGCGGCACTCCGGAAGCCGACCCGGCACAAGGCGGTCCGGACACGCCCTCGCGCCGTGACCGGTCAGGTAGGACCGCCGAGCGTTCTCCTGACGACCCGCCGCCGCAGCGTGGGCGAGGCGACCACCTCGTACCCGGCCTCGAGGAAGACCTGCACCAGTCCGACCGAGGCCTCGTCCCAGATCACGGTCTTGCCCGGCGGCGGCTCGAACGGGTAGCCCTCCAGGACGCGGGCGCCGACCTGCTCGCCGTGCTCGACGGTGGCGTGGGCCAGCTCGTAGGTCAGCCCCGCCTGGCGCCAGCCCGTGCGCACGACGAAGCACGTGACCGACCAGACGCCCTCGAGCTCGGGGTCCATCCGCATCCACGGCTGCTTCCGGCTCCAGATCCTGGGGTAGTTCTCCCGGGGCTCGACCGCGACCCAGCCGGCGGGCTCCCCATCGACGTACCCGATCAAGCCAGACGTCGGCCCGGTGCTGCCGCAGGCGGTCTGCTCCAGCAGCGCGGTGTCCCGCTGTTCCTGGGTGGTGTCCCGCCAGATCCAGCCGGGCACCTTCAGCGCCTGGCAACGGCACTTCCGCGCTCCGCCCGTGGCGAAGACCGCCTCCACGTCCTCGGTCGTCGCCTGGTTGGCCGGGAGCCACGTGAAGTCGGGCATGCACCGACCCTAGTTGCCGGCCGGACGCCTACCGACCACTCGACGTGGACCGCGAGCGTCCCGGCGTCAGCGCCGGGACAGGTCGGCCGCGCCGATCAGGCCGGCGTGGTTGCCGAGCTGCGCCTTGCGGATCTGGGGGATCGGCCGGAAGCCGCGCCCGACCAGCTGCCCGGCGAAGGCGACCCGAGTGGGCTCGAGGAGCAGGTCGCCGGCCTCGCTGACCCCGCCGCCGATGACGACGACCTCGGGGTCGAGCACCTCGGCGAGCGAGGCGATGCCCTCCCCCAGCCAGCGGCCGAGCTCGGCCAGCTGCTGGATCGCGCCGGCGTCACCGGCCTGCGCGGCCTCGGTGATCAGCGGGCCGGTGATCCGGTTGAGGTCGCCCCCGGCGCGCTGGAGCATGCCCTGGGCGATCTGGGCACCACTGAGGGCGAGCGAGCGTGCCTCGCGCACCAGCGCGGAGCCCGACGCGTACTGCTCGAAGCACCCGTGCTTGCCGCACCCGCAGAGGATCCCGTTGGGGACCACCCGCATGTGCCCGATCTCGGCGCCCACGCCGTTGGCGCCGCGGTAGACCTCGCCGTCCAGCACCAGACCACCACCGACGCCGGTCCCCACCGTCACGAGCAGCAGGTCCTCGGCGTCGTGCGCGGCGCCGTACCGGAACTCGCCCCACGCAGCGGCGTTGGCGTCGTTCTCGATGACCACCGGGAGCTCGACACGCTTCTCGAGCTCACCCTTGAGGTCCTCGTTGCGCCAGGCGACGTTCGGCGCGAAGAGCACGACCGCCCGGGCCTTGTCGACGTATCCGGCGGCCCCGACGCCGACCGTGGCGATGTCGTGCCGCGAGCGGAGGTCGGCGACCAGGCCGGCGATGGCCTCCTCGATCGCCTCGGCGTCGGTGGCGGGTGAGACGACGCGCTGCTCCTCCAGGACGCGCCCGTCCTCGTCGACCACCCCGCCGGCGATCTTGGTGCCGCCGACGTCGATGCCACACGCCAGGCTCATTCGCCCTCCTCCTCGGGGTCAGTGTCCTCCGGCCATTCTCCTGCCGACCAGTCGTCCGCCGACCAGTCGTCGTCGCCGCCGTCGAGGTCGATGCGCTCCACGCCGGGACGCGAGGCCTGGTCCTGCGCCGCGGTGGCGATCAGTCCCGACGCCGCCTGCAGCAGGGAGGTCGCCGCGGTCGCCAGCTGGGCGCGCACCTCGGGGCTGAGCTGCCGGACGGTGTGCACCGTGCGGCAGATCGGGCAGTACGTGCACTCCTCCGCACCCGTCGCGAGGTGCCGGTCCACGTCCTGCGCAGTGTCCTTCGCCCAGTCGGTCAGCGCACCCAGGAGCTTCACCGCCTCCTCGGCGACCGATCCGACGTCCGGATCCTCGCGGTCCCCGCTCACGTCATCTCCCAGCCTCGTTGTCGACATCCTCGGGGTCCTCGACGAACCGCACCTGCAGCTCCCCCTGCTCCACCCGGGCGCCGGCGATCCGGTGTCGCGACAACCCCGAGGGCAGCGTCAGCAGCCGACGATACGATCCCACGGTCACGACCAGGTCGTCGCCGTTGCGCGCCAGGTCGACCTCGGCGCGCGAGACCAGCGGCAGGGCCAGGCGCAGCACCGCGCCGGCCTCGGTACGCCGCAGGCGGAACGGGCCCCGGGACCGGGAGGTCGCCAGCGGGTCGGTGCCGTCGTAGACCTCGCGGGCGAGGTCGGTGACGGCATCCACCCCGACCGGCTCGCGCGGGCGGTACTCCGAGCGCCAGATCGGCAGCCCGGCGAAGGACTCCCCGACCCGCTCGAGCACCTCGTCCTGGGCGACCACCCAGCCGGCCCGCCAGTCGTCGGCGCCGTCGGCCGGGAAGACCCGGTTGGCCACGACACCGTCGACCCGGTACCCGAACAGCGACAACGTCGTGTAGGAGCGGCGCGCCTCGGCGAGCACGACGTTCTCCGGCGTCAGCACCAGCCGCACGCTGGAGTCCGGCCCGCTGAGCAGCGTCCGGACCTCCTCGAGCTCGGCGTGCAGCCGCTCGATCGCGTCGAAGACCGTGTCGCCGGGCATCGGGACGCCGGCCGCCCGGCTCAGCACCGGCCGGAGCGCCTTCACGACCCGCCGCTCGACCGGGAACACCCGGTGCATGTACCAGCCCAGTGCCTCGGGCAGCGCGAGCAGCCGCAGCGTCTCGGCGGTCGGAGCGCAGTCGACCACGATCACGTCCCACCCGCCCGACAGGGCGTGCAGGCGCAGCTCGAGCAGCGCGAGCACCTCCTCGGCGCCGGGGATGACGGTGAGCTCCTCGGCCGCGACCGGGTCGACGCCCGCGACGTCGAGCACCGAGAGCAGGTAGCGCTGGATGTCGGCCCAGGACTGCTCGAAGCGCAGCTGGGCGTCGACCTGCTGGACGAAGAGCCCGTCGGCGACCTCCGTCGGCTCGGCACCGATCGTGCCGTGCGCACACCCGTAGGCATCGGCCAGCGAGTGCGCCGGGTCGGTCGAGAGCACCAGCGTGCGGTGCCCCTCGGCGGCAGCCAGTGCGGCGGTCCCGGCAGCGACGGTGGACTTCCCGACCCCACCTTTGCCGGTGAACAGCAGGATCCTCACAGGCAGGTCCTCAGAGGGACTCGACCCGCTTCTTCAGGCCCTTCAGGGCGGTGTCGATCAGGATCTTCTCGCCCTTGCGCTTGAGCATGCCGATGAGCGGGATGGAGACGTCGAGCGCGAGCCGGTAGGTCACCTCGGTCGAGCCGTTGCCGAGCTCGCGCAGGAGGTAGGCGCCGTCGAGCGCCTTGAGCATCTTGCCCTCGACGAGCGTCCAGGTGACGCCGTCGTAGCCGTCCCACACGTAGGAGAGGGTGTACTCGTCGCGGATCGGGCTGACGTCGAGGGAGAAGAACACCTGCTCGGCCCAGCCGTCGTCGAACTCGGCGACGACGTCGGCGACCGTGACGCCCTTGGCCCACTCGGGGTACGCCGGGAAGTCGCCGATCACGTTCATGATCTCCGCCGGGGCGGCGTCGATGACGATCGACGACTCGGTCTGCTCGGCCATCGGGTCCCCTCGCTGGACGGTTGCTCGTGGACGACTCGGGCAGCGAGCGTACCGGATGGTCGAGGCGCCCCGACCGCGCGGTAACCTCAGCCGGTGCGCGAGTTCTCCACCCCGTTGACGACCGAGATCCCGTCGACCGGGAACCTCACCGACGACGTCGTGGCGAACGCCCGCGACGCCGGTGACACCGTGCAGCTCAGCCGTCCCTCGGCGGCCGGCGGGGCCTGGGAGGACGTCACGGCCGCGCAGTTCCTCGCCGAGGTGAGCGCGGTCGCCAAGGGTCTGGTCGCTGCCGGGATCGGCGTCGGCGACCGCGTCGCCCTGATCTCCAAGACCCGCTACGAGTGGACCCTGCTCGACTACGCGATCTGGTTCGCAGGTGCGGTGACCGTGCCGGTCTACGAGACCTCGTCGGCCGAGCAGATCGCCTGGATCCTGCGGGACTCCGGCGCGCGGGCGGTCGTCGCCGAGGGGGCCGACCACCTGGCCCGGATCGCCGAGGTCCGCGGTGAGCTCGACCAGCTCAACCACGTCTGGTCGATCGGTGACAACGCGATCAACACCCTCACCAGCCTCGGGGACGACATCTCCGACGAGGAGCTGGAGAAGCGCCGTACGACGGCCACCCCGCTCGACCTCGCGACGCTGATCTACACCTCAGGCACCACCGGCCGCCCCAAGGGCTGCATGCTCACGCACGGCAACTTCATGTTCGAGCTCGGCGTGGCGGTCGACGAGCTCGAGGAGCTGTTCACCGAGGACGCCTCGACGCTCCTCTTCCTGCCGCTCGCCCACGTCTTCGCCCGGATCATCCAGATCGGGTGCATCAAGTCCCGCACCCGGCTGGGCCACAGCGCCGACATCAAGAACCTGCTGCCGGACCTGCAGGAGTTCCGGCCGATGTTCATCCTCGCGGTCCCCCGCGTGTTCGAGAAGGTCTTCAACACCGCCTCCCAGCGCGCGACAGCCGACGGCCGCGGCCGGATCTTCGACCTGGCCGCCCAGACCGCGATCGACTACTCACGCGGCCTCGACCGCGGACGACCCTCCCTGGCCGTGCGCGCCAAGCACGCCGTCTTCAAGCGGCTCGTCTACGCCAAGCTGCTCGACGCGCTCGGAGGCAACTGCACCTATGCCGTCTCGGGCGGCGCACCGCTGGGCGACAAGCTCGGCCACTTCTACCGTGGCATCGGGCTCACCGTGCTCGAGGGATACGGCCTCACCGAGACGACCGCGGCACTGACGGTCAACCTCCCCGAGGCGACCAAGATCGGCAGCGTGGGCCGGCCTCTCCCCGGGACCGCCGTGCGGGTCGCGGACGACGGCGAGCTGCTGTTCCAGGGCGGCCAGGTCTTCGCCGGCTACTGGCAGAACGAGAAGGCGACGACCGAGGCCCTCGAGCGCGACGGCTGGTTCCACACCGGCGACCTCGGTGAGGTCGACGACGAGGGTTTCGTGCGGATCACCGGCCGCAAGAAGGAGATCATCGTGACGGCGGGCGGCAAGAACGTCGCGCCCGCGGTGCTCGAGGACCGGGTCCGGCTGCACTTCCTCGTCGACCAGTGCGTCGTCGTGGGCGACGGCCAGCCCTTCGTCGGTGCCCTCGTGACGGTCGACCGGGACTCCTTCCCACTCTGGGCCGAGCAGCACGGCAAGACCGGCAGCGTCGCCGACCTGGTCGACGATCCCGACCTGCGGGCCACCATCCAGGAGGCCGTCGACGAGGCCAACCGCGCGGTCTCGAAGGCCGAGTCGATCCGCAAGTTCACGATCCTGGCCGACGAGTGGACCGAGGAGGGCGGCCAGCTCACCCCGAGCCTGAAGCTCAAGCGCAACGTCGTCATGCGCGAGTTCAAGGACGACGTGGCCGCGCTCTACCAGTCGTGACCGACGAGAGCTGGAAGCCCAGCAGATACTGCTGATTCACGACCCTCTACCCACCCCGAAGGGTGGTTGAAACATCGCTCCGACGGTGGTCTGTGCAACGGTTCCACACGGCCTCGGAAGGCTCCTACAGTGCCGCCTCAGGCAGGGATCTCGGGGGTGAGGGCCCTGTCTTTCCGACGCACTGGGAGGGGCAGCGGAGATGGATCGACGCCGGTTGCTGGTCATCGGCGCAGCCGTGGTGGCCGTGCTGGGCGTGGCGCTCGTGCTGGTGTACGCACGGGGCGCGGACCAACGGGCACAGGACAAGTTCGGTGGGGTCGACGTGCTCGTCGCGACTCAGCCGATCGCGGCGGGCGAGTCGGTGGAGTCGGCCAAGGCGGCCGGCAAGATCGGCACCGAGTCCGTCGCCCGGGCCGACGTGCTCGAGGACGCGCAGACGTCGTACTCCGGCCTGGACGGCCAGGTCGCGCTCGTCACGATCTACCCCGGTGAGCAGCTGATCACCGACAAGTTCGGGTCATCGGGCGACGCGGCGGCGTCCCTGCCGATCCCCGCCGGCAAGATGGCGGTCTCGGTGAACCTCACCGACGCCGCCCGGGTCTCCGGGTTCCTCGAGCCGGGGTCGGAGGTCTCGGTCTTCCTCAACGGCACCGACACCGGGACCGGCCAGCCGTTCACGCGCCTGCTGCTTCCGCGCGTCACGGTGCTCGGGGTGGGCTCGACCGCCCCGGTCGCCACGACGACGACCGACGACGGGGGTGCGGCGACCACGGAGGAGCTGCCGCGGACGCTGCTCACCGTCGCTGTCGACCAGAAGGACGCGCAGAAGGTGCTCTACGCATCGACGAACGGCGAGCTGGCCTTCGCGCTCCTCAACGGTGGCAGCAAGGTCAAGCCCGGCAGCAACGCCGTCACGGCCGCCAACCTGTTCCACTAGAGGGGGTGACCTCGTGCCTGTCGTCATCGATCCGGATCCCGCCACCGTCGCGGGCCTGCTGGACGCCATGCCGGACGGTGCTCACGGCATCGACTCCACGGAGCGCCTGACGGCGTGGCTGGGCGAGCACACCGACGAGTACCTGGTCGTGCTCGGACCACACCTCGACCTCGACGCCGCGCTCGCCACCTGCGAGAGCCTGCGCACCGGTCGACCGACCATCAGCGTCGTCCTGGCCCGCGACCTCATCGACGCCGGGCTGCTCACGCGGGCGATCAAGGCCGGCGCCCGCGACGTCGTCCCGGACGACGACCTCGAGGCCGTCGCCGCCGCGGCGAACCGCGCCCACCAGCTGCACGTCGCCCTGCGCGGGCCGGTCGGCCTCGCGCACCGCGGCAAGGTGATCACGGTCTTCTCCCCCAAGGGTGGGGTGGGCAAGACGACGATGGCGGTCAACCTGGCACTGTCGCTCGCCGACCGCGGTGCGCGCCGGGTCTGTCTGGTCGACCTGGACCTCGCCTTCGGCGACGTCGCCATCACGCTCCAGCTCTTCCCCTCGCACACCATCGAGCACGCAGTCGGGGCCGAGGACACCCTGGACCCGTCGATGGTCGGCCCGCTGCTCACCCGGCACCAGGACTCCGTCATGGTGCTCGCGGCGCCGAACCAGCCGGACGTCCGCGAGCGGATCACGCCCGGACTGGTCGCGCGCGTGCTCGCGACGCTGCGCGAGACCTTCGACTGGGTCGTCGTCGACACCGCGCCGGCCTTCGACGAGCCCACTCTCGCCGCGCTGGACGAGACCGACGAGTGCGTGGTCGTCGCCACCCTCGACGTACCGACCCTGAAGAACGTCCGTGTGGCACTGGAGACCCTCGACGTCCTCGGTATCGCCAAGGGCCACCGGCACCTGCTCCTCAACCGTGCCGACGACGCCGTCGGCATCGGGCCGGAGAAGGTGGAGGCGATCCTCGGGATGTCGGTCACCACCCAGGTCGCCACGTCGGTCGACATCGCGGCGGCGACGAACGCCGGCACGCCGATCGTCAGCGGCAAGCCGGACCACCCCTCGAGCGGGGCGATCCGCTCGCTCGCCACGCGGCTCGCCGGCCAGCCCGACGCACCGTCCGGCGCCGAGCCGGCGGACGCGGCGGTGGCCGCCCCTGCCCGGCGCTTCAGGATCCGGAGGTGACCCGATGACACTGGCCGACCGACTCGCAGCCGCCCGCGTCGTCACCGGCGTCGAGGAGCTGCCGACCCCGTCCGAGGGTGAGCCCCTGGGGCGTCGCAAGTCGCGGCTGCGCAAGCACGACCGGATCGAGGAGATCAAGGGCACCGTGCACGCCGAGCTGCTCGAGCAGCTCGGGCCGCAGCTATACGACGCCGAGATGGACCACGACGAGCTCGACGAGCGGGTGCGCACGGTGCTCGCCGACGTGCTCGGCGCCCAGGACCCCCCGCTGAGCCACAGCGACCGCGCGCGGGTCACGCAGGAGATCACCGACGACATCCTCGGCTATGGCCCGATCGAGCCGTTCCTGCGCGACCCCACGGTCTCGGAGGTGATGGTCAACGGTGCGCACCGGATCTGGCTCGAGCGCGACGGCCGGCTCGAGCCGACGCTCGCCCGCTTCGTCGACGAGGCGCACCTGCGCCGCACCATCGACAAGATCGTCTCGCGCGTGGGTCGCCGGGTCGACGAGTCCAGCCCGATGGTCGACGCCCGCCTGCCCGACGGCAGCCGCATCAACGCGGTCGTGCCGCCGCTGGCGGTCGACGGGTCCGCGCTGACCATCCGCAAGTTCGCGGCCGACCCGCTCGGGGCGGAGGACCTGGTCGCCAACGGGACGCTCACCGACCAGTCCCGCGACTTCCTCGACGCCTGCGTCCGCGCCCGTCTCAACGTGATCGTCTCCGGGAGCACCGGCGCGGGCAAGACGACCACGCTCAACGTCCTCTCCTCGTTCATCCCGGAGGACGAGCGCATCGTCACCATCGAGGACGCAGCCGAGCTGCAGCTGCGCCAGGAGCACGTGGTCCGCCTCGAGTCGCGGCCGGCCAACATCGAGGGTCGCGGCGAGGTCGACATCCGCGACCTGGTCCGCAACGCGCTGCGCATGCGTCCGGACCGGATCGTCGTCGGCGAGGTCCGCGACGCCTCCGCGCTGGACATGCTGCAGGCGATGAACACCGGTCACGACGGGTCGATCTGCACGGTGCACTCCAACGGCCCGCGCGACACGCTGTCCCGCATCGAGACGATGGTGCTGATGGCCGGCATGGACCTGCCGATGCGCGCGATCCGCGAGCAGATCGCCTCGGCGGTCGACCTGATCGTCCACCAGACCCGGTTCAAGGACGGGTCCCGGCGCATCACCCACGTCACCGAGGTGGAGCGCATGGAAGGGGACGTCGTCACGCTGCAGGACATCTTCGTCTGGGACCGCGCGACGGAGTGCCTCGCGCCGACCGGGTTGCGTCCGAAGCTGCTCGACAAGCTCTCCTACGCCGGGATCGAGGTCGACCCGGCGCTGTTCATCCAGGGGGCGCGGTGAACCCGCTGCTGCTGACCGGCGCCGCGGCCCTGGGCCTGGGCCTGCTCGCGGTGCTCGTGCTGCTCGTCCCGGCCTCCGGCCCCCGGGCGATGTCGCCCGAGGAGCGGGTCGCGTCGTACGTCGGGCCGCTGGCCGGTGTCGACGCCACCGGGCCCACCGGGGGCGAGCGTGCCGGCGCGATGGCCCAGGCGACCGGGGCGGCGGCCCAGGTCCTGCAGGGGAACCGCGGGCTCGAGCAGCGGATCCGGCGCCGGCTGGATGCGGCCGGGAGCCGGCTCAAGCCGGCCGAGTGGCTGCTCGTGCAGGTCGGCGTCTTCGTGGCGGCAGGCATGGTCGGCCTCCTCCTGGGCGCGGGCAACATCCCGCTCTTCCTCGTCTTCCTGCTGCTCGGCGTCGTGGTCCCGTGGCTCGTCCTCGGGCTGCGCGGGAGCCGCCGCCGCAAGGCGTTCGGGGCCGCCGTGCCCGACACGTTGTCGCTGATGTCGGGGGCGCTGGCCGCCGGGCTCTCGCTCGCCCAGGCCGCGGAGACCGTCACCCGCGAGGGGGTCGAGCCGGTCGCCGGCGAGTTCCGCCGGGCGCTCGTCGAGACCCGGCTCGGCATGCCCCTGGAGAACGCGCTCGACGGTGTCGCCGCCCGGTTCGGCAGCGAGGACCTGCACTGGGCGGTGATGGCGATCCGTATCCAGCGCGAGGTCGGCGGCAACCTGGCCGAGCTGCTGGACACCGTGGCCGCCACCATGCGGGAGCGGGAGTACGTCCGCCGCCAGGTCTCGGCCCTGTCCGCGGAGGGGCGCCTCTCCGCCTGGGTGCTCGGCTGCCTGCCGGTCGCGTTCCTGCTCTATCTGCTCGTCGCGAACCGGTCCTACATCTCGCCCATGTTCAGCGACCCCCGCGGCTGGATCCTGCTGTCGGTCGGCGTCCTGCTGCTCGGGGTCGGCGCCTTCTGGATGAGCCGCCTGGTGAAGGTGGAGGTGTGACGTGACGCTGCTGCTCGGCGCCCTCTTGGTCGCGGTCGCGGTCGGGCTGCTGTCGATGGCGATGCGCGAGGCACCCGACCAGCGCGGCGTCGCCCGCTCGATCGCGCTGATCGAGGCCACCTCCGCCGCACCCGAGGCGCTCGTGGCCGAGGCGGACCCGCCGTTCCGCGAGCGCGCGCTCGACCCCCTGCTGGACCGCGCCCGCAGCCTCGGCCGTCGCCTCGCCGGCCGGGACGCTCCCGAGCGGATCCGCCGCAAGCTCGACCTGGCCGGCAACCCGCCGGGCTGGACCGTCGACCGGGTCCTGACCTGGACCGTCCTGGGTGCCCTGGCCGGCGTCGGGGGCGCGGGACTCCTCGGCCTGGTCATCGGGGTGTCGCTGCCGGTGCTCCTCGTGCTCGTGGTCGGGGGCGCCGTGATCGGCTTCTACGCTCCCGCGCTCCTGCTCTACCAGCGTGCCTACGACCGATCCGAGCGCGTACGGCGCGCTCTGCCGGACGCGATCGACCTGCTCACCATCAGCGTGGAGGCTGGCCTCGGGTTCGACGCGGCCGTCCAGCAGGTCGCCCAGAACACCGAGGGCCCCCTCGCCGACGAGCTCGCCCGGATGCTGCGGGAGATGCAGCTGGGACAGGGCCGTTCCGCAGCCCTGCGCGGGCTCGCCGACCGGTCGACGGTGCCGGAGCTCCGCGCCTTCGTGGGCGCGATGGTCCAGGCCGACATGCTCGGCATCCCGATCGCCCAGGTGCTGCGCGTGCAGTCCGCGGAGATCCGGGTCAAGCGCCGCCAGCGGGCCGAGGAGCGCGCCCAGCAGGTCCCGGTCAAGATGACGATCCCGCTGATCTTCTGCATCCTGCCCTGCCTGTTCGTGGTCGTCCTCGGGCCGGCCGTGCTGAGCATCATGGACTCCTTCTGATGGCCCGCCGGTCCTGGCAACGCCTGCGCCTCGGCGCCGCGGCGCGGATCTTCGTCCTCATCGTCCTGCTCGCCCAGGCGTTGTGGAGCAACGACGGCCCGGCCCTCGTCGCCCTCGTCGTCATCGGCGGGATCTGGGTCGTCGGCGAGCTCGTCGAGATGGACCCGCGGCTCCCGGTGTGGCTCACCACGGTCGCCGAGCCGCTCGCGGTCGGCTCGGTCTGTGGGGTCGCGCTCGACCACACCACCGCCATCGCCGGTGCCCTGGTGGTCGGGCCGTTCACCGCGGGCCTGCGTCGCGGTGTGCCCGGGGCCGCGACCGCCCTGACGTGCGGCCTGACCGGTGCGGCCGGGATCGCCGCCGTGCACGGCGGCGTGCTGAGCACGCCGCAGTGCCAGGCCCTGACCAGCGCCACCCTGGCGGCCATCGGGTTCGGCCTGATCGGCTCGTTCCTGCACCCGGCGCTGCGCCGTCCCGACCCGGACCCGCTGGCGCCGTACCACGACACCCGGGCGCTGATCCGCGAGCTGATCGAGGTCTCCGACGGGCTGGGCTCCAGCCTGGATCCCTCGGCGCTCGGGAGCGCGATCCTCGACCGGGTACGCGACGAGCTGCCGACCACCGCCCTCGCGCTCTACGTCCCCAACGGCCGGGACCTGACACCGCTCGTCGCCACGTCGGCGGACCCGACCGCCCAGCTCCAGGACGCCGACGTCCTCGCGCTCCGGTGCCGGCTCGCAGAGCGCGCGATCGTGGAGGGCACCGCGTTCGCACTGCCGCTGGTCGCGGGCGAGGAGATCGTCGCCGTCGTCGCCGGCCGGCTCTCCGAGCGGATGGACGCCGACCGGCTCGACCTGACCCGCCGGGTCCGCGCGCTCGTGCCACGGCTCGAGACGGCAGCGGTCCACCTCGACACGGCGTTGCTCTTCACCCGGCTCCGTGACCGGGCCACGGCGTTCGAGCGCCGGCGGCTGGCCCGCGAGATGCACGACGGCCTGGCCCAGGACATCGCCTCGCTCGGCTACCTCGTCGACGCTCTCGCCGCCGTCCCCACCTCACCGGAGCAGGCGGTCCGCATCGAGGGCCTGCGCACCCGCATCACGGGCGTCGTCGGCGAGGTACGCCGGTCGGTGCTGACCCTGCGGTCCGGGGTCGGGGAGGCCGCCAGCCTCGGCGCCGCCCTCGGCACGGTGGCCCGGCACCTGACCGAGTCCTCCGGCGTCCCCGTGCACGTCACGCTGGACGAGCGGGAGACCCGGCTCCGGCCCGAGGTCGAGGCCGAGCTGTTCCGCATCGCGCAACAGGCGATGACCAACGCGGTCCGGCACGCGGGAGCGAGCTGCATCGACGTCCACTGCCGGGTCCGGCCGCCGTCCGCGGAGATCACCGTCCGCGACGACGGCTGCGGGCTGCGTCCGCCGCGGCCCGACTCGCACGGGCTCTCGATCATGCAGGAGCGCGCCACCTTGATCGGCGCCACCCTCGAGATCGCGCCGCGTCGCCCGCACGGCACGTCCGTCACGGTCCGGCTCGTGGGGCCGCCCGCGCCGCCCCTGTCCGACCCGTCCGCCACCCCGTCCGCCGAAGAGCCGGCCGCCGTGCCGGTCCTCCGCACCGAGGAGACCGCCCTGACATGACCACCGTCCTGCTCGTCGACGACCACGAGCTGATCCGCAGCGGGCTGGCCGCGGTCGTCGACCTCGAGCCCGACCTCGAGGTCGTGGCAACCGCGGGGACCGTCGCCGACGCCATGGCGGCGTACGCCGACCTGGCTCCCGACGTGGTGGTCGCCGATCTCCAGCTGCCCGACGGGACCGGGCTCGACATCGTGCGCGCCGTGCGCCGTACCGGCTCGTCGACCGGGCTGGTGGTGCTCACGATGCACTCGGGCGACGACCAGATCTTCGCGGCCATGGAGGCCGGTGCGTCCGGCTTCGTGGGCAAGGACGCCCCCGCCCAGGAGGTCGTCCGCACGGTTCGGCACGCGGCCGTCTCACCGCGGTCCTTCGTCTGCAGCGGTCTGGCCCAGGCCGTCGTCCGCCGCACCGGCGGTGGCGGCACCCGGCTCTCCGACCGCGAGCACGACGTCCTCCTGCTCCTCGCCGACGGCCTCGGGACGGCGGCGATCGCCGAACGGCTCTTCATGAGCGAGTCGACGGCCAAGTCGCACATCGGGCACATCTACCAGAAGCTCGGCGCTTCGAACCGCGCCCAGGCGCTGGTCACAGCGATGCGGATCGGGCTGCTGTCCTCCGTGCGCCCTCCGGACCCCGCCGGCGCCCACTGAGCTGCTCCCGCACTCGTCTCGTCCGCGGGGGGACGTCAGCCGACCCGGTCGCCCCCGCAACCACCTCGGATGACCTCCTCGGGGCGGCACCGGCGGACGTCAGCCGACCTGGTCGCCCCCACGACCACCTCGCATGACCTCGCCCCGGACGTCGTCCGCCCCGGTCACCCCCGCGACCACCTCGCATGACCTCGCCCGGGACGTCATCCGCCCGGGTCACCCCCGCGACCACCTCGCATGACCTCGCCCGGGACGTCATCCGCCCCGGTCACCCCCGCGACCACCTCGCATGACCTCCCCCAGGACGTCATCCGCCCCGGCCGCCCCCGCGACCACCTCGCATGACCTCCCCCAGGACGTCATCCGCCCCGGCCGCCCCCACGACCACCTCGCACGACCTCCCCGGCACCGCCCGGGTGGCAGCCGGGGGTCGACATTGCTGGGCAGGCGCGAAGGATGACCGAACCGGCAGTCGACATAGTCATAAATGACTAGAAAGCGTAGTGCGATCGCTCGATCCGCCTAGTCCTTCCGCGGGCGCAGGATGACGACATGGGGTGAGGGACCCCGCTCGGGGCCCTCATGAGTGGGAGACAAACAAGTGGGAGGGAGACCCCAATGCTTCAATACCTGATGATCCTCGTCGAGGCACACAAGTCCAAGATGGACGAGCGCGGCGCGTCCGCGGTCGAGTACGGCCTGCTCGTGGCCGGTATCGCGGCGGTCGTGGTGGCCGCGGTGTTCCTGCTCGGCAACACCGTGCTCGGCGCATTCAACGACACCAACACCGGCATCGGCGGCGCGCCCTGATGCTCTGACGCAGATCCCCCGACATCGATGGCCGCGGACCGGAGGTCCGCGGCCATCGATGTATTTCGGGGCGCCCAGGGACGGCCCCCTGGGGGGCTCAGCGGGGCTCGGTCCCCTGCTGCTGCTCCCCGATCTGCTCGGCGATGGCGATCCGGACGAGCGTGATCGGGTGCGACCCGAACCACCACTGCGCCCACGCGGGCGGTGTCGGGTCCGAGAGCGAGCGCAGGGCGAGCTCGCGCTGCACCGCCACGAACGCCTCGGGGTCGCGGGTCGCGACGAGGGCGTCGACGTCGGCCCTGGTCTCGATCCGGCGGCTGATGCCGTTCTCCACCGGCATGGTGAGGAGCGTCGCGACGGCGATCAGTGCGAGGACCAGGGGTACGACCTCGGGGTCGCGCATGGTGACGCCGCGCCGGTCCCCGACCGCACCGACGACGAGCGCGAGCACTCCGACGCCGAACAGGGCGCCCGCCGCCCCGATGAGCGAGCCGGTCAGCACGTCGTCGTGCTTGGCATGGGCGAGCTCGTGCGCGACCACCGAGAGCGTCTGCTCCTGCGGGACGTCGTTGACCAGGTTGTCGTAGAGGACGACGCGGCGGGTGTCGCCGAACCCCGAGACGTAGGCGTTGAGCGTGGTGGTCCGGCGTGAGGCGTCGGCCACGAGCACGTCGTCGACGCGGACGCCCTCCTGGTCGGCGAGGGCGAGGACTCGGGTGCGCAGCTCACCGTCCGGCAGCGAGGTGAAGTGGTTGAAGAGCGGCTCGACCACCACCGGGTAGACGAACGAGCCGGCGAGGACCAGGACGGCGAGCAGGCCCCCGGCGACGGCCGGCCACGTCCTCGGCCAGCGGCGCGCACACCCGACCAGCACGACGAGCAGCAGCGACGTCACGACGATCGTCAGGGTCTCCGACTTCGCCAGGTCCGCGGCGAAGCCCGACCACGGCTGGGTGCTCAGCCCGTTGTCCAGGGCGTGGCGACGCAGGAGCACGGCGAAGGGCAGGGTCACGGCCCTGCCGATCAGCTCGACGGCGGCGACCGCCAGCACCACCCGGACCCACCACCAGCCCGGGAGCCGCCCGACCAGCCGGCGCCCCCACCGGCTGAAGCCGAGCACGCAGGCGACCACCAGGGACACGACCAGCGAGCTCCAGCTCCAGAGCCTCGCCCAGCGGGCGTACTCCTCGCCGCGCGCGACCTGCTCCGCGGTGAACACCGATGACGGGTCGGCGGGCGACGGCGTCCCGCCGGGGACCGGGTCCCACGGCACCCGCAGCACGACCAGCACGAGGACGGCGATCGCGCCGACGGCGGTCACGACCAGGGCGACACGGCGGTCGGGGGTCCTCACCCGGCTGCCCTCATGAGGCCAAGTCTTGCAGGAGGCCGCGCCACTGCTGCGTGAAGGCGGGGACCCCGAGCCCGAAGTCCGTCTGCAGGGCCCGCCCCACCGGGACTCCTCCGTCGACGTCGCGGTAGAAGCGCACCAGGGCCGCCTGCCCGCCGTCCTGAGCGAGGAGCCGGTTCGCCAGCCAGGCGCTCTCGTAGGTCGCGCCCAGGCCGGGGGTGCGGGTGCCGAAGTCGTCGGCCGACGGCAGCGAGCGCGGCGCGCCGTCCTTGCGCACCTCGGCGATGATCTGCGACGCCGACCGTGCGACCGGCAGGTCGACGTCGCGCAGGGCGACGTAGTCGGCGAACCCCTCCAGGATCCACAGCGGCATGGTGCTGAGGAACGCCCCGGTGGCCACGTGCGTCGCCTCGTGGCTCATCACGACCTGCGCACCGGTCGGTCGTAGCCCGTCGTACACGTCGGGGTTGACGAACACGTGGACCGGCGACTGCGGGGTCAGCTGCCCGTCGGCGGAGGTCGTCACGGCGGCGATCTGGTCGTAGGTGCCGGGGTCGGCGTCCAGCGTCCGGTCGAGCGCGTCGACCGAGGCGGGCACCTCGACCACCAGCCCGCGCTGCCAGGTCGGCAGCACGCGGCGGACGACCGGCACGGCCGCCTCCGCGCGCCGGGCGACGTCGCGGGCCTCGCGCGCCGACCCCTCGACCAGCACCAGGGTGTCGGCGCTCCGGCGGACCTGCAGGGGCCCGGACATCCACAGCGGTGAGATCCGGCCACCTCCCCCGATCCCGGTCACCGCGACCCGGTCTCCGTCGTCCTGCAGCGACACCAGCACCTCCGCGGTCGCGGGCGCCGGGTCGAAGCCGGCGAACCGCCAGGCCGCGTCGGCCGTCGCGTGCCACGCGCCGTCGGCGTACGCCCCCTCGGTGTCGACATACCGCAGCGAGAAGTCCGTCACGCGCGCCGCCCGGGCGTTCGCGACGATCCCGGCCAACCGGTCGGCGGCGGCGTCGTCCCCCGAAGGCGCCAGCGCCCGCGCAGCCTGCTCGTCCCCCGTCCGGACCGCCCGCTCGAGCTGCTTCAGCGCCTGGGTGGCGAGCGCGGGCGAGGGGCCGGACGCGCTCGCCGTCGGTGCGGGTGGGGCGACGTACGGGTTGTCGTCGACGACCGTCCAGGTGACCACGCCGACCGCGACGAGGAGGCACAGCGAAAGACCGGCCACCCACAGCAGCGGGCGACCGGTCTTCACACGGACGAGTATCTCAGCCCTGTCCGGCGGATCGGGACTCAGCCGGGGCGAACCGCGCCGACGTACGGCATCGCGTGCAGGCTCGTGACCCGGATGCCGGAGCTCGGGTTCTCGGCGTTCACGATCATCCCGTTGCCGATGTACATGCCGACGTGGCTGATCGGGCTGTAGTAGAAGACCAGGTCACCCGGCTGCAGGTCGCTCTCGGCGACGTGCGGCCCGGAGGAGTACTGCGCGCTGGACGAGTGCGGCAGCGACACGCCCGCCTGGGCCCAGGCCATCATCGTGAGCCCGGAGCAGTCGAAGGCGCTCGGCCCGGCCGCGCCGTAGACATAGGCCTTGCCGACCTGCGCCATCGCGTAGGCGACGGCCGCGCCGGCGCGGCCCGACGCCGCCACGGGCGCGGTGCGGGTGACCGTGCCGCGCGAGAGCATCTGCTCGCGCTGCTTGGCCTGGAGCTCGCCGAGCAGGGTCTTGGCCTCGCTCAGGTTCTCGTCGACGGTCGCCTTCTCGGCGCCCAGTCGCTTCTCGAGCTCCGCGACCTGCGCGGCCCGCTTGGCGGTCGCGTCGCTGCGGATGTCGAGCGACTTCAGCTCGGTGGCGTAGTCGTCGAAGAGCTGGTCCTGCATGTCGTTGTACGCCGACATGGTGGACAGCTGGGAGAGGAACTTCTGCGGGTCGTCGGAGACGACGACCCGGCCCATCGCCGCGAGGTCCTGGCCCTCGTACTGGCGGATGATCGAGTCCTGGACCTGCTGGCGAACGGCCTCCAGGCGCTGGTCCTGGCGGCCCTGGTCGGCCTTGAGGAGGCCGAGGTCTCGCTTGAGCGACTGCAGCTCCAGCTTCGCGTCGTTGTACCGCTCGGACGCCTGCTCGGCGTCGCGGTAGAGGCGGTCGACACGAGCCTGGACGGTGTCGATGTCGGGCTCCGCGCTCGCGGGCGTCGAGGGCATGAAGCCCACTGCCGCCACGAGGGCAGTACCGGACAGGAGGGTGACGAGTCGCTTCCGGCCCTTCAGCACGAGGTGGCGCTCTCCTTGCACGTCGTACGCCTACCGGGTGAGCTGACGGATTCGGGCACAACGTTTGCCCTACCTCCGCTCTCGCGGAGGATTCACCCCATGGTGGTCGCGCGGGCGCGGCCACCGGTTGGTTCCCCGGCTCCTGGACCGGCGGACCGGTCCGGGACTCAGCGCGGTGGCCGCGTCGATCTGAGTGATCCACGGTCCGGCCACCTGAGTGCCACACGTTAACGGGGGCGCCGGTCGGCCGCCAAACTTTCAACCGGTGTCGTGACGAGTTTCTCAGCGCCGGCGCGCGAAATTTACGTTGCCTGTCACACGCGTCACATCCGTCACAGGGTCGGGGCCCGGCCGACGGTGGTCACGCGGACTCCACGTGCGGCCCGTCGACCGGCCTGACCAGGCGCAGCGGCGGCACCAGGCCGCCGGAGGCGAGGACGTCGAGCGCCCGGGCGCCGTCGTCGTCGAGGCTCAGCTCGGGCGGCGGCCCGAGCAGCACCGTGACCACGCAGTCGTGGCAGTGCAGACCCCGCACCGTGCAGGCGTCGCAGTCGATTCTCGTCGTCATGCCGGGAACGGTGGCAGGGCCCACCGACAACCGGCCCCGGCGGAGGCTCGCACCGGCGTGTCGCGGCGGACCAGGACGGGCGCGCGCTCACGCCCGGCCTCGGAGGTTCACCGGGCGAGCAGCTCGAGCAGCACCTCCGGGGGGACCACCCTCGCGCCGTCGCGCGCGACGTCGCGCGCGACGGCCTGGTCGGCCGTGACGACGACCACCACCCGGCCTGCGGGCTCGGCCGACACCAGGTCCCGCAGGACGTCGTCGGCGATCACACCGCGAGGGCTGAAGAGCACCCGGACCCCGCGCGGTGCGTTGACGGGCGGCCGGTGCTCGGACTCCGCCGCGTCGAACACCACGGTCGTCTCGGCACTGGTCCGGGCGACCAGGGGTGCGAGCGCCGTCACCAGCCGGGTCCGCTGGGCGTCCAGCGCCGATGCCGGCCAGGCGCTCTTGCTCACGTTGTAGCCGTCGACCAGGAGCCGTGCCCGCGGCATCGACAGCAGCTGCTCCAGCACCGCGGGACTGGTGGCCGACGCCGCCGTGGCGCCGCCGGCCGTCGACGCGCCTCCGAGCTCCTCCTCGATGCGGTCGGCGGGTGCGCCGGAGACCGCCGGGAGCGCCAGCTCGCGACGCAGCCCGGCCGCGGCGTCGATCACGGTCTCCAGCAGCAGGCGCGCACGCACGGTCGCCTCGTCCCGCTCGGAGCGGGCATCCCGGCGAACCCGTCCCGCGTCGGCCTCGAGCCGCTCCACCTGGCTGCGGAGGCGCCGGTTCTCGCGCTCGAGCGAGCTGGCCCGCTCCTCGGCCGCGGCCTCGGCCGCCGCGCGCTCGGCCACCGCCTGCTCGGCGGCCGCCCGCGCCTCCTTCTCCGCGACGCGGGTGTCCCCCAGCCGCCGTCGCAGCGCGGTGTTCTCGGCCTTGATCTCGTCGAGGCGACCGCGCTGCTCCGCGCGCAGGTCGCGCAGCGCCTGCTCGGCCTCGGCAAGACGCGCCCGCAGCCGCTCCGTCTCTCGCGCGGCCCGGTCGTCGCCGCGGACCGGGCGATCAGGGAGCCGTCGTACGGCGTCGGCGACGGCCTCCTCCCAGCCGTCCGGCCGGACCAGCCAGGCGTGGGCCGCGTCGGTCGCGGGGTCGGAGCCCGACGCCGGCCGGGCCGCGACCTGGATGCCGACCTGGTGGCGGAACTCCTCGTCGTCGAGCGCGTCGACGATCGCCGATCCCCCCAGGCGCGCACGGCGCGCGGGCGCGAAGTCGGCGACGCGACGGACCGGGGCCGGCAGCCGGGGCACGGCGGGCAGCACCTCGGCTGCCAGGGCGACCACCCGGGCGCGGACCTGCTCGGGGAGCTCGGCGAGGACCGGCGCGTCGGGAGGGTCCGGGGTGTCCGAGACAGGAGACACGGTCATCGTCGCTCCTCTCCGGTCGTGGTGTGCAGCCTAGTCGGGACGTCGGTCCGCGCGTCGCACCCGGCATTGTCGGTGGCCGGATCTAGCGTCGTCGGCATGAGCACCACCGAGAGGATCAGCGCCGACCAGCGTGCGTCCTCCCGCTGGGAGTCGCAACGCAGTTTCGACGAGCTGGGACGTCCGCTGCGCGACCTCACCTTCTGCGTCGTCGACCTCGAGACCACCGGCGGCTCGGCCGAGGGCGGCTCGATGATCACCGAGATCGGCGCGGTCAAGGTGCGCGGCGGCGAGGTGCTCGGCGAGTTCCAGACCCTGGTCAACCCCCACACCGAGATCCCGGCGTTCATCGCCGTCCTGACCGGGATCACCACCACGATGGTCGCCGACGCCCCGCCGATCGAGTCGGCGCTCCCGGCGTTCCTGGAGTTCGCCACCGGCACGGTGCTGGTCGCCCACAACGCCCCGTTCGACGTGGGGTTCCTGCGCTACTTCGCCGAGCAGCAGGGGCGGCCCTGGCCCCGCTTCGAGGTGCTCGACACGGCGCGGCTGGCGCGCCGGGTGATCACCCGCGACGACGCCCCCAACTGCAAGCTCAGCTCGCTGGCCAAGGCGTTCGGGTCGCCGGTGACGCCCAACCACCGCGCACTCGAGGACGCCCGCGCCACCGTCCACGTCCTGCACGGGCTGATGGAGCGGCTCGGCGGGGTCGGGGTCCACACCCTCGAGGAGCTCCAGACGTTCTCGTCGCGGGTCACGCCGGCCCAGCGCCGCAAGCGGCACCTGGCCGAGGGGCTGCCCCACGCCCCCGGCGTCTACCTCTTCCGCGACGAGCGGGCGCGGGTGCTCTACGTCGGCACCTCCCGCGACCTGCGGAGCCGGGTCCGCTCCTACTTCACCTCCTCGGAGACCCGCTCCCGGATGGGCGAGATGGTCGGGATCGCTGCCTGTGTCGACGGGATCGAGTGCGCGACCGCCCTCGAGGCCGAGGTGCGCGAGCTGCGGCTGATCGCCGAGCACAAGCCGCGCTACAACCGCCGCTCCCGCTTCCCGGAGAAGGTCCACTTCGTCAAGCTGACCCGGGAGCCGTGGCCGCGACTCTCGCTCGTGCGTCGGGTGCTCGACGACGACGCCGACTACCTCGGCCCGTTCTCCTCCAAGAAGACGGCCGAGAAGAGCCTCGCCGCGCTGCACGACACGTTCCCGGTGCGGCAGTGCTCCGAACGGCTCCCCCGCGACCCGTCGCGCTCGGCCTGCGTGCTCGCCGAGATGGGCCGCTGCCTGTCCCCCTGCGACGGGAGTGTCGACGACTCGACCTACGCCGCCGTGGTGCGGCAGCTGCGCGACTCCCTCCTGCGCCGCCCCGACGACGTGGTCGAGGCGATCAACACCCGGATGGCCGCACTCGCCGCCGACGAGCGGTTCGAGGAGGCGGGGATCCACCGGGACCGGCTCGCGGCGTTCGTGCGTGCGGCCGCCAGGACCCAGCGCTTGTCCGCCCTCACCCGCTGCCCCGAGGTGGTGGCGGCCCGGCGGGAGGACGACGGGAGGTGGGCGGTGCACGTCGTGCGGCACGGCCGGCTCGCCGCAGCGGGGGTGATCCCGCCCGGCGCCGACGCCCATTCCTACGTCGCCACCCTGCGACTCTCCGCCGAGACCGTCCCGGCGGCCCCCGGTCCCACGCCTGCGGCCACCGCCGAGGAGACCGAGAAGATCCTGCGCTGGCTCGAGTCGCCCGGCATCCGGCTCGTCGACGTCGACGGCGAGTGGACCTGCCCGGTCGCCGGCGCGACCCGCCACCTCGCCGTCCACGACGCGGTCAACCAGTCCCGCCTCTCCCTGGTCCCCTTCGCCGAGCGACGCGGCATCACCACCGTGCACCAACCGGCCCGATGAGGCCCGGCCCGGATATGGTCGGCGCGTGATCACTGCCATCGTCTTCGTCAAGGCCGACGTCGCCCGCATCCCCGAGGTCGCGGAGGCGATCGCGGCGCTCGACGGGGTCAGCGAGGTCTACTCCGTGACGGGGCAGATCGACCTGATCGCCCT
Source organism: Nocardioides sp. (assembly GCA_020636915.1). Lineage (GTDB taxonomy): Bacteria > Actinomycetota > Actinomycetes > Propionibacteriales > Nocardioidaceae > Nocardioides. The sequence goes on from JACJWV010000006.1 coordinate 83,728, forward strand.
GGTCCGGGTCCGCGACCACGACGACGTCGCCTCGGTGGTCGCCGATCGCCTCAACAAGGTGCCCGGGGTGACCGCGACCGAGACCCACATCGCCTTCCGGGCCTACTCGCGCCACGACCTCGAGTCGGCGTTCTCCCTGGGCCTGGAGTAGGTCCCGGAGATGTCCTGGCTCGACGTCGTCGGGTGGGCCGGGAGCGCGCTGCTGGTCTTCTCGCTCCTGCAGGCGCGGGTGCTGCGCTTCCGGGTGCTCAACACCATCGCCTGCGTGGTGCTCGTCTTCTTCAACGCGATGATCGGCGTGTGGCCGATGGTCGCGATGAACATCGTCCTGGCCGCCATCAACCTCTGGTTCATCGTGCAGCTGCAGCGCCAGCGCCACGACCAGGCGGTCTTCTCCGTCCTGCAGGTCGGGATCGACGACGAGTACCTCCACCACGTCCTCACCGGGCACGCCGAGGACATCGCCCGCTTCCAGCCGGACTTCGCCGGGCACCCGGACCCGGAGGACCTCGCGTTCATCGTGGTGCGCGGCGACGAGACGGTCGGCGTGGTGGTGGTGCACCGCGACGGCGAGGTGGCCCGCGTGGCACTGGACTACGTCACCCCCAAGTACCGCGACTTCACCCCGGGCGAGTTCGTGTGGCGGCGCAGCGGCCTGTTCGAGAGCCTCGGCTTCACGCGGGTCGTCACCTCACCGAGCATGGTCGCCGCCTACTACGACCAGGTCGGCTTCCGCCCCGACGGCTCGGCCTACGTCCTGGATCTGTGATGGTCGTCGAGTCGAGACTTCCGCCGGTCGAGCCGAGACTTCTGACCACCGCCGCGGCGCAAACTCTCGATTCGGTCGACGGAACTCTCGATTCGACGCTCTAGGCCGAGGTCGCCGCGACCCAGCGGTCCAGGGTCGACCTGGCCGCCCCGGAGTCCACCGACTCCTGCGCACGGCCCAGCCCCTCGGCCAGGGCTGCGAACGGCTCTCCGCCGGGATCGGCGTGCACGGCCAGCGCGGCGCCGGCGTTGAGCAGCACAGCGTCGCGCACCGGCCCCCGCTCCCCGTCCAGCAGCCGGCGTACGACGTCGGCGTTGTGGGCCGCGTCCCCGCCGCGCAGGTCCTGCGTGGTGCCGCGCGGCACGCCGAGCGCGGCCGGGTCGACCGTCGTCTCGGTGACCTCCCCGGCGTGCACCCGCCAGAGCCGGGAGGTCGTGGTCGTGGTCAGCTCGTCGAGGCCGTCGTCACCTCGGAACACCCAGGCGTCGACCCCGCGGGCGGCGAACACGCCGGCCATGACGGGCGCCGCCCGGACGTCGGCGCAGCCGATCGCCTGGGCACCGGCGTGCGCGGGGTTGGTCAGGGGGCCGAGCAGGTTGAAGGTGGTGCCGATGCCGAGCTCGCGCCGGGGCACCGCGGCGTGTCGCATCGCCGGGTGGAACGCGGCCGCGAAGCAGAAGGTGATGCCGGCCTCCTCGGCCACCGCGGCGACCCGGTCCGGCGGCAGGTCGAGCCGCACCCCGAGCGCCTCGAGCACGTCCGCGGAGCCGGACTGCGAGGACGCCGACCGGTTGCCGTGCTTGACCACCCGGGCGCCCGCACCGGCGGCCACGATCGCCGCCATCGTCGAGATGTTGACCGACATCGACCGGTCCCCGCCGGTCCCGACGACGTCGAGCAGCCGGCCCGGGACCGCGAGCGGGGTCGCGACGGCGTACATCGAGGTCACCAGGCCGGTGACCTCCTCGATCGTCTCGCCCTTCGCCCGCAGCGCGACGGCGAACCCGGCCACCTGCGCCGGGGTCGCCTCCCCGGCGAGGATCTCCCCCATCGCCCAGGCGGTCTGCTCCCGGCTGAGGTCCGTGCCGGCGACCAGGGCGCCGAGGACCTCGGGCCAGCGCGTCATCGAGGGATCACGCGGTCGCGGGCACGCGGGACTTCAGCAGCGACACGACCGTCTCGGCGAGCTGGATCGGGTCCAGCGGGTGCGGGACGGCGGCCTCCGCGCGCGACCAGGTCGCGAGCCAGGCGTCCTGCGGCCGCCCGGTCAGGACCAGCACGGGCGGGCACTGGAAGATCTCGTCCTTGAGCTGCTTGGCGATGCCCATCCCGCCGGCCGGGACCGCCTCGCCGTCGAGGATCGCCAGGTCGATGGAGCCGGAGTCCATGTTCGCGATGACGACGGGCTCGGTCGCGACCTCGACGTACTCGAGCTCGGGCAGGTCCGGGTGCGGCCGGCGCCCGAGCGCGAGGATCACCTGCTGGCGCGTGTTCACGTCGTCGCTGTAGACCAGCACCCGCAGGGGCGCGGGCCGCCCGGCTGACGACGGGGCCGACGAGGGGGCCGACGAGGGGGTCGCATCGCTCACGGCCCGGACTCTACTCGCCGCTCTCGGCCGCCCGCGCGGAAGCCGCCCGTTCCCGTGCCTCGAGCAGGTCCAGGCGCCGGTCCTCCCGCTTCGCCTCCGCGATCGACGACCGCACCCACTGGGTGAAGAGCACCCCGAAGAGGGCGAGCGCGACCAGGTCGCCCGAGCCCCACAGCAGACCGCCCGCCAGGTGCTGGTCGTCGTGCGGGTCGGGCAGCCACGCCCCCATCGGCCCGTCGTGGAGGTCGGGGTAGTAGGAGCCGGCGATCAGCTCCTCCTGACCCATGATCGTGACCCCGAGGAAGGCGTGGAACGGCAGCGTCAGCACGACCAGCAGCATCCGGAACGGGTAGGCGACCTTCCCGGGGACCGGGTCGATGCCGATGATCGGCCAGAAGAAGAGGCACCCGACCAGCACGAGGTGCAGGTGCATCGTCTCGTGGAGGTACGCCGAGTGGAGGGTCGCCGGGTACCAGCCGGTGAAGTAGAGGGTCCACGGCGCCGTGACGTAGAGCAGGAAGGTCAGGGGTGGGAACGACAGCACCTTCGCGACCCGTGAGTGCAGCACCGCCAGCAGCCAGCGCCGCGGCCGTGGCCGCAGGGTCCGCAGCGCCAGCGTGACCGGGGCACCGAGCGCCATGGCCATCGGGACCAGCATCGACAGGACCATGTGCTGGACCATGTGGACGCTGAGGAGGGTCGTGTCGTAGGTGCCGAGCCCCGACGCGGTCGCGAAGTAGAACATCCCCATGCCGACCGGCACGAACGCGATCGTGCGACCCACCGGCCAGCGGTCGCCCCGGCGGCGCAGCACGGACACGCCGTACAGGTAGAGACCGGCGATCCAGACCGTCAGCACGAACGGCACGGGCTCCAGCGACCAGCCGGTGAAGACGGTGCCGAGCGTGAAGCGCGGGAGGTCGCCGACGGCCTCGAGAAGGGGGCCGGACAGGGGGTGGAGCACGCTCAGAACCATATGACTCGCCAAGTTCGGGGGGGTGGGGTGCCCTCCCCCGCGGCTCACGACATAATGACCGCGTGGCGACCACAACCGCGATTCCGGCATCCCGTCTTCACGGGCACAGCGACCGACCGAGCATGGTCAGTGTCGGGACCATCATCTGGCTGTCCAGCGAGCTGATGTTCTTCGCGGCGCTGTTCGCCGCCTACTTCACGATCCGCTCCGTCAGCCCCGAGCTGTGGGCGATCAACACCGAGAAGCTGAACGTCCCGTTCGCCGCGGTCAACACCACGATCCTGGTGCTCTCGTCCCTGACCTGCCAGCTCGGCGTGTTCGCCGCCGAGCGCGGCCAGGTCGGCCGCACCGGCTCGGTCTTCGCCGTCCGCGGCTGGGGTCTGCGCGAGTGGTTCGTGCTCACCTACTGCATGGGCGCGGTCTTCATCGCCGGTCAGGCCACCGAGTACACCGAGCTCATCCGCGAGGGCGTCACGATCCAGGACTCGGCGTACGGCACCATGTTCTACCTGACCACCGGCTTCCACGCCCTCCACGTGAGCGGCGGCCTGGTGGCCTTCCTGTTCGTCCTCGGCCGCACGCTCGTGGCGCGCAAGTTCACCCACGAGCAGGCCGTCAGCGCGATCGTCGTCTCCTACTACTGGCACTTCGTCGACGTGGTGTGGATCGGCCTGTTCGCGACCATCTACCTCGTCCAGTAGCCCGACCGGGCAATCCGCGCCGCATCTGACAACGAAGGACTGAATGTGCGACTCCTGAACCGCTCGGCGGGTCGGATCTCGAAACACCGCAGGGGCCCCGTCGCGGGCCTCGTGGTCCTGCTGCTCGGGCTGCTGCTGACCGGTGGTCTGTACGCCGCGTTCTCCCCTGCCCAGGCCGACGAGACCATCTCGAGCGACGAGCAGATCGCCAAGGGTCGCGAGCTCTTCCTGGTCAGCTGCTCGTTCTGCCACGGCCAGAACGGCGAAGGCGTCCGCTCGGCCGACGGCAACCAGCTCGGCCCCTCGTTGGTGGGCGTGGGTGCCGCCGCCGTCGACTTCCAGGTCGGCACCGGCCGGATGCCGATGGCCCAGCCGGGAGCCCAGGCCCAGGCCAAGCCCCCGACGTTCACCCAGGACGAGATCGACGCGCTCGCGGCGTACGTCGCCTCGCTCGGCCCCGGCCCGGCCGTGCCCGACGAGAGCGACTACAGCCTCGAGGGCATGTCCGACGAGGAGCGGCAGGCCGCGATCACGCGCGGTGGCCAGATCTTCCTCACCAACTGCACCGCCTGCCACAACTTCGAGGGCTCCGGCGGCGCGATGCCGCGCGGCGGCTACGCCCCCCACATCCGCGGCGTGGAGCCGAAGTACATCTACGAGGCGCTGCTGACCGGCCCCCAGAACATGCCCAGCTTCGGCAACGGCGACCTGTCCCCCGAGGAGAAGCGCGACGTGATCGCCTACCTCGGCTCGCTCGAGGACATGCCCAACTACGGCGGCTTCGGACTCGGCGGTCTCGGCCCGGTCCCCGAGGGCCTGGCCGCCTGGGTCATCGGCATCGGCCTCCTCGTCGGCGCCGCGGTCTGGATCGCTGCCCACACCACTCGCTCGACCAAGAAGAAGGTGGACGCGTGAGCGACGACAGCCATGAGCTGATGAACCTCCCGGACGAGGGGGTCACCGACGACCTCTACGCGAACCCCGGGCTCCCCGAGCACGCCTGGCGTCCGACCGACGTCGACCCGAAGCTCGAGAAGCGGGCGGAGCGTCAGGTCGCCACCCTGATGACGCTGTCGGCGATCTGCACGATCCTGCTGCTGGTCTCCTACTTCACCGTCGACAAGGACGCCACGTTCGCGGGCCTCGGTGCCCAGAACCTCGCCCTCGGTCTCTCGCTGGCCGGTGCCCTGCTGTTCATCGGCGTCGGCGTCATCCAGTGGGCGCGCAAGCTGATGGCGGACCACGAGATCGTCGAGATGCGCCACCCGGCGGCCTCCTCGCAGGAGGACCGCGAGGCCACCATCGCCGCGCTCAACGCCGGCCTCGAGGAGTCCGGCATCGGCCGGCGCCCGCTGGTCCGCAACTCGCTGCTCGGCGCCGTCGGCCTCCTCGGCCTGCCGGCGATCGTGATGCTGCGCGACCTCGGCCCCACGCCGAACCAGGTCGCGGACGCCCAGGACTACCCGGGAGCCGGCCTCGAGAACACCGTCTGGGAGGAGGGCACCCGCGTCGTCCGCGACGTCGTCGGCACCCCCATCCGGCCCGGTGACCTACAGATCGGCGACCTCGTCAACGCCGAGCCGGAGACGCTCTACAACGGCGGCCCCGACGGCGAGCCGCTCGAGGGCGTCGTCCTCCAGATCGCGAAGTCCAAGGCGGCTGTGGTCGTCGTCCGCATGGAGCCCGAGGAGATCACCCCGGCTCCGGGGCGGGAGAACTGGAACGTCGACGGCATCACCAGCTACTCCAAGATCTGCACCCACGTGGGCTGCCCGATCTCCCTGTACGAGCGCACCACGCACCACCTGCTCTGCCCCTGCCACCAGTCGACGTTCGACCTCGCCGACGCCGGCCGGGTCGTCTTCGGCCCGGCTGCGCGGCCGCTGCCGCAGCTGCCGCTGGCTGTCGACTCCGAGGGGTACCTTGTGGCGCAGGGCGACTTCAACGAACCCGTCGGACCGAGCTTCTGGGAGCGTGGCTGAACATGGACACCACCAAGGTGGCCGACACGAACGGCACCCAGCCCGCCGCGGCCTCCAAGCCGGGCCGGGTCGGGACGCTCGCGACCTGGGCGGACGAGCGTCTCGGGCTCGCGACCGCCATGAAGAAGAACCTGCGCAAGGTCTTCCCCGACCACTGGTCGTTCATGCTGGGCGAGATCGCCCTGTGGAGCTTCGTCGTGCTCCTCCTCACCGGCGTCTTCCTCACGCTCTGGTTCACCCCGAGCATGGGCGAGACGACGTACGACGGCACCTACGAGCAGCTGCGCGGCATCCAGATGTCGGAGGCCTTCGCGTCGACGCTGCGGATCTCCTTCGACGTCCGCGGCGGCCTGCTGATGCGCCAGATGCACCACTGGGCGGCGATGCTGTTCGTCGCGTCGATGATGGTGCACCTGCTGCGCGTGTGGTTCACCGGCGCGTTCCGCAAGCCCCGCGAGCTGAACTGGGTCATCGGCTGCCTGCTGCTGCTCCTCGGCACCCTCGAGGGCTTCACCGGCTACTCGCTCCCCGACGACCTGCTCTCCGGCACCGGTATCCGCGCCGCGGACGGCTTCATCAAGGCCACGCCGGTCGTGGGCACCTACATGTCGTTCTTCCTCTTCGGCGGAGAGTTCCCGGGTGAGTCGATCATCCCGCGGCTCTACACCGTCCACGTGCTGCTGATCCCGGGCCTGCTGCTCGCGCTGATCGGCGCCCACATGCTGCTGCTCGTCTACCACAAGCACACGCAGTGGCCCGGTCCCGGCCGCACCGAGAAGAACGTCGTGGGCTTCCCGATGCTCCCGGTGTACGCCGCCAAGGCCGGTGGCTTCTTCTTCATCGTCTTCGGCGTCACGGCCCTGATGGGCGCGCTGCTGTCGATCAACCCGGTGTGGAAGTACGGCCCCTACGATCCGTCGAAGGTCACCGCCGGCTCACAGCCGGACTGGTACATGGGCTGGCCGGACGGCGCGCTGCGGATCATGCCCGGCATCGAGACGCACATCTGGGGCGTGACGATCTCCTGGAACGTCATGCTGCCGATCCTCGTGCTGCCCATGCTGGCGTTCACGGTGCTGCTCCTGCTGCCGTTCATCGACGCCTGGGTCACCGGTGACAAGCGCGACCACCACCTGCTCTACCGCCCGCGGAACGCGCCGACGCGCACCGCCTTGATGGTGGCGCTGATGACGATGTACGGGCTGTTCTGGGCGGCCGGTGGCAACGACATCATCGCGATCAAGCTGCACGCGTCGATCAACCAGATCACGTACTTCATGCGCGCAGCGGTCCTCGTCGGTCCGATCCTCGCCTTCGTCATCACCCGACGGTGGTGCATCTCGCTGCAGCGCAAGGACAACGAGACACTCCTGCACGGGTACGAGACCGGCATCATCATGCGCTCCGCCGAGGGCGGCTACTCCGAGCGGCACCTGCCGCTGCCGGAGAGCCGGGCCTACGTCCTCACCGCACGCGACCGTGACCCGGTCGCGAACGGCGAGGTCACCCCGGAGGTCGACGCCAACGGCGTGGCGGCACCCCGCAAGGGCCGCCTCGCGGGTCTGCGTGACCGGATGCGCACGGTGATGTGGGCCGACAACGTCCAGAAGCCGACCCTCGAGGAGCTCGAGGCAGGCCACCACCACGCCGACCACGAGCACGAGCTGCAGGCCTCGCTCGACGGCCACGCGGCCGACGGCCACCAGTTCGACGGTCACCACCTGGTCTCCGAGGAGCACCTGCGCGACCCGCACCACTGACCCACCGGTCACCGGCGAAGGCCGCCCACTCCCCCGGGAGTCGGGCGGCCTTCGCGTCTGTACCGAGTCGGCGCATCTCGCTGCCGCGCCGGCTCCGGGGCGCCGGAGGCCCTCGGCCCGGCGAAGGGGCGTGGAACCGAGGCGCGGCGCCGGCAGCGGCGCGTCACCCGAGGACCCCGTCACCCGGCGACGCGGCGAGGTAGCGACGAGCCGGGCCGAAGGCGGCCGCAGGCGCCCCCGAGCCCCCGCTCCCTCCGTGTCAACGGCCAAGTCGCGGTCCCCACTGGGGCGCAGGGGCGCCGGAGGCCCTCGGCCCGGCGAAGGAGCGTGGAACCGAGGCGCGGCGCCGGGCGGCGCGTCACCCGAGGACCCCGTCACCCGGCGACGCGGCGAGGTGGCGACGAGCCGGGCCGAGGCGGCACGCGGCGCCCACGCAGCAGCACCGCACCAGCAGTACCGCAGAACAGCGCGACCAGGGGCGGCGGGGGCGGGGCGCCGGAGGCCCTCGGCCCGGCGAAGGAGCGTGGAACCGAGGCGCGGCGCCGGCAGCGGCGCGTCACCCGAGGACCCCGTCACCCGGCGACGCGGCGAGGTAGCGACGAGCCGGGCCGAAGGCGGCCGCAGGCGCCCCCGAGCCCCCGCTCCCTCCGTGTCAACGGCCAAGTCGCGGTCCCCACTGGTGGCCAACTAAAAGTCCCCACCCCTCGTTGATGTTCAGTGGGTCTTGAGTCGGGTTCCTCCGTTCGCTCGGGCTTGTCGCATTCGGTAGGAGTCGCCGTCGGTGACGACGGTGTGGCAGTGGTGCAGGAGCCGGTCGAGCATGCTGACCGCGGTGGTGTGCTCGGGCAGGAACCGTCCCCAGGACTCGAAGGGCCAGTGGGATGCGATCCCGAGGGATCGGCGTTCGTAGGCGGCTGCGACGAACCGGAACAGCAGTTGCGCGCCAGTGTCGTCCAGGGGCGCGAAGCCGAGCTCGTCGACCAGGAGCAGGTCGTTGCGTAGCAGGGTGTCAATGGCCTTCCCGACCGAGTTGTCGGCCAGTCCGCGGTAGAGGGTCTCGACCAGCTCGGCGGCGGTGAAGTACCGGACCCGGTGACCTGTCTCGACGGCCGCGATGCCGAGTGCGATCAGCGTGTGGGACTTCCCGGTGCCGGCGGGTCCGATCATGCACACGTTCTCGGTGGCGCGGATCCACTCCAGCGACGAGAGGTAGTCGAACGTGGCGGGCGGGATCGAGGACGCGGCGACGTCGAACTCCTCGAGCGTCTTGGTGACCGGGAACGCGGCTTGCCGCATCCTCGTGCGGACGTTGGACGCTTCACGTGAGGCGATCTCGGCCTCGACCAGGGTGCGCAGGAACTCCTCGGGCTTCCACCGTTGGGTCTTGGCGGTGACCAGCAGCTCGGGTGCCAGTCGGCGCATCGCGGCCATCTTCAATCGCTTCAGCCCCTCGTTGAGGTCTGTGGGCAGCGGCGGCGGGCTGGTGGCTGTCATGACACCTCACCCCCATCGGTGACAGCGTCGTCGGTGGGGATCCGGTAGGCGTCCAGCGATCTGGTCGGGACGGTGGGCAGGGTCATCACCAGCGCCTGCCCGGCCGGCGTGGGCCGGGGTGCGTGGCCGTTGGTGGCCAGGATCGACCTCACGTCGTCGGCTCGCCACCGCCCGAAGGCGACGGCTCGTTCCAGGGCTGCGACCAGGGCGTCGGTGCCGTGGGCGGCGTGCAGGGTGAGCACGGTGGCGATCTCGGTGCCCAGCTTGGTGACACCGGCCGCGGCGGCACCGACCAGGAACTGCTCAGCGACCGGCCCCAGCGCGAGGAACTCCCGTTCGGCCGCCGTCTTGGGACGTGCACCCCGACTCGGCGACGCGGGACGGGGCCGGTCGTAGTGGGCGTCGTCGATCGACGTCTCTCCCGGCGCGACCAGCGCGTGGTCGGCGTGGATCTCGCCGGTGACCGGCTCGATGACCCGCAGGACCCGGTCACGCTCGTCGACCAGCACAGTCACGACCCTGCCGATGAGTCGGTTCGGCACCGAGTAGCGGGCCGATCCGAACCGGATGCAGGACAGCTTGTCGACCTTCCTGGTGATCGGCGCCGGGCCGACCTCGAGTCGCAGCGACGGCAGCTCGCCGAGCAACTCTCGCTCCGACTCGATCCGCTGGTCCGGGATCGCGTGGATCTCGCTGTGACGACGGCCGTTGACCTCCTGCCCCCAGGCCTTCGCGCGGGCGTTGAGCCCGGCATACCCGTCGGCCCACGGGTCGTCGTCGAGTTCGAGTGGGACCAGCAGGTCGTCCTTGGCGTAGCCGACCAGGTTCTCCACGATCCCCTTCGACTCCGGGTCCGCGGCGTGGCAGAAGTCGGGCCGGAACCGGTAGTGGGACGCGAACCGGACGTAGTCCGGTGCCGGCACCACCACGTTGGCGACCACGTTGCCCTTCAGGCAGGCCATCCGGTCGGCCAGCACCAGTTTGGGGACACCGCCGAGCTCCTCGAAGCACTCGGCCAGCAAGGCCAGCGTGGTGGTCTGCTGCTCGTTGGGGGCGAACCGGACGAACCGGTACCGGGACCAGGCCAGCACCGCGCAGAACACGTGGACCCGGCGGCCAGCGACCAGCTCGGTGCCCCAGTCGATCGCGAGTACCTCACCCGGTGTCCAGATCGCCGGACGCCGACCGTTTGCGCGGGCCTGGCCGATGCGCCACTGGCGTTTCGCGTCGGCGACCAGGCGTCGGAAGTTGCGGTCCGACCCCTCATAGCCCGCCGCCCGGGCGGTCGGAAGCAGCCGCTTCGCGCTGACCCGCCCCGCGGTGTCGTTGACCTTCTCAGCGACCAGCTGCGCAACCGAGTCGTAGTTGCGACCACGCTCGACCCGCGCCGCCGCGGGCGCACCCCGGCTGCTGGCCCGGTGGGCCTCGACGACCCGCCGGACCGTCTTGTGGGTCGTGCCGCACAACTCGGCCGCGCCTCGGTAAGTGCCCACCTCGCGGTAGGCCGAAATGATGTCCATCCGTTCTCTTTCGTTCTTCAATGAAGACCCCTGCGTGGTGACGACGGCTGACTAGACATCGCCACCGTCGCCACGCAGGGCCCTCATGAGCGGCTACAACACGCGAAGAACGAGGAGCGGGGACTTCTACTTGGCCACCACCGGGGACCCGGCATGGCCACCAGCGGGGACCACTACCTGGCCACCAGTGGGGACTTTTTCATGGCCACGGACACCCCGCCGACTCAGACGGTCCGGGAGGCGGCAACTCGCGCCGAGTCGACACCCCCACGGCGGCAGGACGCGCCGACTCAACGCCCCCGCAGCGACCTGCGGGAGACGGCGCCGGCGGTTCAGCTGAGCGCGGAGCCCTGCTCGTAGGTCTTGTAGGACTCGTTCCAGTCGCCGTAGCCGTTGTCGAGCGTCATCGGCTTGTCGGAGCCGGTGTACTCCACGACGTCCCCGCGGCGTGACATGTTGAACAGCCAGGCGGCGTTGTCGGTGCTCATGCCGGTGCACCCGTGGGACACGTTGCTGTTGCCCTGGTAGCCGACCGACCACGGTGCGGCGTGGATGAACTCACCGGAGTAGGTCAGTCGCATCGCGTACTGGACGCCCTCGATGTTGTAGGCGTCGGCGCCGGTGATGCCCACGGTCTCGGAGTTCATGTCCTTGGACGCGAACTTCTCGATGATGACCTTGGTCCCCGACCGGGTGGTGTACGTCGGCTGCTCGCCGGTCGTGATCGGGATCGTGCGCAGCAGCTTCCCGTTGCTGAACACCTTCATCTGGTGGGTGACCATGTTGACGCGGTAGATGTGCGCGTCACCGACGCGGAAGTCGACGTCGCGGTTCTCCTGCCCGTAGATCCCGTTGCCCGCGTCGACGCTGTTGACGTCGACAGCGACGTGGACCCGCGAGCCGGCCTTCCAGTAGGTCTTCGGTCGCCAGTGCGCCTCGGTGTCGCTGAGCCAGTGCCAGGACCCCGACTGCGCCGGCTTCGCGGTCACGGTCATGTGCTTCTCGAACGACGCCTTGTCGGTCACCGGGACGTCGAAGGTGACGATCACCGGCATGCCGACACCGACCGTCTCGCCCCGCAGCGGGGCCACCGAGGGGTAGGTCTGCTGGTCGAGCGTGAGCGCCTGGGTCGAGAAGGTCGTCGTGCGGTCGACCGGCGTGCCGTCGGTCTTCTCCGCGGTCGTGGTCAGCGTGTAGGCCGTGCCGGGCTCGAGCCGGTCGGTCGCCTTCCAGGTCGAGCCGTCGCCGGAGATCTCGCCCTGGAGCGCGCCGGCCTTGGACACCAGCGCGACCTTCGAGATCGTGCCGCCCTGGGCGGTCACGGACACGGCCTGGTCGACGGGTACGTCGGTGGCGCCCTTCTTGACGCTCGTGGTGAGCCGCAGGGCGGGCACCGGCGCCTCGGAGGTCGCAGCGACCTGGCTCGGCTCGTCGCTCCCGCTGCTCGCGCTGGGAACGGCGTCATCGGCCTGGCAGGCCGTCAGCGCCGTCGCCACCAGCGCGCTGGTGGCCAGAGCGGCGGCTGCGCGCGCACGCAGTCGACTGTCGGACATGCTGAATACTCCCCGTGGCAAGTCGTGCTGGTCTGGGACCAGCGTAACCGGCCGACCCCAGCGCAGCGATTCGGCGCGACCCGCGCGCGTGTCACATCAGTGGGCGTGGATACCCCGGTAGTACTCGAAGATCCACCCGCAGAGCGCCACCGCGCCCAGGCCCACGCCCAGGATGAACAGCCACCAGGCGCCCACCGCGACCGCGTAGGTGCAGGTCGCGAAGGTCAGTCCGCACCACAGCGGCCACCAGGAGTACGGCGGGAAGAACCCGAGCTCGCCCGCGCCGTCGGCGATCTCGCCGTCCTTGCGGTCCTCGGGCCGCGGCTCCATCTTCGTCGCGTGGAAGCCGAGGTAGATGGTGACCATGATCGCCAGGAGCGCCGTCATGGTCAGCACCGTGACGCCCGTCCAGTCCTCGGTGATCAACCAGTAAGCCGGGCTGACCAGGACGAAGAAGATCGCGCAGATGGCGAAGATCCAGGTCTCGGACTTCATCAGGCGTCACCCTCCGGGTGGTCGTTGCGCTGCTCGCGGATGTGCTCGGTCCGCCCGGACATCTCCGGAGCGTCCGCAAGGCCGCCCTCGCGAGCGGCGTCGTTCTCGTCCAGCTCGATGGCGGCGACCTCCGGGTGGTGCAGGTCGAAGGCCGGCGACTCCGAGCGGATCCGCGGGATCGTCACGAAGTTGTGGCGCGGTGGCGGGCAGCTGGTCGCCCACTCCAGGGACCGGCCCCAGCCCCACGGGTCGTCGGTGTTGACCAGGGGCGCCCTGCGCGAGACGTAGACGTTGTAGAGGAACGGCAGCGTCGAGGCTCCCAACAGGAACGCGCCGACCGTCGACACCTGGTTCAGGACGGTGAAGCCGTCCCCGGGCAGGTAGTCGGCGTAGCGTCGCGGCATGCCCTCGACACCCAGCCAGTGCTGGACCATGAAGGTGGTGTGGAAGCCGACGAAGAGCAGCCAGAAGTGGAGCTTGCCGAGCCGCTCGTCCAGCATCCGCCCGGTCATCTTGGGCCACCAGTAGTAGAAGCCGGCGAACATCGCGAACACGACGGTGCCGAAGACCACGTAGTGGAAGTGCGCGACCACGAAGTAGGAGTCGGAGACGTGGAAGTCCAGCGGCGGGCTGGCCAGGATGATGCCGGTCAGGCCACCGAAGAGGAAGGTCACCAGGAAGCCGATCGACCACAGCATGGGCGTGTCGAACGACAACGACCCGCCCCACATCGTGCCTATCCAGTTGAAGAACTTCACGCCTGTCGGCACCGCGATCAGGAACGTCATGCCGGAGAAGAACGGCAGGTCCACGGCGCCGGTGACGAACATGTGGTGCGCCCACACGGCCACGGAGAGGATCGCGATGCCGAGCGTCGCGCCGACCAGGCCGATGTAGCCGAAGATCGGCTTGCGGCTGAAGACGGGCAGGATCTCGGTCACGATGCCGAAGAACGGCAGGGCGATGATGTAGACCTCGGGATGTCCGAAGAACCAGAAGAGGTGCTGCCACAGGATCGGTCCGCCGTGGGCCGTGTCGAACATGTGGGCGCCGAGCTGGCGGTCCGCCTCGAGCGAGAGCAGCGCGGCACCGAGCACCGGGAACGCGATCAGCACCAGCAGGCTGGTGACCAGGGTGTTCCAGACGAAGATCGGCATCCGGAACATCGTCATGCCCGGAGCGCGCATGCAGATGATCGTGGTGATGAAGTTGACGGCACCGAGGATCGTGCCGATGCCGGCCATCCAGAGACCCATGATGCCGAGGTCGCCCCCGACCCCCGGGGACCGCACGGCATCGGACAGGGGCACGTACATGAACCAGCCGAAGTCAGCGGCGCCGCTCGGGGTCAGGAAGCCCGACGCGGCGATCAGGCCGCCGAAGAGGAAGAGCCAGTAGCTGAACATGTTCAGTCGCGGGAAGGCGACGTCGGGCGAGCCGATCTGCAGCGGCATGATCACGTTGCCGAAGCCGAAGAACAGCGGCGTCGCGAAGAGCAGCAGCATGATCAGGCCGTGCATCGTGAACAGCTGGTTGTAGAGCTCGTCGTTGACGATCTGCTGCCCCGGGAAGGCCAGCTCGGAGCGGATCAGCATCGCCAGCAGTCCGCCGACGAGGAACCACGCGAACGACGTGACGAGGTACATCTTGCCGATCAGCTTGTGATCGGTCGTCGTCATCAGCGTGGCGAGCTGCTGCCCCAGCGGCCGCCGCTGCGGCGTGACGGTCGTGGGCGATGCGGCGGTGGCGGTCACTGGCCTTCTCCCTCGGGGTTCTCGTCCAGCCCCTGCTGGGTCGTGGCGTTCTCGCCACCCAGCAGCGGGAGCTCGGTCTCCGTGCCGGCGGCCTGCAGGGCCCGGAGGTGGGCGTCGTAGTCCTCCTGCGAGACCACGTGCACGTTGAAGAGCATCCGCGAGTGGTAGACACCGCAGAGCTCGTAGCACTTGCCGGCGTACTCACCGATCTCGGTGGGCGTGATCGAGTAGTGGTTCACGCGTCCCGGGATGACGTCCATCTTCATGAGGAAGGCGGGCACACCGAGGTCGTGGATCACGTCGGGCGAGTGCAGGTTGAAGCGGGTCGTGACGTCGACCGGGAGGTAGAGGTCCGGCAGGTGCGAGCCGGTGCCGGAGTCGTGCACGTACGACGAGTACGGGAACTGGCCGTCCGTGGCGTCCTCGTTCGCCGTGGCGTCCATCTCACCGAGGCCGTAGTTGAAGGTCCACGACCACTGCTGGCCGACGACCTCGATCGTGTTGTCGACCGGCCGGTCCGCGTCGAGGACGAAGTTCTGCGTGTCCACCGTCTTGGCGAAGAACACGATCACCATGATGACCGGCGCGATCGTGTAGAGGATCTCCAGCGGCAGGTTGTAGCGCGTCTGGACCGGGATCTCGTCCGCGCTGCGTCGGCGGAAGCGCACGACCGCGTAGAGGATCAGGCCCCACACCAGGATGCCGACCGCGAGGGCGGCGATCCAGGCGCCCTGCCACAGCTCGAGGATCTTCTCGCCCTGGACGGAGGCGGGGTCCGGCATGGCGCCGCGCTTCCACTCGTCCACGGTCGCGGACGAGCAGCCGCCCAGCGCGAGCACACCGGCGCCGACGGCAGCGAGCGCGGCCGCCCGCTTGGGGAGTTGCAGACTCAACGCTTGAGCCTCTCTCTCGCACGTACACGGATAGGCCGAACACTAGCGGAACCGGACCCCCGCCCGACGGCAGGGGGGCCGGTACGTTGCAGGGGTGAGACAGGGCTCCGGATACCTCGACGCCGCGTCCTCCGAGCCGCTCCACCCGGCCGCCCGGGAGACGCTGCTCGCGGCCCTCGACCGGGGGTACGCCGACCCGCGGCGTCTCCACGGGGCCGGTCGGGACGCCCGGTTGCTGCTCGACAATGCCCGCGCGGTCGTCGCCGAGTGCCTCGGGGTCCGTCCCGACGAGGTCACCTTCACCTCCTCCGGCACCGACGCCGTCCACCGCGGCCTCCTCGGACTGCGGCACCGGTCCGACGCCCCGGTGACCCGCACGGCAGTCGAGCACTCCAGCGTCGTCCACGCCGTCCACTGGGCGGAAGCGCCGACCACCGTGGTCCCGGTCGACCGCCTCGGGCGCGTCGAGCCCACCGCCTTCACGGGCACGGTCGGCGTGGTCGCCGTCCAGGCCGCCAACCACGAGGTCGGCACGCGGCAACCGGTCGCCGCCGTCGCGGACGCTGCCGGCGGCGTACCCGTGTTCGTCGATGCCTGCGCCGCCATGGGTCGCGAGCCGCTCCCCGAGGGGTGGGACGTGCTCGCGGGGTCTGCCCACAAGTGGGGCGGACCTGCGGGCGTGGGCGTCCTCCTGGTCCGCAAGGGCACGCTCTGGACGAACCCGTTCCCGGACGACGACCGGGGAGACGACCGAGCCACCGGCTTCGAGAACGTCCCCGCCGCGCTCGCAGCCGCCGCGGCGCTGCGTGCCGTCGTCGAGGAGCGCGACGAGGTCGGCGCGCGGCAACGTACGCTGGTCGACCGCATCCGCCAGGTTGCGGCCGAGATCCCCGACGTCGAGGTGGTGGGCGACCCGGACGACCGCCTCCCCCACCTGGTGACCTTCTCCTGCCTGTACGTCGACGGCGAGGCGATCGTGACGGAGCTGGACCGGCGGGGGTACGGCGTCGCCAGCGGCTCGGCGTGCACCGCCTCCACCCTCGCCCCGAGCCACGTGCTGGAGGCGATGGGCGTGCTCACGCACGGCAACGTCCGCGTCTCGCTGACCCGGGACACGGCGGAGGCGGACGTCGAAGGCTTCCTCGCCGTGCTGCCGGAGGTCGTGCGCGACCTGCGGGCGCAGGTGGGCCTGTGACCGCCGCCGACCTCGAGCTCGACTGCCGCGGGATGCTCTGCCCGCGGCCCGTCATCGAGCTCGGCAGGCGGTACACCGAGGTGCCGGTCGGCGGCATCGTCGCGGTGCTCGCCGACGACGTCGCGGCCCGCACCGACATCCCGGCCTGGTGCCGGATGCGGGGCCAGGAGTACCTCGGCGAGGACGGCAGGGGCCGCTACCTGGTTCGCCGTACCAGCTGAGCGAGGTCCACCTCCGGGCTGTCGACCAGGAGCGCAGGGTCCACCGTCCGGCCGACCAGGGCGCGCAGGTCATCCACCGCGTCCCACTCGTTGAGGTGCAGGCCGCCCAGGACCCGCCCGGCGCCGTCGTGCCACAGGACCACGGCCTGGCGCGCGGCAAGGGCGCCCAGCACCACCACGTCGTCGCGGTGCTCGCGCGGGACGTGGCCGACGTACTCGGCGCCGAGGTCGTACTGGTCGGTGAAGAAGTACGGCGTCCGGTCGTACGGCTCGGACCCGCCCAGCATCACCCGCGCTGCGGCCCGCCCCTGCTCGATCGCGTTGTCCCAGTGCTCGACCCGCAGCCGGCCGAGGGTGGGATGGTCGTGCGCTGCGATGTCGCCCGCGGCGAGGACGAGCGGGTCGGAGCTCCGCAGCGTCGCGTCCACGAGCACGCCGTTGTCGACCTCGAGACCGGCGTCGGCGGCCAGGTCGACCCGCGGCACCGCACCCACGGCCACGAGCACCAGGTCGGCCTCCTGCCCGTCGTAGGCGGTCCCGAGCCGCAGGTCGACGCCGTGGTCGCGGTGCAGGTCGGCGAAGGCGGCGCCGACCCGCTCCCCCAGCACCCCCAGCAGCGGCTGCGCCTGCGGTTCCAGGACCGTGACCTCGCAACCTGCCGCGCGGGCCGCAGCGGTCACCTCGAGACCGATCCAGCCGCCGCCCACGACCAGCAGCCGCGGCCGCTCGAGCAGCGCGGCACGCAGCGCCCGCGCATCGTCGCGGGTTCGCAGGTGGACGGCCCCGGCGACCGCGAGCCGCCGCGGCTCCGAGCCGGTGGCGAGGAGCAACCGCTCGTAGGGCACGGCACCGGCCTCGGTCTCGAGGACCCTTCGCCGACGATCGATCCGCCGGGCCGGGGTCGCGGTGCGGACCTCGACGTGCCGATCGGCGTACCACTGCGCGTCGTGGACGTCGGTGCTGTCGGCCGCCTCGGTGCCGAGCAGCACCTCCTTGGACAGGGGCGGGCGGTGGTACGGCAGGTGGCGCTCCGCCCCGAGGAGCACCACGTCCCCGTCGTAGCCCTGCTCGCGCAGCTCCTCGACCGCCGACGCGCCGGCCAGTCCCCCGCCGACGACCACCATGGCCATCGCCCTCACCTCCCCGACCGGGTCAGCGCCAGGAACTCAGCCCGCGAGGCGGCGTCCTCGCGGAGCCGCCCGAGGAGCGCGGAGGTCACCGTCCTCGAGCCCGGGACCCGCGCCCCGCGCAGCGACATGCACGTGTGCTCGGCCTCGACGACGACCCCGACCCCCTGCGCGCCGAGCGCCGTCCTCAGGTGCTCGGCGATGCGCTGGGTGAGCCGCTCCTGGGTCTGCACCCCCCGGGCGTGGTGCTCCACGGTGCGGGCCAGCTTCGACAACCCGAGGATCCGGTCGCCCGGCAGGTAGCCGACGTGGGCGACCCCGACGAACGGCAGCACGTGGTGCTCGCACAGCGACTGGACCGGGATGTCCTGGACCAGCACCAGCTCGTCGTACCCCTCGTCGTTGGGGAAGGTCGTCATGTCGAAGTCGCGGGGCGTGAGCAGGTCGGCCAGCGCCCGAGCCATCCGGCCCGGGGTCGCGGCTGTCGACTCGTGGGTCAGATCGACGCCGAGGGCGCTGAGCAGGTCGGCCGCCGCGGCCTCCGCGGCGCCGAGGTCGATGCGCGGGTGACGCTCCACCCGCCAGCGGTTCAGGTCCTGCGCTGCGGCGCTCGTCGCCGCGGTCGGTCGGTGGGGCAGGGCGGTCATGGGTCCTCCGGGCTTCTAAAAACAACTTATGTGGACGTTAGAAGCCGTGGCACACTTGCGTCAAGACATTCGTCCTTTAGAAGGGCCTGCCTGTGGACCCAGCCCAGGCCGCCGCGGTCGGCGCCCTCGCCGACCCCACCCGGCTGGCGCTCTACGAGTACGTCGTCGCGCGTGCGGACGCAGTCGGGCGCGAGGAGGCGGCGGCCGCCGTCGAGGTCCCTCTCCACACAGCGAAGTTCCACCTCGACCGGCTGGTCGAGGCGGGGCTGCTCACCCCCGAGTTCCGGCGCCTGGGAGGCCGCACGGGGCCCGGCGCCGGGCGCCCCAACAAGCTCTACCGGCGCGCCGACGCGGAGGTGGCGGTCTCGCTGCCCGGCCGGCGCTACGACCTGGTCGGCCACATCCTGGCCGGCGGCGTGGAGCGGGCGGCGGACGGCGTGGTGCTCCACGACGCCCTCGACGAGGCCGCTGGCGAGGCCGGTCGCGCCGCGGCGACGCCAGGTGACCTGAGCACCTTCGTGTCCGTCCTCGAGGACGTCGGCTTCGAGCCCCGCGTCGAGGACGACACCGTGCTGCTGGCGAACTGCCCCTTCGACGCGCTGGCCCAGGCCCACACCGAGCTCGTGTGCGGACTGAACCGAGCCTTCGTGCAGGGCGTCGCCGACGGGGTCGGCTGCGGCGTCACCGCGTGCCTGGAGCCCGAGCCCGGACTGTGCTGCGTCAAGGGACGGGTCAGCAGCCCCTGATCAGGCCAGCCGCGTGAGGTGCGGCTCGACGTCGTCGGCCGCGGCCGCGCCGTAGGACTTCCCGACGCGGGCGAGGAACTGGGCGGGCGTGAAGGTGTACTCCTGGGTGCCGACGGTCTCCACGACGTACGCCGCGAGCACGCAGCCCACCTGCGCGGCCCGCTCCAGCCCGACGTGCCACGACAGCGCGGCCAGGAACCCAGCCCGGAACGCGTCGCCGACGCCGGTCGGCTCGAGGGCAGTGACGTCCCGGGCGGCCGGCAGCTCGATCGGCTCCTCGCCGCGCCGCAGGATGCGGACGCCGTCCTTGCCGAGCGTCGTCACCTGGGTGCCGACGCGCTCGAGGATCTCTGCGCCCGACCACCCGGTCTTCTGCTCGATCATCGCCGACTCGTACTCGTTGGAGAACAGCAGCGCCGCGCCGTCGATCAGGGCCCGGATCAGCTCTCCGCCACTGAAGGCGAGCTGCTGGCTCGGGTCGGCGATGAACGGGTAGCCGCGCTGTCGGCACTCCTCGGTGTGCCGCAGCATGCCGTCGGGGTCGTCGGCCCCGATCAGGACGAACTCGGGCTCGCCCACCTTGGCCACGATCGGTCCGAGCTCGATCAGCCGGGCCTCGCTCATCGCCCCGGGGTAGAACGACGCGATCTGGGCGCCGGTCGGGTCGGTGGTGCACACGAAGCGGGCGGTGTGCCGACTGTCGGAGATGTGCACGTGGGAGCAGTCGACCCCGTGCCGCTCCAGCCAGGACCGGTAGTCCTCGAAGTCCTCACCGGCGGCGCCCACGAGCACCGGGGTCAGGCCGAGCTGGCCCAGGCCGAAGGCCATGTTGGCCGCGACCCCGCCGCGCCGGATCTCCAGCTCGTCGACGAGGAAGGAGACCGACAGCTTGTCGAGCTGGTCCACGACGAGCGAGTCGCGGAACTTCCCCCCGAAGGACATCAGGTGGTCGGTGGCGATGGAGCCCGCGATCAGAAGAGACACGACACGGAAGACTACCGATCGGTACCGCTGGGAGTACCAATCGGTAGCCCCTAGCGTCGGTGCCATGACCTCGCCGAAGCCCTCTGGACGCCTCGCGTACGACGACTCCTCGACGCCTGCCGAGATGGGCACGGACGCTCGGGCCGTGCTGACCTCGCTCGGGTGGGAGCACCAGCCCTACCGGCCCCGCGAGGTCCCCAAGCGCGGCGAGATCGAGATCCCCGAGGCCGCCGCCCGGCTCGCCCGGGCGATCAACCTCCAGCTCGACGGCGAGTAGCCGCCCGGGCCGCCTCCTGACGCGCGAAAGCCCCTCCGGCCGTCGGCCGGAGGGGCTTTCGCGCGTCAGCTCAGTGGAAGCTGTCGCCGCAGGCGCAGGAGCCGGTGGCGTTCGGGTTGTCGATGGTGAAGCCCTGCTTCTCGATGCTGTCGACGAAGTCGATCATCGCGCCGTTGAGGTAGGGGACGCTCATCCGGTCGACCACGACGGCCACGCCGTCGAAGTCCGTGACGACGTCGCCGTCGAGGCTGCGCTCGTCGAAGAACAGCTGGTAGCGCAGGCCCGAGCAGCCGCCCGGCTGCACCGAGATGCGCAGCGAGAGGTCGTCGCGGCCCTCCTGCTCGAGGAGGCTCTTCACCTTGGCAGCGGCCACCGGGCTCAGGTTGATCGAGTCGGTGCGGCGGTCGGTGCTGGTCTCGACCTGCTCGGTCATGTGCGTTTCTCCCAAGGTCGGTGGAGGGGTCGTACTGCCCTCAATGGTCGCACACGGGGGGTTATTCCCGGGACCACGTGCGGGCGACGCGTTCGGCGAGGTCGCTGAGGGCACCGGCGGGGTCGGCGAAAGCGCGCTGCTCCCCCACCGCCTCGACCAGCGAGTACGCCGACTCGACGCCCAGCGCGCGCATCTCCCGCGAGCCCACGTGCACCTGGCCGGCCAGCACCACGCACGGCCGCAGCGCCGCCCCGGCGACCTCGGCGACGCCGTACGGCACCTTGCCGCCGCGGCTGGAGTAGTCGAAGGCACCCTCGCCGGTCAGGACGAGGTCCGCCGCGCGGGCCCGTTCGGACAGCCGGAGGGCACCGGCGACCAGCTCGATTCCCGGCTCGCGGCGGGCGCCGAGGAGGAGCAGGGCGAAGCCCAGCCCACCGGCCGCCCCCGCGCCCTGCTCCAGGGACACCCTGCGGTCGGTCGCGGCGGCCAGCTCCTCCAGCAGGCCGTCGACGACCGGCAGGCGGTCCTCGGCAATGCCCTTCTGCGGCCCGAAGACCTTGGTCGCCCCGAAGAGCCCGGTCAGCGGGTTGTCGACGTCGCTCGCCGCCACCAGCTCGACCTCGAGGGGCGGCACCTCCACCCGGGTGACGCCGGCCAGTCCGGCAACGCCCTGGTCGAGCGGTCGGTCCGCCGTCGCCCCGACCGCTGCGAGCAGGCCGGCGCCGCCGTCGTTGGTGCCGCTGCCGCCGAGCCCCACCACGATCCGGCGCGCCCCGGCGTCGACCGCGGCCAGCAGCAGCTCCCCGACGCCGTACGTCGTCGCCGACTCGGCGCCCTCGCGGCCGGTGAGGTGCAGGCCGCACGCCTGGGCGCTCTCGACGTACGCCGTGCCCTCGTGGACCAGCAGCGTGGCCGGGCTCGGCTCGCCGTGCGGACCGCGCACGGTGACCGCGAGCAGGTCCCCGCCGAGTGCGGCGTGCAGCACGTCGACGAAGCCGGGACCCCCGTCCGCCATCGGCGCCAGGTCGAGCTCGTCGTCCGGGGCGCGCCGCCGCCAGCCGGCCGCGATGGCGTCGGCGGCCTCGACGGCGGTGAGCGTGCCCGCGAACTTGTCGGGGGCGACCAGGATGCGCATGCGCCCATCCTTGCCGACTACCTAGAGTCGTCGGCGTGGGAGACCCCGTGGACGACCTGATCATCCGTCCGATGACGCTCGCCGACGTGCCCGAGGCCGAGCGCGTGAGCGACGAGGGGTTCTTCGAGCTCGACACACGGATGCGCCGCGTGACCGGCCCCGAGGCGCAGCGGCGCGGCGACGCCCACCGCGCGGTCTGGGTCGAACGCACCCGCCACTTCGTTCGCACCGACCCCGGCGGCTGCTGGGTGGCCGAGGACGGGACGGGCATCGTCGGCATCGCGACGTCGTACCGCCGCGAGGTGCTGTGGTGCCTGGCGACGTACGCCGTCCTGCCGAGTCGTCAGGGACGCGGCATCGGCAAACCCCTCATGGCGGCCGCGATGGACCACGGCCGCGGCTGCACCCGCGCCATGCTGTCGGCCTCGTCGGACCCGCGGGCCGTCCGGGTCTACCACCAGGCCGGGTTCGAGCTGCACCCGCAGATGTACCTCACCGGAGCCGTGGACCGGTCGGCGATCCCCGTGCTGGAGAAGGTGCGCGAGGGCAGCACCTCCGACATCGAGCTGATGGACTCCTTGGACCGCGGGGCCCGCGGCGCCGGGCACGGGCCCGACCACGAGCTGATGCTCTCGACCTGGCGCCTGCTGGTCAGCGACACCTCGACCGGCTCCGGCTACGCCTACCTCAACGAGCGCGGGTCGCTGGCCCTGCTGGCGGCGTCGAACCGGCGCACGGCGACCCGGCTGCTGTGGGCGGCGCTGGCCGAGGGCCCGGAGCTGGCGACGGTCGCGCACGTCACCGGCGCGAACCCGTGGGTGCTGGACGTCGGCTTCGCCGCCCGGCTCGAGCTGCACCAGGAGGGGTATCTCGGGCTGCGCGGGATGAAGCCGCCCGCGCCGTACGTTCACAACGGTGCGCTGCTGTGAGCGCACCCGACCACGACAAATAGGATGGCGACCATGACCACCGTCGACCTCCCGCTGCTGCCGCTGGGCCGCGGCACCGACCTGAACAGCGAGCGGGGCGTGGAGTGCCCGGGCGACCTGCCCACCGCCTCCGACCCGGACCTGGTGGCGCGCGCCCGCGCGGCCAAGGAGGCGCTCGGCGACAAGGTCTTCGTGCTGGGTCACCACTACCAGCGCGACGAGGTCATCGCGTTCGCCGACGTCACCGGCGACTCCTTCAAGCTCGCCCGGGACGCCGCCGCGCGGCCGGACGCGGAGTACATCGTCTTCTGCGGCGTGCACTTCATGGCCGAGTCGGCCGACATCCTGACCGGCCCGGACCAGCAGGTCGTGCTCCCCGACCTCGCCGCAGGCTGCTCGATGGCCGACATGGCACGCCTGACCCAGGTCGAGATGGCCTGGCAGGCGATGGCTGAGGCGGGCGTCGCGCAGAGCGTCGTCCCGGTCACCTACATGAACTCCTCCGCCGACATCAAGGCGTTCTGCGGCCGCAACGGTGGGGTCGTGTGCACCTCGAGCAACGCCGAGGTCGCCCTGACGTGGGCGTTCGAGCAGAAGCCGGACGCGAAGGTGCTGTTCCTCCCCGACCAGCACCTGGGACGCAACACCGCGGTGCTGCAGATGGGCCTCTCCCTCGACGACTGCGTGGTGTGGGACCCGCACCGCCCGAACGGCGGGTTGACCGCCGACCAGCTGCGCGCCGCGAAGATGATCCTCTGGAAGGGCCACTGCTCGGTGCACGGCCGCTTCTCCCCCGACGTCGTCGACGAGCTGCGTGCCGAGGTCCCGGGCATCAACGTCCTGGTGCACCCCGAGTGCCAGCACGAGGTCGTCCTCAAGGCCGACCTGGTCGGCTCGACGGAGTTCATCATCAAGACCATCGAGGCCGCTCCCGCCGGGTCGGCGTGGGCGATCGGGACCGAGCTCAACCTGGTCAAGCGGCTCGCCGCCGACCACCCCGACAAGCGGATCGTCTTCCTCGACAAGACCGTCTGCTACTGCTCGACGATGAACCGGATCGACCTGCCGCACCTGGTCTGGGCGCTGGAGTCGCTGGTGGCCGGTACGGTCGTCAACCGGATCGAGGTGGACCCGGAGACCGAGCGCTGGGCGTTGGTCGCCCTCGAGCGGATGCTCGCCCTGCCGGGGAAGACCGCACGCGACTGACCCCCGTCGAGTCGAGACTTCCGTCGGTCGAGTCGAGACCTTTGGTCACGCGGCCGGGCGAGAACTCTCGATTGAACCGACAGAAGTCTCGATTGAACCGACGGAAGTCTCGATTCGACGGTCAGGCGGGGAGCTCGAACCAGGCGCAGGTACCGCCGTAGGCGGTGTTGGTGAGGCCGATCCGGCCGCCGTGGGCCTCGACGATCCGGCGGCACGTCGACAGGCCGATGCCCGATCCCTCGACGTCGTCGTCGATCCTGGCGAGTGGCTGGAACACCCGCTCGCGCTGGTCCTCGGGGATGCCGGGGCCGCGGTCGCACACCTCGATCCGCCACGAGGTGCCGACCAGGGTGCCGTCCACCTCGACGTGGGCCGGGTGGCCGGCCCGGGTGAACTTCGCGGCGTTCGCGACCAGGTTCTGGAGCACCGCCCGCAGCTGCACCGGGTCACCGGTGACGGTCGGCAGTTCCCCGACGACGACGGTGGCGGCCGCGAGCGGCCCGGCCAGGTCCTCCCGTACGTCGGCCAGCACGGCGTGCAGGTCCACGGGGACGCGCTGGAGCTCGGCGCCGACCCGGGCGTAGGCGAGCAGGTCGTCGATCAGGGTCTGCATGCGCTGCGCGCCGCCGAGCGCGCGCTGCACCAGGAAGGTCAGGCCGGGGTCCTCCGCGGTCTCCTCCCCGATCATCGCCAACGACATGCTCACCGCCGTCAGCGGGTTGCGCAGGTCGTGGCTCACCTGACCGGCGAACGCCGTGAGCGCCTCGTTCGAGCGCCTGAGCTCCCGGGTGCGCAGCTCGAGCTCCAGCAGGTCCACGACCCGGTCGGCCAGCGCGACCAGCGCGTGCTCCTGCTCGGCGCTCAGCTCGCGCGGGACCGTGTCGAACACGCAGAGCGTGCCGATCACGACACCCTCCGGGGTCCTCAGCTGGTGGGTGGCGTAGAAGCGGACCGAACCGAGGATCCCCGTGACGAACGGGTTGTCGCGGAAGCGGTCGTCGCGGCTCGCGTCCGGCACCACCACCGGCGCACCCGCGTCGAGCACGAGGTTGCACATCGAGTCCTCGCGCGCGCAGACCGCCGCGTCGAAGCCGTACGCAGCCACCTGGTGCTGGGCCGTGTCGGTGATCAGGTTGATCGTCGCCATCGGCACCTGCGCCACCTGGGCCGCGACCTCGACCAGGGCCAGCAGGTCGGCGCGCGGCGGGTCGACCAGGACCTGGTACTTCCCGATCTCGGCGACGCGCGCGGAGTCGATCTCGAGCATGCTGGTCACGGAGCCGGAGCCTCCCCACGGGCCGATCGACAGGTGGTCGGGCCAGGTGGGAGCGGCGGCCCGGACGCGTGGCCGAAGGATAACCGGCCGAGGTCCGTCCGGACCACCATCGGCCGCCGGTCGCTCACATCCCGGGAGCGCCCCACACGGCGAGCCAGCGCGACAGGTCCTTCTCCAGGGGCAGCTCGCCGCCGAGGGTGTCACGCACCTGGATCTCCAGCAGGTTGTCGCGTCGGCGCTCGGGTCCGGGCGCCGGCGCGAACGGGTAGAAGGTGCCCTGCTTGTAGAGGTACACCAGGCCGACCCGGCGGCCGTCGGGGTCGGCGAACGGCACCAGCGAGCAGAGCAGCCCGGGGCCGAAGCCCTGCGACTCGAGCGAGGCGTTCACGGCGTGCAGGTCGGTCACCAGGCCGGCGACGTCGGTGGGGTCGTGCCGGTTCAGCAGCCAGGTGAAGCCGAACTCGTCGCGGCTCACCTCGACCGGTGGGGCCGACGGGTCGGCGTCCAGCAGCGCCACCACGTCGTCCTGCGCCTGGCGGAAGGCCGGCCCGGAGGCGGCGCGGTAGCAGACCGACCCCTCGCCGGTGGAGGTCAGACCGAGCGTGGTCTGCAGCGTGATGGCAGCGCTCGGCACGAGGAAGAGCGCATCCAGGTTCGGCTGCTTGGGCCGGCTGCGGCCGGTGACGACGTCCCAGAAACCCATGTGGTGGTCGCGGGCCGTCAGGCGGGCCGGCCGAGCTCGGCCTGGATCTTCGCGAGCTGCTCGAGCCGCTGCTCGAGGGTGGGGTGCGTCGACGTCAACGTGCGCAGCGAGATCCCGCGGACCGCCGGGGCGATGAAGAAGGCGTTCATCGCCTGCGAGGCGCGCAGGTCGCGGTCCGGGATCTGGTTGATCTCACCGGTGATCTTCTGCAGCGCGGAGGCGAGCGCCTGCGGCTTCATCGTCAGGTAGGCGCCGGCCCGGTCGGCTGACAGCTCCCGGTAGCGCGAGAGCAGCTTCAGCAGCAGGAAGCTGATGGCGTACGTCACCAGGCTGACCACCAGCACCACCAGCCAGACCGGTACGCCGCCGGTGTTGCTGTCGCGCCGGCCCCCACCGAAGATCGCGCCGTACTGCGCACCGCGGGTGAGCATGCTGGCCACGATGCCGGCCGAGGACGCGACGGTCATCACGAGCACGTCGCGGTGCGCGACGTGGGACAGCTCGTGTGCCAGCACCCCCTCGAGCTCCTCGGCGGTCAGCCGCCGCAGGATGCCGGTGGTCACGACGACGACCGACCGGTTCGGCGAGCGGCCGGTCGCGAAGGCGTTGGGCAGGTCGGTGTCGGCGATGCCCACGCGCGGCTTCGGCATGTCGGCGAGCGTGCAGAGCCGCTCGATCATGCCGTGCAGCTCCGGAGCCTGCTCCGGGGTGACCTCGCGGGCCCGCATCGCCTTCATCGCGACGGTGTCGGACTTGTACCACTGGAACCAGACGACACCGAGGCCGATGACGCCGATGATCGGCGCCCAACCGGCCGGCATCACGGCGATCAGCACCGCGATGATGCCGACGAAGAGCGCTCCGAGCAGGAACATGACCGAGGTCATCCGGGCGGTGAGCCCAGCATCTCCGACGAACCGCGTGCGTGCCATGTCACCGATTCTTGCCGGTCGGACCAAGCGGTCCCCGGTCAGGGCTGGGTGCCCTCCGCGGCGTCCTTCTGCGCCTCGGTGGCGACGATGTCGCCGCCGTCCTCGCCGGGCAGGATCGCCTGCGGCGGCGGCGGGGCCGATCCCGACTTCAGCGCGGCGAGCTCCGCCTCGACGTCGGCCTGCGAGCTCATCGCCTCGAGCTCCCGGGCGATGTCGTCGCCCTGGCCGTGTGCGGAGACGTCCTCGAGCGCACCCGAGGCGATGAGCTCGTCGATCGCGCCGGCTCGCGCTTGCATCTGGGCGGTCTTGTCCTCGGCCCGCTGGATCGCCTGGCCGACGTCGCCGAGCTCGTCGCCGATGCCGGACATGGCCTCGTTGATGCGGGTCTGTGCCTCGGCGGCGGTGTAGGTCGCCTTGATCGTCTCCTTGCGGGTGCGGAACGCTTCCACCTTGGCCTGCAGCCGCTGCTGCGCGAGGGTCAGCTTCTCCTCCTCCGCCTGGAGCTGGGCGTGCTGGGCCTTGAGGTCGTTGATCTGCGTGGTCAGGCCCGACTTGCGCGTCAGTGCCTCGCGCGCCAGGTCCTCGCGGTCCAGGGTGAGGGCCTTCTGCGCCTGGTCCTGCAGCTTCGCCGACTGCTGCTCGAGCTGGCTGATCTGCAGCTCCACCCGCTTGCGGCTGGTGGCGACGTCGGCCACCCCGCGGCGTACCTTCGAGAGCAGGTCGAGCTGACGCTGGTAGCTGTAGTCGAGGGTCTCCCGCGGGTCCTCGGCGCGGTCGAGCGCCTTGTTCGCCTTCGAGCGGAAGATGAGACTCATGCGCTGCCAGATACCCATGGGGTCAGCCTAGAAGGAAACGCAAGCGCGGGCGACGAGGCCGGCGAGGTCGCCGGTAGTCTGGTCGTGATCCGTCCGCCCGTCCGGCGTCCTCCGGCGTCGTCAGATGTAAGGCCCCGCGTTGTTCCGTCGCACCAAGACCGAGACCCCTGCCACCGAGACCCCGACCAAGGTCGGGGGCAAGGGTCGGCCGACGCCGACCCGCAAGGAGGCCGAGGCGGCGGCCAAGGCACGGGCCAAGACCCCGCGCACCCGCAAGGAGATGGCAGCTGCGCAGCGCAGCACCCGCTCGGAGTCGAGCCAGCGGATGCGCCAGGCGATGAAGAGCGGGGACGAACGCTACTACCCCGCCCGCGACCGGGGCCCGGTGCGGCGCTTCGTGCGCGACTACGTCGACAGCCGGTTCTCGCTCATCGAGCTGGTCATCCCGCTGCTGCTGGTCACGCTGCTCCTGGGGTGGTCGGGCAACCCGACGCTGGCCCGGTGGGGCAACACCCTGCTCATGGTGATGGTGCTCTTCATCGTGCTCGACATGCTGGTGCTCCGGTTCCGGCTGCGGCGCGAGCTGGCGCGCCGCTTCCCGGACGAGTCCACGAAGGGCCTGACCTACTACGCGATCACGCGTGCGCTGCAGATGAAGTTCATGAGACTGCCCAAGCCGCAGGTCAAGATCGGCCAGCAGCTCGGCGACCGCTACCGCTGACCGACCCCACCGCGTCACCGCTTCATCAGGTCCGCTTCATCAGGTCCGCGCGCCGCACGGTCTGCGTGCGTGACGGGTCGCGCACCACGACGGGGTCGACGACCTCGTCGATCGCCTTCAGCACGTCGGGCTCGAGGCGTACGCCGGCGGCGCGGGCGTTGTCGCTGACCTGGTCGGGCCGGCTGGCGCCGATGATCGCGGCGGACACGTTGGGGTTCTGCAGCACCCAGGCGACGGCGAGCTGGGCCATCGTGAGGCCCGCCTCGTCGGCGATCGGGCGGAGCTGCTGGACCCGCTCGAGCACGTCGTCGCGCAGCCAGCGGCTGATCATGTTCGCGCCGCCCTTGTCGTCGGTCGCGCGCGAGCCCTCGGGAGGCTGCTGCCCGGGCAGGTACTTGCCGGTCAGCGCGCCCTGGGCGATCGGGGAGAACACCACCTGGCCCAGGCCGAGCTCCTCGCAGGTGGGGACGACCTCGGACTCGATCACCCGCCAGAGCAGGTTGTACTGCGGCTGGTTCGACACCAGCGGCACCCGCAGCTCGCGGGCGAGGCCGTGGGCGGCCCGGATCTGGTCGGCCGTCCACTCCGAGACGCCGATGTAGAGGGCCTTGCCCTGCCGGACGACGTCGGCGAAGGCCTCCATCGTCTCCTCCAGCGGCGTCTCGTCGTCGAAGCGGTGCGCCTGGTAGAGGTCGACGTAGTCGGTGCCGAGCCGCTTCAGCGATCCGTGGATCGACTCCATGATGTGCTTGCGGGACAGGCCGTGGTCGTTGTGGCGACCCGGCCCCGTCGGCCAGTAGACCTTCGTGAAGATCTCCAGGCCCTCGCGGCGCTCGCCGCCCAAGGCCCGCCCCAGGACCGACTCGGCGCGCGTGTTGGCGTAGACGTCGGCGGTGTCGAAGGTGGTGATGCCCTCGTCGAGCGCCCGCCGCACGCAGGCGAGCGCGTGCTCCTCCTCGACCTGCGACCCGTGCGTGAGCCAGTTGCCGTAGGCGATCGCCGAGATCTTGAGCCCGCTGCTGCCGAGGTTGCGAATCTCCATGGACCCGACCCTAGTGCGAGCCTCAACCGTCGAAGTCGAGCTCCACCTCGGCGGAGGTGGGGTGCGACTGGCAGGTCAGGACGTAGCCACGCTCGATCTCGTCGGGCTCGAGCGCGTAGTTGGCGTCCATCGCCACGGTGCCGGAGACCAGCCGGGCCCGGCAGGTCCCGCAGACCCCGCCCTTGCAGGCGAACGGGAGGTCAGCACGCACGTCGAGGGCCGCCTCCAGCACGGGTACGCCGTCGGGGCGGAGCTCGAGCGAGGACGAGCGTCCGTCGAGGCGGATCGTCACCCGGGCCGCACCCTCGGCCGTCCCGGTCAACGCCTGGACCGGGACGCGCGGGACCGGGTCGGCGTGGAACAGCTCGGCGTGGACCCGGGACGCCGGGACGCCCAGACCGGTCAGGGTCTCCCGGAGCTCCACGAGCAGCTGCTGGGGTCCGCAGAGGAACCACTGGTCGACCTGGTCCGGCGGCATCAACGCCTCGAGGATCCGGGCCAGGCGCGGGCCGTCGAGCCGCCCGGACAGCAGCTCGACCTCCTGGGACTCCCGCGAGAGCACGTGCACGACCTGGAAGCGGGCGGGGTAGCGGTCCTTGAGGTCGTGGACCTCGTCGAGGAACATCACCGACCGGTGCGTCCGGTTGGCGTAGACGAGCATCGCCTGCGACCCCGGCTCCCCCTCCAGGACGGCGGCGAGGATCGAGAGGACCGGAGTGATGCCCGAGCCCGCGGCGACGGCGACGTAGGTGCGCCGGGCGGTCGGGTCGATCTCGGAGGTGAACCGGCCCGCGGGCGTCATCACCTCCAGGGTGTCGCCGACGACCAGTCGGGAGACGATCCCCTCGCTGAACGCCCCGCCGGGAAGCCGCTTCACGCCGATCCGGAGCACCCCCGAGGACGGCGGGGTGCAGATCGAGTAGGAGCGGCGCACGTCGTCGCCGCTGCGGACCGACAGGTGCTGGCCGTGGGCGAACCGGAAGTCGTCGGCCAGCGCCGGGGGCACCTCGAAGGTGAGCGCGACGGCGTCGTCGGTGAGCTCGTCGATCGCTGCGACGCGCAGCGGGTGGAAGGTCGTCGACACCGGCCTAGAGCGCCTTGAAGTGGTCGAAGGGCTCGCGGCAGCTGCGGCAGACCCACAGCGACTTGCACGCCGTCGAGCCGAAGCGGCTGGACTCCCGGGTGTCGAGCGACCCGCACTGCGGGCAGCGCACGCTCAGCGGCACCGCCACCGGACCGTCGCCGCGGGGCCCGGGGGGCGCGACGCCGTACGCCGCGAGCTTGGCCTTGGCCTCCTCGGTCATCCAGTCCGTCGTCCACGCCGGCGCGAGCACGAACTCGACGTCGACGCGCTGGTAGCCGGCGCTCAGCAGCGCCTCCACGACGTCCTCGCTGATGGCCTCCATCGCCGGGCAGCCGGAGTACGTCGGCGTGATCTGCACGTGCACGCGCCCCTGGTCGTCCTCGGTGACGTCGCGCAGGATCCCGAGGTCGGCGATGGTCACGACCGGCAGCTCGGGGTCGGGCAGGTCGGCGGCGATCTTCCACGCCGGGGAGCGGCTCACCACGACACCCCCGGGTGCGACCGGTGCAGGTGCTGCATCTCGGCCAGCAGGTAGCCCATCTCCTCGGTGTGCAGGCCCTGGCGTCCGCCACCGCGCGCCGGCGTCACCTCGGGCACGACCAGCGTCGCCTCGGCGACCACCGGGGTGACCCGGTCGAGCACCCCGGCACGGAGCGACGCGGGGTCCACCACGGACCCCTCGACCGGACGGAACAGCTCGTCGAGGTAGGGCCACTCGGCGTCCAGCGCCGCCTGCATCCGCTCGTGCGAGACGTCGGTGCCGTCGCCGAGCCGGACGACCCAGCTCGTGGCGTGGTCGAGGTGGTAGGCGACCTCCTTGACGGCCTTGGCGCCCACGGCCGCGAGCGTCTCGTCGGACGAGGAGGCGAGGGCGGCGTACAGCTCGGACTGCCAGGCGGCGACCAGCAGCAGCCGGGCCATCGCTACGCCGAAGTCGGTCTGGGCGCGCTCGACCAGCCACACGTTGCGGAACTCGCGCTCGTCGCGGAGGTAGGCCAGGTCGTCCTCGGTGCGTCCGGCCCCTTCGAGCCGGCCGGCGTAGGACAGCAGCGCGCGCGCCTGGCCGAGCTGGTCGAGCCCGATGTTGGCGAGCGCGACGTCCTCCTCCAGCTGCGGCGCGCGGCTGATCCACCAGCCCATCCGCTGGGCGGAGACCAGCGCGTCGTCGGCGAGACCCAGGACGTAGTCGACCACAAGACCAGCCACGGGACGATCGGGGTCCCCGACGGATTGTTCGCCGGAGGAGCGGAGCGGGGGAGGCGAGGAATCCGGTGGGGTGATCACAGGTGCTCGACTCCTTCGGGCACGTCGTAGAACGTCGGGTGGCGGTAGACCTTGTCGCCGGCGGGCTCGAAGAACGCTTCCCGCTCCCCCGGGTCCGACGCGACGATCTCCGTCGACGGCACCACCCAGAGCGAGACGCCCTCCTGGCGACGGGTGTAGAGGTCGCGCGCGTTGCGCAGGGCCATCTCGGCGTCGGGTGCGTGCAGCGACCCGACGTGGACGTGCGAGAGCCCGCGGCGCGAGCGCACGAAGACCTCCCACAGCGGCCAGTCCCTCATGCTGCACCCTCGGTGGGGCGGGCGTGCTTGGCGGCGTAGGCCGACGCGGCCTCTCGCACCCAGGCGCCGTCCTCGTGCGCCTGCACCTTGTGGGCCAGCCGCTGCTGGTTGCAGGGGCCGTTGCCCTTGATGACCTCGGCGAGCTCGGTGAAGTCGATCGGCCCGAAGTCGTAGTGGCCGCGGTCCTCGTTCCAGGCGATCTGCGGGTCCGGGAGCGTCAGCCCGAGCGCCTGGGCCTGGGGCACGGTCATGTCGACGAAGCGCTGCCGCAGGTCGTCGTTGGAGAACCGCTTGATCCCCCAGGCCATGGATTGTGCCGAGTTGGGCGAGTCGTCGTCGGGCGGGCCGAACATCATCAGCGCCGGCCACCAGTAGCGGTCCACGGCGTCCTGGGCCATCCGTTGCTGGGCGGGCGAGCCGTGCGAGAGCGTGTGGAGGATCTCGAAGCCCTGCCGCTGGTGGAAGGACTCCTCCTTGCAGATGCGCACCATCGCCCGGGCGTAGGGGCCGTAGGAACAGCGGCACAGCGGCACCTGGTTGACGATCGCGGCGCCGTCGACCAGCCAGCCGATGGCGCCCACGTCGGCCCAGGTGAGGGTCGGGTAGTTGAAGATCGAGGAGTACTTCTGCCGCCCGGTGTGCAGCTGGTCGAGCAGGTCGGCACGGTCGACGCCGAGGGTCTCAGCCGCGGCGTAGAGATACAGACCGTG
This sequence comes from Nocardioides sp., assembly GCA_020636915.1. GTDB lineage: Bacteria > Actinomycetota > Actinomycetes > Propionibacteriales > Nocardioidaceae > Nocardioides. Next base: position 116,959 of record JACJWV010000006.1, read on the forward strand.
CCCGGCCTCGTCCTGCACCTTGGCCATCAGGATCGCCTTGCGGCGCAGGCTCGGCGCGCGGCTGATCCAGTTGCCCTCGGGCTGCATGCCGATGATCTCGGAGTGCGCGTGCTGTGCGATCTGGCGCACCAGCGTGCGGCGGTAGCCCTCGGGCATCTCGTCCCGAGGTTCCACGCGCCCGTCGCCGGCGAGGAGGTCGTCGAAGGCCACGGGCCGACGGTACCCGAGGATGTGACAGATGTCTGCATCCCTGGCGACGTCGTGTAACACGACGTGGGCTGAGAGGATCTGGTCATGAGCGACGTGTCGGTGCGGGTGGCCTGGGCCGACGACGCCCCCGCGATCGCAGGCCTGCAGCTGCGGACCTGGCGGTCGTCGTACGCCGGCCTGCTGCCGGCCGAGGCGCTGCCGAGCGACGTCGAGGCGGCGACCGCCGCTTGGCACCACGTCCTCACCCGGCCGGGCGACGCCCGCCACCGGGTGCTGGTCGCCCTCGAGCGCAACCGGGTCGTCGGGTTCGCCCTCACCGGGCCCGCCGGCGACCCCGACTGCGACCCGGTCGCGGACGGTGAGCTCGCCGAGCTCACCGTCGACCCCGACGAGCGGGGCCTCGGGCACGGGTCGCGGCTCCTCCAGGCGGCCGTCGACACCCTGCGCGCCGACCGGTTCACCCGGGCCACGCTCTGGGCGATCGCCTCCGACGACGCGCTCCGCGCGTTCCTCGATGCCGCCGGCTGGGCGCCCGACGGAGCGCACCGGGAGCTCGACCTGGACGGCGAGGGGACCACCCGGGTCAAGCAGGTCCGGCTGCACACAGCGATCGCATAGCGACCAGGCCTTGATTTCCGCGGCCGGAGGGTGACCATGGATCTTGTGTTCGGTCCACTGCCCCGACTCCACCGACTCCTCGTCGTGGTCACCTCGCTGATCGTGGGCATGCTCTCCGGCATCTGGCTGGTGGCGGTCACCGGCCTCCCCGCGCTGATCGCCGCCGGCGTCGGCTGGGGACTGCTCGCCGGGCTGCTGCTCACCTACGTGCTCCTGCACGACTTCCACCACCGACCGCAGGCGGTCCGGGTCCGCCGGCACTGACCGGATTCCCCTGCTCCACCATCTAGCCTTCGGGGGGTGACCGACGCACCGCTCGACCCCCGCGAGCGGTCGTCGATCATCCGGGACAGCCTCGGCGTCGGGGTCGCCACCGGGGCGTACGGCGTCAGCTTCGGCGCGGTCTCCGTCGCGTCCGGCCTGTCGGTGGCGCAGACGTGCGCGCTCTCGTTGCTCGTCTTCACCGGCGCCAGCCAGTTCGCCCTGGTCGGCGTGGTCGCCGCGGGCGGGGCGCCACTGTCGGGCGCCCTCACCGCGCTGCTGCTCGGCACCCGCAACACCCTCTACGGCCTGCGACTGGCGCCCCTGCTCGCGTGGCGCGGAGCCCGCCGGCTGCTCGGGGCGCAGGTGCTCATCGACGAGTCCACCGCGATGGCGATCACCCGGGAGACCCGCGAGGCGGCCCGCCTGGGCTTCCTGGTCACGGGGTGGTCGATCTTCGTGCTGTGGAACCTGGCGACCCTCGTCGGCGCGATCGCCGGTGACGCCCTGGGCGACCCCCGGCGCTACGGCCTGGACGCGGCGGTCGGAGCGGCGTTCCTCGCGCTGCTGTGGCCGCGGCTGGACCGCCCCCGCAACCGGTGGGTGGCGCTCGCCGCGGCCGGGGTCGCGCTGGCCACCGTGCCGGTCGTGCCCGCCGGCGTACCCGTCCTCGCGGCCGCGGCCGTCGCCCTGCTCGCCGGGCTGCTGACGAAGGAGCCGGCGTCGTGATGTGGGCGGCGGTCGTCGTCACCGCGGCGGGCTGCTACCTGCTGAAGCTGGCCGGCCTCTCGGTGCCCCCACGTGTGCTGGAGCACCGCCTCGTCGAACGGGTGGCCGACCTGATCCCGGTGGCGTTGCTCGCGGCGCTGGTCGCGGTGCAGGTCTTCGCCCGAGGGCACGAGATCGTGGTCGATGCTCGTGCCCTCGGGCTCGCGGCCGCGGTGGTGCTGCTGCTCCTGCGGGCGCCGTTCCTCGTCGTGGTGTTCGGGGCGGCACTGGTGGCAGCAGGGGTGCGCCTGCTCTAACGGTGCGCAGTCCCTAGACGGGCTGCACCACCCCCAGGACGGCCAGCACGTCGTCGGGCGAGGTGGCCGCCTCGAGGCGCTGCACCTGGGCGTCGTCGGTGAAGACCTCCGCGATCCGGCGCAGCAGCTGCAGGTGCTCGTTCCCGAGCGCCGCGATGCCGACGACGAACTTGACCTCCCGCCCGTTCCAGTCGATCCCCTGCGGGTAGCGCACGAAGGAGATGGCGGTCTGCCGGACCGACGACTTCGCCTCGTTGGTGCCGTGCGGGATCGCGAGCAGGTTGCCCATCGCGGTCGACACCGACTGCTCGCGCTCGTGCATCGCGTCGACGTAAGCCGGCTCGACGGCCCCGGCCGCGACCAGGAGCTCGCCGGCCCGGGTGATCGCGTCGTCGCGGTCGGCCGCGCCGCCGTCGAGGACGATGCTCTCGGGGTCGAGGAGCCCCGCAGTCACCGACGAGGAGTCCTCGTCGGCGGCGACCGGAGCCGCTCCCCCGCTGTCGTTGCGGGCCTCGAGGAGGCCGACGATCTCGTCGTACCGCGGGCTCGCCATGAAGTTGTCGACGGACACGTGGGTGGCCGAGGGCGTCTTCTGGCGGGCGCGGGCCGTCAGGTCCTGGTGGCTGACGACGAGGTCGTAGGTGTCGGTCAGGTTGGCGATCGACTGGTTGACGACCGTGACGTCGCCGAAGCCTGCGTCAGTCACCTTCTTGCGCAGCACCGAGGCACCCATCGCCGAGGAGCCCATGCCCGCGTCGCAGGCGAAGACGATCGAGTGCACCGGGCCGCCCGACGCCGCACCGGAGCCGATGACCGCCTGCGCGGCGGCCGACTCCTTGCCCTTCATGCCCTGCATCACGCCCATGGCGGCGATCAGGTCGCCCTCCTCGATGTCGCCCTTGTCCATGCGCAGCAGGATCGACGCGATGGTGAACGAGACGGCGGCGCCGCCGATGACCGAGAGCGTGACGCCGAGGAGGCTGTCCGCGGGGGTCTGGGCGTAGACCGCGAAGATCGAGCCCGGCGCGGCCGGTGCCCGCAGCCCTGAGTCGAACGTGACGTTGATGAAGATCTGCGTCATGCCACCGGCGATCATTGCCAGGATCAGGCGGGGCTTCATCAGCACGTAGGGGAAGTAGACCTCGTGGATGCCGCCGAGGAACTGGATGATCGCCGCCCCCGGGGCCGTGGCCTTGGCCATCCCCTTGCCGAAGACCGTGTAGGCCATCAGCAGGCCGAAGCCCGCCGCGGGGTTGGCCTCGAGCAGGAACAGCACCGACTTGCCGGACTGCTGCGCCTGCTCGATCCCGAGCGGGGTCAGGACCCCGTGGTTGATCGCGTTGTTGAGGAACAGGACCTTGGCCGGCTCGATGAAGACCGACGTGAACGGCAGCACGTTGTTGTCGACCAGCCAGTTGACGGCCTCGCCGAGGCGGTCGATGACCCACAGCAGCGGCGGCGCCAGCACGAACATGCCGGCGATCGCCATGAGGCCGCCGAGGATGCCGGCGGAGAAGTTGTCGACGAGCATCTCGAAGCCGGGCTTGATCTTGCCAGCCCACAGGCTGTCGACCTGCTTCATCAGCCAGGCCGTCAGCGGGCCCATGATCATCGCCCCGAGGAACATCGGCGACCCGGTCCGGTCGTCGCCGAGGAACACCGGGCTGTAGGTCGCCATGATCACGCCGAGGACGGCGAAGCCGCCCACGACACCGCCGCGGACGCCGTACACCATCCGGCCGCCGGTGTAGGCGATCAGGACCGGGAGGACGAAGTAGATGCCCGGCTCGACGACCGTGGCGATCTTCTCGTTCGGCGTCCACCCGACCGGGATGAAGAACGCGGTGAGCAGGCCCCACGCGATGATCGCGGCGATGTTGGGCATGATCATGTTGGACAGGAACGTCCCGAACCGCTGGACGTGGACGCGCGCACTCACCCGTTCCGAGGGGGCCGCTGCGGGGGCTGGCGTGGTGGTGGTCATCGCACCTTCTCTCGACCGGACCGACGACGTGACGCCGGTCACGCAGATCTTTGAATGTGTTTATATGTCGCCCGTATTCCTGTAGTCAAGGGTTGAAGCCAACATGAACAGGCACATTTCCACACAAATGCGGTATGGTCGGGCGCACCGACCGGAGGAGGAGACATGAAGGCCCTGCGCTTCTACGCCCCCGAGGACGTCCGACTGGAGGACGTGCCCGAGCCCGAGTGCGGCCCGGACGAGATCAAGCTGCGGGTGCGCAACTGCTCCACCTGCGGGACCGACGTGAAGATCTTCCACAACGGCCACCAGAACCTGACCCCGCCGCGCACCATCGGCCACGAGATCGCGGGCGAGGTCGTCGAGGTCGGGGCCGACGTCAACGCGACCTACGGGTCGAGCTGGAGCGTCGGGGACCGCGCCCAGGTGATCGCCGCGGTGCCGTGCGGTGAGTGCCACGAGTGCCGCAAGGGCTGGATGGCGGTCTGCCAGAACCAGACCTCGGTCGGCTACCAGTACGACGGCGGGTTCGCCGAGTACATGATCGTCCCGCGGCAGGTCCTCCAGGTCGACGGTCTCAACCGGATCCCCGACAACGTCGGGTACGACGAGGCGTCCGCGGCCGAGCCCTTCGCCTGCGCGATCAACGCCCAGGAGCTGCTCGGGATCGAGCCCGGCGACACCGTCGTGGTGTTCGGCGCCGGCCCCATCGGCTGCATGCACATCCGGATCGCCCGCGGCGTCCACGAGGCCGGCCCGGTCTACCTCGTCGACGTCAACGCCGAGCGGCTGAAGATGTCCGCCGACGCCGTCTCGCCGGAGGAGACGATCAACGCCGCCGAGGTCGACGTCGTCGAGCGCGTCCTGGAGCTGACCGGCGGCCGCGGTGCGGACGTGGTCATCACCGCCACGGCCGCGAACGTGACCCAGGAGCAGGCGATCGCGATGGCCGCGCGCAACGGACGGATCTCGTTCTTCGGCGGGCTGCCGAAGACGAACCCGACGATCACCTGCGACTCCAACGTCGTGCACTACCGGCAGCTGCACATCCACGGCGCCAACGGCTCCGCACCGGAGCACAACAAGCGGGCGCTGGAGTACATCTCGTCGGGCCAGGTCCCGGTCAAGGACCTGATCACCCGGCACATCCCGCTCGACGACGTGCTGTCCGCCTTCGAGATCGTCAAGAACGGCGAGGCCATCAAGGTCACCGTCGAGCCGTAGTGCGACGAAGTCGCACGACGGCTCAGAGACCGGGAGGTCGAGGAGCGTCGGCTCGGACCGGAGCGAAGCGACGGACCGAGCGACGCGTCTCGAGACCCACCGTCGAGCCGTGAGAGCAGGGCACAGGGGCTCGCGCCGTTCCGTGGTGCGCGAACCCCTGTGCGTCGGTGCGCCGGCCGCGGTCAGCCGACGCTGACCGCGCTCCAGGCTGCGGCGACCGCGTTGTACTGGGTGCTGCCCTGGCCGTAGAGGTCCTTGGCCGCGTTGAGCGTCGCGGTGCGGGCCCCGGCGTAGTTGGTGCTCGAGGTCATGTAGACCGTCAGCGCCCGGTACCAGATCTTGGCTGCGGCGTCGTGGCCGATGCCGGTGACCGTCGACCCGTTGCAGGTCGGGCTGTTGTACGCGACCCCGTTGAGGGTCTTGGCGCCCGAGCCCTCCGACAGCAGGTAGAAGAAGTGGTTGCCGATGCCGGACGAGTAGTGCACGTCGACGTTGCCGGCCGACGACGACCAGCAGTTCAGCGAGCTGCCGTCCGCGGCCGGGTTGTCCATGCGGCGGAACCCGACGTGGTTCTTGAGGTCGAACTCCTCGCCGATCAGGTAGTCACCCGGGTCGTTCGCGTTGTTCGCGAAGAACTCCACCATCGTGCCGAAGATGTCCGAGGTCGCCTCGTTCAGGCCGCCCGACTCTCCGGAGTAGGTCAGGCCGGCGGTGTTCTCGGTGACGCCGTGGCTCATCTCGTGCCCGGCGACGTCGAGCGAGACGAGCGGACCGTAGTTGGTGCCGTCACCGTCGCCGTAGGTCATCTTGGTGCCGTCCCAGAAGGCGTTGACGTACTTGCTGCCGTAGTGGACGCGGTTGTAGGAGCCGGCACCGTTGCCGAAGATGCCGTCCCGGTTGAAGGTCTGCTTGTAGTAGTCCCAGGTCTCGTTGCTGCCGTACTGCGCGTCGGCGCCGGCGCTGGCGCGGTTGCTGTTCGTGCCGTTGCCGAACACCGTGCTGGTGGAGGTGATCAGCGTGCCGGTGGCGCAGTTGAAGCCGAACAGCTGGCAGACGTAGGAGTCGGACTTGTTGTTCATGTCCGTCGTGTACGTGTTGCCGCGGACGCCGTCGTTCTTCAGCTGGTAGGTCGTGCCCGACTTGGTGACACTGAGCTGAACGGTGCCGCTGTAGAGGGTCTGGCCGGAGCCGTCCACCGTCTGGATCTGCTGCTCGCGCCGGATCACCGCTCCGGTGGTGGCGTCGACGTACGTCGCGAGCCGGCTCGGGGTGCCGTCCTTCTGGGTGCCGCCCGACAGGACCTCCCACGCGAGGCGGCCGGCGCCGGACGTGGCGTCGACGACCAGTCGCGTGGACTCGGCGCGGGCGGGGATCCTGGCCCGGGCGGCCGCTCGGGTGACCTGCGGGGTCGTCGAGAGGTGCAGGGCGTCGTCGAGGGTCTGGCTGACCCCGCGGAAGGCGCCGGCCGAGCCCTGGTGGACGACGAGGTCGCCGCCGAGCACCGGGAGTCCGCGGTAGGTGCGGTCCATGCGGACGTGCGTCGCGCCGCTCGGGTCGGTCACCCGGTCGGTCACGGTGAAGCCGGTGCCCTTGCTGGCAAGCGCGGCGGCGGGGTGCTGCCGCAGCGTGTCGACGGCGCCGGGACGGGCCGGCTGGGCGAGGGCCTGGCCACCGGCGGTCTGGAGACCGACGGCCGCGAGGGCGAGGGCGGCGAGGGATGCGGCACCCGAGATCTTGCGCATGTGGATCCTTCTCGATCGTGGGAGGAGAGAGCTGCGGTGGCGGCACTCTTGTCCGTCCCAACGACCGTCACAACGGTCGGTCACCTGCGGATCCGTGCAATGCACGAACCTGCAGATCGGCGAGCCGGGTCACCGGCGGGCCGGGCCGTCGGTCAGCCGAGCGCGAGGAAGTGCTCCAGCCCCACCGTCAGGCCGGGGTGGTCGGCGACGGCGCGCAGCCCGGTCAGGACCCCGGGGGTGAACGACGCCCGGTCCATCGAGTCGTGCCGGATCGTGAGCGTCTCCCCCACCCCGCCGAGCAGGACTTCCTGGTGCGCGACCATGCCCCGGATCCGCAGACCGTGGACGTGGATGCCCTCGACGTCGGCACCGCGGGCACCGTCGAGTGCGGTGCTGGTCGCGTCCGGCACCGGGCCGAGGCCGGCCTCGCGGCGCGCGGCGGCGATCAGCTCCGCCGTACGCCGGGCGGTCCCGGACGGGGCGTCGGCCTTGGTCGGGTGGTGCATCTCGACCACCTCGACGGACTCGTAGTAGGGCGCGGCCAGCACGGCGAAGCGCATCATCAAGATCGCGCCGATGGAGAAGTTGGGCGCCACGAGCACGCCCGTGGTCGGTGCGTCGCCGAGCCACCGTCGCACGGTGGCGAGGCGGTCCTCGTCGAAGCCCGTGGTGCCGACGACGGCGTGGATGCCGTGGTCGATGCAGAACTCGAGGTTGTCCATGACGACGTCGGGGTGGGTGAAGTCGACGACGGCCTCGGCGCCCGAGGAGGCGAGCAGCGTGATGTCGTCGCCCGCGTCCACCTCGGCGACCAGCTCCAGGTCGTCCGCCGACGACACCGCGCGGCACACCTCGGTGCCGACCTTGCCCCGTGCCCCCAGGACGCCGACCTTCATCACGTCGCCAACCTACCGGTGCCGGGCGTGCCCGGTTCTGGCAGGCTGGGCGCATGGCGCTGCAGACCATCCCGCCTCGGATCCGCTGGGCGGTGGACGTGATGGACGTCCAGCCGAACGACCACGTCCTGGAGATCGGCTGCGGTCCCGGTGCCGGCGCGGAGCTGATCTGCGAGCGGCTGGAGACCGGCAAGCTGTTCGCGATCGACCGCTCGGAGTCCGGCGTCGACCGCACCAAGCGCCGGTGCGCCCGGTTCGTGGAGGCCGGTCGGCTCACGGTCCGCCAGATCGACCTGGCCACGCTGCGGGTGCCGGTCAAGCGGCTCACCAAGGTCTTCGCCTTCAACGTCAACCTCTTCTGGGTGCGCGCGTGCGCCGACGAGGTCGCGCTGCTCCACGAGCGGGTGGTCCCCGGCGGTGCCGTCTACCTCTTCTACGAGGCGACCCAGCCCGAGCTGGTGCCGACCATCGTGAAGAAGGCCTCCGCTGCGCTGGTCGAGGGCGGGTTCCGGGTCTCGGTCGTCGAGCAGAAGGCGCCTGCGGTGATCGGCCTGATCGGCCGACGCTGAAGGCGATGGCCTGAACTGCCATTGCATTAGACAATTTCCTGAACTAAGGTCCGGGGTATGCCCGTGCTCGTGCTCACCGTCGACCAGCGCGGCAGCCGCAGCTCCGCCGACCTGGTGGCGCACCGGGTGACTGCCCTCGCGGACGTCCCCACGTTGCGGCCGTTCGAGCAGACGGTGGGCGACGAGTTCCAGGGCGTGCTGGACGACCCTGCCGCGCTGCCGCAGGTGGTGGAGGAGCTGCTGCGCGACGGCACCTGGCACGTCGGGATCGGGGCGGGAGAGGTCGAGGAGCCACTCCCCCGGCACGCCCGGGCGGGCCGGGGCCCGGCCTACCTCCTGGCTCGCGACGCGGTGACCGCGGCGAAGAGCAGCCCGTGGCATCTACGGGTCTGCGGCGAGGACCCTGCCGCACGGGCCCTCGAGACGACGCTGTGGCTGTGGGCGGCCGTGCTGGCCCGCCGTACCGCCCGGGGCTGGGAGGTCGCCGACCTCGTCAGCGCCGGGCTGTCCTACGACGAGACCGCGAAGCGGCTGGGCATCTCGCCCTCCGCGGTCAGCCAGCGGGCCCAGGCCGCCGGCATCGTCGAGTCCCGGCGGGCCCGGGAGCTCGCCACCGACCTCGCGGCCCGGCTGCTCGGGAAGGAACCCACATGACAACGCCACACCAGGCCCCTCGGGGCGACCGCGCCGGCGCGAGGACCCCGGCATGAGCGCGTCCGACCGCCTGTTCCTCGTGATGGTGCTGGTGGCCTTCGGCCTCGTGGCCGCCGCCGTGGCGTGGCTCGCCCCCGTGGCGCGACGGATCTGGGCGCCCGCCGCGCTCGCCCTCCTGCTCGGCGCCGGCGCGGTCGCCGCCACGGTCGGGGCGGAGGTCGCCGTCGGCGACGGACAGCGGGTGCTCTTCGTGGCCCTCGCCGGCGCCCTCGCGGTCGTGGGCGGCGGCCCGCTGACCGCCCTGGTCTTCGACCTCGTCGACCGACGCGAGCCGCAGACGGCTCCGGCCGGCCCGGCTGCCGGGCCTCCGGTCGGACCACCCACGGGACCACCCACAGGACCACCCACAGGACCGCCCACGGGACCGTCCACCGGACCGCCCACCGGACCCGCGGCCGCCGGCCCGGCCGACTCGCTGGGCGCCGACATCAGCCAGGCGGGCCAGGTGCTGCGCGGTGGGGCCTGGATCGGCGCACTCGAGCGGATCGCCATCTTCGCCGCGCTCGTCGCCGGCTGGCCGGCGGGGCTGGCCGTCGTCCTGGCCGTCAAGGGCCTGGGCCGCTACCCCGAGCTGCGCGCCGCCGAGGACGGCGTGCGGACCGGGGCCGCCGAGCGGTTCATCATCGGGACGTTCGCGAGCGTGCTGTGGGCCTGCGCCTGCGCGGGCGTGGTGCTGCTCGTGCTGTAGACCAGTCGGACGTATTTTCGGACGATCGCGTCGAACTCGTCCCTCCGGGTGAGAGACTGGAGCCCGGAACCGAGGGAGGTGCCGATGCTCGATCACACCCACGCGAGCACGTCAGCCGGAGCCCCGACCGAGCGCGATCTCGCGCTCGACGTGGCGGAGGTCGAGACCGTGCCCGAGCTCGCCGAGGTCGTCCGGCGCCTGGCGCGCACTGCAGGGAACGCCGACGGGGCCACCTTCGTGCTCCGGGAGGGCGACCGCTGCTTCTACGTCGACGAGGACAGCATCGCCCCGCTGTGGAAGGGCCAGCGCTTCCCCATCTCCGCCTGCATCTTGGGCTGGGCGATGCTGAACGGCTCCGCTGTCGCCATCCCCGACATCACGGTCGATCCCCGCATCCCGCAGGAGGCCTACCGCCCCACGTTCGTGCGCAGCCTCCTCATGGTCCCGGTCGGCCGCGGCGCCAGCACCGTCGCCGCCATCGGCGTCTACTGGGCCCGGCAGCACCACGCGACCGAGGACGAGCAGCGCCGGGTGCTCGAGGTGGCCGACGCGGCCGCTGCGGTCATCGACCGGATCGGCCTCGACTCCGCTCCTTGGGCACCGAGCTTCTCCCGACGCTGAGCCCGGCGCCCACCTCCGTCAGGTCAGGGAGAACGGCGGGTACCGGTCGGTGACGAGCAGGAAGGCGTAGGCGTTGACCCGCAGCGCCCAGCGCCCGACCCCGACCACGAAGTCGAAGAGTCCCTGGGGGTAGCGGCCCGTGAACAGGATCGCGAACCAGGCGACGACGACCGCGAAGAACGCACCGATCGACAAGAAGAACAGCACGATGTAGTGCGGGATCGCGAGGAACCACTTCACCAGGGGCAGCCAGCGGTTCAGGTCCCGTTCCACGTCGGGGTAGTCGATCTCGAGGTGGACCTTCTGCTCCTCGACGGTGGACGGGTAGTCGTCGGTCAGCAGGACGACGTACGCGCCGACCCGCGTGGCGAAGCGGGTGAGCTCGCGCGCGAAGTCGAACCACCAGCGCGGGTAGCGCTGCCGGAACAGGATCATCAGGAGCGTCACCATGAACAGCCCGCTGATGATCCCGCCGCTGGTCGTGCTCACGGTGTCCCCACCCTCCTCGTAGACCGTGCGCGTCACGCCTGCGGTGAGGATGGAGTAGACGATGGCGATCGGGACGACCAGCACCAGCCGGAACAGGGTCGTGACCCGGCGGTGCTGCGGCGTGTAGTCGATCTCGAGGCGAGCGGGATAGACCGGGGGCGCAGACGGCGTGTTCTGGACGGACATGTGAGACCTCCCTACGGACGAGGGCTTCGGGGCCGTCGCGTCCGGAGAGCCGAGTCCGACCGGCGACCGCGGGCACGCAGATGTGCACGGTCACGACGACCTGCTCCTCGTCCCAGGCTGCTCCCCGTCGAGGAGCATCCGCTAGAGGAGAAGTGCTCGATCTGTGGGGCCCGGGTCCCGGGACGTGTCGCTCTCGCCGCATCCGTGTACGAGATCTCGCGCGAAGACCAGCGTCGGACGGCGCTGCCAGACCCTCGACGTCGTGGTCGAGAGGACTCAGAGGTGATGCACTACCCGAACTTGTGTCCAGCGGTGGAGACACGCCCTGCGACCGACGAACGAGGATGATGGCACTCATGACCGGCCGGTGGGAGTTCTGGATCGATCGCGGCGGCACGTTCACCGACGTGGTCGCCCGCCGGCCGGACGGGAGCCTGGTCACCCACAAGCTGCTCTCGGAGAACCCGAGGCAGTACGGCGACGCCGCGATCGCCGGGATCCGGCAGGTGCTCGGACTTCGCGACGGTGACCGGTTGCCGGTCGAGGACATCGCCGCGGTGAAGATGGGCACGACGGTCGCCACCAACGCGCTCCTGGAGCACACGGGTGAGCCGACGGTCCTGGTGATCACGCGAGGCTTCGCAGACGCGCCGCGCATCGCCTACCAGAACCGGCCCAGGATCTTCGCTCGGCACATCGAGCTGCCCGAGCTGTTGCACTCCGAGGTCGTCGAGGTGACCGAACGTCTGGACGCCGCTGGTGACGTGGTGACACCGCTCGACGTCGATCCGCTGCGGGGAGCGCTCGAGGACGCCTTCGGTCGGGGCTACCGGAGCGTGGCTGTCGTGCTCATGCACGCCTTCCGGAACCCCACCCACGAGATCAGGATCGGCGAGCTGGCCCGGGAGATCGGCTTCACCCAGATCTCCCTCTCGCACGAGGTGAGCCCGCTGATGAAGCTGGTCTCCCGCGGTGACACCACGATCGTCGACGCCTACCTCACGCCGATCCTGCGGCGCTACGTCGACCAGGTGAGCGACGCACTGCCGGGAGTGAAGTGCCAGTTCATGCGCTCGTCGGGAGGGCTCACCGAAGCCCACCACTTCCGTGGGAAGGACGCGATCCTCTCGGGTCCCGCGGGCGGCATCGTGGGGATGGCGCGGACCGCGCAGGTGGCCGGGTTGACCCGGGTCATCGGGTTCGACATGGGCGGGACGTCCACGGACGTGTCGCACTACGCCGGGGAGTTCGAGAGGGTGTACGACACCCAGGTCGCCGGGGTGAGGATCCGCGCTCCGATGATGAGCATCCACACGGTCGCGGCAGGCGGCGGGTCGATCCTGCACTTCGACGGCCAGCGCTACCGGGTCGGTCCAGGATCGGCTGGCGCCGCTCCGGGACCGGCCGCCTACGGGAGGGGCGGTCCACTCACCGTCACGGATGCGAACGTCATGCTGGGACGGATCCAGCCTGCCCACTTCCCTGCGGTGTTCGGTGACGACGGCGACGAGCCGCTCGACGCCCACGAAGTGGCGCGAGCCTTCTCCCGGCTCGCCGACAGGATCGGCGACGGCCGCAGCCCCGAGGAGGTCGCCGCAGGCTTCCTGCGGATCGCGGTGAACAACATGGCGGACGCGATCAAGAGGATCTCGGTGCAGCGTGGGCACGACGTCAGCCGCTACACCCTGTCCACCTTCGGCGGCGCGGGCGGGCAGCACGCGTGTGCGGTGGCTGACGCTCTCGGTATGACCCAGATCTTGATCCACCCCTTCGCCGGCGTGCTGTCGGCGTACGGCATGGGTCTCGCCGACGTGACAGCCACCCGTGAGACCGCGATCGAGAGACCCCTGTCCCTTCTGGGACGAGACGGGCTCGACGCCGCCCTCGCGCCTCTCGTCGAGGACGGGACGCTCGAGCTGGCGGACCAGGCGGCCCCGGGCGACCGAGTGGAGGTGCGCCGGGCTGCCCATCTCAAGTACGCCGGCACGGACACCACGGTCGAGGTGACCATCGACGACGTGGACCGGATGCTCGCGGAGTTCGAGCACCTCTACCGGCGTCGCTTCTCCTTCCTCATGCCAGAACGTGACGTCGTCGTGGAGGCGGTCTCCATCGAGCTGACCGCGCGGGCCGAGACCCACCAGGACGAGGTCACGAGCACGCCACGCGAGGGAAGGCTCCGCCCCGACTCGAGGGTCCAGATGTACACCGACAGGTGGACCGAGGTGGACCTCTACCGTCGGGAGGCGCTCACCGCCGGCGACCGGATCCAGGGACCCGCCATCATCGCCGAGGCCAACGCCACCACGGTCGTGGACCCGGGCTGGAGGGCAGACGTCAACGACCACAACCACCTGGTGCTGCGGCGGACCGAAGTCCGTCCCCAGGCGCCGGGAGCCACCACCGATGTGGACCCGGTCCTGCTCGAGCTGTTCAACAACCTCTTCATGTCGATCGCCGAACAGATGGGCGAGAGGCTGCGCGCGACCGCCAACTCGGTCAACATCAAGGAACGGCTCGACTTCTCCTGCGCCCTCTTCGACTCCCGCGGGAACCTCATCGCCAACGCCCCGCACATGCCGGTGCACCTGGGGTCCATGGGCGAGTCGATCAAGACCGTGATCGAGGCGAACATCGGACGGATGCGGCCCGGGGACTCCTACGTCCTCAACAACCCCTACCGCGGGGGCACCCACCTGCCCGACATCACCGTGGTCACGCCGGTGTTCGACCCCGACGAGCAGATCATCTTCTACGTCGCCTCACGAGGTCACCACGCCGACGTCGGCGGCTCGACCCCCGGGTCCATGCCCCCGTTCAGCCGTCACGTCGAGGAGGAAGGGGTCCTGATCGACAACGCCCTGCTCACCCGAGACGGTCGAATGCGCGAGGCAGAGATGTTCGAGCTCCTCACCGGAGGACAGTTCCCGGCCCGCAGCCCGCACGACAACCTCGCGGACCTGCGAGCGCAGCTGGCCGCCAACGAGAAGGGAGTCGCCGAGCTCCACGCCCTCGTCGAGGACTTCGACCTGGACGTCGTGACGGCCTACATGGGGCACGTGCGCGACAACGCCGCCGAGGCAGTGCGTCGGGTCATCTCCGCACTGCGCGACGGAACCTGCCGTTACGAGCTGGATTCTGGGGCCAACATCAGCGTCTCCATCGCCGTCGACCACGACACCCGGTCGGCCCACATCGACTTCACCGGGACGTCGGAACAGCAACCCGACAACTCCAACGCGCCCGCATCGGTCACCATGGCCGCGATCCTCTACGTCTTCCGCACGCTGGTCGACGATGACATCCCGCTCAACTCCGGCTGCCTCGAACCCATCGAGGTCACCATCCCCGAGGGCAGCATGCTCGCGCCGCACCACCCCGCCGCGGTCGTCGCCGGCAACGTCGAGACCTCCCAGGCGGTGACGGGGGCGCTGTACGCCGCGCTCCGTGCACAGGCCGAGGGTTCAGGGACCATGAACAACCTGACCTTCGGCAACGAGCGTCACCAGTACTACGAGACCGTGGCCAGCGGCTCTGGAGCGGGCCCCGACTTCCACGGCACCAGCGTCGTGCAGACACACATGACCAACTCCCGGTTGACCGACCCCGAGGTCCTCGAGTGGCGCTTTCCGGTGCGGCTCGAGGCCTACGAGATCCGGCACGGCAGCAGCGGCGAGGGGCGGTATCGCGGAGGCTGCGGCGGACGCCGCCGGCTTCGGTTCCTCACACCGATGACGGTGACCCTGCTCAGCAGCCATCGCCGAGTCCCGCCCTACGGCATGGCCGGCGGGGCACCCGGCGCGCTCGGCCACCAGTGGATCGAGCGGTCAGACGGCACGATCCAGCCGATGGCTGGCCGGGACTCCGTGGAGGTCGAGGCAGGCGACGTGTTCGTGATCGAGACACCCGGCGGAGGCGGGTACGGCTCACCATCATGAACCCGGTCCTGGCCAGGCACCGGAATCAGGTGGCGCCACCGTGTGCGCCCTCGAGGCGCGAGGCCCTCTGATTCCTGAGCCAGACTGGCCGCATGGTCGATCTCGCAGAGCTTGCGCGCGGAACGCTCGCCAGCAACAGGTTCATGGTGCTCGGGACCCTTGACCCATCGGGTAGGCCGCGGGTCTCGCCAGTCTGGTTCTCGCTCGTCGACCATCAGGAGGTCTACTGGTTGTCGTCGCCGAACGCGCACCACTCGCGGAACATCGGAGTGCGACCCGAGGTGAGCATGGTGGTGTTCAACTCGGCTGCCGACCCGCACACCGGACAGGCCGTGTACCTGGAGGCCACCGCGGGCCGGGTGCCCGACGACGAGCTCGCCGATGCCTGCGCCAGTGCGTTCCGCGGCGTCGATCGCGAGCTCGCGTACACACCGGAGTCGCGGACCAGCCGTTCGTGCTCTATCGGGCGCGAATCACGGCCGCGGAGATCCACGTGCGCGGGCGTGACTTCGATGACGGCAGTGGCGCGGACCAGCGTGTTCCCGTCCAGCTCTGAGCGGTGTCCTGCTGTCTTGACCTGCGTCAGTCGCATGTCCGCGGCGGCAACAGTCCTCGAAGGCAACGCACGACGGGTGTCCCGCTCCGGTGGCGAAAGCCGGATGACCGGGTCTCGCCGTCACTAGGGTGCTGACAGATCCGTGATCCCCCTCGCCTTCGGAGGCATCGTGCGCCCCAGGTCCCCATCGTTGCGAGCTCGATGCGCCGCCGGGCTCGTCGCCGCTGCACTGATCTCGACCTGCGCTGGAGTCGGCCCCGGCAACGCCGCAGCAGCGAACGCCACGACGACCGTGGTCGCCGCCTCGACGGCCGCGGACCACATCGAGAAGGTCTCGCTGACGGTGGACGTCAGGGGCCGCGCCGTCCATGCCATCGCCTATCTCCCACCGGCGGCACGTGGAGCGGAGGCTGTGGACCTCCCCCTCGTCGTCTACCTCACCGACGGTCCTCGCCCTCCGCGATACCTCGCAGCCGGCGCGAGCAGCTTCGCGACGGGTCGCAACGGCCGGGCACCCATCGTGATCGCAACCGATGCCCGTGGAGCCCGCCCCGCCCGGATCAGCGCGACCACGGCGGCCCTGAGACGGTGGGCCAGCGCCCATCTGTCAGTGGACCCCGACCCGCGGGCTCGGGCGATAGGCGGCGCAGGGGGACGAGCGATCAGTGCCGCGGTCGAGGTGCGGCGGCACCCACACCGTTGGCCTCACCTCTTGGCGGTGTCGCCGACGGGGACCGCTCGGCTTCCAGCTCGGAGCCTGACCGGCACGTCGGGAGTGGTCAGCGGACCAGTGCCCGGGTCGAAGGCGGGTGCACGACGTCTCGCGCGGTCCGCGACCAGGGCGGGCATGCTCGTCACCAGCCTCGGGCTGCCGCGACCCGGCGGCGCCATCGCTGCCCGGTCGGACGGGTTCGCCGGAGCGCTCGCGTTCCTCGGCGCCGACCTCGGCATCAAGCCGCTGCTGGGTTCGGGAGTCGACCACGTCGTCGCCCAGGTGCTCGGTGCGGTTCCTGGCGCCACCACCGTCGGCGTCGACTACCCGATCCGGATCGCGATCACGAACACCTTCCCCACGACGTTCCCCCCTGTGCAGGTCAGCCTGCTCACCACGGTGCAGACCGGGCAGCCGCGCCTGCGCGTCGATCCGGGCGCCTGCGGATCCGCGCTCTCGTCGGGCTCCAGCTGCACGATGACGTTGACGTTGACGCCCACCGGGGCGGGCCCGATAGCCGTGGGCATGCAGGTCGCCGTCGGAGCGCTCTACTACGTGAAGCTGCCGTCGGCCACCACGGTCGCGAGCGGCTAGTCCCGGGCCCCGGGGCGCCTGTCAGCTTCCGCCGGCAGGCAGCGCCTCGAGCGTGACGTCGGGATGGTCGCGCGCGGTCGTCTTGGCCCGCCACTGGTCGACGAAGAGCGCGAGGTGGGTGCCGTCGCTGCGCTGCAGGACCTCGACACCCCGGATCCCGGCCAGGGCGGTGGCGCCGGCGGCATCGGTACGGCGGGCCACCTGGTAGTCGAGCCGGGAGAAGCGAATGGGGGCGTTGAACTCGTTGGCCATCCGTTCCTCGACCACCTCGAACTGCATCGGTCCGACCGCCGCGAGGACCGGGTTCTGGTCGCCGCGGACGTCGGAGCGCAGCACCTGGACGACCCCCTCCTGGTCGAGCTGCTCGATACCGCGGCGGAACTGCTTGTAGCGGCCGATGTCGCCGGCGCTGGCGGTCACGAAGTGCTCGGGGGCGAAGGTCGGCACCGGCGGGTACTCGATCGACGGACCGACGTACACCGTGTCGCCGACCCGCAGCGCGTTCGCGTTCACGAGGCCGATGATGTCGCCGGGCTCGGCGGTCTCGACCGACGTCGTCTCGCGACCGAAGACCGCCTGGGCGAACTTCGTCGCGAACGGCCGGCCGGTGGCGGCGTGGGTGACGACCATGCCGCGCTCAAAGGAACCGGAGACCACCCGCGCGTAGGCGAGGCGGTCGCGGTGGGCAGCGTTCATCCCGGACTGCACCTTGAAGACGAAGGCGCTGAAGTCGTCCGTGACCTGACGGACCGCGCCGTCGACTCCCCGGGTCTCGCCGGGCGCCGGGGCGAGCTCGAGCAGCAGGTCGAGGAGCTGGGCGACACCGAAGTTCTGCAGCGCCGAGGCGAACATCACCGGCGTGGTCGCGCCGGCCAGGAAGCGCTCCTGGTCGTGGTCGGCCTCATCCAGCCCGAGCAGCTCGTGCTCCTCGACGGCAGCGGCCCAGGCCTGGATGTCGGGCTCCTCCACCTCGCCGGGCCCCATCCGTCGCTCGGGGGCGCGCGTGGCGCCGCCGGCGGTGCGGGTGTACTTGACGAACTCGCCCGTGCGACGGTCCAGCACCCCGCGGAAGTCGCCCGCCTCGCCGACCGGCCAGGTCAGCGGCGTCGGGCGGAGCCCGATCTTCTCCTGGATCAGGTCCATGAGCCCCAGCGCCGAGAGACCCGGACGGTCCCACTTGTTGATGACGGTGATCACCGGGATCCCGCGGAGTGCGCAGACCCGGAACAGCTTGAGCGTCTGGGGTTCGAGTCCCTTGCCCGCGTCGACCAGCATCACCGCCGAGTCGACGGCGGAGAGCACCCGGTAGGTGTCCTCGGAGAAGTCGCTGTGGCCGGGGGTGTCCACGAGGTTGACCACGTGGTCGCGATAGGCGAACTGGAGCGCGGCCGAGGTGATCGAGATCCCGCGGGCCTTCTCCATCGCCATCCAGTCGGACACCGTGCCACGACGGTCGCCCTTGCCGTGGACGGCTCCGGCCTCGTGGATCGCCCGGGCATGGAGCGCGAGCGCCTCTGTCAGGGTCGACTTGCCCGCGTCCGGGTGGCTGATGACGGCGAAGGTACGGCGGGGGCGGGAGTCGGGCACCGGAAGAACCTAACGGCCGACCGGCCACTCCCTCGATTCACCGAGGACGCGGCAGCCCTCCGGGTCGAGCGTCAGCCTCGCGCCGCGGCAGCGATCGCCTCGCCGTAGTGCTCGAGGGCGCGCGCCATGTCCTGGACGCGTCGGTCACGCCCCTCCGGTCCGTCGATCTGGGCGGCGAGGAAGTAGCCGTCGAAGAGCGCGACGCCGAGCCCGGCGAGCCGGTCGCCGATCTGGGCCGCGACCTCCGGCCCCTCGGCCTCGAAGGCGACCGTGATGAACTCACGCATCCGCGTCATCGCCTCGCTGCGCACCCGGTCGAGCACCGCGGCGACGTCCGGGTCGCGGTTGGTGAGCACCAGGGTGAGGAAGAGCCGGAGGAACTCCTGGTGCTCGTCGAGGTTGGTGGCGATGCCCCGGAGGAACGAGCGGAGGCGAGCGCCGGCGCCACCGCGGGAGCGCCGGAGGGGTGTCGCGTCGAAGAAGCGGCGGGCGCCGCGCTCCATGACGGCCGCGGCAATGGCCGCCTTGGAGTCGAACTGCCAGTAGATCGAGCTCTTCTGGAGGCCCGAGGCCTTCATGATCGCCGAGATGCTCGCGCCGTCGTAGCCGTACTCCGACATGAGCCGCGAGGCCGTGTCGAGGATCTCCTCGCGCACCCGCTGGCCCTGAGCGTTGCGCCGCACGCCGTCGGCACCGGCGGTGGTCGTCATGGCTCGATCGTAGTGACGCGCAGTGCTTGACAGATCCGTCGACACGCCCCCATCCTAACCGAAACTGACTGGACCGGTCGGTTCAGTAATGCTCGGGACGAGCACCGGGAGGTGGCGCGATGAGCGCCGGGAGATTCGATGCTGACGTGGCCGTGGTGGGCTACGGGCCGAGCGGCGCGATCGCCGCCAGCCTGCTCGGCAAGGCCGGTGTCCGCACGGTCGCGCTCGAGAGGGACAAGAACCTCTACGCCCGGGCGCGCGCCGTCACCGTCAACGACTGGACGCTGCGGATCCTGCAGGAGCTCGGTGTCGCCGAGCGGGCCAAGCAGGACATGGACGTGATGCCCGCGGTGAGCTGGAAGACCTACCGGCAGAAGCTGGTCTTCCGCCTCGTGCAGAAGCCCGACGTGCTCGGCCACCCCACGGCGATGATGATCTACCAGCCCGAGATGGAGGCGGTGGTCCGCGAGAACGCCACCCGCTACGACGCCCTCGACATCCGCTTCGGCCACACCTTCGAGGGCCTCGAGCAGGATGCCGGCGGCGTCACGGTCCGCGCCACCGACGGCGACGGTCGCGCCTACTCGCTGCGCGTGCGCTACGTGATCGGCGCCGACGGTGGCTCGAGCCCGGTCCGCGAGGCGCTCGGGCTCGCCATGGTCGGCACCACCCGCCCGCGCCGCTGGGTGGTGATCGACGGCGAGGTCCTCGACCCCTGGCCGGGCAGCGACGAGCTCGTGTTCTGGTCCGACCCGGTGCGTCCGGTCGTCGACATCCCGTTGGCCAAGGGCAACCACCGCTGGGAGATCCCCCTCGCCCCGGGCGAGACGGACGCCGACTACGACACCGAGGCCAAGGTCTGGGAGCGGCTGCGTGCCCTGGGCATGGACGAGTCCCGGGTGCGCATCAAGGGTTACGCCTTCTACAGCCACCACCTGCGCCACCTCGAGGGCTGGCGCCGCGACCGCGTCGTGCTCATCGGCGACGCCGCGCACCTGATGCCACCGTGGGCCGGTCAGGGCATGCAGTCGGGCATCCGCGACGCGCACAACGTCGCGTGGAAGCTCACCGCCGTGTGCCGGGGCGAGGTCGACGATGCCGTCCTGGACACGGTCGAAGCGGAGCGGTGGCCGCACGTGCGGCTGCTCACCGAGATGTCGGTGCGGCTGGGCATGTTCATCGAGGCCGACCAGCGGGCGCTGGTCGCCGTGCGCAACACCGTCGGCCCCTGGGCCCGCCACCTCCCCTTCTGGAACCGCGTCCTCCAGCCGAGCAACGCCACCAACCGGTTCACCGACGGCTGGGTCACCGGCCGACCGGGTCGGCGCAACGCCCTGGGCCGGATGGTCCCGCAGCCGTCGGTCTTCGACCGACAGGGCGGCGAGCACCTGCTCGACGACCTGGTCGGCGACGGGTTCGTCGTCCTGGGCGCCGGCGTCGACCCCCGCGACGCGATGACCGACCAGCAGGTCGAGGCCTGGTCGCGGCTCGGGGCACGGTTCCGGACCGTGCGGACCGGGTTCGCGACCACCGACGGTCCCGACGACGTCATCGACCACACCGGCGTGCTCACCGGCTGGATGAGGCGCCACCGCGCCGGCGTCGTCGTCGTGCGCCCCGACCGCTTCGTCGCCGCGACCGACACCACGGGGCTCGACGTCCCGGTCATCCGCAGCACCCCTGCCGCCGTACGCCGTCCCGAGCCGGCCCCGGCCCTGACGTGACAGGAGAGACCCCATGGACCTGACGACCACCGACGTGCCGGTGGGTGACTGGACGATCCGCACCCACCAGGCCGGGGACCCGGCCGACCCGACGATCCTGTGGCTGCACGGGTCGGGCCCCGGCGTGACCGCCCTGTCGAACTGGCACGGGCTCATCACCACGATGCCGGGCTACCACCACGTCGCACCCGACGTGCTCGGCTTCGGCGACTCCTCGCACCCCGACGACCTGCCGCTGGGCGTCGCCGGCTCCGCGGCGATGCGTGCCCAGGCGATGCTCGGCCTGCTCGACACGCTGGGTGTCACCCGCACGCACCTGGTCGGCAACTCGATGGGGGGCATGGTCGCGCTCCTGCTGGTGCAGGAGCAGCCGGACCGCATCGACCGCGTGATCCTCATGGGCAGCGCGGGCGCACCGATCGAGCCGACCGCCGACCTGATCAAGATGATCACCTACTACGACGATCCCTCCCCCGAGGCGATGCTCGACCTGATGGGCCGATTCCTCCACGACCCCGGGCTCTACGGCGACCGCATCGACGAGATCGCCGCCGACCGCGCAGAGGTCGCCGCCCGGGAGGACATCCGCCGCTCCCACCTGCGCACCTTCAGCCCGGACGGGCCGCTCCTCGTCTTCCCCGTCGAGGCCCTGACCGCCATCGAGCACGAGGTGCTGCTGGTGCACGGGCGTGAGGACCGGATCATCCGCAAGGAGTCGTCCCACTACCTCGCCGACCTGATCCCCAACGCCCAGCTCCACGTCCTGCCGCACGCCGGCCACTGGGTCCAGATCGAGCAGGCCGACCGCTTCCGGGCGCTGGCGACCGGGTTCCTGAGCGAGGACGTGGCATGACCGACGTCTTCGGCAACGTCCACCTCGGCTACCTCGTGGTCCAGACCCAGCGGCTGACCGACTGGCGGCGTTTCGGTGCCGACGCGGTGGGCCTCCACGTCGACGAGCTGACCCCGGACACCACCCGCTTCCGGCTCGACGACCGCGAGTGCCGGTTCCTCCTGCAGCGCGGGACCGCCGAGGACGTCACGGCCCTGGGCTGGCAGGTCGACGACCACGAGACCTTCGACGTGATCCTGGAACGGGTGACCTCGCGCGGCCTGCCGGTCCGCGAAGGTACGCCGGACGAGTGCGCCCTGCGCGGGGTCGAGCGGTTGTGGCGGTTCCCCGGGCCCAAGGGTGCGGCGACGGAGATCTTCACGACCCCGCTGACGACGCCCAGCCCCCTGGTGATGCGCAACTCGGCGTTCGTCACGGGTGAGAGCGGGATGGGCCACGTCGCGATCACGTCCAAGGACGTCCTGGGCCTGCACAGCTACTACAGCACGCTCTTCGACGCGCGGCTCTCGGACTTCATCCTCGAGCGGATCGGCCCGATGGACCTGCGGATCCGCTTCCTCCGGGTCAACGAGCGGCACCACTCGGTCGCCGTCGCCGGCGTACGGCGGCTCGCGGTCGACCCGATCCGCACCGTCATCCAGCACGTCAACGTGCAGGTCGCCGAGCTCGACGACATGGTGGCCGCTCACGAGCGGGTCACCGCCGAGGGATTCAAGATGATGTGGTCGGTCGGCCAGCACCCCAACGACCGGTCGATCTCCTTCTACTGCCAGACCCCGTCGGGGTTCGAGCTCGAGGTCGGCTGGAGCCCCCTGGTCGTGACCGAGGAGCTCGAGTCGACGTGGGAGCCGACCACCTACCAGGGGATCTCCCTGTGGGGGCACACGCCTGTCGGCGAGGACATCATCCACAAGATGGGCATGGTCCGGCAGGCGTTGCGGTCCGCGCGGTACGCCGAGGGCACCGTCCCCGAGCTGCGTGACCCGGCTTCGGTGCCCGCCTGAGCGGCCTGGTCCGCGGGTCGAGGAGGAACTTCCGGACGGGATGCAACCAGCGCGTGGTCCACGGCGTATCAGCCCCGAGATCGCCGACCGGCGGCTCGCCCGACAGGGCCGTCAGCACACCCACGAAGGAACACGACCATGCGTACCACCCTCGCCGCCGCCGCCCTGTCGGCCGCCGCTCTCACCCTCGTCAGCGCCGGGGCGGCGCACGCCGAGCTCTATGGCATCGACGACCCGGAGGACACCTTCCACGGCTCCGACATCCGCGCGCTCTCGGTCCGCAACGGCCAGGAGAACGTCACCGTCACGACCGTCCACGACAACCTGGTGCGTCGGGCCGCGTCCGGGTCGGCCGAGACCGTCTTCGTCGACACCGACCGCCACGACCGCGGACCGGAGTTCGTCTTCGTCGCCGGCCTGTACGAGGGCACCGACTACCTGCTCCGCGCGACCGACGGCTTCGACAGGTCGAGCTGGGGCGAGCCGGTCGAGAACGGCGACTACGTCCTGCGGGTCAGGTACCGCAAGGACGTCGCCCGCGTGGTGATGTCCCGGGCCGCACTCGGGAACCCCGACGAGGTCCGCGTCGCCGTCCGGGCGTCCGGCACCCGCACCGACGGCACCAGCCACGGCCTGCTCGACTGGGTCGGCGAGCGACGCAGCTTCACCCCCTGGCTCTCCCGCGGCTGAGCCGGCCCTCCCCATCCGCCTCCCCCATCCGTCAGGAATGGGGGAGGCGGATGGGGCATCTCCCCGCTGTGGCGGACCGGCCTGCACATCGATGCTGGCGGAGCCGACCAGCACCCTGCTGGCGGAGCAACCAGGAGGAACTGCAGTGAAGCGATTCATCATCGAGCGGGAGATCCCGGGGGCGAGCAACCTGACGCCGGCCGAGCTGGCCGACATCGCGAAGGCGTCGAACGACGTCGTCGACGGGCTCGACGTCCCCTACAGGTGGGTCAACAGCTACGTCGCGGGCGACAAGATCTACTGCGTCCACGAGACCGAGGACCCCGAGACGGTCCTCGAGCACGCGCGGCGCGGGGGCTTCCCCGCGAACACCGTCGCGGTGGTGGCCAACGAGTTCGGCCCCCACACCGCCGCCATGGCCGGCACTGCCGTGGCGGAGGCCTGATCGGCCCAGGGCCGGCGGGCTCCAGCCGTGCCACAATCGCGGCCATGGCCGCGGACGCGCTGGAGCTCGCCGCACTCCCGAGGCCCCTCACCCCGTTCATCGGGCGGGCCGCGGAGCGGACGGCCCTGGCCGGATCGCTGCGCGAGCACCGGCTGGTCACCGCGACCGGGCCGGGCGGGGTCGGCAAGACCCGGCTCTCCCTCGCTGTCGCCGAGGAGGTCGTCAGGGACCCCGGCACCCACCTCACCGACGGCGTCGCCTTCGTCGACCTGGTCACCGTGACCGACGACGACATGGTCGTCTCGGCGATCGCCGACGCCGTCCGCGTCCCCGAGCGCACCCGGTCGACCCGCCTCGAGGCGCTCATCGCGACCCTGCGGGACCGTCGAGCCCTTCTCGTCCTCGACAACTGCGAGCACCTCCTCGTCGGTGCTCGCACGTCGGTGAGCCGGCTGCTCGCCGCCTGCCCCGGCCTGCGGGTCCTCGCGACCAGCCGGATCCGGCTCCACGTCGCCGGCGAGACCGTCTTCGCCGTCCCCGGGATGTCGGTCGTCGACGGGGATGCGGTCGCACTCTTCCAGGCACGGATGGCGGCCAGCGGCGTCTCCGGTGACCTCGGCGACGACGACCTCGAGACCGTGCGGACGATCTGCCGGATGCTGGACGGGGTCGCGCTCGCCATCGAGCTCGCTGCGGCCCGAGCTCCGAGCTTCGGCCTCGACGGCCTCCTGCTCGCGCTCGACCAGGGCCACGACGTGCTCAGCCTCAGCCACTCCACCGACGAGCGTCACGGCTCCCTGCGGGCGGCGATCGACTGGAGCTTCCGCCTGCTCGACGCGGACGAGCAGGAGGTGCTGCGCCGGGTGGCCGTGTTCGCGGCGCCGTTCGACCTCCGGTCGGCGGCACAGGTCGTCGGCCGGCCGACCGCTCCCCTCCTCGACACCCTCGGCCGCCTGGTCGACTGGAACCTGGTCGGCCTGCGCCCGGGTCACCCGACGCGATACCGGGTGCTCGAGACCATCCGCCAGTACGCCGCGGACCGGTCGGCCGAGATCGGCGACCTCGACGCCCTGCGTGACCGTCACCTGGCGTGGTGCCGGGAGGCGCTGGGCGACCTCGTCGCCCGGATCCCGGGCGACACCGCGTGGTGCGCCGAGCTCGACGACCTGCTCGACGACGCACGCGCCGCGCTGCACTGGGCGGCCGCCGCGCCGGATCGGCAGGACGAGGCGGCCGCACTAGCGGAGCTGCTGGCCCGCGCCACGTTCGAGCGCGGCCGGCCCGGGGAGGCGCAACAGCGGTTCCTCCAGGTCGCCGAGCTCACCGACTCCCCCGCCCGGCGACACGTCGCGTTCTACCTCGCGGCCCGCTGCGCGCTCGTCCGGTACGCCGGCTCCGAGGCCGTGGAGCTGTGCGAGCGGGCCGTGCAGGCTGCGCTCGACGCCGACGCCCCGGTCCCGGCCGCCACCTACCTCTGCGACATCGCCACGTGGTGGCACCGGCACGAAGGGACGATGGACGGACCGGCTCAGACCGAGGCCACCGACCTGCACCTGGCCCGGGCGCGGGCGCTCGCGGCCGGGGACGCGCGGGTCGAGGCGGCCCTCGCCGTCGCCGAGAGCACCCGCAACGACCGCCCACGGGTCGTCGCCACCTGTCTCGCGGCCGTCGAGCTGGCGCGTGCGGTGGACGACCCGCTCCTGGCCGACGCCGCGCTGGACCAGGTCTGCGCCGCGCAGCTGGGGGCGGGCGAGCTGGCCGATGCCCTCGACACCGTCCGCGCGCGGCTGGCTCTCATGGCGTCCGTGCCCGTCGACGCCACGAGCGGGATGGACCACACCGACGTCCACCTGATGGCGGCCCACGTCTGCCTGGGCGCCGGCCTGCTCGAGGAAGGGCGTCGGCACGCCGACGCCCTGGCGTCGCTGCCGTTCCTGCGCGAGGAGCCACAGGTCGGGCTCGCCCGGCGCCTCGAGCTCGGCGCGCTCGCCGGTCGCTTCGAGGAGGTGCTGGAGGACGCCCACCGGTTCCGCGTGGGCTGGGACCACGCCGGGTCGCCCCGCGTCAACAACTTCGCGCCGGCGTCGTACGCCGCGGCGATGGTCCTCGGCGTCCTCGGCGACGACGGGGGGCGAGCCGAGTGGGTCGAGATCACGCGTCGACTGACCCGCACTCCGGAGTGGTGCGACGACCCGGTCCACATCTGGCCCGCGGTCCTCGACGCCCTGCACCTGCTGCACCGCGGCGAACCGGAGCGGGCGCTGGAACGGCTCGCGTTCCCACCCGACGCGGTCCCGGGCGGCTACCGCTGGAACCAGTGGCTCTGGGTCCCGTGGCACGCCGCGCTGTGGGCGGAGGCCGGCTCGCTCGTCGGCGCTCCTGGACCCGAGGACCGGATCGCCCGCGCCGCCACCTGCGCGCGCGGCAACGAGGTCGCCCTGCTCGTGGTCGAGCGGGCGGGCAGGCTCGCTCGCGGCGACCGGGCGGGTACAGCGGCGCTCGCCGACCGGTTCGACCAGCTCGGATGCCCCTACCAGGCCGAGCGCACCCGGCGTCTCTTCGGCCTGGCCGCGTCCGCAGCGCCGGCGCCGACCGGGCTCGAGGCCCTCAGCGCGCGTGAGCGCGAGGTCCTCGGACTGGTCGCCGCCGGGCAGAGCAACCCCGAGATCGCGGCCCGGCTGTTCATCAGCCGCAAGACCGCCGAGCACCACGTGTCCAACATCCTCACCAAGCTGGGCGTCGGCAACCGCGCCGAGGCGGCGGCGCTGGCGGGGCGGCTCGGCGTCGGCGAGTGACACGCCTGACTGCCGCGAGCGGGACTGCCTCATCCCTGTCAGAGCACGCTGATGCCGTCGCCGACGAGCTTGGCACCGATGACGAGCAGCAGGACCGCCATGATCACGGCGTTGTGCTGGACCATCCAGGTCTTCAGCTCCGCCAGGACCTCCTCAGCCCGGTCTCCCGCGGTGAGGTAGACGACCACGGGGGCGGCCACGCCGACGGTCGCGACCACTGCGAACACCGCCGCGGCGACAACCGCCGCAGATCCGTCGCCAGCGGCCGCCGTCGCGATCGCCGCTCCGCCGGACACGCACAGCAGGAGGTTCTTCGGGTTCACCGCTGCCAGCAGCACGGCCAGCCCGGCTGCCTTCGCGGGCGTGAACTCCTCGACGGCGGCCATCCACCGTGGCTGCTCCGGATCGACGCCCTCGCGTGGGCGACCGCGCCACCGTCGTACGGCGAGCAGCAGCAGCACGACGCCGAGCGCGGTCTTCGACCAGCCCGACCACGACGGCTCGGCGCCGTCGCCCGTGGCTGCGCCCGCGACCAGGGCCACGACGAGGGTCACCACTCCGACGGCCAGGAACCACGTGACCACGAAGGCCGCCGCGTTGGCCCGCGCCCGCCCGCTGACCAACATGAGGATGACGGCGACGATCGGGAGCGGGCTGACCATCACGCCGACGGCGATGGGCAGCGACTGCCCGATGGCGGCGTTCACGGGGTGACGATCGCGAAGTCCGGGTCGCCCGGGTCGAGCGCGGCGACGAGCCGGAGGAGCGCCGTCGCATCCCCCGAGATCTCGACACCGGCCGCGTCGAACCCGTCGGCGGACAGCATGCCCAGCGCCATCATCGGCAGCGTCGGGCTGGTCGTCGTGATCGTGGCGTCCGGAACACCCCGCTGCGGACGCGGCGAGTAGGTGAGCACGCCGTTGGCCAGGCGCAACCGGTAGCGCTCGTCGGTGTCGGTGAGCACCACGTCGAGGGTCAGCTGCTCGTCCCAACAGCGAGGCCCGTGCACCTGGATCGCCAAGGCGTCGAAGAGCATCGCCGGTGTCAGCTGGGTGACGATGTCCGCCGCGGAGGTCTGGGTCGGGGTGCCGAACGAGCCGTGGCGAAGCTCGGTGGCGCCGGAGAGGAAGAAGTCGCGCCAGGTGCCGTTCTCCGAGCCGTAGCCGAGCTGCTCGTAGGTGTCGGCGAGCAGCTCCCTGGCCCCGGCGTGCTCCGGGTCGGCGAACACGGCGTGGTTCGCCAGCTCGGCGGCCCACCGGAGGTCCCCGGCGTCGAAGGCCTCGCCGGCCCGCGCGACGACCGCGTCCACGCCGCCGATCGCGTCGACGTACCGGCGGGCTCGCTCCACCGGCGGGTGCTCCCACAGGTGGGCCGGGTTGCCGTCGAACCAGCCCAGGTAGCGCTGGTAGACCGCTTTCACGTTGTGGCTGACCGAGCCGTAGTAGCCCCGTGTGTGCCAGGTGTTCTCCAGCGCCGGTGGCAGCTCGATCGCCTCGGCGATCTCGGCGCCGACCAGGCCCTGGTTGAGCATCCGCAGGGTCTGGTCGTGGAGGTACTTGTAGAGGTCGCGCTGGAGGGTGAGGAACTCGAGCACCCGCTCGTTGCCCCAGGTCGGCCAGTGGTGGGAGGCGAAGACGACCTCGACCTCGTCACCGAAGAGGTCGAGCGTCTCGGTCAGGTAGCCGGCCCACCCGCGCGGGTCCCGGACGAGGGCGCCCCGCAGGGTCAGCAGGTTGTGCAGCACGTGCGTGGCGTCCTCGGCCGCGCAGAGGGCCCGGTGGTCGGGCAGGTAGATCAGGAACTCCGACGGGGCCTCGGTGTCCGGCGCCATCTGGAACACCATCCGCACGCCGTCCACGACCTCCTCGTGCCCGGTCGTGGTGACGACGTCGGACGGGGCGAGCAGCGACACGGTCCCCGTCGAGACGGTCTGCCCCAGCCCCGCACCGACCTGACCGCGCGGACCGCGAGCCAGGGCTGCGCCGTACATGTA
The DNA here is from genome assembly GCA_020636915.1 of Nocardioides sp. Classification (GTDB taxonomy): domain Bacteria; phylum Actinomycetota; class Actinomycetes; order Propionibacteriales; family Nocardioidaceae; genus Nocardioides. The sequence goes on from JACJWV010000006.1 coordinate 145,787, forward strand.
GCCCGCCCGCCGGCTCATCGCGATGCCGGCGTAGATGTTCTCGGAGACGGAGTGCTCCACGAAGCCCTCGGGGGCGATCAGCCGGACTGCCCCGCTCGCGATCTCGTCGGCCGAGACGAACCCCCTCACCCCGCCGAAGTGGTCGGCGTGGGAGTGGGTGATGACCACCGCCTTCACCGGGCGGTCCCCGCGGTGCTTGCGGTAGAGCGCGAGCGCCGCGGCGCCGGTCTCGACCGAGAGCAGGGTGTCGATGACGACGACGCCCTCGTCGCCCTCGACGAACGTGACGTTGGAGAGGTCCAGCCCGCGCACCTGGTAGATGCCCGGCACGACCTCGAACAGGCCACCGATCGACGCCAGCTGCGACTGGCGCCACAGGCTCGGGTGCACGGTGTCCGGGGCGTCTCCGACGAGGAAGTCGTAGGTCGAGGCGTCCCAGACGACCGAGCCGTCCGCGGCCAGCACAGGTCCCTCGAGGGGCGCGAGCAGTCCGCGGTTCGCGTCCCGGAAGTCCTGGTCGTCGGCGAACGGCAGGGTGGCGAACGCGTCACGGTGTTGGGAGCGGATGACGGCGGTGGCGTCCTTCGGCGGGGTCATGACGTCCACCCTCCGGTCCGGCGCGCCGGGCGGCTTCCCCTGTTTCGGATGACTGTCGCAACGACCCGGGCCGGGCTCGTGGCGGCCGAGCGCGGATGGTGCTAGGCACGGGGCCATGGCCCGCCGGCGCACCCACGTGCTCGTCACGTCGGTCATCGGCGTCCTCGGACTCGCCCTCCTCGCACTCCTCGGGCTCAGGCTCCTGACCGACTCGGTCCTCCGGCAGCTGACCGACGGCACCCTGGAGGGCGCCGACTACTGGACCTCGGACCCGAGGATCCTCTCGGCCGGGCTCGGGTTCGACGGCATCATCGGCCTGCCGGACCTCGACGAGCAGACCGTCCGGGACGCGGGCGGCTCCTGGTACGGCGGCCTGCGCTGCTCCGACGGCGAGGACCCGACCGACCAGAACCGCACGTCGGCGGCCACGACGGCGACCATCGAGCGCGCCTACGTGGGCGGCGCGGACGTCGACCACGACGACGGACTGCCGGTCGTCTTCAGCTGGCCCGTGGCGACCGAGACCGTCGACCCGACCGACTTCGCCTTCACGCTGAACACCGGCGAGACGGTCTTCGCGCACGCGGCCGGCATGAACCCGAACTGGGAGGACGACGAGCGCAACACCGTCGTGCTCTTCGGCGACCTGGGCAACCGGCTGCCCAGCGCGGACCCGGACGCGGTGTTCCCGGTGCGTCTGGAGATCGTGGCCGACGACACGCCGCTCGTCCTCGTCGGCCCCGGCGGCCGGGAGGTGAGCGCGGTCGGACTGACGTGGACGACCGACTCCTCGCCGTACGACGCCGGTCCCGTGCTGGTGGGCGCGAAGCTGAACCGGGTGGGGTCCGCGCCGGTCGGCGAGGGCGGCGTCGACCTCCTCGAACGGGCCGGGGCGATGCCCAACGACGAGTTCGCGCTCTACGGCGGCGGCGACTTCCGCTTGCGCGTCCTGACGTCGGGCGGCTTCTCCCCCGACGGCGTGACCGGGCTGCGACCCGACGAGTTCGAGGAGTTCTTCCGCCTCCGTGGCCGCGGTCCCGGCGGTGACACCGTCGTCCTGGACCAGGTGGGGGTCGACTACCGGCTGGCCGGCGGCACGCTGCGGGTCGTGGGTCTCGCGGACCTCGGGCGCCGGGAGGCCGAGTACGACGACTGCTACCAGGAGGACCGGGACAACTACATCGACATCATCCTCGACGGGGACGAGGCCGCGGCCCGGAGCATCGAGGCGGTCGAGATCCCGGCCCTACCGGGCGGCTACCGCGCCTTCTACAACCCCGGCGGACCCGGGCCGGAGCCCTTCCCCGGCGTGAGGTACACCGCGCCGGGGCCGCCGGACGTCCAGCCGGTGACCCTGGCCCTCGACGACCCGATGCGGGTGACCCGGGCGCGGGCCGCGAACGGCCCAGCGGGCCGCATCCTCGGCCTGGCCGCTGCGACGCTGGCAGTCGTGCTCGCCGTCGCCGTCTACTGGCGGCGGGGGTGGACGCGTCCTCGACCCGAGCGGCCTCCCGCTAGGACGGACCGACCACCGCGAGCACCTCGGGGCGCGTGAAGATCTCGGCCGCGACCGAGCGCACGTCGTCGAGCGTGACCGCGTCGATGCGCTCCATCACCTCGTCGATGCTGAGCAGCTCGTCGTGGACGAGCTCGGCCTTGCCGATCCGCGACATCCGCGAGGCCGAGTCCTCCAGGCCGAGCACCAGACCACCGCGGAGCTGACCCTTGCCGCGGGCGAGCTCCTCGTCGGTGATGCCGGCACGCGCGACCTTGTCGAGCTCGTCGCGCACGACGGCGAGCACCTCGTCGAGCTTCGTGGGGAGGCAGCCCACGGACACGCCGACCAGGCCGGAGTCGGCGTGGTGCGAGGCGAACGAGAAGACCGAGTAGGCCAGGCCGCGGCGTTCCCGGACCTCCTGGAACAGCCGGGACGACGTGCCTCCGCCGAGCGCGGTGTTGAGGACGCCCAGTGCGAACCGGCGGTCGTCGTCGCGCACCAGTCCCTCCATGCCGAGCACGACGTTGACCTGCTCGAAGGGGCGGGTCGCGGCGGCCATGCCGGGCGTCACCCGCTTGCGGGAGCCGTGCCGCGGCAGCACCGGTTCGGCACGACCGGACAGCCAGTCGTTGCGGGCGAACGCGCGCTTGACCCGGCGCACCAGCGCGGTGTGGTCGACGTTGCCCGCGGCCGCGACGACGACGTTCTCGGGGCGGTAGTGACGCCGGTAGAAGCGGACGATCTGCGCCCGGGTGAGCGCCTGGATCGATGCGTCGGTGCCCGCGATCGGCCGCCCCAGGGGCGTGTCTCCCCAGGCCTGGTGGGCGAAGAGGTTGTGCACCACGTCGTCCGGGTCGTCGTCGTGCATCGCGATCTCGTCGAGGATCACGTCACGCTCGGCCTCGACGTCCTCGGCGTCGAGGGTGGAGGCCGTGATCATGTCGCCCAGCACGTCGACGGCCAGCGGCAGGTCCTCGTCGAGGACCCGCGCGTGGAAGCAGGTGTACTCCTTCGCGGTGAACGCGTTGAACTCCCCGCCGACCGCGTCGAGCGCGATCGAGATGTCGAGCGCCGTCCGCTCGCGGGTGCCCTTGAAGAGCAGGTGCTCGAGGAAGTGCGAGCACCCGTGGAGCGTCGGCGACTCGTCGCGCGAGCCCACACCGACCCACACGCCGATCGCCGCCGACCGGACCCCGGCCTGCTGCTCGCTGATGATCCGCAGACCGGACGGCAGGACGGTACGACGGATGCGCGAGGTCACCTGGCCGTCCGCGTCCCGCTCGGTGAACAGGGTGCGCGTGCCCGGAGAAGACGGTGACCCGCCAGGAGGCAGAGCCTTCTGGCGGGTCACCGGTGGGGTACTGCTGGTCACTCGGAGTCGTCCGCGCCCTTGTCCTCGGCGTCCGAGGCGGCCTCGGCCTCCTCGACGACCGGGACCAGCGACAGCTTGCCGCGGTCGTCGATCTCGGCGATCTGGACCTGGACCTTCTGACCCACCGACAGCACGTCCTCGACGGCCTCGACGCGCTTGCCGCCGGCCAGGGCACGCAGCTTGCTGATGTGCAGCAGGCCGTCCTTGCCCGGGAGCAGCGAGACGAACGCACCGAAGTTGGTCGTCTTCACGACCGTGCCCAGGTAGCGCTCGCCGACCTCCGGCATCGTCGGGTTGGCGATCGCGTTGACCGCGGCGCGCGCGGCGTCGGCGGCCTCGCCGTTGGTCGCACCGATGTAGATCGTGCCGTCGTCCTCGATCGAGATCGACGCCCCGGTGTCGTCCTGGATCTGGTTGATGACCTTGCCCTTGGGGCCGATGACCTCACCGATCTTGTCGACCGGGATGTTGATCGTGATGATCCGCGGGGCGTGGACCGACATCTCCTCGGGCGCGTCGATGGCCTCGGCCATCACGTCGAGGATCGTCATCCGGGCGTCGCGCGCCTGCTGCAGCGCCTTCCCGAGCACCTCGGCGGGGATGCCGTCGAGCTTGGTGTCGAGCTGCAGCGCGGTCACGAACTGGCGCGTTCCCGCGACCTTGAAGTCCATGTCGCCGAAGGCGTCCTCGGCGCCGAGGATGTCGGTCAGCGCGACGTACTGCGTCTCGCCGTCGATCTCGCCGGACACCAGGCCCATCGCGATGCCGGCCACCGGCGCCTTCAGCGGGACGCCCGCCTGCAGCAGCGACAGCGTCGAGGCGCAGACCGAGCCCATCGACGTCGAGCCGTTGGAGCCCATCGCCTCGGACAGCTGCCGGATGGCGTAGGGGAACTCCTCGCGCGAGGGCAGCACCGGCAGCAGGGCACGGCGGGCCAGCGCACCGTGGCCGACCTCGCGGCGCTTCGGCGAGCCCACGCGGCCGGTCTCGCCGGTCGAGAACGGCGGGAAGACGTACTTGTGCATGTAGCGGCGGTGCGTCTCCGGGGAGAGCGTGTCGAGCTGCTGCTCCATCTTGAGCATGTCCAGCGTGGTGACACCCAGGATCTGGGTCTCGCCGCGCTCGAAGAGCGCCGAGCCGTGCACCCGCGGGAGCAGGCCGACCTCGGCGTGCAGCGGACGGATGTCGGCCAGGCCGCGACCGTCGATGCGGATCTTGTCGCGCAGGATGCTTTCGCGTACGACGGCCTTGTTGACCGAGCGGAACGCGGCGCCGATCTCCTTCTCGCGACCCTCGAACTGCGGGGCGAGGTTCTCGAGCAGCTGGGCCTTGAGCTCGTCGGTGCGGTCCTGGCGCTCCTGCTTGTCCGCGATCTTCATCGCGGCGGCGAGGTCGGACTTCACCGCGGCCTCGACCGCATCGAAGACGTCGTCCTCGTAGTCGAGGAAGACCGGGAAGTCCTGGACGGGCTTCGCGGCGACGTTCGCCAGCTCGGCCTGCGCGTCGCAGAGCTGCTTGATGAACGGCTTGGCGGCGTCGAGACCGCCGGCGACGACGTCCTCGGTCGGCGCCTGGACGCCGGACTGGACCTTGTGCCAGGTCTGCTCGGTGGCCTCGGCCTCGACCATCATGATCGCGACGTCGCCGGTCTCGGTGACGCGGCCCGCGACGACCATGTCGAAGACGGCGTCCTCGAGCTGGCTGTGCGTCGGGAACGCGACCCACTGGCCGTCGATCAGGGCCACCCGGGTGGCACCGACCGGGCCGGAGAACGGCAGGCCGGAGATCTGGGTCGAGATCGACGCGGCGTTGATCGCCAGGACGTCGTACGGCGCATCGGGGTTGAGCGCCAGCACGGTGATGACGACCTGGACCTCGTTGCGCAGACCCTTCTTGAAGGTCGGGCGCAGCGGGCGGTCGATGAGGCGGCAGGTGAGGATCGCGTCCTCGCCCGGGCGACCCTCGGAGCGGAAGAACGAGCCGGGAATCTTGCCCGCGGCGTACATCCGCTCCTCGACGTCGACCGTCAGCGGGAAGAAGTCGAAGTGGTCCTTGGGGGTCTTGCCTGCCGTCGTCGCCGACAACAGCATCGTGTCGTCGTCGAGGTAGGCGGTCACGGCACCGGCAGCCTGCCGGGCCAGCAGCCCGGTCTCGAACTTGACGGTGCGGGTGCCGAACTTGCCGTTGTCGAGAACGGTCTCGACAGCGTGGATGACGGGTTCAGTCACGGGGTACTTCCCTGTTCTGCTCGCGGAGCGATCCGCGGCGTCCCGCGTCTTGCGAAGAGCCTGGTCTTCGATCGAGGCCCGCAGGACTCCCCGTCGTACTGGTGGGGATCCTGAGAGCCACTACCGAGGACCGAGCCCAGAACGTGCGGGTCGCTCCTGGTGTTCAGATGTGCTTCTCAGTGGATCTGGTGTGAATCTAGCGCCCTTTGGTGTGGGCGAGAAAGCGTGAAGGGCCCACCGGAGGCGGGCCCTTCACGAGGTTCAGCGGCGCAGACCGAGGCGCTCGACGATCGAGCGGTAGCGCTCGATCTCGGTCTTCTGCAGGTAGTTCAGCAGCCGACGGCGCTGGCCGACGAGCAGCAGCAGGCCGCGACGGCTGTGGTGGTCGTGCTTGTGCTGCTTGAGGTGCTCGGTCAGGTGGCTGATCCGGTGGCTCAGCAGCGCGACCTGCACCTCGGGCGAACCGGTGTCGCCCTCGCTGAGGCCGTACTCGGCGATGATCTTCTTCTTGGTCTCCGCGTCGGTTCCGACGGACATGCGGGCGTTTCCTTCCGGTTCGTTGCGCGGCGCGCCGGGGCCTGTCCACCCGGGCACTCTGGTTCCGCGGCCGTTCTGACGGCGTGTCGCCCTCCAGAGGTCTGGAGCAGGCAACCGGGGAACTCTACCGCGGGGGCGCTGCGGGAACCGAATCCGCAGGTCGACGCCAGGGCTCCCGGCCGCCTGGCCCGGCGCCCCGACACCGCAACGGCCGACGCCGAGCCGCCTGAGCGACCCGGTCAGTCGGCCGGCCGGTACGCCGGTGCTCAGACCGCCGGCGGGGCGTCGTTGCGCTCGCTGACCGTGCGCGTCCCGTCGGCGTGCGTGGTGACGGTCGTCGCGCGGCGGCGGCTGGCGGTGGTCGCGGCCACCAGGACGATGCACAGCAGGCCCGCCGCGGCGAGGATCCAGCCGACCATCGTCAGGTCGACGCCGCTGATGCTGTCGGTCACGGCCAGCGCCAGGATCAGGCCGAGGGCCAGCAGGAAGACACCGAGTCCGTATCCCATGTGAATCTCTCTCCCCTTCAGGTCGGCCCCCGACGGGGCCGCTCAGGAGAAGGGTCTCCAGGGCGCCGTCCGCCGAAACCCGCCCGAGTCCGCCGCCGTCGGGCGGCGCAGGGGTCAGCGGGTCGCGTACGCCGGTTCCGGCTCGGTCACCACGTGCCCGACCGGGACCGCCGGCCGGGCCGGCCACCAGACCCGGTCCCCGAGCAGGACCAGGATCGCCGGCAGCATCACGAGCCGGACGAGCGTGGCGTCGAGCAGGATCGCCGCGGAGAGGCCGACACCCATCATCTTCATCTCGATCATCGACAGGGTCGCGAAGATCGCGAAGACCGACACCATCACCGTGGCGGCGCTCGCGACCACGCCGGCGGTGTCGGAGATGCCCCGCTCGACGGCGACCCGGGTCGGCAGCCCGCGTCCGACGTGCTCGCGGACCCGGCTCAGGACGAAGACGTGGTAGTCCATCGAGAGTCCGACCAGCACCACCAGCACGAAGAGCGGCAGCCAGTTGATGACGAACCCCGGGCTGGTGAAGTCCAGCGGTCCACTGAACCAGCCGTGCTGGAAGACGAGCGTCAGCACGCCGAAGGCGGCACCGACCGAGGCGAGGTTCAGCGCCGAGGACGTGAGGGCGAGCGGGACCGACCGGAAGGTGAGGGCCATGATCAGCATCGTCAGCAGCAGGACGAAGCCGATCACCAGGGCGAGGCGACCCTGCTGCTGGTGGTCGAAGTCGACGTCCTCCGCGGCCCCGCCGCCGACCGCGTGCTCACTGCCCTCCGGCAGGTCGCCGACGGCGGCGGGCACCAGCTGGTCCCGGAGCTGGTGGACGGCCGCCGGGACGCGGTCGTCGGTCTCGTCGTACGGCATCCCGAGCACCACCAGCGAGGTCGATCCGTCGGCCGACGTCTGCACGCCGTCCCCCGAGGCGACGAAGGCGCCGGTCGCGGCCGCCTGGCGGCCGAGCCGCTGCAGGGCCGACACGACCTCGCCGCGATGGGCCGGGGCGGCCTTCACCACCACGGTCGCACTGGCGCCCTCGTCGGCCGGGAAGCTCGCGCTGATCGCCTTGACGGTCTGGACCTCGGGGATGGACGTGGGCAGCGTGTCCAAGGTGGCGGAGTGGGTCCGCATGCCGAGGGCGGGTACGGCCAGGCCGAGGACGACCAGGCCGGAGAGCAGCAGCGCGGCGAGCGGGTGCCGCACGACCGGGGACAGCAGGCGGCGGCTGATCCCACCGTGTCCCAGGCGCCGGTGCAGCCGCTGGTTGAGGCGCCACAAAAGCGGCACTCGCGGGCGGTCGGACCAGCGGCCGAGCTTGACCAGCAGGGCAGGCAGGACGGTGATCGAGCCGAGAACGGCCACCGCGACGACGAGGATGGAGCCGACAGCCAGCGAGTTGAAGGTCGCGTCGCCCACGACGAAGAGGCCGGCCATCGAGGCGATGACCGCTCCGCCGGAGACCAGGATCGAGTGGCCGGAGGTCTGTGCGGCGACCTCGACCGCCTCCAGGGTCGTGCGTCCGTGGGCCCGCTCCTCCCGCTCGCGCTTGAGGTAGAACAGGGAGTAGTCGACGCCGACCGCCATCCCGATCAGCACGATCATGCTGGACACCGTCGCGTCCGAGGGGACCAGGTGCGAGAGCGGCGCCATCAGCCCGATCGTCACCGCGACGCTCGAGGCCGCGAGCAGCACCGGGATGCCGGCCGCGATCAGGGCACCGAAGGCGAGCAGCATCAGCAGCAGCGTCACCGGGAGGCTGATCGTCTCTGCGGAGCCGAGGTCCTCCGCGACCTGGTCGTTGATCGCTGCGTCGATGCTGAGGTCCCCGGCCTCGCGGATGTCGGTGCCCGGGTGCTCCCCCGCCACCTGGGCGGTCACGGCCTGGACGGCGTCGGCCTCCTCGACACCGTCCGCGAGCTGCACCGACACCAGCAGCGCCGTACCGTCCGCGGCCGCCTGCGGGTCGGACACCGCGGCGACGCCGGGCACCCCGCCCATGCGGTCGACGATGTCGGCTGCCGCCGCCCGGCTGCCCGGCCCCCGCAGCAGGATGTTCTCGGTGTCGGGCGGCGTGAGGCCGGCGTCGGCGACGAGCGCGTCGGCGCGGCCCGACTCACCCTGGCGGTAGTCGGCGTCGGTGGTCTCGTGCGTGGACACGGCGACGGCAAGACCGACGGCCACCGCCACGAGGGCGACCCAACCGAGGATCGCGCGCCAGGGGTGCTCGGCGCTCCAGCGCGCCGCGCGCATCGGTACTGCTGTCAGTGGGTTGCCCATGGCCGTCTCTCCTCGGGGTGCGGACGCTCGTTTCACCGGATGTCTCCAGCCTCGGCGCCCACGGACCGGGCGGCAGGAGTGCCAGGACCCGAGGCCGGGTGGTGCCAGCACCACTGCGCGCGAGCCCGCCACCGGCGAGGATGGGGACGTGGACCGACTGCGCCTGACCGGGTACGCCGTCGCCCAGCTGTTCCTCGCCGTCGTGCTGATCGCTCTCGCCGTGCTGTGGATCGTGGGTGGCGCGCTGGTGGTGGTCTGGGTCGGTCTGGGGATCCTGGCCGGCGTGGTGCCCGCGACCCGGTGGATCGCCAACCTGCACCGGTCGATGGCGGCCCGCACGCTGGGACAGCCCGTCCCGGTCCCCTACCGGCCGATCCCGCGAGGTCAGGGCTTCTTCGCCAAGGCGGGGGTCGTGGTGGCCGACCCGATGACCTGGCGCGACCTGGCCTGGGTGTTCCTCGCGCCGGCGGTGGGCCTGGTCGTGTCGATCCTCGTGCTCGTCCTGCTGCTCGGCGTCGTCACCGCCGTGATCTGGTGGTTCGTCACGCCCCCGCTGATGACCGCCCGGGCGCACTTCGACCGGTTCTTCCTCGCCTACAGCCGCACCGAGAAGCTCGAGCAGCGGGTCCAGGCGCTCACCGAGAGCCGGGCCGACCTCGTCGACACCTCCGCCGCGGAGCTGCGCCGGCTCGAGCGCGACCTGCACGACGGCGCCCAGGCGCGGCTGGTCGCGCTGTCGATGAGCCTGGGCATGGCCGACGCCGCGTTCGACGAGGACCCCGAGCGGGCCCGGCAGCTGGTGAACGACGCCCGCGCCACCACCGCCGCCGCCATCGGCGACCTCCGCTCGGTCGTGCGCGGCATCCACCCGCCCGTGCTCGCCGACCGCGGGCTGGCCGGCGCGGTGGAGGCGCTCGCCCTCGACATGGCGGTCCCCACGGCCGTCGACGTCCGGCTCGGCGGTCGTCCGCCGGCGCCCGTCGAGTCCGCGGTCTACTTCGCGGTCGCCGAGTGCCTGGCCAACGTCGGCAAGCACGCGCACGCCGAGCACGCCTGGGTCACGGTCATCGTTGAGCGCCCCGACAGCCCCGACGGCGCCGCCGGCCCCGAGGTGCTGCGTGCGGTGGTCGGCGACGACGGGCGCGGCGGCGCCGACCCGGCCGCCGGCACCGGCATGCTGGGCGTGATGCGGCGGCTGGCCGCCTTCGACGGCACGATGTCGGTGTCGAGCCCGGCCGGCGGCCCGACCCTGATCACCCTGGAGGTCCCGTGCGACTCGTCCTCGCCGAGGACCATGCCCTCCTCCGCGCCGGCCTGATCCAGCTGCTGGAGGGCAACGGCTTCACGATCCGGCACGCGGTCGACAACGCCCCCGAGCTCGGTCAGGCACTGCTCGACCCGGAGGTGGACGCGGCGGTGCTCGACGTCCGCCTGCCGCCGACCCAGACCGACGAGGGGCTGCGCGCCGCGATCGCCGTCCGCGCGGCCCGGCCGGGGTTCCCGGTGATGGTGCTGTCGCAGTACGTCGAGCAGCTCTACGCCCGCGAGCTCCTCGCCAGCGGCGAGGGCGCGGTCGGCTACCTGCTCAAGGACCGGGTCTCGGACGTGGCCGAGTTCGTCGACGGCGTACGACGGGTCGCCGCGGGCGGTACGGTCCTGGACCCGGAGGTCGTCGCGGCCGTGATGGCCCGGCACCGCGACGAGCCCGTGGACCGGCTCTCCCCGCGCGAGCAAGAGGTGCTGGCCCTGATGGCGGAGGGCCGGTCGAACGCCGCGATCGCGCACCGGCTGTCGATCACCGAGAAGGCGGTCGCGAAGCACATCAACAGCATCTTCACCAAGCTCGACCTGCCCCTCGACGAGGACGACCACCGGCGGGTGCGTGCCGTGCTGGCCTGGCTGCGGCTGTAGTGCCGCGGCGGGGGTGAGAGGTCAGCCCAGGAGGGCGCGGACCGCGTCGCGGCCGGCGACCGGGTCGGACGCGGAGAGGGCCGCCTCGGCGGCCTCCTCGCAGGCCTCGAAGGTGACCCGCGACAGCTGCGCACCGACCGGACGTACGGCGGCCGCCGCCATCGACAGCGACGTGATCCCCATCCCCACCAGGACGCTCGCGAGCTGCGGGTCGGCGGCCGCCTCGCCGCAGACGCCGACCGGCTTGTGCGCCTGCCGGCCCGCCTCGGCGGTGATCGCGATCAGCTGCAGCACCGCCGGCTGCCAGGGGTCGGTGAGGTGCGCCAGGTCGGTCGCCATCCGGTCGGCCGCCATCGTGTACTGGGTCAGGTCGTTGGTGCCGATCGACATGAAGTCGACGACCTCGAGCATCCGGTGCGCGAGGAGCGCGGCGCTCGGGACCTCGACCATCACTCCCGCCTTGAGGCCCCGGTCGTGGACCCGGGTGGCGAACTCCTCGGCCTCGGCGACGGTCGCGACCATCGGCGCCATCACCCAGGTCTCGGTGCCGGTGTCGGCCGCCGCCTGGGCGATCGCGTCGAGCTGACGGTCGAGCAGGCCGGGGTTGCCGAAGGACAGGCGCAGGCCGCGGACGCCGAGGGCGGGGTTCTCCTCGCCCTCGAGCGTCGCGAACGCCACCGGCTTGTCCGAGCCGGCGTCCAGGGTCCGCACGACGACGTACCGGTCCTCACCGAAGGGCTCCAGGACCTGGCCGTAGATGCCGGCCTGCTCGGCCACCGAGGGCTCGTCCTTGCGGTTGAGGAAGGAGAGCTCGGTGCGGAAGAGGCCGACGCCCTGGACGGGGCCGCCTCCGGCCGTGCGCGCGGACTCGCCGTCGGCGACGTTGGCGAGGATCTTGATCGGCACCCCGTCGCGGGTGCGGCCCGGCCCGGTCCAGGTGGCCAGGGCGGCGCGCTGCTCGGCGTCCGCGGCCACCCGCGCCTCGGCGTCGTCGGCTGCGGGGTCGGTCTCGATCGTCCCCGCGGCCCCGTCGACGAGCAGCGGGGTGCCCGCGGCGAGCGTCATCGCGCCCGGCGTGCCGACCACGCAGGGGATCGAGAGCTGCCGGGCGATGATGGCGGTGTGGCTGGTCGGGCCGCCGCGCTCGGTGACCAGGGCACGCACGAGCTCGGGGTCCAGACCGGCGGTGTCGGAGGGTGCGAGATCCTCGGCGACGAGCACGCAGGGTTCCTCCGGGGTGCCGACGCCGGGCTCGGGAGCGCCGACCAGGCGGGCCACGATGCGTCGCTCGATGTCGAGCAGGTCGGTGACCCGCTCGGCCATCAGGCCGCCCATCCCGGTGAAGACCGTGACGAACTGGTCGACACCCGCGTGCACGGCCGCCAGCAGGTCCTCGCCCGACCGCAGCTGCTTGCGCACCGCTCCCCGCAGGCCCTTGTCGCGGGCGAGCCCGGCGCTGGCGGTCAGCACCTGCGCGGCGTCGCCGGAGACGCCCGCGGCCTTGCGGGCGAAGCCGTCGGCGACCCCCTCGACCGCGGCGTCGTACGCCTCGAGCGCCTCCTCGGCGTCGGCGTAACGGCTGGGGTCGAAGGCAGCGACCGCGTCCGGGGACACCTCGGTGTGGACGAGGAGCGCGGGCGCGTAGGCGACGCCGGGGACCACGGGAGTGCCGCGCAGCAGCGTGCGAGCAGTGTCGCCAGGAGGGGTGATCTCGGTGACCATGCTCACAAGTAAACGCCGCAGACCCTTGACAGGTCAACATATTCGGGCGTAAAACCACAGATACACAGATCGAAGGAGCCCCTCGCAATGTACGCCGAAGAGCGCCAGCAGGCCATGGCCCAGCTCGTCACCGAGCACGGCCGGCTCTCCGTCGCGGCCATCGCCGACCAGTTCGACGTCACGACCGAGACCGTGCGTCGCGACCTGTCGGTGCTCGAGCGCATGGGCCTGGTCCGCCGGGTGCACGGCGGCGCCGTGCCGGCCAGCTCCCTGGCCGTGATCGAGTCCGGGCTCGGCGAGCGCGACCAGGCCAACACCGCGCAGAAGGAGCTGATCGCCAAGGCGGCTCTCGACCAGCTCCCCCCTGCCGGCGGCACCGTCCTGCTCGACGCCGGCTCGACCACCGGCCGGTTCGCCAGCATGCTGCCGCGCGACCACCGGCTCACCGTGATCACCCACGCGGTCCCCATCGCGGCGCGCCTGGCCGTGCACCCGGCGATCGACCTGCACCTGCTCCCGGGCCGGGTGCGCCTGACGACCCAGGCCGCGGTGGGAGCGGACACCGTCGAGGCGCTCTCCCGCCTGCGCGTCGACGTCGCCTTCCTCGGCACCAACGGCATCACCGTCGCCCACGGCCTCTCCACCCCCGACCACGACGAGGCCGCGGCGAAGCGGGCGATGGTCGCCGCCGGCCGGCTGGTCGTCTGCCTCACCGACTCCAGCAAGGTCGGCACGGAGGCGGCCCTGCGGTTCGCCGCCCTCGACGAGATCGACGTCCTCGTCACCGACAGCGGCGCCGACGTCGACGACCGGGCGGCCTTCGAGGCGGCCGGGCCCGAGGTCGTGGTCGCGTGATCCTCACCCTCACCGCCAACCCGAGCCACGACCGCACGGTCGTGCTCGGCGGCGCGCTCGAGCGCGGCGCGGTCATCCGGGCCGACTCGGTGATCTCCCAGGCCGGCGGCAAGGGCGTGAACATCGCCCGGGCGTGCGTCTCCGCCGGGGTCCCGGCGGTCGCCGTCCTGCCCGCCGCCAAGGACGACCCGTTCGTCCTGGAGCTGCTGGCGGCCGGCATCGACTGCCGGCCCGTCCACCACGACGGCGCGCTGCGGGTCAACATCACCATCAGCGAGCCCGACGGCACCACCACCAAGCTCAACAGCCCCGGGCCCGAGCTCACCGCCGACGTCCGACGCGACCTCGGCGAGGCGCTGCGTCGCCGGGCGGCGGCCGCCGACTGGGTGGTGCTGGCCGGCTCCCTCCCGCCGGGCGCGCCCCCGGAGTGGTACGCCGAGCTGGTCGTCATGCTGCGCGCCAGCGGCGCCCGCGTGGCGGTCGACACCAGCGACGAGCCGCTACGGTCGCTCGTCGCGCGGCTGCCCGAGGCGGCGCCGCAGCTGATGAAGCCCAACGGCGAGGAGCTCGCGCAGTTCACCGGCGACGACCCCGAGCGTCTCGAGTCCGACCCTGCCGCCGCGGCCAAGGCCGCGCGCACCCTGGTCGAGTCCGGTGTCGAGACGGTGCTCGCGACCCTGGGCGCCCGCGGCGCGGTCCTCGTGACCGCCACCAGCGCCTGGTACGCCGAGCCGCTGCCGGTCGCCGTGGTGAGCACGGTCGGCGCCGGCGACTCCAGCCTCTTCGGATATCTGCTCGGCGAGCTGCGCGGACGCCGTCCGCAGGAGCGGCTCGCGCTGGCAGTGGCCTACGGCAGCGCCGCCGCCGGGCTCCCCGGGACCACGATCCCCCAACCAGATCAGGTGCGCCCCGAGCTCGTCTCGGTGCACGCCCTCGACATCACCCAGGAAGGGTGACGCTGCATGTCTGACCTCATCTCGGCCGACCTCGTGCGCCTCGACGCAGAGCTCGGCTCCGACAAGCACGACGTGATCCGTGCGCTGGCCCGCGTCGTCGGCGACGCCGGCCGCGCCACCGACGTCGACCAGCTGGTCGAGGACGCCTTCGCCCGTGAGGCGACGTCCGCGACCGGGTTGCCCGGTGGGATCGCGATCCCGCACTGCCGTACGGCCGGCGTCGCCGAGCCGGTGCTGGCCTTCGCCCGTCTCGCCCCGCCCGTCGACTTCGGCGCGAAGGACGGACCCGCGGACCTGGCTTTCCTCATCTCCGCACCGGCCGGCGGCGACAACACCCACCTGCAGCTGCTCACCAAGCTCGCTCGCGCGCTGGTGAAGCCGGCGTTCACCGACGCGCTCCGCGCCGCCACCTCTCCCGAGGAGGTGGCCTCGCTCGTGACCGAGGTCGTCGGCGCCGCGCCGGCCGCCAAGCACGCCACGCCCGCTGCGGAGCCGGCTCCGGCTGCCCCGGCCACGACGGCCACCACCCCGGCGACCACCACCCCGGCCACCAAGCGGAGCCTGGTGGCCGTCACCGCCTGCCCGACCGGCATCGCCCACACCTACATGGCGGCCGAGGCGCTCGAGGCGGCCGCCGCCCGCGCCGGTGTCGACCTCCAGGTCGAGACCCAGGGCTCGGCCGGCGCGACGCCGCTCGCGCCCGAGACGATCGCCGCGGCCGACGCGGTCATCTTCGCGGTCGACGTCGGCGTCCGCGACCGGCACCGCTTCGCCGGCAAGCCGCTGGTCTCCTCGGGTGTCAAGCGCCCCTTCGACCAGGCGGACGCGATGATCACCGAGGCCCTCGCGTACGCCGACGACCCGAACGCGCCCCGCGTCGAGGGCTCGGGCTCCGGCGCCGGTGACGCGTCCGCCGCAACCACCGGTGGCAGCGGCGAGTCCTGGGCTGGACGCACCCGCCGGGTCCTGATGACCGGCGTGTCCTACATGATCCCGTTCGTCGCGGCCGGTGGTCTCCTCATCGCGCTGAGCTTCCTCTTCGGCGGCTACGAGATCGTCGGCCCCGCCGGCGACATCGCCAAGAACAACTCGATCTGGGACCTGCCGAGCACCGCGGACCTGCCGCACGCGCTCTTCGACAGCGGCCTGATGGCCTACATCGGTGCGGTCCTGTTCATCCTCGGCGCGACCGCGTTCAAGTTCCTGGTCCCGGCGCTGGCCGGCTACATCGCCTACGCGATCGCCGACCGGCCGGGCATCGCGCCCGGCTTCGTCATGGGCGCGCTGGCCGTCGACCTCGGCGGCTTCGGCATCGCCCAGAGCGGCTTCCTGGGCGGCATCGTCGGCGGCGTCCTCGCCGGTGTGCTGGCCCTGTGGGTCTCCCGCTGGCCGGTGCCCTCCTGGGCGCGCGGCCTGATGCCGGTGATGATCATCCCGCTCGTCTCCACGCTCGTCGCCGGCTGGATCATGGTCGCGGTGCTCGCGAAGCCGCTCGGGTGGCTGATGACCCAGCTCAGCGACGGTCTCAACTCGCTCAACGGCGGCAGCGCGATCATCCTCGGCGTGATCCTCGGCCTGATGATGGCCTTCGACATGGGCGGCCCGCTCAACAAGGTCGCCTACGCGTTCGCCACCACGGGCCTGGCCGCGGCCGGTACCGCTTCGGACTCCCCCGAGCTGAAGGTGATGGCGGCGGTCATGCTCGCGGGCATGGTCCCCCCGATCGCTCTGGCGCTCGCCACGGTGATGCGACCCCAGCTGTTCAACCTCCCCGAGCGCGAGAACGGCAAGGCCGGCTGGCTCCTGGGCGCCTCGTTCATCACCGAGGGTGCGATCCCGTTCGCCGCGGCCGACCCGCTGCGCGTGATCCCGGGGATCATGCTCGGCTCCGCGGTCACCGGCGGACTGTCGATGGCGCTCGACGTTGCGGTGCGCGCACCGCACGGCGGCATCTTCGTGCTGTTCGCGGTGCACAACATCCTCGGCTACTTCATCGCCCTCTTCGCCGGCGTCATCGTCGGCGCGGCGGCGGTCATCATCCTGAAGTCGATCGGCGGCAAGGACCCCGAGCTCGCCGACGCCGAGCAGCCCGCGCTCGTCAACGCCTGACTCCACCCACCACCCACCCGGATCCACCAACCCAGGGAGACACCGCATGCCCAGCAAGACCGTCGCCGTCGGCTCGTCCGTCGGCCTGCACGCCCGACCCGCCCAGCTGATCGCGGAGGCCGCCGGCGACCTCGACGCGGAGGTGCTCATCGGCATCCCCGGCGACGAGCCCGTCGACGCCAGCTCCTCGCTGCTGATCATGACCCTCGGCGCCGGCCCCGGCGACCAGGTCGAGGTCTCCAGCGACGACCAGGCGGCGCTGGACGCGATCGTCGCGCTGGTCGAGAAGGACCTCGACGCCTAGCTGGCCGGCGTTTCGGGTCGAGAAGCCAGAAGTGGCTGCGTTTCCCCCGGATTCGCAGCCACTTCGGGTGTCTCGACCGCGACCTACCCGCTCACCGAGGAGGCACGCAGCGCGAGGTAGACCGCCCGCATGCCGACGGCCCGCTCGAGCTCACGGGTGACGCTGCCGAAGAACTGGGCGCGGTAGGCCTCGTCGGTCACCGTCGACACCGTGAGGTAGAGGCCGGAGAACGACGCGAGGAACACCGAGACCTGCACAAGT
Organism: Nocardioides sp.; assembly: GCA_020636915.1. GTDB lineage: Bacteria > Actinomycetota > Actinomycetes > Propionibacteriales > Nocardioidaceae > Nocardioides. The sequence goes on from JACJWV010000006.1 coordinate 162,926, forward strand.
GCCTGCTTGAGGTCGATCGGGCTGTCGCTGGTGCTCCACGCGCCGAGCACCGGCTCGGTCATGATCAGCCAGCCGAAGACCATGAGGAAGGCGAACACCGAGAGCGAGAGCAGCAGCACCTGCACGACCTGCACGACCATGAGGACCAACACCAGGTTCCAGCGCTCGTAGCCCGTCACCTCCGCGTAGGACGCCGGGTCGGCCGCGGGGTCCTCGACCAGCGACCGGCTCGCCTCCTCCAGCGGGGTGCCCCGGCAGGTGCGCAGGAGCACCTCGTCGTCGACCGCGTCGTCGGCGCGGTCCACCTCCTCGGGGAGCCGCACCAGCAGGAAGCCGAGCGCCAGCACGGCGAACAGCACGACCACGAGCCACAGCGCGCCCACCGTCAGGTTGGAGGCGATCTGCCACATCTCGGTGTTGATGAAGAGGAACGTGATCGCGAGCAGCAGCAACGGCAGCGCCCGCGTCGTCATCGGCAGCAGCTGCCGCAGGCTCCCGAACGTGCGGGCCAGGCCCCACGTGATGATCTGTCGCGCGTGGAGGGCGGTCAGCGCATACCAGATCACGGCCAGCAGGCCGAGCGCGACCAGCGTGGCGGGAGCGGCGCTGAACTCGCCCGAGACCCAGGCCAGCGCGACGCCCGCCCCGGCTGAGACCAGCGCCACCACCACGAGCAGCGGCACCGTCCGCCGCAGCCGGAGCGCGTTGCGGACGTCGGCGCGCCGCTCCGGGACGAAGTAGGAGAGGCCGTGGTGGAGGAACCAGTCGTCGGCGGCTGCGAGGGTCTGCGCGGTGTCGCCGGACGACGACGGGGGCGCGGTCACGTCAGCAGCTCGCGGGCGCGGTCGACGTCGGCCTTCATCTGCTCGACCAGGGAGTCCACGGAGTCGAACGCGACCATCCCGCGCAGCCGCTCGACGAACCCCACCTCGACCTCGACGCCGTAGAGCTCGAGGTCGGTGCGGTCGAGCACGTAGCTCTCGACGCGTCGTTCGCGCACGCCGGTGAACGTGGGGTTGGTGCCGACGCTGATCGCTGCGGGGAAGGTCTCGCCGGTGTCGAGCCGACGTAGCCACCCGGCGTACACGCCGTCCGGAGGTGCGGCCGTCAGGGCGCCGGTCGGCACGTTCGCGGTCGGGTAGCCGAGCTCGCGGCCACGCTGGTCGCCGCGCACGACGGTCCCGCGCACCGAGTACGACCGGCCGAGCGCCTCGGCCGCGCCGGCCACGTCGCCGGCCGCCAGGCTCATCCGGACGTACGTCGAGGACCAGACCTGCGGCCCGCCGTCGAGCGGGATGCCCTCGGCGCTGAACCCGAGACGCTCCCCCTCGCGCCGGAGGACCTCGACGTCCCCGGCGGCCTTGTTGCCGAACCGGAAGTTGGCGCCCACCACCACCACGGCGGCGTGGAGGCCGTCGACGAGCACCCGCTCGACGAACTCCTCGGGCGACCACGCGGCCACCGCGCGGTCGAACGGCAGGGCCAGCACCGCGTCCGCGCCGGCGTCGGCGAGCAGCTCGGCACGGACCTCGAGCGAGGTCAGTGTCGTCGGCGCGTGCTCGGGGCGCAGCACGGCCATCGGGTGCGGGTCGAAGGTGATCGCCACCACCGGCAGCGCGCGCTCGGCGGCGACCTCGTGTGCGCGGGAGACGACGTGCCGGTGCCCGAGGTGCACCCCGTCGAAGTTGCCGATGACGACGACCGTCGCACCCAGGTCGTCCGGCACCTCGTCGAGGGATCGCCAGATCTGCACGGCCGCAACCCTATCGAGAGGTCAGACGAAGACCGCGACGGCCTTGGCGAGACCACCGCGTGGCTCGTAGAGGGCGAGGAACTCCCCGTCGGGTGCGAACAGCGCGGTGACGCCGACGAGCTCCAGGTCGAGCGCGCGGCCGAACCGCACGTCGGTCGCACCCGCATCCTCGAGGTCGTACGCCGGGAACGCTGCCCGCGCCGCGTCTGCGATCGGCAACAGTGTCAGGTCCTCGGCCAGCTCGTCGAGGGTGTGGGCGACGGCGAGGTCGTAGGGGCCGACCGCGGTGCGCCGCAGCGCGGTCAGGTGTCCCCCGACGCCGAGCCGGGCTCCGAGGTCGCGGGCGATGGCCCGGACGTAGGTGCCGCTCGAGCAGCGCACGGAGAGGTCGAGCTCGTCGCCGCGGACCGCGGTGACCGTCAGCTCGTGCACGGTGACCGGTCGGGCCGCGAGCTCGACGTCCTCGCCCTCGCGGACCCGCTGGTAGGCGCGCTTGCCGTCGACCTTGATCGCCGACACCGCGGTCGGGACCTGCATGATCTCGCCGACGAACTCCGCAGTCGCCGCGCGGATCGTCGCCTCGTCGAGGCCGTCGGTCGAGGCGGTCGCGAGGACCTCCCCCTCCGCGTCGTCCGTGGTGGTGGTGACGCCGAGGCGGACGGTCGCGTCGTACCGCTTCTCGGTCAGCATCAGGTGCCCGAGCAGCCGGGTCGCGCGGTTGACGCCGAGCACCAGCACGCCGGTCGCCATCGGGTCCAGGGTCCCGGCGTGGCCGACCTTCCGGGTGCCGGCGAGCCGGCGGACCCGGGAGACGACGTCGTGCGACGTCATCCCCCCGGGCTTGTCGACGACGACGAGGCCGGACTCAGTCATCCAGCTCGTCGTCAGGGCCGTCGTCGAGGCCGGCGGGGCCGGCGTCCGCCTCGCGCGGCTTCTTGTACGGGTCGGCCTCGCCGGCGTACGCCTCGCCCCGCTCGGCGGCCAGCGCCTCGTCCTGCGCCTTGGCCCGGGCCAGGACCTCGTCGAGGTGCCGGGCGCTCTCGGGCAGCGCGTCGTGGATGAAGGTCAGCGACGGCGCGTGCCGCATGCCGAGCTGCTTGGCGACCTCGGACCGGATCAGGCCCTTGGCGGACTCCAGCGCGGCCGCGGAGGCGGCGCGGGCCTCCTCCTCCTCGCCGAGCACCGTGTAGAAGACCGTGGCCTGCTGGGTGTCGCCGGTGACGCGGACGTCGGTGACCGTCACGAAGCCGAGCCGCGGGTCCTTGATCCGCCGCTCGAGCATCTCGGCGACGACCACCTGGATCCGGTCGGCGATCTTGCGGACGCGGGGACTGCTCATGGTTCTTCCTACTCCCTGGACGCCGAGTCGGCGCATCCGGACCTCTCCGGATGCGCCGACTCGTGGGTCGTACTGCTCAGCTGCGCGGGATCTCGCGCATCTCGAACGCCTCGACGATGTCGCCTTCCTTGATGTCCTGGAAGTTGCGCAGGACCAGGCCGCACTCGAAGCCCTCGCGGACCTCGGACGCGTCGTCCTTCTCGCGCTTGAGCGACGCGAGGTCGAGGTTGTCGGCCACCACGGCACCGTCACGGATGAGGCGCACCTTGGCGTTGCGGCGGATGACCCCGCTGGTGACCATGCAGCCGGCGATGTTGCCGATCTTGGACGAGCGGAAGATCGCACGGATCTCCGCCTGGCCCAGGGTCGACTCCTCGAACTCCGGCTTGAGCATGCCCTTGAGCGCGGCCTCGATCTCCTCGATGGCCTGGTAGATGACGGTGTAGTACCGGATCTCCACGCCCTCGCGGTCGGCCAGCTCGGTCGCCTTGCCCTGCGGGCGGACGTTGAAGCCGATGATGATCGCGTCGGAGGCCGCCGCCAGGTCGACGTTGGTCTCGGTGATCGCACCGACACCGCGGTCGATGACCCGCAGGTTGACCTCGTCGCCGACGTCGATCTTCGCCAGCGCGTCCTCGAGCGCCTCGACCGAACCGGACACGTCGCCCTTGAGGATGAGGTTGAGCTCCTGGCTCTCGCCCTTCTCCATGGAGGCCATGAAGTCCTCGAGGGTACGGCGCACGCGGCGCTTGGCCTGCATGGCCGCCCGCTCCCGGGCCTCGCGCTTCTCCGCGATCTGACGCGCCATCCGGTCGTCGTCGACCACGATGAAGTTCTGGCCGGCGCCGGGGACGGCGGAGAGGCCGAGCACCATCGCCGGGCGCGACGGACCCGCCGTCTCGAGCTCGTTGCCGAACTCGTCGAGCATCGCCCGCACGCGGCCGTGCGCCGGGCCGGCGACGATCGAGTCGCCGACGTTCAGCGTGCCGCGCTGGACCAGGATGGTCGCGACCGGGCCGCGGCCGCGGTCCAGGTGCGCCTCGATGACCAGACCCTGCGCCTCCCGGTCGGGGTTCGCGTGCAGGTCCAGCGACGCGTCGGCGGTCAGCACGATCGCCTCGAGCAGCTTGTCGAGGTTCAGCTCGGATTTCGCCGAGACGTCGACGAACATGGTGTCGCCGCCGTACTCCTCGGGGATCAGGCCGTACTCGGTCAGCTGGCCACGGACCTTGGTCGGGTCCGCCTCCGGCTTGTCGATCTTGTTCACCGCGACCACGATCGGCACGCCGGCCGCCTTGGCGTGGTTGAGCGCCTCGACGGTCTGGGGCATCACGCCGTCGTCGGCCGCGACCACGAGGACCGCGATGTCCGACGACTGCGAACCACGGGCACGCATGGCGGTGAACGCCTCGTGGCCCGGGGTGTCGATGAAGGTGATGCGGCGGTCCTCGCCGTCGACGTCGGTGTGCACCTGGTAGGCACCGATGTGCTGGGTGATGCCACCGGCCTCGCCCGCGACGACGTTGGCGTTGCGCAGCGCGTCGAGGAGCTTGGTCTTGCCGTGGTCGACGTGACCCATGACGGTGACGACCGGCGGGCGCGGAGCGTAGTGCTCGCTGTCGTCCTCGTCGTCACCGAACTCGATGTCGAAGGACTCGAGCAGCTCGCGGTCCTCGTCCTCGGGGGACACGACCTGGACGACGTAGTTGAGCTCCTCGCCGAGCAGCTCGAGGGTCTCGTCGTTGACGGACTCGGTCGCGGTGACCATCTCGCCGAGGCTGAACAGCATCTGCACCAGCTGGGCGGCGTCGACGTTGATCCGCTCCGCGAAGTCGGTCAGCGACGCACCGCGCGGCAGCCGCACGGTCTCGCCGTTGCCCTTGCGGACGCGCACGCCGCCGATCGTCGGGGCCTCCATGGCCTCGAACTCCTGGCGACGCGCCCGCTTGGACTTGCGGCCACGGCGCGAGGGACCACCGGGGCGACCGAAGGCACCCTGGGTCTGACCGCGCTGGCCGGGACGACCGCCACCGGGGCGACCGCCGCCCGACGGGCCGAAGCCGCCGGGGCGCCCAGGGCACCGGCACCGGCGCCAGCGCCGGCTCCGCCGCGGCCCGGCGCTCCGCCGCGACCCGGCGCACCGCCGCGACCGCCGCCAGGCGCACCCGGTCGGCCGGGGGCGCGGCCGCCCGGTCCCGAGCCGAAGGCGGCCGGGGACTTGGGCATCATCGCCGGGTTCGGGCGCGGCATGCCGGGACGACCGCCGGCGGCCGGCGGACGCGGCGGACGGTTGTCGCCGCCACCGGTCGCCGGGGCCGGACGCTCGCCGGGCGCGGGCCGCCGGCCCATGCCCTGGCTGGACGCGAACGGGTTGTTGCCGGGGCGGGGCGCACCGGGACGTCCGACCGGACGGGGCGCGGGGGCCTTCGGCGTGGGTGAGGACGACGCCGCGGGTGCCTCAGGGGCCTCGGGCTCCGTCGGGCCCGGGGTGGGCGGCTCCTCGGCCCGCGGGGCCGGCAGGGCCAGGCTTCGGGGCGGTGGGGGCCGCGGGAGCAGCAGGGGCGGCCAGCGCCTCGGCGGCAGGCGCCTCGACCGACCGGTGCCTCCGCAGGGGCCGGGGCCGGGGCGGCCTTCTTCGCCGGGGCCTTCTTCGCCGGGGCGGGCTCGGCCGCCGGCGCGGGCGCCGCGGCAGGAGCGGCCGACTTCTCGGCCTTCAGCTGGTCGCCGTACTCCTTGCGGAACCGCATCTCCGCCGGGAGCTCGACGGTCGAGCTCGCCGACTTGACGAACTCCCCCATCTCCTTGAACTTCTCGAGAACGAACTTGCTCTCGACTCCGAACTCCTTGGCGAGCTCGTGAACTCGGGTCTTAGCCACGCTTCTCCTTCTGGCCTGAGACCCGGGTCCAGTGAGGTGCTGGGGGGTGGTTCAGACCGTTAGTGGGATGTGCAAACTCATCGCGAAGTACTCATCGAGTGCTCATGAGCTGCTGCTCCAGTTTCTGTGTCGGTCGATCAGGTTCTGGCGCCGAGGTGTTCAGCGAGCGGGGCGCTGGTCAGCCCTGGCCCGTTCCCCTGCCCCTGGGTTCCAGGGAAGCGCAGGGCCCGCGCGAAGGCTCGCCGGCGCACCGCGAGCTCGTAGCACTCGGTCGTGGGGTGCAGGTGCGCCCCGCGGCCGGGTGCGATGCCCTCCGGATCGGGCACGACGGCCGGGTGGCCGTGCGCGCCCGAGCCGACGGTCACCCGTAACAACTCAGCCTTGGCGGCTCGTGCCCGGCATCCCACGCAGGTCCGGACCGGTCCCCCGCCATCAGCGGGGAGACCCGGGAGTTCCGGGCAGGCAGAGGAGATGTGTTCACGCGCCACTGCCGACAAGCCTACCCCGATCCGGGGCCTGATCTCGAACCGGGGCGAGCGTCAGGCGTCCGCGGCCGGCTCGGTCGCGCCGGGCGTGTCGAGGCTCGCCTCGGGCACCGCCTCGGGCCCGGCCTCGGGCTCGGCCTCGTCGGAGCGGATGTCGATCCGCCAGCCGGTGAGCCGGGCGGCGAGCCGGGCGTTCTGGCCCTCCTTGCCGATCGCCAGCGACAGCTGGAAGTCGGGCACGACCACGCGGGCCGACCGGGCCGCGGCGTCGACGACCTCGACCGAGGTGACGCGGGCCGGCGACAGCGCGTGGGCGACCAGCTCGGCGGGGTCGTCGGACCAGTCGACGATGTCGATCTTCTCGCCGTGCAGCTCGGCCATCACCGCGCGGACCCGCGACCCCATGGGCCCGATGCAGGCGCCCTTGGCGTTGACGCCCGAGGCGGTCGAGCGCACCGCGAGCTTGGTGCGGTGGCCGGCCTCGCGGGCGATCGCGGCGATCTCGACGGTGCCGTCGGCGATCTCGGGGACCTCGAGCGCGAAGAGCTTCTTGACCAGGTTGGGGTGCGAGCGCGACAGCGTGATCTGCGGGCCGCGCATCCCCTTGCGGACCGAGATCACCAGGCACTTGATCCGCGTGCCGTGGTCGTAGCGCTCCCCCGGCACCCGCTCGCTGGTCGGGAGCAGCGCCTCCAGCTTGCCGAGGTCGACGAGCACGTCGTCGGGGTTGCGGCCCTGCTGGATGGTCCCGGAGATGATGTCGCCCTCGCGGCCGGAGAACTCGCCGAACCGCACGTCGTCCTCGGCGTCGCGCAACCGCTGCAGCATGATCTGCTTGGCGGTCGTCGCCGCGATCCGGCCGAAGCCCTCGGGGGTGTCGTCGTACTCGCCGACGGTGTTGCCGTCGTCGTCGAGCTCCGCGGCCAGGACCGTGACGTGACCGGTCTTGCGGTCCAGCTCGACACGCGCCTTCTCCCGGGCGCCCGGCGTCTTGTGGTACGCCGTCAGCAGGGCCTGCTCGATCGCCTCGACCAGCACGTCGAAGGAGATCTCCTTCTCCCGCTCCAGCATGCGCAGGATGCTCATGTCGATGTCCATCAGGACTCCTCCTCCACCGAGACGTCGCCGGAACCGCCGGGCCGGTTGAACTCCACCTGCACGAGCGCCTTCTTGACGTCGGCGTACGCGACCTCGTGCCGCTCGCCGCTGACCTCGAGCGTGACGCGCTCCTCGCCGGGGTCGAGGACCCGCCCGGTGACGGCCGACCCGTTCGCGAGCGTGACCTTGACCAGACGGCCGGCGTTGCGGCGCCAGTGCCGCGGCAGCGTGAGCGGACGGTCGACGCCGCGCGAGGTGACCTCGAGCGTGTAGGGCTGCTCGCCCATGACCTCGGACCCGTCGAGCACCCGGTTGACCTCACGGGTCGCCTCGGCCACCTCGTCCAGCGTGACGCCACCGTCCTTGTCGACGGCGACCCGCAGGATCCGGCGCTTGCCGGCGGGGGTGATCTCGACGGCCTCGATGTCGAGACCCAGGGCACGGAGGGGTTGGTGGAGCTCTGCCTCGATCCGTTCCCTGGTGGCGTCCTGGTTGGCGCTGCTCACGGGTGGGCGACCTCCTTGTGCTGTTGTCGATCGTCCACCATAGCGGCTGCGCAGCCGGCCGCGCGGACTCTGGATAGGGTCGTCGCCGTGTCCGCCGCTCCGCTCCTCCGCCGCCGCTCGGCCCTTGCCCTGGCCGCCCTCGGCGCGACCGCGGTGGCCGGGTGCGACGACGGCGGCAGCGAGCCTGCGGCCGGCCCGTCACCGACGGTGGACCCCGACACCGCGCTCGTCGACGAGGTGGTGACCGAGCTCATCCGGGCCGAGCGGGTCGCCACCGCCGGCGGACGGCTGGAGCTGGCCAGCCTGCACCGCGCCCACCTCGAGGCCCTCGACGGCAAGGCCCCTTCCGGGTCGCCCGGGCGACCGGTCTCCGCCGCCGTCGTACGGCGTCGCGAGCAGCACCTGCAGGCACACCTCGTCGACGCCGCCATGGCAGCGGAGAGCGGTGCGCTGGCGCGGTTGCTGGCCTCGATGAGCGCCGCGGTCGCGCAGCGGCTCGCCGTCGACGGAGCGACGCCGTGACCGACGAGCGGACCGACGACGCGCCTGAGGTGGAGGCGCTCCAGACGACCCTGGCTGCCGAGCACGCGGCGGTGTACGCCTTCGGCGTGCTCGGTGGTCGCACCTCACGGGCGGCGACGCCGCAGCTGTTCGCCACGGTCTCGGCCGCCTACGCCGCCCACCGGGCGCGACGCGACCACCTGGTGCGCGAGCTCGCCGGCCAGGACGTGGACCCGGTCGCCGCGGAGCCGGCGTACGACGTCCCCCGGCCCCTGGACACCCCGGCGCAGGTCGAGCGGACCGGTCTGGACCTGGAGCGGTCCTGCGCGGCGACGTACGCCTACCTGGTGGCCAGCTCGACGGGCGAGACGCGCCGGTGGGCGATCGCGGCCCTGAACGAGACAGCGGTCCGCGAACTCGCCTTCCGGGGAACTCCCGAGACATTCCCCGGAGGAGACGAGTACGCGGACCGCTGAGGCCTCACAGGCCGATGAGCGGCTCCCGCCGGGATGTGGGGGGACTGACGGGAGTACCGCTCTTGCAAAAGCATGCAACAGACCCCGGCGGGGCCGCGACCTCTCCCGTTCCTCACGTTTTCGCATTGCACAAACGTGCAGTCGAGCCGACCGTCGGGCCGACGTCAGGGCCTGCTCACGACCAGCTGCGCACGATCTCCGCGACGTCCGCGAGGCGGTGGGCGACGGCGTCGGGCTCGCCCTCGGTGTGGCCCACCTGCTCGGTCGGGATGCGGCTGTGCGGCACGTGGATCGCGCGCATCCCGGCGTGGTGGGCGCCGTAGACGTCGTCGAAGAGCCGGTCGCCGACGTACACGCAGCGGGCCGGGTCGCTGACGCCCACCGCGTCCATCGCCGCGCGGAAGGCCTGCGGCGAGGGTTTCGTCCACGCGATCTCGCTGGTGTAGACCTCGCCGTCGATCAGGTGGGCGACCCCGTCGCGGGCGAAGAAGCCCTGGTGCCAGGCGCGCGGCCAGATCGTGTTGGAGAGCACGCCCACCTTGATGCCGTCGGCGCGCAGGGCCTCCCACAGCGGGCCGACCTCGGGGTCGGTGAGCGTGTGCGGCTCCCAGAACTCGTAGTAGGCCGTGAGCAGGTCCGGGTCGTGCTCGAGGCCGGCTTCGTCGAAGAGGTCGGCGACGGTCGCGCTCTGCTGGTGGTCGCGCGACCGGCCCCAGACGGCCTGGTTCGCCGCGTGCAGCCGGGCCTGCGACACCTCGACGGGGTGGTCGACGTTGACCACCGCCTGCGCGAGCGCGAGGGACTCCGCGTGGAAGTCGACGTCGTGCCAGCGGGTGAGCGTGCCGCCCCAGTCGAAGATGACGGCGTCGACGCTCACGACCGCACGAGCCGCACCAGGTGGTCGACGACGTGGTCGGCGGCCACGTCCTCGCGCTCCCCGGTCCGCCGGTCCTTGACCTCGATGGTGCCGTCCGCCAGGCCCTTGCCCACGACCACGATCGTCGGGACGCCGATCAGCTCGGCGTCCTTGAACTTCACTCCGGGGCTGACCTTGACGCGGTCGTCGTAGAGGACCTCGATGCCCTGCTTGTCGAGCTCGTGGGCGATCCGGTCGGCCGCGGCGTGCACGTGCTCGTCCTTGCCCGTCGCGACCAGGTGCACGTCGGCCGGGGCGACCTCCCGCGGCCACGCCAGGCCCAGCTCGTCGTGGGTGTTCTCGGCGATCGCGGCGACCGCCCTCGACGGGCCGATGCCGTAGGAGCCCATGGTGACCGTGACGAGCTTGCCGAGCTCGTCGAGCACCTTGAGGTCCAGCGCGTCGGCGTACTTGCGGCCGAGCTGGAAGATGTGGCCCATCTCGATGCCGCGCGCGGTCTCGAGGACGCCGCCGTCGCCGCGGGGGCACGGGTCGCCGTCGCGGACCTCGGCGGCCTCGATCGTGCCGTCGGGGGTGAAGTCGCGGCCGGCGACCAGGTCGATGACGTGGCTGCCGTCGACGTCGGCGCCGGTCACCCAGCGGGTGCCCTCGACGACGCGGGGGTCCACGAGGTAGCGGATGCCGGACTCGTTCTTCTCGCCCAGGACGCCGGGGCCGATGTAGCCCTTGACCAGGCTCGGGTGCTTCTTGAACTCGACCTCGTCGAAGGGCTCGACCTCGATCGGCTCCAGCTGGCCCTCGAGGCGCTTCTGGTCGACCTCGCGGTCGCCGGGGAGGCCGATCGCGATCGGCTCACGGCTGCCGTCGGGGTGCTTGAGGGTGACGAGCACGTTCTTGAGGGTGTCGCCGGCGTGCCAGGGGCGGTCCGCGCGCGGGAACGCCTCGTTGAGGTGGTTGACGAGCGTGTCGATCGTGGGCGTCCCGGGCGTCTGCTCGGCGTGGGCGGCGGGCGCGTCGTCGTACGACGACGGGGCGGGCGGGTGCACCTGGACCGCCTCGACGTTCGCGGCGTAGTCGCAGGTCGTGCACCGGACGTAGGTGTCCTCGCCGACCGACGCCTTCGCGAGGAACTCCTCGGACTTCGAGCCGCCCATCGCGCCCGACGTCGCCTTGACGATCACGTACTCGAAGCCGAGGCGGTCGAAGATCCGGATGTAGGCGTCGCGGTGCCGCTGGTAGCTGGCCTCGAGGCCGGCGTCGTCGACGTCGAAGGAGTAGGAGTCCTTCATGACGAACTCGCGCCCGCGCAGCAGCCCGGCGCGGGGCCGGGCCTCGTCGCGGTACTTGGTCTGGATCTGGTAGATCGCGAGCGGCAGGTCCTTGTAGGAGCTGTAGAGGTCCTTCACCAGGAGCGTGAACATCTCCTCGTGGGTGGGGCCGAGCAGGTAGTCGGCGTCCTTGCGGTCCTTGAGCCGGAAGATGCCGTCGCCGTACTCGGTCCAGCGGCCCGTCGCCTCGTAGGGCTCGCGCGGGAGCAGCGCGGGGAACAGCACCTCCTGTGCACCGATGCCGTCCATCTCCTCGCGGATGACGTTCTCGATCCGCCGCAGCACCTTCAGGCCGAGCGGCAGCCAGGTGTAGATGCCGGGCGCCGCACGGCGGATGTAGCCGGCGCGGACGAGCAGCCGGTGCGACGGCACCTCGGCGTCCGCGGGGTCCTCTCGCAGGGTCCGCACGAACAGGCTCGACATCCGGGTGATCATGGTGAGCAGGCTACTGTCCGCGGACTGCAACCTTCCTCCGGGTTATGCCGTCCTCCGAGCATGAAGACAGCGATCCTCTCGGCCCTGCTCACGTTGGCGGCCCCGTCCGTCACGATCCACCCGGCGCAGCTCGACCGCGGACCCGACGTCGCCGGGCCGCACGTCGAGGGGCGGACCCTCGTCGACGGGTCGACGCGGCTGACCTTCCACGACCCCGTGGTGACCTATCTCGGACGGTCCGGGGAGCGGTACGTCGTGCACCTGATGACCCACAACGGCACCCGCCCGCGGGTGGTCGCGGTCGGCGGTGGCGAGCGCCGCACGGTCCTGGCGCGCGGCGTCCAGGCGGCCGAAGCGGTCCTGAGCGACGACGGGAAGGACCTGCTGACGGGGCGCTGGCGCGGTCGGACCGGCACGGTTGTCCGGGTCGTGTCCGCCCGGACCGCCCGTCCGGTCGCGGAGCGGCACCTCCGCGGGGCCGTGTCGCTCCTGGACGCGGACGCGGGCTTGGTCGTGCTCGGGGGCTGGCGCCCGGCCCGGACCCTCACGTGGAGCTACCGCACCGGGGAGATGCACCGGGTCAACGGGCGCTCCGGCTACCTCGCGTCGATCTCGGCGGACCGACTGGCGTCGTACACCGGGGACCCGTACCGGGGTGGCTGCTCGGCGCTGACGACGCTCGACGGCCAGCGGTTGTCGCGGTCGTGCGCGGAGCGGGTGGTCGCGATCTCGCCGTCCGGCCACCGGGTAGCCACCGTCGGCCTGCTCGCCGACGGCCCCGGCTCGTCTGCGGCGCACGTGCGGCGGGCCGCGGGTGGCCGCGAGCTGGTCGAGTACCGGGCGCCGTACGTCTTCGGGAGGATCTCGTGGGAGGACGACCAGACCCTGCTGCTGGACACCCTGACGACTCGCAAGGTCGCCACCGTCCGGTGCGTGGCCGAGGAGTGCGAGCGGGCCTCCGCGATCCGTCCCAGTCCGATCAGCTGAGGGGGCGGCGCGGCTGGGGTCGTCGCGCCGTGGGTCGTCCCGCGCAACGTCATACGTCCTGGCTGCCCCGACGAGCTGGCTCCGCGCAACCGCCTCGGATGACCTCCGGCCGCGGACGCCGGGACGTCATACGGATGGAGCGCTAGAACGCTCTGTTCGCATGACGTCCCGCCGGCTCAGCCGGCGGTGGCTGCCCGGACGCGGTCGGCGATCTCCTGGAGCCAGGCGCGGTAGGTGCCCCCGTCGACGTCGGCCAGGTAATAGGCGCCCAGTTGGTCGATGACGAGGCTCTTGAGCTGCTCCTCGGTGTCAATCGTGCTCAGGACGCTGTCGATCTCGTCCGGGAGCATGCGAGCACGTCGCGGCTCGGTCCTCATGAAGGATTCGAGGACCTCCCACTCGTCGGAGTTGTCGAGGTCCCAGTCCTGGTGGAAGTACGCACCGAACAACTGGCCGAGCGCTTCCAGTGTCTGCATCACTCCTCCTCAGGGCTGTGGGAACGCCGTCAGGATATGGAAACCCTCGGGCATCGACGAGTCACCCAGCAGGACGATTCTCAATCCGTGAACGTCGGCGATCCGTCCGTCTCGCCAAGCTGTCCGGCCGGTGATGTCCCGGAGGTGACCATCGAGTCTGAGGGGGCCGTGGCCACCTTCATCCAACCAGCGTCGAACCTCGGCCTTCCGCATCGTGAGGAGCCGGTCGATCGCTCTCTCCGCATCGGCTTGGTTCGCGAAGGTCGAGGCATTCGGCAGGTGACGCTTCCTCGCCAGCCGTTCGAGGAGCTGCTCGTCGGATCGCAGGATGTGCTCGAGGTGGGTGTGACCGGGTGGCTTCTCGTGGATACGCAGCCAGCCATCTGGGCGGCGACCACGGAGCAGCTGGAAGCTGCCGCGCTCGGTCATCTCCATCCGTCGGGCGGCGGCGAGGCGGGAGAGGTAGGTGCGGGTGTCGCGGACGCCGGCGGCGACTGGGCGCAGGGCGGAGGCGGTGCCGCGGGAGAAGGTGCCCAGCGACTCCAGGATGCTGCGGACCCGGGCCGACGCCGCTGCCAGTCGGGCGGCGCCGGCCGCGCCGGCAGCGGGGGTGGCGGCGCCGGCGGTGAAGAAGTCGATCGCCCCGGTGACCACCGCTCCGATCCCCAGCTCCCACGCCAGCTGTTCCAGCAGGTCGAGCATCTCCTCGCGCTTGGCGTCGACCTGCTCGGCGTACGCCTCGCACGCCGACCCCAGCGCGGAAAGGTGGTCAGCCAGTGCCTCGATCCGGCCCCGCAGGTCCTCGGTCGCCGCGACCGCCAGCGGCACCTCCGGGGAGACCTCCTCCTCCAGTGCCGCCACCGCGCTCGAGCAGTGCGCGGCCAGCAACCCGACCGACACCGCCGCCGACCGCCAGGTGGCGGCCGCGGCCCGCAGCCGCCCGGTGTCGGCGGTGGGCCAGAACACCCCTTCCAGCACCGCGAGCAACGGGTGCGCCCACCCCGGCAGCGTCGAGGGGCCCGCCCCCAGCGAGGACGGCGGCGCTGCAGGACGCACCCCGACCGCCCGGTCGGCCGGGGTCTCCGGCCCGGCCACGGTCTCGGCCCAGGCGTGGTTGTGCAGTGACGCCGCCGCCAGGTGCCCCAGCGATGACAGCGCGAAGGTCAGCTCTCCGGCCGCCTCGACGGCGACCGTCGCCGCCTCGTCGTACGACGTCGCGAACTCGGTGGCGGTCGAGTCGTCCCCCGCCATGCCCGCACAGCCGCCGAGCCGGTCGGCCAGCGTCGTGCAGCAGTCTGCCGCCAGGTGGTTGCCCGTCACGTACGCCTCGACCGCACCCTGGTAGCCCGCCCCGGCGATCGCCAGCCTCACGAGGCCGACCTCGCGCCGAGCACGGTGCTGGTGACCTCGTCCATGCCTCGACGATGCCCGGCGCCGGACCCGACCGACACCCCGCCCACGCGATCTGTGGAGAACCGCTTGCTCAGTCGCCGACGAGCACGGGCCGGGCCGTCACGACCTGAAGACCCTGCGGAGCGCCCGGGATGGTCACCGTGCCGCCGACGTCGCGCCACGCTCCCCCACCGACCCGGAACTGGGCGGCGTAGGTGGTGTCGACGCTCGGGCTCACCCGGCCCCGGCGCAGGTAGCGGTGCGTGATCTCGAGGTCGGGGTACGCCGACCCGGCGCTGGTCGTCCACCGCGTCGACCCGTCCCCGAAGCGCCAGCCGTACCTCGCCGGCCAGATCCGCAGCTCCACCCGCCGCCCCAGCAGCGTCACGGTCCGGGTGAACTCACCGTTGTCGGTGTAGAAGTTCGTCGCGAAGTTCACCAGCGTGCGGCCGTTGGGTGGCTGGACCTGCAGGTCGGACGCGGGCAGCGGCAGGCGCTGGAAGGCGGCCGCGACGAGGCCGGGGGTGACTTGGGGTTCGGGGGCTGGGCCTGCTTCGACAGGGCAGTTGGTACCTGCGTCGATGACCTCGCTCCCGATGAAGTAGGTAGTCATGGTCATGACGGTGCCGTCATCGCAGTGCGCCGGTTCAGCGCACGTCTGATCACCCCCGATGGCGCATTGGAGCGAGACCGTTGATGTAACGGGTGCCGTCACTTGCCCAACATTGCCGACGTCTGAGAACTCCGAGCCTGCCTGGTGCTCGTGCACCGAGACGAAGTAGTAATTCGACCCGGCACCCACGTCTCCGCCGTCGTCCGCTTCAGCCACAGTTAGGCCTGCGACGAGGAGAAGCACCACTAAGCAGGTGACGCGCAGGCAGTTCATCGTGTGACCAATGATCGGACGACCCAGGCATCAGACCGCGGCTGCAGGATGAGTCGCACGTCCGTCTTGCCTGCGGGATACCGTTTGTCGTTGTCTTTACCAGGTTGATCAACGAACTGCTTCGACGTGACGACGGTGCACTCCACCACTGCCCAATCCCCACTGGCCCTTTGCAGGAACCCTGTCTCTAGGCCCGCCGGCCGGCCTTCCCCACCCTCGATGTGCCCATGGTGCGAGTAAGTCGACGAGATCGAATCGACGCCCGCGTCACACCCGCCGCAACGGAACCCAAGCGTCTTCAGCACGGAGACGTCTCCGGTCCTCTGCGCAAAGTTCACGACCTCGAAGAAGAACTTCACAAAGGCCTCGGCCGCTGCAGCATCAGTGCCGCGTGCCTCCGGCGGCATCGTGGGCGCAGTCGGGCTCGACGCGGGCGTCGTGGTGGGGGGCGAGCTGGAGGGGGGCGCAACGCGGGGCTCGGGGTCGTCGCTCGAACAGGCGGCGGCCCCGAGCAGCAGCGTCAGGGCGCCAGCGGCGATGACCACCCGAGTCCCGGTCACGCCCCGATCATGCCCCGCCCCGTCCGGGAGCGAAACCGGCCGTGGCGCGCCTGTGGACAACCCGCCTCGGCTGTCGAGATACCGAAAGTGGTCGCGGATCCGCCG
This sequence comes from Nocardioides sp., assembly GCA_020636915.1. GTDB lineage: Bacteria > Actinomycetota > Actinomycetes > Propionibacteriales > Nocardioidaceae > Nocardioides. The sequence continues at coordinate 179,006 of JACJWV010000006.1, forward strand.
GGATCACGACCACTTCTGGCGTCTCGACGGGATGGAGGCCGCGGGAGGGCGGCTCAGAACATCACGGTGGCGAAGCGGGCGGTCTCGCGGAAGCCGACCTTCTCGTAGACCGCGCGGGCCGACTCGTTCCAGTCGTTGACGTAGAGGGACACCACCGGAGCGATCTCGCGGCGCACGATGTCGACCACGGCGGCCATGCCGGCGGTGGCGATGCCCCGGCCGCGGTAGTTCGGCGGCACGTAGACACCTTGGATCTGGGCGGCGTACGGCGTCGCGCAGGCGACCTCGGCCTTGAAGATCAGCTTGCCCCGGTCGTAGCGGGCGAAGGACCACCCGCGGCTGACGAGCTGGGCGACCCGGGCGCGGTAGAGCTCGGCTCCCCCGCCCCACTCCGGGGAGATGCCGACCTCCTCGGTGTACATCGCGACGCACGCGGGGTAGAGCTCGTCCATGTCCGTCCGGACCGAGCGCCGCACGTAGGGATCGGGCGCGACCACGGGCAGCGTGGCGATCTCCAGGTGCGGCTGCTCCCAGCGGGCCTCGCGCGGGCGGCCCCAGGTGGCAGCGACGCCGTTCCAGAAGACCCGGACCGCATCCTGCGGGCCGACGATCGTCGAGACCGTGCGGCCGCGGGTCAGGGCCCGCTCGGCGAACGCCGCGGCATCGTCCGGCAGCGCCTGCACCGGGACGAGGTTGGCCCCCACGTGGCAGGCCGCGACGAGCTCACCGTCCTCGAACCTGCCCCACATCTCCCCGCCGAGCCAGCGCGGCTCGAGGTTGGTCGTCGTGGCGCGGTAGTCGACGAACACGTTCACGACCGGGTCCTCGCGCGCGAGCGCGAGGAACTCGGCGAGGTCCGCAGCACCCAGCGGGCGGACTCCGTGGCGGGTCGTGAGCACGGCCAGAGCCTACGGCTCCCGGCCGCCCCGGTCCGCTACTTCGCCTGCCAGTGCCCGTTGTAGACGTCGAGGCCGAAGGTGTCGACGCCCGGATCGCGCGCGTAGCCCAGCTTCGGCAGGCCGAAGACCTCCTCGATCGACCCCAGCAGCGAGTAGTGGTTGTACGGCGTGGTGCTCCACGTGCGGGGTCGGATGAAGCGCGAGACCAGCAGCGCCCCGATCTTCCCGCCGCCCGGGCCGGCAATCCCCGGCAGGGGCGAGTTGACCGACGTCTCCGGACCGCAGCACGCGGTCGCGTCCGCCTGCGGGCCGTCGGACTCGTCGGCGGTGACGACCAGCAGACCGTCCTTGCGGAACGCCGGCGACTGGAGGATCCGCGGCACCCACCTCTTCATCCACGCGTTCACCGTGGTCAGCCCGCCCGGCCGGCCGTCCGCGCACGGCGCGTCGTGGCCGTCGTGGCACAGGTCCGGGGTGATGTAGGTGAGGTTCGGCGTGCTGCGGACCCGCCTGAGGTCCTTCACCAGCCCGCCCAGCGGCACGACGTGCGACCGGCAGTAGCGCGGGTGGTCGATGATCGAGCTGAAGTAGACGAACGGGTTGTGCCGAGCGGCGTAGTTGTCCTCCGCGGTGGCGTGCTGGGTCGGGTCGAGCGTGTCGACCTCGGGGTGCTGGCACGGCTTCTGCATGTCGTCCATGTAGCCCTTCCAGGTCCGCCCCGCGTCGGTCAGCTGCCGCGGCAGCGTCGGAACGTCCGCCGGGAAGACGCAGCCGGTGCCGACGGCCTGGTCCGGCTCGACCGTCGACGTGCGGACGAAGGTCGAGAACACCTGGCAGTCGGCCTGCATCGCGGGGTTGGGGCCCTGGCCGGAGACCTGGGCGATGTAGTTGGGCTGCGAGTTGTGCGCCGTCCCGTAGTAGCTGTTGAGCAGCACCCCCTGCGCCCGCAGCGTCCTGGCGAGGTACGGCGCGTCCGAGCCCGCGCCCCAGGCCTCGTCATAGCCCTTGTTCTCGATGTTGATCACGAAGACGTGGCGGACCGGCGGCACGTACGGCGGGCGCGCCGCCCGCCCCGGGGTGCCCGTCGAGGAGCTGACCGACCAGGCGGCCGACGAGGCGGGCGGGGTCTCGGGCACGTCGGCCTGAGCTGCGGGGAGGGTCGTCAGGCCCGCCGCCAGCACGAGCGCCGCCACCAGCCGGCCGCTCATCGGGGCAACCTCATCCCGAGGTCGAGCGCGAGGCGCTTGAGCGCCGCCCAGTCCGCCGACTTCGACTCGTCCGGCTCGCACCCGGTGGGTGTGAACGCCGGGACGTCGTACGTCGGCGCGGAGGTGTCCGGTCCACTGGTGAAGTCGAGCGACTCGGCGAGGTTCCGTGCGTGCTTGTCCCGTGGCGTCAGGTGCCGCAGGCCCCAGCGCCACTCGATCATCTTGAGCACCGAGGTGTGGTCGTAGACGTGGTGGGAGACGTGCCCGCGCCGCGCCAGCGGCGAGATCACCAGCGCCGGCACCCGGAAGCCGCGCAGCGCGGTCCGGGAGGACACGTCCGGTGCCCGCCGCGGCCGGACGTGGTCGAAGAAGCCACCCCACTCGTCGTAGTTGATGACGAGGACCGTCTTCTCCCAGCCCGGCCCGGTGCGGACCGCGTCGTAGACCTGGCTGAGGAACGCCTGGCCGGCCCGGATGTCTGCGAGCGGGTGGTCGTCGTTGGACCGGCCGCCCTCCTCGTCGAGGAACCGCGGGTCGACGAACGAGACGGCGGGCAGGGTGCCGGCCGCCGCGTCGAGCAGGAACTTGGCGAACGGCTGGGAGATGTCGAGGTGCTTCTCGTACCAGAGCGCGGTGAACGGGATGTCGCTGAAGTAGTAGGTGCCGCTGACGCCACGCGCGGCGAGGCGGTCCCAGATGGTCGGCAGGGTGCACCGGTCGGTGTTGTTGTGGAGCCGGTCGGTCTGGGCCGCGTGCTGGTAGAAGCGGTTGGGGTAGGTCTCCGCCATCACGGCCGAGAAGTAGCGGTCGCACACGGTCCAGTCGCGCGCGGCGCTGCCGTAGAAGGACAGGTCCTCGTCGGTGTAGTAGCCGATCGCCAGCAGGTCGCTCTTGCCGGACTTGAGGAAGCCGTCCAGCTTGCCGCCGTTGAGCTGGATCCGGCCGCCCTCCCAGGAGTGGTCGGGGTCCTCGAAGCCGCAGCCGTCGTACGCCGTCAGGTGGTGCGTCGGGTGCCGAACCCCCTTGCGGTCCACGTAGCTGAGCCCGGCCTGCTTCCCATCGGCGCCCGGGAGCCACCCGAGGTAGTGGTCGAAGGAGCGGTTCTCCATCATCACGACCACGACGTGCTCGATGCCGGAGTCGTCCGGCGCAGGGAGCTCGACGGGGGCGGCGGCGGCCGGCCACCAGCGGGCCGCGCCGGTGGTGGCGGCGACACCGGAGGCCGAGGCGGCCCCGAGCAGGTTCCTGCGGGAGATCGTCACGGACGGATTGTGCGCCCTGGCGGCCCCCGGCGAAACCAGCCCGGAGGGGTTGTTCGCCCGACGTTCAGGATCCGGTCGTCAGGAGACGGTGACCTGCGCCCCGGCCCCGTCGACCGATTCCATGCCCTCGGCGATCCGCATGGCCTCCTCGATCAGCGTCTCGACGATCTGGGACTCGGGGACGGTCTTGATGACCTCGCCCTTGACGAAGATCTGGCCCTTGCCGTTGCCCGACGCCACGCCGAGGTCGGCCTCGCGCGCCTCGCCGGGACCGTTCACGACGCAACCCATCACGGCCACGCGCAGCGGCACCTCCATGCCCTCCAGCCCGGCCGTGACCTCGTCGGCGAGCTTGTAGACGTCGACCTGGGCACGGCCGCACGAGGGGCAGGAGACGATCTCGAGGCGCCGCGGACGGAGGTTGAGCGACTCCAGGATCTGCAGGCCCACCTTCACCTCCTCGACCGGCGGCGCGGAGAGGGAGACGCGGATCGTGTCGCCGATGCCCTTCGACAGCAGCGCGCCGAACGCCGTGGCGGACTTGATCGTGCCCTGGAACGCCGGGCCGGCCTCGGTCACGCCGAGGTGCAGCGGCCAGTCGCCGCGCTCGGCGAGCAGCTCGTAGGCGCGGACCATCACGACGGGGTCGTTGTGCTTGACCGAGATCTTGAAGTCGTGGAAGTCGTGCTCCTCGAACAGGCTCGCCTCCCACACCGCCGACTCGACCAGCGCCTCGGGGGTTGCCTTGCCGTACTTCTCGAGGAGCCGCTTGTCCAGGGAGCCCGCGTTGACGCCGATCCGGATCGAGGTGCCCCGGTCCTTCGCGGCCGCCGCGATCTCCTTGACCTGGTCGTCGAACTGCCGGATGTTGCCCGGGTTGACCCGGACGGCGGCACAGCCGGCGTCGATGGCTGCGAAGACGTACTTCGGCTGGAAGTGGATGTCGGCGATCACCGGGATCTGCGAGTGCTGGGCGATCTCGGGCAGCGCCTCGGCGTCGTCCTGGCTCGGGCAGGCCACCCGCACGATGTCGCAGCCGGCCGCGGTCAGCTCGGCGATCTGCTGGAGCGTGGTGTTGACGTCGGCGGTGAGCGTCGTCGTCATCGACTGCACCGAGATCGGGAAGTCGCTCCCGACGCCCACCTTGCCGACCTGGATCTGGCGGGTGGGTCGTCGCGGGGCCAGCACCGGCGGCGGGGCCGCGGGCATGCCGAGATTGATCTCCGTCATGACAGGAACCTTAGGACTCGATGTGGAGGGGGACGACGAGGTCCCCGACGATCAGCACGACGCCCATGACGAGCAGCACACTGGCGACGCAGTAGGCGATCGGCAGCAGCTTGGCCACGTCGACGTATCCGGGGTCGGGTCGGCCGCGCAGCCGGGCGAACCCACGTCGCACGGCCTCCCAGAGGGCGCCGGCGATGTGGCCGCCGTCGAGCGGGAGCAGCGGGATGAAGTTGAACAGCCCGATGAAGAGGTTGAAGCCGGCGATCAGCATGAGCAGGAACACGGTCTTCTCGACGACCGGGAAGCCCTCCTGCGACACGGTCTCGCCGGCCAGGCGGCCGCCGCCGACGATGCTGACCGGGCTGTCGGCAGCGCGCTCCTTGACGCCGACGATCGCCTCACCGACGCCGTAGACCTTGACCGGCAGCGTCGCCAGCGCCTTCACCGTCTGCCCGGCCATCGTCCCCATCTGCTGGACGGTGTAGACCGGCCCGCCGGTCTCGACGGCGACGTGGCTGGTCGGCGTGACGCCGAGGAAGCCGACCTGGCGCAGGGTCTGGTCGGTCTGGGAGGTGGGCCGCGCCTCGACCGTCGTGCTCGTCGTCCCGGACAGCTGCTGCCCGTCGCGCTCGTAGCCGATGACCGCGGTCCCGTCCTCGTTGCCGCGGATCAGGGCACGCAGCTGGTCCCAGTCGGTGATTGCGGTGCCGTTGAAGGTGGTGATCACGTCGCCGGGCTCCAGGCCCGCCTGGGCCGCGGGGCTCACGGGGTCGGAGTCGAGGCAGGTGGTGCGGTTGTCGACGTACGGGATGACGCACTGCGACACCTCGTCGATGACCGGCTGCCCGGCGTCGGGCTCGACGGTGCGCTGACCGTAGGTCGCGAACACGCCCCAGAAGATGAAGAACGCGATGAGGATGTTCACCGTCGGCCCGCCGGCCATCACGATGACCTTCTTCCACCACGGCATCTTGTAGAAGAGCCGGTCGCTGTCCTCGGGCCTGATCGTCTCCCACTCGGCCGCGCGGGCGTCCGAGATCAGCTGGGTGAACAGGCCGGTGTTGGACTTGCGGACCTTGAGCACCTGCTCGCCGTCGGCGTCGGTGGTGACCTCGTCGGCGAGCTCGGCGGCGCCGGGCGGGAGCATCCCGACGATCTTGACGTAGCCGCCCAGCGGGACCGCTTTGACGCCGTACTCGGTCTCGCCGACCTGCTTGCTCCACACCGTCGGCCCGAAGCCGATGAAGTACTGGGTGACCTTCCCGCCGAACTTCTTCGCCGGGATCATGTGGCCGAGCTCGTGCAGGCCGATCGAGGCCAGGATGGCGACGACGAAGAGCACCACCCCCAGGAGGTAGAAGACGGTGCTCACTGCTCACCCTTCATGTGGCGCCCTTCGATCAGCTGACGGGCCGTGGCACGGGCCCAGGAGTCGGCGTCGAGGACGGCCTCGATCGTCACCTCCGAGGGTACGTCGTGGCGGCTGAGAACCGCCTGAACCACGTCCACGATCCCGGTGAACGCGAGCTGCCCCGAGCGGAATGCCTCGACGCACTCCTCGTTGGCGGCGTTGTAGACGGCCGGCGCGGTCCCGCCGCGCTCGCCGGCCGCCCGGGCGAGTGCCACCGCCGGGAATGCCTCGTCGTCGAGCGGGAAGAACTCCCAGGTCTCCGGCCGGGTCCAGTCGACCGGCGGCGCCGCGCCGTGGACGCGGTCGGGCCAGGCCAGGCCGAGCGCGATCGGGATGAGCATCGTCGGCGGGCTGGCCTGCACCAGCGTCGAGCCGTCGACGAACTCGACCATCGAGTGCACGACGCTCGTCGGGTGCACGACCACCTCGATGCGGTCGAACGGGATGCCGAAGAGCAGGTGCGCCTCGATCACCTCCAGGCCCTTGTTGACCAGGGTGGCGGAGTTGATGGTGATGACCGGTCCCATGTCCCAGGTCGGGTGCGCGAGCGCCTGCTCGGGCGTGACGTCGGCCAGCTCCTGCCGCGTGCGGCCGCGGAACGGACCGCCGCTCGCGGTGAGCACCAGCCGGCGTACCTCCTCGGGACTGCCGCCACGCAGGCACTGCGCCAGGGCGCTGTGCTCGGAGTCGACCGGGACGATCTGCCCTGGCTTGGCGCGGTCGAGCACCAGGGGTCCGCCCATGATGAGGGACTCCTTGTTGGCCAGGGCCAGCGTGTTGCCGGCGTCGAGCGCCGCCAGGGTCGGGCGCAGGCCGACCGCGCCGGTGATGCCGTTGAGCACGACGTCGCACTCCAGCCCCGCCGCCTCGACCGACGCGTCCTCGCCGAGACCGGACCAGAGACCGGGGTACGCCGCGCTGAGCTCGGCCACCTGCTGCTCGAACAGTGCCGGGTTCGAGCCGCCCGCCGTGATCGCGACGACCCGGAAGCGGTCCGGGTTCGCGCGCACCAGGTCGAGGGCCTGGGTGCCGATCGAGCCGGTGCTGCCGAGGATGACGACGTCTCTCACGGGACCAGTCTCCCGCACGCGACCCGTGCCTCACGAATTCGTTGCCGATCCACCCTGCAAGAACGGAACCGATCGTGAGAGGCTCTGCTCCATGACCGAATCTGCTGTCGGCGGCCCCACCCTCCCCCAGGAGCGCCGCCTCGTCACCGAGATCCCCGGACCCGGTTCGCTCGAGCGGCTGGACCGCAAGAAGGCGCACGTCGCGGACGGCGTCGGCACCACGCTCCCGGTGTTCGTCGTCGCCGCGGGTGGTGGCGTCCTGGTCGACGTCGACGGCAACTCGCTCATCGACCTCGGCTCGGGGATCGCGGTCACCTCGGTCGGCAACGCCGCGGACGCCGTACGACGCAACGTGCACGCGCAGGTCGACGCGTTCACGCACACCTGCTTCATGGTCACGCCGTACGACGGCTACGTCGACGTGTGCGCGGCGCTGGCCGAGCTCACACCCGGCGACCACGCCAAGAAGAGCGCGCTGTTCAACTCCGGCGCCGAGGCGGTCGAGAACGCGGTGAAGATCGCCCGCGTCGCGACCGGCCGTGACGCGGTGGTGGTCTTCGACCACGCGTACCACGGCCGCACCAACCTCACGATGGCGATGACCGCGAAGAACATGCCCTACAAGAACGGCTTCGGACCGTTCGCCGGCGAGGTCTACCGCGCGCCCATGTCCTACCCGTTGCGCGACGGGCTGTCCGGGGAGGACGCCGCCGCCCGCGCGATCGACGTGATCGACAAGCAGGTCGGCGCGGCCAACCTGGCCTGCATCGTCATCGAGCCCGTCCTGGGCGAGGGCGGCTTCGTCGTCCCCGCTCCCGGCTTCCTGCCCGCGCTCGCCGCCTGGGCGAAGGCCAACGGGGTCGTCTTCATCGCCGACGAGATCCAGTCCGGCTTCTGCCGCACCGGCGACTGGTTCGCCAGCGACCACGAGGGCGTCGTCCCGGACCTCGTCACGACCGCCAAGGGCATCGCGGGCGGGCTCCCCCTCGCGGGTGTCACCGGTCGTGCGGAGCTGATGGACAGCGTCCACGTGGGCGGGCTCGGCGGCACGTACGGCGGCAACCCGATCGCCTGCGCCGCCGCGCTCGGGTCGATCGAGGAGATGAAGGAGCACGACCTGGCCGCGCGGGCGCGCGCGATCGGCGAGCAGATGCACGCCCGCCTCGAGGCGATCGCCGTGGACCACGACGTGATCGCCGAGATCCGCGGCCGCGGGGCGATGATGGCGATCGAGCTGTGCGCTCCGGGCACGACCGACCCCGACCCGGTCCGGACCGCCGCGGTGTCGGCCTACTGCCACCAGCACGGCGTCGTCACGCTCACCTGCGGCACCTGGGGCAACGTCTTCCGCTTCCTGCCGCCGCTGTCGATCAGCGACGCGCTGCTCGACGAGGCGTTCGACGTGGTGGCGGAGGCGTTCGCGGCGACGGCCTGAGCGAGCCCGGTCGCCCGCGACGGAGTGGTGGTCGAAGATCACACCATGAGTCACCCGCTCCAGCGGGTACTTGGAGTCGGTGACCGCCGACCTCGTCTACCTCGTCGCGGGCGGCAGCCTGCTCCTGGCGGTGGTGCTGCCCGAGCTGCTGGACCGGTGGGCGATCTCGGCGCCGATGGTGCTGGTGGGCGTCGGGCTGCTGCTCGGGCTGACGCCGCTGCCGGACGGGATGCCGCTCGACCCGCAGGAGAACCGGGCGACGATCCAGCACGTCACCGAGCTGGCCGTGCTGGTCGCGCTGATGGGCGTCGGGCTGGCGCTGGACCGACCCCTGGAGGTCCGGCGCCTCGCGTCGTGGCGGCGGTGGGGCGCCACGTGGCGACTCCTCGGGATCGGCATGCCGATCACGATCGCGGCGGTCGCGCTGCTCGCCTGGGCTGCCGGCGCCTCGCCCGCGGTCGCGCTCCTGCTCGGCGCCGCGCTCGCCCCGACCGACCCGGTGCTGGCCTCGGACGTCCAGGTCGCCGGCCCGCAGACCGGTGACCACGAGGTCGACGAGGACGACGAGGTCCGCTTCACGCTGACCTCGGAGGCCGGGCTCAACGACGGGCTCGCCTTTCCGTTCGTGTACGCCGCCATCCTGCTCGCGACCGAGGGCGCGGTCTCCGGCTGGGCGCTGGAGTGGGTCGGCTGGTACCTCGTCGGCAAGGTCGTGCTCGGCGTCCTCGCCGGGATCGTGGTCGGCCGGGTGCTGGCCTACGCCGCGTTCCACTCCCGCAGCCGCTCGCTCCGGCTCGCCGAGCGGGGCGAGTCGCTGATGGCGCTGGCGGCCCTGGTGTCGGCGTACGGCGTCGGGGAGGTCGTCGGCGGCTACGGGTTCCTCGCGGTCTTCGCGTGCGCGATGACCTTCCGCTCCGCGGAGCGCTCCCACGACTACCACGCCGCGATGCACGAGGTGACCGAGCGGCTCGAGCGGCTGTTGACGCTCTTCGTCCTGCTCGTGCTCGGCATCGCGCTGACCCGCGGCCTGCTCGGCAGCCTGGACTGGAAGGGTGTGGCGATCGCCGTCGCGCTCGTGGTCGTGGTCCGCCCGCTCGCCGGCCTCATCGGGCTGCACGGCTGCCTCGAGCCCGGCGAACGCCGTGCGGTGGCGTTCTTCGGGGTGCGCGGGGTCGGCTCGATCTTCTACCTCGCCTACGCCGGCGGCGAGGCCACCGAGCTCGCCTCGGACTGGCTGTGGTCGACGGTGTCGTTCACGATCGTGCTGTCGGTCTTCGTCCACGGCGCCCTGGCGGCGCCGGTGATGCGCCGGGTGGGCGCCTCGTCGGCCCGGACCACCTCGGTCGGTGCCTCCTCCACCGGGGCCTAGTCCATCGGGGCCGGATGCGGCTCGCCGCTTGACGCGCGTCAACTAGAACCGGTTCCATTCCGGTCCATGGCGTACGACGCGATCATCAGGGGCGGCCGCTGGTTCGACGGGACCGGGGCGCCGTCGGCGGTCCGCAACCTCGGCGTCCGGGACGGCCGGGTCGTCGAGGTCACCACGGAGGACCTCGACGAGACCGGCTGCCCCGAGGTGGTCGACGCCGCCGGGAAGTGGGTCATCCCGGGGATGGTCGACATCCACACCCACTACGACGTCGAGGTGCTCGACGGGCCCGGCCTGCCGGAGTCGGTCCGGCACGGGGTCACGACCCTGTTCCTCGGCTCGTGCTCGCTGTCGACGGTCCACGTGGGGGGCGTGGACGCAGGTGACCTGTTCGGCCGGGTCGAGGCGATCCCGCGCCAGCACGTCATCCGCGCCGTCGAGGAGCACCGCACCTGGTCGACCGCCGAGCAGTACGTCGCCGCGCTCGAGTCGCTCCCCCTCGGCCCCAACCTCGCGGCGTTCATCGGCCACTCCGACATGCGCACCGCGACCATGGGCCTGGACCGGGCCACGCGCAAGGAGGTGCGCCCCAGCCGGCGCGAGCGGCTCCGCATGGAGCGGATGCTCGACGAGGCGCTGGACGCCGGCTTCGTCGGGATGTCGGCGCAGCAGCTGCTCTTCGACAAGCTCGACGGCGACCTGTGCCGCTCGCGCACGCTGCCGTCGACGTACGCGCGGAGCAAGGAGATGCGCGGCCTCCGCTCGATCCTGCGCCGGCGCCGCCGGGCGCTGCAGGCCGGACCGGACGCCAGCCACCCGCACACGATCGTCGTCCAGGCCGTCAACTCGCTCGGGTGGTTCGGGCGGCCCGCGCTGCGCACCAGCCTGCTGTCGGCCGCGGACCTCAAGGCGCTGCCGTTCATCATCCACCTGATGCGCCCGCTCGCCCGGCTGGTGAACCGCCTCGGGGCCGACTTCCGCTGGCAGCACCTCCCGGTCCCGTTCGAGGTCTACGCCGACGGGATCGACCTGGTCATCTTCGAGGAGTTCGGGTCCGGCGCGGCCGCCCTGCACCTGCAGGAGAAGATCGCCCGCGACGAGCTGATGCGCGACCCGGAGTACCGCCAGCAGTTCCGCAAGGACTACGAGCGCAAGTACGACCCACGCGTGTGGCAGCGGGACTTCTTCGACGCCGAGATCGTCGCGTGTCCCGACACGTCCGTGGTCGGCAAGTCGTTCGGTCAGGTCGGCGTCGAGCGCGGCGGCAAGCACCCGGTCGATGCCTTCCTCGACCTGGTGCTCGAGCACGGCACCGACATCCGGTGGCGCACGACCATCAGCAACCACCGGCCGTCGATCCTGAAGAAGCTCGCCCAGGACCCCGGAATCCAGCTCGGCTTCTCGGACGCCGGCGCGCACCTGCGCAACATGGCCTTCTACAACTTCGGCCTGCGGCTGCTCAAGCACGTCCACGAGGCCGAGCGCGCCGGCACGCCCTTCATGAGCGTCGAGCACGCCGTGCACCGGCTCACCGGCGAGCTGGGCGAGTGGTACCGCATCGACGCCGGCACCCTGCGCGTCGGCGACCGTGCCGACCTGGTCGTGATCGACCCCGAGCGCCTCGACGCCTCGTTGGAGGAGTACCGCGAGGCACCGGTCGAGCAGTACGGCGGCCTGTCCCGCATGGTCAACCGCAACGACGCCGCCGTGCCGGCTGTGTTCGTCAGCGGCCGCCGCGTGGTCACCGACGGCGAGCCGACCGATCTGCTCGGCCGGGAGCGGACCGGGCAGTTCCTGCGGGCCGAGCAGGCCGGCGCCGCCGTACCTGCTCCTCAGACGGCGACCGAGGCTGTCGCCGGCTGACGCGGCCGGCCCGCGTCAACGCTGGTTGCGGCGCTCGCGGACCTTCGCGACGGCGGCCTTGATCCGGGCCTGGTTCTGCGGCTTGCGGGACTCGTCGTAGAGCTTCTTGCCGATCCCGACGAGGGCGGCGGTTCTCATCAACCTCATGCCGGCCCGTACCGCATCCGCGCGTCGAGCATTCCTCCCGCGTGACCCCGGCGCACCGGTCAGGGGCTGCCGGGGCCGGGAGGTCCTCCGGGACCTTCAGGTGTGCGGATTGGTCACCAACCGCAGGTCCGGCGCCCGTCATCGTGCGGTTGGTGACCAATCCGTGGGGTTCGTGGCCGGCGGAGGTCTCCGCACCATCGGGCAGCGCCGGCGGTCGCGGCTGTCGGGTCGTGTGCCTGAGAACGCGCCATAGCCCGCGCCATAGCCCGTTCTGGGCACACGACCCGAACGGACCGGCCCCATCGTGTGACACGTGGTGCCCGTGGTGCGCTCGAGGGCACGCTGCGGATCGCGACTTCCGACCACCGGAGCCGCATCCAGCAGTCGCTGGTCACACCGACAGCCGACGGTCGGGGCCGCGCACCCTGGCGGTGGATGGACCACCTTCCCGGCGTCGCCATCGGTGGATCGCCCACCGCTGGCCGGCCCCGCCCCTGGACAGCGGTGACCTGTCCACCGGATGACGCGGGGAAACGGTGGGTGGCTCACCGCCGGGCGGAGCTGCGCTCGAGCCGCGACACGCACCAGACACCGCGCAGAGGTCAGCCCGCCAGGTGCCCCCAGCCGGGCGCCAGGTCGGTCCACGGGCCGACGTCGGCGACCCGGCCGTCGACCAGGACGACGACCCGGTCCGCCTGCGCCAGCGCCGCCCGCTTGGAGGTCGCGCCGACGACGGTCGCTCCCTGCTCGCGCAGGGCGGTCCACAGCTCGATCTCGGTGGCCGCGTCGAGCGCGGACGAGACGTCGTCGGCGAGCAGCAGCTCCGCGTCGCACGCGAGGCCGCGGGCCAGCGCGAGCCGCTGCACCTGGCCTCCCGACAGCCGGACCCCGCGGTGGCCGACCAGGGCGTCGGGGCCACCCGCCGACGCCACGTCGGGACCGAGCCGGGCCGTCGTCAGCGCCGGCTCGACGGTCCGTCCGGGGTGGTCGAGCCGGACGTTGTCGGCGAACGTGCCCGAGAGCACGCGCGGCACCTGGGCGACGTGGGCGACCCGGCCGGGTCGCAGGAAGGTCTGCGGGTCGTCGGCCATCCGGCCGTTCCACCGCACCTCGCCGGTGCTCGACACCAGGCCCGCGAGCGCCGCGAGCAGGCTGGACTTGCCGGAGCCCACCTGACCCAGGAGGAGCACCAGCTCACCCGACCGCACGGTCAGGTCGACGTCGCTCACCCCGACGGTGCCGTCGTCGTGGACCGCGCTGACGCCGACCAGCTCGAGCGTCCGGAGCGGGTCGTGGACACCGGGTGCCGGCGGCGGGGTGTCGCCGGCCACGAGGTCGACGCCGTCGGGGAGGTGCATGAGGTCGCCGCCGCCCGCGAGCCGACTGGTCGTCTGCATCCAGGCGCGGGTGCCGGGTGCCTCGGTGATGACCGACCCGGCCACCCGGCCGAACCAGTCGAAGCCGTTGACCGCGCCGGCGACGAGCAGCGCCGTCGCCAGGCCCCAGCCGCCGGCGACGTGGACCGCCCAGGCCGCGACGACGCCGCACTGCACCATGACGATCGGCACGCCGTCGAGCATCGCCTGCACCCGGTGCTCGCGGACCGCCGCGTCGACGCGCCCGCTGTCGACCTCACGCAGGTGAGCGTGCACGCTCGGGGTCGACGCGGCGAGCTTGACCGTCCGCACGGAGTCCAGCGCCGACACCAGCGACCGCCCGAACCGGGCCCGGGCGGCGGCCGACGCCGCGGCGGAGCGGCCGGCGACACGGCGCCCGAGCGACGAGGCGAGGGACGACGTGAGCATCACCGCGAGGAGCACGCCGCCGGCCAGCAGGCTCTGGGCGACCACGGCCGTCACCGCCGCGATGACGAGGCCGTTGAGGAAGTCGACCCAGCGGTCGGCGTACCTCGCGAGCCGGTCGGCGTCCATCGTGCGGGCGACCACCTCGCCCGGAGGGGTCCGCTCGAGACGGTGCTGCGCGGTCTGCCCGGCGAGGACGGACGTGCGCACGCGCAGCATGACGGCGATCCACCACCGCGGGTAGCGGCGGAACGCGGCGGCGAGCAGCAGCGGCGAGACCATCAGCGAGACGACCAGCGCCATGGTCAGCCCGACCGGCTCCTCCCCCGCCTGCAGCGCGACGACCAGGTGACCCCAGATCCAGCCCGAGATGGCACCGAGGGCCCCCGTGAGCGCCGAGGCCAGGAAGAGCACGAGGCTGACCATCCCCCACCGCGGCTCGATGACCAGGGCCGACCAGGTGGCGCGGGCCAGGCCCGGGACGTCGCGCAGCCGCGGCCGGGACGGCGGCTCGCCGCTGCGACGGGCGGTGCCCACCGCGCGGGCCGTCTCGTCGACGACCTGCTCGGCCGGGCGGTCGTCCTCCGCGGAGGCCTCGAGCAGCGCCCGGAACGGGCCGGGCTCCGCCGCCAGCAGGCTGCGCGGTCCGCGCTGGGTGACCCGGCCGCCCTCGAGGACCGCGACCTGCTCGGCCCGCTCGGTCGTCGAGAGCCGGTGGGCGACCAGGATCCCGGTGCGACCCGAGAGCAGGCGGTCGGCCGCGCGGACGACGTGGGCCTCGGTCACCGGGTCCATCCGGGCGGTGGCCTCGTCGAGGACGACGACCCGCACGTCGCGCACCAGAAGCCGGGCGAACGCGACCAGCTGCTCCTCCCCCGACGACAAGGTGGTGCCGCCCGGGCCGAGCAACGTGTCGAGCCCGTCGGGCAGCCCCGCGACCCAGGCGTCCAGGCCGAGCTCGGCGACCGCGCGCTCGACCTCGACGCGAGGCACGCCCTCGAAGAGCGTGACGTTCTCGGCGAGCGTGCCGGCGAGGATCTCGGTGCGCTGGGTGACCACCCCGACCGCCGAGCGGAGCTGCTGGAGGTCGAGGTCGAGGACGTCGACCCCGCCGAGCACCACCGACCCGGGCTCGGGCTCGACGGCGCGCGAGAGCAGCGACGCCAGCGTCGACTTGCCGGACCCGGTGCGGCCGACCAGGGCGCAGGTGGTGCCGGCTCCGACGTGGAGGTCGACGTGCTGCAGGGCGAAGCGGCCCTCGGCGTACGCGAAGTGGAGGTCGCGGAAGGAGACGTCGAGCGAGCCCTCGGGCAGGGCGGCGCCCCCGACCGGCTCGCGCGCAGCGCCCAGCAACCCGCGCAGCCGCAGCACGGCGCCGAACCCTGCCTGGAGGTCGGGCAGGTGCCGCGCGAGCTGGTCGACCTGGCCGACGAACATCGTCGTGACCAGGTAGAGCGTGACCAGCGCCGCGGTGTCGAGCCGGTCGTCGACGACGAACGCGACGCCGATCAGGGCGGTGGCGGCCAGCACGCCGTGCAGGAGCGTCCCGGTGCGCCGGGTGACCCGCGCCTCGAGGGCGAGCACCACACCGAAACGGTGGTGCACCCGCGCGGCGAGCTCGGTCGTGCGGCGCAGCACGTGGGCCTGGCCGAGGCTGGCACGCAGGTCGTCGCGGCCGGCGACGCCCTCCTCCATGGCGGCGGCGTGGTCGGTCCATGCGGCCTCCTCCTCCACCTTGCGCGCGGCGATCTCGGGCAGCACCTGGCGGACGCTGAGGAACGCCGCGAGCCCGGCGGCCGGGAGGAGCAGGAAGGCCGGCCACCACGTCGTGCCCGCGACGATCCACAGCGGCCCGGACGCGAGCAGGGTGCGGATCGCCTGCCACGCGCTCTGCCGCAGCAGGGTCCCGACCTCGTGGGTGTCGTCGTCGACCCGGTCGAGGACCTCGCCGACCGCCTGCTCGGTCAGGGCGTCCAGCGGCTGGTGCATCGCCGCGTCGAGGAGGTCGGCCCGCAACCGACCCTCGGCGCGGTCGACGACCCCGGCCCACAGCGTGCGGGCGGCGGAGTCGAGGAGGGCGGCCCCGACGACGCAGACCGCGAGGACCAGGACCAGCCGGGTGGTCGCGTCCTCGGCCAGGCGCCCGGCGACCAGCGTGCCGAGCGAGGTCCCGACGGCGGCCACCGCGCACGCGCCCAGCGACCACATCGCCACGGGGGTGCGCAGGCGGCGCCAGTCGACCGTCCGGGCAGGCTCGGGCGGCCCGGCCTGCGAGGTCCCGGGACGCTGGTCGGTGTCGAGCTGCGCGAGAGTCATGAGGCGTCGACCGTATGTCGCGCCACCGACGGTCGTCGCCCCAATATCGAGGCCCTAGGGCGATGCGGTGAGCCCCTCGGCCTGCGACCCGGAGAGCTTCTGGGCGAGGTAGATCGGGATCGCCGAGACGATGACCAGCACGGCCGCGACGACGTTGACGATCGGTGCCTGGTTGGGCCGGAAGAGGTTCTGGAAGATCCAGATCGGCAGCGTCTGGTCCTGGCTGCTCGCGGTGAACGTGGTGACCACGATCTCGTCGAACGACAGCCCGAACGACAGCAGCGCCCCGGCGAGCAGCGCGGAGCGGAGCATCGGGAAGGTGACCAGCCGGAAGGTCGTCCACCGGCCCGCGCCGAGGTCCATCGACGCCTGCTCGAAGTTGCCCCCGAGCCGCTGGAACCGCGCCTGGACGTTGTTGAAGATCGTGACGATGCAGAAGGTCGCGTGCGCGATCACGATCGTCCAGAGGCTCAGCTGGATCCCCAGGATGGTGCGGAAGCCGTTCTGGAACGCCAGGCCCGTGACCACGCCCGGCAGGGCGATCGGCAGGATGATCAGCAGCGAGACGACGTTCCGCCCGAAGAAGCGGGTCCGCCGCAGCGCCATCGCAGCCAGCGTGCCGAGCAGCAGCGCCACCACGGTCGCGGCGATCGCGACCTTGACACTGGTCCACAGCGCGGACCGGGCGCCCTGGCTCTCCCAGGCGACCTGCCACCAGTGCAGCGTGTAGCCGGGCGGCGGGAAGCCGAAGGTGTTGTCGATGTTGAACGAGTTGACCACCACGAGCGTCAGCGGCACGTAGACGAAGACCAGCACCAGCACCGTGATGCCCGTCAACGACCGGCGCAGGCCGGGCGAGATGATCGAGGAACGGGCCATCAGAGGCTCTCCAGTGCTCCGGTACGGCGGGCCGCGGCGAGGTAGCCGAGCATGACCACGATCGGGACGGTGGCGACCGCCGCCGCGAACGGCAGGTTGTTGGCGGCGCCCTGGTTGTCGTAGACGACGTTGCCGAGCAGCTGCGTGGTGCCGCCCACGATCTTGACGGCGATGTAGTCGCCCATCGTCAGCGAGAACGTGAAGATCGAACCCGCGACGAACCCCGGGAACGCCATCGGGAGCACGACCCGCCGCAGCGTGTGGACCGATCCGGCCCCGAGGTCGGCGGAGGCCTCGAAGAGCGAGTCCGGGACCCGCTCGAGGGCGGCGTACACCGGCAGGATCATGTAGGGCAGCCACAGGTACGCGAGCGTCACCGTGGTCGCCACCATGCCGTAGCCCGGGGTGTTCAGGCCGAACGGCTGCAGGACCCACTCGATCGGACCGTCGGCGGAGAACATGCCGCGCCAGGCGTAGGCCTTCACCAGGTAGGACGCCCAGAGCGGCATCAGGACCGCGATCACCAGCAGCCGCTGGGCGCGGGGCGACGCGATCTTCGCCATGTAGAGGGCGATCGGGAACGCCAGCAGCGCGTCGACCGCCGTCACCAGGGCCGCGAGCCCGATCGTCCGCACCGTGATCGTGCGGTAGACCTCGACGGTGAAGAGCGTCTTGAAGTTCTCCAGCGTCCAGACCCGCTCGATGTTGCCCGTGAAGTCGTTCTGGGTCCACAGCGAGGTGATGAGGAGCGCCCCCAGGGCCCCCAGGTAGGCCGCACCCAGCCACAGCATCGGTGGCGTCAGGAGCAGGCCCACCCGGAGGCCCGGGCGGCGGTCGATGATCGACAAGGTCAGCCCTTCACCTCGGTCCAGGCCGTCGTCCAGTCGCCGTAGTTGGTGCACGTCACGTCCGTGCGGCCGTCCAGGCACTGCTCGATCGGCGTGGTCCAGTAGTGGATCTGCGCGGCGTAGTCGGCGTCCTCGGCGTGGTAGGTGTCGCAGAAGGTCTTGTCCGACGTCAGCGCACAGGCCTTGGTGTTGGCCGGCGCCTCACCGAAGTACTCGGCCACCTGGGCCTGGGCCTCCGGGCTGGTGATGTAGTCCATCCAGAGGTAGCCGCAGTTGGGGTTCTGGGCCTTCGAGCTGATCATCCAGGTGTCGGACCATCCGGTCGAGCCCTCCTCCGGCAGCACCGCCTCGACCGGGGCGCCCTCGCCCTGGGCGACCGCGTTGATGACCTCCCACGTGGTGCCGATGACCGAGTCGCCGCTCTTGAAGGCCTGCACCTCCTTGAGGTAGTCCGACCAGTACTCCGAGACGTTCTCCTTCTGCTTCTTCAGCAGGTCGACCGCCGCGGCGAGCTGGTCCTGGTCGAGGGCGTACGGGTCCTCGATCCCCAGGTCGGGCTGGGTCTTCATCAGGTACAGCGCCGCGTCGGCGATGTAGATCGGCGAGTCGTACGCCGTCACCTTGCCGGCGTAGTCGGACGCACCGTCGAAGACCGCGCCCCAGCTCGTCGGCGCAGGCTTCACGACGTCGGTGTTGTACATGAGCAGGTTCGCGCCCCAACCGTGCGGGACGCCGTACATCTGACCGTCGACCGAGTTGAACTTCTGGTCCTTGAGGAACGGCGCGATGTCGGGGTAGTTCTTCAGCAGGTCGGTGTTGACCGGCGCGACGTCGCCGCTGGCGATCAGGCGCAGGGTCGCGTCGCCGGAGGCGGACACGACGTCGTACTCACCGGTCTTCATCAGCTGCACGGCCTCGTCGGACGTGCCGAAGTACTTCACGTTGGCCTGGCAGCCGGTCTCCTCCTCGAACGGCGTGACCCAGTCGACCGACTTGTCGGTCGAGCCGTCCTCGGCGTAGCCGGGCCACGCCAGGATGTTGACCTGGCCCTCGGGGTCGCCGACCGAGTCCTGCATCGGGATGTCGGGAGCCGTGAAGCCCCCCTGGTCCTCAGCGGCGGAGCCACCGCCGCTGCTGTCACCCGAGCTGGTGCCGCAGGCCGTCGCCAGGGCGAGCACCCCGGCGCACGCCAGGGCTGCGGGGCCCGACCAGCGCCGCCTCGAACGGTTCTTCCTCATGCTGTCTCCTCCTCAGGGGACGTCGCCTGCGTCGGGGAACCCAGGGACACCAGGTGGTCACGTCGCCAGGTCACCACGACGCGTTGGTCGCGCCGCTCTGCTGCGGCGTCGATGGAGGTGTCGGTGTTGGGGTGCGACACCGTCACCGTCGGTCCGTCGTCGAGCTCGACGACGCTGCTGGTGGTCGCTCCGAGGTAGACCACCTCGCGGACGACGCCGTGCGCGACGCACAGCCCCGTGGTGTCCGCGGGGGCACTGGTGGCGAGGCGCACCTTCTCGGGGCGGACGGCGAAGGTGCCGTCCTCGCCGACGAGCCGGCGCGCGTCCTCGCCGCGGAAGAGGTTCGAGGTGCCGACGAAGCCCGCCACGAAGGCGCTCGCGGGCTGCTCGTAGAGCTCGACGGGCGTCGCGAGCTGCTCGATCCGGCCCTCGTTGAACACCGCGACCCGGTCGCTCATCGTGAGCGCCTCCTCCTGGTCGTGGGTCACGAAGACGAAGGTGATGCCGACGTCGCGCTGGATCTCCTTGAGCTCGATCTGCATCTCGCGGCGCAGCTTGAGGTCCAGGGCGCCGAGCGGCTCGTCGAGGAGCAGCACCTTGGGCCGGTTGACCAGCGCCCGGGCCAGGGCGACGCGCTGCCGCTGGCCGCCGGAGAGCTGGTGCGGCCGGCGGGCGCCGTACGACGCCAGCCGTACCGTCTCCAGCGCCTCCTCGGCCCGGCGCCGGCGGTCGGCCTTGCCGACCTTCTTGACCCGCAGGCCGTACTCGACGTTCTCGACGACGCTCATGTGCGGGAAGATCGCGTAGTCCTGGAAGACCGTGTTGACGTCGCGCGAGAACGGCGGCCGGCGGGTGACGTCGTCCTCGCCGAGCAGGATCGTGCCGGCGGTGGGCTCCTCGAAGCCGGCGATCAGCCGCAGGACGGTCGTCTTGCCCGAGCCGGACGGTCCGAGCATCGAGAAGAACTCGCCGTCGGCGATGTCGAGGTCCAGCTCGTCGACCGCGCGGACCTGGCCGAAGTGCTTGCTCAGCCCGCGCAGGGAGATGGCCGTGGCCGTCATGGAGCTCCTCGCTCGATCTTCCGGAACATCTGGTGCTGGCGGCTTCCCTTACGGGCGCCGATCCATAAGATATGGAACCGGACATTAGATGAATAGCCCCCACTCGGTAACAACTCTGTTGCGAAGGAGCTCGCCTTGGCCGACGTACGCCGGCACGGCAGCCGCGCCCGGAGCGCGATCTTCGCGCCGCTCTCCGACGTCGGGCGCGCCGGTCAGGTCGAGGAGCGGCTGACCCAGGCGATCCGCTCCGGGGTGCTCGCCGAGGGCGAGCGGCTGCCGAGCGAGCCCGAGCTGGCCGCGATGCTCGGGGTGGCGGTCGTGACCGTGCGCGAGGCGCTCGTGGGGCTACGCGCCCAGGGCCTGGTCACCACCAGCCGCGGCCGCGCCGGCGGGACCTTCGTCGCCGCCGGGGCTGCGGCCGACGAGGAGGCGCTGGCCGAGCGCATCGGGTCGATGTCGCGAGCCGAGCTCCACGACCGCGGCACCCAGTACCTCCTGCTGCTGGCGGGCTGCGCCGAGCTCGCCGCCGAGCGGGCGGACCCCGGCGAGGCCGAGTCGCTGCGCACCCTCCTGCCGGCGGTCGACGACCCGGTCGGCGTGTGGCGCCACGCCGACGCGGAGCTGTGGCTCTCGGTCGCGGCCCTGACCCAGTCGTCCCGGACGACCCGGGAAGTCGTGCGGCTGGAGGCGGACTTCGGCATGATCGTCCGCATCCCCCTGAGCGACCCGGACGTCCGGGCGCGCACGGTCGCCGCCCACGAGCGCCTGATCGACGCCATCGAGGCCGGCGACGCCGATGCCGCTCGCAGGTGCGCACGAACGCACCTGCAGGCGACACTGGACCGGGTCGCCCGGACCCAGGCCGAGGTCCACGACCGCCACCGGATGCCCAGGAGTGCCTCATGACCACGAGCACGACCACCCCGCTCGGGGCGCTGGACCGCTGCGCGGACGCGGTGACGACCTACTTCGGGACGCTCTTCACCTCGCTGGAGGCGATCGCCGAGACGGTGCGCCAGGCGATCAGCCCGAGGCACACCCTCACGGCCGCCGCGCTGAGCGACCTCGTCCATCCGCTGGCCACCCGCACCCTGGCCGAGCACCCGGTCGTCGGCGGCGGCTTCGTCGCCACTCCCGGGTGGCTGGCCGACCGCGACCTGTTCCTCGCGTGGTGGCAGGGCGAGGACCGCACGCTGCTCGCCGAGCGCGGGGTCCCGCTGGGCCACCACGTCTTCGACTACACCCGGCACGAGTGGTTCCGGCGCCCGCAGGAGAGCGGGGAGCGGCACGTCACCGGCCCCTACGTCGACTACGTCTGCACCGACGAGTACGTCCTCACCGCGACGCTCCCCGTGCTCGTCGCCGGCGAGATGGCCGGCGTCGCGGGCGCCGACACCCCGCTGGAGACCTTCGAGCAGCTGATGCGCGAGCCGCTGCGCGGTGGCGGTGACGTCGCGCTCGTCAACCCCCACGACCGGGTGGTCGTGGCCGCCGACCCGCTGCTGAGGTCCGGGCAGAAGATCGACCCCTCGTCGTACGCCGAGGTGCAGCAGCTCGACGGGCTGCCGTTCCGCGTGCTCGCCGGCGCCTGACCCGATCGAACGGCAGCGCGGCTGGACCCCGCAGCTCGGGCTGTCCGCGGGACGTCATGCGTTCGGAGCCATCTAGCGCTCCGAACGCATGACGTCCGGGCGGCCGCCGCCCGGGCCACGCGCCCGACCCCTCCGCTGCCTCTAGGGCAGCTGCGGCGGGCCGATGAGTGGTGCGCGGACCGGGGCCGCCATGCCGAGGTAGACGACCAGGCCGCGGCCGAAGGGGTTGACCTGGAGGGGGATCTTCTTCCAGTTGTTGGTGAGCCACACGTTGCCGGACGGGTCGATCTGCACACCGGTGTTGCGCTGGAGCCCGTCGAACGCGTAGCCGCCGGACGGCGAGATCGGGTCACCGGCCACGCCGGTCGGGCACGTGGCGACGCGGGCACCGCACAGGTGCGAGACCCGCTGACCGGTGAAGTTGGCGACCCAGATGGTGTCGTCACCGTCGACGGCGATCCCCCACGGGATGGTCAGTCCGGCGCCGGCGTACTTCGTGAGCGTCCCGTCCGGTCCGACCTGGACGATCGACCCGTGGTGCGTGCCGGGCGGCGTCTGCAGGCCCTCGCCCGACTTGCAGGGACTGGGGATGGCGCCCGAGTTCGACACCCAGGTGTTGCCGAGCCGGTCGCTGGCGATGCCGAGCGGGTCGGAGAAGATGCTGGCGTCCCCGAAGGGCGAGCCGGACATCGCCTCCCCGTCCGGGGTGAAGCCCCAGACCTGGTTGCCCTGGTTGGCGGTGA
Organism: Nocardioides sp.; assembly: GCA_020636915.1. Lineage (GTDB taxonomy): Bacteria > Actinomycetota > Actinomycetes > Propionibacteriales > Nocardioidaceae > Nocardioides. The sequence continues at coordinate 201,379 of JACJWV010000006.1, forward strand.
CGAAGACGTTCCCCTCGGTGTTGACGGCCACGTCGAACGCGCGCCCGATCCCGGTGCCGACCACCGTCGCCTGACGTGGGTCGCCGTCCGGGTACTCGACCAGGGTGCTGTTGCCGCAGCTGGCGGTCCAGATGTTGCCGTCCCGGTCGGACACGACCCCCTGCGGCCAGCTCAGCGGGCCCTGCCGGTAGCCGCGCGGCGGGGAGAGCGGCTTCCCGTCGAGACGGAACTCCGAGAGGCTGTTCGACGTCGGCTCGGTCGTGCACCGCTTGCCGCTGAAGCCGAAGTTCCCGATCCACAAGTGGTTGTCCGGGTCGAACCCGACGCCGAAGCCGGCGCCGTTGATGCCGCCGCCCGTGTACTGCTCGACCGGGCGGCCGGGCGCGAACGGGTCGACCTTGAACAGCCCGAGCCCCGGACAGACGTTCTTCCACTTCTTGGCCCACTGGGCGTTGTTGATGACCCACACCGCCCCGTGCTCGTCGAACGCGACGTTGCCCGGGCCGCTGAACTCGTGCCCGTTGCCGACGAACTGGAGGGCGAGCACCCAGTCCGCGGGCGCCTGGTGGAGGACCGGGCGGTACGCCGGCCGCGCCGGGACCTGCGCGAAGATCCCCCCGGGGTCGCCCGCGGGGTTCTGCGGGATCAGCGTCATCGCCTCCCACGTGGTGCGCGGCCGGTGCCCCCAGGCGTCGGTCGCGGCCCGGAGGAAGGCGCCGCAGTCGCTGCGGCCGGTGGCGCAGCCGCCGATGATGCTGGCCAGGGAGTTGAAGGTCGGCCAGGTCTGCGTCGAGGTGCCGTTGGGGGCGGTGCGCAGGAAGGCCGCGGTCCGGCCGGTGCGGAGGTTCACGAGGTTGCGGGTCATCCGCATCGCGTTGGGCAGTCCGGGCTCGGCGCCGCCGATCCTGCCGTGACCGGCGAACTGGGCCAGGGAGAAGCCGGCCGCGACCGTCGTCGCCTCGTTCACGACCATCTGACCCGAGGTGCGGCGACCGAGAGCGGCCGCGAGGACGACCGTGCCGGGCAGCCGACGACCACCGGTCCGGCCCTGGGAGGCCGTCACGTAGAGCTGGCCCCGGTGCCCGCGCGGAGCCGCGAGGAAGAACCGTCCGCGCCGGTCCGAGCCGACGTCCAGGAGCACCCGCGCCTGCCCCGCTTTGCGGCCGGCGAGCACCAGCTGGACCCGGGCGCCCCGGACCGGCTCACCCCCCACCTCGACATGACCGACGAGCAACCGGTTCGACGCATGCCCGACGCGTGGCGGCCCGGACACCGCAGGCTCCGGCGCCTCCGACCGGGCGCCGGCCGGGATCGCGGCCAGGCCGGCGGCCAGGCCGAGGCCGAGCAGCGCGGCCACCGCGCGACGGCGCTTCCGAGTGGGCCGGGAGGCGGGTGCAGTCGTCATCGGCACGTCCTTGTCGGTGTGGTCGGACTCCCGAGACGAGCTGACGGCGGCATCCTAGGTCCTGTGGAGCCCGACCGACCCGACAACCGGACGACGCCCCGACGCGTCAGACCGTCGTGAGGGTGCGCATCCTGCTCGCCGCGTTGGCGGCCGCGGTCCTGGTGCCGACGGGTGCGTCGGCCGCCGCCCCGCGCCACGACGGTCCCCACCCGCAGAGGCACCAGCCGCAGCGGCACCACCCGGTCGTGCCCTGCTCACGAGGGCTGGTCGCGCTCACCTTCGACGACGGCCCGCTGGAGTCGGTGACCCCGCGGCTGGTCCGGCTGCTGACCCGGCTCGACGTGCCCGCGACGTTCTTCATGGTCGGCAGCCGGGTGGCCGAGCACCCCGAGCTGGTGCGCCTGGTCGACCGTGCCGGGTTCGCCATCGGCAACCACACGTGGGAGCACACCGACCTGACGACCCAGACGCCCCGGCAGGTACGCCACGCGATGGTGACCACCCGCCGAGCCCTGCTCGACGCCGGCGTCTCCCCGACCGACCTGGCGCGGCCGCCGTACGGCGCGATCGACGACCCCGCGCGCCAGGTGCTGGCGGACCTCGGGCTGGTGCCGGTCCTCTGGACGATCGACTCGCGCGACTGGTCGGGCTTGACGCCGCGGGAGATCACCTCGCGCGTGGTCGGCGCCGTCCGCCCGCACCGCACCAACGTCGTGCTCCAGCACGACGGCGTGACCAACTCCCCCGCGACGCTCCGCGCCGTGCCGCGGGAGGTGGCGACGCTCCGCGAGCGCGGCTACTGCTTCGCGTCCCTGGACGACGCGGGCGACCCCGCTCCCCCGGTCCCGCTGGCCGCGATCGAGGCCGACCGGAGCCGGATCACCGAGGGCGACCGGGTGCGGCTGACCGTCCGGCTCGACCGGCCCACGACCCGCGCCGTGACCGTCCGGACGACCGCCGGCACCGTCCGGGTGCCGGCGGGGCAGCAGGTCGCCCACCTGTCCTACCGGGCCCGCCAGGACCGGACCGACGAGCGCCCCGAGGACGTCACGCTCGAGGTCCTCGGCGGCCGCGGCGCCGAGCCGGCGCCGGACGCCGGGACCGTCGTGCGGGTGCGCGACGACGACCCGGCGCCGGTCGTGCGCATCGACGACGCGGAGGTCAGTGCCTCGCCGATGCTGCCGACGCCCGCACCGGTCCGCGTGCGCCTGGACCGGAGCAGCGACCGCGGCCTGTCGGTCGTCGTCCGCAGCGACCTCGGCCCGGTCCGCGTGGTCGTGCCGGCCGGGTCGCGACGCGCCGTGGGCACGCTGACCGTCCCGGTGGGACGGCCCTCACAGCCGGTCCGGACGGTCCCGCTCCACGTGGCGGGGACGACCGGGATGCTGACGGTCCGACCGCCCGAGCAGACCTGGCGCGAGGCGGCGGCGGAGGTGGTGGCCGGCCTCCGCTGGCCGGTCGTCGCGCCGACGTCGGTCTTCTGACGCCGGGGCCCGCGAGCTGGGTGGCTTCCGCGGATAACCCCACGCCGCCGGCCCGCGGCGGGGATCATCGGTGGCGTGGGAGCGAGGGGGCACCGGCGGCTCGCCGCGTGGGCAGCGCTGGCGACGGCGTCGGTGCTGCTCGTCGGCACCGCCGCCGCGGCCCCGACCGCAGCGGAGCCCGGCCCGGTCCAGCGGGCGGTCCGTCCGTGCTCCCAGGGCCTGGTCGCTCTGACCTTCGACGACGGACCGTCGAGCTCGGTGACCCCGGCGCTGCTGCGGGTCCTGGAGCGGCAGCACGTCCCGGCCACGTTCTTCATGGTCGGCAGCCGGGTCGCGAGCGCGCCGGGCGTGGCGCGTGCCGTCGACCGGGCCGGCTTCGCGATCGGCAACCACACCTGGGTCCACGCGGACCTGACCACCCAGACCGACGCCGAGATCCGCAGCACCCTGCGCACGACCCGCCGGCAGATGCTGCACCAGCACCTGCACCCCGGCTGGCTGATGCGGCCGCCGTACGGCGCCATCGACGACCGCGTCCGGGACGTGGTCCGGTCGATGGGCTACACGCCGGTGCTGTGGACGATCGACCCGCGCGACTGGAGCGGGATCTCGGCCGCGGAGATCCGGTCGCGGGTCGTCGGCGCGGTCCGCCCGCACGCGACCAACATCGTGCTCCAGCACGACGGGGTGGCGAACTCACCCGCCACACTGGCCGCGGTCCCGGGTGAGATCTCGTCGTTGCGGGCCCGGGGCTACTGCTTCGCCGGCCTCGACCGCGCGGGCCACCCGACCCCGCCGGTACCGGTCGCCTCGGTGACCGCCGACCACCGGGCGGTCGCCGAAGGCGGGCGGGTCGGGCTCACGGTCCACCTCGACCGGCCGACCTCGCGCCCCACCTCCGCGCGGCTCGAGCTCGACGCACCGCCCTCGGTCGACCACGCGGTCTCGCTCTCGACCCACCTGGTGCGGTTCGGCGTCGGCCAGCAGCAGGCGCACCTGTGGCTGCACTCGCGCCAGGACACCTTCGACGAGCACGACGAGTCGGTCACGGTCCGGGTCGGCGGGGGCGGGGGGATCCGTCCGTCGCAGAAGCAGGCGACCGTGACGCTCGGGGACGACGACCGCAGCCCGCTCGTCGACCTCGTGGACGCCCGGGTGCAGGCGGCCGCCGAGACGGACACCCCCGTCGACGTCGCGGTGCGGCTCGACGGCGCCACCGACCTGCCGGTGCGGGTCGTGGTCCGCGGCGAGCTCGGTCGTGCCGTCACGGTCGTGCCTCCGGCCTCGCGGACCGGCTGGCTCACACTCACCGTGCCGCCCGAGAGCGCCGACCAGCCGACCCGGGTCGTCACGGTCGAGCTCGTCCGGGTCGTCAACGCGCGGCCGGGTGAGGACGCCGCGGTGACCGTGGACCCGCCCGACCCGGTCCCGCCGCCGGACCGGGCCAGGGTCAACCGCCGAGGCGGCGGCTGAGCCGCGCCGCGGCGACCATCACCACGCGGGCGTGCCGGTCGGCGTTGCCGACGACGTCGGACGCCGGCCCGGCGATCGACACGGCGGCGACCGCCACACCGCTGGCGTCGATGATCGGGGCGGCGACCGAGGCCAACCCCTGCAGGTTCTCGGAGTCCGACACGGCCGACCCCCTCCGGCGTACGTCGGCCAGGCAGTCCTCCCACTGCGCCGCGGACCCGATCGTGCGGTCGGTCATCGTCGGGAAGCCGGCCTCGGCCCGCGCCTGCGCCACGGTGGGGTTGAAGGCCGCGAGGACCTTGCCGGCGCTCGTCGTGTGCAGCGGGACCCGGCGCGTGCGCTCGCCGAGGAGAGGGATGCCGGAGAGGGAGGGCAGCCGCTCGACGAACACGACGTCGGAGCCGTCGGCGATCGAGAGGTGCGTCGTCTGCCGCGTCCGCAGCCGCACCTCCTCCAGCAGCGGGAGCGCGACGTGGCGCAGCGGCACCCGGTCCTGCACCAGCTGGCCGAGCTCCCACAGGTGGAGGCCGAGCCGGTAGTGACCCGTCGGCAACCGTTCGGCCAGCCCCCGGGCGCACAGTGCCGACAGCAGCCGGTGCGCCGTGCTCTTCGCGACACCGAGCCGGCGGGCGACGTCGGTGACCCCGAGCTCCTCGGCCGTCGCGAAGCAGTCCAGGACGTCGAGCGCGGCCAGGACCGAGTGGAGCTGCGGAGCCGCCGGCGCGTCGTCGGCTGCCCCCGCACGGACCGAGGTCATGGCCGCATCGTCCTCGGCGACCGGATGGTGGGCCAGGGACCTTGGGCCCGACGTGCGAGGACCCGGCAGGGCAGCCTCGGCTCAGCCGCGGTCGATCTGCATCACCACGGCCTTGGGCTCGGTGAAGAACTCGCGGCTGAAGGCGCCGCCCTCCCGGCCCACGCCCGAGTCCCCGACGCCACCGAACGGCGTCCGCAGGTCGCGGATGAAGAAGCAGTTCACCCACACCGTGCCGGCCCGGAGCCGCGAGGAGACGCGGTGCGCGCGGGAGAGGTTCTCGGTGAAGAGCATCGCGTTGAGGCCGTAGCGGGTGTCGTTGGCGAGCCCGACGACCTCGTCCTCGGTGTGGAACTTGTTGACGACGACCACGGGCCCGAAGATCTCCTGGCAGTACTGCGACGCCTCCAGCGGCAGGTCCACCACGATCGTGGGCTTCACCGCCCAGCTGCCGTCCTCTGCCAAGCCTCCGGTCAGGATCTTGCCGCCCTCCTCCTCGACGGTGTCCACGTAGCCCTTGACCTTGCGGTAGTGCTCCTCGCTGGCCAGGCACGAGAACTGCGTGGCCGGGTCGGTCGGGTCGCCGTACCGCATCGCCTCGGCCGCGGTACGGAACCGCTCGAGGAACTCGTCGTAGAGCCCGGCCTGCACGAACAGCCGCGACCCCGCGAGGCAGACCTGGCCCGCATTGCGGAAGATCGCCTCGACGGCCCAGCGGACCGCGTTGTCGACCTCCGCGTCGTCGAAGACGATGTTCGCCCCCTTGCCGCCGAGCTCGAGGGAGACCGGCGCCAGGTGCGAGGCGGCCGCCTGCATGACGATCTTGCCCGTGCCGGACTCGCCGGTGAAGGTCACCCGGTCGACGCGCGGGTCCTCGGTGAGGGCGGCGCCGGCGGGGACGCCGTACCCGTTGAGCACGTTGAGGACACCGGGCGGGAACCCTGCCTCGACCGCCAGCCGGCCCAGGTGGACCACCGACGTGGGCGTGTCCTCGGCGGGCTTGATCACGACGGTGTTGCCCCAGGCGATGGCCGGGGCGATCTTCCAGGTCGCCATCATCAGCGGGAAGTTCCACGGCGAGATGGCGACGACGACGCCGGCCGGGCCGTACTCGACGTAGGTGTGGTGGCCGGTGTCCATCGGCATCACCTCAGCGGTGCTGTCGCGCTGGTGGTCGGCGAAGAACCGGAAGTTCAGCACCGACCGGGCGACGTCGTGGAGTGCCTGGGTGCGCGGCTTGCCCATGTCGGTCGTGTCGAGACCCGCCAGGATCTCGGCGTCACGCTCCATCAGGTCCGCGAGCCGGTGGATCAGCGCGGCCCGCTCGTGGCGGCCCAGCCGCGGCCAGGGCCCCTCGTCGAAGGCGCGCCGGGCCGCAGCGATCGCGCGGTCGGCGTCAGCGGGGCTCGCCTCGGCGACCTCGGCCCACTTCTCGCGGGTCCACGGGTTGACGGTGTCGAAGCGCGCTCCGTCGAGCGACTCGACCTCCTCGTTGTCGATGACGTGACCGAAGAACGGGTACTGCTCGGCGGACATCGTTGACCTCCCTCTCAGGGACGCTGTTCAGGTCGGGGGGCGGGTACGGCGGCGGAGCGCTCGGCGATCGTCACGTCGCCTGCGGCGAAGTGGGTGGCCGGCACCTCGCGGAGCACGACGCGCACCGCGTCCTGCGGCGCGTCGATCGCCTCGACGGCCGCGGACGTGAGCGCGGAGATGAAGGCGCGCAGCTGCTCCGGGCTGCGCCCCTCGACCAGGGTGACCTCGATGAACGGCATCACGCCTCCCCGGGCACCGGGCCGCCGTGCAGGTGGACCGACCCCAGGTGGGTGAAGTGGCAGGCCACGGAGGAGCCCGGCGGCGCGTGCACCGCGTCGGTCATGCCGCCGGTGAGCACGATCCAGCCCGGCTCGATCGCCAGGCCGCGCGCGGCGAGCTCGTTGGCCGCGAGGGCCAGTGCCTCCGCCGGGTGGCCGAGGACGGCGGCGCCGGTGGCCGAGTCGACCACCGCCCCGTCGACCTCGAGCAGGACGCCCTCGAGGGCGAGGTCGAGGCTCTCCGGCGGGAGGCCGACGCTGCCGGTGACGAACGCGCCCGACGACGCGTTGTCGGCGACCACGTCGCCGGCGCGGAACCGGAAGTCGGCGTACCGGCTGTCGATCACCTCGGCGCCGCCGTAGACCCGGGAGACCGCCGCCATCGCCTCCATCGGGCCGACCCCGGGCCCGGCCAGGCGCGCGCCCATCTCGAAGACGATCTCGGGCTCGATCCGGGGGTGGATGAGCCGGTCCTGCGGGACCGGCAGGCCGGTCGGGAGCAGCATCGCGTCGGTCAGCCACGCCACGAACGGCATGTCGACCCCCATCCGCTGTTGCTTGGCGCGGCTGGTCAGCCCGAGCTTGACGCCGATCAACCGCTCGCCGCGGTCGAGCCGCCGCTGCAGGGTGAGGTCCTGGATGCGGTAGCCGGTCTCGACGTCCAGCCCGTCCCACTCGTCGGTGAACGGCGGGCGGTCACGCCGCTCCGCCTCGCACGAGAGCAGCTCGTCGGCGACGGTCTCGACGGTCCACGTCCCACCCATCAGCGCACCCCCACGGCGGCTAGGTCGCCGAGCTCGCGCTCCTCGGCGAGCTGGAGGGCGATGTCGATGATCATGTCCTCCTGGCCGCCGACGTAGCCGGCCTCGCCCACCCGCTGCAGGATCTCGTGCGCCGGTACGCCGTACCGCTCGGCCGCGCGCTCGGCGTGCAGCAGGAAGCTGGAGTAGACCCCGGCGTACCCCTGGGTGATCGAGGCGCGGTCCATCCACGGCAGCCGCGGGATGAACGGGCGTACGACGTCCTCGGCGGCGCTGAGCACCTCGCCGAGGTCCACGCCCGTCCGGATGCCCATCCGCTCGAAGGTCGCCGCGAGGACCTCGGTCGGCGAGTTGCCGGCACCGGCACCGAGCGCGCACAGCGCGCCGTCGATCTGCTTGGCGCCGGCCTGGTAGGCCAGGACCGAGTTGGCGATGCCCATGCTGAGGTTCTGGTGGCCGTGGAACCCCACCTGCGCCTGGTCGCCGACCTCGGCGAGGACTGCGGCGATCCGCTCCTGGGCGTCGGTCAGCACGAGCGCCCCGGCCGAGTCGACGACGTACACGCACTGGGCGCCCGCGTCGACCATGATCCGGGCCTGCTCGGCGAGCTTCGCCGGGCTCGCGCGGTGGCTGAGCATCAGGAAGCCGACGGTCTCCATGCCCAGGCGCCGGGCCTCGCCGAAGTGCTGGATCGACACGTCCGCCTCGGTGCAGTGGGTGGCGATGCGGGCGACCTGGGCGCCGCAGGCGTGCGCCTTCTTGAGGTGGTGCACGGTGCCGAGGCCGGGCAGCATCAGGATCGCGATCTTGGCCTGGGTGGCCTCGTCGACGGCGGCCCGGATGAGCTGGAACTCGTCGACGAGGGAGAACCCGTAGTTGAACGTCGAGCCGCCCAGCCCGTCGCCGTGACTGACCTCGATCACCTGCACGCCCGCGGCGTCGAGCGCGTGCACGACACCGCGCACCTGCTCCTCGGTGAACTGGTGACTCATCGCGTGCGAGCCGTCGCGGAGCGTGGAGTCGGTGATCCGCAGGTCCGTCGGGCCGCCGCCGCCAGGCGTCAGGTCGCGGACGTCGGTCTCGGTCAGCTGCTCGGTGACCGTGGGCACCTGGTCGGGGGTGATGGTCATGTCGCCCATGCTCAGACACCTGCCTTCTCGTCGGTCCCTGCCGCGGTGGGGACCGAGGTGGCGACCGTGTCCGGGCTCTCGCCCAGCGCGGTCGAGGACTTCCACGTGGGGTCCACGCCCAGCTTGTGCGCCATCATCAGGTCACCCACCCGGGCCGCGGCCGCGGTGATGATGTCGAGGTTGCCGGCGTAGTCGGGCAGGTAGTCGCCGCGGCCGCGGACCTCGATGGGGACGAAGACGCGGGCCATGCCCTTCCAGGTGTCGCGGGCGTGGTCGAACTGCGGGGTCGCTCGCAGGTGGTAGCCGGGGACATACTCCTGCACGGTCGCCTCCATCGCGTGGATCGACTCCAGGATCCGGTCCTGCAGGTCGCCGGGCTCGCCCGCCTCCGGCGGGACCGCGCAGAAGACCGAGTTGCGCATCATCAGGGGCGGCTCGACCGGGTTGAGGATGATGATCGCCCGGCCGGTCGCCGCGCCGCCGACCTTCGACACCGCGTCCGCGGTCGTCTCGGTGAACTCGTCGATGTTCGCCCGGGTGCCGGGTCCCGCCGAGCGGGAGGAGACCGAGGCGACGATCTCGGCGTAGGGCACGTCGACCACCGAGCTGACGGCATGCACCATCGGGATCGTGGCCTGGCCGCCGCAGGTGATCATGTTGACGTTGAGGGCGTCGAGGTTGAACTCGAGGTTGATCGGCGGGCAGAGGTAGGGCCCGATGGCCGCCGGCGTCAGGTCGACGGCGAGGATGCCCGCCTCGGCGTACCGCGGGGCGTTGGCCTCGTGCGCCTTCGCCGAGGTGCACTCGAAGACGATGTCGGGCAGCTCGTCCTGGGCGAGCAGCCAGTCCACGCCGTCGGCGCTGGCCTCCAGTCCGAGCCGCTTCGCGCGGGCCAGCCCGTCCGAGGTCGGGTCGACGCCGACCATCCAGCGCGGCTCGATGATCTCGCTGCGCCGGATGAGCTTGAACATCAGGTCGCTGCCGATGTTGCCGGGGCCGACGATCGCGGCGCCGACCTTGCCCGGCGTACGACGGGGCGCGGTGCTCATGCCTGCTTCTCCTCTTCCGTGTCCACTGCTGCGAATCGTGCGGTGACGCTCCCGAGGCCGCCGAAGGTGGCGGTGAACGTATCGCCCGCCGCCACCGGCTGCATCGCGGTGATCGCGCCGGGCAGGACGACCCAGCCGGCCTCCAGGGCCGTGCCGAGCGCCCCGACGGTGTTGGCGAGCCAGACCAGCGAGCTCAGCGGCGAGCCGAGCACCGCGCCTCCGGCTCCGGTCCCGACGACCTGGCCGTTGCGCCGGAACACGCAGCCACCCAGCCGCAGGTCGACCTCGTGCAGCGGGGTGGGCGTGCTGCCGAGCACGAGGCCGCCGCTCGAGGCGTTGTCGGCCACGGTGTCGACGATCGAGATCTTCCAGTCCGCGATGCGGGAGTCGACGATCTCCAGCGCGGGCAGCACGAAGTCGATCGCCGCGATCGCCTCGTGGACGGTCACCCCCGGTCCGCGCAGCGGCCGCTTGAGGACGAACGCGACCTCCGGCTCGACCCGGGGCTGGAGGAACCGCCCCGCCAGCGGGATCGGCTCGTGCTCGAGGTAGAAGAAGTCGTCGAGCAGGTGGCCGAAGTCCGGCTGGCGCACCCCGAGCAGGTTCTGCATCGCCGCGCTCGTCAGGCCGACCTTCATGCCCTTGACCGTGCGACCGCCCTGGACCATCGACTCGATCTGCGCGAGCTGGATCCCGTAGGCGTCCTCGATGCTCAGGCCGTCGAACGTCTGGATCAGCGGGGCGATCGGCGTCCCGCTGGCGTAGGCGTCGAGCAACAGCTTCGCCGCGAGGTCGCGGGCGTCGTGGGCGGTCACGGTCTGAGTCTTCTCTCTTCTCGGGTGGTGCTACGGCAGCTGGGCGGCGATCTGGCGCGAGGCGGTCGCGAGCAGGACCCGCAGCCGGTCCATGTCGGCGGCGATCTGGTCGGTCGGGCCGAACGCGGAGATGCTGGCCACCGCCACCTTGCGCTGCATGACCGGCACGGCGATCGAGGTCATCCCCTCGAAGGACTCGCCGTGGGACACGGCGAACCCCTGCCGCCGCACGTCGGCCATCGCCCGGCTCCAGGCGGTCTCCGTGCGGATCGTGCGCCGGGCGTACGGCGGGAAGCCGGCCGTGCGGCGCGCCTGGTCGACCGCGGGGTTGAAGGCGGCGATCACCTTGCCCGAGCTGGTGCAGTGCAGCGGCAGGCGGCGGCCGACGTGGCCCAGCAGCTCACCGCCCGCACCCGTCTCGATGCGCTCGACGAAGACCACGTCCACGCCGTCGGGGACGCTGAAGTTGACGGTGTACCCGGTCGCCGCCGCGATCGCCTGGAGGTGCGGGAGCGCCGCGTGCCGGAACGTGTTGCGCGCCTGCGCCAGGTGGCCGAGCTCGTAGAGGTGCATGCCCAGCCGGTACTTGCCGGTCTCGCGGTCCTGCTCGACGAACCCTCGCGTGGCCAGGGTCTGCAGCAGCCGGTGGGCCGTCGCCTTGCCGATGCCGAGCCGGCGCGCGACGTCGGAGACCCCGAGCGAACCGTCGATCGCGAAGCACTCCAGGACGTCGAGCGCCGTGCCCACCGAGCGCAGGCCGCCGCCGCTCTGGTCGCTCCCACCGCGCAGGCCCTTGGGGACCGAGGAGACCGTGCAGCCGTCCGCGCCGTCCCGGGCTCGGCCGGGAGTGCGGGCGGAGGTCACCGGGCTCATCGCTTGATGAGCGGCGACTTCACGCCGCCGGCGGCCTTGTCGGCCTCGTTGAAGAAGTCCTCCCGGTGGATGTCGCGCGGGAAGAGGCGCTTGCCCATCATCGTCCTCAGCGCGGCCTCGACCATGGCCGGCGGTCCGCACAGGTAGCCGGCGCAGCCGGCCAGGCTCTCGTGGTCGGCGGCGAGGACGTCGGTGACGTTGCCGTAGGCGTAGGCCGCCGGGTCGTCGCCGCTGGCGGCCACCTCGGCCTCGGTCTCCTCCGACAGGCACGGCCGGTAGGTGAAGCGGTCGGGGTGCTCCTTGGCCAGGCGCCGGAAGACGTCGACGTCGTAGAGCCAGGCGCGGGTCCGGCCGCCCGCGTAGAGGGTCAGCGGGGCGTCGTACCCCTCGGTCTCGAGGGCGTGCAGCACCATCGACTTCAGCGGCGCGGTGCCGGTGCCGCCACCGACGAGGACCGCGGGTCGGTCGTCGCCGGTGTGCAGGACGAACCGGCCGTACGGGCCCGACACGGGCACCTGGTCGCCGACGGCGAGGGTGCCGAACACCCAGTCGTCGGTCCCGCGGCCGCCCGGCACGAGCCGGACGTGGAACTCCAGCCGGCGCGTCTCGCCCGGGGGCGAGCCGATCGACCAGGTGCGGTCGACCGACGGCTTGCCGTCGGCCGCCGGCACCGTGAACTTCAGGTACTGCCCGGCGTTGAAGCCGATGTCGCGGTCGAGCTCGACGACGAGGCGTCGCGTCTGCTCGGCGATGTCGGACAGCTCCACGACCGTGGCCGTGTAGTCCTGCACCGGGAAGACCTCGACCGACTCGTCGACGTCGATGTCGGCCTCGATCACCACGTCCGAGCGTGGCGTGGCGCAGCAGGGCAGCACCTTGCCCTCGTCGCGCTCGAAGTCCATCAGCGCGAACGCGCTGGAGGCGCCGTGGTCGACGTCCCCGTCGAGCACCTCGGCCTTGCACGTGGCGCACGTGCCGTGGGTGCAGGAGTGCGGCAGCCAGACGCCGTTGCGCAGGCAGGCGTCGAGGATCGTCTGGTCCTCGGCGCACTCGACCTCGCGACCGAGCGGCTCGACCGTGATCGTGTACGACGTCATGGCTGCTGCACTCCCTGCGATCTTCGTCCCGCTACTTCTTGACCATCCGGATGACCGACTTGTGGCCCACCCCGAGCGAAGCCAGGCTGGCGCCCTCGTCGGGGGTCCACGGCGCGTCGTCGAGCCCCCACTCGAAGTCCGCCGGGGTCCAGGAGGCGAGCCAGTCGGGGTCCTCCTCGTGGTAGGGCACGAGGAGCGCTGCCCAGAAGTCGCCGAACGACATCGCCTTCGGCGCCCGGAAGCAGGCGGCCGCGACGAACCAGGGGTTGCCGTCGTACCAGACGTGGACCAGCTGGTCGTCGCCGTAGAGCTCCTGCGCCGAGCGCGACGGGAAGTCGTAGGCTCCGATGCTGCGGATCTCGGGGCGCTCGATCACCTTGTTGAAGCCGGTGTCGATCCCGGTGTCGATCCCGGTGTCGATCCCGGTGTCGGTGGTCATGTCAGTCCTCCCCCAGCTCGGAGTGGTCGGCCTGGGCGTGCCAGCGCAGCCAGTTCTGGTGGTCGGGCGAGCCGAGGTACTCCCCACCGTCGCCAGGCTGCATCCCGTACCACTGCATGACGTCGCCGAGGTCGGCGCCGCCGCAGTTGCCCTGGTAGATCTGGTGCACCGGCAGCCAGGCCTGCCGGAACTTCACCGGCTCGTGCTCGAAGATGTTCTGGCAGCCGTCGGAGCAGAAGTTGTAGCGCTCCCCCTCGAAGACCACCGACCGCTGGCAGATCGTGAACGGCGAGTCGGCCTCGGTGAAGCCCATCGGGATCTGGCAGACCTGGCACAGCTGCGGCAGGCCGCGGACGAAGTGACGGCCGCCGTTGGCGACGTTCTTCTTCTCCTTGTCCCACAGCGCCCGGTACGTCGGGAAGGTGTCCGGGTACTGCTCCTCGAGCCAGTCGAGGGTCTCGTCGCTCGGGACCGAGGTCGTGAACGCGGCCGCGTGGCTGAACTGGTAGAGGATCCAGTAGGCCTGGTGCGAGAGGTGCTCCTTCTCCTGGATCGCCTTGCCCACGTCGCGCGGCGGCTTGATGCCGTAGTAGGCGAGGTCCTGGAACAGACCGCCGAGCATCTGCTGCTCGAAGTAGAGCTCGAAGGCCTCCTTCCAGCTCATCACCTTGCGCGGCAGCATGTAGTCGAGCATCTGGGCGACCAGCGCGGTCACCCGGTAACCCCGCCAGAACCACTTGTCGATCCAGTGCTGCACGATCGGCACGTTGTCGGGGTCCTGCTCGAGCAGGAACTTGATGGCCTCCAGGCCGAGCGTCATGTGACGCGACTCGTCGGACTGCGCCGAGAAGCCGAAGGTCATCGTCGGCAGGTCGCCGTTGAACGACGCTCCCGACATGAACGGCACGAACAGCAGGTTCGTGAGCAGGTACTCGAACGAGAAGCCGATCGCGATCAGGAACTCGAACGGGCCGGCCGACAGGGCGTCGTCGAAGAACGACTTCGGCACCGAGAGGTACCAGACCCGGTCGTGCATGTGCAGGTAGGAGTGGAAGCCCGAGTAGTACTTGTTGTAGTTGCTCAGGGTGTGGATCTCGGTCTGCGCGTGCCGGATCTCGTCCAGGCTCTGGCACAGGGACGCGAACCGCGGGCCAGGCCCGTTGAGGTGCCGGCTGAGGTAGGCGAAGTTGCGGTGCGCCTGGTACTCCAGCGGGCTGACGCCCTGGAGGAACAGCTTCATCGCGTTGAGGTACGACGCGTCGGTGAGGCTCAGGTGTCCCTGGCTCTGCGCGAAGCCGTCGAGCACGGCGTACAGGCGGCGGTCCTTCTCCGCCTGGTACTTGGTGTAGGCGTCCACGGTCAGGCGGAAGGGGTCCTCCCACTTGCTCCAGTCGTGGATCTTGATCCCCTCGAACGTCGTGTAGGGGAACATCTCGTCGGCCGGGACGTAGGACGGGTCCCAGTCGAGGTCACGGGTGAGCGCCGAGTAGCGCTCCTTCATGCTGAGCTTGCGGGCCTTGGCCTTGGGCTTGTCGGGCGTGAGAGTCATCGCCGGTCTCCTTGTCGGTCTCAGTGGTCCCAGGCGATGACGATCTCGTCGTCATCCCATTCCTTGATGTGGCCGAAGTAGCTGATGATCGCGAGCTGGAACTCGTGGGTCTCCCACTCGCGGCCCAGCCGCTCCTCGACGGCCTCGCGGCTCACGACGAGGCGGCCCGGGGCGGTGACGCGCACCATCCCCGGCATGTGGTTCACCGTCGCATCGGCGTTGGTGGCCTCGATCGCCTCGATGACCGCGCGGTTCTGCTCGCTCTCCTGGATGTCCACCCCGACGGGGCGGCTCGCTGCGTCCACGCTCATGTCAGCTCTCCTCCGTGGTGATGCCGAGGTCGGCGAAGTGGGTCCGCGTGGCCGCCACCGCCTGGTCGAGCGCGGCGGCGCAACCGGCACCGACCAGCTCGTCGGCCTTCGCTGCCAGCGGTCGCAACGCCGTGTCAGCGGCGGCCAGTGCGTCCGCCACGGTCCGGCGCAGCGTCGCCAGGTTGTCAGCTCCGTGCTCGGGGTCGGCGACCCATGCCTTGTAGAGCGCGTCGAACCAGCGGCGCTGGTCGGCGAACCAGCCCGACAGGTGCTGCGAGACCAGGCTGTAGGAGCCCGCCCCGCCGGTGATCGCCGCGTCGTCGAGGTGGGTGTAGAGCAGCTGGTAGAGCACCTGGTCGGTGACGTCGAGACGCACCATGCCCAGGCCCCAGTCCCGCTCGACCAGCGTCTCCTCGGTCAGCCGGCGCAGCGGCTGCAGCGCGTCGTCCTCCAGCCAGCGCACCTTGGCGTCGGCCAGCGAGTCCGCCGTGCCGCCGCCGAAGGAGATACCGGCCCGCGAGAGCAGCTGCGCGTTGCCGATGCGGTCGAACGCCGCGTACGCCGCGCACTGGGTGATCGTCGTACCCCAGCCGAAGCGGGCCGCGTGGCTGCTCACCATCTGGGCTGCGGCCTCGTAGTGACGCACCGGCAGCACGACCTCCGCGAACAGGGCGCGCCAGGCCTCCGGCAGCCGGTCGAACAGGCCCCGCTTCTCCAGGTAGCCCAGGGTCGCGGCGAAGGACTCGTGGAGGTCGGCCCGCGACGTCACGTAGGGCGCGTAGTAGAAGCCGCGCGGGTCGACGTAGGAGTAGGGGTCGGCCAGCTTCAGCAGCGAGTAGTCGGGGCTGTAGATGTCCAGCTCCGGGCCCCACAGCGGCCGGAAGTGGTAGTTGGCCGTCGCCTGGAGGTCGATCGTGCCCTCCTCGTAGCGGGAGGCGGGCCGGTCGCCGTACCGGTCGACGAGGTGCTGGAAGGTCTTGCGTTGAGGCTCGATGACCTGGGTTCGGAGCTCGAACTGCACGGTCATTCCCCCTTTCGGAGAACGGGACTTGCGGGATGGACCGAGAAGGCGGATCCGGGTCCGCGGTCAGACGACCGGGACCGGGTGGTGCGGCAGGCCGGACTCCACCAGGAGCCGGACGAGCAGGTCGGGCAGGGCGTCGGCGCTCTCCAGCTCCACCGGGAGCTCGGACTCGAATCCGTCGCCGACGAGCCGGCCGTAGGCGGTGCCGTCCTCGAACGTCGTGGACACGCGTGCGGCGCGGCCCCGGTAGCCGACCGAGAAGGCCAGCTCCTGCGGCAGGGTCTCGTCGCTGAGCGACAGGTGGTCGTCGCTCGCTGCCAGGACGGCGTTGGCCTCGCAGACCAGCTGCTCGGCCAGGGAGCGGATCGCGACCTGGCGGTCCGCGCCCGTGCTCGTGGCGATGCGCCGGCTGATCCGGGTCTCCGGCATCGGGGTCACCTCGGGGTCGCCCTCGGCACCGACGAGCTCGGCGACGCGCATCATGAAGGGGGTCATGGGATGCTTCTCCTCTCAGCTCACCGCGGTGGCGCCGGCCTCGGCGACCTCGCGGTCCTGCTCGGCGCTGCCTCCGGACACCCCGACCGCGCCGACCACCTCGCCGTCGACCCGGACCGGGACGCCGCCCGCGAAGACGACGAGCCGGTCGCGGTGGACGATGCCCTCGCGCAGGGCGGGCTCGTCCTTGATCAGGTCGAACCACGCGTGCGTGGGCAGGCCTTGGAACGCGGCGACGGTGTAGGCCTTGTCGACCGCGATCGGGTAGGACATCAGGGCGGCGCCGTCCATGCGCGCGGCCGTGAGCACGTCACCGCTGGCGTCGGCCACGCATACGTTGACCGGCACGCCGATCCGCTCCGCGTGGGCGACCGCAGCGTCGAGCACCGACCGGGCCCCGGCGTAGGTCAGGGTGCGCCGGAGGCTGGTGGACGGGCTCGACATGGGTGGCTGCTCCTCGCGTGGGCGGATCGGCGTCAGGACCGGCTGCAGGTCACGTGTAGACGGTCGTGAAGCGCTCGTTGAGCTCGCGCGCGTGGTAGAAGATGCCCTTGGCGATCTGGTCGGGCGTCCACTTGTTTATCGGCCGGTCGCGGTAGGCCGGGTAGCCCCCCGCGAACACCTCGTTGCGGTTGCCCGACGGGTCGAAGAAGTAGACCGTCTGGCCGCGGGTGATGCCGTGCCGCGTGGGGCCGATGTCGATCGGCACGTCGTCCATCGTCATGATGTCGGCCGCGCGCCCGACCTCGTTCCAGTCCTGCAGCTTGAAGGCGAAGTGGTGCAGCTTGCTCTGCTCGCCCTCGAGGATCGCGATCTGGTGGATCTGGTTGTTGCTCGTCATCCACGAGGCGATAAAGTGCGCGTCGTCGTCGTCCAGGTCGGTCTGGACGCGCTCGGTCGGGAAGTAGTCGAAGACCTCGCGGAACATGTTCTCCATCAGCCGGACGTCCTCGGCGAAGATCAGCGCGTGGTCCAGCGCCGGCACGCCGATACCGACCAGGTGGCGCGGGAACGCGTCGGGGTTGTGCGTCCCGACCTCGGTCCCGATGACCGTCTGGCCGTGGTAGACCTCGAGCACGTGCTCGGACGGGGTGATGAAGCGGATCCCGTCGCTGACCTCGGGGTTCTCGCCGGCGCTCATCCGCTCGACCGTCAGGCCGAACTGCTGTGCCTTCTTCTCGATCACGTCGAGGTCGGACTCGTACTCGACCTTGAAGCCGAACTTGACGACCCCGACGCCGCCTTCCTCCAGGACGACCGAGTGGTGGTCCCACTCGTCCCAGCCCTTGTAGTAGACCCGTCCGTCCTGCTCGAGGGTCTGGTAGAGACCCATCGTGTTGGCGTAGTGGTCCTTGGCCTCCGCCAGGTCGGTGACCCGGACGTGGGCGTAGCCCATCCGCATGATCCCCACTGATCTCACTCCTTGGGTTGAGGCGCCGAGGCTGCGGCTTGCAGCCGGGACTTTTCGTTGAGGGAGCGCAGCAGCGGCTGGACGAGGCGGAGAGAGCCGGAGCGGAACCGGACGGTGATGTCGCCGTCGGGGACCGCGCGGCAGGTGAGGCACACGCCCTCCTGCCGCTCCTCGCGGCTGAGCACGTCGTCGGCGACCGGGTGGTCGTAGGTGACCCCGCCCTCGAGCAGGTCCACCTTGCACACCCCGCAGCCGCCGCGGCGGCAGCCGATCGTGTACGCGTAGCCCGCGGCGTAGAGCCCGCCGAGGACCGTCTGGTCCGCCGGCAGGTAGATCTCCTCACCGGACGGATCCACGGTCACGATCGCCATCCGCTGCCTCTCCTCGTCGAAGTCGAGCTGTCAGCCGACAGCGTGCGACGACGGTCACACCCGGGCGAGGGTCGTTCCTCACAGAGGAACAGCACGGGACCATCGACACCGCGCTGCGCACGATGAGCGGCATGCCGACCGTCGACGCACCGCCCACGACTCGCCCCGAGGTGGGCTCGCGCGTCGTGGCACACGGCATCGCGACCAACTACCTCGAGGCGGGCAACGGCCGCCCGGTCGTCCTGGTCCACGGCTCGGGACCGGGCGTGTCGGCGTACGCGAACTGGCGCCTCACGATGCCCGCACTTTCCGAGGGCCTGCGGGTGCTCGCGCCGGACATGGTCGGGTTCGGCTTCACCGATCGACCGGACGGGATCCGCTACGACCTGCGGACCTGGTCCGACCAGCTGCTGGGGTTCTTCGACGCACTCGGTCTGGAGCGCGCGAGCATCGTGGGCAACAGCTTCGGTGGGGCGATCGCGCTCGACGTCGCCTCGCGCCATCCGGACCGGGTCGACCGGTTGGTGCTGATGGGGAGCGTCGGCGTCCCGTTCCCGATCACCGAGGGGCTCGACGCCGTCTGGGGCTACCAGCCCTCGCCCGAGGCGATGCGCCGCGTCCTGGACTTCTTCGCCTGGTCGCGCGAGCTCGTCGACGACGAGCTGGCCGAGGTCCGCTACCGCGCCAGCATCCAGCCGGGCTTCCAGGAGTCCTTCGGCGCGATGTTCCCCGCGCCCCGGCAGCGGTGGGTCGACGCGATGGTGACGCCCGACGAGGCGATCGCCGCGCTCCCCCACGAGACCCTGCTGGTCCACGGCCGCGAGGACCGGGTGATACCGCTCGCCACCTCGCTGCGGCTGCTCGAGCTCGTCCCGCGTGCCCGGCTCCACGTCTTCGGACAGTGCGGGCACTGGAGCCAGATCGAGCACGCCGCCGAGTTCAACCGCCTGTTGCTCGACTTCCTCACCCAGGAGTGACCATGACGATCCTCGCCACCGACCGCCCGCTCGTGACCGGCACCGTCGCGCCGTACGGCGTCGTGCGTGGCCTCGAGCAGCATGCCGACGGCTGCGCCCTCGACGTGGAGGATCCGGCGCGCGGGCACGCGGTGCTCCAGGTGGCGTGCGCCCCGGCGCCGGGCGCAGCCGCCACCCTCCGGGACGCGAGGCTGCGCCCCCTCGCGCTGCGTCTCGACGTCGATGACGAGCGGCGCTGCGCCTGCTCCGCACTCTTCGCCTCCGACCACGGGCCCCGGCGCCGGCCCGTACCCCTGGGCGTCGCCCTCGCCCTCTGCGCGGACGGGGTGCACACGGTGGTCACGTCGCGCTGAGGGCGGTGCGGCGGTGGACCGCCGGCTGGCTGCGGGTCGGCTCGTGGTTGCGACCGACAGGCAGCGACGGGACCGGCGGGTGGGTGGTTGCGGCGGTCTTCCGGCTCCGGGTTGGGCGCAACGGCTGGACGTCATGCGTTCGGAGCGCTCTAGGGCTCCGAACGCATGACGTTACGCCGCGACCTCTCAGAGCTCCTTCATCCCCCAGGGGCTGCCGTACTCGGTGAGCAGCTCGAGGAACGGGACGGCGTCGAAGGCCTCCGGGCCGAGCACGCCGGCGCCGCTCCACGTGCCGCGGGACAGCAGCTCGAGCGCGACGACCGGGTTGATCGCGGTCTGCCACACCACGCACTGGTGGCCGTACTCCTGCATGGTCCACTCGTTGTCGACCACGTGGTAGAGGTAGGTCGACCGGTCGGCGCCGTCCTTGCCCTTGCCGGTGACCCAGAGTCCGGCGCAGGTCTTGCCCTTCATGCGCGGGCCGACGGTGGCGGGGTCGGGCAGCACGGCCGCGACCACGTCCCTGGGACTCACGTCGACGCCCTTGACCTGCACCTTCTCGGTCGAGTCGAGGCCGAGGGTGTGCAGCACCTTGAGGATGTTGATGAACTCGTCGCCGAGGCCGTACTTGAACGTCGCGCGCTTGCAGTCGACCCAGCGCGGCATGAGGAGCACCTCCTCGTGCTCGACGTTGACGCACTCGACCGGGCCGATGCCCTCGGGGAAGTCGAAGACCTCCGGCTCGGAGAACGGCGGCGTCGTGTGCCAGTCGCCGGCGCCCGTGCCGTCGCCCGCCCAGATCACCGGGGGGTTCAGGCACTCCTCGATCGTCGTCCACATCGAGAACGACGGCGCGAAGATCTCGTTGCCGTCGTCGTCGGTGACCACGAGGTTGGCGCCGTCGCGGGTGCCGAGCTCGTCGATCTCGCTGAAGAGGTGGTCGGCGGCGTACCGGGCGAAGACGTCGGACAGCCCCGGCTCGACGCCGATGCCGACGAGGGCGAGCCGGCCGGCGGCCTCCCAGTCCGAGGCGACCGCGAACTGCTCGTCGCCGAGCTTCACGCCCGTCTTCTCGTACGGCGCCTCGGGGTGCGGCTTCGACAGCGACATCGCCATGTCGAGGTAGTCGGCGCCGGCGGCGAACGCGCCGTCGAAGATCGGCATGTTGAACACCGGGTCGACCGCGTTCATCACGTGGGTGATGCGGTGCTCGCGGCACAACGCGGCGACGGCGTCCGCCGACGACGCGTCGAGCTGCGCGGCGGCGTACCGGCTGTCGGCCGCCGCTGCCTTCTCGGCGCGCTCGAGCGAGTAGTCGGCGACCACGATCGTCTCGAAGAAGTCGCGGCGGGCGGCGATGGCGACGAAGGCCGAGCCGACGCCCCCGGCGCCGACCAGGAGGATCCTCATGTCACTCACCGATGTAGCTCATGACGTGCTTGATTCTGGTGTAGTCCTCGAAGCCGTAGCCGGAGAGGTCCTTGCCGTAGCCGGAGTGCTTGAAGCCGCCGTGCGGCATCTCGGAGACGAAGGGGATGTGGGTGTTGATCCACACCGCGCCGAAGTCGAGCTTGCGCGACATCCGCATCGCCCGGCCGTGGTCCTTGGTCCACACGCTGGAGGACAGGCCGTACTGGACGTCGTTGGCCCAGGCCAGGGCCTGCGCCTCGTCGGTGAACTTCTGGACGGTCATCACCGGCCCGAAGATCTCGGTCTGGATCTGCTCGTCGGTCTGCTGGAGGCCGGAGAGCACGGTGGGCTCGTAGAAGTAGCCCTTCTCCCCCTTGCGGGTCCCGCCGGTCTGGATGCTCGCGTGGTCGGGCAGGCGGTCGACCATGCCGGAGACGTGGGCGAGCTGGTTGGCGTTGTTGAGCGGGCCGTAGTAGGTCGACTCGTCGTCGGGCATGCCGGTCGGCATCCCCTTCGCGGCCTCGGCGAGGGCGGTGACGAACTCGTCGTGGATGCCCTGCTGGACGAGCACCCGGGTGGCCGCGGTGCAGTCCTGGCCGGCGTTGAAGAGACCCGCGCCGGCGATGCCCTCCGCAGCCTTGGCGATGTCGGCGTCGTCGAAGACCACGACGGGCGCCTTGCCGCCCAGCTCGAGGTGCACGCGCTTGACGTCGTGGGACGCCGCCTCGGCGACCTGCATGCCGGCGCGGACCGAGCCGGTGATCGCGACCATCTGCGGGGTCTTGTGCGCGACCAGCGCGCGGCCGGTGTCGCGGTCGCCGCACACGACGTTGAGCACGCCCGGCGGCAGGAACTCCTGGCACAGCTCCGCCAGCAGCGTCGAGCTCGCCGGCGTGGTGTCGCTCGGCTTGAGGACGACCGTGTTGCCGGCCGCGAGCGCGGGCGCGATCTTCCAGATCATCATCAGCAGCGGGTAGTTCCAGGGGGTGACCTGGCCGACGACGCCGATCGGCTCGCGGCGCACGAACGAGGTGTGGTCGGCCATGTACTCACCGGCCGCCTTGCCCTCCAGCAGCCGGGCGGCGCCGGCGAAGAACTTGAAGTGGTCCGAGGCGTAGGGAATCTCCTCGGACATGGTGAGCCCGATCGGCTTGCCGGTGTCCTTGCACTCGACGGCGTTGATCTCCTCGGCGCGGTCGTCGATCGCCTGGGCGATCCTCAGCAGCGCGTTCGAGCGGTCCTGCGGGGTCGCGTAGCCCCACCCCTCGAAGGCGGCGTCGGCGGCTGCGTACGCCCGGTCGACGTCCTCGTCACCCGACTTCGGCGCCTGGGCGTACACCTCGCCGGTGGTCGGGTCGATGACGTCGTAGGTCTCCCCCGATGCGCTGTCGACGAGCTCGCCGTTGATGACGTTCTTGAAGGTCTGATCGGCCATGCGAGCGAGCCTAGTGACACCACAACGGAATCTGTAGGGTTGACGCACATTCGGTGACGGAATTCGTTGAATCGAGCCGCTGATGCCATTAGGTACGACGATCCCTCCCCTTCCGGTCGGCGACGTCCCCGCCGCGACCGCCTTCTACGCCGAGCGGCTGGGCTTCACCTGCCTGCACACCGACGGGCACTTCAGCGTGCTCGGGCGCGACGGGGCCCGGATCCACCTCTGGGAGTCTGCGGACACGGGCTGGCGAGGGCGCTCCGACCTCGAAGCACGTCCGGTCGTGTCCGGTGCCGAGTCGTTCCTGGCGGGCACGGCGAGCTGCCGCATCGAGGTCGACAACGACGGTGAGCTCGACGACCTCTACCTCGAGATGGACGCAGCCGGAGTGCTGCACGGCGTGAGTGGCGCCGGCGTCCAGGCGACCGACTACGGCGCCCGCGAGCTCCACGTGCTCGACCTCGACGGGAACCTGCTCACGTTCTACTCCTGGCGGTAGACCGCGTCACCGTCGATCCAGGTGGACACGACACGCGCGGATCCGACCTCCTCGGCCGGCCCGGCGAACGGGTCGCGGTCGAGCACCACGAGATCGGCCACCGCTCCCGTGCCCAGCACGCCCGCGGTCTGGTCGTCGTCGGGACCACGGCCGTTGACCCACGCGGACCCGGAGGTGTACGCCGCGAACGCCGTCTCGAGGTCGAGCGCCTGCTCGGGCAGGAACGCCTCCCGGTCCCCGCCGGGCTCCCGCCGGGTGATCCCGACCTGGATGGCGGCGAGCGGGTCGGGCGTGCTGACCGGCCAGTCGCT
>JACJWV010000007.1 GCA_020636915.1 Nocardioides sp.
GACCCCCTCGGAGACCAGCGCGACGATGTGGCCGTCCCCGCGGTGCTCGCGCAGCATGTTGGCCGCGTGCCACAGCCGCGCCACGGGCTCCTCGGGCACCGGGAGCGAGCGGAGGCCGGCGTACATGACCCGCCCCTCGGTCGGGGCGCTGGTCGAGGCGAGCGCGAGGAGCTCGGCGGCGCGGGCGAGCCCCGGACTCCCGACGAGGTCGCCGAGGATCCTCCGCAACGCCGCCACGCAGCCCCGCTCCCGCGCGGAGTGGGCGGCCTCGGGTGTCGTCGTGTCCCAGACGCGCGGGACGTGACGGGCGACCTCCCCGGCCGCGAAGTTGTAGAACGCCGCGTGGACCACCTCCGCCGGGACCAGGCCCAGCGGCGCGGACCGTCCGGCGAAGTAGCCGTCCCAGTAGTTGTCGAAGCCGAGCGCCACCATCTCGTCGTTCGGCTCCGGGGAGGCGAAGTTGACCATCGAGATCGGCTCGATGAGCTCGTGGATCCGACGGGCGACGGGTCGTGGGTGCGGCATCAGTTGATGATCTCCCCGCGCTCGTCCTCGAGGATCGCGGCCAGCCGGACGCGCCAGCCCTCGAGCGCCTCGGGAGTCAGTCGCGTCCAGTCGGTCACCTCGCCGACGACCCGGAGCGGCTCCCGGCTGCGGTAGGACCGGGTCGGGTTGCCCGGGAACTTCTTGTCGGTCACGTTGGGGTCGTCCTCGAACGCTCCGGTCGGCTCGACGGCGTAGACGCGAGGTTCGCCGTCACCGGCCGCGAGCTCCGCCGCGAGCCCGGCGCCGTCGGCCACGGCCGTGAAGTAGATGTGGTTCATCACGACCTCGGGCCGGTAGTTCGACCGGAAGCCCGCGGTGAGGAGCTCGCCCACCCGCAGGTCGGCCTTCGTGCCGTGGAAGAACGGCCCCTCGTCCAGGACGTCACTCACCGGGCCAGCCTAGATCGCTGCGCGGAGCCCGACGTGCCGGCGGCGGTGGCCAGTCGTCGTCGGCGCATTCGTAGATCGACAACTGCCATCAGCACCCGCCGCACGTAGTCGGGGTCGAACATGACGTCTTCCCACGCGAACCGGAGCACGAGCCACCCGTCGACGATCAGCAGGTTGTAGCGGCGTGCGTCGCGGGCGAGCGCCGACCGCCCGCCGTGCCACTCGAACGAGTCGGCCTCCAGTGCCACCTGGAGGTCGGTGTCGACCAGGTCGGGACAGCACCACGGGTCCGTCGTGGTGATCAGCACCTGAGGCCGGACCGACAGGCCCGGAACGTCGAGGGCGATCGCCCGGAGGACGGACTCGAAGGGGTTGGCCGCCTTCCCGCTCGCCTCCGCCCCCACCCGCTGCGCCTGAGCGCGGCCAGGGCCGTGGACCTCGGCCACGGCGAGTGCGAGCGCGGCGCGCTCGCCGGCCCGCAGGGCCGAGTCCGCGATCGCCAGGGCCTCGTCGAACGGCAGCATCCGCAGGCAGTCGCGCAACGTGGCCACCTTGCTGGTCGCGATGTCGTCGACCACCTCGTCAGGCGTGAGATCCCGGTAGTGGAGCTGCACTCCCGAGCGCTGCTCCACGGTCACCTTCCGTCGACGCCCGACGGTGACGTGCGGTCTCACCGGAACGCTCTTGACCGCCCAGCCGTGGTGCAACGCGGCGCTGGAGAGGCTGAGCACCCCGGCCAGCACGTGCGCCTGTGCCCGGGCGTCCTCGACCGTCGGCAGCGCGTAGCGTCCGCGGGCGACCGGGACGATGCTGTGTTCGCGCAGGGCGCGGTCGACCGCCGCGCGCGAGGTCGCGGTCACCAGCGCGGCGCGGGTGGCGACGCCACCCAGCGCCGTCAGCACCTCTGCCACGTCCACCCGCCCACTGTCCCGCATCCCGTTCGACGACGTCGGTGCTCATCCACAGGGAGAAGCGGCGCGTGCCGGGGTCCTGTGGGGTGATGGCGGTCGCCGCGCTCGCCTCGCTTGCCGGCATCGGTGGCATCCCGGGCTGAGACGCCGTCGGCGCGGGGTGCCAGCATGACCTCCGTGACCGGTTGCCGCATCGCCGACGCCTTCGAGCTGGTCGACCAGCTCCCCGAGGTCACCCGGTCCGACAACGGCCGCTACTGGCGGATCGCGGTCAGCGGGCAGACGTTCGGGTACCTCTGGGAGCCCACCCGCACGGTGGGCCTCAAGCAGACGCTCGCCGAGCAGCACGCCCTGGTGGCGGAGCGGCCCGAGACCTTCGAGGTGCAGTTCACCACCACCGCCCACGGCTGGGTGGTGGTTCGTCTGGCGGGGGTCGAGCGCGACGAGCTCGCCGAGCTCACCTTCGAGGCGTGGCGACTCACCGCGCCGGGCCGGCTGGTCGATGCCCGCGGCGACCGGCTACCCCGCTGAGTCGACCCGCGTGCCCTCGCGCCGCACCGTGGGCAGCCGCCACCACAGCAGGACCAGGAACCCTGCCAGCAGGAACAGGCTCACTCCCGGCTTCCACGCCGGGGACCAGTCGACGTCCGTCAGGTAGAGGACCTGGCTGACGCAGAAGACGATCGTGATGACGACCTTCCAGCGAAGCTGCATGGCGGCTCCTCCGAGGCAGGGTGATCGGGTGGTCGAGCTGTCGCCTGTGATTGCAGCACTCGGCGCCGCCCCGCTGATCACCCCCGCGGGTGGATAGCCTCGGGGAGTGCCCGAGCTCCAGCGCCTGCGGGCCGACCACGCGCCGGCCGTCCTGGCGTTCGAGCGGGCCAACCGCGCGTGGTTCGCGGCGTCTGTCTCCGACCGCGGGGACGACTACTTCCAGCATTTCGACGAAGGCTTCGGCGTCCTGCTCGCGGAGCGAGATGCCGGCCACGGCGCGTTCTACGTGCTCGTCGACGACGACGGGTCGGTGCTGGGACGGTTCAACCTCGAGCTGGCGGAGGACGGCACGGCGACGCTGGGCTACCGGATCGCACGGCGCGTCGCCGGCCGCGGGGTCGCCACGAGCACGGTCCGCGAGGTCTGCGCCCTCGCCTCGTCGCAGTACGGCGTCCGGCTGGTCCGCGCCGCCACCTCCCACCAGAACCTCGCGTCGCAGCGAGTCCTGGTCAAGGCCGGATTCGTTCCCGGCGGGCCGGCCGGTGCTGCCGACCTCGGGGGCAAGCACGGGACCTGGTACGAGCTCGAGACTCGACCGGACCCGCTCAGGGGCCGGTGAACACCAGCCGCGGGTCCTGCACCAGCGCCGCCGCGTCCGTGCCCGTCAGTCGCCGGCGCTCCTGCCCGGTCTGCTCGTCCGGGGCGTCGAGCGACTCGTAGACGCTGACCGCGGAGCCGTCCGGCCGCTCGAAGGAGACCCCGAAGTACCAGTGGTCCGGACCGCCGGAGGTGAAGGTCTGGCGGTAGAGGGTGCCGCCCGGGACCTGCTGCTTCGCACAGCCCGCGCACGCCACGCCTCCCTCGCTGGGCGCCGACGCGATCACCAGGAGCTCGCTGCCGTCCAGGGTGTACGTCGCCTGCCAGTCCTCGGCCCGGGCGAAGTCCGCATCGGGCAGTGGGCCGGCGGTGTGGCTGTCGCTGGGGTAGACGTCGTCGGGTGCCGGCAGCGACGGCAGGTGCTCGGCGATGACGTCGGCCATCCTGGTGTCGATGTCGGTGCCGGGCACGTAGTCGGTGGGGGCTGGCCCGGGCGCGCCGGCGCCGGCGACCGGCGCGTCCTGGGCGACCGTCGGGACGTCGTCCCCGGTGGCCCCGCGGAGACCGACGGCGCCGAGGCCCACCACCGCCACCCCGGCGAGCGCGAGCGCGCCGCGGCGCTGCCGACGCCGACGGCGGCCGTGCTGGACGGCGGCCTCGAGGTCCGGACCTCCGGGAACGTCGTCGGTGGCGCGGGCGAGCTGGTCGCGCAGGAGCTGCTCAGTGGTCATGGGTGTTCCCTCTCGGTGGGCTGGGGTGGGGTGAGCACCGCCTGGAGGCGGTCGAGGGCGCGTGAGGTGCGGCTCTTGACCGTGCCCTCGGGCAGGTCGAGGACGCGCGCGACCTCGGCGACCGGCAGGTCGTCGAGGAACCGCAGGGCGATCACCGCGCGGTCCCGAGCCGACAGCCCGGCCAGCGCCTCCAGGAGGTCGAGCCGCTCGACGCCGCCCTCCGGTCCGGCCACCGGCTGGTCGGGCAGCCGCTCGGTGGCTGTCTCCCTGCCCCGCTGCCGGGCCATCCGGAAGCAGGTGTGCACGACCGTCCTGCGGGCGTAGGTGTCGATCGCTCCCGGCTGGATCCGGGGCCAGTGCACGTAGAGCTGCGTGAAGGCCGTCTGGACGGCGTCCTCCGCCGCGGGCCAGCTGCCCAGCACGGCGTACGCCGTCCGCATCAGGGAGCGCTTCCGGGCCACGAAGAACTCGCGGTACGCGCCCTCCCACGCCGGTGTGCGTCCCACCGCATCGGCTCCTCCCGGTCGGTGCTGTCACCCTTCAAGAGCCACAGCTCCCGTCCGGGGTTCCCTCGGCACGGGTCCGATCCTCGGGCCTCCCGGGTCGGCGATCCAGCCCTCAGGTCACGGTCGGGTGGCGGCGCGGTCGGGCTGACGGTCTGCCCGGGAGCGGGACACGGCCGCGATGACCAGCCAGCTCAGGAGGTAGACGAGCGCGAGCGCCGGGGAGAGCAGCAGGAGCACGACGGCTCCGACCGCCGAGGTCACCATGGCCGCCCGCACCGCCGGGGAGCCGGCCTGCCAGGCAGTCCGGACGGCGGCCCACGCCGGGCTCCTGCCATGCAGGTGGGCCTTGACGCCCTCGGCGCCGGCACGCCGGGCCACGCCCCCGGAGTCGGCGGCCGCGTCGAGCCCGGCGTCGGCGAGCTCCGTGCCGACGGCGGACGAGTGGTGCCGGTCCGTGCTGGCGCTGAGCCGGTCGATCCACCCGGCGGTCGTGCGTTCCAGCCTCCCGGCCACGGTGCTCACGGCGGAGTCGAGGACCAGGCCGAAGGCCTGGGACGGACTGAGGCTGCTCCTGGCGCTCTGGTACGACGACAGCTCAGTGGTGCTCATGGTGGTGACCTCCCTGCCGGGCCCGTACCCGTTGGCGCCCCGTCGACACGCCGTCGACCCCACCGTCGACACGCGAGGTCCGGCCGTGCTCGGCCGGCGCTCAGGCCCTCGCCGCCGAGCTCCACCCCGGCCCGCGCAGCAGGTAGGACCACCGGTCACGCCAGGTCGGGGCCGAGGCGACGTCCTCGGCGATGTCCACCCACTCGTGCGTGGCGATGGTCACCGGGTTGAAGGAGTCGACATTTGTCGTGAGCCCGTAGACGACCGGCTCGTCCTCCTCCTCGAACGTGCCGAACAGCCGGTCCCAGATGATGAGGATGCTGCCGTGGTTGCGGTCGAGGTACTGACGGTTGGAGCCGTGGTGCACCCGGTGGTGCGAGGGGGTGTTGAAGACCCGCTCGAACCAGCCGAGCCTGCGGATCGCCTCGGTGTGGATCCAGAACTGGTAGATCAGGTTGACGGCCCGTGCCTGCTCGATCAGGCGGGGACGGACACCGGCCAGGGCGAGCAGCCCGTACGGCACGCTCAGCGTGATGCCCTCGGCCACCGGCTGCCGCAGCGCGGTCGAGAGGTTGTAGTGCTCGCTGGAGTGGTGCACGACGTGCACCGCCCACAGCCACCGGCTCTCGTGGCTGGCCCGGTGGTTCCAGTAGTAGAGGAAGTCCCAGCCGAGGATCGCCGCTCCCCACGCCCAAGCGCCGGTGCCGAGGTCGAGGGGCGACCTGCCGAACAGCCGCTTCCCCGAGGTCATCGCGGCCCAGGTCGTCGACACGACCAGCGCCGTCGACGCCACGGCGGTCACCGCCAGGCCGGCGTGTGCCCTGCGGAGCACGGGGACCACCGGCGCGCGGTGCTCGGGCGCGACCGCGGGCCCCTGCCGCACCTCGGCCAGCTCCTCCTGCACGGTGCGCACCTCGGCAGGCACCGTCTGTGGGTCCGGCAGCCCGCCGTCCCGCAGCCGCCTGCGTACCACGTCCCCGACGGTGGTCAGCAGCGCCGTCGCCGCCCCGAGCGCGAGCAGCCTGCCGCCGTACCGCCCGACCGTCGGGGTGACCGGGTCGACCAGCTTCTTGGTGACGTACGGCGCGACCAGGCTGCCCAGCCCCATCGTCAGGCTCGCCACCGTGTCGGCCAGCTGGTAGTCACCGGCGCGCGTCCCCGGAGCGACCGGGTGCGAGCGCTGCCAGAGGTACTCGGCGCCCATGGCGCCGAGGTAGGCCGGGATGGCCGCCACCGTCAGATCCACCTTCACCCGGCCATCCTGCCCGCTGCGGGTCCCGTCCGCACGGGGACGTCGGGTTCAGGTCCGGACCGGGCGGGTACGGGTGACGGGTCAGTCAACCGACCATCTCCAGAGGGAGCGCACATGAACAAGACCGAGCTTCGGGACGCGGTGGCCGAGGCGGCCGACCTCAGCGCCGCCCAGGCCGACAGGGCCCTGAACGCGGTCCTCGACTCGATCACCTCCTCCTTGGCCTCCGGCGAGAAGGTGACGCTGCCGGGCTTCGGGACGTTCGAGACCCGGGACCGGGCCGCGCGCCAGGGCCGCAACCCGCAGACCGGCGAGACCATCGACATCGCCGCGTCGACGACCCCGGCCTTCAAGGCCGGCGCGCAGCTCAAGCAGGCGGTCAACAAGTCCTAGTGGCGGATGGTCTGGTGCGGCGAGGGTCAGCTCTCGGCGTACCAGACCTCCCGGACGCTCTGCCGCATCACGGCCCGCTGGCGCGCCCCGATGACGATGCCGATCACGGCGAGCACCAGCAGGAGCAGGGACCACCACGCGCTGTCGGAGACCGTGTCGGTGAAGTCGCCCCGCGTGAAGTCGCGGGTGTTCAGGTCGCCCACCAGCAGCATCAGCCCCGCGGTCACGCTGACCGCGCCGGCGATGGCGCCGATGATGACGAGCACGACCATCGGCATGTCGACGATGACGCATCCGATGCCGACGACCAGACCGACGACCAGGCCGACGAGGACGGCCACCCAGTTCCAGGAGATCCCCAGCGCGACGACCAGGCCCGAGCCGATCGCGAAGCCCGCCGCGCCCATGGCCAGGACGACCGCCACGTAGTAGTAGAGGTAGGCCAGGACCGCGAAGACCAGCGCGAAGACCAGGCCGAGCACCCAGCCGAGGACCGTGCCGAGGAAGTGCTCGTCCGCGAGCTCGGCCACGAGACCGGCGCCGAAGGCGAAACCGGCGAAGAATCCCCAGATCGGGATGATGAACCGCAGGACGAACTGCCCTGCGACGAGCATGGCGGCCCCGGCGACGATCGCGAGGAGGCCCAGGAGGATGTCGGCCATGAGTGCAAGGTAGGGCCGATCACCCGCCGCGTGGGGGACGCGACGTGCATCGCGTCCGCGACGTGTCGTGCGGGACGGCAGTCAGACCAGGTCGACGGCGCGCACCGACGACGCCTCGATGGCGTGCTGGATCTCGGCGAGGGCGTCGTGCGGGATGGCGGTGTCGACCGAGAGGGCGACCAGCGCCTGGCCACCGGGGGCGGTCCGGGCGACCTGCATGCCGCCGATGTTGATGCCCGCGTCGCCGAGGATCCCGCCGACGGTGCCGACCATGCCGGGCCGGTCGGGGTAGGCGAGAAACGCGAGGTGGTCGGTGGGCTCGATGTCGATGTCGAAGCCGTTGACCTCCACCAGCCGTTCGCGCTGGCTGATGCCGATCAGGGTGCCGCTGACCGACACCTGCGAGCCGTCGGCCAGGGTGCCGCGCAGGGTGATCAGGTTGCGGTGGTCGGGGCTCTCCTGCTCGGTGACCAGGCGCACGGCGCAGCCGCGCTCGGCCGCCAGGAGCGGGGCGTTGACGTAGGAGACCTGCTCCTCCACGACGTCGGCGAACAGGCCCTTGAGCGCGGCCAGCTCGAGCACCTTGACGTCGAACTCGGTGATCTCCCCGCGGACCTCGACGTCGACCTGCTGGGCGACCTCGCCGGCGATGCCGGTGAAGACCCGCCCGAGCTTCTCCGTGAGCGGGATGCCCGGGCGGACGTCCTCGGCGATGACCCCGCCCTGGACGTTGACCGCGTCCGGGACCAGCTCACCGGAGAGTGCGAGCCGGACCGACCGCGCGACGGCGAGCCCGGCCTTCTCCTGCGCCTCGTCGGTCGACGCCCCCAGGTGCGGGGTGGCGACGACGTTGTCGAGCTCGAACAGCGGGCTGTCGGTGCAGGGCTCCTGGGCGAAGACGTCGAGCCCGGCGGCCGCCACCCGGCCCTCCTTGAGCGCGGCGTAGAGGGCGGTCTCGTCGACGATCCCACCGCGTGCGGCGTTGACCAGGATGAGCGACGGCTTGACCCGCGCGAGCTGGTCGCTGCCGATCAGCCCGACCGTCTCCGGGGTCTTGGGCAGGTGCACGGACATGAAGTCCGCCTCGTCGAGCAGCGTGTCGAGGTCGACGAGCCGGACCCCCATCTGGGCGGCGCGGCCGGCCTGGACGTAGGGGTCGTAGGCGATCACGCGCATGCCGAAGGCCGAGAGCCGCTGCGCGACGAGCACCCCGATCCGGCCGAGGCCGACGATGCCGACGGTCTTCTCGTAGAGCTCGACGCCGGTGTAGCGCGACCGCTTCCACTCGCCGTTGCGCAGCGCGGCATGGGCCGGGGACACGTGCCGGGCTGCCGCCAGCATCAGCGCGACGGCCAGCTCGGCGGCCGACACGATGTTGGAGGTCGGGGCGTTGACCACCATGACCCCGGCCATCGTCGCCGCGCGCACGTCGACGTTGTCGAGGCCGACACCGGCGCGGGCGACGACCTTGAGCCGCGTGGCGGCGGCCAGCGCCTCGGCGTCGATGCGGGTGGCCGAGCGCACCAGCACCGCGTCCGCGGCGGCGATGCTCGCCAGGAGCTCCTCGCGGTCCGCCCCGTTGCAGTGGCGGACGTCGAAGTCCGGGCCGAGCGCCTCGACCGTGGCGGGGCTCAGCTCTTCGGCGATGAGTACGACGGGCAGGCTCACAGCGGTGTCCTCGACGTGGAGCGGGTGGGAGGTGCACGACACTGTGCTCCTCGCGACTCTACCCGACCGGTCCTGCGAAAAAGGCTCGCGTCCGCTGGGCGGCGGGCCCTATCCTCGACCGGTCCCACCCCCGGCACGAAGGCAGACGACGTGGAGCTCTGAGGTGTCCCCCGACCACCACCTCTCCAGGAGCACCGTCATGTCCTCGACCACCCCGGTCGTCACCGCGTCCGGCCTCACCTTCGCCTGGCCGGACGGCACCCCGGCCCTGCGTGACCTCGACCTGCTCGTCGGCCCCGGCCGTTCCGGCCTGGTCGGCGTCAACGGTGCCGGCAAGTCCACCCTGCTGCGGCTGGTCGCCGGGCTGCTGCGGCCGACCGCCGGCCACGTCAGCGTCGCCGGCGAGGTCGCCTACCTCCCCCAGGACCTCACCCTCGACGTGCACCAGCCCGTCGACGAGTTCCTCGGCGTCGCGTCCGCGCGCCGGGCGATCGCGGCCGTGGAGTCCGGGACCGTCGACCCGGCCGAGCTGGCGTCGTACCTCGACACCATCGGCGACGACTGGGACGTCGAGGAGCGCGCCGCCGCCGAGCTCGGCAAGCTCGGCCTGCCCCCGGACGTGCTGGACCGCCGCCTGGGCGAGGTGTCCGGCGGCGAGGCGACCCAGCTCGGCCTGGCCCGGCTGCTGCTCCGCCGCCCGGACGTATTGCTGCTCGACGAGCCGACCAACAACCTCGACGGGGACGCCCGGCAGCGGCTCTACGACCTCGTGGAGGGCTGGAGCCGCTCGTTGCTCGTCGTCAGCCACGACCGGGAGCTGCTCGAGCGGATGGACCGGATCGGCGACCTGCGGGACGGGTCGGTCCGCTGGTACGGCGGCGGCTACTCCTCCTACGCGGCCCAGGTCGAGGCGGAGCAGGAAGCCGCCCGGCAGGCCGTCACCAGCGCGCGTTCGGACCTGCGCCGTCAGCGCACCGAGCGCGTCGAGGCCGAGCGCATGCTCGCGACCCGCAAGAAGGTCGCGCAGAAGGCCGAGCTGACCAAGGGATACGGCAAGGCCCTGATCAACGCCAAGAAGCAGCAGGCCGAGGAGTCGGCCGCTCGGCACCGGCGGGTGCAGGACGACCGGGTCGAGCGGGCCCGCGACCGCCTGGACGAGGCCGAGGGCCGGTTGCGCGAGGACCGCGAGATCAGGATCGACCTGCCCGGCACGGAGGTCCCCCGGGGCCGCGTCGTGCTGGAGGCCGGCGACGAGCAGGACCCCGCCATCAGCGGACCGGACCGGATCGGGGTGATCGGGCCCAACGGATCGGGCAAGACCACGATGCTCCACCGCCTCGCCGGCCGGTCGCGGGTGCCCGTGGGCCTGCTCCCCCAGCGGCTGGACGTGCTCGACCCCGACGAGACCGTCTACGGGAACGTCGCGCTGCGCGCACCCGGCGCCGAGCCGAACGCGATCCGCGCGCGCCTCGCGCGCTTCCTGTTCCGCGGGGCCGCCGCCGACCGACGCGTCGGCGACCTCTCCGGCGGCGAGCGGTTCCGGGCGACGCTGGCGGCACTGCTGCTCGCCGACCCCGCGCCGCAGCTGCTGCTGCTCGACGAGCCGACCAACAACCTCGACTTCGCGTCGTACGACGCGCTGGTCTCGGCGCTGGCCTCCTACCGCGGGGCGCTCGTGGTCGTGAGCCACGACCCGGCGTTCCTCGCCGACATCGGGGTCGACCGGTTCGTCGACCTCAGCTGAAGAGGGCCTGCCCGACGTGCTCGCCCGGGCCGATGCCGGGCGGGACGGCGAACAGCGCGGAACCGGTGACCTTGAGGTACTCCATCAGGGCGTCGACCTTGGCCATCTTCAGCTGGATCGGGACGAAGTGGGTGTCGGGGTCGCGGACGAAGGCGATGAAGAACAGCCCGGCGTTCAGACCGCCGAGCGGGTCGGAGCCGTCGACGAAGTTGTAGCCCCTTCGCAGCATCCGGGCGCCGCCGTTGAAGTCGGGGTGGACCACCCGGACGTGGGAGTCGCGCGGGATCACCGGGCCGTCGCTGCCCGACATCGAGAAGTCGGGCTCGGTGAGCTCGGTGCCGCCGGAGAGCGGGGCACCGGTGTCCTTCGTGCGCCCGATGAAGCCCTCCTGGTCGCCCAGCGGCTGGCGGTCCCAGACCTCGATCGTCATGTTCATCCGCCGGGTGACCAGGTAGGAGCCGCCGGCCAGCCAGCCGGCCCTCGGGTCGTCGCCGCGACCGACCCAGACGTGCTCGGCCAGGTCGGCGGGCTCCTCGGCCTTGACGTTGGCGGTGCCGTCCTTGAACCCGAAGAGGTTGCGGGGCGTCGACTGCGACGTCGAGGTGGTCGAGGTGCGCCCGAACCCGAGCTGCGACCAGCGGACGGCCACGGTGCCGAAGCCGATGCGCGCGAGGTTGCGGATCGCGTGGACGGCGACCTGGGGGTCGTCCGCGCACGCCTGCACGCACAGGTCGCCGTACGACGCGGCGGGGTCGAGCGCGTCGCCCGGGAAGTGGGGCAGCGTGCGGAGCGCCGCGGGCTGCCGGTCGGCGATCCCGAAGCGGTCCCGCCCGTGGTCGTCACGGAACAGGGTGGGCCCGAAGCCGAAGGTGATGGTCAGGCCGCTGGCCGGGAGGCCGATCGCCTCGCCGGTGTCGTCCGGGGGCAGCAGGGCGTCGCCACCGGTCGGGCCGACCTCTCCGGCGGGCAGGCCGCGTGTCATCCGCTCGGCCGCCACCGTCCAGGCCTTCAGCAGGGCGACGAGCTGGGCGCGGGAGCCCGTCGTCACGTCGAACGCCGCGAAGTGCAGCCGGTCCTGGGCGGGTGTCGTGATCCCGGCCTGGTGCTCCCCGCGGAACGCGAAGGCGTCCCGGGCGGCGGTCGACGGCTCCCCCTCGGCGGCGGTCGCGCGCCCGGCGGCGAACGCGCCGACGGCCACGCCGGCGGCGACACCGCCACCGACGAGGCCCCGGCGCGAGACGTGTGCGGTCAGGACAGCACCACCGCGGTCAGCTGGGACAGCGGCTCCGCGAGCGCGTTCACGGCGTTCGCGAGCTGCTTGACCTCGTCCGGGGAGAGCTGCTCGTAGGAGACGAACCCGTCGCCGTCGCGCTGCGCGTCGAGGAGCTCCTGCAGGGCGGCGAACCGCTCGCTGACGGTCCGTGCGAACTGCGGGTTCTTCTGCTCGATGATCGGCTCCAGGCCCTCGAAGCCGACGCGAGCGCCGTCGACGTTCGCCTGGAAGTCCCACAGGTCGGTGTGCGACCAGATCTCCTCCTCGCCCGTGATCTTGCCGTTCGCGACCTCCTCGAGCAGGCCGCGGGAGCCGTTGGCGATCTGGTCGACGGTGAAGGTCAGGCCTTCGATGCGCCGCTCGAGCACCTCGGTGTTCGACATCAGGTCGTCGGCGAAGAACGCGCGCTGCTTCGTGGTGAGCGGGGTGTAGTCCGTGGCGTCCTGCGGCCACAGGTCCTTCTCGATCCGGTGCCAGCCGGTCC
Organism: Nocardioides sp.; assembly: GCA_020636915.1. Lineage (GTDB taxonomy): Bacteria > Actinomycetota > Actinomycetes > Propionibacteriales > Nocardioidaceae > Nocardioides. The sequence continues at coordinate 12,480 of JACJWV010000007.1, forward strand.
ACTTCTGGCCGGGCTCGAGGTCGGCCTCGCGCGCGTCCATCTTCGGGTCGAGGTCGCCGAAGGACTCCGCGACCGTCTCGATCCGCTCCCAGTGTGTGCGGGCCTGCGGGTAGAGAGCCCGGGCGGCGGCGTCCTTGCCGGCCTTGTAGAGGGCGACGAAGGTCTCGGTCTTGTCGGCCAGCTCCTCGGCCTGCTCGTGCACGTAGTCCTCGTAGGACTCCAGGGCCTGGTCCACCGCACCGTCGTCGGCGGCCGGGGTGGGCTCCTCGTCGGAGGCCTTGACGGTGAAGTCCGCGCGGATGCCGTCACCCTTCATGGCCGGCTTGCAGGCGGTGACGTAGCTGCCCGCCGGGACGCTGACGACCAGCTGGCGCGAGAGCTGCGGCCCGATGTTCTCGACCTCGCCCACGATCCGCTGCCCGTCCTCGCCGAGGAGGTAGAACTCGGTCACCTTCGACCCGTCGTTGGTGACCTCGAAGGTCAGGGTGCCCGACGGCGCCTCGGTGGCGGACAGCTCGCACTTGTCGTCGGTCGAGCTGACCGCGATGGTGCGGCTGTCGTCCGAGGTGTTGGCGTCGGAGCCGTCGGCGTTCTCGGTGCAGGCGGCGAAGAGGGGGGTCGCGGCGATCAGTGCGACGAGCAGGGGCTTGCGCATGGAGGTGGGGGCTTCCTTGCTCAGTGGGCCGAGGTGGGGCCGAGGTGGGGCCGAGGTGGGGGTCAGCGGTGGGCGGAGGCGGGCTGCTGTGCCGGCGGCTGGGCGGCCGCGGCGCTGCGGCGCCGGGCACCGCGGAGGAACAGGAACATCACCGGGACGACGTACAGCACCCAGACGGTCGCCTCGAGCACCGTCGTCGCCGGCGAAAAGTTGAAGACACCCTTGAGCAGGGTGGCGTACCACGTGCTCGGGTCGATCGTGTCGGAGACGTCCCAGGCCAGGGTGTCGAGGCCGGGCAGGATGCCGGCCTCCTGGAGGTCGTGGACGCCGTAGGACAAGACACCGCCGGCCACGAGGATCAAGAACGCGCCGGTCCACGTGAAGAAGGTGCTGAGGTTGATCCGGATCGCGCCGCGGTAGAGCAGGTAGCCCAGGACGACCGCGGTGGCGATGCCGAGGGCGGCGCCGACCAGGGGCTGCCAGGTCGCGTCGCTGTCGCGGGTGACCGCCTCGGTCGCCGACCACAGGAACAGGGCGGTCTCGAGGCCCTCGCGGCCCACGGCGAGGACGGCGACGAGCACGAGCGCCCACCACGAACCCTCGGCGGCGGTGTCGATCTGACCCCGCAGCTCCCCGCTGAGCGACCGCGCGGCGCGTGCCATCCAGAAGATCATCCAGGTGACCAGGACGACGGCGACGATCGACAAGATGCCGCCGATCGCCTCCTGGGCCTCGAAGGTGAGCCCGCGCGGGCCGTAGAACAGCGCGAAACCGAAGCCGAGCGCCACGGCGACCGCGATGCCGACCCCGAGCCAGATCCGCGGCAACAGGTGGCGCCGGTCGGTCTTCACCAGGTAGGCGACCAGGATGCTGACCACGAGGGCCGCTTCGAGACCCTCGCGCAGGCCGATCAGGTAGTTGGCGAGCACGAGGGCGATGCTACGACAGGTTCTTAGGTTTGCCTAACCAAAGGTGGTCTGTCTCACGCCGGCGTGAGGCGGGGCAGATGCCGAGGCGATGCCGAGGTGATCATGTCGCGCACCCGTCCGGGCCGCACACCGCACCGTCGCCCCCGACGGTCTGCAGCCGCGGGTGCGACTCCGCCCAGGCCTGCTCGAGGAGCTGCTCGAACACCTCCACCGGCTGGGCGCCGGAGACGGCGTACCGGCGGTCGACCACGAAGAACGGCACGCCCGTCGCCCCGAACGCCCGCGCCTGCGCGACGTCGGCCGCCACCGCGTCGGCGAACTCCTCCCCCGCGAGGACCGCGCGCACGCGGTCCTCGTCGAGCCCGGTGGCCACGGCGACCTCGGTGAGCACCGCGTGGTCGCCCACGTCGCGGGCGTCGGCGAAGTAGGCCGCCAGCAGCGCCTCCTTCAGGGCGCGCTGGAGCTCGGGACCCCCGGCGTCCAGGGCCAGGTGCAGGACCCGGTGGGCGTCGACGGTGTTGGTGTGCACGGTGTCGAAGAGGCGGAGGGCGAGGCCCTCCTGCGCCGCGAGGTCGATCAGCTGCTGCTGCATCCGGCGCATCTCGGGCTCCGGGCGACCGTACTTCCGCGCGATCACCGAGGTGCTCGGCTCGGGCTCACCGCCGGTCGGTCGCGGGGCGGTCGGGTCGAGCTCGAAGGAGCGGTAGACGACCTCGACCTCGTCGGCGTGCGCGAACCCCGCCAGCGCGGTCTCCAGGCGGCGCTTGCCGACGTAGCACCAGGGACAGACGACGTCGCTCCAGATCTCGATGTGCACGCGGGCCCGAACGCCGCCGGCACCGCCGCCATTCCCCGGACGTCCGGGCTCAGCGCGGGGCTGCGGGCAGCGCCACGGTGAACGTGGTGCCCTCGCCGAGCAGCGACTCGACCTCGACCCGTCCGGAGTGGCGCTCGGCGATGGACGCGACGATCGCCAGGCCCAGGCCGGTCCCGGACTCGCTGAGCGCCTCGGGGTTCGTGGTGCGGAAGAACGCACCGAAGAGCCCGGCCTGGTCGTCCTCGGAGATGCCGATCCCGGTGTCCGTCACCTGGATGACGACGTCCTCCCCCTCGTGGGAGGCGGTCACGGTGACCCGGCCGCCGGCGTGGGTGTACTTGACCGCGTTGCTCACCAGGTTGCCGAGCATCCGGTCCAGCTCGGACGGGTCACCGCAGACGCGGAGCGGCCGGTCGCCCAGGTCGACGGTGAGGGTCTGCTGCTTGGCCCGCGCGGCGGACTCGACCAGGAGCACGACGTCACGGGTCAGGTCGACCACGTCGACCTCGGCACGGACGAGCGGGTGCTGGGGATGGCTCACCCGCGCGAGCAGCAGCAGGTCGTCGACGACCTTCTGCATCCGGTCGGTGCCGCGCGTCATCGCGGTCACGAAGCGCTCGGCCGCGGCCGGGACGCCCTGCATGTCGAGGAGCTCGAGGTTGCCCGCGATCACCGTGAGCGGGGTGCGCAGCTCGTGGGACAGCGTGGCGATGAGCTGGCTGCGGTAGTCGTCGAGCTGCTGGAGCTCGGTGACCAGATCGCGCTCGATCTCCAGGGCCCGGGCGGTGCGCAGGGCCGCCCCCAGGTCGTGACCGATCTCGAGAGCCGACGTCGTCTCGACCACCGACCACGGCGGGTCCTGGGCACGGCGGGTGAGCGCGAGGAACCCCAGGCACTCGGTCCCGACGCCGAGCGGGACCGCGAGCACGGCCGACAGCTCCAGGTCGGCCAGCTGGCGGTGCACGATGTCCGCGACCTCGAGCGACTCCCCCGCGCTGACGACCAGGACCCGTTGCTCCTTCCACAGCCGCGGCGCGATCTCACAGGCGACCCGGACGACGTCGTCGCCGAGGTGGACCATCTCCCCGTCGTGGGAGCGCGCGTAGCCGGGCCCGGGCCCGCCGTCCTCGGTGAGCACCTGGATCCACGACCCGCTCGCGCCGAACCCCTCGACCAGCGGACGGTGGGTGTGCCGGAGCACGTCGTCGAGGGACGCGTGCGTCGACATCGACGTCGACCGGATCAGGCGGCGCGCGGACTCCGCGTGCGCGACCTGCTGCACGAGGTCCTCGCGCTCGAAGGCGGTCAGCACGGCCCGCTCGGCCTGGGCGGCGTAGCGCTCCAGGAGCCGCCGCTGGGCGTCGTCCGGCCGGCGGCCGGAGACGGGGTTGTCGACCGACAGGATCCCGACCAGGCGGCCGTCGTCGTCGGTGAGCAGCCCGACCAGGACGTCGAGGGGGTCCCAGGCGTCAGGGTGCTCGTCCCGGCGCTCGGCGGTGACCACCCAGTGCCCGTCCAGGTTGCCGTCGTACCGGTCGGCCGGCATGAAGCGGAACCGCCCCCACACGTCACCGCGCTCGAGGACGGGGTCGAGGATCGAGATCGGGTCGGCGTTCTCGATGAGGTACTCGCGGAACTCCTCGGGGCCGGTGTAGGCCATCGTGACCAGCTCGCCGTCGAGGGCGACCGACAACGCCGCCACCTCGAAGCCGATCATCTCAGCCACCGACTCCACCATGAGCTGCAGCACCGCACGGGCGGCCGAGTCCGACCATCCCGTGTGGTCGGGGTGACTCGTCAGCTCGGGCACGGGCACGGGTGCGGACGGCCCGGATCCCTCCGTCTCCACCCGCGCAACCTACCTCCCCGCGGGTCGTCGGTGTGCGACCGGCGCCATGCCCTTCTCGGGTAGCTCGACCTCGCCGTCGAACAGGCGCTGCAACGCCTGCGCCGCCGCGAGTTCTCGAGATCTCGCGCCGACGCAGGCGTCGTCAGGAGATCAGCGGGTGGCGGTGCCCTCGGTGTAGTCCGAGTCGTGCGACTTCACCCAGGCCATCAGCTTGCGCAGCTCGCGTCCGGTCTGCTCGATCGGGTGCTGCTCGCCCTTCTTGCGCAGCTCGGTGAACTCCGGCGACCCGGCGTCCTGGTCGTCGATGAAGCGCTTGGCGAACGAGCCGTTCTTGATGTCCTCGAGGACGGCCTTCATGTTCTCCTTCACCTCGGGGGTGATCACCCGCGGGCCGGAGACGTAGTCGCCGTACTCCGCGGTGTCGGAGACCGACCAGCGCTGCTTGGCGATGCCGCCCTCGTACATCAGGTCGACGATCAGCTTCAGCTCGTGCAGGCACTCGAAGTAGGCGACCTCGGGCTGGTAGCCGGCCTCGGTGAGGACCTCGAAGCCGTACATCACCAGCTGCGAGGCGCCACCGCACAGGACGGCCTGCTCACCGAACAGGTCGGTCTCGGTCTCCTCGGTGAAGGTGGTCTTGATGCCGCCGGCGCGCAGGCCGCCGATCGCCTTGGCGTAGGACAGCGCGAGCGGCCAGGCGTTGCCGGACTCGTCCTTCTCGACGGCGACGAGCACGGGGACACCACGCCCGTCGACGTACTCGCGACGCACCAGGTGGCCGGGGCCCTTCGGGGCGACCATGAACACGTCGACCCCGGCGGGCGGGGTGATGTAGCCGAACCGGATGTTGAAGCCGTGACCGAAGACCAGCGTGTCACCCGGGGTCAGGGCCGGCTCGATCTCCTCGGCGTAGAGCTTCCGCTGGTGCTGGTCGGGGGCGAGGATGACGATGACGTCGGCCTCCTCCGCCGCCTCGGCGGGGGTGAGGACCCGCAGACCCTCGGCCTCGGCCTTCGCACGGCTGCGGGAGTCGGGCTGCAGCCCGACGCGCACGTCGACGCCCGAGTCGCGCAGCGACAGCGCGTGGGCGTGGCCCTGGCTGCCGTAACCGATGACCGCCACGTTCTTGCCCTGGATCAGGGACAGGTCGGCATCGTCGTCGTAGAACATCTCAGCCACGGAGGCTTCTCCTTCGGGTTCGTGTTGCTGGTTCAGCCCGCAGCGGGCGGGGCGGGGACGGTCACCGGGCGCAGGGTGCGCTCGGAGATGGAGCGGGAGCCGCGACCGATCGCGACCATGCCGGACTGGACGAGCTCGCGGATGCCGAAGGGCTCCAGCACGCGCAGCAGGTCGGCGAGCTTGTCGGAGTTGCCGACGGCCTGGATCGTCACCGCGTCCGGGGAGACGTCGACGACCTTGGCCCGGAAGAGCTGGACGGCGTCGAGGACCTGGCCGCGGGTGTCCGCGTCGGCCCGGACCTTGACCAGCAGCAGCTCGCGGTTGACCGAGGCCGACCCGTCGAGCTCGACGATCTTGATCACCTCGACCAGCTTGTTCAGCTGCTTGGTGACCTGCTCGAGCGGGGAGTCCTCGACGTTGACCACGATCGTCATCCGCGAGACCTCGGGGTGCTCGGTCGGGCCGACCGCGAGCGAGTCGATGTTGAAGCCGCGGCGGCTGAACAGGCCCGCGATGCGGGCCAGCACGCCGGGCTTGTTCTCGACGAGAACCGAGAGGGTGTGGCGGGAGCCGGGGTTGCTCGTGTTCATGGGCGAAGCTCCAGCTCTGCGTCGTCGTCGAACTTGGGGGCCATGTCGCGGGCGTACTTGATGTCGTCGTTGCTCGTGCCGGCCGCGACCATCGGCCACACCATGGCGTCGCGGTGGACCCGGAAGTCGACCACGACCGGGACGTCGTCGATCTCCATCGCCTTGGCGATCGTGGCGTCGACGTCGCCCGGGCTCTCGCACGCGAGGCCCACGCAGCCATAGGCGTCGGCGAGCTTGACGAAGTCGGGGATCCGCTTGGAGTGCAGGTCGGTGTTGGAGTAGCGCTCGTTGTAGAACAGCGTCTGCCACTGCCGGACCATGCCGAGCGACTCGTTGTTGATGACGGCGACCTTGATCGGGATGTCGTTGATCGCGCAGGTGGCCAGCTCCTGGTTGGTCATCTGGAAGCAGCCGTCGCCGTCGATCGCCCACACCGTCGCGTCGGGGCGACCGACCTTGGCGCCCATGGCCGCCGGGACGGCGTACCCCATGGTGCCCAGGCCGCCGGAGTTGATCCACGTGTTCGGGTGCTCGTAGCCGACGAAGTGGGCCGCCCACATCTGGTGCTGGCCGACGCCCGCGCAGTAGACGGCCTCCGGGCCGGCGATCGCGCCGAGCCGCTCGAGGACGTACTGCGGGGCGAGCTCGCCGGCGGGGACGTCGTAGCCGAGGGGGTACTTCTTCTTGACCCCGGCCAGGAACTCGACCCATCCCTCGTAGTCGCCGGTGTGACCCGCGTCCGCCTCCGCGGTGAGCGCGACGACCAGGTCGCTGATGACCTCGCGGCAGTCGCCGACGATCGGGACGTCGACGGCGCGGTTCTTGCCGATCTCCGCCGGGTCGATGTCGGCGTGGATGACCCTGGCCCCCGGTGCGAACGAGTCCAGGTTGCCGGTGACGCGGTCGTCGAAGCGGGCACCGAGGCTGATGATCAGGTCGCTGCGCTGCAGCCCGGCGACCGCCGCGACGGTGCCGTGCATGCCGGGCATGCCCAGGTGCTGGGGATGGCTGTCGGGGAACGCGCCGCGCGCCATCAGCGTCGTGACGACCGGCATGCCGGTGAGCTCGGCGAGCACCTTCAGCTCGCGGGCCGCGCCGGCGCGGATGCAGCCACCGCCGACGTAGAGGACCGGTCGGCGCGCCTCGAGGATGAGCCGGGCGGCCTCGCGGATCTGCTTGGAGTGGGGACGGGTCACCGGACGGTAGCCCGGCAGGTTGAGCTCGGAGGGCCAGGCGAAGGTCGTGGTCGCCTGCAGCGCGGACTTGGCGACGTCGACGAGCACCGGGCCGGGCCGCCCGGTGGAGGCGATGTAGAACGCCTCGGCCACGGTGCGCGGGATCTCCGCCGGGTCGGTGACCAAGAAGTTGTGCTTGGTGATCGGCATCGTGATGCCGCGGATGTCGGCCTCCTGGAAGGCGTCGGTCCCGATCATCGACGCGCCGACCTGGCCGGTGACGGCGACGAGGGGGACCGAGTCCATGTGGGCGTCCGCGAGCGGCGTGACCAGGTTGGTCGCACCGGGCCCCGAGGTGGCCATGCAGACCCCGACGCGACCGGTGGCGGCGGCGTACCCCTGCGCGGCGTGGCCGGCGCCCTGCTCGTGGCGGACCAGGATGTGCCGGATGGTGGAGTCCATGAGGGGGTCGTACGCGGGGAGGATGGCGCCGCCCGGGATGCCGAAGATGTCGGTGGTCCCCGCGGCCTCCAGCGACCTGATCAGGCTCTGGGCGCCTGTCACCTGCTCGCTCATCGGTCCTGCTTCCTGTCTCGTCCCGTGCCCAACAAAAAACCCCTCGGCCCGGCATGCTGGGCGGCGAGGGGTGACGTGCGCGCTGAGTCGGTGTCCCGGTCAGCCCACACGTCGCGTGCGTACAAGAAGGTCCTTGCGCATGGCATCACCGTAGCCGCACCGGCCTCCCGCCTGCACGCGAGTGTGGCACGCGTCCCATCATGCGGGACGCCGATCTCACTCCTCGGCGAGGTCCCGGCCGTCCGCGGTGCAGACGCAGACCTTGTTGCCGTGGGCGTCGGCGAGCACCCAGAACGCCGGCGCGTGCTCGGCGGTGACCAGGGTCCCGCCCGCGGCGACCGCCGCCTCGACCCGCTCCTCCGCGACCTCGCGCGGGACGACGATGTCGAGGTGGAACCGCTGCTGGACCTCGCCGGTCGCCTCCGGTGCCTCCTGGAACCACAGCGTGCCGTTGCGGCCGCCCGGGTCCTCGACCTGGGTCTCCCAGGCGGAGTCGCCGTAGCCCAGGACCGTCGACCAGAAGGGCTTCACGGCCGCAGCGTCGGGCACGTCGAGCGCGAGCTCGAGGGTGGACACCTCGCGAGGTGCGGCCTCGACGCCCATCGCCGCAGCGATTTCGGAGATCCGGCGGGCCAGCGCGACGTCACGGCTGGTCACCCCGTGCACGTCGTGGCTGTGCAGGTCGACGTCGACGTGCGGGTAGGTCAGCACCACGTCCGGGTGGTGGTCGGCCTCCTCGGCGGCCGCGGTGATGCGGGTGACCAGCTCGAGTCCCCTCACGAAGCTGCCGGTGCGGAACCGGCCGTGCAGCTTCATCAGGAAGAAGCGCCAGTCCGCGAGGCCCTCGTCCTGCAGCTGCGGGTAGCGGAGCACCTGCGTCGGGTCGTCACTCATGGCAGCACCACCTGTCCGATCGGTCCGGGGTTGAAGGCGATCTCCCAGCGGTACCCGTCGGGGTCGCCGAAGTAGCCGGTGCAGCCGCCCCAGTCGCGCTCGACGGCCTCGGTCACCGGGTCGGCACCGGCGCGGCGGGCGACGTCGAGGACGGCGTCGACCTCCTCGCGGGTGCGGACGTTGTGGGCCAGGGTGATCGGGGCCAGGCCCGGGCCTCGCCGCACCGGCCCCACCTCGGCCTCGAAGCCCGGCTCGGCCCACAGGGAGAGCACGACGTGCTCGCCGACCTGGATCATCAGCACCTCCCCCGGCACGTCGAGGGCCGCCTGCCACCCGAGCCCGTCGACGTAGAAGGCCCGGCTGGCGTCGAGGTCGCGGACGGCGAGGGTCACGAAGCTGATCCGCTGGTCCATCGCCCCACCCTCGCACAGCGCTCCGACACCGCCGGGCGGCCGCGGGCGCGGGATCGGTGGCTCAGCCGGCCGCGATCCGCTCCAGCGGCGGGTGCGCCTCGCGGGAGAACGTCGCCCGGTAGTCGCGCGGGGAGGTGCCCAGGGCGCGCTGGAAGTGGGCACGCAGCGTGACGGCCGAGCCGAAGCCGCTGCGGTGCGCCACGACCTCCACCGGCAGGTCGGTGGTCTCGAGCAGCCGCTGCGCCAGCAGCGTCCGCTGCTGCAGCAGCCACTGGAGGGTGCTGGTGCCGGTGCGCTGCCGGAACTGCCGGGTGAACGTGCGCCGGCTCATCAGCGCCCGGCCCGCGAGGTCCTCGACCCCCATCGCCTCGTCGAGGTGCTCCAACGCCCACCGCATCGCGACCGCGACGCCGTCGTCGTCTGCACGGACCTCGGGTACAGGTACGTCGACGTACTGCGCCTGCCCACCGGCGCGGTGCGGAGGGACGACCATGCGCCGCGCGACGGCATGGGCGACCTCGGCCCCGCTGAGCGTGCGCAGCAGGTGCAGGCACAGGTCGATGGCCGCGGCGGTCCCGGCCGAGGTGAGCACGTCGCCCTCGTCGACGTAGAGCACATCGGGCTCGACCTGCACCAGCGGGTACCCGGCGGCGAGGTCGCCGGCGTACTTCCAGTGGGTCGTCGCCCGCTTGCCGTCGAGCAGGCCGGCCTCGGCCAGGACGAACGCCCCGCCGCACAGCCCGGCAACCCGGGCCCCGCGCGCGTGGGCCCTGCGCAACGACTCGAGCAGGCGGCCCGGCAGGGGCTGACCGGCGAGCCGTCCCCACCACGGGACGATCACCACATCGGCGTCCTCGAGCGCCTCCAGCCCGTACGGCGCGTGCAGGACGACGCCGGCGCTGGAACGGACCGGCCCGCGGCCGGCGCGGGCGACCCGGACCTCGTGCCGGGGCAGGCCGTCGTCGCTGCGGTCGGCGCCGAGCACCTCGCACGGTACGGACAGGTGGAACAACGGGGTCTCGTCCAGGGCGACCACCGCGATCACGGCCATCAGGACTCCTCTCGACGTGACCAGCCTAGGCGTCGGCGCCTGCGCATGGCGATGGCCCGTGGGCCAGTAAACGCTCATATCAGGCCACCGGTCCACGACGCTGCCGATGGTGGCCCGAAGACGTCGATCAGCGGCCCGTGGGCCACTGTCGCCGGCGCCGCCCCGGGCGCAGGCTGGCAGCCGACCGACCAGAGAAAGGGATCTCCGATGTCCTCCAGCCGCCCCCTGGGCGTGGCCGCCGCCGTCACCACCACCCTGGCGTGGGGAGGGATGTTCGTCGTCGCGGAGTCGGCCTTCCCGCACGTCGACGCGGTCTGGCAGACCGCCATCCGGTACGGCGCCGCGAGCGTCGTCTTCCTCCTCCTGCTCGCCCTCGTCGAGGGCCGCCGCGCCTTCGTGCCGAGCCGCGAGCTGGGCTCGGTGGCCGTGCTGGGCACCGTCGGGTTCGCGGGCTTCAACCTGCTCGCCTTCGTGGGACTGCGCTGGACCACGCCGCAGGCCGCGTCGCTGATCGTCTCGACGATGCCGCTGATCACCGCGTTCGTGCTGTGGGCCCGCACGGGCGTGCCGCCGCGCGCGGCGACCTGGGTCACCAGCGCCGTCGCACTCCTCGGTGTCGCCACGGTGCTGGGTGCCGGCGACCCCACCGCCGTCCTGCACGGGGGGCTCGGCCGCGGCGACCTGCTCGTGCTGCTCGGCGCCACCTGCTGGGTCGTCTACACGACCGGTGCCGCCGGGCTCCCGGACTGGTCGCCCCTGCGCTACACCGCGCTGAGCGCGACGTCGGGGGCGGTGGTGATCCTCGCCCTCGCGCTGGTCCTGTCGTCCGCCGGCGTGCTGACCGTGCCGACGGGCCCCGACCTCGCCGCGGTCACGTGGCAGCTGCTCTACGTCGTCGTGCTGGCCGCGGTGGTCGCGGTGCTGTGCTGGAACCACGCGATGCGGGCGCTCGGACCGCAGGACGGCGTGCTGTTCATCAACCTGGTGCCGATCACCACGTTCACCGTGCAGGCCTTCCGCGGCGAGGCGCCTCGGGCCGGTGAGCTGGTCGGCATCGCGCTCACGATCGCGGCCCTGCTGGCCAACAACCTCCTGGCACGCCGGACCCGCCCCGGTCTCACCGCTGGCGAAGAGACGGTTCGAACCCGTCGGGCAGCCGGGTACGACCGTCGCCGGTCGCCGCAGCCGGCTGCGGGCGGGTGACGAACAGGGCACCGTAGTCTCGACGCATGAGCGAGCGCGCCGGCATCGACCCCACCGTGCCACCGAGCGGCACCGGCTGCGCGGAGTGCGATGCCGGGGGCGGGTGGTGGGTGCACCTGCGGCGGTGCGCGCAGTGCGGCCACGTGGGTTGCTGCGACACCTCTCCGGCGCAGCACGCCACGGCCCACCACCGCGCCACCGGCCACCCGGTGATCCAGAGCTTCGAGCCGGGCGAGGACTGGTTCTGGGACTACACCGAGGAGGCCGGCTTCGAGGGGCCCGCGCTCCTCGCCCCCGACTCGCGTCCGGCCGAGCAGCCGGTCCCCGGTCCCGCCGGCCGGGTGCCCACCGACTGGCGCCGGCACCTCCACTAGTCGAGTCGGGCGACCAGAACTCTCGACTCGACCGACGGAACTCTCGACTCGACCGTCAGGGGCCGACCACCGGCGGGATCGTCACGACCTGGCCCGCGTAGCTCAGACCCGCGCCGAACGCGATGAGCAGGGCCGTGTCACCTGCCCGCGCCTCGCCGCCGCGCACCATCGCCTCGATCGCGAGGGGCACCGAGGCCGCCGAGGTGTTGCCGGAGTCCTGGACGTCGCGCGCGACCGCCACTCCCTCGGGCAGCTTGAGCTGACGGGCCAGGAGCTCGGTGATGCGCAGGTTGGCCTGGTGCGGCACGAACGCGTCGAGGTCGGTGAGCTCCAGGCCGGCCCCGGCGACGGCCTCCCGGGCGACGTCGGCCATCGCGAACGGCGCCCAGCGGAAGACCTGGGTGCCCTCCATCTGCACCACCAGGGGGTGGTCGGGGTCGAGCTCGTCGCACCGCATCGACTGGGTGATGACGTGCGACTGGGAGCCGTCGGAGCCCCAGGCGACCGGGCCGATGCCGGCCTGCTCGGCCGGACCGACGACGGCCGCGCCGGCACCGTCGGCGAAGATGAACGCCGTCCCGCGGTCGGTCGGGTCCATGAAGGTGCTGAGCCGTTCGACCCCCACCACCAGGACGTGCCCCGCGTTGCCGCCCCGGACCAGGTCGGAGGCGACCGACAGCGCGTGGCAGAAGCCCGCGCACCCGGCGGACACGTCGAACGCCGCCGCCCGCGAGCCGAGCCGGTCGGCGAGGACCGGCGCCGCGGCCGGGGTGTGCTGGACGTGGGTCGACGTCGCCACGATGACCGTGCCGAGGTCGCCGGCGGCGACGCCGGACGCCTTCAGCGCCCGCTCGGCCGCGATCTCGGCCATGTCGAGCAGGGACTCGCCGTCCGCGGCGTACCGCCGGGTCCGGATGCCCGACCGCGACTGGATCCACTCGTCGCTGGAGTCCAGCACCTCGCAGATCTCGTCGTTGGTCACGATGCGCTCGGGACGGTGGACGCCGAGGCCGAGCATGGCGGTCGCGGTCGCACCGGACCGCTGGGTGATGGTCGTCACAGGCGAAGGCTACGACCCCCGGCGCCTCGCTGCTTGAATGGGCCGATGCTCCTGATGCTCGCGTGCGGGGCACTCCTCGCCGCCGCCGGCTGGCTCGCGTGGCGCTGGCGCCGCCAGGTGCTGACCCTCCCGCCGTGGGCCGTGACGGCCGACCGGGACGCGACGACGGCCCTGCGCGCGCTCGCATGGCTCCTGGCGGTGGTGCTGCTGTCGGGGATCGTGGTCGGGCTCCTGGTCGTCGGGCCGGCCGGACGGATCGCGATGCGGCTGCTGGCGGCCACCTCCCCGGACGCGCAGGGCCGGATCACCGACGCCGGCGAGGTGGTGGGCGAGATCACCGTGGACGGGACGGCCGGCTTCTTCGTCTTCGTCGGCCTGCCCTTCGGGCTGGGGGTCGCGCTCGCCTACGTGCTCGTGTCCTGGTTGCTCCCCCGCGGCCCGGCGGGAGGGGCGGTGCTCGGGATCGCCCTGCTCGTCGTCTTCGGCAGCGCCCTCGACCCGCTGCGTCAGGACAACCCCGACTTCGACATCCTCGGCCCGGGCTGGCTGAGCGTGGTCACGTTCGCCGCGATGGCGCTGGTCACCGGTGTCCTGACGGCGCCCGTCGTCGGCCGGCTGGGGGCCGCGCTGGCAGAGCCCCGGCTCTGGTGGGGGGTGTGGATGCTGCCCCTCGGTCTCGCCGCCACGGCCGGCCTGCTGGCGGTCCCGGCGGCGCTCATCCTTGTCGTCCTCGCCGCCGCGGGGTTCGTCGCGGCGCTGCTCGTCTCCCCCGCCCGGCGCGAGGCGGTGTGGCACCGGAGCCGTCGGGTCCTGCAGGCGCTGCTGGCCGCCGTCGTCGCGGTCACGGTCCCCGGGTTCGTCTCGGCCGTCGCCAGCATCGTCGGGAGCGCCTAGGACCCGTCTAGCCCAGGGTCTGGGTGATCTCGTTCCGGTCCCCGTCGACGACGACGCGGGCGAGGGCGCCGTTGACCAGCGGCAGGTACGGCGCCACGTGGCCGCACTCGACGTCGAGGACGACCGGGATCCCGAGGTCGCCGAGCGCGTCGACGACGGCACCGGTCTGGGTCAGGTCAGGAGCGTCGGGGGCGGACGTGCGCCCGATGAGGATCGCGTTCGCGTGCTCGAACCAGCCGGCCAGGCGCAGCGAGTGCAGCACCCGCGCGATCGAGTAGGCGTTGTCCTCGCAGGCCTCGAGGTAGACCACCAGGCCGTCGCCGGCGTGCTCGCGACCGAACGACCGGACGTCGCCGTACGGCGTCGCGGCGACCGGCCCCACCACCTCGATGCATCCCCCGACGAGCCGCCCGGAGACGTCGACGGGCCCCGCGCCCAGGTCGTGGCCGAGGACCCGCCAGCCGCCGGGCGCGTCGAGCCGGAGGGTGTCCACCCCCGGCTGCCCCACGTAGTCGTCCCAGCCGGTCGAGCGGTAGCGACCCGGGCTGGACTGGACGAACGGTCCGGCACCGGAGGCGATGTCGGTCCAGTGGAGGAGACCGGCCGGTGCGGCGTACGGGGTGTCCATCAGGTTCGACCCGTGCAGGGTCGCCCAGCCCAGGTGCACGGTGACGGGCAGCATCACCGTCGTGAGGTCGCTGTAGCCGACCAGCCACGTCGGCTCCGCGTCGGCCAGCTCGTCCCAGGCGATCCGGTCCAGGAGGTCGATCGCGAGCTCGCCGCCCCAGGGCGGCACCACCGCCCGGATCGAGGGGTCCGCGAGCATCGCGGTGAGCTCGCCCGCCCGCTGCTCCTTGGGCGCCGACACCACACCGTCGGTCCCGAGGCAGTCGCCCAGGACGACCCGGTAGCCGCGGACCTCGAGCGCGCGGAGGGCCACGTCGAGCCGCGCCCGCATCGACTCCTGCACGCCGCTGGACGGCGCGGTCACCCCGATCCGGTCACCCGGCTGCAGGGGACGGGGGAAGGACACCATCTGCTCAGGCTGTCAGCCCCGCGAGCACCTCGCGAACCATTTCGAGGCCGCTCGCGACCTCGGCGAAGGACGTGGAGAGCGGCGAGAGCCCGATCCGCAGGCCGTGCGGGTCGCGGTAGTCCGGGATGACGTCGCGCTCCCAGAGGATCGCGGTCACCTCCCGCATCAACGGGTGGTTGAGCGTGACGTGCCCGCCCCGCTGCGCGGGGTCGCGTGGTGACGCGAGGACCACGCCGGCCGGTGCGAGGACCTCGTCGGCCACCTCGACGGCGTACGACGTCAGCGCGACCGACTTCGCGCGGACCGCCGACATGCCGGCCTCCGCCACGAGCTCGAGCATGTCCTGCACGGCCAGCATCCCGACGATGGGCGGCGTGCCGGACAGGAACCGGCGGATGCCCTCGGCCGGCGCGTAGGTCGGACCCATGAGGAAGGGGTCGACGGCGCCCATCCAGCCCCAGATGGGCTGGGTCATCGAGTCCAGGTGGCGCCGCGCGACGTAGCAGAACGCGGGCGAGCCCGGGCCGCCGTTGAGGTACTTGTAGGTGCACCCGACGGCGAGGTCGACACCGGCGTCGTCCAGCGCGACCGGCACCGACCCGGCCGAGTGGCACAGGTCCCACAGCACCAGCGCGCCGGCGTCGTGGGCGATCCGGGTCAGCTCCGGCACGTCGGCCAGCCAGGCGGAACGGTAGGCGACCTGCGAGATGACGACCAGCGCGGTCTGCTCGCCGACGACCGCGGCGAGCTGCTCGGGCGTGACGCCGGCCGCTGGATCGACGTCGATCCACCGCAGCGTGAGGCCGCACTCCTCGGCGACCCCGGCGGCGACGTAGCGGTCGGTGGGGAAGTTGTCGCGGTCGATGACCAGCTCGGTGCGCCCGGGCCGCGCGGCGACGGCGGAGCGCATCAGCTTGTAGAGCAGCACCGTGGTCGAGTCGCCGACGGCGGTCTGCCCCGGCCCCGCGCCGAGGACGATCCGCCCGAGGTCGTCGCCGACCGTGCGCGGGAGGTCGAACCAGCGCTCGTCCCAGCCGCGGATCAGGCGACCGCCCCACTCCTCCTCGACGAACCGCGCGAGCCGGGGCCCGGTGACCTTCAGCGGGCGCCCCAGGGAGTTGCCGTCGAAGTAGACGAGTGGCTGCTCGGCACCGACGAAGCGGTCGCGGTACGCCGCCAGCGGGTCCGCCGCGTCCCGCTCGTCCGCCCCGCCGCTCACGGGCGGTTCGCCGTGAGCTCGCGCACCTCGGCGTACCGCTCGCGGACGGCCGGGGTCGGCTCGGCCCGGGCCTCCACCGTGTCGGCGAGCACCCACGGCGGCGGCTCGTCGCCCCCGGCGCGGACCCAGGCGGCCTGCCGGGCCGCGCCGCGCGCGACGTACTCCCCCGGCTGCGGCACGGTCACGGGCAGGCCGAGCACCGCGGACGCGATCTCGCGGACCGCCGGCGAGCGGGCGGCGCCGCCGACCATGAGGACGCGCTCGACCGGCGTGCCGAGCGCGCGGACCGCGTCGAGGCCGTCGGCGAGGCCGCACAGCATCCCCTCGATCGCGGCCCGCGCGACGTGCGCCGGGTCCATGGTGTCGAGCCGCAGCCCGTGCAGCGCCCCCGTCGCGTCGGGCTTGTTGGGGGTGCGCTCCCCCTCGAGGTAGGGCACGAGCACCAGCCCGTCCGCACCCGCGGGCGCGGAGAGGGCGAGCTCGTCGAGGCCCGCGAAGTCGGTGCCGAGCAGCCGGACGGCGGCGTCGAGGACTCGGGCCGCGTTCAGCGTCGCGACGAGCGGGAGGAACCGGCCGGTCGCGTCCGCGAACCCGGCGACCGCTCCCGTCACGTCGCCCACCGGGTGGTCGGCGACGGCGCAGGCGACCCCCGACGTCCCGATCGAGAGCACCACGTCACCGCTCACCGCGCCGAGCCCGAGCGCCGCGGCCGCGTTGTCCCCCGTGCCGGGGCCGAGGACCTGCCCGGCCGGCGTGGTCCCCGCCCGGTCGGCCGGCCCGAGCACCGTCGGCACGACCGCGTCGTGGCCGAGCCCGAGCTCGAGCAGGTCGCGCCGGTAGGCGCCGGTCGACGGCGACCAGTAGCCGGTGCCGCTGGCGTCGCCCCGGTCGGTGACCAGCGTGTCGAGCCCGGCGGCACCGGAGAGCCGCCACGTCAACCAGTCGTGCGGGAGGCACACCGCGGCGGTGCGGGCGGCGTGCTCGGGCTCGTGGTCGCGCAGCCAGCGGAGCTTGGTGACCGTGAAGGACGCGACCGGCACCAGCCCGACCGCGTCGACCCACGCCTGCGCGCCGCCGAGCTCGGCGATCAGGTCGAGCGCCGCCGGGGCGGAGCGGGTGTCGTTCCACAGCAGCGCCGGCCGCACGACGGCGCCCGCCTCGTCGAGGCAGACCATGCCGTGCTGCTGCCCACCCACCGCCAGGGCCTCGACGTCGTCGAGGCCGCCCGCGGCGGAGATCGCCCGCTGGAGCGCGTCCCACCAGTGGTCGGGGTGCACCTCGGTGCCCGGGGGGTGCGGTGCGCTGCCCGCACGCACCTGCTCCCCCGTCTCCGCGTCGCAGACGACGACCTTGCAGGACTGGGTCGAGGAGTCGATCCCCGCGACGAGTGGCCGACCTGATGGCATGAGGGGATTGTGACAGGCTGCAGGCATGAGGGAGCCGTCCGGACACACCCTTCTCCTCCGTCACGGCGGGTACGCCGCGGAGGTGGTCGGCGTCGGGGCTGCCCTGCGGTCGCTGACCCGTGACGGCCGGGACCTGCTGGCCGGCTGGCCGGCCGGCGAGATCTGTCCCGACTACCGCGGCTGGGTGCTCCAGCCGTGGCCCAACCGGGTCGGCGACGGGCGCTACGACTTCGCCGGTGCCACTCACCAGCTCCCGCTGACCGAGCCGGAGCGCGGCAACGCCCTGCACGGGCTGGCCGGCTGGACGCACTGGGACGTGCACCACCCCGACGCCTCCCGGGCCGTGCTGCGGCACCAGCTGGTGCCCCGCGCCGGCTACCCCTTCGCTCTCGACCTCGCGGTCGACTACCACCTGCGCGACCACGGGCTCGACGTCACCGTCGCGGCCACGAACGTGGGCGACCGCCCCGCGCCGTACGGGTCGGGCCACCACCCCTACTTCACCCTCGACCGGCCGATCGAGGGGCTCGAGCTCACGCTGCCGGCGAGCACGTGGTGCGCCATGGACGAGCGGCAGCTCCCCGGTCCGGAGCAGCCGGTGGAGGGCACGCCGTACGACTTCCGCGAGCCACGCCCGATCGGCGACCTCGTGCTCGACCACCCGTTCGGGGGCCTCACGGGTGACACCGCGACGCTGCGCGACCCGGCGACCGGACGCGAGGCCACCCTGCGGCTCGGCGAGGGCTGCCAGTGGCTGCACGTCTACACGTGCGACACGGTGGACCCGCGGCGTCAGGCCGTCGCGATCGAGCCGACGAGCTGCCCGCCCGACGCGTTCCGCACCGGCACCGACCTGGTCGTGCTCGAGCCGGGCGAGACCCACCGGCTGGCGTTCACCATCACTGGAAGCTGACGAACCGCACCGCCGGCCGGAGCGCGCGGACCGCCGGTGCGCCCATCCGGTCGACGTCCTCGTCGTAGAACAGCTTCAGGCCCATCGTGAACTGCCGCGGCCGGGCGACGGCGTGGTACGTCGCCCGCTTCTGCCGCCGCGTGCCGAACCCGTCGACGTGCTGCACCGTCGCGAGCCCGGGTCGGCGCACGACCTCGCCGATCCGCCCGACCATGTCGACGCGGAACTGGTGGACCACGAAGAGCTTCTCCGGGAGGCGCGCCCGCCGGGTCAGGTCCGCGAGCCAGCGCGAGGTGCGGTTGACCTCGGCGGCCGAGACCTGCCCGATCGTCCGGGCGGGCACCTGGCGAGGACCCATCCGCCACTCCGGGTCCAGCGCCAGCCCGACCCAGGGGTCGCGCAGTGCCCAGGCCCACCGCTTCGCCACGTCCAGGAAGCCGGTGCGGCCCGGCTGCAGGTCGAGCAGGAGCAGTGCGTGGTGGCGGTGCGCCGCCCGGACGTAGCGCTCCACCTCGGCGCGCGGGATGTCGTGGCTGTAGTCGCCGTCCGGGCCAGGGCTGCCGTCGGCGATCGTGACGATGAGCTCGTAGACGTGCCGCAGCGGCGCACCCGGCCGGCGGAAGGGTGCGGCCGCCCGGCGCAGCCGCGCGTCCATGACGGCCGGCGGGTCCTCCCCCAGCACGCCCAGGGCGGGCGTCCGGCCGGTCCCGTAGTAGGCGACCAGGAAGTGGCCGCCGCCGAACACCTTCGTGCCGCCCCCGGGCAGGCCGGGGCCGGCGGGTGCCTTCCCGTCCGGCGACGGCGCGAGCGTCTCGGCGGGCCGGACCGACGGCGAGCCGTCACTGCGGGCCGGCGTGCGGGTCCCCACCGGCTCGGCCACCGACCGCGCGACGACCTCCGGGTGCGCGGCACCCCAGGCCACGACCAGCAGCCCGACCAGGACGAGGAGGGCCAGGAAGATCACCGGCCCCCGGTTGTCGGGCGGCTGCGCCATCGACGACGGCTGCGCTCAGGACGTGATCGCGCCGTGGGCGGCGGACTGCACGACCTTGGCGTACTTGCCGAGCACGCCGCGGGTGTACTTCGGGGGGAGCGGCTCCCAGCCCACCTTGCGCTGCTCCCACGCGTCCGGGTCGCCGGGGTCGACCTCGAGCAGCCGGTTGGCGACGTCGAGGGTGATCGTGTCGCCGTCGCGGACGAACGCGATCGGACCGCCGTCGACGGCCTCCGGGGCGATGTGCCCCACGCACAGCCCGGTGGTGCCGCCGGAGAAGCGGCCGTCGGTGATGAGCAGGACGTCCTTGCCCAGGCCCGCACCCTTGATGGCGCCGGTGATCGCGAGCATCTCGCGCATGCCCGGCCCGCCCTTGGGACCCTCGTATCGGATCACGACCACGTCGCCGTGCTGGATCTCGCCGCGCTCGAGGGCGTCCATGGCGGCGCGCTCGCCGTCGAAGACGCGCGCGGTGCCGGTGAAGACCGAGTCGTCGAAGCCGGCCGTCTTCACGACCGCGCCCTCCGGGGCCAGCGAGCCCTTGAGGATGGTCAGGCCACCGGTGGCGTGGATGGGCCGGTCGAGGGTCCGGATGACGTCGTCGTCGAGGGCGGGCGGCGCGAGCTCGGCGAGGTTCTCCGCCATCGTCCGTCCGGTGACGGTGAGGGCGTCGCCGTGCATGAGACCCGCGTCGAGCAGCGCCTTCATGACCACCGGGATGCCGCCGATCTTGTCGACGTCGTTCATCACGTAGCGGCCGAACGGCTTGAGGTCGGCCAGGTGCGGGACCTTGTCCCCGACCCGGTTGAAGTCGTCGATGGTCAGGTCCACCTCGGCCTCGCGGGCCATCGCGAGCAGGTGCAGGACGGCGTTGGTCGAGCCGCCGAGCGCCATCACGACCGTGATGGCGTTCTCGAAGGCCTCCTTGGTCATGATCTGGCGCGCGGTGATGCCCTGGCGCAGCAGCCCGACGACGGCCTCGCCGGAACGGTGCGCGAACCCGTCGCGGCGCCGGTCCACGGCGGGCGGGGCGGCGGAGCCGGGCAGCGACATGCCGATCGCCTCGGCGACCGCGGCCATCGTGTTCGCGGTGTACATCCCGCCGCAGGCGCCCTCACCCGGGCAGATCGCCCGCTCGATGCGGTCGACCTCCTCCCGGGTGATCTTGCCCGCCAGGCAGGCGCCCACGGCCTCGAAGGCGTCGATGATCGTGACGTCGTTGCCGTCGACCTGCCCGGGCATGATCGAGCCGGCGTAGAGGAAGACGCTGGACAGGTCCAGGCGCGCGGCCGCCATCATCATGCCCGGCAGCGACTTGTCGCAGCCGGCCAGCAGCACCGACCCGTCGAGTCGCTCGGCCATCATCACGGTCTCGACCGAGTCGGCGATCACCTCGCGCGAGACCAGCGAGAAGTGCATGCCCTCGTGGCCCATCGCGATGCCGTCGGAGACCGAGATGGTCCCGAACTCCAGCGGGTAGCCGCCGGCCGCGTGCACGCCGTTCTTCACCGCCTGGGCGAGCCGTTGCAGGGACAGGTTGCAGGGGGTGATCTCGTTCCAGCTGGACGCGACGCCGATCTGCGGCTTCTCCCAGTCGTCGTCGCCCATCCCGACGGCCCGGAGCATGCCTCGCGCGGCGGTCTTCTCCAGACCGTCGGTGACGTCGCGGGATCGGGGCTTGATGTCGGGGCCGGTCATGTCCCGAAGGGTAGTCGCGGGTCACGCCGTCCCGGGGCCGGAGGTCACGATGTGACCCGCGGGGTCACGCCTGGAGGGCATGACCACCACCACGCTCCCCGTCACCCGGACCAGCCAGGACCTCGCCGCCAAGCTCGTGCGGTTCCTCGAGACCAACACGCCCCCCGAGGGGCTCTTCGCCGACGACCTCTTCACCGACTTCACCATGCCGCTGTGGCGGCTGCAGGCCCAGGGCCGCGACGCCGGCGTGCAGCTGCGGCGCGACGGCCACCCCGGCGGGGGCAGGGTGCCGCGCACCCGGTTGGACGAGACCAGCACCGGCTTCCTCCTCGAGGTCGAGGAGGAGTGGGAGGACCGTGGCCAGACCTGGTACTGCCGCGAGCTCATCCGCTGCGACGTCACGGACGGGACCGTCTCCCAGATCTCGGTCTACTGCACCGGCGACTGGGACGAGGCGGCCGTCGCGCGGCACGCGGAGGCCGTGCACCTGATCCGGCCCTGATCGCCGGCCCTCGGCTGCATACTCCCCTCATGTCCGGCCCCTTCCCCGGTCGACGTGCGGAGCTGGTCGCGGCGTTCCGCGACGCCCGCGCGACCGGCGACCCCGCACTGATGGCCGAGGCCGCGCTGGCGCTGCCGCGCGGGCAGGGGTTCGGCACGCACCCGGGCGAGGTGCCGGCGTACCTCCACGAGGCGCTGCTCGCCGCCACCGACGACCGCACCCGGGCCCGGCTGCTGGCCGGGCTCGCACGGGCCTGGGTGTACGGCGGCGAGGCGGCTCGCGCCGCGGACTTCGCCGTCGCGGCGCAGGAGCTGGCGTCGGCGATCGACGACCCGGCGCTGACGGCCGACGTCCTGGACGCCGCCCTGCTCGCGCACTGGGGTCCCGACGACTTCGCCGAGCGGATCCGGCTGGCGGCCCGGCTGGAGGAGGTGAGCGCGCACCTCGCCGACCCGGCGGCCCGGCTCACGGCGCACCTGTGGCGGCTGACCACCGCGTGGGAGTGCCTCGACACCGTGGCGGTGCGTCGTCAGCTGCGCGGCCTGGAGCTGCTCGACGCCGAGGCCGGCTCCCCGCGGGTCTCCTTCTACGCACGCTCCCGGCTCGCCATGCACGCGCTCGTGGTCGGCGACCTCGACCGCGGCGCCGCGCTCCTCGACGAGGTCGTCACCATCGGCGCCACCCTGGCCGAGGCCGACGTCGAGGCGGTCGTGCACAGCATCGCCGCGGACCTGGCCCGCCAGCGGGGCGACGTCACAGCGCTGCGGACGGAGGCGGCCACCTTCGAGGCGTACGGCGACGCGGAGGGGATCGTCTCGGTCCTGGCGGAGGCCGCGCTGCTCTGGCTCGCCGCCGGTGAGCCCGACCGCGCCGGATCGGTCGTCGACCGGCTGCCGCGGCCGGCCGAGGTCGTCGAGGACGTCGACCTCCTCCTGACCGTCTCCTGCGTCGCTCGGGTCGCGGCGGCGACCGGGCGCGCCGAGCTCGCCGACGAGTGCGCCGACGTGCTGGCGCCGTACGCCGGCCGCGCGGTCGTGAACGCCGCGGCGGTCTCCTTCGACGGCGTGGTGGACGACGCGCTCGCCCTCGTCACCGGCGAGCCCGCACGGCGGGCGTCGGCGGCCGCGGCGTACCAGCGGCTCGGCGCGTCCTGGTGGGCCGAGCAGCTCGGCGCCCCGGCGCCCGCAGCCCCGGTGCAGACGGAGGTCGTCCACCTCCACCGCGACGCGGGCGAGACGTGGACGGTCGGTCGCGAGGGGGCCACGTTCACGCTGCCCGACCTGCGCGGCCTCGACCACCTGCAGCGGCTGCTGGCGCAGCCCGGCGTCGAGGTCGCGGCCGCCGACCTGGCCGGGGACCCGGCCGGGCCCCGCGAGGGCGACCTCGGGCCGGTGCTCGACGACGCGGCGCGGCGCGCCTACCGCGACCGGCTCGTCGAGCTGGACGCCGAGATCGAGGAGGCCGACGCCTGGTCCGACGCCGGCCGCTCCGAGCGCGCCGCGCTCGAGCGCGAGGCGCTGCTCGCGGAGCTGGGCCGGGCCACCGGCCTGGCCGGGCGCGACCGCCGCTCGGGCGCGACCGCCGAGCGCGCCTGCACCGCGGTGCGCAAGACGATCGCCGCCGCGCTGGCCCGGGTCGAGCGCCACGACCCCGCGGTCGCCCGGCTGCTGCGTGACACGGTGCGCACCGGCACGGTGTGCGTCGCCGAGCCCGACCCGGCCCGCCCGGTGCGGTGGGTGCTCTCCGCCTGACGGCGAGGGCCGGCCTCGAGGGTCGGTCGCGGTCGAAGCGGAGGCTGACCCAGCGCCCGGTGCGGGTCGTCGCGCCACCCTAAAGCGGCGACCTGGCCTGCCCCGGTCCGATGACTGACTAGCCTCTTCCCGTGACCATGACCCGGACCGTGACGTGGCAGGACTACGACGCCGTGCTGTTCGACCTCGACGGGGTGATCACGCCGACCGCCGAGGTCCACATGCGGGCGTGGTCGGACAT
Organism: Nocardioides sp.; assembly: GCA_020636915.1. Lineage (GTDB taxonomy): Bacteria > Actinomycetota > Actinomycetes > Propionibacteriales > Nocardioidaceae > Nocardioides. The sequence goes on from JACJWV010000007.1 coordinate 35,899, forward strand.
GTTCAACGCGTTCCTGGCCTCCTGGGAGGGTGACGGGGACACCTCGCCGTACTCCGACGCCGACTACTTCGCCCACGTCGACGGCAAGCCCCGCTACGACGGGGTGCGCGACTTCCTCTCCTCCCGCGGCATCGGGCTGCCGGAGGGCGGCCCCGACGACGCTCCGGACGCGGACACGGTGTGCGGGCTGGGCAACCGCAAGAACGACGCGTTCAACGTCGTGCTCGCGCGCGACGGGGTGCAGGCCTACCCGGGGTCGGTGCTCCTGCTGGACCACCTCGACCGGCTCGGCGTGCCGATGGGCGTCGTGTCGTCGTCGGCGAACGCCCCCGCGGTGCTCGAGGCCGCCGGCCTGCTGGACCGCTTCCGCACCGTCGTGAGCGGCCGGGTCGCCGCCGAGCTCGGGCTCGCCGGGAAGCCGGCGCCCGACACGTTCCTCCACGCCGCGGCCGAGCTCGACGGCCGGGCCGAGCGCTCGGTGGTGCTCGAGGACGCCGTCTCAGGCGTGCGTGCGGGTGCCGCGGGCCACTTCGGCCTGGTCGTCGGCGTCGACCGAGGGGCCGGCGACGCGGCCCTGCGCGAGGCGGGCGCCGGCGTCGTCGTCGCCGACCTCGCCGAGCTCGTGCCGGACGGCGCGGCATGAGCCGGCCCGCTGTGGGAGCGGACCCGCTCGACCGCGGCCGCTTCCCGGTCGACCCGTGGGCCCTGGTGGAGACCAGCTACCGGGCCGACGACATGGGGGTCACCGAGACGCTCTTCACCGTCGCCAACGGCTACCTCGGCATGCGCGGCAACCCCGAGGAGGGGCGGCCGTCGTACGCCCACGGCACGTTCGTCAACGGCTTCCACGAGACGTGGCCGATCCGGCACGCGGAGTCGGCGTTCGGGTTCGCCCGCACCGGCCAGACGATCGTGAACGCCCCGGACAGCAAGGTGCTGAAGATCTACGTCGAGGACGAGCCGCTCACCTTCGGCACCGCCGACCTCGAGCACTACGAGCGCCGCCTCGACTTCCGCGACGGCGTGCTCCGCCGCCACCTGATCTGGCGGACGCCGTCGGGCAAGCGGGTGCGCATCGACTCCACCCGGATGGTGTCGATGACCCAGCGCCACCTCGCGATCATGACCCTGGAGATCGAGGTGCTCACCGGCGACGCCCCGATCGTCATCTCGTCGCAGATCCTCAACCGCCAGGACGGGATGGACGAGTACCGCATGCCACAGCACGTGGCGGGGACGACCGTCGACCCCCGCAAGGCCGCGGTCTTCGGCGAGCGCGTGCTGGTGCCGCGGGCCAGCTACTCCACCGGGGAGCGGATGCTGCTCGGCTACCAGTGCGCCCACTCCGGGATGACGCTCGCGGTGGCCGCCGACCACCACCTCGAGACGGAGGACGAGTACGAGGTCGTCGCCCGCTCCGACGACGACCAGGCCAAGATGGTCTTCCGGGTCGACGCCACCCGCGGCACCACGATGCGGTTGGTCAAGACCGTCACCTACCACTCCTCGCGCGCCGTTCCGGCACGCGAGCTGTCCGACCGCTGCGACCGCACCCTGGACCGGGCCAAGCGGCACGGCCTCGAGCACTACGTCGAGGACCAGCGTGCGTGGTTCGCCGACTTCTGGGCCGGTGCCGACGTCGAGGTCGGCGGCCCGGGCCCCGAGCAACGCGCGGTGCAGCAGGCGGTGCGGTTCAACCTGTTCAGCCTGGCCCAGGCCACCGGCCGTATCGACGGCCTGGGGGTGCCTGCGAAGGGTGTGACCGGGTCCGGCTACGAGGGTCACTACTTCTGGGACACCGAGGTCTACGTCGTCCCGTTCCTCACCTACACCCAGCCCGAGGTCGCCCGCAACGCCCTGCACTTCCGCTCGGTGATGCTGCCGGCCGCGCGCGAGCGGGCCCGCGAGATGGCGCAGAGCGGCGCGATGTTCCCGTGGCGCACGATCAACGGCGAGGAGGCGTCGGCGTACTACGCGGCCGGCTCCGCGCAGGTGCACATCGACGCCGACATCGCCTACGCGCTCATGAAGTACGTCCGGGCGACCGGGGACCACGGGTTCCTCGTGCGCGAGGGCATCGACATCCTCGTCGAGACCGCGCGCATGTGGGCCGACCTCGGGTTCTGGCGCAGCAACGGCGACCCGACGTTCCACATCCACGGCGTGACCGGGCCCGACGAGTACACGACGGTCGTCAACAACAACCTCTTCACCAACGTGATGGCGCGGTTCAACCTCGAGCAGGCGGTCGAGGCGGTCGAGTACATCCGCGACCACCACCCGGCGGAGCACGTCCGGGTCGCGGCGCGCCTGCACCTGGACCCCGAGGAGGTCGAGGAGTGGCAGCAGTGCGCGGACGGCATGACGATCCCGTACGACGAGGGCCTCGGCATCCACCCGCAGGACGACTACTTCCTCGACCGCGAGGTGTGGGACCTGTCCCAGACCCCCGACGAGCTGCGGCCGCTGCTGATGCACTACCACCCGCTGGTGATCTACCGCTTCCAGGTGCTCAAGCAGGCCGACGTGGTGCTGGCGCTGTTCCTGCAGGGCGACCGGTTCACGCTCGAGGAGAAGCGCGCCGACTTCGAGTACTACGACCCGATCACCACCGGTGACTCGACGCTGTCGGCCGTGGTCCAGTCGGTGATCGCGGCCGAGGTCGGCTACCACGACGCGGCCCTGCACTACTTCTACCAGTCGCTCTACGTCGACCTGACCAACCTGCACGGCAACACCGTCGACGGGCTGCACGTCGCCTCGACCGGCGGGGTGTGGAGCGCCCTGGTCTTCGGCTTCGGCGGGATGCGCGACCACGACGGCACGTTGAGCTTCGACCCGCGGCTGCCGGCGACCTGGGACAGCCTCAGGTTCCGCCTGTGCTGGCAGGGGACGCGCGTCCTCGTCACGCTGACCGAGGAGCAGATCCGTCTCGAGGTGGTCGACGGCGACACCGAGGTGCCCGTGACCGTCCGCGGGACGGCCTACGTCGTCCGGCCGGGCGAGCCGCTGACCGTCGACCTCCCCGACCAGGGCGAGCGCATCGACGGCCTGCTCGGCGACCGTCCGATCGTCGGCGGCATGCGGGCCGACGGCAGCACGATCACGGCCGGGGTGCCCGAGCCGATCCACGCGCACGACGACTTCGTCGACGCGACCGGCGAGATCCCCGTCGTGCTCGCCGAGGCACCGGCGACGGGGCCGCACATCCCCTGACCTGCCGGGGCTCGTCGAGGACGTTTGGTCGTCCCACACGCCGGGCACGGGGACGGGTGCGACAGCTGTCGCGCCCGTCTCGGACCGGAGGACCTCCCATGACCACAGCCACCCAGGAACGCGCCGGTGGCACCCGGCTCCGGCGCCACGTCGGGATCGTCGGCCTGCTGTTCGCGAGCGTCGGGTCCATCATCGGCTCGGGCTGGCTCTTCGGGGCGCTGAACGCCTCGCAGGCGGCCGGGCCCGCCGCCGTCATCTCCTGGGCGCTCGGCGGCCTGATGATCCTGCTGATCGCCATCGTCTACGCCGAGCTCGGCACCATGTTCCCGCTGTCGGGCGGGGTCGTGCGGTTCCCGCACCTCGCCTTCGGGTCGTTCGCCAGCTACAGCGCCGGGTGGATCACCTGGGTCGCGGTGGCGACCACCGCACCGATCGAGGTGATGGCGGCGCTCCAGTACGCCACGAAGTACGCCCCGTTCACCGCCGAGCACACCGTCGACGGCGAGATCGTGCACACGCTCACCGGGTTGGGCTACGTCTCCGCGGTCGTGCTGATGGCGGTCTTCGTCGTGGTCAACTACTTCGGCATCAGGTGGTTCGCCCGGATCAACAACGCGCTGGTCGGGTGGAAGATCTTCATCATCCTGCTGGTCATCGCCGCCTTCCTCGTCTCCGCTTTCCACGGCGAGAACTTCACCAGCCACGGGTTCAAGCCCGAGGGCTGGCACGGGGTCTTCACCGCGATCGCGACCTCGGGGATCGTCTTCTCCTACCTCGGCTTCCGCCAGGGAATCGAGCTCGCGGGCGAGACCGACAACCCGCGCCGCAACGTGCCGATCGCGGTCGTGGGATCGGTGGTGCTCACCGGCCTGATCTACATCGCCCTCCAGGTGGCGTTCATCGGGGCACTCCCCCCGAGCGTGATCAGCGACTCGGGCGGCTGGGCGCAGCTGAGCTTCGAGAACGACTTCGGCCCGCTGGCCGCGGTGGCGACCCTGCTGGGCATGAGCTGGCTCGCGGTGCTGCTCTACATCGACGCCATCGTGTCGCCCGGCGACACGGGTCTGATCTACACCACGGTGACCTCCCGCATCTCCTACGCGATGGCCCGCAACGGCAACGCGCCCCAGGTGCTGGCGCGGACGACCGACCGGGGCGTGCCGCTGGTGTCGCTGCTCGTCACCTTCGTCGTCGGCCTGGTCGTGTTCCTGCCGTTCCCGAGCTGGCAGCAGCTGGTCGGGTTCATCACGTCGGCGACGGTGCTGTCCTTCGCGTCCGGACCGCTGGTCCACGCCGCGCTGCGCAAGCAGCTGCCCGACGCGGAGCGCCCGTTCCGCGTGCCCGGGGGGCACGTGATCCCGTTCCTGGCGTTCTGGGCGTCGAACCTCATCGTCTACTGGTCCGGCTGGGACATCGTCTGGAAGCTCGCGGTCGCGGTGGCGATCGGCTTCGTCCTGCTCCCGATCTACCACCTGCTCGGCCAGGACACCCCGAAGCTCGACCTGCGGTCGGGCGCCAGCTGGGTCGTGCCGTGGTTGGTCGGGCTCGTGGTCATCTCCTGGGTCGGGAACTACCCCGAGCCGGCGGCGGGCAACCTCAACGTGCTCGGCTTCGGGACGGCCATCCCCGTGCTGTTCGTCTTCTCCGGCCTCATCTACGCGCTCGCGCTGCGGTTCCCCCTCTCCCGACCCGAGATCGAGGCGCACATCGAGCGCTCGATGCAGGAGTCGGAGGAGGAGGAGCAGACGCTGCAGTCGACCTGAGCCTGGATCCAGGCTGATCGCCGTCAGAGGGCTGCGGCACGCACGCACATGACGTCGGGCAGGTCGGAGACGACCTGACGCCAGCTCTCGCCCTCGTCCGACGAGCCCCAGACGGCGCCGTTGCGGGCGCCGAAGTAGAGGCCGGCGCGCGCATGGTCGTCCGCGCACATCGCGTCGCGCATCACCGCCACGTAGAACGCGTCCGGCAGGCCGTCGCCGAGCTCCTCCCAGCTCTCGCCGGCGTCCCGGGAGCGCCACACCCGGGCCTTGGCCGACGGCGGGTAGCGTCCGTCGCCCCCGTTGATCGGGAACACGAAGACGGTGTCGGGCTCGTGGGGGTGGACCACGATCGGGAAGCCGAAGTCGGCGGGCAGGCCGTCTCCGATATAGGTCCAGGAGGCGCCGTGGTCGTCGGAGCGGTAGACCCCGCCGTGGTTCTGCAGGAAGAGCCGCTCGGGCCGGGACGGGTGCCGGGTCACCTTGTGCACGCACTGGCCGAACTCCGGGTACTGCTGGCCCTCGGGGAGGAACTCGGCGCGGACCCCGTGGTTGCGCGGCTCCCAGGACGCACCGCCGTCAGCGGTCTGGTAGACGCCGCCGGTGCTCAGCGCCGCCGTGACCGACAACGGGTCGGTCGGGTGCGGCAGCACCGTGTGGAACGCCTGACCCCCGAACCCGGCGTTCCACTCGGGCCGGTGCGGGTGGTCCCACAGCGCGCGCTCGAGCGAGAACGTCTCGCCGCGGTCGGTCGAGCGCCAGACGGCGGCCGGCTCGGTGCCGGCGTACACGACCCCGTCCTCGCACCCCGGGACCAGCTGCCAGACCCGCTCCACGGTCGCGCCGGTGTCGTCGGGGAAGCGGACCGCGCCGTTCGGCGTGTCCTGCCAGGTCGCGCCGAGGTCGTCGGACCGTCGGACCTGCGGGCCGAGCCAGGGCGACGACGTCCCCGCCAGCAACCGTGGGGTGGGGCCGCGCCTGTCGACGAGGCAGGAGTAGACCTCCTCCATGTCGAAGTGAGGACCGGTGAACTCCCAGTCCTCACGGGCCTCGTCCGAGGTCCCCAGCCAGAGACCCTTGCGGGTGCCCACCATCAGCACGGTCCGGTCTGCCATCTCGCCCTCCGCTCTCGTGTCTCCACAGTGCCGTTAGGTTGACCCGGTGACCAGCAGGAACTCATCGCTCCGCCTGGTCTTCTCGGGAGGAACCTCCCCCGTCTGGCTGGTGCTCGTCGGGATCCTCTCCGTCCAGTTCGGCGCCGGCATCGCCAAGTCGCTCTTCGACGAGGTCGCGCCCACCACCATCGTGTGGCTGCGGCTGGCGACCAGCGCGATCGTGCTGGTCCTGGTCGCCCGTCCGCGGCTGCGGGGACGGACCGGGTCGGACTGGCTCGTCGTCCTCGCGTTCGGGGTCGCGCTCGGGACGATGAACTGGGCGATCTACCAGGCCTTCGCTCGGATCCCGCTCGGCGTGGCGGTGACGCTGGAGTTCGTCGGCCCGCTGACGCTCGCCGTGCTCGGCTCCCGCCGGCCGCGCGACCTGCTGTGGGTCGTGCTCGCCGGCACCGGTGTCGCCCTGCTCGGTCTCGGCGGCGGTGGTTCGCTCACCACGGCCGGGGTCCTCTTCGCGCTGCTGGCGGGTGGCTGCTGGGCGGCGTACATCCTCCTCAGTGCCCAGACCGGACGGCGCTGGCCGGGCCTCGACGGGCTGGCGCTGGCATCGGTGGTCGCGACCCTCCTGCTCACCCCGGCCGCCGTCGGCGTCGGGGGCTCGGACCTGCTCGACCCCCGGGTCCTGGTGCTCGGTGCGCTCGTGGGCCTGCTGTCTTCGGTGATCCCATACAGCTGCGAGCTCATCGCGCTGCGCTCGCTCCGGCCCGCGGTCTTCTCGATCCTGATGAGCCTCGAGCCGGCGGCGGCCGCGCTCGCCGGGATCGTCGTGCTCGGCGAGTTCCTGACCGTCGAGCAGTGGGTCGCGATGGCCTGCGTCGTCGTCGCCTCCGTCGGTGCCACGCGGTCGTCGCGCGCGGTCATGCAACCGATCCCCGACTGACCTCGTTTCACTGGGCATGGGGCGAGACTCGGCCGCCGATGCGGCCTTCACCGAGTTCGCGGCGGCGAGCCGTGCTCGGCTGCGGAGCACGGCGTACCTGCTGTGCGGTGACTGGGACCGTGCGTCCGACCACGTGCAGGAGGGGCTGCTGCGGGTGTACGTCGCCTGGCCGCGGCTGCTCCGCAACGGGGGTGAGCTCGCCTACGCCCGCAAGGCGGTGGTCAGCGCCTTCCTCGACAGCAGGCGCCGGCGCTCGAGCACCGAGCGGCCCTCGGCCGACCACCAGGACCGTGCGACCGGCGAGGACGTCGCCGCCGCGGTCGCCGACCGCGAGGCGCTGATGACGGCTCTCACCCGGCTCCCCCAGCGGCAGCGGGCGTGCGTCGTGCTGCGCTACTTCGAGGAGCTCGACGTGCGGGAGACCGCGGCCGCGCTGGGGTGCAGCGAGGGCACCGTCAAGAGCCAGACCTCGCGCGCGCTCGCCTCGCTGCGGGCCATGTTCGACGAGGCGTCGCGCGATGAGCTGGTCGTCGCCGGAGAGGGGAACCTGCCATGGTGACCGAGCTGCAGGAGCTGATGCGCGCGAACGTCGCCGCTCCCCCACCCGACCGGATGGACCTCGCCGGCCTCGTCGCGGACGGCCGGGCGCGGGTGCGCGGCCGCCGGCGTCGCCGTACCGCCGTCGGGGCGGCCGCTGCCGCGGTCGCCGCTGTGGTCGCCGTCTCCGTGCTGACCGCGCCGGGCGGGGGGCGGCACGCCGAGCCCGCACGCACCCCGCCCGCTCCGGACGCGCCGACCGTGCACCTGGCCGACGCACAGCCCGCCGTGGAGGGGCGCGACTACGACGTGCTGGCGTCGCACACGAACGACAACCTCGACCGCGACAACGGGCAGTACTTCGACGGCGTGACGAACGACGGGCTGGTCCTGTACCGCGACGGTCCGCGGTCCGACCAGCTCTGGCCACGGTTCGCGCTGATGGACCCGGCGACCGGTGAGAAGGACTGGCTGCCGAAGCTCGCGATCGGGCAGAACCAGACCTGGCCCGTCTCGCTGACCCAGGACCGGCTGGTGCTCATGAGCACCCGCGACGACACCGGGGAGGGCGGGACGCTCGTGGCCCACGTCTTCGACCGGGTCGCCCGGGCGTGGAGCACGATGACCTGGCCGGCCCTGGCCGACGTCGAGTCCTACCGCACGGTCGCCGGTCCCGACGGCCGGCTCTACATCGGCGTGCCCGCCTCGCAGGGGAGGATCCCCGAGGGTGGCTGGCCGACCGACTCCAGCGGTGAGGCGGACGACGCGGACGCCGAGGGCGACACCTACCACCTCTGGTCGGTCTCGCTGTCGGACGCCCAGGACGTGCGCGACGAGGGGCTGACCTTCGGCAGCCTGGCGTTCACGCCGAGCTCGATGGTGTGGACCGACTCCACGAACGGCGCCGCCGGCCGCGTCCACGTGCGCGACCTCAGCAGCGGCGAGGAGCACTCCTTCGACCCCCACGCCGGGGACCGGTGCAACCTGCTCTCCTTCGGCGCGACCGACGACCGGATCGTCATGGGCGAGTACTGCGGCACCTACGACCACGGGGTCCGCGACGACCGGGTGCAGGTCCTGACCACCGACGGCGAGCAGGTCACGACGATCCAGGACAGCGGTCTCGACGGCGCGATCGCCGGCACCGGGGGCGTCAACGGACTCGTGGTGATCACCGCCTACCCGCCCGACGCCGAGGGCACCTACCTCTACGACCTGGGCACCGACCGGCTGATCCGGGTCAGTGACGCGATCGCCCGGTTCGCCATGGGCGGCCCGGTCCCGGCTGGCCAGTTCGTCTGGACCACCCCCGTCAACCACCGCCACGGCGCCACGCAGTGGCTCGGGGAGGTCCGGCAGTAGCCGCGCTCGTCGCCGGTGGTCTCCCGGTGGTTGAGGTGCGAAGGCGCTCTGCGCCTGAGCCTCGAAACCACCCGCGGTGACTGTCGGCGGGCTGCGGGTCGGCTTCGGGTTGCGACCGACAGGCTGGCTACGCGGGTAGGGCGCCGCTCGGGCTGGCGCTACTTCCCGGCCTGCGGTCGCCATGGGGAAAGTGGAGTCTGTGACGTGCCTGGTACGTCAAGGACTCCACCGTTTCCTGGGCTGTTCCGGCGCCGCCGCAACGGCCTGCTGATCGTGACGTGATCGTGACCAGAACCCCTGTGGATACTGGGTTCTGGGCACTCTGACTGTCGGTGGCGAGTGCTTGAGTGGATCCATGGCAGCCACGGTCACCACCCGCGAGGTGACTCGTGAGGAGCAGGTGATCGCGGCTGCCCGGGCGACCCGGGACGCGATGACCGGGCTCGAGGTCGAGCTGCTCCTCCACGCCGTGGAGTGGGTCCGACTGCACCCGGGCGAGGAGGTCGACACCAGCGTCGAGTGGGGGATGCGGGAGCTGGAGATCGCCGGCGACGGCGCACCCACGATCGACGAGGGCGCGGTCGCGGAGTTCGCGTTGGCGATCGGGCACTCCACCGACTCCGGTCGCCGCTACCTGGGGGACGCGGTCGAGCTCGCCTACCGGCTCCCCCGGATCTGGAAGCGAGTCTTGGCCGGGGAGGTGGCGGTGTGGAAGGCCCGCCGGATCGCCCAAGCCACCGCCTCGCTGCCGCCGCAGGGTGCGGCGGCCGTCGATCGGGCGTTGTACTTCGTCGCAAGGCGGTGCTCGTACGCGGAGATCGACCGGCAGGTGGAGAAGGCGCGCAAGGAGCATGACCTCCTCGAGACCGAACGCCGACGGGTCGAGGCCATGGAGAAGCGGCACGTGGACGTCCACCTCGGGGCGATGACCTACGACGGGCTGGTCCCGATCACCGCGATGGCCGACGTCCCCGACGCGGTCGCGTTCGAGGACTACCTCGCCACCGAGGCCGCCGGGATGGACCCGACGATCCCGCTCCAGGTGCGCCGGTCGATGGTGCTGGGCATGCTCGGCGGCCGGCACGGCGATACAGGTGAGGAGGGGTCGGCGCCGGGGGTGATGGTCTTCGTGCACACCCGCCCCGGCCAAGCGATGGTGGACGTGGACAACACCCGGTCGACCACCACCGTGGAGCAAGTGCAGGAGTGGTGCACCCGGGCGGGCACCAAGGTCACGATCCGCCCGGTGATCGACCTGGCCGAGGAGATGACCACCGACGCCTACACCCCCACCGAGCGGATGGTCGAGCAGGTCAAGCTCCGGTTCGCCGAGTGCCCCTTCCCTGGCTGCCACCGCCCCTCCAGGCCCGGATATAGAGCCAAGAGACGCAAGAAGCAGACGGGCGAGCAGCAGCAGGAGCAGCAGCACGGGTCGGACCTCGACCACCGGCAGGAGTGGCCCGAAGGCAAGACGACCTCCTCGAACCTGTTCCCGCCCTGCCGGGGCCACCACCGCCTGAAGACGTTCACGGACTGGACCTATGACTACGACCCCGCCACCGGGTTCACCTGGACCAGCCCCCAGGGCTACCGCTACACCGACCCCGGCAGCCACCCCGGCAGCCGGCGACATACCGGCTGACCCCGCACCCCGCCGGCCACCACCGAGCCGGCGGGGACACACCCCTGCCCGCACCGTCGACGCGTGGTCGAGGTCCCGGGCCCACCCGCAAGCCGGGAAGCAGCGCCAGCCCGAGCCCGCCGTACCCGCGTAGCCGGCGCGCCCACCCGGGGAGCGCACTGCGTGGAGTTCACGCAACCGTCACACGACGTTGACCGCTGCGAATCGCCCGGCTCCTAGCGTGGTGCGCACACCCTCTCGGGACCATCTCGGAGCATCGCGGGAGCCGACCATGATCCTCACGCACCTCCTCCACCGCGCGGCCGGCGCGGTGCGCCGTTGGCCGGTGGAGTCCCAGCTCGGGGCCCGGCGCAACGCCATGATCGCCTCCACCGCTCTCGCCCAACGACGTGCGGAGCTCGACGAGGTCGAGGAGTTCCTCGCCGCTCACGGCAGGGCTCCGGTCCCGGAGGTGGCAGCGCAGGCTGCGCACGGCTGAGTTCACCGGACGGGACCTGCCTCTCCCTGGCCGTCCGGTGAACTCAGCCACACCTGCGCGATCCGCGGCACCGTGGCGTGCAGAATCGGGCGCATGTCCGCCACCCCCACCGGTACGACGGCCACCACCCGCCTCGCCTTCCACGACGTGCTGTCCGACGACGGCACCCGTCTGCGGGCGTGGACCAACGACCCGGACGGCGTGATCGACGGTCCGACGGTCGTGCTCTGCAACGGGCTCGGCACCAGCGCCTGGGCGTGGCCGGCGTTCCTCGACCCCGACTGCGGGGTGCGCGTCGTGTCGTGGAACCACCGCGGCACCGGCGGCTCGGCCCGACCGGACGATCCCGACCGCGTGGGGATCGAGGACTTCGCCGAGGACGGGCTGTCGGTGATGGACCACTTCGGCGTGGAGCGCGCGGTGCTCGTCGGCTGGTCGATGGGCGTCAACACCGCCTTCGAGATCGCCGTCGACCATCCCGAGCGGGTGGCCGGACTGTTCGCGATCGCCGGCGTCCCGGGCGACACCTTCTCGACGATGCTCCGTCCGCTGCGGGTGCCGCCTGCGGCCGCCCGCACGGTCGCGGTCGGCGCTGCCCACGTGCTCCGGTACGGCGGCCGCCTGCTCTCCCCGGTCACCACCAGCCTGCCCGTGGGCCGACGTGCCATCGACGTCCTCAGCCACAGCGGCTTCATGCTGCCCGTGGCCGACCCCGAGCTGGCCCGGCTCGCGGTGGCGGCCTTCCTGCAGACCCCGGTGGAGTGGTACTTCCACGTCGCGGTGCACACGTCGCGCCACCCGCGGGTCAGGCTCAGCAAGGTGCGCGCGCCGGCCGCGTTCGTCGCCGGCACCTGGGACGTCCTGGCCGGACACCACGCGATGCGGTCGGCGGCGGAGAAGATGGCCGACGCGACGTACACCGAGCTGCGCGGCACCCACTTCCTCCAGATGGAGCACCCCGAGGAGGTGCACCGGCTGCTGCTGGAGTTCGTGCGTAGGGTCGGGTGACATGGGACGCCCCGTCGCTCTCGCCACGGCCACCGCGCTCGCGGCGCTGCTGACCGCGGGCCTGGGCTCCTGCAGCAGCGACGGGTCAGACTCCTCGGCCGGCGACACCGTCACCGCCATCCCGCAGCCCTCGGGCCCACCGTCATCGTCCGCACCCGCATCGCCGACCCCGCGGTCCCCCGGGTCGTCCGACCCGTCGGCCGACAGCACCCCACCGCGGGTCGTGCGCACCATCGCCACCGGCCTCGCGGCCCCGTGGGGCATCGGTTTCCTGCCGGACGGCGACGCGGTGGTGACCGAGCGGGACACCCGCCGGGTGCTGCTCCTCCGCGCGCCGTCGTACGACGTGCGCGAGGTCGGCACCATCAGCGCGGCCGTCCCCCTGGGCGACCAGGGCGGCGAGGCCGGGCTGCTCGGCGTTGCGGTCTCCCCCGACTTCGAGCGGGACCACCTGCTCTACTTCTACCTCAGCACCGCCGCCGACAACCGGATCGTCAAGGCACGGCTCGACGGCGGCCGCCTCGGACCGACGACGGTCATCCTCGATGGCATCCCCAACGGCTTCATCCACGACGGCGGCCGGCTGGTGTTCGGCCCGGACGGCTACCTCTACGCCTCGACCGGCGAGACCGGGCAGCCCGACCTGGCCCAGGACAAGGGCACGCTGGCGGGCAAGGTGCTGCGGATGACCACCGACGGGAAGCCGGCGCCGGGCAACCCGTTCCCGGGCTCGCAGATCTGGAGCTACGGCCACCGCAACGTGCAGGGGCTGGCCTTCGACGACGACGGGCAGCTGTGGGCCTCGGAGTTCGGCCAGGACACCTACGACGAGCTGAACCTGATCGAGAAGGGCCACGACTACGGCTGGCCGATGGTCGAGGGCCGCGGCGACACCGGCGGCGGCCTGACCAACCCCCAGGTCGTCTGGGCGACCGACGACGCGTCACCCTCCGGCCTGGCCTGGCTCGACGGCCACCTGTGGATGGCGGCGCTGCGGGGCGAGCGGCTGTGGCGCGTCGACGTCGAGGGCGACCGCGCCGTGCACCCGGTCGACTACTTCGTCGGGAGGTACGGCCGGATGCGGACCGTCGCCGCGGCGCCGGACGGCCGACTGTGGGTGAGCACCAGCAACCGGGACGGCCGCGGAGAGCCGCGACCCGGCGACGACCGGATCCTGCTCGTCGAGCCCTAGGAGGCCGGCTCGCCGACCGGCTCGACGACCAGCTCCACGACCGGCTCCACGACGCGCCCCGTCACCGTCGCGCGGCGGGCCGCGCGGCGCAGGGTCGTCAGGATCGCGGGGCCGAGCAGCATGATCGCGACCGCGTTGGTGATCGCCCGTGCGGTGTCCCAGCTGCCGGTGGACGTCAGGAGCGTGTAGACGAGGAACGTGTGGAGGTTGTCCAGCAGCGGGGCGCCCGCGACGTAGGACAGGGAGCCCTCGTGCCCCTCGACCGCGATGCCGGCGATGAACGGCCAGCCGGACAGGTTCATGAAGATGCCGAACAGATAGGCCGAGACGACGCCGTACGCCGCGAGCACCACCAGCTCCGAGCGGCCGGTCAGGCGGCGGGGCAGGAGCCCCGCGCCCATGCCGACCCAGGCCGCGCACAGCATCTGGTAGGGCAGCCAGGGCCCCACGCCCGCGGTCATCAGCGCCGAGGCGAACAGCGAGGTGCAGCCGAGGACGAACCCGAACCCGGGCCCGAACACCCGGCCGGCGAGGATCAGCAGGAAGAACGTCAGCTCGATGCCGCCGGTCCCCGGCGAGATGCCTCTCAGCACGGCGTTGGCCGCGCTCAGGACGCCGAGGATCGCCAGGACGCGCGCGTCGAGCCCGCCCTCGTTGAGCTCGGCGAGGACGACCGCGAGCACCACCGGCAGCAGTGCGAGGAAGAGGAACGGCGGATCCACGCGGTCGGTGCCGTGCACGCGCAGGAGCAGCGGCCAGCACAGCATCGCCAGCCCGGCGGCCGAGGCCACCGCGAGCACCACGAGGGAGCGCGGGGAGATCCGGACCGCGGCCGTCACGAGGCGTCCAGCCGGGCCAGGGCGTCGACGACCTCGTCGACGCGGAGCCAGGGGGCCCCGAGCACCTTGGTCACCTGCGGGGCGAACGACGGTGACTCGGCGACCACCCGGCGCACCGGCCCCGACGAGACCACGTCGCCGTCGGCGAGCACGACGACGTCGTCCGCGCCCTGGGCGACGAACTCGACGTCGTGGGTCGCCACGACGACCGCGTGGCCGTCGGCGGCGAGCCCGCGGAGCACGCCCGCGAGGACGCGCTTCGCGGCGTAGTCCAGGCCCCGGGTCGGCTCGTCGAGCAGCACCACGGGCGGCCGGGTCGCGAGCACCAGCGACAGGGCGAGCGCTAGCCGCTGCCCCTCGGAGAGGTCGCGCGGGTGCTGGTCGTCGGGGATCCCCGGCGCGAGGCGGTCGAGCAGCGACCGGCTCGCGCCGCTGCCCCCGTCCGCAGCGGCGCACTCCTCCGCGACGGTCTCGAGGTAGAGCAGGTCGGTCGCGGTCTGCGGGACGAGGCCGACGAGCGACCGCCGGCCCGCGGGTGAGAGTGCCGCGGGGTCCGCGCCGGCGACGGTCATCGCCCCGGCCGACCGGCGCCCGCTGCCCTGCAGCGCCCAGAGCAGGGTCGACTTGCCGGCGCCATTGCGGCCCATCAGAGCGGTGACCCGGCCGGCGCCGAGGGCGAGGTCGACGTGGCGCAGCGCGACGACCCGGCCGTGCGCGACCGAGAGCCCGCGCACCTCCACGGCCGGGGTCGTCTCCGCGACCACCTCTGTGATCGCCTCCGCGGGCGGCTGCAGCCGGTCGGCCAGGCCCCGGGCCCGGCGCCGCGCGTCGCGCACGCTGAGCGGCAGCGGGTGCCAGCCGGCGGCGCGGCCCAGCTCGACGATCGGAGGTACGACGGGCGAGTCGACCAGCAGCTCGCCGGGCTCGCCCACGTGCACCCGTCCCGCCCCGGTCATCAGGCACATCCGGTCGGCGAAGGGGACGACCCGCTCGAGCCGGTGCTCGGCCAGCAGCACCGAGACCCCCAGGTCGTGCACGAGCCGGGTCAGGGTGGCGAGCACCTCCTCGGCCGCGGTCGGGTCCAGCGCGGAGGTCGGCTCGTCGAGCACCAGCAGGCGGGGGTGCATGGTCAGCACCGACCCGATGGCCACCCGCTGCTGCTGGCCGCCCGAGAGGGTGCGCAGGTCGCGGGCACGCAGGTCGGCGATCCCCAGCAGGTCCAGCGTCTCCTCGACCCGGCGGCGCATCGTCTCGGGGGGCAGCCCGAGCTGCTCCATGCCGTAGGCCAGCTCCTCCTCGACCGTGTCGCTGACGAAGCCGGCGGCCGGGTCCTGACCCACGTAGCCGATCACGTGCGCCCGCTCGCGCGGCGGGGTGCGGACGATGCTCGCGCCGTCGAGCAGCACGTCCCCGTCGAGGAGACCGCCGCTGAACCGCGGCACCAGCCCGGTCACGATCCCGAGCAGGGTCGACTTGCCGACGCCGGTGGGGCCGGAGACGAGGACCAGCTCGCCCTCGTCGACGGTGAGGTCGACCCGGTCGAGGACGGGATCGGCCCCGTCGTCGTACCGGAAGGTGATGCCGCACAGCTCGATCACGTCGCCACCTCCAGGGTCAGGCGCGGGGGCGGCGAGCACAGCGGCCCGAGCAGGGCGACCCCGGCGAGCACCAGCCCGGCCCCGCTGACCGGTGGCAGCGCGTCGAGGGCGGGGTAGGCGACGTCCACCTGGTGGGCGCTCAGCCACCAGCCGAGGGCGCCGACGGCGACCCCCGACGCGACGACCGCGAGCTCGGGCCAGCGCCAGGGGTCGGGCCGGTAGCGGGTGCGGTCGACGCGGCGACCGGCGCTGAGCAGGCCGGCGACCGCGACGGCGACCCCGAGGACGAGCATCGGCAGCGCGAGCACACGCGGCGCGGTGGTGTCGAGCACGGCGTAGGTGCCGACGCAGATCCCGGCGAGGCCGCCGAGCATCAGCGCCCCGGTGGTACGACGCTGCGCGGGGCTCGCTCCCCCGGCGCGGCCGTAGCCGCGGGCGTCCATGCCGGCGGCCAGGGCCAGCGAGCGCTCGAGGGCGTCCTCGAGCACCGGCACCAGGAACCGACGCAGCCGACGCACCCGGCCGGTCTCGCCGGCCCGCAGGGCCTGGGCGGCGCGCACCCGGCGGGCACTGTCGGCGAACTGGGGCAGCATCGTGACCGCGACCACCAGCGCGGTGCCGATCTCGTAGAGCGCCGGCGGGACCGAGCGCAGCAGCCGCTTGGGGTTCGCGACCGAGTTCGCGGCGCCAACGCAGATGACGATGGTGGCCAGCCGGAGGCCGTCGTACAGCGCGAAGAGCAGCGCCTCGGCGTAGAGCGGGCCGAGCAGGGTCACCCCGGCGACCCAGTCCGGGAGCGGGACCGTGGGCAGGTCGAGCAGCACCCGACCGCCCGACCAGCCGCCGAACACGATCCAGAAGACCACCCGCACGCCGACGATGACGACGCCGAGCCAGACGTAGAGGCGGAACGAGCGGCCCCACGGCTGGTCGGACCGCCGCAGCGAGACGACCAGCGCGGCGACCCCGACCAGCATCAGCAGCACGAACGGGTTCGTCGTGAACGACGCCGCGACCGCTAGCCCCAGGGCCCAGACCCACCAGGCTACCGGGTGCAGGTCGCGCGGCAGCCGCTCGCTGCTCACGGGGTGCCCCGCCTCCTGCGGACGACGGCGACGACTCCCGCGGCGCCGAAGAGCAGCGCGACCGCCGCCGGGGCCACCCAGTCGGGCAGCCCACCGCCGGCAGGGTCGGCCGGCTCCGCGGAGGTCGGGGTGACCGGCGCCGCTGCTGAGCTCGGCGTGGCTGTCGCGGAACCGCTCGAGGACGGCGTGCTCGAGGCCTTCGCCTTCCCCGGGTGGTCTCGTTTGCCGCCCGCTCCGCGATTCCCCGGGCCGCTGCCTCCCGATCCCGTCGCCGAGGGCGACGCGGAGGAGGCCGACGCCGTCGGAGACCCCGTCGTCGACGGGGCGCCCGTCGGGGCGGAGGAGCCCGGCCCGGTGGGTGCGTGCGTCGGTGCGTTCGTCGGTGCGTGCGTCGGGCTGTGCGTGGGGGCGTGCGACGGCGACGGGCTCGGGTGGGCGGCCGGCTGGTAGCCCGGCGCCCTGCGGGTGTCGCTGCCCTGCCAGGAGAACCCGGCGTACCCGCCGTCCGGGACGTGCTGGTTCGCCGCGCTCGTGGTGGCGTAGGACCAGCTCCCCGACGTGCCGTCGGACCAGAACAGGCCCCAGTAGGCGTCCGCGGGCGGGGTGTTCACGCAAGGGTCGTCCGCCGGCTTGCCGGACACCCGGCACACGAAGCCGGGCTGACGCTGCACGTAGGTCAGGGCGAAGCCCGCCGCCGTGAAGAGCTGGGCGGCGCTGTCGCCACCGCCGTCCGCGACGCACGCGGCCTGGACACCGCCCCCCTGCTCGCCGAAGTCGACGACGACCGTGACCCCGTGGGCGCTCGAGCACCCCACTGCGGTCGCCGGGGCCGCGGGCAGACCGATGCACGCCGCCGCGACGAGGAACGTCGCGGCGGCCGCACGGAGGACGGGCTGCACCGACCGGGTCATGGGCGGTCGCCTCAGCACCCGCGCAGCCGCAGGCCCGGCCCCGCCTGCGCCGTCGCCCGGCGCCACTGGTCGAGGCTGTCGGCGTCGATGCCGGCCTTGAACGCGGCCCGGTCGTAGGCGACCGCGCCGCTCTTCTTCTGCAGCTTGGCGACCCATCCCGCGGCGTCCTTCGCGGCGCCGCACCGGCCACCGCGCGCGAGCGCCCAGGCGGCGAGCCCGGTGCTGTTGCTGTTGGCGGCCGAGGTGGTGGGCCCCCCGCCGAAACTGCCGTTCCGGCCCTGGGTCCGGACGAGCCACGCGAGCGCGGCGCGGACAGACCGCTTGACCGACGCCGAGGGGTGCTCGATCGACAGCAGGTTGATCACGGCCACGGCGGTGGCGTCGGTGTCGGGCCGACGGTCCGCACGGGCGGCTGCGTCGCAGTCCTGGTCGGCGGCGCCGGGGTCGGAGAAGTACAGGCGGAAGAAGCCCGCGTCGCACTGCTGGGTGATCAGGTAGCGCACGGCCGACCCGGCCCTGCCGGACCCCGCGAGGCTGAGGCCGGCGGCGGCGTACGCCTGCCCGAGCGTGTTCGCGTAGTCGGTGCCCGACGTCTTGTCCTGGACCCGGCCGCGCACGGCCGGCTCGGTGCTGATCCGGCCGTCGAGACGCTCCACGAGGTCCACGCCGCCGAAGTCGCGCGGGTCGGCGCCGGTGACCTCGGCGAGGACGAGCGCCTTCGCGACCGAGCCCGCGTAGATGTCGCTGCTCCCGAAGTCCACGCCGGTGGTCCAGCTGTCGACGTGCTGAGCGAGCGCCCGCCTCACCTGGCCGACCGCTGCCCGGTGGCCGCCGATCTCGGCCAGGGCCATGCCGGTGTCGGCGGTCAGGCCGTAGTCGTCGAAGTCGTAGACGTCGTTGTGGACCAGGCCGTGGTCGAGCTGACGCTCGAGCCAGCGACCCGACCGGTCCGCCGGGGCGGCCGAGGCGGCGCCGCCGGTCCCCCCGACGAGAGCGAGGGTGACGGCGGTGGCGAGCAGCGCCTTGAACAGGCGCGACGTGCGAGTCATGAGAACCTTCCCGCTGCTGCAGCGGGAGCGACCGGGACCCGACCCGGTGGCCACCGCTGCTATCCACGACAGCGTGTGATGAGGACGCGTCGCAGCAGGCGTTCCGGCTCGCACCCGGCGGGGGCCGGATGCCTACGGTTGCGGGTCAGCGCCGGACTCGGACCGGCTTCCCCCGCGGCGGGCGTGATCGATGGAGTTGTGCTCGCGCAGCATATCCACACCCGACGCCACCGCGGCCGGTCGGACCGGCGGATCGTCGTGGGGGAAACCTCACACGTGCGGCTACTGCAGCTTCTCGAGGATCAGTTCGCGGACCCGGCCGGCGTCGGCCTGGCCACGCATCTCCTTCATGACCGCACCGATGAGGGCACCGGCGGCGGCCACCTTGCCGTCGCGGATCTTGTCGGCGACGTCGGGGTGGGCGGCGATGGCCGCGTCGACGGCCGCCGAGAGCGCGCCCTCGTCGGAGACGATCGCCAGCCCGCGGGCGGCGACGACCTCGTCGGGGGACCCCTCGCCAGCCAGCAGGCCGTCGAAGACCTGGCGGGCCAGCTTGTCGTTGAGGCTGCCCTCGTCGACGAGCGCCTGGACCCGCGCCACGTCGGCAGGCGTGACGGCCAGGTCCGGCACGTCGACGCCCTGCTCGTTGGCACGCCGGGCCAGCTCGCCCAGCCACCACTTGCGGGCCGCCTGGGGAGAGGTGCCCGCGGCGATGGTCTGCTCGATCACGTCGAGCGCGCCGGCGCCGACCGTGTCGCGCATCTCGAGGTCGGAGAAGCCCCAGGCGGCCTGCAGCCGCGCCCGGCGGGCGGTCGGGTTCTCGGGCAGCGTGGCCCGCAGCTCCTCGACCCACTCGCGCGACGGCGCGACCGGCACCAGGTCGGGCTCGGGGAAGTAGCGGTAGTCCTCGGCGTCGGACTTCTCGCGACCGCTCGTGGTGACGCCGGTGTCCTCGTGCCAGTGCCGCGTCTCCTGGAGGATCGCCTCCCCGCGCCCGAGCACGGCCGCGTGCCGCGACATCTCGAAACGCACCGCGCGCTCGACCGACCGCAGCGAGTTCACGTTCTTGGTCTCGGTGCGCGTGCCGAGCGTGCCCGAGCCCTTCGGGGAGAGCGACAGGTTGACGTCGGCGCGGATCGACCCCTGGTCCATGCGGGCGTCGGAGACGCCGAGCGCCACGATCAGGTCGCGCAGCTGGGCGACGTACGCCCGGGCCACCTCCGGAGCCTTGGCGCCGGCTCCGAGGATCGGCTTGGTGACGATCTCGATGAGCGGGATGCCCGCGCGGTTGTAGTCGACCAGCGAGTGGTCGGCGCCGTGGATGCGGCCGGTGGCGCCACCGACGTGCAGCGACTTGCCGGTGTCCTCCTCCATGTGCGCGCGCTCGATCTCGACGCGGAAGGTCTCGCCGTCCACCTCCACGTCCATGTGGCCCTCGAAGCAGATCGGCTCGTCGTACTGCGAGGTCTGGAAGTTCTTCGGCATGTCCGGGTAGAAGTAGTTCTTCCGCGCGAACCGGCACCACTCCGCGATCTCGCAGTTCAGCGCCAGGCCGATCCGGATCGCCGACTCGACGGCGCGGCGGTTGACCACCGGCATCGCCCCGGGCAGGCCGAGACAGGTCGGGCAGACCTGGGTGTTCGGCTCGGCGCCGAACTCCGTCGGGCAGCCGCAGAACATCTTCGAGGCGGTGTTGAGCTCGACGTGGACCTCCAGACCCATCGCCGGGTCGTAGGCCTCGAGCACCTCGTCGAACGGCACCAGGGTCTCGCTCATGCCGCTCCTCCTTCCAGGGCAGGGGCGCGGTCGAGCAGCGGGCCGCCCCACCTGGCGGTCAGCGCGGCCTCGAGGGCAGCACCCACGCGGTAGAGACGGTCGTCGGCGAGCGCCGGCGCCAGGACCTGGAACCCCGTCGGCAGCCCGTCCTCGTCGGCCAGGCCGCTGGGCACCGAGATCCCCGGCACGCCGGCGAGGTTGGCCGGGATCGTCGCGAGGTCGTTGAGGTACATCGCGATCGGGTCGTCGAGCTTCTCCCCCAGCCGGAACGCCGTCGTCGGCGCCGTCGGCGAGACCAGCACGTCGGCCTTCTCGAACGCCGCGTCGAAGTCCCGGGCGATCAGCGTGCGGACCTTCTGCGCCTGCCCGTAGTAGGCGTCGTAGTAGCCGCTGGACAGCGCGTAGGTGCCCAGGATGATCCGGCGCTTGACCTCGTCCCCGAAGCCCGCGTCCCGGGTCGCCCGCATCACGTCCTCGGCGCTGGCACCCTCCTCGGGCCAGACCCGCAGGCCGTAGCGCATGGCGTCGAACTTCGCGAGGTTGCTCGACGCCTCCGCCGGCAGGATCAGGTAGTAGGTCGCGAGCGCGTGCACGAAGGTCGGGCAGGACACCTCGACCACCTCGGCGCCGGCCTCGACCAGCAGGTCGACCGACTCCTGGAAGCGGCTCATCACGCCGGACTGCCAGCCGCCCTGCCCACCGGTGGCCGACAGCTCGGTGACCACGCCGATCCGCAGGCCGGACAGGTCGCCGGTCGCCCCCTGCCTCGCGGCCTCGACCAGCGCCGGGAGCGGCTGGTCGATGCTCGTGGAGTCCAGCGGGTCGTGGCCGCCGATCACCTCGTGCAGCAGTGCCGCGTCGAGCACGGTCCGGGTCACCGGACCGGCCTGGTCGAGGGAGTTCGCGAGCGCGACGAGCCCGTAGCGCGAGACCCCGCCGTACGTGGGCTTGACCCCGACGGTGCCGGTGACCGCCCCGGGCTGGCGGATCGAGCCGCCGGTGTCGGTGCCGATGGCCAGCGGCGCCTCGAACGCCGCCACGGCGGCGGCCGACCCACCACCGGAGCCGCCCGGGATCCGGTCGAGGTCCCACGGGTTGTGGGTGGGGCCGTACGCCGAGTGCTCGGTCGAGGAGCCCATCGCGAACTCGTCCATGTTGGTCTTGCCGAGGATCGGCAGGCCGGCCTCGCGCAGCCGGCGCACGACGGTCGCGTCGTACGGCGGCACCCAGCCCTCGAGGATCCGCGAGCCGCACGTGGTGGGCAGGCCGGCGGTGGTCAGCACGTCCTTGACGGCGATCGGCACCCCGTCCAGCGGTGACAGCAGGGTCCCCGCCGCCCGCCGCTCGTCCGACGCGGCCGCCTGCGCGAGCGCACCGTCCGCGTCGACGTGGAGGAAGGCGTGCACGGCCGGGTCGACGGCGGCGATCCGGTCCAGGTACGCGCGGGTGACCTCGACCGACGTGGTCTCGCCCGCGGCGAGCGCGTCGGCCAGCTCGGCGGCCGTGGAGCGCAGCCAGTCGCCCATCACTGCTCCTCGCCCAGGATCCGCGGCACCGAGAAGCGCTGCTCCTCGACCTCCGGCGCGCCCGAGAGCGCCTGCTCCGGGGTGAGGCACGGCGTCACGACGTCCTCGCGGAAGACGTTGGTCAGCGGCAGCGCGTGCGAGGTGGGAGCGACGTCGTCGCCGGCCACGCCGGTGATCGACGCGACCGACTCCAGGATCACGCTCAGCTGGGGAGCGAGGTGGTCCAGCTCGTCGTCGGACAGGTCGATCCGGGCGAGGGTCGCCAGGTGCGCGACCTCGTCACGGGAAATCTCGGGCATGGGGGCAATCCTAGGATCCGCGCACCGGCCCATCCTTTCGGGGGAGGTCGGGCCCGACCACCCGCCCCGTAGAATCGCCCTGTCTTCGAGGGGGCTTCCCAGGAGGATCCTTCCCAGCGGAGAGGCAGACCCGGTGTCGATCTCGGTGCGGGAGCGGCACGCCAGGCTGCTCGCCGACTCCCGGTCGTCGGAGCCGCGCGCCCGCTTGGCGCAGGCGGTCAGTCGCGCCGAGTTCCTCCTGCGGGCCTCGCGCACCGTCTCGGCCGTCCAGAACCCGCAGCGTGCCCTCGAGGCGCTCGTGGCCCTGCTCCTCGACGACCTGGTCGACGTCGCCCAGGTGGTCGTGCGCAGCGGGCCGTGGCAGCTCACCGGGGTCGGCACCCAGGGCGGCCAGGTGCGCAGCAGCGCGAGCCGCTGGGTGGTCGACGGGTCGCCGTCGGCGATCGACGCCATCCTGCGCCGGGGGGTGCCCGAGGAGCTGGCGCTGCCGGACGGCGCCGCGCGCCAGCCCGTCCTCCGGTCGCTCTTCGACGAGGACGAGGCCGTCGCCGAGATCGACGCCCTCGGCGTGGAGCAGCTCACGACGCTGCCGCTGACCGCGCGGGGGCGCACGCTCGGCGTCCTGGTGCTCGGTCGTCGCCGGGGATTCGGGTTCGGCGACTCCCAGTCCTTCCTCGACGACCTCGCCGAGCGCGTGGCCGTGGGCCTGGACGCGACGCTGGTCGTCGCCGAGAGCCGCTACGTCGCCGGGGTACTGCGCCGTTCGCTCGCACCGGACGAGCTGCCCACGGTGCCGGACCTCGACCTCGCCACCTTCTACCGCGTCGCCCACGAGTCCGAAGACGTCGGCGGCGACTTCCTCGACGTGCACGGGCCCGACGACGACGTCCTGGTGCTGTGCGGCGACGTGGCCGGCAAGGGGGTCGAGGCGGCGGTGCACGCCAAGCGGATCCGCAACGCGGTCCGCACCGCGGCGTTCGTCGACCGGCGGCCCTCGTGGATCCTCGCCCTGGTGAACCGGGTCGTGGTGGCCGAGGCGGCCGTCGAGGACGAAGGTCTCGCCACGGCGACGTGCATCCGCCTACGGCACGTCGGGGACGCCTTCGAGGTGGAGGTGGCGAACGCCGGCCACCCACCGGCCCTCCTGCTCCGCGCCGACGGCTCGATCGAGGAGGTCAACGCCGCAGGGATCGCGATCGGGCTGCTCGAGGACAGCCAGTACGCCGAGGCCGCGGTCAGGCTCGCGCCGGGTGACACCCTGCTCATGCACACCGACGGTGTCACCGAGGCACGCGGGGCCGACGACATGTTCGGCGAGGAGCGCCTGCACCGGGCGCTCGCCGGGATGGGTGGCATGCCCGCGCGCACCGTGGTGGACGCCGTGGCCATCGCCGTCACCGAACACCTCGGCGACCGCCCGCACGACGACATCGCCCTGGTCGCCGTCCAGCACCGCCCGGACGCCCGGTGACGACGACGGCGCCGGTCGCGACGCAGGAGCAGGACGCCTACTGGTCGGCCGTGCTCGCGGGCGACGAGCGCGCGGCGTACGACGTCGCCGCGGACTGCCTGGCCCGCGGGGTGCCGCTGCCCGAGGTGCTCGACGGCCTGGTGCGCGGCAGCCAGGCGCGGGTCGGCGCGCTGTGGGCCGCCAACGGCTTCACCGTCGCGCAGGAGCACGCGGCTACGGCGGTCAGCGAGGCGGTGGTTGGGCGGCTCGCGCCCCTGGTCGTCACCCCGACGGGCCCGTCGGTCCTGGTCGCCTGCGCCGAGCGCGAGTGGCACGCGCTGCCGGCACTGGTGGTCACCCACACCCTGCGAGCGGGTGGCCTGCGCGCCGAGTTTGTCGGGCCGAGCGCGTCCCGCGACCAGCTGGTCGCCCGCATCCTCGACAGCGGCCCGCGGGCGGTGCTCTTGAGCGCGTCGGTCGCCTCGTCGCTGCCGCGGGTCCGCCGCCAGATCGAGGCGGTGCGGGGCACCGGCACCCCCGTCGTCGTGGGCGGGCGTGCGTTCGCGGGCGACCCTGCACGCGCCCAGCGGCTCGGCGCCACGGCGTACGCCGCCACCGCGGAGGGCGTGGTGCGGATGATGGCCACCCTGCCGCACCACGTGACCGCCGCCGCCCCGTTGCGCACTCCCGGCGCGCAGGAGGCCCGCAGCATCGCCGCGAGCTCCGACGAGGTGGTCCGCGACGTGCTGTCCGACCGACGCGTGGAGGCGGCCCTGGGTCACCGCGACGGCTCTCCGGACGACTGGACGACGGTGCTGGCGACCTTCGTCCCCCACGTCGTCGACTGCGTGGTCGGCGCGCTGCTCGTCGAGGACCCGGCCGTGGTGACGGCCGAGCGGGCCTGGCTGGAGGAGGTCGTCGTCCACCGTGGCGGTGACCCGCGCGCCGTCGACGCGGTCTGGTCGGCGCTGGCCGCGCGGCTGCGGGAGCATCCCGAGGCGGCCCAGGTCCTGGCCTGAGCCTGGATTCACCGGTCGACCCAACCGATCCGGCCGACGCGGCGTCTTGGATGCTGACCGCTCGAGGAGGATCGATGGCGAGACAGCTGACAGACGAGGAGTTCACCGAGCTCGTCCACGCCGCGTGGCCGGGCCTGTACCGGACGGCGTACCTGATGCTCGGCGACCACCAGCTGGCCGAGGACCTCACCCAGACCGCCCTCGCGAAGACCTACGCGTCGTGGCGCAGGGTGCGCGAACCGGCCGCCGCCGCGGCGTACGCCCGGACGGTGCTCGCGAACACCGCGGCCAGCTGGTTCCGCCGGCGGTCCTGGCGCAACGAGCGGCCGACCGAGGTCGTCCCGGACGGCGGGGTCGACCACGACCCCAGCACGCGGCCGGCCGTCGTCGACGCCCTCGCCACCCTGGCGCCTCGACAGCGTGCGGTCGTGGTGCTGCGCTACTACGACGACCTCAGCGTGCGCGAGGTCGCCTCCGCCCTCGGGATCTCCGAGGGCACCGTCAAGAGCCAGACCTCCGACGCGCTCGCCCGCCTGCGGACCGTCCTGGGCGACGACGTCGTCCCCTCGACCGAGGGAGCCTCCCATGACTGACCGACTTTCCACGCTGCTCCACGACGAGGCCGCGGCGATCGCGGTGCCGCCCGTGCCCGACCTGGTCCCTGCCGGTCACCGGGCGGTGCGCCGTCGCCGGACCCGCACCGCCCTGGTCGGCGCCGTCGCCGCCGCGCTGGTGGCCGTCGGCGCATCGGTGGCGGTCGACCGCTGGCGAGGGCACGACGGGGTGGAGCCGGCCGACGGGCTCTCCTACGAGCAGCAGGGCGTCTGGATCTCGGGCGACGAGGCGCACGTCGGCACCCACGTCGTCCCGCTTCGGGGCTCCCTCGCGGGCGGGATCGACTACACCGCGGTCGGCGCCGTGGTGCGGTCGGCGGACCCCGGGTCCGGGCGTACCTTCCTCACCCTGGTGAGCCCGGACGGTCGGACCCGGGACCTGGGCGAGGTGGATGCCCTCGCCACGGACGTCACCTCGTCCACGGTCGTCATCGAGACCTCCACGGGACCGCACACCCGGCAGCTCGCCACGTGGGACCTGACGACCGACGTCCGCCGCCCGCTCGGCGAGCCCTTCCGGACCCAGGGCGACCCGGGGTCCACGCTCGCGCTCAGCGGCCCGTACGTCGTGTTCCAGCGCGGCCAGCGGATGGTGATGATGGACCGGGACACCGGCCGGGTGCAGCGCCTGCCGCAGGAGGAGCTCGGCCTCACCACGTTCCAGTCGTTCGGTCCCGCGGGCTACCTCACCGCGCCCGAAGGGGCACCCGTCCACGTCACCGAGTGGCACGTGCGGTCGCTGCCGGACGGCGACCTGGTCGGGACCTACCCGGACGGCGGCGACCAGGTCGCGTCGATCTCGCCGGACGGTCGCTACCTCCTGACGTCCGGCGACGCGGGAAGCGAGCTCTACGACGTCGCCTCCGGCGAGGCCCTGCCGCTCGGATTCCCGGAGCGCAGGACGAGCGGCTGGAGCCCGGACGGGCACGTGGTCACCACCAGCCCGGGCGGCACCGTGCTCGTCTGCGCCCCGACGACCGGGGCGTGCACGGACACCGGCGAGCCGGCCGGAGACGATCTCACGGTGGCGCGGGGGTCGTACAACTCGTGGTCGTAGGCGCGCCTCGCGGGCCGGCGCTGCCTCCCGGCTTGCGGCGGCACGGTGGTTGAGGTGTGAACGGGCTCTGCGCCTCGAAACCACCCCTCGGTCGACTGTCGGCGGGCTGCGGGCTTGTCTCGGGTTGCGACCGACAGGCTGGCTATGCGGGACGGCGCCCGCTCGGGCTGGCGCTGCTTCCCGGCTCACGGTCCGCGCAGGAGTGCATTCGCGCCGCTGGGCAAAGTGCGGTGGCGGCGATCAACCTGGTTGAACCGGGCCACCGCACTTTCGCCCCGGACGGTCGCGACCCGCGGATTCCTTGCCTCCACGATGCTCAGAGCCCTGTGGATATAGGGGTTCTGGGCACTCCACCGACTCCGGGCGGCGGTACCTGGGGGATGCGGTGGAGCTGGCGTACCGGCTCCCCAGGGTCTGGGCCCGGGTGCTGGCCGGGGAGGTGGCGGTGTGGAAGGCCCGACGGATCGCCCAAGCCACCGCCTCGCTGCCGCCCGAGGGTGCGGCGGCCGTCGATCGGGCCCTGTACTTCGTCGCGGCGAGGTGTTCGTATGCGGAGATCGACCGGCAGGTGGAGAAGGCGCGCAAGGAGCACGACCCGGTCGAGACCGAACGCCGCCGCGCCGAGGCCGCGGAGAAGCGGCACGTGCAGGTCCACCTGGGGGCGATGACCTATGACGGGCTGGTCCCGATCACCGCGATGGCCCACGTCCCCGACGCGGTCGCGTTCGAGGACTACCTCGCCACCCGCTCCGCCGAGCTCGATCCCGCGATCCCGCTCCAGGTCCGCCGGTCGATGGTCCTGGGCATGCTCGGCGGCCGCCACGGCGATACGCCCGGTGAGGAGGGGTCGCCGCCGGGGGTGATGGTCTTCGTGCACACCCGCCCCGGCCAAGCCACCGCCGAGGTGGACAACACCCGGTCGACCACCACGATCGAACAGGTCCGGGAGTGGTGCACCCGGGCCGGCACGAAGGTCACGATCCGCCCGGTCATCGACCTGGCCGAGGAGATGACCACCGACTCGTACACCCCGACCGACCGGATGGTCGAGCAGGTCAAGCTCCGCCACCCCGAGTGCCCGTTCCCCGGCTGCCACCGCCCCTCCCGACCGGGCTACCGGGCGAAGAAGCGGAAGAAGCGGAAGGATCCGGCCGGCACCGACGAGCAGCAGCAGGAGCACGGGTCGGATCTGGACCACCGCGGGGAGTGGCCCGAAGGCACGACCACCTCGTCGAACCTGTACCCGCCCTGCCGCGGCCACCACCGCCTCAAGACCTTCACCTGTTGGACCTACGACCACGACACGGCCACCGGGTTCACCTGGACCAGCCCGCTCGGCTACACCTACACCGAACCCGGCCCCCGCACGGACCCGGGCAGCCAGCGACATACCGGCTGACCCCCCACCCCCGCCGGCACCCACCGCGCCGGCGGGGACACACCCATGACCACACCACGCCGGGGCGACGCGGACGCGCGCCGCGCTCACTGGCGCGACGTTTGCGGGATCAGCCGCCCGCGAGCAGCATGCGCACCTTGACCGGGTCGTCGACCTGCGGGCAGGCGACGAGCAGTCGGCCCGGGTGCTCCTCGATGGCGCGGTAGCCGGCGTGGGTCAGCACGGCCATCAGCTCGGCCGGGTCGCGGCCGGGCGGCACCTCGAACGCCACGGTCCGGGCGCCGGGCTCGTGCAGCTCGGCCTCGGTCTGCTCGACGTCCTTGCCCCAGCTGCGCAGGATCGCGACCACGAACACGGTCGCGATCAGGATCCCGCCTGCGATCATCAGTGCGAGGAACATGTCGGCCTCCTGACGTGGTCACGTCTCTCGATGCTCCGAGCATGCGCGCGCCCGACGGACGCCCACGAGGGGCCTACGTCCCGCGGGAGGGGCCCACTGGTCCCGTGGTCGACGGAGGGGGCCGACCTGGTCAGCCCAGCGCGTCCGGCCCGCCCTCGAGGAGTGCTGTGAAGCCGGCCTCGTCCAGGATCGGGACGCCGAGCTGCTCGGCCTTGTCGGCCTTCGAGCCCGCGTTGTCGCCGACGACGACGTAGTCGGTCTTCTTCGACACCGAGCCCGCGGCCTTGCCGCCACGGGAGAGGATCGCCTCCTTGGCGGAGTCGCGGCTGAAGTCGACCAGCGACCCGGTCACCACCACGGTCAGCCCCTCCAGGGTGCGCGGCACCGACTCGTCACGCTCGTCGGCCATCGACACGCCCGCGCGCGCCCAGCGATCGACGATCTCGACGTGCCAGTCCTCGGCGAACCACTCGATGACCGCCTCGGCGATCGTGGGGCCGACGCCCTCGGCGGCGGCGAGCTGCTCCTCGGTGGCCGCGCGGATCGCGTCCATCGAGCCGAACTCCGCGGCCAGGGCGCGCGCCGCGGTCGGCCCGACGTGCCGGATCGACAGCGCGACCAGCACCCGCCAGAGCGGCACGTGCTTGGCCCTCGACAGGTGGTCGAGCAGGCGCTGGCCGTTGGCGCTGAGCTGGGGCCCCTCCTCGCCCTTCTTGGGAGCCCGGGTGAACAGCGGCGCCCGGACGAGGGACGTCTCGTCGAGGTCGAACACGTCGCCCTCGTTGTCGATGACCTGCGCGTCGAGGAGAGCGGCCGCGGCCTCGTAGCCGAGCCCCTCGATGTCGAACGCGCCGCGTCCGGCGACGTGGAACACCCGCTCACGCGCCTGGGCCGGGCAGTACCGGTGGTTGGGGCAGCGCCGGTCCTTGTCGCCGGCCCGCTGCTCCACCAGGGTCGTCCCGCACGCGGGGCACTCGGTCGGGCCGACCCACGGCGCGAGGCCCTCGGGCCGCAGCGGCAGGACCGGGCCGAGGATCTCGGGGATCACGTCGCCGGCCTTGCGCAGGACGACGGTGTCCCCCGGGCGCACGTCCTTGCGCTCGACCTCGTGGTAGTTGTGCAGGGTCGCGTTCTCGACCGTCGAACCGGCGACCTTCGTCGGCTCCATCACGCCGTACGGCGTGACGCGACCGGTCCGCCCCACGTTGACCCGGATCTCGAGCAGGCGGGCGTTGACCTCCTCGGGCGGGTACTTGAACGCGATCGCCCACCGGGGTGCGCGGCTGGTCGAGCCGAGCCGGCGCTGGAGCGAGACGTCGTCGACCTTCACGACCACCCCGTCGATCTCGTAGGGGACGATCGTGTGGCGGTGCTCGCCGGCGTTCTCGACGTACGCCTCGACGTCGGTGAGCGAGGGCAGCACCCGGACCTGCTCGGAGACCGGCAGCCCCCACGCGGCCAGCGCCTCGTAGGCGTGGGACTGCGCCTGCGGCTCGAAGCCGCGCCGGGCGCCGATCCCGTGGCAGACCATGCCGAGGGCACGGCTCGCCGTCACCCGCGGGTCCTTCTGGCGCAGGGACCCGGCGGCCGCGTTGCGCGGGTTGGCGAACACCGGCTTGCCGGCCTCGGTCATCGCCTCGTTGAGGCGCTCGAACGCCTCGACCGGGAGGAACACCTCGCCGCGCACCTCGAGCAGTCCCGGGACCGGGAAGTCCTCGGTGGCGGCGAGCCGGTGCGGCACCGCGTCGATCGTGCGGACGTTGGGCGTGACGTCCTCGCCGGTGGTGCCGTCACCCCGGGTGAGCGCGCGCACCAACCGCCCGTCCTCGTAGAGGAGGTTGATCGCCAGACCGTCGACCTTGAGCTCGCACAGCAGGGCGGGGTCGCTGACGCCGTCCCGGGCGAGCCGGGCGTGCCAGGCCGCCAGCTCCTCGAAGGAGAACGCGTTGTCGAGGCTCTCCATGCGCTGGAGGTGGTCGACCGGGGTGAAGTCGGTGGAGACCGCGCCCCCGACCTTCTGGGTCGGCGAGTCGGGCGTGCGGAGCTCGGGCAGCTCCGCCTCGAGCTCCTCCAGCCGCCGCATCAACCGGTCGAACTCGGCGTCGTCGATGGTCGGGCTGTCCAGGACGTAGTAGCGCCATCGGGCGTCCTCGACCTGCTCGGCGATCCGCCGGTGCTCCTCGCGCGGGTCGGTGTCGGGCGCCTGCGTCCTGGGTGCCGTCATGGGGGCATTGTGCCCGGGCGCGCCGACAGTGCGACCCGCGGTCAGGGGTCCTCCCGATTGAGGCCGGTACCTGGCCTCAACCATCCTTAGCGTGGTCCTCGAGCACCGGAAGGAAAAAAAGTCGGTGGGACGGGAATGACGTCCCGCGCTACGGTGTTCGGGATGAAACGAAACAGTTTCGTTTCATCCATGTGAACGGTTCCGGCCCCACTTCCGACACCCAGAGGAAACGCCCATGTCCCCCACCGAGCGGCCCCGCATCGAGGGCGACCGCGAGCTGGAGATCCTCGCCGCGACCCTGGAGGTCCTCGGCGACGTCGGCTACGACCGGCTGACCATGGACGCCGTCGCCGCCCGGGCCAAGGCATCCAAGGCGACGCTCTACCGGCGGTGGACCAACAAGCTGAGCCTCGTCATCGACGCACTGCACCACAGCAAGGGACCGGCGCACGTGCCCGACACCGGGACGTTGCGCGGCGACCTGATGGAGCTGGTCTGCGGCATGGGCGGCCTGGCCGACCCCGAGACCGTCGCGACGTTCGCCAGCGTGCTCACCGCGATCGCCCGCGACGCCGACTTCGCCGAGGCGTTCCGCACCGAGGTGGTCGGGCCCAAGGTGGCGGCCTCCCAGCAGATCTGGGAGCGCGCCCGGCAGCGCGGCGAGGTGCGCGGCGACGCCGACCTGTCCCTCTTCGAGCCCGCGCTGGCCGGCATCGTCCTGCACCGCGTGTTCGTCATGGGCGAGCAGCCCACCCCCGACCTGATCACCCGCGTGATCGACCAGATCATCCTGCCGGCCGCCACCCGCCAGCCGGCACCGTCCCACTGACCCACGAGAGAAGGACACACCCGATGACCGACGTGGCGAGCACGGAGGGCACGACCTCCGGCACGAAGCAGCACCTGGCCTGGGCCCTGGTGCTCATCTCGGTGGCGCAGCTCATGGTGGTGCTCGACGGCACCATCGTGAACATCGCGCTGCCCTTCATCCAGCACGACCTCGACATCGCCCCGGCCAACCTGCGCTGGGTCGTCACCGGCTACGCGCTGGCCTTCGGCAGCCTGCTGCTGCTCGGTGGCCGGCTCGGTGACCTCTACGGCCGGCGCCGGATCTTCATGACCGGCCTGATCGTCTTCGGCGTCGCCTCCCTGCTCGGGGGCCTCGCGACCACCGAGGGGCTGCTGCTGGCCGCCCGGGCGCTCCAGGGCTTCGGCGCCGCGCTCGCCTCGCCGGCCGCGCTCGCGCTGATCACCACGACCTTCCCGGCCGGACCGCTGCGCAACCGCGCCTTCGCCGTGTACGCCGCGATGTCGGGCGTCGGCGCGGCGGTCGGCCTGCTGCTGGGCGGCTGGCTGACCGGGCTCGACAGCGTCTTCGGCCTCGACGTCGAGGGCTGGCGGCTCACGCTCCTGATCAACACCCCGATCGGCATCGTCACCGCGCTGCTCGCCCCGAAGCTGCTCGCCGAGTCCGAGTCGCACCCCGGCGAGCTCGACCTGCCCGGCGCCGTGACCGGCACCCTGGGCCTGCTCGGCCTCGTCTACGGCATCAGCCGGGCCGGCACCGACGGCTGGACCGACCCCTGGACGCTGGCCAGCCTGGCGGCGGGTCTGCTGCTGCTCGTGATGTTCCTCGTCATCGAGCGCCGGGTCGAGCACCCGCTCCTCCCGGTCCGGGTCTTCATGAACCGCACCCGCGCAGCCAGCTTCGTGGCGATGTTCTTCGCCCCGGCCGCGATGTTCGCGATGTTCTTCTACCTCAGCCAGTACATCCAGGAGGTCATGGGCTACAGCCCGATCCAGGCCGGCGTCGCGTTCCTGCCGTTCTGCTTCGGCCTCGTCTTCGCCGCCGGGCTGTCGTCCAACCTGATCAACCGCATGGACCCGCGGATCCTGGCCGGCGTGGGCACGCTGCTGGCCGCGGTCGCGCTGTTCGGGTTCTCCCGGATCCCGCACAGCACGTCGTTCCCGCCGGCCGACATCCAGGCCAGCTACTGGAGCGACATCCTGCCCTACATCCTGATGATGTCCTTCGGGATGGGGATGACCTTCGTCCCGCTGACGCTCACCGCGGTGCACCACCTGCGGGCCGAGGACTCGGGCATCGGATCGGGCGTGCTGAACACCATGCAGCAGGTCGGTGGCGCGCTCGGGCTCTCCCTGCTGGCGACGATCGCGACGCAGACGATGACCGACCTCGGCAAGGAGTTCGCCGCGGCGGCCCAGCAGGCCGGGGCCCAGGCCACCGCCGCCCAGCAGGCGGTCGCCGCCCACCAGGTCTTCACCGCCGGCGCGACCGATGCGTTCCTGCTCGGCGCGGGCCTGATGCTGGTGGCCTCGCTGGTGACCTGGGTGTTCCTCAACGTCAAGCACGAGGAGCTGGCCACCGACGGTCCGGAGGCACCGGTCCACGTCGGCTGACCCCGGCACCACGACGTACGACGGCCCGCCCGGTCACCCGGGCGGGCCGTCGTCGTCCGTGGGCGAGGTGCCAGGACACGAGGGTGCTAGGACAGGGCGTCCTCGAGCGCCTTGATGAAGGCGGGCAGGTCGTCGGGGTTGCGGCTGGTGATGAGGTTGCCGTCGACGACGACCTCCTCGTCGGTCCAGGTGCCGCCGGCGTTGCGCACGTCGTCGGCCAGGCTGTGGTAGCTGGTCAGGCGGCGGCCCCGGGCCAGGCCCGCGGAGACCAGGAGCCACGGCCCGTGGCAGATGACGGCCAGCGGCGTCTTGTCCTCCATCACCCGGCGCACGATGTCCTGCGCCTTCGGTTCGACTCGGATGCGGTCGGCGTTGACGGTCCCTCCGGGGACCACCAGCGCATCGATCGCGCTGGCGTCGAGGTCGTCGAAGGTGCCGTCCACGTCGATCTTCTGGGTCGGGTCGGTGTCGCCCTGCACCGCCTGGATCGGGTCGGACGAGGAGGAGTAGATGCGCACCGTCGCCCCGGCGTCGCGGAGTGCGTCACGGGGTTGGACGAGCTCGGGCTCCTCGACGAAGTCGGTCGCGATGATGGCCACGGTCTTGCCGGACAGGTCGCTCATGCCGCACCGGTACCCAGCGGTCGGAGCGCGATGCCTCACCCGGACAGGTGGGCGGCCGCTCCGCGCAACAGCCCGAGCGAGCGCCGTACCCACGTCGGCGAGGCGCCCGCGAGGCCACACGCCGGCGTCAGCACCAGCCGCGCCCCCGCCTCCGCGGGGTCCAGGCCGAGCATGTCGAGCCAGCGCAGCACCGACTCGGTGACCTGGGTGTCTGTCGGCTCGGCGGTGGGGTCGAGCGCGGGCAGCACCCCGAGCGCCACCGTGCCGCCGGCCTCGAGCGTCTCGGCCAGGGCGTCGTGGTCTGCTGCCGAGAGCTGCGCGTGGTCGACCGAGATCCCCAGCGCACCGGCGCCGCGGAGCAGCCCGACCGGGGTCCCGGCGGCACAGCAGTGGACCCACGGCTCGGCCGCCTCCTCCGCCACCACCTCGAGCACCCACTCCAGGGCGGCGGACGCCTGGGGCAGGTCGACGCTGCGGTGCCGGTGGAAGCCGGACGCGGTCGGGACCCGGCCGGCGAGGACCGCGGGCAGCGCCGGTTCGTCGACCTGGACCACCAACCGCTCAAGACCGGGGAGGCGCCGGCGCACGTCGGCGACGTGGGCGCGCACCCCCTCGGCCAGGGCCTGGGCCAGCTCGCGGCGGGCGCCGACGTCGGCGAGGACCTTGTCACCCCGGGGTCGCTCGACCGTGGCGGCCAGCGTCCAGGGCCCCGCGACCTGCACCTTGAAGGTGCCGCTCCAGCCCTGCGTCTGCTCCTCCATCGCGTCGAGGTCCTGGGCGAGCAGGCTGCGCGCCCGCCGCTGGTCGAGCCCGCTCCCGCCTCCGGTGAGCCGCCACCCGGCCGGCTGCAGGTCCGCGCCGAGCTCGGCGACCAGCCCGAGCGTGCGGCCGGTCATCGCGGCGACCGCGCCCCGCGCCGGCAGCTCGGGCAGGTGGGGCAGACCGTGCCGGTCCGCGGGCAGCTCGCCGAGGACGACGCGCAGCGCCTCGTGGGGGTCCTCGCCCGGGTAGGAGCCGACCCCGGTGGCGGTCACCACGAGCGCCCGGCCCCCGCCCGGTCGGTCGCGGCGATCGTGGCCGAGCCGACCACGCGGGTGCCGTCGTAGAGGACGGCGGCCTGGCCGGGCGCGACGCCGTACGCCGGCTCGAGGAGCTCGATCTCGACGGTGTCCCCGGGCTCGTCGACCCGCGCGCGGGCGGGCAGCTCGGCCCCGTGCGCGCGCAGCTGGACGGTGCCGGTGAGCTCGCTGGGCGCCGCCCCGCACCACCGCGGCCGGATCCCGGTGAGCCGGTCGACCGCCAGCCGCTCGTGCGGCCCGACCGTGACCGTGCCGGAGACCGGTTCGATGTCCAGCACGAACCGCGGCTTGCCGTCGGGCGCGGGTCGGCCCAGCCGCAGGCCGCGACGCTGGCCGATGGTGAAGGCGTAGGTGCCCTCGTGGGTGCCGACGACCTGGCCCGACTCGTCGACGATCTCGCCGCCGTCGTTGGGGGCGCGGTCGCCCAGCTTCTCGCGCAGCCAGCCGGCGTTGTCACCATCGGCGACGAAGCAGATGTCGTGGCTGTCGGGCTTGTCGGCGACCAGCAGGCCGCGGGCGGCGGCCTCGCGGCGTACCTCCTCCTTGGTGGAGCCGCCGAGGGGGAAGAGCGAGTGGCGCAGCTGCTCCTGGTCGAGCACGCCGAGCACGTAGGACTGGTCCTTGCCGTGGTCGACCGACCGGTGCATCTCGACGAGCCCGCCCTCGGTCGCCGGACCGGTGCGCAGCTGGGCGTAGTGGCCGGTCGCCACGGCGTCGAACCCGAGCCCGACGGCCCGGTCGAGCACGGCGGCGAACTTGATCTTCTCGTTGCAGCGCAGGCACGGGTTCGGGGTGCGGCCGGCGGCGTACTCGGCCATGAAGTCCTCGACCACGTCCTCGTGGAAGCGGTCGCTGAGGTCCCAGACGTAGAACGGGATGCCGATCACGTCGGCCGCGCGCCGGGCGTCGTTCGCGTCCTCGATCGTGCAGCACCCGCGGGCGCCGCTGCGGTAGGACTGAGGGTTGCGCGACAGGGCGAGGTGGATGCCGGTGACGTCGTGCCCGGCGTCCACCGCCCGCGCTGCGGCCACGGCCGAGTCGACGCCACCCGACATGGCGGCGATGACCCTCATCGCCGGCTCACCGGCGAGCTGCCCTGGCCCGCTCGACGACCGGTCCGATCACCTCGACCACGGCGTCCACGTCGGCCTCGGTCGTGCTGTGGCCCAGGGAGAACCGCAGCGAGTGCCGCGCCTGGTCCTCGTCGCACCCCATCGCGAGGAGCACGTGCGAGGGCTGCGGTACGCCGGCGGAGCAGGCCGATCCGGTCGAGCACTCGATCCCGCGCGCGTCGAGGAGCATCAGCAGCGAGTCGCCCTCGCACCCCGGGAAGCCGAGGTGGGCGTTGCCGGGGAGGCGCTCACCGGAGTCGAGCAGCGCGCCGTGCAGGTGCGCGTCCGGCACGACCTCGACGACCCGCCGCACGAGGTCGTCGCGCAGCGCTCCCACCCGCGCGGCGTGCTCGGCCTGGTGCTTGACGGCCAGCTCGACGGCCGCGGCGAAGCCGGCCACGGCCGGGGTGTCGAGGGTGCCGCTGCGGATGTCGCGCTCCTGGCCGCCACCGTGCACCAGCGGGCTGACCGAGAGCTCGCGGCGCACGACGAGGGCGCCCACGCCGTACGGTCCGCCCAGCTTGTGCCCGGTGAGGGTGAGGGCGTCGACGCCGGCGGCCGCGAAGTCGACAGCGACGTGGCCCACGGCCTGGACGGCGTCGGTGTGCACCGGG
Organism: Nocardioides sp.; assembly: GCA_020636915.1. Taxonomy (GTDB): domain Bacteria; phylum Actinomycetota; class Actinomycetes; order Propionibacteriales; family Nocardioidaceae; genus Nocardioides. Next base: position 72,241 of record JACJWV010000007.1, read on the forward strand.
ATGCCGTGCTCGGCCGCAGCCGCGACCACCTCGTCGACGGGCTGCAGGGTGCCGACCTCGTTGTTGGCCCACATCACCGTCACCAACGCCACGGTCGCCGGGTCGCGGTCGATCGCCGCCCGGAGCGCGCCCACGTCGAGCCGGCCGCGGTCGTCGACCGGGAGCAGCTCGACCTCGGCACCGGCCGCCTCGGCGAGCCAGTGCAGCGTGTCGAGGACGGCGTGGTGCTCGACCGCGGTGCTCAGGATGCGCGTCCGGCGCGGGTCCTCGGCGCGCCGCGCCCAGAAGACACCCTTGACGGCGAGGTTGTCGGACTCGGTGCCGCCGGAGGTGAAGACCACCTCGCCCGGCCGGCACCCGATCGCCTGCGCGATGGTCTCGCGGGACTCCTCGACGACCCGGCGGGCGCGGCGCCCGGAGGCGTGCAGGGAGCTGGCGTTGCCGACCGCGAGCAGGTGGGCCGACATCGCCTCGACGGCCGCGGGCACCATCGGGGTGGTCGCGGCGTGGTCGAGGTAGACGGTCCGCTCACGCCCTCGGTCGGGCCCAGTCGTCTCGTGCTCTGTCATCGCGTCCTCCAGCCTACTTCCGGGCCACGACCGCGACGACCGCGCGGTGGTCGCTGCCCGGGATCGCGACGGTGTGCATGCCCGTGGCGGTGAGCCGCGGCCCGACCAGCACGTGGTCGATCTGGGCCAGCGCCGGCACCGGTCCGAGCAGGGTCCAGCGTGCGCTCGACGGCCAGGTGGGCTGCCAGCCGTCGTTCGCGAGCTCGCCCGCGTCGCGGTAGCCGGCGTCGGCGAGGGCCCGCAGCGGCGCGTGGTCGGTGGTCGCGTTGAGGTCGCCCACCACCAGGTCGGCGTCGTGCTCCGTCGCCGCGGCCAGCAGGCGGGCGTGGTCGGCGTGCCAGTCCGCCACGGCCGTCGGCGCCTGCGGGTGGGCGGCGACGACGGTGAGGTCGCCCATCCCCAGCACCCACCCCTCGTGGGTCGTCGCGAGCGGGGCCTCGGCGCGCAGCTCGCGGCGGGCGAAGACCATGGTGCCGTCGCTGTCGGGGAGGGGCTCCCCGACGCGGTGCGGCAGGAGGTCGGCCAGCCCGGCGCGGTCCAGGACGGCGAGGTCGTCCGGCGTGATCTCCTCGACCACGAGGAGGTCGACCCGGTCGTCGCGGGCCAGCTCGACCAGCTCGGCGGCGTCGCTCTCGCCGTGGGAGATGTTCGCCGTCATCACCACCAGCGGCTCGGCCCCGGCCGCGGGTGGCGCCGTCGCACCGGCCACCTGCGGGGCGAACCACCAGACGTGGGCCAGCAACCCCGCCAGCGCCGCGCCGGCGGCGACCCAGGTCCACCAGCGCCGGACCACGACCAGGCGGGCGACGAGGACGACGAGCGCGACGCCGTACAGGACCAGGCCGACGGGCGTGAAGCCCTCCAGCAGCAGCCAGAAGGAGCGGTCCGGCTCGACGACACGGGCAACGGTCACGCACGCCGCAGGCACCAGCAGCACGGTCACGGCGACCCACAGGGCCGCTGACCACCTGGTCAGAGCAGCACCAGGTCGTCGCGGTGGACGACCTCCCGCTCGTACTCCGCGCCGAGCTCCCGCTTGAGGTCGTGCGAGGAGCGGCCGAGCAGGGCGGGGATCTCGTCGGCGTCGAAGTTCACCAGGCCGCGGGCGACGGGGGTGCCGTCGGGGGCCACCAGGTCGACGGGCTCACCGGCGTGGAACCTGCCCTCGACACCGGTGATCCCGGCGGCCAGCAGCGAGGCCCGGCGCTCCACGACCGCACGCACCGCCCCGGAGTCGAGCACCAGCGTCCCCTGCGGCTCGGTCGCGTGGGCCAGCCACAGCAGGCGGGTCGGTCGGCGCCGCCCGGTCGGGTGGAACAGCGTCCCCACCCGCTCCCCCGCGAGCGCCGCACCGGCCCGGTCGGCGGAGGTCAGGACGACCGGGATGCCGGCGCCGGTGGCGATCCGCGCGGCGTCGATCTTCGTCTGCATGCCGCCGGTGCCGACCCCGGCCGCGCCGGCCTTGCCGATGCGGACCGCGCCGAGGTCGTCGACCGAGACGACCTCGGGCAGCAGCGAGCTCTCGGGGTGGGTGGGATCGGCGTCGTACAGGCCGTCGACGTCGGAGAGCAGCACGAGGAGGTCGGCGTGCACCAGGTGCGCGACGAGCGCCGCCAGCCGGTCGTTGTCACCGAACCGGATCTCGGTGGTGGCGACCGTGTCGTTCTCGTTCACGATCGGCAGCACGCCGAGGTCGAGCAGCTTGGCGAAGGTCTGGTAGGCGTTGCGGTAGTGCGAGCGCCGGGTCACGTCGTCGACGGTGAGCAGGACCTGGCCCGCGATCACCCCGTGCCGGGCGAGCTCCTCGGTGTAGCGGTGCACGAGCAGGCCCTGCCCGACCGACGCCGCCGCCTGCTGCGCGGCCAGCGCCTTCGGGCGTCGCTTCAGGCCCAGGGGTGCCAGCCCCGCGGCGATGGCGCCCGAGGAGACCAGCACCACCTCGGTGCCACCGGCCCGCAGCTTCGCCAGCTCGTCGACCAGGTCGCGCACCCGAGCGGGGTCGATGCCGCCTGCGGCGGTGGTCAGGGAGGAGGACCCGACCTTGACGACGACCCGCTTCGCCCCGGTCACCTCCGCGCGCGTGCTCATCTCGCCCGGTCGTCCTCCCCAGGATCGGACTCCCCGGGATCGGACTCCCCAGGATCTGATTCGGCCCAGTCGGGATCGTCGGTCCCGCCGATCTCGTACGACGTGGGGCCGTACTCGTCGGGGCGGTCCAGCCGGCGCGCCACGTCGGCGCGCGTCTCGCCCTCGCCGCGGTCACCCATGGCCTCGTCGATCGCCCGGCGGCGCCGGGCGGCCGGACGGGACTCGTCGAAGCGCTGGTCCTCGCCGCGCCGGCTGAGGATCTCGGCCCCGGCGTCGAGACCGGGCTTGAAGTCGAAGACGACGGCGTTGTCGGGGTGGCCGATGAGGACCGCGTCCCCCTCCTCGGCGCCGAGCTGGAGCAGCCGGGTCTCGACACCCAGCCGGTTGAGCCGGTCGGCCAGGAAGCCGACGGCCTCGTCGTTGCTGAAGTCCGTCTGGCGCACCCAGCGCTCGGGCTTCTCCCCGCGCACCCGCCAACCCTCGCCGGTCGCCTTGACCGTGAACTCGTCGCTGCCGTCCGCGGACGCGGGACGGAGCACGATCCGCGTCGCCTCGACCTTCGGCCGGGCGGCGCGTGCCGCTTCGACGATCGCGGCCATGGCGAAGGTCAGCTCGCGCAACCCCTCACCCGACGCCGCCGACACCTCGAAGACGCGCAGTCCCCGCTGGGTCAGCTCGTCGACGACGAACGAGGCGATGTCGCGCCCGTCCGGGACGTCGACCTTGTTCAGCGCGACCAGGCGCGGTCGGTCCTCGAGGCCGCCGTAGCGGCCCAGCTCGTTCTCGATGACGTCGAGGTCGTCGACCGGGTTGCGGCCCGGCTCGATGCTCGCCGTGTCGATGACGTGCACCAGCGCCGCGCAGCGCTCGATGTGGCGCAGGAAGTCGTGGCCGAGCCCACGGCCCTCGCTGGCCCCCTCGATCAGGCCGGGGACGTCGGCGACCGTGAACGTGGTGTCGCCGGCGGTGACGACGCCGAGGTTGGGCACCAGCGTGGTGAACGGGTAGTCGGCGATCTTCGGCTTGGCCCGGGAGATGGCCGCGATCAGGCTGGACTTGCCGGCGCTCGGGAACCCGACCAGGCCGATGTCGGCGACCACCTTGAGCTCGAGCACGATGTCGAGCTCGTCGCCGGGCTCGCCGAGGAGCGCGAACCCCGGGGCCTTGCGCTTCGACGACGCCAGCGCCGCGTTGCCGAGGCCACCCCGCCCGCCCTGGGCGACGACCAGCTCGGTGCCCGGGCCGACGAGGTCGGCCAGCACGTTGCCGCGGGCGTCGGTGACCAGCGTGCCGTCGGGGACGGGCAGCACCAGGTCGGACCCGTGCGAGCCGTTGCGGTGCCCACCGGCCCCGTGGCCGCCGTGCTCGGCGCGGCGCTTCGGGCTGTGGTGGTAGTCGAGCAGCGTGGTGACGTCCTGGTCGACCCGCAGGACCACCGATCCTCCGGGGCCGCCGTTGCCACCGTCGGGCCCGCCGAGCGGCTTGAACTTCTCGCGGTGCACCGACGCGACGCCGTTGCCACCGCGCCCGGCGCTGACGTGCAGCGTCACGCGGTCCACGAACGTCGGGACTGCCATGGTGCCTACTCTCTCGGAACCTTCAGATGAAATGCAGCACGGGCGTCCCGGCTGGGACGCCCGTGCTGAGAAGCCGGTGTGCGAGCGTCAGGTCACTCGCCCGGGACGATGTTCACGACGCGGCGGCCGCGGCGCGTGCCGAACTCGACGGCACCGCCGACGAGCGCGAACAGGGTGTCGTCACCGCCACGGCCGACGCCGCTGCCCGGGTGGAAGTGGGTGCCACGCTGGCGGACGATGATCTCGCCGGCGTTCACGACCTGGCCGCCGTAGCGCTTGACACCGAGCCGCTGCGAGTTGGAGTCGCGGCCGTTCTTGGTGGACGCCGCGCCCTTCTTGTGTGCCATCTCTTCAGTCCTCTGACTTGGTTGAACGAAGGAGTCGTGGGGCGATCAGGCGTTGATCGCGGTGACCTTGACCTGGGTGTACTTCTGGCGGTGACCCTGGCGCTTCTTGTAGCCGGTCTTGTTCTTGTACTTCTGGATGATGATCTTGGGGCCCTTGGTGCCACCGAGGACCTCGGCCGTGACCGACGCCTTGCCGAGCTTCGCGGCGTCGGAGGTGACGGCCTCGCCGTCGACGACGAGGACCACGGGCAGGGTCACGGAGTCACCGACGGGGGTCGCGATCTTGTCGATCTCGATGACGTCGCCCACGGCAACCTTCTGCTGGGTGGCGCCAGCGCGCACGATCGCGTACACCGCGGTCTCCTTCGTCGGGTCCGGCTCTGTCTCGGTCTGGCGCGCCGGTGGCTCGGCGCCGCACAGGAAGGGCGCGCTCCAGAGCGCGCACCGAGGGTCAATACTACGGATCCGGGCCTGATCGGGCAAAACGTCGTCCGACGGCCTGGTGGCGACCACTACTGCCCGGCGGCGACGAGGTCGTCCCCGAGCGCTGTGCGCCAGTACAGCACCTCGCGTCCCGACCGTCGACGCAGGACCGCCCCGGCGTCGAGCAGGACCCGCAGGTGGTTGCCGACCGCTCCCAGGGGCAGCCCGGTCAGCGCGGCCAGCTGGGTCGTGGACCGGGGCTCGTCGAGGAGGTCGAGGACCCGGGCCCGGTTGGCCCCGACGAGCCGGGCCAGGCCGCCCGCCTGGGCGCGGTCGACCGGCGCCTGGGCGCCCGTGACCGGGTAGACGATGGCGAACCGGTGCGGGAGCTCCCACGACACCCACTGCCCGTTGCTGTGGACCGGCACGAAGGACAGCTCCCGGGCCCCGGACAGGTCCCGGGCGGGCAGGTCGTAGGAGTTGATCTGCAGGTGACCCCCGCCCTTCCACTCCATCCGGCGGCTCAGGGTGGGGACGACGCCGGCCCAGCCCTGGGTCGCGAGCCGGCGCGTGCGCGAGACGATGTCGGCCTCGAGCACCCGACGGCGACGCGGCCAGTCCGCGGCGACGGTGGCGGTCCACACCCACCGCAGCACGTCGGCGACGGCCTCCCGGAGGCCCGGTCGCTCCAGGGGCGCCGGGAGCGGCCCGGGCCGCAGGGCGCGGATCTCGCGTCGCATCCGCGCGTCGTCCCAGGTCCGCAGCTGGGCGAGCTCGTCCTCGAACGACGCCCCCGCACCCAGCGGCGGCAGGGTCAGGAAGTCGGCCATCCACCCCGCGGATCGGCCTCGTCGCGGGCGCCACAGGTTGCCCGGGAGCGCGGCACGCACCGGGTCGGCAGCCAGCATGTCGGCGTACGCCTCGCGGTGGCTGGCGTGGAAGGCGCGCTGCCACGGCACCCCGAGCGAGCCTCCCCGCGAACCCGTGGCGTCGAGCAGGGTGAGTGCGGCGACGGTCTCGTTGAGCGGCGAGACCTGGAACCTGCTGCGCGCGAGCAGGTCGGCCGGCACCAGCCACGTCCCCATGTTTCGCCTCCTCGCGAATCATTGTCGCACCGACGTCGGCGGCACGCATCGTGGCCCGGTGCCGACCTACCGCGAGCTGTTCGCCATCCGCGAGTTCCGCGTGCTGTTCCTCAACCGCTGCGTGGTCATGCTCTCCGTGGCCGCCTCGAGCCTGGCGCTCGGCACCATCACCTTCCAGGCGACCGGGTCCGCCGTCCTGACGGCGATGGCCATGTTCGGCGGTCCCCTGGTCTCCCTCGTCGCGTCCCAGCTGCTCCTGGCCTCCTCGGACTCGGTGCGACCGCGGACGGCCCTCATGCTGCAGATGGCCGCGCCGCTGCTCGCCAACGGTCTCCAGGCGGTGCCCGGCATGCCGTGGCAGGGTCGGTTCGCCCTGCTCGCCGTCCCGTACGTCGTCAACGCGATGTTCTCGGGGACCCAGTGGGTCGTGGTGCGCGAGATCGTGCCGGACGGCTCCTACGTCCTGGCCAGGTCGACCTTCAACCTCGCCGTCGGCGGCATGCAGGTCGTCGGCTACGGGCTGGGGGGCGTCGCCCTGCTGTGGCTCTCCCCCCGCGATCTGTTCCTGGTCGCGGCACTGGCGGACGCGGTGTGCCTGGTGAACGTCCGTCTGGGTCTGCGCGACCGGCCCGCCCGCGGTGCCGGCGGTGGCGGCGGGGTCGTGCGCCGGACCGCCGCGGTGAACCGGCTGCTGCTCGGCTCGCGGGTGACCCGGCCGCTCTACGTGGCGATGTGGGTGCCCAACGGGCTGGTCGTCGGCGCCGAGGCGCTCTACGTCCCCTACGGCCACGGGTCGGTGGCCGGCTACCTCTTCGCGGCGGCCGCCGCCGGGATGATGGTCGGCGACCTCGTCGTCGGCCGGTTCGTGCCGCCGCACCGGCGGGACGGGCTGATCGGACCGCTGCGGGTGACGCTGGCCGCGCCGTACCTGGTGCTGCTGCTCGGCCCGCCCGTCGCCGTGACCGTCGTCGTCGCCTTCGTCGCGTCGGTCGGGTACGCCGCCGGTCTCCCGCTCCAGGAGCGGCTCTTCGAGCACACCGACCACGCGGTGCAGGGGCAGGCGATGGGGCTCTACGGCACGGGTCTGATGGTGTGGCAGGCCGTCGGTGCGCTGCTCGGCGGTCTCGCGGCGTCGGTGGTCTCCCCCGCCCACGCGATGGGCGTGATGGCGCTGGGATCCGTGCTCGTGACGCTCGTGAACACCCCGGGGCTGCGTCGGTCCGCACCGACACAGCCCACGGTGGTCAGCGCTTCCGGGAGCCCTTCTTCTTGATCGGGACGTGCTCGACGTGCGGGTGCTCCCCGCCGTCCACGGCATCGGTGTCGGCGTCCGCGGTGCCGGGCTCGACCGAGCCGTGCGCGGGCGGCGCTCCCACGCTCCCGATCGCGCCGGGCGGTGCCGGCAGGTCGGCGCCCTGCTCGTCGGCGGGCTCGCTCGCCGGCGGGCCAGCGGGCCGGCTGGCGGAGCGGCCGCGGGTCCGGGTGATCACCTTGGGCGGCTCGGGTGCCGCGACCTCGACCGGCGCCGGTGTCGCGACGGGCTCCACGGTCTCCACGGTCTCCACGACGGCCTGCTCGACGGGCGGGGCCGTGACGGGGGCCTCCTCGGCGGACTGCTCCGGCTTGCCGGCCGGCCGGCTCGCGCTGCGACGGCGGCTGCGGGTGGTGACCTTCGGCGCCTCCGGCTCGGGGGTCTCGACAGCCTCGACGACCGGCGCTGGGGTCTCGACAGGCTCGACCACCGGCGCTGGGGTCTCGGCCTCGACCGCCGGCTCGGGCTCGACCGCCGGCTCGGGCTCGACAGGCTCGACCACCGGCTCGGGGGACTCGGGGCGCCCGGCCATCGCGGCGACGTCCTTGGGCGACGGCGGCGCCTTCGGGGTCTCGGCCCCCTTCTGGTCCGCCTGCTCCTTGCCGGAGTCGGCGCCGCGACCGCGACGACCGCGACGACCGCTCGTGCGCCGCGACTCGTCGTCGCCGCGCTTGGGCTCGACCGGCTGCTCGTGGACCAGGACGCCGCGACCCTGGCAGTGCTCGCAGTTCTCGCTGAACGCCTCCAGCAGGCCGGTGCCGATCCGCTTGCGGGTCATCTGCACCAGGCCCAGCGAGGTGACCTCCGCGACCTGGTGGCGGGTGCGGTCCCGGCCCAGGCACTCGACGAGACGGCGCAGCACCAGGTCCCGGTTGGACTCCAGCACCATGTCGATGAAGTCGACGACGATGATGCCGCCGATGTCGCGCAGCCGGAGCTGGCGCACGATCTCCTCAGCCGCCTCGAGGTTGTTCTTGGTGACGGTCTCCTCGAGGTTGCCGCCGGAGCCGGTGAACTTGCCCGTGTTGACGTCGACGACCGTCATCGCCTCGGTGCGGTCGATGATGAGCGAGCCGCCGGACGGGAGCCAGACCTTGCGGTCCAGCCCCTTGGCGATCTGCTCGTCGATGCGGTACTCCGCGAACACGTCGGCCTTGCCGCCGGCGCCGTCAGCACCCGGGTCGTAGCGGACCAGGCGGCTCTCGAGGTCGGGAGCGACGTGCGCGACGTACCCCTGCACGGTGTCCCAGGCGTCGTCGCCCTGGATCACCAGTTGCGAGAAGTCTTCGGTGAACAGGTCGCGGACCACCTTCAGGGTCAGGTCCGGCTCCCCGTAGAGCAGCTGCGGGGCGCTGCCCTTCGCCTTGCCCTCGATGTCCTCCCAGCGGGCCTTGAGCCGCTCGACGTCGCGGGTGAGCTCGTCCTCGCTGGCGCCCTCCGCCGCGGTGCGGACGATCACCCCGGCGGTGTCGGGGACGATCTCCTTGAGCAGCGTCTTGAGACGGTTGCGCTCGGTGTCGGGCAGCTTGCGGGAGATGCCGCTCGTCGTGCCGTCGGGCACGTAGACGAGGAACCGGCCCGCCAGGCTGATCTGGCTGGTCAACCGCGCGCCCTTGTGCCCGATCGGGTCCTTGGTGACCTGCACCAGGACGGTCTGGCCCGAGGACAGCACCGACTCGATCTTGCGCGGGGAGCCCTCCTTGTGGCCCAGCGCCGACCAGTTCACCTCGCCGGCGTAGAGGACCGCGTTGCGGCCCTTGCCGATGTCGATGAACGCCGCTTCCATCGAGGGCAGCACGTTCTGGACGCGGCCGAGGTAGACGTTGCCGATGATCGAGGTCTGCGACTCGCGGGCCACGTAGTGCTCGACGAGGACCCGGTCCTCGAGGACACCGATCTGCGTCAGGTCCTCACGCTGCCGGATCACCATCACCCGGTCGACGGACTCGCGGCGGGCCAGGAACTCCGCCTCGCTGACGATCGGCGCCCGGCGCCGTCCGGCCTCCCGGCCCTCGCGGCGACGCTGCTTCTTCGCCTCGAGACGGGTGGAGCCGGAGACCGCCGTGATCTCGGCCTCGGCCGCGCGGCGGCTCCGCACCCGGGTGACGGTGTTCTCCGGGTCGTCGGAGGTCTCGCCGCCGTCCTCCCCGGAACGGCGGCGACGACGGCGCCGTCGCGAGGTGCCGCCCTCGCCGGTGCCCTCGTCGGCCCCGCCGTCGTCGGCGGAACCCGCCTCGGCGGACTCCTCGCCACCACGGTCCTCGGACCCGGCCGACTCCTCGGCCTCGCCGTTGCGGGCCTCGGCATCGCCACCGTCGCCCGACTTGCGGCGCCGACGGCCACCGCGGCGCCGCCGCCGGCGGCCCCCGCCCTCGGTGCCGGCCTCGGAACCACCCTCGGACTCGGGCCCGCCGTCGGCCTCAGGCTCGCCGTCGGTCTGCGTCGGCGTGTCGGCGGACGTCTCGCCCGCGACGACCTGCTCCTCGTTGTCCGCAGGCTCTGCCGGCTCCTCGGACGCCGGGGGCGCGGACTTCGTGGTGGACTTCTTCGCGGCACTCTTCTTGGCCGTCTTCTTGGCCGTCTTCTTGGCCGTCTTCTTCGCCGGCCGGTCGACCGACGTCTCGGTCGCAGCCTCGTCCGTCGTCTCACCGGTCGTCTCACCAGCTGGGCCAGCATCCGTCGCCAGCTCGGGCGCGGGCGTCTCGGCCGTCTTGCGCGTCCGGCGGCGGGTCGTCGTGGTGACCGTCGGCGCCTGGAAGAGCACGGCCGGCGCACTGTCGGCGAGCACACTGTCGGCGAGCGCGTCCCCGTGGGGCGCCTCGGCCGCCTCGTCGGCGGCCTTCGCGGTCGCGGAGGACTGCGCAGAGGCCTTCGCGGAGGTCTTCTTCGTCGTGGCCTTCTTGGCCGTCGTCCGCTTGGCCGCGGCCTTCTTGGCCGGGGCTCCCCCGGGCGCCGTGTCGCCGACCGGGGCCTCGACCGGCGGGGCGGCGGGCTCGACGTCGCCGTCGGTCCCGGGGAGGGACACGTCGGCCGCCTTCTTCGCAGCCTTCTTGGCGGGGGCCTTCTTGGCGGGGGCCTTCTCGGCGGCCGTCTTCTTCGCCGCCGCCTTCTTGGCGGGGGCCTTCTTGGCGGGAGCCTTCTTGGCAGCGCTCTTCTTCGCCGGCTTGTCGGCGGGTTCGGCGGTCGGGGTGGTCTCGTCTGCTGGGGCCTGGAGGTCGTCGGCCATGTGGTGCACTCCTAGCGCCCGGCGCTGGTGCGCCCGGGCGGTCCGACGCCGTCCGCCCGGGAACTCAGGACGGGCGACGCAAAGCCTTCGGGTGGCGGCGACTCCCTCCGCACTGCGTCACCGACGGCGCGTCCTGCACCTGCCGCGGTCGCCGGGCCCTGGTGATGCTGGTGGATCTCTGTCACCGATCCACCGGGCCGCGTCGCGGTCTGGCGTCGCACGTGCCGTCCGGCGTGCCGGTCCCTCTCAGGTGCTGAGGAAGCCGGCGAGAACGTCGTCGGGTCGTCCCGAGCGGGGTGCCCGGTGCGACCACGGCGAGTATCGCACACGATCCGGCCGCCCCGAAGACGACACGGCTCTCACGGACCGACGCGAAGGGGGTCCCCGATCTCTCCCGTCCGCTCGTCGAGGGGTCCCTGGCACAGCCGCGTCAGCAGCGGCGCCGCCCCGACGTCGAGGCCGGCCACCGCCGCCAGGCCCGCCAGCACGTCATCGGGCCGGACCGCGGGCTCGGCGTGCCGCAGCACGAGGTCGAGGCGGCTTCCGGCCTCCCTGGCTGAGGCGGACAGCGACACCACGGCCCCACGGCAGTCGAACTCGCGCAGCCCCTTCTTGGTCATCCGCTGCACCAGGACGGTCTCGGTGCCGAGGAACGCGTCGACCGCGCGCGTGGCGGCGGTGGCGTCCGCGTCGAGATCGACGAGCCAGCGGCTGGCGGCCAGCCGGTCCGCGAGCGAGCCGCCCGGAGACTCCACCACCTCCAGCACGTCGAGGCCGTCGGGCAGGGCCTCCTCGAGGCTGCGGCGCACGGCATCCGGGTCGACGACCTCGGCCAGGCCGATCTCGAGGTACTCGGCTTCGCTTGCTGACCCGGTCGGGGCGGCGCCGGCGTAGGAGATGCGGGGGTGGGGGTTGAAGCCCGACGAGTACGCCATCGGGACCCGGGCCCGGAACACCGCGCGCTCGAAGGCCCGACTGAAGTCACGGTGGCTGGTGAAACGGAGCCGCCCACGCTTGGCGTAGCGGATCCGCAGCCGCTGGACGGGCGGGGCTTGCTGCTCGGGCTGGGCGCGCACCGGGCCAGGCTACTGGTCGGGGTCCGGCGCCCCGACGGCGTCGGCGACGGCCTGCTTCATCGCGGTCGAGGGGTAGACCGTGCTCACCCGGTGACCGTCCAGCCACACGGTCAACCGGTCGGCCTCGGCCGCCAACGCGGCGCGACCGTCCGCCCCGACGTCCTCGAGCAGGTTCAGCACCACGGCCCCGGCCGGGTCCTGGACCCAGCAGCCGACGACCCGCCCGTCCCACCAGACGGTCGTGCCGGCGTTCCCGTTGCGGTCGAAGAGCATGGGCGCGTGCGGGCCGAGGTGGAACGCGCGCTCCTTCCACCCCATCACCGTCGGGTCGAGCACCGGCAGCAGCGCAGCCCACGGCTCGACCTCGGGCTCCCGCCGACCGTCGAGCGCCGGGTCGTCGGGAAGCACCCAGCCGGTGGCACCTCCGTCCAGCGCCACCTCCACCGCCGCCACGTCCGCCAGCGCGGCCCGGACCGCCGACTTCGTGGCGCCGAGCCACCAGACCAGGTCCGTCTCGGTGCCGGGGGCGAAGGTGCCCAGCCAGCGTCGCACCAGCTCGGCGTACCCTTCGCGCTCCTTCGCCGGCTCCGGGACGTCGTCCAGCCAGCTGGACATGGCGGTCCACTTCGGCCGGGCGGTGCGCCAGTGCCCGCCGTTGTGGCCGCGCACGATCTTGCCCTCCACGCCCAGCTGCGTCAGCACCCGGGGAGCGATGGGCACCGTCGCCCCGTAGCTCTTGCCGGGTGACATCTCGAGGTGGCCCGTGAGCTCAGGCACCTGCTCGCGCAGCTCCTGGGCGGACAGCTCGGCGCCGTCGGCGAGCCGCGCCAGCGTCGCCCGCTCGGCGACATCGACCCACGCGGAGCCGTCCTCGGCGAGACCGGCGCGCTCGACGTCCTTGGCCAGCCGGACCCGGTGGGCGGCGGCCACCCGCGCGGAGGCGCTCCCCCACGCCGCCGGCAGCAGGTCTCGCGGGAAGACGAACAGCGTGCGCCGCATCGCGAGCTGCTTGACCAGGCTGCGGTCGTCGTAGAGCGCCCGGTCGACGTCGGCGACCGTGAGCCCGTCGACCCGCGCCCACAGGGAGAGGTACACCGACGGGGCCTCCGTCGCGTGCAGCACGGTCATCGCCCGGGTGGCCGCGACCGGGTCGATGGCCCGGTGACCGGGGGCCAGCGCGTGCCGCCGCGCCAACCGGTGACGGCGCTCCGCGTCGGTGACGTGTCGCATGGAGGCATCCTGCCCGACGCCGCCGACGCGACCCCTGGACCGCCTGACACGATGGATCGAGTGAGCCCCTCGACGCGCCGTGCCACGGTCCTGGTCCTGGTCGGCATCGTCGCGCTCTCGTTCAACCTGCGACCGGCGGCGGTGAGCGTCGGACCGGTGCTCGCCGAGCTGCGGGCCGGCTTCGACATGTCCGGTCCCGTCGCCGGGCTCCTCACCTCCCTGCCGGTGGTCGCGTTCGCGGTCTTCGGTGCCCTGGCACCGGCCGCCGCCGGCCGCGTCGGCCTCCACCGCGTCACCCTGCTCGCGATCCTCGCCGCCGTCGCCGGGCTGCTGGGCCGCGCGGTCACGGGGAGCGAGACACTGTTCCTGCTGCTCTCCCTGCTCGCCCTCGGCGGCATGGCGGTCGCCAACGTCCTGCTGCCCTCACTGGTCAAGCTGCACTTCCCCGACCGCATCGGGCTGGTCACCGCGATCTACACCACGGCGCTCTCGGTCGGGCTCACCGCGGCTCTGGTGCTGACCGTCCCGATCTCGGACGCCCTCGGCGGCTGGCGCTGGGGGCTCGGCACCTGGGCCCTGCTCGCCGTGCTCGCGGCCGTGCCGTGGGTCGCGCTCGTCGCCCACGACCGCCACCTGGACACGACGCCACGCACCATCGGTTACCGGCAGGTGGCCCGGACCCGGCTCGGGCAGGCGATGGCGCTCTTCTTCGGGCTCCAGTCCCTGCAGGCCTACGCGATCTTCGGGTGGTTCGCCCAGCTGTGGCGCGACAGCGGCTACTCGGCGACCACCGCCGGGCTGCTCGCGGGGCTCCTCGCCGCGACCGCGATCCCGCTCTCGCTCGTTCTCCCCAACGTCCTGGCTCGCACCGCCGACCCACGCCGGGTGCTCTTCGCCGTGGTCCTCGCCTACCCGGTGGGGTACGTCGGCCTGATGGTCGCCCCGTACTCGCTGGCCCTGGCCTGGGCGATCGTCGTCGGCGCGGCGACCGCGACCTTCCCGCTCATCCTCACCCTCATCGGCCTGCGCGCCCGGACCCCCGAGGGCACCGCCGCCCTCTCGGCCTTCACCCAGTCGACCGGCTACCTGCTCGCCGCGCTCGGCCCGTTCCTCGTCGGGGTCGTCCACGACGCGACCGGCGGGTGGACCTGGCCGCTGGTCCTCCTGCTCGCCCTCGCCCTCCCGCTGCTGCCGCTGGCGGCGTACGTCTCCCGGCCGCTGATGCTCGAGGACCAGCTCGGTCGCGACCCGGACCGCTCGGCCGGGGCTCCTCGCTCGGCTCGCTCCTGAGGTCGCAGCCGGGGCGGTTCGAGAAGCTGCCCCCGCGGCTCGGGGAGGACCGATCCACTGCGGGTCGCACCGCTGGTGCGGGATCGGGAGGCCGCCGACCCTGTGACTCCGTGGGCAATCCCTGGACTTAGTGGGTGTTGCTTCACCTACTAAGTCCAGGGATCCCCGGCCAGCCGGGAAACCTGCACCGCCACCCCGCCACGACCCCGAGCAGCCCGACGGCGCTCGACCTAGACCACGGAGAGCGGCAGCAGCTGTTGGCCGGTGGGGCCGATCTGGATCTCGGTGCCCATCTCCGGGCAGACCCCGCAGTCGTAACAGGGGGTCCAGCGGCAGTCCTCGACCTCGACGTCTGCTCCGTCGGCGACCGCGAGGGCGTCCTCCCAGTCGGCCCACAGCCAGTCCTTGTCCAGCCCGGAGTCGAGGTGGTCCCAGGGGAGCACCTCGCCGTACTCGCGTTCGCGGGTGGTGTACCAGTCGAGGTCGACCCCGCGCTGCTCCTCGGGCAGGGCGCCGAGAGCGGCCTCGGCGCACGTGACCCAGCGGTCGTACGAGAAGTGCTCGCTCCAACCGTCGAAGCGGCCGCCGTCGCGCCAGACCGCCTCGATGACCCGGCCGACGCGCCGGTCACCGCGGGACAGCAGGCCCTCGATCGCGCCGGGCTTGCCGTCGTGGTAGCGGAAGCCGATCGCGCGGCCGTAGCGCTTGTCCTCGCGCACGACCTCGCGCAGCCGGCGCAGCCGCTCGTCGGTGGTCTCGTGGTCGAGCTGGGCGGCCCACTGGAAGGGGGTGTGCGGCTTCGGCACGAACCCGCCGATCGAGACCGTGCAGCGGATGTCGTTGCGCCCGGAGACCTCACGGCCCTTGGCGATCACCTGCTTGGCGAGGTCCGCGATCGCGAGGACGTCCTCGTCGGTCTCCGTCGGCAGGCCACACATGAAGTAGAGCTTCACTTGCCGCCACCCGTGGGAGTACGCCGTCGCCACGGTGCGGATCAGGTCCTCCTCGGTCACCATCTTGTTGATGACCTTGCGCATCCGCTCGCTGCCGCCCTCGGGGGCGAACGTCAGGCCCGAGCGGCGCCCGTTGCGGGAGAACTCGTTGGCCAAGGTGATGTTGAAGGCGTCCACGCGGGTCGACGGCAGCGACAGCGAGACGTTCGAGCCGTCGTAGCGGTCGGCCAGGCCGCTGGCGATGTCGCCGATCTCGGTGTGGTCGGCGCTCGAGAGCGAGAGCAGCCCGACCTCCTCGAAGCCGGACTTCCGGATCCCGTTCTCGACCATGTCGCCGATGGTCCCGATGGACCGCTCGCGCACCGGGCGGGTGATCATGCCGGCCTGGCAGAACCGGCAGCCCCGGGTGCAGCCGCGGAAGATCTCCACGGAGAAGCGCTCGTGGACCGTCTCCGCGAGCGGGACCAGCGGCTTGGCGGGGTAGGGCCAGGCGTCGAGGTCCATCAGCGTGTGCTTGCGCACCCGGAACGGGATGCCGGGACGGTTGGGCGCGACCGCCTCGATCGCCCCGTCCCCGGCGTAGGTGACGTCGTAGAAGCGCGGGACGTAGACGCTGCCGCTCACCGCCAGCCGACGCAGCAGCTCCTCGCGACCGCCCGGCCGACCGGCCGCCTTCCACTCCCGGACCACCTCGGAGATGGCCAGCACGATCTCCTCGCCGTCGCCGAGCACCGCGGCGTCGACGAAGTCGGCGATCGGCTCGGGGTTGAACGCCGCGTGCCCGCCGGCGATGACGAACGGGTCGTCCTCGGTGCGGTCGAGCGCGTGCAGCGGGATGCCCGCGAGGTCGAGCGCGTTGAGCAGGTTGGTGTACCCGAGCTCGGTGGAGAAGCTGATGCCGAACACGTCGAACGCCCGCACCGGCCGGTGCGCGTCGACGGTGAACTGCGGGATCGGGCCGAGGTCGTCGCCCTCGCGCATCACCCGCTCCATGTCGGGCCACACCGCGTAGGTGCGCTCGGCGAGGATCCAGTCGCGCTCGTTGAGCACCTCGTAGAGGATCTGCACACCCTGGTTGGGCAGGCCGACCTCGTAGGCGTCGGGGTACATCAGCGCCCACCGCACCGTCTCGCCCTCGGGGGCGCAGTCCCAGTCCTTGATCGTCGAGTTCAGCTCGCCGCCGACGTACTGGATCGGCTTGGACACCGACGGGAGCCGCGGCTCGAGCCGGGGGAAGAGCGAGTCGGGAGCGCTCCGGGGCGCGGACATGCACGGACCTCACGAGACGGGGGCGGGGAAGGACCAGCGTACGCCGGGGGCGCGCGGGGCCGCGAACCCTCGACCCCTTGCGGGGCGACGTCCACAGGCGGACGATGCGGCCATGGCGGACGTCAAGCAGGGACGCTGGTCGGCCACCGTCGACGGCGACTTCGTCGTGTTCCTCATCGGGGCGCGGCTGGACTGGCGGCACCCGATCCGGTCGTTCCGGGACCTCGGCGGCATCAAGGGGATGCCGTACCTGCTCAAGCACCTCAGCGAGCGACCCGAGAGCGGACTGCTCGGCTACGAGACCTACGGGCTCACGATGAACGTGCAGTACTGGCGGTCCTTCGAGGACCTCGAGCGGTTCGCGCGGGCCGAGGACCAGCCGCACCGCCCGCTGTGGCGAGGCTACTGGAAGCGGGTGGGACAGGACCCGCGCTCGGGCATCTGGCACGAGACGTTCCTGGTGCGCGCCGGGGAGTACGAGGCGGTCTACGGCAACATGCCGCCGCACGGGCTCGGGGCCGCGGCCGGCCTGGTCAGCCTGCGGGAGGACTCCTCGGCCCGCGGTCGGCTCAAGCGCGCGACCGGTCCCTAGACGGGCGGCTCCTGGGCCTGCTGGACGGCGACCCGAGCGGAGGTGGCGCGCAGCTCGACGCGCGGCAGGAGCAGCAGGATCAGGAACGCGAGCACGCCCACCGCGGCCGCGAGCAGGAACACCAGGTCCATCGACGTCGCGAAGCCCACCTTGAACGGGTGGGCGAGCACCGGGTGCATCTGGTCGATGATCGAGGAGTCGTCCTGCACCTGGGCGAGCACGCCACCGTCGGGCGAGGGATGGGCCAGCTCGGTGATGACCGCCTTGTCCAGCGGGTTGGCGAGCACCTGCGGATCGGTGACGGTCTGCTGCCACTGCTCGGTCTGCGCGTCGACGCGGATCGCGTCGGCGATGTTGCCGCCGACGCTGCTGAAGAGCACGGACAGGAAGATCGCGACGCCGAGGGTGCCGCCGATCTGCCGGAAGAACGTGGCCGAGCTCGTCGCGACGCCGATCTCGGTGGGCGGAACCGCGCTCTGCACGATCAGCAGCAGCGGCTGCATGCAGTTGCCGAGGCCGATGCCGAGCACGAACATCGCGCCGCTGACCCAGACCAGCGCCGTGTCGGCACCGCACAGGGACAGCAGCGCCAGGCCGGCGACCATGAGGGCCGACCCGAGGATCGGGAACATCCGGACATGACCGGTGCGGGAGATGATCTGGCCGGAGCCGATCGAGGACGTCATCATCCCGACCACCATCGGGAGCATCAGCAGGCCGGACTCGGTGGGCGACGCCCCGTGCACGATCTGCATGTAGAGCGGGAGCAGCATGATCCCCCCGAACATGGCCATGCCGACGATGACGCTCGCCGCGATCGTCACCGCGGCCGCTCGGATCCGGAAGATCCGCAACGGGATCAGGGCCGCGCTGCCCATCAGGTGCTCGGCGACCACGAACGCGACCAGCCCGATCCCACCGACGACGAAGCAGGCCACGCTGCGTGGCGAGTCCCAGCCCCACTGGTAGCCCTGCTCGGCGACGGTGAGCAGCGGCACCAGGGCGACGACGAGGGCGGCCGCCCCCCACCAGTCGACCCGGATCCGGGACCGGTCCAGGGCCGAGACCGGGTGGACGTGGAGCGTGGCCTGGACGACGAGGAGCGCGGCGATGCCGATCGGCACGTTGACCAGGAAGACCCAGCGCCAGCCGGCGATGCCGAGGATGGTCGCCTGCCCCGCGAAGAAGCCGCCGATCAGCGGCCCGAGCACGCTGGAGGTGCCGAACATGGCCATGAAGTAGCCGCTGTAGCGGGCCCGCTCGCGCGGCGACACGATGTCGCCGATGATCGCCAGCACCAGGGTGAACAGGCCGCCCGCGCCGATCCCCTGGATCGCCCGGAACGCGGCGAGCTGGTACATCGAGTTCGCGAACGAGCAGAGCGCCGACCCGACGACGAAGACCGTGATCGCGAACATGAACAGCTTCTTGCGACCGTAGAGGTCCCCGAGCTTGCCGTAGATGGGGGTGGTGATGGTGGCCGTGATGAGGTACGCCGTCGTCACCCAGGCCTGGACCGACAGCCCGTGGAGGTCGTCGGCGATGGTGCGGATCGACGTGCTGACGATCGTCTGGTCCAGGGCGCCGAGGAACATGCCGAGCATCAGCCCGGAGAGGATGGTCAGCACCTGGCGGTGCGTGTACTCCCCCGACGGACCGCCCGAGGGACCCGCGCCAGCGAGGTCCTGGCCGCTCGGGTCCGCGGCCGCTGCCGGCGTCGCGTTCTCGCTCATCGTCGACCAGCCTAGAACCTGTTCTCATGAGTCGTGCGGCGGGGCGACGGCGCCGGTCCGCTCCGTAGGGTTCCCCCATGACCCGGCGCCGCCCGTCCTGGACGACCCTCGCCCCCGTCGCGGCCCTGGTCGTGCTGGTCCTCGCCTGGGGCCACCACCCCGGGACCGTGGCGGCGGTCGCGATCGGGGTGTTCCTCGTCGGCGCCGTGCTCTCGGCCGTCCACCACGCCGAGGTCGTCGCCCACAAGGTCGGTGAGCCGTTCGGCTCGCTCCTCCTCGCCGCGGCGGTCACCGTCATCGAGGTGGCGCTCATCGTCACCTTGATGGTGAGTGGCAGCGGCGAGACGGCGACGCTGGCCCGCGACACCGTGTTCGCTGCCGTGATGATCACGCTGAACGGGATCGCCGGCCTGTCGCTGCTGGTGGCGGCGACCCGCTACCGGATGGCGGTCTTCAACCCCGAGGGCTCGGGGTCGGCCCTGATGACGGTCGTCGTGCTCGCCACGCTGACGCTGGTGCTCCCCCGCTTCACGACCAGCTCGCCCGGACCCGAGTTCTCCTCCGGCCAGCTCGCCTTCGCCGCGACCGCCTCCCTCGTGCTCTACGGGCTGTTCGTGTTCACCCAGACCGTGCGGCACCGCGACTTCTTCCTGCCGGTCGCGACCGGCGCGGGCACGACCGCGGTCACCCGGACGGCCATCCCCGACAGCCCCGTCGACAGCCCCGTCGACAGCCCCGTCGACGAGGACGGCGACGGCCATGCCGACCCGCCGAGCACGCGGGCGGCGGTCGCCAGCCTCGTGCTGCTGCTCCTCGGCCTGGTCGCGGTGGTCGGGCTCGCGAAGGTGGAGTCCTACCCGATCGAGGACGCGGTGGAGGCGATCGGCTTCCCCGGCGGGTTCGTCGGCGTGGTGATCGCCCTGCTCGTCCTGCTGCCCGAGTCGATCGCGGCCGCCCGGGCGGCCGCGCGCAACCGGGCACAGATCAGCCTCAACCTCGCCTACGGATCGGCGATGGCCAGCATCGGGCTGACGATCCCGGCCATCGCGGTGGCGTCGATCTGGCTGGACGGCCCGCTCGTGCTCGGCCTGGAGCCGACGCAGATGGTGCTGCTGCTGGTGACCGTCGTCGCCGCCGTCCTCACGGTGGTGCCGGGACGGTCGAAGTCGCTCCAGGGCTGGGTCCACCTGGTGCTGCTGGCGGCGTTCGTCTTCCTCGCCATCAGCCCCTGACGCCAGCCCGGACCGGGACGCGGGCGGGCGACACGAACCGGTTCGGGACCGTGGCCCGGGTGCGGAGGTGGACGTTCTGCAGCAACCCGACGGCGAGCAGGCCCGCGAACATCGAGCTGCCGCCGTACGACACGAACGGCAGCGGGACCCCGGTGACGGGCATGATCCCCAGGCACATGCCGATGTTCTGGAACGCCTGGAAACCGAACCAGCAGGCGATCCCGGCGGCGGCGAGGCGGCCGAAGACGTCGTCGCTGTTGACCGCGATCCGCAGGGCCCGCCAGATCACCACCGCCAGCAGTGCGATGAGGACGCCGGCCCCGACCAGCCCGAGCTCCTCGCCCGCGACCGTGAACACGAAGTCGGTGTGCTGCTCGGGCACGAAGCCCGATCGGGTCTGCGAGCCGTCGAACAGCCCCTGCCCGAACAGGCCGCCGTTGCCGATCGCGATCCGCGCCTGCTCGACGTTGTAGCCGGCTCCACGCGGGTCGAGGTCGGGATTGGTGAAGGCCATGAACCGGTCGATCTGGTACTGCTTCAAGAACCCGGCGGCGATCGCCGCGGCCGCGGCCGTGAGGCCGCCCGCGGCCAACAGCGCCAACCAGCGCCGGGGAGCGCCGGACACCGCGATCACCCCGAAGACGGTGGCCGAGAGCACCAGCATGGTGCCGAGGTCGGGCTGGAGCATGATCAGTGCGGCCGGGGCGCCGGCGATGACCAGCATGCCGAGCACGTCGCCCATGCTGCCCTTCCGGCCGGCGCCGCCCGCCGAGCCGCCGGCGCGGCGGACCTCGGCACGCTCGGCGACCCACAAGGCCATGCCGATGACGACGGCGAGCTTGGCGAACTCCGACGGCTGGATCGACATCCCGCCGAGCTGCAGCCAGGAGCGCGACCCGTTCACGGTGGAACCGGCCGTGAGCACCATCACCAGCCCGCCGATCGACGCGAGGTAGACCAGCGGCGCGACGATGCGGACCCAGCGGTGGTCGGTCGCGGTGACGACCACCATGAGCACGACCCCGATCGCGACGTTGACCAGCTGCTTCTTCAGGTACGCCGTCGGGTCGGCGCCGGTGAGGTCCTCGCGGTGGCTGGTGGCCGACCAGACCAGGAGCGTGCCGAGCGCGACCAGGGCGAGCACCGCGAGCAGCAACACCCAGTCGACCCGGGGCGGGGCCAGGCGGGGGGTCCGGACCACGTCAGTCCTCCTTCTCGGTCTCGCGCGCCGGCGGCAGGATCGAGCCGTCCTTCATGAAGACCGGCAGCCCCGGGGGCGGCGTGGTCCCGGGGATCGCCGCCTTCGTGGGACGCACGTCCATCCCGTCGATGCCGTACAGCGCCTCCCAGATGGCCCGGACGGCCGGTCCCGAGGTGCCGGAGCCGGTGCCGGCCTGGCTGACCATCATCACCACGACGTAGTCCTCGTCGTACGACGCCACCCAGGAGGTCGACTGCTTGCCGTAGACCTCGGCGGAACCCGTCTTGCCCCGGATCTTGACCCGGTCGAGCGGGAAGCCGCCGAACCGCCAGGCCAGGGTGCCGACCTTCGGGGTGCCCTGCAGCGCGGTGTCCACGTACTTCAGGCTCGCGGGCGAGGCGTCGACCTTGCCGACCGGCTGGGGCGCGAACCGCTTGAGCACCGTGCCCTCGGGGCTGACGATCGCCTTGGCGACGCGGGGGGCGTAGAGCGTGCCGCCGTTGGAGAGCGCGGCATACGCGCGGGCCAGCTGCAGCGGCGTCACCATGGTGTCGCCCTGGCCGATCGAGAAGTTCACGGCGTCGCCGGCGCGGTAGTAGCTGCCCTCGAGGCAGAACTCGTGCGCGAAGAGCTTCAGAAACGGCGAGGGCGCCGTGCCCTTCGCGTCCATCCGGCAGTAGTAGCCCTTCATGGCCCGCCAGTACTCCAGCTTCCAGTGGCGATCGGCGATCCGGCCGCTCGCCTCGCCGGGCAGGTCGATCCCGGTCTCGCTCCCGAAGCCGAAGTCCTTCGCCTCGGTCACCAGCGGGTCCTTGGCGTCGACGTCCTGTTCGTCCGAGCCGAACTTCTGCCAGAAGTGCAGGCCGACGCGGTAGAAGAAGGTGTCACAGGACAGCTGCAGCGCCTGGGCGAAGGTGATCGACCCGTAGGACGCCGACTCGTAGTTCTTGAACCAGCGGTTGCCGACCTGGAGGCCCGAGGAGCAGTCCAGGCGGGTGTCGGGCGAGAAGCCGTTGTTGAGCGCACCGACGGTCATGATCGGCTTCCAGGTCGATCCCGGCGCGAACTGGCCCTGGGTCGCGCGCCCCAGCAGCGGGTTGCCGGCCTGCGCGGAGTAGAGGCGGGCCAGCTGCTTCTTGGTGATGCCCCCCACCCACACGCCGGGGTCGTACGTCGGCTGGCTGGCCATCGCGACGATCCGGCCGGTCCTGGCCTCCATGACGACGACCGCGCCGGAGTCGGCCACGTAGTTCTTGTGCGTGACCTCGTCGTAGGTCGCCCGAGCGGTCTTGATCGCGAGGGCCAGCTGGCGCTCGACCACGCTCTGGACCTTGGCGTCGATCGTGGTGACGAGGGTGTCCCCCGGCTGGCCCTGGACCTCGCTGTCGTCACCGAGGACGCGGCCCATCGAGTCGACCGCGACGCTCTTGTAGCCGGGCATCCCCCGCAACCAGCGGTCGTACTCCTTCTCGACGCCCGCGCGCCCGACCGAGGACGCGCCGTTCACCGACCGGTCGCCGTCGCGCTGCGCCTTGTCGTACTCCGCCTCGGTGATCGGGCTGAGGTAGCCGAGCACGTGGGCGAGGTTGATGCCGAACGGGCGCGGGTAGGAGCGCACGCTCTGCTGCTCGGCGAGCACGCCGGGGTAGTCCTCCGGCTGCTCGAGCACGCGCAGGGCGACCGACTGGTCGACGTCGGTGGCGATCGGGACCGGCTGGTAGGGCGACCCGTTCCAGCAGACCCCCGAGACGCTGCCGGTCTCCCCGCAGGTCACCAGCTTCTTGCGGATCGTGGCGGCCGGCACGCCGACCACGCCCGCGACCCGCTCCAGCAGCAGCTCCTCCTGGTGGTCGGTCATCTTGCCCAGCACGGTGCGGTCGACGGACACGACCCACGACGTCCGGTTGGCCACGAGGGGTCGGCCCATGTCGTCGACGATGAGCCCGCGCTGCGGCTGGACGACGATGTCACGCACCGACTGCGAGGCGGCCTGCGCGTGGTACTCGTCGCCCCCGACGACCTGCAGGTAGTAGAGGCGCGCGAACAGCGTCGCGAACAGCGAGAACACCAGCGCCTGGATGACGATCAGCCGGAGCCGGCCGGAGCGGGTTGCCATCCCTCGAATCCCCATCCCTAGGCCAGCGAGGGTTCGAGGCGGCGGAAGAGCGTCATCACCGGCGGCAGCACGATCGGGGTCAGCAGCACGTCCCAGGCCATGGCCACGGCGATCACCTGGAGCAGCTCGGGGATCGCGACCGGGTCGCCGAGGACGACGCCGGTCAGCGCGAAGACGGAGGTGCCGACGAAGGACGACGCGGCCACCGTGGCGACGACGGTCGTCGCCGACAGCCGCGTGTCGTGGCGACCACCCTGCCGCACCTGACCCGCGACGTACCCGACGATGACCAGGGCGAGCGCCCACCGGCCGGCCAGGTGGTCGGCGGGCGGCGCGAGGTCGAGGGCGACGCCGGCGACGAAACCGAGGACCGCAGCGAACTGCGGGCCGCGGGTGAGCGCGGCACCGACCACCACGAGCAGGCAGAGGTTGGGCACGATGCCGTGCCAGGCCAGGTGCGGGAAGAGGGAGACCTGCAGCACCAGCGCGACCGACACGGCGGCGAAGGCGACCAGGGCGCGGATCCAGCTCATCGGTGGCTCACCCCAGGCTCCCGTCCGCCTCGATGACCGAGCGGTCGCTGGCGGTCCCGGCGGGCACGACCACGCCGACCAGGTCGAGCGCCCCGAAGTCGACGTACGGGTCGATGACCGCCCGCTGCGCCGACTCGCGCACGCTGCGGTAGACGTGGGTGACGCGGCCGACCGGGACGCCGGAGACGTAGGGTCCGCCGGCCTCGCTGCCCCAGGTGACGACGGCGTCGTCCTCGGTGGGCATCGCCGTCTGGTCGAGCAGCTCGAGGTCCAGGCGACCGTCGCTGCCGAGCACGCCGCGACCGTGCAGCAGGCCGACCTGCATGCTGCGCCCGACCCGGGCACCGACGACGGAGTCGGCGTCGACGATGAGCAGCACGCTGGCGGTGGTGCGGGTGACCCGCAGGACCCGGCCGACCAGGCCGTCGTTGTTGACGACCGTCTGGTCCGGGCTGACGCCGGCGTCGGAGCCGGCGTCGATGGTGACCGTGCGGGAGAACGACTGCGAGGAGCCCATGCCGACGACGCGGGCCGGCACCAGGCTGCTGCCGATGCTGCGGGCGGCAGCGGTCAGGCCGTCGAACTCCGCGAGTCGGTTGCGGTTGTAGTCCTCGGTGGCCAGGTCGGAGCGCAGCTGTGAGTTCTCGGCGCGCAGGTCGAGCATGTCCTGCTCCAGCGCGTCGCGCGAGCGGAACCAGCGCGGGACCGCCGTGAAGGGGCGCACCGCCGTCGCCGTGGCGACCTCGACCGGCCCGAAGACCTCCCCGACCGCGCCGCGCGCGGACTCCACCGGTGACCCGTCGCCACCCTGGGCGTCCAGCGTCATCAGGCTCAGGCAGGCCAGCACGAGCGCGACGAGCAGCGCGGGCGAGGCGGGAGGACCGTCGGGCCCGCGCCAGCGGCGCTCGCGTCGAGGGGACATCAGCCCCGCCTCAGGTCGCTGACCAGCACCTGCTGGAGAGCCTCGAACTCCTCCACGCACTTCCCGGCCCCCAGGGCCACCGAGGTGAGCGGCTCCTCGGCCACGTGGACGGGCATCCCGGTCTCGTGGCGCAGCCGCTCGTCGAGCCCGCGCAGCAGGGCGCCGCCGCCGGTGAGCACGATGCCCCGGTCCATGATGTCGCCCGCCAGCTCGGGCGGCGTCTGGTCCAGGGTGCTGCGGACGGCGTCGACGATGGCGTGCAGCGGCTCCTCGAGCGCCTGGCGGACCTCCGCGCTGGAGACCACGACGGTGCGTGGGAGGCCGGAGACCATGTCGCGCCCGCGGATCTCGGCCTCGGGCTCGTCGGGCAGCGGGAACGCCGACCCGAGGGTCATCTTGACCTCCTCGGCCGTGCGCTCGCCGAGCATGAGGGAGTACTCCTTCTTCATCCACGCGACGATCGCCTGGTCGAGGTCGTCGCCGGCGGTGCGCACGGACAGGCTGGTGACGATCCCCCCGAGCGAGATGACCGCGACCTCCGTCGTACCGCCGCCCACGTCGACCACCATGTTGCCGGTGGCCTGGTGCACCGGCAGGCCGGCGCCGATCGCCGCGGCCATCGGCTCCTCGACGATGTAGACGCGGCGCGCGCCGGCCTGGTAGCCGGCCTCCTTGACCGCGCGCTGCTCCACCGCAGTGATGCCGCTCGGGACGCAGATCACCATCCGGGGCTTGGCGAAGTAGCGGCGCCGGTGCACCTGCTGGATGAAGTAGCGCAGCATCTGCTCGGTCGCGTCGAAGTCGGCGATCACGCCGTCCTTGAGCGGCCGGATCGCCGTGATGTTGTCGGGGGTGCGCCCGATCATCCGCTTGGCCTCGTGGCCGACGGCGAGGATCTCACCGGTGGAGTCGTTCAGCGCGACGACACTGGGCTCGTCGAGGAGCACGCCCTTGCCGCGGACGTAGACGAGCGTGTTGGCGGTGCCGAGGTCCACGGCCATGTCGCGGCCGATGAAGCTGTTCGCCATGCGTCGCCCTGTCGCTGGTGCACCCACTGGTGCTGGTGGGGAAGGTGTGACACCAGGCTACGAAGCGAACTCGTGGCTCCCCGGCAGGACACGCGGCCTGACCTGCGAATTGGCCGACCGGGCGAACGGGCGGACCGGAGGTCAGTCCAGGTCGGGGAACCAGATCGCCATCTCGCGCACGGCCGACTCCCACGAGTCGGACCCGTGCACCAGGTTCTCCCGGTTGGAGAGGGACAGGTCGCCGCGGATCGTGCCGGGCACGGCGCTGCGCCCGTCGGTGGCGCCGTTGAGCCGCCGCACGACCTCGACCGCCTCGTCGCCCTCGAGGACCATCGCGACCACCGGACCGCTGGTGATGAACTCGCGCAACGGCGGGTAGAAGTCGCGCTCGAGGTGCTCGGCGTAGTGCTGGTCGGCCGTGGCCGGGTCGATCGTCCGGTGCTCCATCGCGACGATCGTCAGGCCCTTGGCCTCGAAGCGGCCGAGGATCTCGCCGACCAGGCCGCGGCGGACCGCGTCGGGCTTGAGCAGGACGAGGGTGCGCTGGGTCATGCAGCGGAGACTATCGACCCCGCGCGAGAGCCACCGCGCGAGCCTCGACATCGGCGGGGACGGGGCCGACGGCCTCGGCGTCGGGCACCGGCGCGGCGGACGTGCGCACGACCGGGATGTGGCCACCCCATCCTCCGGCGGCCACGTCCTCGGGCTCGTCACCCGGTCCGCCGGCGCGGGCCTTCATCGAGGCCTCGTGCAGCGGGACGGCCAGCACTGCCGTCGCGGCCAGCTCCTTGCGGGTGCTCGGGCGCAGCGTCACCGACCGCTGCGGGATCATGTGGTCGACGACCAGGTCGAGCGCGTGCTGCCGCTCGTCCGGGTCCTCGACGACCCGAGCGGTGCCGATGACGACGGCCGAGCGGTAGTTCATGGAGTGGTGGAACGCCGACCGGCCGGCCACCAGCCCGTCGAGCTCGGTCACGGTCACGCACACGGTGCGATCGGTGGCCGCCCGCAGCCAGCCGGCGGCGACCGACCCGTGCACGTAGAGCGTGCCCCCGTCGTCCGGGCCGTCGAGGTCGACGGCGAACGCGGTCGGCAGCACGACGGGGTGCCCGCCCACGACGACGCCCAGGTGGGCGACCAGCGCGTCCTCGAGCAGGGCGTGCAGGTCCGCGCGATCCTCGACCATCCGGTTGCGGCCGCGACCGATCGTGGTGCGCGGGGTGGGCGACAGGCCGGAGGACGGGCTGGAGGAGGGGGCGGACGTCGGCATGGGTCTAGTCTCGACCAGAAGTGGCCTGGTTGCACGGGCCACTTCTGGACCGGATGAACAGGACACTTCGCATGCCCACACTCCCCGTCGTCCTCGACCGGACCGCGACCGGCTCCCTGGGCGGGCAGCTCTCCGGGCGGATCCGGGAGCTGGTCGTCGCCGGGACCCTCACCCGCGGCGACCGGCTCCCGAGCAGCCGGGCCCTCGCCGTCGACCTGGGCGTCAGCCGTTCGGTCACCGAGCAGGCCTACGAGCAGCTGCTGGCCGAGGGCTGGCTCGAGACCCGCCGCGGATCGGGCACGTTCGTGGCGGCGACAGCGATGCGCCGGCCCGTCGCGCCGCCCCGGCGCGCGGCACCGCCTCCGCGCCAGCTGGTCCGTCTCGACGCCGGCACCCCGTGGATCGATCCACGCCACACGGCGGCGTGGCGGCGCGCCTGGCGCGAGGTGTCCACCGCCACACCGCCGCGGGGCTACGACGACCCGCGCGGCCTGCCCGGCCTCCGCGCCCTCCTCGCCGACCGCCTGGCTCGCACGCGTGGCGTCCAGGCCGATCCCGAGGAGGTCGTCGTCACCCACGGCACCACCGACGGTCTGCGCCACCTCCTCGCCGTGCTCGCGCCGGGTCCGGTCGGCGTGGAGGACCCCGGCTACCGCGCAGCCGTCGAGACCGTCCGCGGGCTGGGCCGTCCGGTGCGCGACCTCCCGGCAGGAGAGGCCGTCACCGACCTCACCGGCGTCGTGGCGGCCTACGTGACGCCGGCTCACCAGCACCCCCTCGGCCGGGTCATGCCGGGTCCGGACCGGGTCGCGCTGCTCGGGGCCGCCCGGGCCGGCCGGGCGGTCGTCGTCGAGGACGACTACGACTCCGAGTTCCGCTACGACGTGGCGCCGGTGCCGGCGCTGGCGAGCCTGGACCGGGCCCGGGTCGCCTACCTCGGCACCGCGGCCAAGTCGGTAGCGCCGTCGCTGCGCCTGGGCTGGCTGGTCGCACCGCCCGACCGTCTCGACGCCATCAACGCGCGCCGCGCCCTCACCCACGAGGGCGCGGCGTGGCCGGTGCAGCGGGCGTTCCTCGCGCTGCTGCGCGACGGGTACGTCGACAAGGTCGTCCGCAGCGCGCGGCGGGTCTACGCGGAGCGGGCGCCCCGGGTGGCGGCCGCCCTGTCGCCGCACGCGCGACCGGCGGGCCCGGTCGCGGGCATGTACTCGACCTGGCTGCTCCCGCGTGCTGACGCGCTGCGGGCCCAGGAGGCCGCGCAGCGCGCGGGCTTCGGGGTCAACCTGCTCGCCGACTACTGCCGGACGGCGGACCTCACCGGTCTGGTGGTCGGGTTCGGCGGCGTCACCGACGACGAGCTCGATCGGGCACTCGCGGCGCTCACGTCAGTGCTCTGAGGGGTCCGTCCCAGCGCCCGGCCCGGTGTCCGGCCCGGTGTCCGGCGAGGCGCCCCCCGCGGCGTCGTAGGCGGCGTACGCCGCGGCACGTTCCCGCTCGATCTTGCGGCCCAGCAGGTAGGCCGACCCCCACAGGAGTGCGAAGATCCCGCCGAGCACGAACATCAGCGGGATGACGAACCCGAGCCCGATCGCGGCGCCCTGGATGACCCAGCCCACGCCGTAGGCCCACTCCGCACGCAGCAGCCCGGCGAGCAGCAGGCAGGCGGCGGCCAGCCCGAGGCCGACCCACAACGCGGTGGCGGTGTCGACCCCGGCGACGCTGATCATCACGGGGGTCGTCAGTCCGAGCGTGACCGCCTCGAGGCTCAGCACGGCGGCACACATCCCCCGTCGCGGCGACCGCTCGACGGTCGCGGGGTCGTGGTCGCTCACGGGCGCTTCCTCTCCCGGACCAGGAGCGTGCGGGCCTCGCCGACCGTGACGACCGAACCCGTCACCAGCACCGCGCCGGAGCCGAGCGGATCGCCGAACGCCTCCCCGGCCTCGGCGAGCGCGGCCGCCTGGTCGACCGCGTCGGCCAGCCGCGGCGCCACCGAGACCCGGTCCTCGCCGAAGATCTCGCGTGCCGTCGCCGCCAGCCGCTCGGCGGGCAGGGAGCGGTCGGTGGAGTTCTGGGTGCACACGACGTGGGCGAGGTGCGGCTCGAAGGCGGTGAGGAGGCCCTCGTGGTCCTTGTCGGTCATCACGCCGACCACCCCGATCAGGGGCGAGAAGCTGAACGAGTCCTCCAGCGCGGCCGCCGTCGCCGCGGCGCCGTGCGGGTTGTGCGCGGCATCGAGCACCACGGTCGGGCTGCGGCGCACGATCTCCAGACGCCCCGGCGAGGTGACCTCGGCGAACGCGGCGCGCACGACCTCGTCGTCGAGGGCGTCGCCACCGACGAACGCCTCGACCGCGGCGAGCGCGACGGCGGCGTTCTGGGCCTGGTGAGCACCGTAGAGCGGCAGGAAGACGTCGTCGTATCGGGCGCGGAGCCCCTGCAGGGAGACGACCTGACCGCCGACCGCCGGCACCCGCGCCACGACGCCGAACTCCATGCCCTCCCGGGCGACCGTCGCCCCGACCTCGGCGACGCGCTCGAGCAGCACCTCGGCGACCTCCGGGGACTGCTGGGCCAGCACTGCGACCGACCCGGGCTTGATGATGCCGGCCTTCTCCAGCGCGATGTCGGCCGGCGTGTCCCCCAGGTACGCGGCGTGGTCGACCGCGATCGGGAGCACGACCGCGACCGCGGCGTCGGCGACGTTGGTCGCGTCCCAGGACCCGCCCATGCCTACCTCGACGACGGCCACGTCGACCGGGGCGTCGGCGAAGGCGGCGTACGCCATGCCCACCACCGTCTCGAAGAAGGAGAGCGGGTGCGGCTGGCTGTCGTCGACGAGGTGGGTGTAGGGAGCGACGTCGTTGAAGGCGCGCACGAACTCCTCGTCGGTCAGCGGCGCACCGTCCACCGAGATCCGCTCGGTCATCCGCTCGACGTGCGGGCTGGTGAACCGGCCGGTGCGCAGGTCGAGGGCGCGGAGCAGGGTGTCGATCATCCGCGAGGTCGAGGTCTTGCCGTTGGTGCCGGTCAGGTGGATGACCGCGAAGCTGCGCTGCGGGTCACCGAGGACCTCGGTGAACGCGCGGATGCGGTCCAGCGACGGTTCCAGGCGGGTCTCGGGCCAGCGCGACAGGAGGGCGTCCTCGACCTCGTCGAAGGTCTCCGCCCATCGAGGGGCCTGGGAGTCGGGGGTCTCGGTCATGACCCGACGAGTCTAGAGAGGGATCAGTCCACCAGCAGATTCGCCATGTCCACCACGGGGCGGTAGCCGACCGCCTCGTAGATCTTGTTGGAGGTCGGGTTGGCCTGGTCGGTGAACAGGCAGCAGCGCACCCCACGGTCCACGAAGAGCTGCGAGACCTCGGCCACCGCCCGGCTGGCGTAGCCGCGGCCGCGGTGGTGCTTCGGGGTGTAGACCGGTCCGACACGCGTCACGCCGTACGCCGGGGGGTTGGCGGCCGTCAGGTGCACCGGGGTGCCCGCCTCGTCCTCCCAGAGCCAGACGAGCCCGGCGTCGATGCGCGTCAGCATCATCTCCAGCGTGAACTCCTCCATGGAGTGCTCGCCCTCGCGGCCGGCCTGCTCGGCCGCGTCCGATCCGAACGCGCGGAACCAGGCGAGGCAGAGCTCCGCGTCGTCGCGGCCCGCCGGGCGCAGCCGACCCGCGGGCGCCGGAGGCAGGACCAGCTCACCCAGCTCGAAGAGCCGGAGGTGCTCGTCGACGATGACCGTACCGCCGATCAGCCGAGCGGTCTCCTCGGCGAAGACGCGGGCCGCGGGCAGCGCCCCGTTCACCCCGCCCACGACCTCGCCCCGCTCGTGGAGCAGGCGCGCGAGCGCCACGGCGGCCTCGTCCGGCATCGCCAGCAGGTAGACCGGGTAGGGCGCGAAGGGCGCCGTCCTCATCCCCACCCCGATCACCTCGCCGGTCGCGCCCCGGGCGACCGCCCACCAGCGGTACGGCGTCTCCGAGTCGTCGCCGGCCGCGAACCGTGCGGTGACGGTGGCGATCACCGTCGTCGTCACCGGGTCGGCGGCAAGGTGGTCACGGGCCGCGTCGAGGAACGCGGCGGGGTCGTCGGTGAGCTCGAGATGCATGGCGGAAGTCAGCCACCTCGCGACCGAGGTCACAACCGGTTTCTCCCCCGCGGAGCGCCCCGCCTAGGATTTCGCCATGACCGACACGCAGGCTCCCCAGGTTCCCGACGCGACGAGCGCCCCGCAGCCCGTCGTGGCGGTACCCGACAAGCCTGCGCTCGAGGGCCTCGAGGCCCGGTGGAGCCAGCGGTGGAAGGCCGACGACACCTACGCGTTCGACCGCACGCGGCCGCGCGAGGAGGTCTACTCGATCGACACCCCGCCGCCCACCGTGAGCGGCAGCCTGCACGTGGGCCACGTCTTCTCCTACACCCACACCGACCTGATCGCCCGCTTCCAGCGGATGCGCGGCAAGGCGGTCTTCTACCCGATGGGCTGGGACGACAACGGCCTGCCCACCGAGCGCCGGGTGCAGAACTACTTCGGCGTGCGGTGCGACCCGTCGCTGCCGTACGACCCCGACTTCACCCCGCCCGAGAAGCCGGACCCGAAGCGCCAGCTCCCCATCAGCCGGCCGAACTTCGTGGAGCTCTGCGAGCGGCTGGTCGTCGAGGACGAGCAGGTCTTCGAGCAGCTCTGGCGCACCCTGGGTCTCTCGGTCGACTGGTCGCAGCACTACACGACGATCGGTCCGAAGGCCCAGGAGGTCAGCCAGCGCGCGTTCCTGCGCAACTTCGCGCGCGGCGAGGCCTACCTGCAGGAGGCCCCGACGCTGTGGGACGTCACGTTCCAGACCGCGGTCGCCCAGGCCGAGCTCGAGGCACGCGAGTACGCCGGCGCCTACCACCGGGTCGCCTTCCACCGGCCGGACGGATCGCCCCTCCACATCGAGACGACCCGTCCGGAGCTGATCCCCTCCGTGGTGGCGCTGATCGCGCACCCCGACGACGAGCGCTACCAGCCGCTCTTCGGCACGACCGTGACCAGCCCGGTCTTCGGCGTCGAGGTCCCCGTGCTCGCCCACCACGCCGCCGAGATGGACAAGGGCGCCGGCATCGCCATGTGCTGCACGTTCGGCGACCTCACCGACGTCCAGTGGTGGCGGGAGCTGGACCTGCCGGTGCGGACCCTGATCGGCCGCGACGGCCGGCTCTCCCGGGACACGCCCGAGTGGCTGGCGCACGAGCCCGCCGCCTCGGCGTACGAGGCCCTCAAGGGCAAGACCGCGTTCTCCGCGCGCGAGGCCGTCGTCGCAGCGCTGCGCGAGACCGGTGACCTCGACGGCGAACCGAAGCCGACGCAGCGGATGACGAACTTCTACGAGAAGGGCGACAAGCCGCTCGAGATCGTGGCCACCCGGCAGTGGTACATCACCAACGGCGGCCGCGACGCCGGCATCCGGCAGGACATGCTCGACCGCGGCCGGGAGATCACCTGGGTGCCCGAGCACATGTGGCACCGCTACGACAACTGGGTCGGCGGGCTCAACGGTGACTGGCTGATCTCGCGACAGCGGTTCTTCGGGATCCCGTTCCCGGTGTGGTACCCCCTCGACGCCGACGGCGAGCCCGACTACGACCACCCGCTGCTGCCCACCGAGGCCGAGCTGCCGCTCGACCCGTCCACCGTCGCCCCGCGCGGGTACGACGAGTCCCAGCGCGGCGAGCCCGGCGGGTTCGTGGGCGACCCGGACGTGATGGACACCTGGGCGACGTCGTCGCTCACCCCGCACATCGCCGGCGGCTGGGAGACCGACGACGACCTGTGGCAGCGCGTCTTCCCGATGGACCTGTGCACGCACGCCCACGACATCATCCGCACCTGGCTGTTCTCCCGGGTCGTCCGGGCGCACTTCGAGAACCACACCGCGCCGTGGTCCCACGCCCTGGTCTCGGGCTTCGTGGTCGACCCCGACCGCAAGAAGATGTCGAAGTCCAAGGGCAACGTGGTCGTCCCCACCGAGATCCTCGACAAGTACGGCGCCGACGCGGTGCGCTGGCGCGCGGCGATGGCCCGCCCCGGCCTGGACTCGCCGTTCGACGAGAGCCAGATGAAGGTGGGCCGCCGCCTGGCGATGAAGGTCCTCAACGCCTCGAAGTTCGTCCTCGGCGGCGTCGGGGCGACGAGCGTCAACCCGTTCGAGGTCTCCGAGCCGGTCGACTGCGCCCTGCTCGGCCGGCTCGGCGAGGTCATCACGCGCGCGACCGACGCGTTCGAGGCCTACGACTACACCTCGGCGCTCGAAGCCGTCGAGAAGTTCTTCTGGGAGTTCTGCGACGACTACCTCGAGCTGGTCAAGGAGCGGGCCTACGCCCGTGAGGAGTCGGGGACCAGCGGCACCGCGACCGCCTCGGCGAAGGCGACCCTGGCCATCGCCCTCGACGTCCAGCTGCGCCTGCTCGCGCCCTTCCTGCCCTACGTGACCGAGGAGGTCTGGTCGTGGTGGCAGGCCGGATCCGGCTCGATCCACCAGGCCTCGTGGCCGACGGTGGTCGAGCTCGGCTCGGCCGCTGCGACCGACCCCGGCACCCTCGACGCCGTCGCGGCCGCCCTCATCGGCATCCGCGGCGCGAAGTCCAGCGCGAAGGTCTCGATGCGCGCGGAGCTGTCCCGGGCCGAGATCCGCGGCCCCGAGGCGCTGGTCCGCGCTGCGGAGCAGGCCGCCGACGACCTGCGGGCGACCGGCCGCGTGACGGGGGACCTGGTGTTCACCGTCGTCGACGACGCCACCGAGCTCACCGTCGACGCCGAGCTCGCCCCCACCGACGGTTGAGTCGAGAGTTCCGTCGGTCGAGTCGGGAGTTCTGACCTGTTCAGTCGGGAGTTCTGACCACTCGACTGGTCACAAGTATCGACTCGACCGACGGAACTCTCGATTCAACGGTGGCCGTGGTGGCCGTGGTGGCCCTGGTGGCCCTGGTGGCCGTGAGCGTGGCCGGGCGGTCGGCCTGGTCCCCGGCCGGGGTCGGGGCCGTGGCCCGGACCGTCGCCAGGACGGCCCCGGTCACCCGGGTGGCCCCAGCGGCCCTGGCCGCCCTGGTCGCCCTGGTCGCCCCGGTCGCCCCGGTCGCCCTGGTCGTCCTCGTGGCTCCCCTCCCCCGCGTCATGGGCGCGCCCTCGGGAGTGGTGCGCCCCGGGCGGCTCCAGGGCCGGCTGCCCGCCCGGCCCGGTGCCGCTGGGGCCGTGGCTCGCGCCCGTCGGGGCGCCGGTGGCGGGGCCGGGTGGGGGCTGGACGGTGGACGAGTCGCGGGCGCGGCCGACGGGCCCGCCGGGTCAGGACGCGCCGGGTCAGGACGGGCCGGGTCAGGGTCGGGGTGGTGCGTGGGACCGCGCCGCCCCGCGGGGGCGGCCGGCGTCCCGGCCGCAGCTGGCAGCCGGACGACCGGCGCCGCCTCGGCCCGGGCCGGTCCCGACGAGCGCTCCAGCAGCGAGCCGTGGACGACGTGCTGGGCGAGGGGGACGGCACCACCCGCGGCGCCGAGGCCTCCGCCGACCCACCCGGGCGCCGCCTCGCTGCGCACCATGTAGGCGAGCATGACGACCGAGGTCACCAGGAGGACCACGAAGGCCACCAGAGGAGGCTTGTGGTCGAGGAAGAGGCGGTGCCTGCGGCGCGTGGTCATGGCGACGTGAGTCTTGCGGTCCAGACCAGGGGAACCAAACCCGTGGGCGCAAATGGCCCGAACGGACTAGTCCAGGTGGCCCGAACGGGCCACGGGCTACGGTCGCAGCGGCCGGGGCGGCGAGGCCGTCGGTCAGGCCGACTTCTTCTTCGCCTCGGACTCGCGCGGGACCAGGGTCGGGGCGACGTCGTCGACGACGACCTCACGGGTGACGACGACCTTGCCGATGTCGCCGCGCGAGGGCACGTCGTACATCACGTGGAGCAGGACCTCCTCGATGATGGCCCGCAGACCACGAGCGCCGGTGCCGCGCTCCATCGCCTTGTCCGCGATCGCCTCGACGGCGTCCTGGGTGAACTCGAGCTGGACGCCGTCGAGCTCGAAGAGCTTCTGGTACTGCTTGACCAGCGCGTTGCGGGGCTCGGTGAGGATCTGGACCAACGCCTCCTGGTCGAGCTTGGAGACGCTCGCGATCAGGGGCAGCCGGCCGATGAACTCGGGGATGAGACCGAACTTGGTGAGGTCCTCGGGCCGCACCTGGGCCAGCAGGTCCTCGGCCTCACGCTCCGCCTTGCCGCGCACCTCGGCGGTGAAGCCGAGGGTCTTCTTGCCGACCCGCTGCTCGACGATGTGCTCGAGCCCGGCGAACGCCCCACCCACGACGAACAAGATGTTCGTCGTGTCGATCTGGATGAACTCCTGGTGTGGGTGCTTGCGCCCACCCTGCGGCGGCACCGACGCGGTGGTGCCCTCGATGATCTTCAGCAGCGCCTGCTGGACGCCCTCGCCGGAGACGTCACGGGTGATCGACGGGTTCTCGGCCTTGCGCGCGACCTTGTCGATCTCGTCGATGTAGATGATCCCGGTCTCGGCCTTCTTGACGTCGTAGTCGGCGGCCTGGATCAGCTTCAGCAGGATGTTCTCGACGTCCTCGCCGACGTAGCCGGCCTCGGTCAGCGCGGTCGCGTCGGCGATCGCGAAGGGGACGTTGAGCATCCGCGCCAGGGTCTGGGCGAGGTAGGTCTTGCCGCAGCCGGTCGGGCCGATCACGAGGATGTTGGACTTGGCGACCTCGACGACCTCCTCCTTGCTGTGCTTGCCCGAGAGGGGCTGGAGACCGGCCTGCACCCGCTTGTAGTGGTTGTAGACCGCGACCGCGAGAGACTTCTTGGCCTGCTCCTGACCGATGACGTAGGAGTTGAGGAACTCGAAGATCTCCTTGGGCTTCGGCAGCTCGTCGAGGCCGACCTCGGTCCCCTCGTTGAGCTCCTCCTCGATGATCTCGTTGCACAGGTCGATGCACTCGTCGCAGATGTAGACACCCGGACCCGCGATCAGCTTCTTGACCTGCTTCTGGCTCTTCCCGCAGAAGGAGCACTTCAGCAGGTCGCCTCCGTCACCGATACGTGCCACGGGTGGTCATCCTCCGACTCAGGTACAGCTGCGGGTCCAGCAGGGGGTGTGAGCTCATCCGACGGTACCCCGTGCCGCCCCCACACGGGTGCACAGACACGAACTGCGCGCGGCCGCCACGGGTGTCGGCACGGGTCTCGTCGGCCCCCACGATCACGGGAGCGCTCAGGCGAGGGCCGGGGTCCCCTTGAGGGACTCCAGGACGGCATCGATCAGGCCGTACTCGACGGCGCCCTCCGCGGTCAGGATCTTGTCGCGCTCGATGTCGCGGCTGACCTCCTCGATGGAGCGACCGCTGTGGTCGCTGATCATCTTCTCGAGCAGCTCGCGCATCCGCAGGATCTCGTTGGCCTGGATCTCGATGTCGGAGGTCTGGCCGAAGGTGCCCTCGGTGTAGGGCTGGTGGATGAGGATCCGGCTGTTGGGCAGTGCCAGCCGCTTCCCGGGCGTCCCCGCCGCAAGCAGGATCGCCGCCGCGGAGGCGGCCTGACCGATGCACACCGTCTGCACGTCGGGCTTGATGAACTTCATCGTGTCGTAGATGGCGGTCAGCGCCGTGAACGAGCCACCCGGTGAGTTGATGTAGATGCTGATGTCCTGGTCGGGATTCATCGACTGCAGGCAGAGCAGCTGCGCGATCACGGCGTTGGCGACGTCGTCGGAGATCGGTGTGCCGAGGTAGATGATCCGGTCCTCGAACAGCTTGGCGTAGGGGTCGATGCGGCGGAAGCCGTACGACGTGCGCTCTTCCCACTGCGGGATGTAGTAGTTCATGTCGGTCTCCCTGCTCAGTTCTTGGTGCGGGCCGGGCGACCGTCGTCGGCTGCCTCGCGGGCGCTCTTGATGACCTGGTCGACCAGGCCGTAGTCACGTGCCTGCTCGGCCGTGAACCAGCGGTCGCGGTCGGCGTCGGCCTCGACCTGCTCCCGGCTCTGGCCGGTGTGCTCGGCGATCAGGTCGAGCAGCACCTGCTTGATGTGCAGCGACTGCTGCGCCTGGATCTTGATGTCGGACGCGGAGCCGCCCATGCCGGACGAGGGCTGGTGCATCATGATCCGCGCGTGCGGGAGCGCGTAGCGCTTGCCCTTGGTGCCGGCGCACAGCAGGAACTGGCCCATCGATGCGGCCAGGCCCATGCCGACGGTGGCGACGTCGTTGGGGATGTAGTTCATCGTGTCGTAGATCGCCATGCCGGCGTCGACGGACCCGCCCGGGCTGTTGATGTGGAGGAAGATGTCGGCCTCGGGGTCCTCCGCCGAGAGCAGCAGCAGCTGGGCGCAGATCGCGTTCGCGTTCTGGTCGCGCACCTCGGAGCCGAGGAAGACGATCCGCTCGCGCAGCAGGCGCTGGTAGATGTGGTCGTCGAGGACGTTCATGCCCCCGCCGCCGTTGAGCTGGGGGCTGGAGTTCTGGGTCACGAGCCTGACCCTAGCCCGAAGCACGGACAGAACCACGGCAGATCTCCCGCTGTTCGCCGACAGCAGATTTCGGCGGCCGGGGAGCAGGTGGGCGCGCGCGGGCGGAGCCGGCCGTCAGGACTCCGCGGCGGCCTTGAGCCGCGCCACGGTGGCCGCCATCCCGGCCTCGAGCTCGTCGGCGTGGACCGCGTTGCCGCCGAGGAACACCGGGGCGAAGACCCTGCTGACCCCGGTCAGCGCCCGCGGCACCGGCCGTCGGTGCACGACCCGGGTCCCGGCGCCGGCCGGGCTCAGCTCCCAGATCCACCGGGCACCGCTGGACCGGGTGTCCCACGCGAGCACCCGGCCGGGCTCGAGCACCGCCACCACCGACCGCGTCGGCCACACGACGGCCTTGCGCCGGTTGATCCCGAGGTACCACTGGCCCACGCGCAGTCCCCCGCGCTTGAGCGGCACCATCCGCACCAGCTCGGGGCTCCAGTCGGGGAGGTTGGAGAGGTCGGTCAGCAGCGCCCAGACGCGCTCGGGTGGCGCCGCGACCTCGGTCTCGGCGCGCAGCTCGCGATCAGCAGGTCCGCTCATGGGCCCGCAGTCTCGCAGAGCCAGCCCTGCAGGGCGCGGTGGACCTCGGGATGGTTGAGCAGGTCGAAGTGGTCGGCGCGGCCGACGTGGAGCACCTCGGCGCCGGGAAAGAGCTCCGCGCCGTACGGGTCGCGGCCGTACGCCGACGGGACCCGCACGAGCAGGTCGCCGACGACATGGCCGACCGGATGCCGGGGGCGCGCCGTCAGCGTCGCCGCGACCAGTCGGTACCGGGCGTGCGGCAGCGGCGGCACGTCCTCGGCCAGACCCGCCACCAGGTCGTGCACACCCAGCGAGCGCAGGTCCAGGATCCGGCCGAAGGCCGCGGTCTCGGGGACCCGTCCGAGTCCACGGCTCCCGTGGCCGATGCCACGGGCGATGGGCGCTCCCAGGTGCGGCGTCCCCAGCGTCACCACGTCGGAGACGAGGTCGGTCCAGCGCGGCTCGACGGCGTGGGCGCCCGCCCCGGCCGCGCGGATGATCAGGCCGCCCATGGAATGGCCGACGAGCGAGATCCGGCCGACCTCGACCGGCCACTCGTCGACCAGGCGCTGCATCAGGGCCGCCAGCTCGACGCCGTTGGCCCGCAGCCCGAGGCCGGTGTTCACCCGCAGGAAGACCGGGGTCCAGCCCCGCTCCGAGAGCATCTCGCCGTACGTCGTGCCGTGCACCGCCCGGCCCTTGTTCCAGTAGCTCTCGGTCTCGCACAGGCCGTGCAGGAAGACCACGAGCCGTTCGGTGGCGTGCGGGAAGACGGTCGCGAGGGCATCTCGCTCGAGCGCCACGTCGCGCCCCTCGTGGCGCACGCCCATGGCGATCGCGAGCCGCGGCCGCTCCTGCGCCAGGCGGTCACCGATCAGCCCGTTGACCGCCGAGCTGACGAAGCGCCCGCGCGGCGTCGCCTCCAGACGTGGGCCGACACCCGTGGCGGCCGCCTTGTCCAGCCCGTACGACGCCGCGCGCAGGCCGGCGCTGAGCCCGCTGTAGACCGCGTGGGCGATCCCGCGGTGCAGCAGGCCCGGCGTCGACCGGGCGCCGGTGACCCGCGAGGCCACCCGGTGGACGCGGTCCGCGACGGCCAGGTGCGTGTCGCGCGCGCTGCGCACCACCAGCTCGTCGGCGACCTCGGACAGCAGCGACAGCGCGTCGAGGTAGGTCGGTCCCGTGGTCCCGCGGGTCGTCGGCATGGACGCACGATAGCCATTGAGTGCACAGTTGTGCACTCAATGGCTGTCGGTGTGTCGGTCAGGCCTCGCTGACGGCCGGCTCCTCGGCCGGCTCCTCGGCCGGGGCGTCCTCCTCGGCCACGGGCTCACCGATGGTGCCGTCCGGCCGGAGGTTCTTCAGCTCGACCACGTTGCCGGAGGCGTCCTTGACCACGGCCGACTCGACGAGCCGGGCCAGCGCCTTGCCGCGCAGGATCTCCTGCACCAGCTCGGGGACGTGGTTGTGCTCGAACATGTGGTTCGCGAACTCCTGCGGGTCCTGGCCGGACTGCTGGGCCCGCCGCACCATGTGCTCGGAGAGCTCCTGCTGGTCGATGCCGAACTCCTCGCGCTTGGCGATCTCGTCCAGGAGGAACTGGGCGGCGACCGCCTCGCGGACCCGGCGCTCGAGGTCGGCCTCGAACTCCTCCTGGGTCTGCTTCTCGTCCTCGAGGTACTTCTCCATCGTGAGCCCGGCGAACGCGAGCTGCTGCTCGATGTTGTTGCGGCGCGCGTTGAGCTCGTCGGTCACGACGACCTCGGGGAGCGGCACCTCGACCTTCTCCAGCAGCACCTCCAGGACGGCGTCGCGCGCGGCCGCGGCCTGCTCGAGACGCTTGCCGCGTCCCAGGCGCTCCCGCACGTCGGCGACCAGCTCGTCGAGGGTGTCGAACTCCGAGGCCATCTGCGCGAACTCGTCGTCGAGCTCGGGGAGCTCCTGCTCCTGGACCTGGCTGACCGCCACCTTGACCTCGACGTCCTCGCCGACCAGGTCCCCGCCGACCAGCTGGGAGGTGAAGGTCGTGTCGTCGCCGGCGGCCAGGCCGACGAGCGCCTCGTCGAGGCCGTCGAGCATGCCGCCCCGGCCGACCCGGTAGGACATGCCGGTGACCTCGGCACCCGGGACCGGCTCGCCGTCCCGCGTGGCCACGAGGTCCATGACGACGAAGTCGCCGTCGGCGGCCGGACGCTCCACGTCGATGAGCGTGGCGAAGCGCTCACGCAGCGCCTCGACCTGCTCGTCGACGTCGGCGTCGGCGACCTCGACGTCCTCGACCTCGGCCTCCAGCCCGTCGTAGGACGGCAGCTCGATCTCCGGGCGGACGTCGACCTCGGCGGTGAACTCGAGGGCGTCGTTGTCCTCGAACTTGGTGACCTCGATGTCGGGCTGGGCCAGCGGCTGGAGCGAGTTGGCCTGCAGCGCCTCGACGTACTTCTGCGGCACCAGGTCGTTGATCGCCTGGTCGAGGACCGCGCCGCGGCCGACCTGGCGGTCGATGACGGCCGGCGGGACCTTGCCGCGGCGGAAGCCGGGGACGTTGATCTGCTGGGCGATCTGCTTGTAGGCCGCGTCGAGGCTCGGCTTGAGCTCCTCGAAGGGCACCTCGACGGTCAGCTTGGCCCGGGTCGGGCTCAAGGTCTCGACGGCGCTCTTCACAGGTTTTCTCCTCAAGTATCAGGTGGTGGTGGTGCGTCGGGGCGACAGGACTCGAACCTGCGATCTCCTGCTCCCAAAGCAGGCGCGCTAGCCACTACGCTACGCCCCGCCAAGGCCCCGCCAGCACCGTCGACCAGGCGTCGGTCGTCGGCTCGGGTGGGCCCTTGGAGCGGATGACGGGAATCGAACCCGCGTAGCCAGTTTGGAAGACTGGGGCTCTACCATTGAGCTACATCCGCGCGCGCCCGCCCGGTCTCTCACCGGGGCCGAGTGCGGGAGTCATGGTGCCACACCGCGGGTCGCCGCCCCCAACCGGCGCCGACCCCGGGAAGCGGCCCTCAGGGGCGTCGGTGCACCAGCACGAGCGCGCGGTCGTCGTTGTCCGAGCCCAGTGCCTCGACCAACCGGTCCGCGCCACCCTCGAACGTGCCGCGCAGCAGGCGCTCGGACTGGCCCAGCATCCGGTCGATCCCCAGGCCGATCTCGCGGCGCGGGGTCTCGACCAGCCCGTCGGTGTAGAGCAGCAGCGCGTCGCCGGGCCGGACGACCCCGGAGACGACCGTGAAGTCGGCGTCCTCGATGAGGCCGAGCACGGGCCCCTCTGCCTCGTGGACGGTCCAGCGCCCGGCGCCCGCGGTCAGCTGCGCCGCCGGCGGATGGCCCGCCGTTCGGACCTCGAACTCACCGGTCCCGATGTCGAGGGAGAGGTGGACCGCGGTCGCGAAGCCCTCGGCCCAGGCCTGGCGCAGCAGGTAGTCGTTGGCCGCGGGGAGGAAGTCCTCCGGCGGGAGGGCGCCGAGGAGGCCGCCGAAGGCGCCGGAGAGCAGGAGCGCCCGGGTGCCCGCCTGCTCCCCCTTGCCGGACACGTCCACGAGGGCGATCTCGAGGCGGTTGCTGTGCCGCGGCCGGGTGGCGACGACGAAGTCGCCGGCGAACGGGGTGCCACCGGCCGAGCGGAGCGCGGTCTCGACCAGCCAGACCGGCGGCAGCGGCGGGATCCCGCCCTGCTGCTGGATGCGGTCGCGGAGGTCGACGAGCATCGACTCCCCGAGCACCCCGGCGACGCCCAGGCGGGTCCGCCGGAAGGAGGTCACCAGCACGATGAAGCAGAGCAGGTAGAGGATCGCGATCGCGATGACGGTGCGGACCTCGATCGTCTGCTGCCGGCCGATGGCGAGCATGAGCATGACCATGAGGAACACGACGAACCACGGCAGCTGCCGCGGGCTCAGCAGGATGCTGCCCAGCAGGAGCGGCACGACCAGGCCGGTGAGCGGGGCGACCGTCGGCCACACCAGGATCGCCGCGGTGAGCACGACGGTGAACGCGACCAGCGCCACGAGGGTGCGGTTGCGGCGCGGGATGCCACGGTTCAGCGCCCGCCGGAACCCGCGGGGGCCAGTCGTCATGCGTCTCGGTCCTCTGCTCGGGTGGGCGGGCATCACTGTAGTGCGCGCGAGCGGAACGTGCGTTGGCAACGCGGGCACCAGAACAGGTTCCGACCCTGCAGCTCGGTCGTGCGGATGCGCGCACCGCACACGTGGCAGGGCTGGCCGGTGCGCCGGTACACGTAGACCTCCCCGCCGTGGTCGTCGCGGCGGGGCGGCCGGCCCATCGCCTCCGGCAGGTGCTCGGGCCGGACCGTGTCGATGCGACCGGTCAGCACGCCCTCCTGCATCAGGACGACCAGGTCCTCCCACATCGCCTGCCACTGCCCGCGGCGCAGTGAGCTGCCGGGTCGCATCGGGTCGACCCGGTGCCGGAAGAGGACCTCGGCGCGGTAGACGTTCCCCACCCCGGCGAGGACGGACTGGTCCATGAGCAGGCCGCCGATCGGGGCGCGGCTGCGGCGGATCCGTTCCCACGCCCGCGCGGGGTCGGCGTCCTCCCGCAGCGGGTCCGGGCCCGACCGGGCGACCACCGCGTCGCGTCCGGCCAGGGTGAGCAGCTCGCAGGTCGTCGCGCCGCGCAGGTCGGCGTACGACCAACCCGCGTCGCCCGCGGCGACCAGCCGCAGGCGCACCTGACCGACCGGTGCGGGTACGTCGGCGGCGCCGGTGTGCACGTCGAAGCGGCCGTAGAGACCCAGGTGCACGTGCACGAACCGCTCCCCCGGGAACTCGGCGAACAGGTGCTTGCCCCAGGCCTCGGCGCCTCGCAGCACCTGGCCGTCCACCAGCGCCGCGGACTCGGCGAACCGGCCCTGCGGGCTGCCGGCGCGCACGACGCGTCCGGCGAAGGTCGCGGTCAGCTCATCGGCCAGGCG
The DNA here is from genome assembly GCA_020636915.1 of Nocardioides sp. Classification (GTDB taxonomy): domain Bacteria; phylum Actinomycetota; class Actinomycetes; order Propionibacteriales; family Nocardioidaceae; genus Nocardioides. The sequence goes on from JACJWV010000007.1 coordinate 115,299, forward strand.
GTGGAGGGTGTGGCCCTCAGGCATCGCTCGCCGCGGGCGGCAGCGGCGGCAGCTCGCCGGTCCGCTCGTACGCCGTCAGCTGCCCGATCCGGCGCACGTGCCGTTCGTCGCCGCTGAACGGCTCGGCGAGGAAGACCTCCACGAACCTGGTCATGTCCTCCAGGGAGTGCATCCGCCCGCCCACGGAGACCACGTTGGCGTCGTTGTGCTCGCGCGCGAGCCGGGCGGTCTCGTCCGACCACACCAGGGCGGCGCGCACGCCGTCGACCTTGTTGGCCGCCATCTGCTCACCGTTCCCCGAGCCCCCGATCACCACGCCGAGGCTGTCGAGCCCGCGCGCGCGGTCCTCGACGACCGCCGCCGCCGCGCGCAGGCAGAAGACCGGGTAGTCGTCCTGCGCGTCGTAGGCGCGGGGGCCGTGGTCGACCGGCTCGTAGCCGTGCTCGGTGAGCCAGCGGACGAGGTGGTCGCGGAGGTCGAGGCCGGCGTGGTCGCAGCCGAGGTGCACGCGCATGGGGATCATCCTTGCAGCCGGGTCGGGCGTGTCCCAGCCCAGCGTCGATCCCAGGTTCAGGTGTGCAGTCGCAGGAAGCCCGCCACCTGGCGCATCAGGGGCTCCGCCGAGGGGAACACCTGCGGGTGCCGCCAGAACCCGTGCAGCTGGCCCAGGTAGCGCGTCGCGGTCACCTCCACACCGGCCCGCGCCAGCCGGCGGGCGAGCTCCTCGCCCTCGTCGCGCAACGGGTCGTGCTCAGCGGTCACGACCAGGGTCGGCGGCAGCGTCCCCAGCCGGTCGGACAGCAGCGGCGCGAGGTCGGGGTGGGTCAGGTCCTCGGGCCTGCTGGCGTACTGCTCCCAGTACCAGGCCGCCTCGCGCGGGTCGAAGCCGTCGGCGGCGGTGCGGTAGGAGTCGAAGGAGGCCGTGGGATCGAGGAAGGGGTAGACCAGCGCGACGGCGTCGTAGCGGCCGGGGTGGCGCAGGGCGTCGACGAGGGCGAGGTTGCCGCCGGCGCTGTCCCCATGGGCCAGCAGCGGTGCGTCCAGCTCGCGCGCCGCCCACGCCGCAGCCGTGCCGACGTCGTCGACCGCCGCCGGGAACCGGTGCTCCGGCGGGCGCCGGTAGTCGACGCTGAGCACCCGCAGGCCGGTGCGGTTGACGAGACGCCGGACCGACGCGTCGTGCACGTCGACGTCGTTGAAGACGAAGCCGCCGCCGTGGACGTGGACGACGACCGGGTGCCCTGGCACGCCGGCGGGCGCGTACAGCCGGGCTGGTACGCCGTCGGCGTCGACGTCCGCGACCTGCGCGACCTCCTCCCGCGGCTCCTGCGCCGCGACCCGCCGAGCGTCGGCGCGGGCCGCGGCGACGTCGTACCCCTCGCTCCAGACCGGGGTCTGGGCGGCGTAGGTCGCGAGCGCTGGTCGTGACTCGGGAAAGAGCATGCGCGCACGGTAGTGGTCGCCGCTGCCAGGATGTGCACGTGCGGTTGCTCGCGTGGTGCGTGTTGTTCCTCGTCTTCGCCGACGAGGTGTTGGCGATGGTGGCGCTCGGCTACTGGGGCTGGCAGCAGGACCCGCCCTGGCTCTGGGTGTGGCTGCTGCCCCTCGTCGCCACCCAGGCGTGGTCCTGGTTCGCGTCCCCCCGGGCGCGCTACGGCCACTGGCTGGGTCGGCCGGTCGTGAAGGTGCTGGTCTTCGGCGCGGCCTCCCTGGCGCTCTGGGACGCCGGCCATCCCACGCTCGCCGGCGCGTTCCTGGTCTTCTCGGCGGCGGTCAACGCGCTCGCGCTGCTGCCGGTCGTCACGCAGGTGCTCGAGGAGAGCACGCCCGGGCGCGAACCGGCTGATCGGTAGCGGCACCGGATGGGTCTCGAGACGCCGGTCGCGAGCTCGTTCCTCGCTCGCGCGACTCCTCGACCTGACGGCTGGTCCTCGGCCGGAGCGAGCTCCGCCCGAGGGCGGCTCAGAAGCCGACGCGCCGTCCCGGGCTGTCGTTGCGGACGGTGGCGCCCTTGGCCTGGGCGGTGGCCCTCAGCTCCGCCTGGAACGCCGACATCCGGTCCCGCAGCGCCGGGTCGGAGACCGCCAGGATCCGGACCGCCAGCAGCCCCGCGTTGCGGGCGCCGCCCACGGCCACGGTGGCGACCGGGACACCGGCCGGCATCTGCACGATCGACAGCAGCGAGTCCAGCCCGTCGAGGTGCTTGAGCGGGACCGGCACGCCGATCACCGGTAGCGGGGTGACCGCGGCGAGCATGCCCGGGAGGTGGGCCGCGCCCCCGGCGCCGGCGATGATCACCGACAGGCCGCGCGCCGCCGCCTCCCTGCCGTAGTCGAGCATCTCCTGCGGCATCCGGTGCGCGGAGACGACGTCGGCCTCGTGCGGGACGTCGAACTCGGCCAGCGCCTCGGCGGCCGCCCTCATCACCGGCCAGTCCGAGTCCGAGCCCATCACGATCCCCACGCGTGCGGTCTGCATGGTCACAGGTCTACTCGCTCTCGTTGCCCAGGTCGCCACGGAACCACGCGGCGGCGTGCCGCGCGCGCTCGAGACAGTCGTCGACGTCGTCGCCGTACGCGTTGACGTGGCCGACCTTGCGGCCCGGCCGCAGCTGCTTGCCGTAGAGGTGCACGCGCAGGAACGGATCACGGGCCAGCGCGTGGGGGTAGCCGTCGTAGAGGCGGCCGACCGTCTCGTCCGGCCCGCCGAGGATGTTGACCATCACGGTCCACCGCGCCCGCGGCGCCGGCGAGCCCAACGGGAGGTCGAGCACGGCCCGCAGGTGGTTCTCGAACTGCGAGGTGACCGCACCGTCCTGGGTCCAGTGCCCGGTGTTGTGCGGTCGCATCGCCAGCTCGTTGACCAGCACCCGACCGTCGTGGGTCTCGAAGAGCTCGACGGCGAGGACGCCCGTCACGTCCAGGGCGCCGGCGATCCGCAGCGCGATCTCCTGCGCCGCCCCGGCCAGCTCCTCGGACAGGTCGGGAGCCGGCGCGACCACCTCGTGACAGATGCCGTCCTTCTGGGTGGACGCGACGACCGGGTACGCCGCTGCCTGCCCGCTCGGGGAGCGTGCGACCAGCGCGGACAGCTCGCGGCGGAACTCGACGAGCTCCTCGGCGAGGATCCGCACCCCGCTCGCCTCGGCCGACGCGAACGCCTCGCCGCAGTCGTCGGTCGAGCGCACGAACCACACGCCCTTGCCGTCGTACCCGCCGCGGGTCGTCTTCAGGACGCACGGGAACCCGAAGCGCTCCACGTCGCCGACGGAGGCGACCACCGCGTTCCTGGGGCACGGCACCCCGAGCTCGCCGAGCCGCTCGCGCATGACGGCCTTGTCCTGCGCGTGCACGAGCGCCTCGGGGCCGGGCCGGACGGCGACCCCGTCGTCGGCGAGCGCGTAGAGGTGCCCGGTGGGGACGTGCTCGTGGTCGAAGGTCACGACCGGGCAGCCGTCGGTGACCCGCCGCAGGAGCGCCAGGTCGCGGTAGTCGCCGACGAGGTGGTCGGGGATCACCTGGGCGGCCGAGACGCCCTCGGCCTCGGCGAGCAGCCGGAGCGGGATGCCCATCGCGGCCGCGGGCTCGGCCATCATCCGGGCGAGCTGTCCGCCGCCGATCACGGCGAGGGTGGGTGCGAGCACGGGCCGAAGCCTAGTGGTGCCCTAGAGCGTGGGGTCGACCGCCTCGAACCGCAGTCCCTGCCCCCGGATCGTCGTGATCAGGCGCGGGTGCTGGCTGTCGTCCCCGAGCTTGCGGCGCAACCAGCCCAGGTGGACGTCGATCGTCTTCGAGGACGTCCAGAACGTGGTGCGCCAGACGTCGCGCATCAGGTCGTCACGGGTGACGATCGACCCGGCCTGCTCCATCAGCGCGTGCAGCAGGTCGAACTCCTTGCGGGCGAGGACGAGCTCCTCCGACCCCCGCCAGACGCGTCGCGCCACGGGATCGAGCCGCACGTCCTGGACCTCGATCACCCGCCCACGGTAGGGACGAGTCCAGCCGTCCGACCCCGAAACGGAACAATTGCGCCGAGCCGTGATCCGGACGACCGGCGTCGCTTCTCGCGATCCTCCGCCGCCCGCTCACGCGCGCCGGACGGCGACCGGCTCCACGATCCCGAAGCCGCGCACCGGCCGCGCCGGCAGCGCCCGGGTCTCGAACTCCTCGCCGGGCAGCAGGTCGGCGGTGGCCTGGTCGATGATGATGCGGTTGCGACGCGCGACCGCGGTCAGCCGCGAGGCCAGGTTGACCGGCGGCCCGAAGACGTCGCCCAGGCGCATGACCACCGAGCCGCTGGCGAGCCCGACCCGGACGTCGGGCATCCGGCTGTCCCGGCCGATGACGTTGATGATCCCCTCGGCGGTGTCGTAGGCGCGGACCGGGTCGTCGTTGACGAAGAGGACCGAGTCGCCGATGCTCTTGATCACCCGGCCGCGGGCCGCGGCGACCACGTCGGCACACCGCGACTCGAACAGCTCCACGAGGTCGCCGATGCGGTCCTCGGAGAGCCGGTTGGACAACGCGGTGAAGCTGACGATGTCGGCGAAGCCGACCGTGAGCTGAACGGTGTTGAGGTCCTCCTCGTTCGCTCCGAGCGCCTCGACGCGGGCGATCGCGGCCGCGAGGTGACGCCGCCACACGTAGACCAGCAGCTCCTCGAAGGGCTGCTCGATCTCGTCGACCAGACGCAGTGCCGAGCCGATCCGGCTGCCCGTGGCGTCGTCGCCCGCCTCGAGCTCCTCGACCCGGTGGACCAGCGTCGCCACCTCCCAGTCCGCCAACCGGGCCATCGTCTGGCCGACCGCCCGGGTCAGGTTCACCGCCATGTCGAAGTCGATGAGGCCGGTCCGCACCACCCGGATCAGGGTCGACAGCGCCTCGGTGTCGGCGTCGGTGTAGGCGGCCTCGAGCCCGTGCTCGGGGAAGCCCAGCGCCCGCCAGAGACGGCGCGCCTCGTCCATCGTCACGCCGGTCTGCTCGGCGACCTGGGGGGCGTTGAAGGAGGGCGGCTCGCCGAGGATCGCCCGCTCGAGGACCCCGGAGGCGGGGGCGGACCCGTCCGGCTCGTCCGGCTCGTCCGGCTCGGCCGGCTCGTCCGGCGCGTCAGGTCCCGTCATGTCCTGCCGAGGTGCCGTGGGCTTCCTGGATCAGCTGGTTGACCTGCCGCTGGACCTCTTCGACCCGCGGGATGTCGTGCATCTTGATCTGGCCGTGCGTGCTCGCGTCCGAGATCACCAGGGTCCCGCACCCGAGCATCCGGTCGATCGGGCCGAACTCGTAGGCGATGTCGCTGATCCGCGCGAGCGGCATGTCGTGGCCGCGGCGCACGATGATCCCGTGCCGGGTGATGAGCCGGCGGTCGGTGAAGGTGAAGGTCGCCGTCGCCCAGGTGGCCAACGGCCGCAGCACGAACCACACGATGCCGACGAGCAGGACCACCCAGATCGCCAGGGTCGCGGTGCCGTTGTCGATCTTGACCTGCGCATAGCTGCCGACCGCGAGCAGCAGCACCAGGCAGATGAGCGGCCAGATCAGGGCCTTGGGGTGCGTCCGGGTGTCGATGACGACGTTCTCCCCGGGGTTGAGCAGCTTGCGCGAGATGGCCACGCGCAGATCATGTCACTGATCGCTGTCGGAGGTGGGTCGCACGTGCACGACGTCGCCGGCACCGACCACGCTCTCCCCTGCCGGCCCGAGCACGACCAGCCGACCCGCGTCGTCCACGCCCGTCGCACGCCCCTGCAGCGTCTCCCCCGACGGCAGCTCGACACGCACCTGCTGTCCGACCGTGACGCAGGCGGCGGCGTACGACGAACGCAGCCGCGCCACACCGTCGGCCCCGCCCGCCTGCCAGGCGTCGTACGCCTCGCGAAGCCCGGTGAGGAGCGCCACCAGGAGCGTGGTGCGGTCGGGCTCCTCCCCCGACTCCAGCGCCAACGACGTCCCGGTCGGCACCGGGAGCTCCTCGGGACGCTGCGACACGTTGAGACCGATCCCCACCACGGCGGCCGGCCCGGCCGGGGTGTCCACCCGCTCGACCAGGATGCCGGCGACCTTCCGCTCGCCGAGCAGCACGTCGTTGGGCCACTTGACCGCCGCGGCGGCGTACCCACGGCTCCGCAGCGTCTTGGCCACCGTGTGCCCGGTCAGGAGCGGCAGCCACGGCCAGCTGGTGGCGGGCACGGTCGGGCGGAGCAGGACCGAGAAGACCAGTGACGAGCGAGGTGGTGCCTCCCAGCTCCGGTCCAGGCGGCCCCGGCCGGCGGTCTGGTGCTCGGCCACGACGACGGTCCCCTCAGGGGCCCCCTCGCGCGCCCGCTCGGTCGCGACCGCGTTGGTCGACGGCACGCTCTCGACCACCTCGACGGCCAGGTCGGGCGCCAGTCCGGAGAGCTCGGCGGCATCGAGTGATGGGCGTCGCATCGGTGCAGCGGTCACGGGCACTAGATTGGCCTACGGTCCACATCTAGGCCAGTGAGGAGCCGTGACCATGAGTGTCCATCCCGGCGAGGGAACCGAGGTCCCGCAGGACATCGACATCCGGACGACGGCGGGCAAGCTCGCCGATCTCGACCGGCGCGTGGTCGAGACCCTGCACGCGGGCTCCGCCAAGGCGGTCGAGAAGCAGCACGCCAAGGGCCGCAGGACCGCCCGCGAGCGGATCGAGATGCTCTTCGACGAGGGCTCGTTCGTCGAGCTCGACGCGCTGGCACGGCACCGCTCCACCGCCTTCGGCCTGGAGAAGAACCGCCCGTACGGCGACGGCGTGATCACCGGCTACGGCACGGTCGACGGCCGCCAGGTGTGCGTGTTCTCCCAGGACTTCACGGTCTTCGGCGGCTCGCTGGGCGAGGTGTACGGCGAGAAGATCACCAAGGTCATGGACCTGGCGATCAAGACCGGCTGCCCGATCATCGGCATCAACGAGGGCGCCGGCGCCCGTATCCAGGAGGGCGTGGTCTCCCTGGGTCTCTACGGCGAGATCTTCCGCCGCAACGTCCACGCCTCGGGCGTGATCCCGCAGATCAGCATGATCATGGGCTCCTGTGCCGGCGGCCACGTCTACTCGCCCGCGGTCACCGACTTCACGGTCATGGTCGACGGCACCTCCAACATGTTCATCACCGGTCCCGACGTGATCAAGACGGTCACCGGTGAGGACGTGACGATGGAGGACCTCGGCGGTGCGCGCACGCACAACACCAAGTCCGGCAACGCCCACTACATGGGGTCGGACGAGGAGGACGCGATCGAGTACGTCAAGACGCTGCTGTCCTACCTGCCGCAGAACAACCTCGACGAGGTGCCGTCGTACGACGAGCAGGCGGACCTCGAGCTGAACGACGGCGACCACGCGCTGGACACGATCATCCCGGACTCGCCGAACCAGCCCTACGACATGCGCGACGTGATCACCGCTGTCGTCGACGACGCGGAGTTCCTCGAGGTCCAGGAGCTGTTCGCCCCCAACATCGTGATCGGCTTCGGCCGCGTCGAGGGACGGTCGGTCGGCATCGTGGCCAACCAGCCGATGCAGTTCGCCGGCACGCTCGACATCGACGCCTCGGAGAAGGCCGCCCGGTTCGTGCGGTTCTGCGACGCGTTCAACCTCCCGGTGCTGACCTTCGTCGACGTCCCCGGCTTCCTCCCCGGCACCGACCAGGAGTGGAACGGCATCATCCGCCGCGGCGCGAAGCTCATCTACGCCTACTCCGAGGCGACCGTCCCCCTGGTCACCGTCATCACCCGCAAGGCCTACGGCGGCGCCTACGACGTGATGGGCTCCAAGCACCTCGGCGCCGACGTCAACCTGGCCTGGCCGACCGCGCAGATCGCGGTCATGGGCGCGCAGGGCGCGGCCAACATCCTGCACCGCAAGACGCTGAAGAAGGTGCACGACGCCGGTGGCGACGTCGAGGCGAAGCGGGCCGCACTGATCGACGAGTACGAGACGACCCTCGCCAACCCCTACATCGCCGCCGAGCGCGGGTACATCGATGCGGTGATCCCGCCGCACCAGACCCGCGTCGAGGTCGTCCGCGCCCTGCGCCTGCTGCAGTCCAAGCGCGAGACCCTGCCGCCCAAGAAGCACGGGAACATCCCGCTGTGAGCGCCGAGGACGAGGCCGTCGCCCCCGAGCCGCAGCAGCCGTTCCTGCGCGTGGTGCGGGGGGATGCCACCCCCGAGGAGATCGCCGCCCTGGTGACCGTGCTGGCCGCGGCCCGGACCGCGCCGCCCGCACCGCCGCGACGGCGCCCGGAGTGGGGTCACGCCCGCCGCGCCCAGCGGGTCACCTACCGGCGCGGCCCGGGCGGCTGGCGGGCGAGCGCGCTCCCCTCCTAGGGCCACCCGGGCGGGCGCCGCGCCCGGGATTTCGCCTGACTCCCGGCAGGTCGCGGTCTGGACCACTATTCTTGAGCCAACCTTTGAGGTTTTCGGTGTGGCGTCTTGAGGGCTGACCCGCAGACTGGATCCGTCAGCAGACGCAGGACGCGGGAGTCAGGGTTTTGGACGCGAATGAGACGGGGCCGGACGGGTACCCCCAGGTGACCCAGCCCATGGCTGCGCCACCGACGCAAGCGATGCTGGGTGAGAACGAGTACATCCGGACCGCCGATCCGGACCTCGCCGTCTACGAGCCGCAGTTCCTCGACGAGGTCGAGGAGCTGCCGACGTACCGGCCCACCGTCGGCTGCATCATCCCGGCCTACAACGAGGCCGAGACGATCGCCGGCGTGCTGGACTCGCTCCTCCAGCAGACCCGGCTCCCCGACGTGATCCACCTGATCGTCAACAACACCTCCGACGACTCGGTCGAGATCGCGAGCCACTACGCCGGCCCGCACACGCGGATGACGCCCACGGGCGAGCAGAGCACGATCATCTACGTCCACGACATCGGCAAGAACCCCGACAAGAAGGTCGGCGCGCTCAACTACGGCTACTCCCTGGTCGAGCACATGGACTACCTGCTCGGCGTCGACGGCGACACCACGCCGGAGCCGGACGCGATCGAGCACCTGGTCAACGAGATCGCCAGCGACGACCGGATCGGCGGCATCTCCGCGATCTACTCGATCGACGACAGCGCGCTCGACAGCGTCATGGCCAAGTTCCTCATCGCCGGCCAGCGCGCGCAGTTCGCCGCCTTCAACATGCAGAACCTGCTCAAGGGCCGCAACATGGCGGTGCTCGGCGGCCAGTTCTCCATCTTCTCGACCCAGGCGCTGCGCGACGTGCTCCGCGACAGCCACCAGCGCACCCCGTGGGTCAGTGACAGCGAGGTCGAGGACTCGCTCCTGTCGCTGCAGATCAAGAGCGCCGGCTACCTCACCAAGATCAGCGCCCGGGCCCGCGCCCACGTGGGCGGCATGGACACCCTGCGGTCCCTCGACGCCCAGCAGGTCAAGTGGAACTTCGGCGCGATCGACCTGATGTGGCCCGGCCAACGAGGCGACACCAAGGGTCAGCCGTTCCACCCCAACCTGCGACTGCGCTGGTTCGAGCACATGTCGATGGTGGTCAACATCGTCAGCCGCTCGATGTTCGTCTTCCTGCTCGCCGGCTCCCTGCAGCTGCACGCGTTCGTCTTCAGCGCCTGGTGGCTGATCCCGCCGCTCGGCGCCGTCTGGCTCAACTACCGGGTCGCCCGGTCGATGGAGTTCGCCAACAAGCGCGACTACCTCTTCGCCCTGCTGGTCGTCCCGGCCGAGGCCTACATGGTGATCCGGATGGGCCACTTCATCCGGGCGTGGCTGAAGTTCTTCAGCCGACAACAGACCGACAACTGGGCCGCCCAGGCCAAGGCGGAGCGCGGCAAGGGTGTCGCCTGGATGTACCCCTACCTCTCCTTCGCCCTGGTCTTCGCGATCGCCGGCGTCATCTGGGTCTACTTCCTCCCCATCCCGCTCCGCTCCGACATCCTGGCGGTGTGCTGGCCGATCCTCGGCGTGATCACCGTGCTGCAGACCGCGTGGATGATCATCAAGGCCATGAAGCGCTACCGCGGTTTCAAGGCCTGACCTCTGCCGCCCGCTCGCCCCCGAACCCCGCAGGAGAACCTGATGACCCGCACCCGCTCGCGCCTCTCGACGGCCGCGGCGAGCCTGACCGGCCTCGTCGCCGCCGCCGTGCTGCTCAGCGGCTGCTCCGCCATCGGCGACCTGACCAGCTCCGACGAGAAGTCCGCCTCGGCGAGCCCGTCCCCGAGCGCGTCGGCCACGCCGTACCCCTCGCAGTTCACCCGCGACGGCACGTTCCAGTCCCACATCGACATCAACGGGATGGACTACGTCTACACGCTCTACCCGACCAAGTCGACGCCGCGGACGAACGAGTGGTACCCCAAGGGCAACAAGTACTTCTCGTTCACCTTCCAGGCCTACGACCTCAACCGGAAGATCCGCGACCCGTTCGCGAGCAAGCGGAAGGTCTACCTCTCGCGGATCCAGGTCGACTCCGACACCGTGACCTACGACGGCGGGAAGACCCAGCACCCCTACGAGCTCGACGCCGAGGCGAAGACGATCACCTTCGACCCCGAGCCGCTCTCGACGAAGTACGGGATGCTCATCACCTCCCCCAAGGGCGCCTTCGAGCTGCGCAACCAGAAGATCAAGCCGACCTCGAAGGACACCAAGGGCATCGACCTGCACTTCACCGCGACCGTGTGGGTCCAGGACTCCCCCGGTTCGACCGGCTTCACCAAGAAGGTCATCAAGCAGAAGGTCCCGATCGCGATCTTCCAGAGCGACAAGCCCACCCAGGCGCAGAAGATCCCTGTCGACGCGAACTAGTGGTCACCACCGGAAGTTCGTCGTGCGTCCCGCACCCGACGAACCTCCAGCGGCGACCACTAGACGACCCCGCGGACGACCGGCGCGAGGTCAGGAGCCGGATCGGACGGCGAGGTCCTACGCGGCCTCGGCGAGGCGGTAGCCGACGCCCCGGACGGTCTCGATGTACTTCGGGGTGCCGGCGTCGTCGCCGATCTTGCGCCGCAGGTTGGCGATGTGGACCTCCACCGACCGTTTGTCCGCCTCGTTCACGAAGTACGACGTGACGTACTGCTGACCGCGCATCGTCAGCACCAGGTCGGCCTTGCTGCGCACCCGCCGGCCGGTGCTCAGCAGCGACGCGAGCAGGTCGAACTCGGTGCGGGTGAGGTCGACGCTGCCGCCGTTGACCGTCACGACGCGGGTGTCGTTGTTGAGCGCGAGCCCGTTGAACCGGATCCACCCGCCCTGGGCCTGCGGCACGCTGTGGGAGGGCTCCGGCGCGACCGGGTGCTGCGGCGGCGGCTGCTGGTACTGCGGCGCGGGTGGGGCGGGTTGCTGGTACTGCGGCGGAGCCGGCTGCTGGTACGGCTGCTGCTGGGGCTGCGGCTCGGGGGGCGGCTGGTAGGCCGGAGGCGCCGGCTGCTGGTACGGCTGCTGGTACGGCGGCTGGGGATGCTGCTCGGGCGGCGGCTGGTACGCCGGCGGAGCGGGCTGCTGGTACTGCGGCTGGTGCTGCGGCTGATGCTGGGGCTGCGGCTCCGGCGGCCGCGCAGCGGGCTGGTGGTGGGGCTCGGGCTCGGGCTGGCGGTGCTGCGGGCGGTAGGGCTGCGGCTCCGGGGGCGCGGTCTCCTCCGGGGTCAGCGGGCGCAGCGGCGCGTTCGCCGTGAGGTTGCGCGCGGCCGCGGCCGCCCACGACTCCTCGTGCGGCTCCTCGGGCGGCGGCGCCTCCCCGCCCTCGTGGTCCTCGCCGGCCCAGCCGGTCGGCGTCTCGAACCTGGTCCGGGGCCGGCGGAGCATCGAGTCCGCGCGGGCGCGGAGCTCCCGGGGGCGGAACGGCTTGACGAGGTAGTCGTCCGCACCCGCCTCGAAGCCCTGCACGACGTCGATCTCGTCGGCGAGGGCCGTGATCATGATCAGGTAGGTGTTGCTGAACTCGCGCAGCCGCTTGGCGACAGCGAACCCGTCCATCCCGGGCATGTTGACGTCGAGCGTCGTGATCAGGGGGTTGTGCTGACGGACGGCGTCGACGCCGTCCGGGCCGTTCTCGGTGACGACGGTGCGGAAGCCGGACTGGGTGAGCACGATGTCGATGAGATCGCGGACGTCGGGGTCGTCCTCGATGATGACGGCCACCCAGTCGTTGTCCGGCTGCATGGCTTGAATGCTAACAACGGCGAGACCCGCCGCCGCCGCAGGTGCAGGCTTCCGCCCCGGAGGACCTGCAGTGGTCTTGCCCGCTCACCAGCCGGAGGAGGCTGCCATCGCCATCGCCCGGGCCGGCCAGAACTGGCCGGCGGGCGGGCCGCCGTTGCACTCCCCGTCGCTCTCGCCGGGCGGCTTGACCCAGGCGTAGGCGTCGAGGTGGGGCGAGTCGCCCGCCGGCGCCGCGGTCGGGTCCGTGCCGTAGGCACGGCCGGGCGGGTTGCACCACACGTCCGTGGAGCCGTTGCCGTTGCGCCCGCTGTCGATGATGTAGTGCGCGCCGCCGAGCAGGCCGCTGAGCTTCTCGCCGTACTTCCTCTCGTCGTCGTCGGACTGGTAGTTCGACACGTTGGTGGCGAAGCCGCGCACGTCCTCGACCCCGACCTCCTTCAGCAGGGGCGCGAGCTTCGAGGGGTCGACCCAGTTGGAGTGTCCCCCGTCGACGTAGGTCGTGACCCCCGCCTGCGCGAGCCGGTCCACGGCGTCCGCGATCAGCGCGACCCGCTGTCCTCGCCGGTCGCACTCGATCGCCGACGCGAGCGCATCCGGCTCGACGACGGCGACCGCGCCGTCTCCTCCGCTCGCCGCGTCGGCGATCTCCTGCACCCAGTCGCCGTACTGCGCTGCGGGCAGCCCGCCGCCGGAGAAGCCGCCGGTGCAGTCGCGGTCAGGGATGCCGTAGACGACGAAGGTGGGCACCTGCCCGGCGCCGTCGGCGCCGTCGACGATCTTGGTCACGAACGGCCCCACCTCTCCGGGCGGGTACTCCTCCGGCGTCAGCCAGATGCCCGTCGGGGTCTGCGCCAGGCGGTCGAAGACGGCCTGCTCGTCGGTGTTGCCCTGCGCCTTCGCCTCCGCGGCGGCCCGGGCGGCGCGGGAGTCCGGGTCGGCGTAGCCGGCGCGCTCCGCGTAGGCGTTGACGGTCTGCGCGTCCGCCGCCGGCCGACCGCCGTCCGAGCCCCCGCTACCGCCGCCGCACCCCGCGAGGGGTGCGACGACGGCGACGACCGCGGTGACGGTCAGCAGCAGCGCGCGCGGCCGGGAGCGTCGGAGGAAGGGCACCGGCACATCATGCCCGAGGCCGTCCGGCCCTCCCGCGACCCGGGGCGAAGACCGCGGCTACCGCCGCGACGGCGACCGCCCCCGCGCCGGTGAGCAGGGCCGGTCCGATCGCGCCGTCGTAGCCGGCCGGCGTCAGCTCGCCGCCGTTGGCCAGGAAGACCGCGGTCAGCAGGGCGACGCCGATCGCCACCCCGAACTCCCGGACCGTGGAGTTGGCCGAGCTCGCGATCGCGAAGTCCTCGTCGGGCAGCCCGTCGAGGACGGCCGTCGCCATCGGCGCGAAGGTCAGCCCCATGCCGACGCCCGCCAGGAGCAGCGGCGCGACGAACGACGAGTAGCCAGCCCCGGTCTCGGTCAGCACGGCGAACCACACCAGCGACGCGGTCTGCAGCACCAGGCCCAGGGAGAGCAGCGGCCGCAACCCCACCCGCGGCGCCAGCGCACCGGCGATCGGCGCCACCACCATCGGCGCCGCGGTCCACGGCAGGGTCCGCACGCCGGCCTCGAGCGGGCTGTAGCCCTGGACGATCTGCAGGTACTGCGAGAGCAGGAAGACGGTGCCGAACATGCCGAGGGTGAAGAACAGCGCGATCACGTTGGCGACCGAGAAGCTGCGCGATGCAAACAGCCGCAGGGGCAGCACCGCGTAGGAGCGGCCGCGCGCCCAGGCGACGTACGCCGGGAGGAGCAGGCCTGCCACGACCAGCGGGACGACCACGCGCGGATCGCTCCACCCGTCGTCGTTGCCGTGCACGATGCCCCACACCCCGAGGAAGACGGCGCCGCCGAGCATGAGCACGCCGACCCAGTCCAGGCGCTGCCAGGTGCCGCGGGACTCCTGGATCGCCACCAGCAGCAGCGGCACGGCCACCACGGCGACGGGCACGTTGAGCCAGAAGATCGCCTGCCAGCTGACGCCCTCGACGACGGCCCCGCCGATCACCGGACCGAGCGCGACACCCAGGCCGCTGACGCCGCCCCAGATGCCGATCGCCGCTGCCCGCATCGCAGGCGGCACGGCCGACGCCAGCAGGGTCAGCGAGAGCGGCATGATCGCGGCCGCACCGAGGCCCTGCACGGCGCGCGCGGCGATCAGCGCCTCCGAGGTCGTCGACAGTGCCGAGGCGATCGAGGCGAGGGTGAAGACGGCGACCCCGGCCAGCATGACCCGTCGCCGGCCGAGCCGGTCGCCCAGGGTGGCGGCGGGGAGCATGAACGTCGCGAACGACAGCGTGTAGGCGTTCACGAACCACGACAGCTGGCCGACGCTCGACCCGAGGTCGGCGCGGACGACCGGCAGCGCGCTGGTCATCACCAGGTTGTCGAGGGTCGCCATGAACATCGGCAGGGACGCCGCCACGACCGCGAGCCAGACCGACGCGCGACGGGTGCGGGCGGGTGCGGCGACGGGGGCGACCGGGGGTGCTGCGTCGAGTGCGGTCATCGGATGCTCCGGAAGTAGGCATTGAATGATTACTAGTGTCAGCACCATAAGTAATCGACTGATAACATGTCAACCATGAACACCGAGAAGGCCAGCCGGATGACCGCAGACGACCGCCGCGAGCTGGTCCTCGCGGCGGCGACCCGGGCCTTCGCCCGGTCCGGGTACGCCGGGACCAGCACCGACGCCGTCGCCAAGGAGGCCGGCGTCTCCCAGCCGTACGTCGTGCGGCTGTTCGGGTCGAAGCTCGACCTGTTCCTGGAGGTGTTCACGCACGCAGTACGACGGATCGAGGCGGCGTTCGCCGAGGTGGTCGACGCCGGGCCGTTCGACCCCGACAGCGAGGACGACAAGGCCCGGATGGGGCTGGCCTACGCGGAGCTGATCCAGGACCGCGACTTCCTGCAGGTCATGATGCACGGCTTCTCCAGCGGCGGCGTGCCGGAGATCGCCGCTGCCGCCCGCCGGTGCATGGGCGAGGTGTTCGCGACCATCCGGCGCACCGGCTGGGACGACGAGCAGTGTCGCGACTTCGTCGCCCACGGCATGCTGCTCAACGTGATGCTGTCGATGCGCGCGCCCGAGCACCTGCACCCCGACGACCCGCTGAGCGCGCTCACCACGTGTGCCTTCGGCGAGCACCTCGACCTGCTCGAGCCGCCCGCGTGATGGCGTCCCGGGTGCCCCTCGTCCTGGCCTCGGCCTCCCCCGCGCGCCTGCAGACCCTGCGCAACGCCGGGCTCGACCCACTGGTGCTCGTGTCCGGCGTCGACGAGGACCAGCTCGACGGGCTGCCGCCGGCCGAGCTCGCGCTCCAGCTGGCCGAGCTCAAGTGCGCCGCGGTCGCCGGCCGCACCGAGGTGCCGCAGGGAGCTCTCGTCCTGGGCTGCGACTCGGTCCTCGACCTCGACGGCCGCGCGCTGGGCAAGCCCGACGACGCGGAGGACGCGGTCCGCCGCTGGCAGGCGATGCGCGGCCGCTCCGGGGTGCTGCGCACCGGACACTCCCTGCACGACACCGCCACCGGCCGGGTCGCGGCCGCCACTGCGTCGACGACCGTGCACTTCGCCGACGTGACCGACGAGGAGGTGGCGGCCTACGTCGCGACCGGCGAGCCGCTCGCGGTCGCCGGGGCCTTCACGGTCGACGGCCTGGGCGGCGCGTTCGTCACGGGCATCGACGGCGACCACCACAACGTGGTGGGGGTCAGCCTGCCGCTGGTCCGGGACCTGGTCGCCGAGCTGGGCCACTCGTGGACGGACCTGTGGTCCCCTCGCCGACCGGGGTGACCTCGACCCGGTCGACCGGCAGCAGGATGGGCCCGGTGTCCTGGCGCAGCTCGCTGAGCTCGAAGACCTGCATCGGTCGTTGCTTGAGCTCCGCGAGGTGCACCGGGCGGCGGAAGACCAGGGTCCGGAACAGGTAGAACCGCGCGACCATCCCGAGGAAGAGCCCGATCAGGTTCGCCGAGAGGTTGTCGGAGAACGGGTCGTCCAGGCCCATCACGTTGCGGCTGACCCACAGGCACGCCATCGGGATCAGCATCGTGACCAGGTTGATGGCCACGAACATCAGCCGGCCGCCGTCGGCCGTTCGCGGGGGGCGGTCCTTGAACACCCAGCTGCGACTGCCGCGGTAGCTGACCACCATGCCGACCACGTTGGCGATCGCGTAGGCCAGGTAGGGCTGCCCGGAGAGCGGTGCGTCGTACCCGGTGGCGAAGCCGTGCACGAGGAAGTTGAAGATCAGGAACGCGACGATCGTCGCCAGGCCACCGACGGCGAGGAACCGGTACGCCTCGGTGAGGACCCGACGCCACCGGTTCGACATGGTGGCAAGGCTAGCCGCTGACCAGCAGCGTTCACTCGACCGGCAGGCCGAGCCCCCGAGCGATCAGCATCCGCTGCACCTCCGAGGTGCCCTCCCCGACCTCGAGGACCTTGGCGTCGCGGTAGAACCGCGCGACCGGGTACTCCTCCATGAAGCCGTAGCCGCCGAAGACCTGCGTGGCGATCCGCGTCGCGGTCACGGCCGACTCGGTCGCGTACAGCTTGGCGACCGCCGCGGCCTGCTTGAAGTCCTTCGTCGACGCCCCGCCACCGTCGCGCATGCTGTCCTTCATCGCCGCGGCGCGGTAGGTCAGCAGCCGGCTGGCGTGCAGCATCACCTCGAGGTCGGCGACCTGGAAGGCCACCCCCTGCTTGCGGCCGATCGGGCCCCCGAAGGTCTGCCGGTCGCCGGCGTACTCGACGCTCATCTCCAGGCAGGCCTGGATGCACCCCACCGCCAGGGCCGCGATCGCCACGCGGCCGTCGTCGAGGGTGGCGAGGAACTGCGCGTAGCCGCGCCCCCGGGCGCCGAGGAGGTTCGCCTCCGGCACGCGGACGTCCTCGAAGGTGAGCGGGTGGGTGTCCGAGGCGTGCCAGCCGAGCTTGTCGTAGGCCTTCTCGACGGTGAAGCCCGGCGTCCCGCTCGGCACGATGATCGTGCTGATCTCCGCCTTGCCCCCCTCGCGTTCACCGGTGCGGGCGGTGACGGTCACCAGGCTGGTGACGTCCGAGCCGGAGTTGGTGATGAACTGCTTGGCGCCGTTGACGACCCACTCGCCGTTCTCGAGCACCGCGCGGGTGCGGGTCGCGCCCGCGTCCGAGCCCGCGCCGGGCTCGGTGAGGCCGAACCCGGCCAACCGGCGGCCGGCGACCAGGTCGGGCAGCCAGGTCTTCCGCTGCTCGTCGGTGCCGTAGGTGAGGATCGGATTGATGCCGAGACCGACGGCCGCCTCGAGCGTGATGCCCAGGGACTGGTCGACCCGCCCGATCTCCTCGATCGCCACGCACAGGCTCGTGAAGTCACCGTCCTCGCCCGCGCCGCCGTACTCCTCCGGTGCCGTGAGACCGAAGAGCCCCAGCTCCCCCATCCGCTGCACGACGTCGACCGGGAAGTGGTGCTCTCGGTCCCAGGCCGCCGCGTGCGGAGCGATCTCCGCGGTGGCGAAGTCGCGGACGGCACGGCGGAACTCCTCGTGCTCGCGCGACAGCTCGAAGCTCGGCCCGGTCGTCGGCAGGGTGCTCATGCCGCCACCCTAGCCGCTGTGGTTAGCGATTGTTAACCACCACGCGGTGACGCTGCGGGACGCCCTCACCCGAAAGGAGGAAAGGCGGCTGTTACACAAATGTGCCGAAAGATGAACGGCCGTAACCCTTGTGCCGCGAGCACTTCCGGTGTGGGATGCGCACGTCCGGCAGAGGCGATTTCGGGCTACGCCGCTCGGTTCGGCTCGACTCTGCACACATCTCGCACTACCAGAGTGGAGCACGCATGCACCGCAGGCACGCCCCAGCACTGCTGGGACTGGCGACGGCCGCCGCCGTCACCGCCTCACTGGTCACGCCCCTCACCTCGGCCACCGCCGAGCCCGGGGCACGACCGGCACCCTCCCGGGTCTCCCCGGGCTCCGACCAGATCAACGTGGGTCCCGACTACAACGCGGGCAAGACCCTGCCGTTCAACAAGGCCAACCTCCGTAAGATGCGCCAGCAGAACAAGGAGGCGGCGGCTGGCGACCCGCAGGTGGGCGACACCAAGACCTGGCTGGCCCTGAACGACTACACGGGCCAGATCTACGTCAAGGACTACACGCTGCGCGGGATCGGCGACCACATCCAGGTGTGGGTCGCCAACAACACGGCGTTCCCCGACGGCGACTGCCGCAACGACCTGAACATGACCGAGGTCACCGACGAGCAGGTCGACAGCTTCATCAGCGAGTTCGACAACAACATGTACCCGAAGGAGTCGGCCTCGTTCTCGGTCGCTCCGGACCGGGACGGCTCCGGTGCGATCCTGCCAAGCGCCATCGGCGAGCCCGACGACTACTACCAGGTCTCGGCCGACCAGGCAGACGACACGGTCACCCTGGTCGACAACGTCCGGGACGCGAACTTCTACGAGCCCTCCACCCCGGACGGCCAGACCTTCATCGCGGGCTTCTTCTACTCGGTGTTCAACGACTACACCGACCGCAACGTGATGACGATCGACGCCAACGACTGGCTGCACCGCACCGGTGCGAACCCGCCGGACGACTCCGACGACCCGGCCTACATCGCCTGCGCCCAGTCCCAGGGCTACGAGCGCGGCTACGGCGCGCCGCGCCCGCGTGACTACGAGGGCACCTTCGCCCACGAGTACCAGCACCTGCTGGAGAGCTACGTCGACCCCGACGAGGACTCCTTCATCAACGAGGGTCTCTCCGACTACGCGCAGAGCCTGGTGGGCTACGTCGACACCACGCTGCCGCCGACCGCCCCCGACGCGGACAGCCACATCGGCTGCTTCCAGGGCTACCTGCCCGAGGCGTACGGCGGTGCGGAGAACTCGCTGACGCTGTGGCAGGACCAGGGCGGACCCGAGATCCTCTGCGACTACGGCGCTGCCTACTCGTTCATGATGTACCTCTACTCGCACTACGGCGAGGACTTCATGAGCCAGCTCCACACCGAGCCGGGCAACGGCCTCAAGGGCCTCACCGCGGTGCTCAAGGACGCCGGCGCCAAGCGCACCGCGCTCCAGACGGTCCACGACTGGCTGGCGACGATGGCGCTCGACGCGGCGATCGACAAGAGCGGCAAGCTCACCGGTGGCTCCAAGAAGCAGTACACCTCGGACTCGCTCAGCTCCATGATCAACTGGGCGAACCCGCAGTCGTACGACTCCCCCGGCGCCCCGCCGAACGGCGCTGACTACGTCCGCCTCGGCAAGCCCGGCCACTGGCTGAAGAGCAAGCAGATCGACTCGCTGAGGTTCAAGGGCGCCTCGTCGCTCGCGCCGACGCCGGTCGAGTGGATCGTCGACACCACCCCGCCCGACGCGACCACCGCGGACACCACCTGCGGTGCGGTCGAGGACGGCACGGGTGCCGCGGCGCTCTACAGCGGCTGTGGCGAGAACCTGGACCGGTCGATCGTCCGCCAGGTCTCGGTGCCCGCTGGCGGCGGGACGCTGTCCTTCCAGGCCCTCTGGGACACCGAGGAGCAGTGGGACTACGGCTTCGTGCAGGTGTCGACGGACGGCGGCAAGACCTGGACGTCGCTGAGCACCGAGGACACCACGTCCGAGCACGACCCGGGCGCCGTCGGCAACGTCGTGTCCGAGCTGCCGGGCTTCACCGGCGACAGCGGTGAGTGGAAGACCGAGACGGCCGACCTGTCGGCGTACGCCGGCAAGAAGATCCTGCTCGGGTTCCGCTACATCACCGACTCGGGCGTGAACGAGGGCGGCTTCTGGGTGCGCAACATCGACGTCGCCGGGACCAGCGTCCCCAGCGACTCGCTGGCCGGCTGGAAGACCATCACCCAGGTCAACCCGGTGTCGGTCCCGGACTGGACGGTGCAGCTGATCGGCATCGACAAGTCCGGCAAGGCGTCGTACCACAACCTGAAGATCGACAAGTCCTTCCGCGGCTCGCTGAGCGGCGCGAAGCTCCGCGGCCTCCTCGGCAAGGACGCGACCACCGTGGCCGCCCTGGTCACGATGGACGACAAGAGCCAGACCATCACGCAGTACGGCAAGTACTCGCTGAAGGTCAAGGCGCCGGTCGCCATGGGCAACCGGTCCGGTCGCTGACCCTGGGTCAGCACCGAGTCACGCACCTTGTCCGGCCCCCGGCCCCGGGTCTCCCGGGGCCGGGGGCCGGACCCCGTTCCGGACGGCGCTGCCGACGAGACCACCGCCACACGCACCGCCCGTCCGCACCGCACCCGCTGGCGATACGCTGCGAGGCGGAGCAGTCGTGTCGAGACAGGAGTTGCACGTGGCCCAGACCAAGCCTCTGCGTAAGGTGCTCATCGCGAACCGCGGGGAGATCGCGGTCCGGGTGATCCGGGCGTGCAAGGACGCCGGGATCGGCAGCGTCGCGGTGTACGCCGAGCCCGATCGCGACGCGCTGCACGTCCGGCTCGCGGACGAGGCCCACACGCTCGGCGGGTCGACGCCCGGTGACTCCTACCTCGACATCGAGAAGATCATCGCGGTCGCCCAGAAGTCCGGCGCGGACTCGGTGCACCCGGGCTACGGGTTCCTGGCCGAGAACGCCGGCTTCGCGCAGGCCGTGATCGACGCCGGCCTGGTGTGGATCGGCCCGCCGCCGTCGGCCATCGACGCCCTGGGCGACAAGGCCAAGGCCAAGCAGATCGCCGAGCGCGCCAACGCCCCGCTGGCCCCCGGCACCAAGGAGCCGGTCGCCGACGCCGACGAGGTCGTCGAGTTCGCGAAGGCCAACGGCCTCCCCGTGGCGATCAAGGCCGTCTACGGTGGCGGCGGCCGCGGCCTGAAGGTCGCCCACGACATCGAGTCGATTCCCGACCTCTACGAGTCCGCCGTCCGCGAAGCGGTCACCGCCTTCGGCCGCGGCGAGTGCCTGGTCGAGAAGTTCCTGCACAAGCCCCGTCACGTCGAGACCCAGTGCCTCGCCGACCAGCACGGCAACGTCGTGGTGGTCTCCACCCGTGACTGCTCGCTGCAGCGCCGCAACCAGAAGCTCGTGGAGGAGGCGCCGGCGCCGTTCCTCACCGAGGCTCAGGTCAAGCGGCTCTACGACGCCTCCAAGGCCATCCTGCGCGAGGCCGGCTACGTCGGCGCCGGCACCTGCGAGTTCCTCGTCGCCCAGGACGGCACGATCTCCTTCCTCGAGGTCAACACCCGGCTCCAGGTCGAGCACTGCGTGTCCGAGGAGGTCACCGGCCTGGACCTGGTCCGGGAGATGTTCCGCATCGCCGCGGGCGAGGAGCTGGGGTTCGGCGACCCCGAGGTGCGCGGCCACTCCATCGAATTCCGCATCAACGCCGAGGACGCCGGCCGCAACTTCATGCCGGCCCCCGGCACGCTCTCGGCCTGGAGCCCGCCCCAGGGCCCGGGCGTGCGCCTCGACGGGGGCTACGAGAACGGTGAGACGATCCCGGGCGCCTTCGACTCCCTGATCGCCAAGCTCATCGTCACCGGACGCGACCGCAACCACGCGCTGGAGCGCTCGCGCCGCGCGCTGGACGAGTTCGTCGTCGACGGGATGCCGACCGTCGTCCCGTTCCACCGCGCGATCGTCGACGACCCCGCCTTCATCGGCCACCCCGCCGACTACCCCGAGGCGTTCGACATCTTCACCACGTGGATCGAGACCGAGTTCGACAACCAGGTCGTGCCGTACGACGGCGCCTCGGCCGACCCCGACGAGCCCGCCGAGCGTCAGTCCGTCGTGGTCGAGGTGGGCGGCAAGCGCCTCGAGGTCGTGCTGCCCGGCGGCCTCGGCTCGGTGGCGGCGGCCGGTGCCGCCTCGGGGTCCGGCGGCAAGAAGCCCAAGCGTGGAGGCGGCAAGAAGCACGGCGCCGCAGTCAGCGGCGACGCGGTCACCAGCCCGATGCAGGCCACGGTCGTCAAGGTGGTGGTCGAGGAGGGCCAGGAGGTTGCCGAGGGCGACACCGTGGTCGTGATCGAGGCCATGAAGATGGAGCAGCCGCTCAAGGCCCACAAGGCCGGCACGGTCACGGGTCTCGCGGCAGAGCCCGGCCAGACCGTCTCCAACGGCGCGGTCATCTGCGAGCTGAAGTAGCACCGACACCTCCGCCGACGCGGATGCCTCGGCACGGCACCTAGGGTCGGTCCCATGCAGCTGCGCGAGCCGCGTGAGCGGGTCAGCCCCCGGGCCCGGACGATGTGGGCCGCGACGGCCGCGGTCGAGGGCCTGACGATCGTCGTCGCCCTGGCCGTCGCCGGACCGATCACAGCCTGGCTGCCCCTGCCCTGGTGGCTGGTCGGCGTCGCGGCGCTCCTCACGGTCGCGTACGTCGTCGTGGTCCCGTCCTGGCGCTACGCGGTGCACCGCTGGGAGGTGACCGACACCGCCGTCTACACCCAGACGGGCTGGTGGGCGCGGGAGCGCCGCATCGCCCCGATGTCGCGGATCCAGACCGTCGACCACGTCGAGGGCGCCGTGTCCCGGCTGTTCGGCCTCTCGACCGTCACCGTCACCACGGCGTCCGCCGCCGGGGCGCTCGAGATCGCCGGTCTGGACCGTCAGCGGGCGCTGGCCCTGGTCGACGAGCTCACCCTGATGGCAGACAGCGTCCCCGGCGACGCCACGTGAGCACGTACACCGGTCCGGAGTGGCAGCGCCTGGACCCCCGGATGCTGGTGGTCTACCCCGTCAAGGAGGTGATCCGGTTCCTCCCGGTGCTGCTCGGGCTCTTCATCGCCGGCACGGCCTCGGGCGGCGCCTCCGCCTGGTGGAACGTCGTCGGCGTGCTCGTCCCGATCGGGCTCGGGGTGCTGCGCTACTGCACCACGTCGTTCCGGATCGCCACCGGACGCGTGGAGCTGCGCCGCGGGCTGCTCAACCGGCACGTCCTGTCGACCCCCCTCGACCGGGTCCGTACCGTCGACATCACCGCTCCGCTGGTGCACCGGCTGCTGGGCGTGACCAACGTCCGGGTCGGCACCGGCACCGCGTCCTCCGACGATGACGAGCAGCTCGACCTCGACGGCGTACCGGCCGACCGGGCACGCGCGCTGCGGGCGGAGCTGCTCTCCTCCGGGATCGTGTCGCCAGAGAGCACCGCCGCGCCGCCACTGCTGGTCCTCGACCCGTCGTGGGTGCGCTTCGCGCCGTTCACCAGCGCCGGTCTGGCCATCTCCGGCGGTGCGCTCGCGGTGGCCGTCCAGGCACTCAACACCACCGGCGGCGTCTCGCGACTGCACCCGGACCGGCTGCTGCGGGACGCCGAGACCTGGTCACCGTGGGTCGCCGGACCGGCGGCGGGTCTGGGCCTGGTCGTCGCCGTCTCGCTGCTGTCGGTGGCCGGCTACCTCGTGACCAACTGGGGCTTCCGCCTCACCCACGCCGACCGGGCCTGGCACCTGCGCCGGGGTCTGCTGACCACCCGCGAGACGACCATCGACGACGAGCGGCTGCGGGGCGTGAGCGTCGGCGAGCCGCTCGGGCTCCGCGCCGTCGGTGGCGGCCGCGCAGCGGCGATCGCGACGGGGCTGGGGCGCGGACAGTCCGCGCTGCTCGTGCCGCCGGCGCCGCGCGCCGTGGTCCACGGCACGGCCGGTGCCGTGCTGCGCGACCCCGGTCCGCTCGACGCCCCCCTGGTCGACCACGGCCCACGCGCCCGGTCCCGCCGCTTCACCCGGGCCTTGGCACCGGCCGTGCTCGTCGTGCTGGTCGCGGTCGTGCTCGTCCCGGCGGCCGGGCTCCCGCCCTGGGTCGCGGGCCTCGCCGCCCTCGGCCTACCGCTCGCGCTCGGCCTGGCGGTCGACCGCGCCAGGTCGCTCGGCCATGCGCTGGTGGCGGACTACCTGGTGGTGCGCTCGGGCAGCCTGGACCGCCGGCGCGAGGCGCTCGAGGTCGACGGCGTGATCGGCTGGAACCTGCGCTCGACGTGGTTCCAGCGGCGGGCCGGGCTCACGACGCTGGTGGCCACGACGGCCGGCGGCCGGCAGTCCCTGACCGCCCTCGACGTGCCCGAGCCGACGGCGGTCGCACTGGCGCGCGCCGCCCACCCGCAGCTGGTCGAGCAGTTCCTCGAGGAGATCCCGGCGACCCGCTGACCGGGACCGGTCGGGCAGCACCTCGGACCGGTCCGGACCAGTCCGGACCGGTTCGGGCGAGCCGCGCACACCGGCGGGCGGGGCGTCTAGCGTGGAGGTGTCGATCAGGCGCTCGGGCACCGGTTGCCACCCAGAGGAGCACAGATGACGAGCGTGCCCGTACCCGTGCGCGTGCTGGCCGCCGCCCTCGCCACCGTTCTCACCGTGGTCCTCGTCCTCGCCGTCGACGCGTGGCGTCCACCTCCGGGGGACGCCGCACCAGCGGTGCCCGCCGCGGTCTCGGACCGCGGGGGCGAAGGCTGCCTGGTCCCCGAGCTCCGCGGCTTCCGCCTCCGCGTCGCCCAGGCCGAGCTCGAGTGGGCGAACTGCCGGCTGGGCCGGGTCCGCACCCGGCACGCGGCCCCGCTGAAGCGCGGCCTCGTGATCGAGCAGCAGTACTACGCCGGCACCCAGCTCAGCCGCCGCCACCGGGTGGGCGTGACGCTCGGCCGGTGAGTCCGCTCTCAGCCTCCAGGCTCAGTCCGGGTACGCCGGGCTGAGCACCACGGCGCCGGGTCAGCGCGTCTCGCCGGAGCCCAGCCGTGGGCACCCCACCGTGACCTGCTTATAGCGTGTGCGCATGTTCTCCAAGGTGCTGGTGGCGAACCGGGGCGAGATCGCGATCCGGGCTTTTCGGGCTGCCTACGAGCTGGGCGCGCGCACGGTCGCGGTCTTCCCCTACGAGGATCGTTGGTCCGAGCACCGGCTGAAGGCGGACGAGGCCTACGAGATCGGCGAGCGCGGGCACCCGGTGCGGGCCTACCTCGATCCCGAGGGGATCGTGGCGGTCGCCCTGCGATCCGGTGCCGACGCGGTGTACCCGGGCTACGGGTTCCTGTCGGAGAACCCGGGCCTGGCGGAGGCCTGTGCGAACGCCGGGATCACCTTCATCGGCCCGACCGCCGAGGTCCTCACGCTGACCGGCAACAAGGCCCGCGCGATCGCGGCGGCGAAGGCGGCCGGCGTACCCACGCTGGCGTCGGTGGACCCGTCGACGGACGTCGACGAGCTCGTGGCGGCGGCCCGCGACCTGCCCTACCCCTTGTTCGTGAAGGCGGTGGCCGGCGGCGGCGGACGGGGCATGCGCAGGGTCGACGAGCCGGGGCTGCTGCGTGAGGCCGTCGAGACGTGCATGCGGGAGGCCGAGGGCGCGTTCGGCGACCCGACGGTGTTCATCGAGCAGGCGGTGGTGGACCCCCGGCACATCGAGGTGCAGATCCTCGCCGACGGCGAGGGCCGTGAGGACTCGGTGATCCACCTCTACGAGCGGGACTGCTCGGTGCAGCGGCGCCACCAGAAGGTCGTCGAGATCGCGCCGGCCCCGAACCTGGACCCGGAGCTGCGTGACCGGATGTGCGCGGACGCGGTGCGGTTCGCCCGCGAGATCGGCTACCGCAACGCCGGCACGGTCGAGTTCCTGCTGGATCCGCAGGGCAACTACGTGTTCATCGAGATGAACCCCCGGATCCAGGTCGAGCACACGGTCACCGAGGAGGTCACCGACGTCGACCTGGTGCAGTCGCAGATGCGGATCGCCGCGGGCGAGACCCTGGTCGACCTCGGCCTCTCCCAGGACTCGATCACCCTGCGCGGCGCGGCGCTGCAGTGCCGGATCACCACCGAGGACCCGGCTAACGGGTTCCGTCCGGACACCGGCGTGATCACGACCTACCGGTCTCCCGGGGGCGGCGGCGTCCGGCTCGACGGCGGCACCACCTACACCGGCGCGGAGGTGTCGGCGCACTTCGACTCGATGCTGGCCAAGCTCACCTGTCGTGGTCGCACCTTCGACAAGGCCGTGGAGAAGGCGCGCCGGGCGGTCGCGGAGTTCCGCATCCGCGGGGTGTCCACGAACATCCCGTTCCTGCAGGCGGTCCTCGCCGACCCCGACTTCGCCAGCGGGCACGTGACGACCTCGTTCATCGAGACCCATCCCCAGCTGCTGCAGGCCCGAGGCTCGGGCGACCGCGGCAGCAAGCTGCTGGGCTACCTCGCGGACGTGACGGTCAACCAGCCGCACGGACCCGCGCCGGTGAGCGTGGACCCCGTGACCAAGCTGCCTGCGGTGGCCCTGGACCGGCCGGCTCCGGATGGCACCCGGCAGCTGCTGCTGGAGGTCGGGCCCGAGGAGTTCGCACGGCGGCTGCGGGCGGGCAAGGACGTCGCGGTCACCGACACCACGTTCCGCGACGCGCACCAGAGCCTGCTGGCGACCCGGGTGCGGACCCGTGACCTGCTCGCGGTGGCCGGGCACCTCGCCCGGACCACGCCCCAGCTGTGGTCGGTGGAGTGCTGGGGCGGCGCGACGTACGACGTGGCGCTGCGATTCCTCGCCGAGGACCCCTGGGAGCGGCTCGCGGCGCTGCGGCAGGCGGTGCCCAACATCTGCCTGCAGATGCTGCTGCGGGGCCGCAACACGGTCGGTTACACGCCGTACCCGACCGACGTGACCACCGCGTTCGTGCAGGAGGCGGCAGCCACCGGCATCGACGTGTTCCGCGTCTTCGACGCGCTCAACGACGTCGAGCAGATGCGGCCCGCGATCGAGGCGGTCCGGGAGACGGGCACGTCGGTCGCCGAGGTCGCGCTCTGCTACACCGGCGACCTGTCCGACCCGGCGGAGACCCTCTACACGCTGGACTACTACCTGAAGCTGGCCGAGCGGATCGTCGACGCGGGCGCGCACGTGCTGGCGATCAAGGACATGGCGGGCCTGCTGCGGGTGCCGGCCGCGCGCACCCTGGTGAGCGCGCTGCGCCAGGAGTTCGACCTGCCGGTCCACCTGCACACCCACGACACCCCCGGCGGCCAGCTCGCGACGCTGCTGGCCGCCATCGACGCCGGCGTCGACGCCGTCGACGCCGCGACCGCGTCGATGGCCGGCACGACCTCCCAGCCCCCGCTGTCGGCACTCGTGTCGGCCACCGACCACGGCCTCCGCGAGACCGGCCTGTCGCTGGCCGCGGTCAACGCCCTCGAGCCCTACTGGGAGGCCACCCGCCGGGTCTACGCGCCGTTCGAGTCCGGTCTGCCCTCGCCGACCGGGCGGGTGTACCGGCACGAGATCCCCGGGGGCCAGCTCTCCAACCTGCGCCAGCAGGCGATCGCGCTCGGCCTCGGCGAGAAGTTCGAGCAGATCGAGGACATGTACGCCGCCGCCAACGACATCCTCGGCAACGTCGTCAAGGTGACGCCGTCCTCCAAGGTCGTCGGCGACCTGGCCCTTCACCTCGTCGCGGTCGGCGCCGACCCTGCCGAGTTCGCCGAGGACCCCGGGAGGTTCGACATCCCCGACTCGGTCATCGGCTTCCTCAACGGCGAGCTCGGTGACCCGCCCGGCGGCTGGCCCGAGCCGTTCCGCAGCCGAGCTCTCCAGGGTCGCAGCCACAAGCCGCCCGCCGAGGAGCTCACGGCCGAGGAGAGCGCAGGCCTCTCGGGGGAGAACGGCGTCACCAACCCGGTCCGCCGCCGCACCCTCAACGAGCTGCTCTTCCCCGGGCCCACCCGCGAGTTCAACGAGTCCCGGGCCAGGTACGGCGACCTCTCGGTCGTGCCGACCCTGGACTACCTCTACGGGCTGCGGCGCGGCGCCGAGCACGAGGTCGAGATCGAGGAGGGCAAGACGCTGATCCTCGGCCTGCAGGCCATCGGCGAGCCCGACGAGCGGGGCATCCGCAGTGTCATGGCCACCATCAACGGCCAGCTCCGCCCGGTCAACGTCCGCGACCGCAGCGTGTCGGCAGAGGTGGCCGCCGCCGAGAAGGCCGACACCTCCCAGCCCGGGCAGGTCGCCGCACCCTTCCAGGGCGTCGTCACGATCGTCGTCGAGCAGGGCCAGCAGGTCGCCGCCGGCGAGACCGTCGCGACCATCGAGGCGATGAAGATGGAGGCCGCGATCACCGCACCCGTCTCCGGGACCGTGGAGCGGCTCGCGCTCTCGAGCACCCAGGCCGTCGAGGGCGGCGACCTGGTGCTGGTGCTGTCCTGAGCGACCGCAGCGCACCGGTGGTGGCCGGGGTGGTCACCGCGGTCGTCGGGTCGAGCAGCTCCTTCGTGGTGGTGCTCGCCGGCCTCGGCGCCGTCGGCGCGAGTGCGGCCCAGGCCGCCTCGGGGCTGCTGTCGCTCTTCGTCACCCAGGCGCTGGGCATGCTCTGGCTGGCGACCCGCCACCACATCCCGGTCACGCTCGCCTGGTCGACGCCCGGAGCGGCTCTCCTGGTCTCGACGGGTGCTGTCGAGGGTGGGTGGCCGGCAGCGGTCGGCGCCTTCGTCGTCACCGGCGTCCTCATCCTGCTCACCGGGCTGGTGCCCGCTCTCGGGGACCTGATCGCCCGGATCCCCACCTCGATCGCCCGGGCCATGCTCGCCGGGGTCCTGCTCCCGATCTGCCTGGAGCCGGTCGTCGGGCTCGCGGACTCCCCGGCCTACGTCGGCCCGGTCGTGCTCGCCTGGGTCGTGATGCACCGCGTCTCCCGCCGCTGGGCCGTGCCGGTCGCGCTCGCCGTCGCGCTGGTGGTGGTGGTCGTGACGGCGGGCTCCGACGTCGCTGCGCGGGACCTGGTCCCGACGCTGACCTGGACCACCCCGCACTGGACGGTCGCCGCCGTCGTGAGCCTCGCGATCCCCCTCTACATCGTGACGATGGCCTCCCAGAACGTCCCGGGCGTCGCGGTGACGGCCAGCTTCGGCTACCGGGTGCCGTGGCGCGAGAGCATGACCGTGACCGGGCTCGGGACCCTGGCCGGCGCCCCGTTCGGGGGGCACGCCATCAACCTCGCCGCCATCACCGCCGCGCTGACGGCCGGCCCGACCGCGGGCGCCGCCCGCGACCGGCGCTGGATCGCCGCCGTCTCGGCATCGGTGACCTACCTGGCGCTGGCCCTGGCCTGCGGGGCCCTGACGGCCCTGGTCGCGGCAGCACCGGGCGGTGTCATGCAGGCGGCCGCGGGGCTCGCGCTCCTCGGCACCCTGGGCGCCGCCCTCGCCGGGGCGCTCGCCGACGAGGACGGGCGGGAGGCCGCCGTCGTGTGCTTCCTCGTCGCCGCGTCCGGGATCAGCGTGCTGGGCGTGGGTGCCGCCTTCTGGGCGCTGGTCGCCGGGCTCGTCCTGCGACCGGTGCTGAGGTCGGTTCCCCGCCCCCGCGTTTGAGGCCGACGGGGGGCGGGCAAGGGTCTGGCGTCAGCGACCACTCGGGGGAACGACCTGATGACCGACGCCATCGAGGACCTTGCCGTCCTCAGGGAGCGCAGCGACGTCCTGCTCCAGCAGGTGACCGGCGCCCAGGACCGGGTGCGGCCCGTGCAGGCTGCCGACACCAGCGGGCAGGTCACCGTCCGCCTCGATGCCGACGGCCGGCTCGAGTCCGTGCAGGTGGGCTTCACCTGGGACCGGACCCTCGGCGCAGCCGACCTGCCCGCCGCCGTGCTCGAGGCCGTCGCCCAGGCGCGCATCCAGCAGGTCGAGCAGTACGGCGAGGCGATCCGCGCGATCGAGGACGAGCCCGCTCCCCGGGCCCGTCCCGCGCGCACCGACACCCCGCTGCTCGACGCCTTCCGTGAGCGCATCGAGGTGCGCGGCGGCGGCACCGACGCCGCCCGCGAGCTGACCGAGGAGATCCTCACCGACGCCCGCAGCGGCCTCGACGAGGCCAACCGCCTCCTCGACGAGCACGCCGACCGCCGGTTCCGCGCGCGGAGCACCTCCGGGCACGTCACCGCGACCGCCCTCGGGAACGGCGACGTCGAGTCGATCGAGCTCGACACGTCGTGGGTCCCGCGCGCCCACCCGGCCAACCTGGGCCGCGAGATCACCGAGGCGATGCTCGCGGCCGCGCAGCAGGCCCGGCGCGAGGGCCTGTCCGCCGTCCTGCAAGCGACCAAGCTCGCCGACATCGCCCGGCTGGCGGTCGGCAGCACCACCACTCCCGAGGGGGACCAGCGATGACGATGCAAGCGGCCTTCGAGGCCCTGACCAGCGAGGCGTCCGAGTGGGACGACACGTCGCGGGCCCTCAGCGACGCGGCGACGACGGTCTCCGGGCTCCAGCTGTCGGCGGCCCAGTTCTCGTTCGTCTGCTTCATGACGGGCATCGACGACAGCTACGCCCAGGCGCGCCAGCACGTGGAGGACGTCCTCACCGCCGGCGCGCGCGAGACCTCGCAGCTCGCCGACGCGCTGCGCGAGGTGCGGCGCGACTTCGAGAGCACCGACCAGCAGGTGGTCTCCGAGGTGCAGTCCGTCTGGATCCCGGAGTAAGGAGGCACGACGGATGGGACCCGAAGCAGTCGACCGGATCATGGACCTCCTCGACGAGGTGGACGAGAAGGTCCAGGCGCTCACCGACAAGGTCAACGACATCCTGTCGTGGGTGCCGTGGGGCCTGGGCTGGGTGGTCGACAAGTTCAAGGACCTCTGGGCCGCCGCGATGGACAAGCTCGGCGAGTTCTGGGACAAGGTGAAGGAGTTCATCTCCTACATCGGTGCGCCCTGGGACCTCGACTCGGCCAAGCAGGAGTGGATCGAGCTCGGCAGCCCGGTCGCGGCCCGCGCCACCGAGGCCGATCGCTCGCAGAGCGCCGTCGACACCGAGTGGAAGGGCCAGGCCGCCGACCGCTACGCGATGTCGCTCGGCGCCCAGGGCAAGGCGCTCACCGCCGTCCAGGGCAAGCTCAGCTCCGTCATCGGCCCGGCCCTCGGATCGGTCTCGACCGCGCTCTACATCTTCTACGGCGCGGTCGCCGTCGCGATCGTCGCGATGATCGTCGGCATCGTCACGGCCACCGGCGAGGCGGTCAGCATCCTCGGGCTCCCCGCGGTCCCGCCGACCGTGATCGTCGCGGTCGCGACCGCGATCCTGGCCCTCGGCACGGCCGTGATGAACCTGCGCGGTGCGGCGTCCGGTGCCAACACCGAGTTCCTCAAGGTCGCGAACGAGACCGGCGACTTCGGCACCGACAACTGGCCCCGGGCGGTCGTCGGATGACGTCGGCCCCCACCGTCGCCGTGCTCGACCGGGTCGTCAACCGCGGCACGGCGGTCGCCGTCGTGGGGCACGCGGCCGTCCTGGCGATCGCGGTGCTCGCGGCCCGGGACACCGGGGGGTCGATGTTCTGGCTGCTCGCGCTGTTCTGCGCGCTCGGCATGGTCGCGAACCTCCTGGCCTGGGCCTCGGTGCGGTCGGGCAAGGTCGTCTGGGACCTCGGCGTCCTCACCCTGGTCGCCTCGCTGCCCGTGCTCGTCGTGGCGAGCACGCGGCCCGGCGGTGCCGTCCTGCTGGTGCTCGGCGGGACCTGCTACTTCATCGACTGGCTGGTGTTCAAGAACGCCCTCAGGATGATCAGCGGACGGTGATCAGCGGACGGTGATCAGCGGACGGTGATCAGCGGACCCTGAAGGTCACCCAGGTCGACCGCAGGCCGAGCACCGAGCGGAACGTGTCACCCGAGACGCTGACCCGCCCGCCCGTGCCGCGCAGGGTGATCGACACGACCCGGCCGCCCCAGTCCCCGTGGCCGTCGCGCTGGACGACCGTGATCCGGCGCAGGTCGCCGACCGCCGGCCAGGCGCGCTCGAGGGAGCCGTCGGTGAGCTTCACCGACCAGCTGTGCACGGGGTTGCCCGACCAGCCGTCGTACGGGTCCTCCTGGGCGGGCAGGTAGGGCACCGACCCGGCGGCCGTCCACCCGCCGCTGCTCGACCCGAACTGGGTGAAGGCCGGCTCGCCGCCGCTGGTCAGCACCTGGTGGGCGGTGTCGTCGACGGCTCGGTTCGACGCCGGGTACTCCGCGTCGTACCCCCCGTAGACCTGGCAGGATCCCGTGTCGCAGATCTGGTACGCGGACGACAGCGGGTGGCGGCGCTCGTAGGCCGCGTAGGTCCGCGCAGCGACCGCCTGGGCGCGCACGGCGTCGGCGTGCCACGAGGCCGGGATCTCCAGCGGCACCACGCCCTTGAGGTAGTTGTCGAGCGCGAGGTCGTTGACGGTCACCCGCTCCCCGCCGGAGGTCACGGCCGTGCGCAGCCGGCCGCGGTAGGCACGCTCGCCGGTCGGGGTCACCAGCGTGACCGGGTCGCCGGCGGCGTAGAACTCCCCCTCGCCGTCGAGCGCCTTCCACCGGTGCCAGCGCTGCGTGCGGTAGGACACCCAGGTCACTCCGGCCGAGCTGCGCGCGACCCGCCACTGGCGCGCGCCGTTGTCCGGAAGGTCAGTCGCGGCACCGCCGGCGGTGTCGCGCACGGTCAGACCCCGGCGGGCCAGGACCACCAGGTCGTCGGAGGTGTCGGCGGTGACCAGCACCGTCACCCGCCGCTTCGCGACCCCCCAGTCGGTCTCGGGATAGTAGAACTGCACGATCTGCCGGTAGGTCAGGCCCTGGCGGGCCGCCCCCTCCGCACCGTACTGCGACATCCCGTGGCCGTGGCCGTAGCCGTGCCCCTTCACGGTGATCGACGCGCTCGCCGGGACCGGCCACGTGTCCGAGCCCCGCGCCGCGTCCGCCGGCGACCCCAGCGCCAGGGCCGCACCCAGCGCGGCGGCGACGACGGCGGGCACGGGACGCATGACCCCAATGGCATCACGCGTCACAGGAGCCTCGCAACGGGACGGCTGAACTACAGATCGGTAGTTCGCCGGTCGCTCAGCTGACCCTCATCGTGAACCACGAGGAGGCGAGCTGCAGCCGCTGGGCGAAGTCGGAGCCCGTGAGCGTCACGGTCCCCGCGGAGCCCGTCAGCGTGACCGTCCCCACGCGGCCACCCCACTCACCGTGGCCGTCGCGCTGGCCGAGCTCGATCCGGGCGAGGTCGCCGACGGCCGGCCAGGCGGCCTCGATCTCGGTGTCGCGGAACGGGACCGTCCACGCATGGTAGGGGTCCTTCGGGCTGTCCCACCGGTCCCGCCGGGCGGGGAGGTACGGCGCACCGCCGTCGACCGTCCAGCCGCCGCTGCTCGCCGTGAACTGCGTGAACGCCGGCGCGCCGTCGTACGTCAGGACCTGGTGCGCCGTGGCCTTCACGGCGGTGTCCGAGGTCGGGTACTCGGCGGTCGCCCCGCCGTAGGCCTGGCAGGCCTCGGTCTCGCAGAGATCGAAGACGGCGTCGCGTCGGTCGGCGCGCTCGTGCACCGCGTACGTGCGCGCAGCGACCGCCTGGGCGCGCAGCGCCTGCTGATGCCAGACCGAGGCATAGGTCTCGGCCGGGACGACGCCGCGCAGGTAGGTCTCCAGCGGCAGCACGTCGACGGTGATCCGGTTGCCGGGCGAGGACGGGACCGACTTCAGCACGCCGCGGTACGACGTGCTGCCGTCGGCGGTGTACAGGCGGACCGGGCGGCCGTGGGCGGAGAGCTCCAGGAGGCCGCTCACCCGACGGAACTGGTGCCAGCCGTGCGAGCGGTACTGCAGGATGCTCGCGGCGTCCCCGTCCGGGACGATCCGCCACCGGTCAGCACGGGGCCGGGCGCGGGCGAGGTCCCAGGTCTGGGCGGTCCCGGTCCGGCGCGCCGTCAGGCCGGGGCGAGCGGCGACCTGCACGTCGTTGGTCAGGTCGCGGCTGATCCAGACGCGGATCGACCCCGCCGCCGTGGTCCACCTCGTGTGCGGGTAGTAGTAGCCGACGATCTGGCGGTAGCCCTGGCCGAGCTTCGCGGCATGCTGGGCGCCGTACTGGGACATCCCCTTGCCGTGGCCGTAGCCGTGCCCGTCGATCGTGATCCTCGCCGAGTGCGGGACGTCCCACCCGTCGGCCGCCGAGGCGGACGGGCCGAGCGCGACGACGGCGGACAGGGCGGTGCCGAGGACGGCGAGCCGACGGAACATGGGAACTCCCGAGAGTGCGTCAGATGCGGTGCAGGCGCCGGGCGGCCTCCGCGATCGAGCCACTCATCGACGGGTACACGGTAAACGCCTGCGCAAGCTGGTCGGCCGTCAACGACTCCGCCACCGCGATCGAGACCGGGTGGATCAGCTCGCTCGCCCGCGGGCCCACGACCACCCCTCCGACGACGATGCCGGTGCCAGGACGGCACATGAGCTTCACGAACCCGTCGTGCACGCCCTGCATCTTCGCGCGAGGGTTGCCCGAGAGCGGCAGCGTGACGACCTCGGCCTGCATCTCGCCGGCGTCGACGGCGTGCTGCGACCAGCCGACCGTGGCGATCTCCGGCGCCGTGAACACGTTGGACGACACCTTCTTCAGGTCCAGGGGCTGGACCGCGTCGCCCAGGAAGTGCCACATGGCGATGCGGCCCTGCATGGCGGCCACGCTGGCGAGCATCAGGACGCCCGTGCAGTCGCCGGCGGCGTACACGCCACGGGCGGACGTGCGCGACACCCGGTCGACATTGACGAAACCGCCGTCCTTGAGGTTGACGCCGGCCTCCTCCAGACCCATGTCCGCGGTGTTGGGCACCGAGCCGAGAGCGAGGATGCAGTGCGACCCCGCGACGGTGCGACCGTCGGTCAGCGTGACCGTGACCGTGTCGCCGTCCCGCGTGACCGACTCCATGCGGGAGCGTGGGAGCACGTTCATGCCGCGTCGCCGGAGGACGTCCTCGAGCACCTTGGCCGCGTCGGCGTCCTCGCCGGGCAGCACCCGGTCGCGCGAGGAGACCAGCGTGACCGGGATCCCGAGGTTGAGGTAGGCGCTGGCGAACTCCGCCCCGGTGACGCCGGAGCCGACCACGATCAGGTCGGTGGGGACCTCGGTCAGGTCGTAGACCTGCTCCCAGGTGAGGATCCGCTCCCCGTCGGGCTGGGCGGTGGGCAGGGTGCGAGGCGCCGCGCCTGTCGCGACGAGGACGGCGTCGGCGACGAGCTCGCGCTCGGTGCCGTCGGCGAGCTCCGCGACGACCCGGTCGGGGGCGGCCAGGCGCCCGCGCCCGCGCAGGACCGTCACCCCGTCGCGGGTGAGGCGTCGCTCGATGTCGGAGGACTGGTCCCCGGCGAGCCGCTTCACCCGGGCGTTGACCGTCGCGAGGTCGACCCGGATGCCGGTGGCGGCGTCGCCCTCGTCGTCGTGGAAGGCGACGCCGAGCTCGGCGGCGTCGGCGAGGTCGCTCATCACCTCGGCGGTCGCGATCAGGGTCTTGCTCGGGACGCAGTCGGTGAGGACGGCCGAGCCACCGACGCCGTCGGTGTCGACGACGGTCACCTCGGCGCCGAGCTGGGCGGCGACGTGCGCCGCCTCGTAGCCGCCGGGGCCCCCACCGATGATGACGACGCGTTCGGACATGGTCACAGGTTGATCATGTGGCCGGCGATGCCCTCGACGGCTTCCTTCATCGCCTCCGACAACGTCGGGTGCGCGAAGATGTTGCGAGCGACCTCGTCGGCGGTGAGGTCCCACTGCTGGGCCAGGGTGAGAGCCGGGAGCAGCTCGGTGACCTCGGGCCCGATCATGTGCGCGCCGACGATCTCGTTGTACTGGGCGTCGGCGACGATCTTGACGAAGCCCACGCCCTCGGCCATGCCGCGGGCCTTGCCGTTGGCGCTGAAGGGGAAGGTCGCGACCTTGACGTCGTACCCCTTCTCCTTGGCCTGCGCCTCGGAGTAGCCGAACGACGCGATCTGAGGCTGGCAGAACGTGGCCCGCGGGATCATGTCGAAGTCGATCTCGACCGTCTCGGCGCCGTTGATCGTCTCGGCGGCGACGACGCCCATGGCCTCGGCGGTGTGCGCGAGCATCAGCTTGCCCGTGACGTCGCCGATCGCGTAGACGTTCTCGACGTTGGTGCGGCCGCGGGCGTCGACCTCGATCGCGCCGCGCTCGGTCACCTTCACGCCGGCGTTCTCCAGGCCGTAGCCCTCCACCCGGGGGGCGAACCCGAACGCCGCGAGCATCCGGTCGGCCTCGAGGACCTGGCTGTCACCGCCCCCGGCGGGGCTGACCGTGACCCGGACGCCGCTCCCGGTGTCCTCCACCGAGTCGACCTTGGTGGAGAGCAGGACCTTCACCCCGAGCTTCTTGTACTGCTTGAGCAGCTCCTTCGACACGTCCGCGTCCTCGGTGGGGACCATCCGGTCGAGGAACTCCACGATCGTGACGTCGACGCCGAAGTTGGTGAGCACGTAGGCGAACTCGACGCCGATGGCGCCGGACCCGCCGATGATGATGCTCCCCGGGAGGTCGCTGTCGAGGATCTGCTCCTCGTAGGTGACGACGTTGGCGCTCCTGCTCATGCCGGGCAGCATCCGGACCTTCGCTCCGGTGGCGATGATCAGGTTGTCGAAGGTGTAGGCCTGCTTGTTGCCGTCCTTGTCGACCTCGATCTCCGTCGGGGACTTCAAGGTGCCCCAGCCGTCGAGCTCGGTGATCTTGTTCTTCTTCATCAGGTAGTGCACGCCCTTGGCGCTCGCCTCCGCGACGCCCCGGCTGCGCTTGTGCGTCGCACCGAAGTCCATGGTCGCGTCACCGCTGATCCCGAAGGTGTCCTTCTCCCGGGTGATGATGTGGGCGATCTCGGCGTTGCGGAGCAGTGCCTTGGAGGGGATGCAGCCGACGTTGAGGCAGACCCCTCCCCAGTACTTCTCCTCGACGACCGCGACGGTCTGGCCGAGCTGGGCGGCGCGGATCGCGGCGACGTACCCGCCGGGTCCGGCGCCGAGGACGAGGGTGTCGAAGTGCGAGGTCACGGGCGCCAGCCTACTGACGTGAGGCAGGCCACCCTCCATCGCGCCACCGGGGCACGGCACTAGTCTGCGGGCGTGACGCTTTACGCCGCCTACGGGACCAACCTCGATCCCGCCCGGATGAGCGAGCGCTGTCCGCACTCCCCGATGGCCACCACCGGTTGGCTCCAGGGCTGGCGGCTCACGTTCGGCGGCGAGGAGCACGGGTGGGACGGGGCGCTGTCGACGATCGTCGAGGACCCGCTCGAGCAGGTCTTCGTCGCGGTCTACGACGTCACCCGCGAGGACGAGGCCAGCCTCGACGGCTGGGAGGGCGCGGACCTCGGGCTCTACCGCAAGACCCGGGTCCGGGTGTCGACCCTGACCGGCGAGCTGGTCGTGTGGACCTACGTCCTCGACGCCTACGAGGGCGGATTGCCCTCCGCGTCGTACCTGGGCATCCTGGCCGACGCGGCGGAGGCCGCGGACGCCCCGGACGACTACGTGGCCGCGCTCCGCATGCGGCCCTGCCGGTCGACCGGGCTGTAGGCAGCGCCCGGGTCCACTCGGGACTACTCGGGACTACTCGGGCGAGACCGTGTGGCAGACCGCCTCGACGTTGTTGCCGTCGGGGTCGCGGACGAAGGCGCCGTAGTAGTGGTCGTGGTACTCCGGGAAGTGCCGGGGCTCGTGGAGCACCTCTGCGCCGAAGGACACCGCGGCCTCGAAGAAGGCGCGCACGTCCTCGGCCGACCCGGCCACGAAGGCGACGTGGATCTCCCGGTTGGGGCCTGCAGCCGGGCCCTCCTCGGGCTGGCGCCCGATCCAGAACGCCGGATGGGAGGTGCCGTAGCCGATGGCGACGCCGTGGTCCATCAGGCGGCGGTGGCCCAGGACGCCCAGGACGCTGTCGTAGAACGAGGCGGAGCGCTCGAGGTCGGTGCAGTTGATGCCCAGGTGGTCGATCATGGGAGCCAGCATGGCGGACTCGCCGCCGCTCCGGGACCCCTACTAGAGTCGCGTGGGTGACCGAGCAGGTGGATGCGCAGAGCCCCTACGACCTCGCCGACCAGGCCGCCGCACGGCTGGCCGAGCTCACCGGGGTGGAGCGCCACGACGTGGCACTGGTGCTCGGGTCCGGGTGGCTGCCGGCCGTCGACGCCCTCGGGGAGGTGACCGCCGAGATCGCCACGACCGACCTGCCGGGCTTCTCCGCGGCGGCCGTCGCCGGCCACTCCGGCAAGATCCGCTCGGTCCGGTCCGGGGACCGGCAGCTCCTGGTCTTCCTCAGCCGCACCCACTACTACGAGGGCAAGGGCGTTGCCGCCGTCGTCCACGGCGTGCGGACGGCGGCCCGGGCCGGGTGCCGCGCGATCGTGCTGACCAACGGGTGCGGTGGCCTCAAGCCCACGTGGGAGCCCGGCACCCCGGTGCTCATCAGCGACCACATCAACCTGACCGGCCGCTCCCCCATCGTCGGCGCGACCTTCGTCGACCTCACCGACCTCTACAGCTCGCGCCTGCGTGCGCTGTGCCACGAGGTCGACCCCACTCTCGACGAGGGCGTCTACGTGCAGTTCCCCGGCCCCCACTACGAGACGCCGGCCGAGGTCCGGATGGCCGGGGTCATCGGTGGGCACCTGGTGGGCATGAGCACCACCCTCGAGGCGATCGCTGCCCGTGAGGCGGGCATGGAGGTGTTGGGCATCAGCCTGGTCACCAACCTCGCGGCCGGCATCGGCGACGCTCCCCTGAACCACGCCGAGGTCCTCGAGGCCGGCCGCGCGGCGGCGTCGCGGATGGGTGCGCTGCTCGGTCAGGTCGTCCCGCGGATCTGACGCGCGCCGGATAGCCTGCGCGCGTGAAGATCCTCGTCACCGGCGCGGCCGGGAGCATCGGACGCGTCATCTCGCCCGGCCTCACCGAGCTCGGGCACACCGTCGTCGGCCTGGACCGGGTGCCGCAGCCCGACGGCGAGGGCGGGCGCTGGTACACGCTCGACTGCACCGACCCGGACGCGGTCGCGGCGGTCTTCGACGACCAGTCCTTCGACGCGGTGGTGCACCTGGCCGGGCACCCCGACGAGGCGAGCCTGCCGGACTCCTTGTCCTCCCACGTGATCACCACCGCCGCGCTGCTGGACGCGATGCGGGACCACGACGTGCCCCGCTTCGTCTACGCATCCTCCAACCACGCGGTCGGTCGCACCCCTCGCAGCGGGCTGCCCGACGACCTGCTGAGCGTGGACACCCGTCCGCGACCGGACACCTTCTACGGCGTCGGCAAGGTCGCCGCCGAGGCCGTCATGAGCCTGTACGCCGACCGCTACGCCCTTGACGCCGTCTCCTGCCGCATCGGCTCCTTCCTCGAGCGACCGGAGACCGTGCGGCACCTGTCCACCTGGCTCTCCCACGACGACTGCACCCGCATGGTCGAGGCCGCGCTCACCACCCCGGCCCCGGGGTTCGCCGTCCTCTACGGGATCTCGGCGAACACCCGCGCGTGGTGGGACCTCGAGCCGGGCCGGGCGCTCGGCTACGACCCGCAGGACGACGCCGAGGAGCACGCCGGATCGGTCGCCCCCGGCCCGCACGACGAGGCGGAGGCGGCCCACGTCGGCGGGCCGTTCGCGGGCGCCGTGTTCGAGCGGCCCGCGCTCGACCGCGCCTGAGTCAGGTCACGCAGGCGCGGGATCAGCCCGCGAGCCGCGCGGTCAGCCCGGCGATGCAGCCGTCCATCATCCGGTGGTGGTTCCAGCGCAGCAGCGGCCGGGCGGCGTACGACGCCAGGCCGAGCGCGCCGCGGACCGTCACCACCTGGGTGAGCTCGAGGCGGGTGCCGCCCGGGACCGGCGTCAGGTCGAACCGCACCCAGCCCTCGAGGTCGCCGTCCACCGCCACCTCGAGCCGCTCGGGCGAGCGGTCGACCGCGTGCAGGACCAGGTCGAGGGTGTAGGGCAGGTCCGAGCGACAGACGACCCGGGCGTCGTCGGGGCCCAGCGAGGCGACGGCGACGACCTGCGGCCACCAGTCCGGGTAGTGCTCGAGGTCGACCAGCAGGTCGTGCACCTGCGCGAGCTCCGCGGGCACCTCCCACCGACCGGAGAAGGTGAAGGAGGCGTGCACCCTCGTATCGTGCCCTCCATGACGACCGTCGACGTGACCGCCCTCCTCGACAGCGCCCGGGGCTGGCTGGCCGAGGACCCCGACCCGCAGACCCGAGCCGAGCTCGAGGCGGTCCTCGCGGAGGTCGAGGGCGGCGGCGACCCCGCCGACCTCGCCGACCGGTTCGACGGCACGCTGGAGTTCGGCACCGCGGGCCTGCGCGGGGCGCTCGGCGCCGGCCCGAACCGGATGAACCGCGTGGTGGTCACCCGCGCCGCCGCCGGGCTCGCGGCCCACCTCGTCGCGACCGGCCACGGCCGCGGGTCGGTCGTCATCGGGTACGACGCCCGCCACAACTCCGACGTCTTCGCCCGCGACACCGCCGAGGTGATGACGGGCGCCGGCCTGACGGCGTACCTCCTCCCGCGCCCGCTACCCACGCCGCTCCTGGCGTTCGCGATCCGCGAGCTCGGCTGCGCGGCCGGGGTGATGGTGACCGCGAGCCACAACCCGCCGCAGGACAACGGCTACAAGGTCTACCTGGGCGACGGCAGCCAGATCGTGCCCCCCGCCGACGCCGAGATCGCCGAGCGGATCGCGGCGGTCGGACCGCTGGCCGACGTGCCGCGC
This sequence comes from Nocardioides sp., assembly GCA_020636915.1. Taxonomy (GTDB): domain Bacteria; phylum Actinomycetota; class Actinomycetes; order Propionibacteriales; family Nocardioidaceae; genus Nocardioides. The sequence continues at coordinate 155,987 of JACJWV010000007.1, forward strand.
GGTGGCGGCGGGACCGTGCTCGACGAGGAGATCGTGGACCGCTACCTCGACACCGTCGCCGACCTCGCGGTCGACGGCCCGCGCGACCTGGAGCTGGTCTACACGCCCCTGCACGGGGTCGGCGGCACCTCCGTGCAGCGGGTCCTCGAGGCGGCGGGGTTCCGCGAGCCCGCCGTCGTGCCCCAGCAGGAGCAGCCCGACCCCGAGTTCCCGACCGTCGCGTTCCCCAACCCGGAGGAGCCGGGCGCGATGGACCTGGCGATGGCGCTCGCCCGCGACCGCGGTGCCGACCTGGTCGTCGCCAACGACCCCGATGCCGACCGGTGCGCCGCCGCGGTGCCCGGGCCGCACGGGTGGCGGATGCTGCGCGGCGACGAGGTCGGGGCGCTGCTCGCGCACGCGTTGCTGCGGCGCGGCAAGCAGGGCACCTACGCGTGCAGCATCGTCTCGTCGAGCCTGCTCGGAAAGATGGCGGCCGCCGCAGGGCAGCCCTACGCGGAGACCCTCACCGGCTTCAAGTGGATCGGGCGGGTCGAGGGCCTGGCCTTCGGCTACGAGGAGGCGCTCGGCTACTGCGTCGACCCCGAGCACGTGAAGGACAAGGACGGCGTGTCGGCGCTGCTGCTGCTGTGCGAGCTGGCCGCGGAGACCAAGGCCGAGGGGCGCGCGCTCACCGACGTCCTCGACGACCTCGCGGTCGAGCACGGGCTGCACGCCACCGACCAGCTCTCGGCGCGTGTCACCGACCTCGCCGAGATCGCCGCCGCCATGGAGCGCCTGCGCAGCAACCCACCGGGCGAGCTCGGCGGGCTCGCGGTCGAGCAGGTCGACGACCTCGCGACCGGGAGCGCGGACCTGCCCCCGACCGACGGCCTGCGCTACCGTCTCGCCGGTGGTGCACGCGTGGTCGTCCGGCCGAGCGGGACCGAGCCCAAGCTCAAGTGCTACCTCGAGGTCGTCGTCCCCGTGCACCCCGACGACGGCGTCGACGCCGCCCGCATCGCCGCCGCCGGCCGCCTCGACGCGCTCCGCGACGGGATCCGGGTGGCCGCCGGCCTCTAGCTGCTGGTGGTCGGGCTTGTCGCCGGTGGTCGAGCTCGTCGAGACCCCCGCAGCCTGCGCGGGGCGCCGGTGCCGGCGGGCTGCGGGCTGATCTCGGGTTGCGACCGACAGGCCGGCTACGCGGGACGGCGCCCGCTCGGGCTGGCGCTGCTTCCCGGCTCGCGGTCCGCGCCGGTGGTCGAGCTGGTCGCCGGTGGTCGAGCTTGTCGAGACCCCCGCAGCCTGCGTGGGGCGCTGGTGCCGGCGGGCTGCGGGCTTGGCTCGGGTTGCGACCGACAGGCCGGCTACGCGGGACGGCGTCCGCCCGGGCTAGCGCTGCTTCCCGACATGCGGTCCGCGTCGGTGGTCGAGCTGGTCGCCGGTGGTCGAGCTCGTCGAGACCCCCGCAGCCTGCGTCGGGCGGTGACTGCCGGCAGCCTGCGGCCCTGCTCGGGTTGCGACCGATAGGCCGGCTACGCGGGACGGCGTCCGCCCGGGCTAGCGCTGGCTCCCGGCTTGCGGTCGCAGTGGGGAAAGTCGAGGTCTTGACGTACCTGGTGCGTCACGGACTGCACCTTCCCTGTACTGCTGGAAGCGGGCCGCTGATCGTGACCTGATCGTGACCAGAACCCCTGTGGATACTGGGTTCTGAGCACCCTCCACTGTCGGTGGCGAGTGCTGGAATAGACCCATGGCAGCCACGATCACCACCCGCGGCAACAGTCGCGAGGAGCAGGTGATCACGGCCGCCCGGGCCACCCGGGACGCGATGACCGGGCTCGAGGTCGAGCTCCTCCTCCACGCCGTGGAGTGGGTGCGCCTGCACCCGGGCGACCAGGTCGACACGTCGGTGGAGTGGGGGATGCGGGAGCTGGAGATCGCCGGGGACGGCGCCCCGACGGTCGACGAGGGCGCGGTCGCGGAGTTCGCCCTCGCGATCGGGCACTCCACCGACTCCGGCCGCCGGTATCTCGGGGACGCGGTCGAGCTCGCCCACCGGTTGCCCAGGATCTGGGCCCGGGTGCTGTCGGGTGAGGTGGCGGTGTGGAAGGCCCGCCGGATCGCCCAAGCCACCATGAGCCTGCCGATGGAGGGGGCGGCGGCCGTGGACAAGGCCCTGTACTTCGTGGCCGCCCGGTGTTCGTATGCGGAGCTGGACCGGCAGGTGGAGAAGGCACGCAAGGAGCACGACTCCGCCGAGACCGAACGCCGCCGCGCCGAGGCCGCGGAGAAGCGGCACGTGGACGTCCACCTGGGGGCGATGACCTACGACGGGCTGGTCCCGATCACCGCGATGGCCGACGTCCCCGACGCGGTCGCGTTCGAGGAGTACGTCGCCACCCAGGCCGCGGGGATGGACCCGGCGATCCCGCTCCAGGTCCGCCGCTCGATGGTGCTGGGCATGCTCGGCGGCCGCCGCCACGACGACCCGGCTGGTGAGGGGTCGGCGCCGGGGGTGATGGTCTTCGTGCACACCCGCCCCGGGCAGGCCACCGCCGACGTGGACAACACCCCGTCGACCACCACCGTCGAACAGGTCCGCGAGTGGTGCACGAGGGCCGGCACCAAGGTCACGATCCGCCCGGTCATCGACCTGGCCGAAGAGATGACCACCGACGCCTACACCCCCACCGAGCGGATGGTCGAGCAGGTCAAGCTCCGATTCTCCGAGTGCCCGTTCCCCGGCTGCCACCGCCCCTCCCGACCCGGCCACAAGGCGAAGAAGCGGAAGAAGCGCATGACGACTGCGACAGGTGGGACCGCCGCAAGTGCCGAGCAGCATGGGTCCGACCTGGACCACCGCCTGGAGTGGCCCGAGGGCCAGACGACCTCGTCGAACCTGTTCCCGCCCTGCCGGGGCCACCACCGCCTCAAGACGTTCACGGACTGGACGTATGACTACGACCCGGCCGCCGGGTTCACCTGGACCAGCCCGCTCGGCTACACCTACACCGATCCCGGCACCCACCCCGGCACCGACCCGGGCAGCCGGCGACATAGCGGCTGACCCCCGCCCCGCCGGCACCCCCGAGCCGGCGGGGACACACCCATGCCCGCACCGTCGACGCGTGGTCGGTAGAGGAGATCTTCCGGCACCACGTGCCCGACGATCTCCCACTTCGTCGATGAGTCGAGGTCCCGGGGCCAGCCGCAAGCCGGAAGGCAACGCCAGCCCGAGCGGCGCCGCCCCGTCGTTGCTGCCCTTTCGGTCGCAACCCGAGACCGACCCGCAGGGTGCGGGCAGTAGCCAGCACCCAACGACCCCCAGCCCGACCTCTCCGCCGGCACCCGTCAGAGCACCAGCAGCCAGACCACGAACGCCACGACGAGGACGGCGGTGCCGGCGATCTCGGGCCAGGCGTAGGCGCGGTGGGCGACGCCCGGCTCCCCGACCTGGGTGTCGCGCGCCTCGCGGGCGAGGTGGGTGATCCGCTCCTCGACGAAGACCTGGTAGGTGTCGACGGCGCTCGCGGACTTGGCACCCGGCTTGTCGGCGGCGGAGCGCTGCCGGATCGTCTGCCGTGCGGTGTAGCCGATGACCGGGGAGAGGTAGCGCTTGCCGCCGGACGTCACGGCCGTCACCTGGCCGACGGCGACCTTGTCGATGGTCGCGAGCGGGACGGTGTCGGTGTAGTACATGCCACGCAGCACGAGGTCGCGCGCGGTCGCCCAGAGCGCGGGCCGCAGCATGACCACCCAGGTCAGCAGGAGGCCGAGGACCGCCAGGATCGCGACCCCCATCGCGCGGCCGGTGCTCCAGCCCGCGATCGCCAGGGCCAGCACGACCCCGCACACGGCCAGGCCGAGGTAACCGCTGACGCGGCCGTTCGTGGCGTGGAAACGCTCCACCGCGGCGTCGGTGCGAGGCTCGCTCATCGGGGTGCTCCTGGGTTGTGGCCGATGCAGAGACCAACCCTATGCTGGGTCGGTGACCCACTCCCCCACCCTCCTCGATCCGGCGACCGGGCCCGGGTCCGGGTCTTACGACGACGTGACCGGGTCCGAGGCCTCGCTGCGGCGGTTCCTGCACGGCCTGCCCGGCGTCGACCAGGTCGGCGCGGAGGCCCGCGCCGCCGGTCTCGGGACCTGTTCGATCAAGACGACGGCGAAGGCGTTCGCCCTCGACCTCGCCATCCGGATGGTCGACCTGACCACGCTCTGAGGGCCAGGACACCCCCGGCAGGTCCGCGTCGCCAGAAGGCCTGGCGCCCCGACCTCGCTGACCTGACCTGCCCCCAGGTGGCCGCGGTCTGCGTGTACGGGCGACATGGTGTCGACCGTGAAGGAGGCGCTCGGCGACCCGGGTCCACGTCGCGCCGTGGCGACCGCTTTCCCTCGCCGGGCCGCGATGGACGCTCAAGCTCGCTGACACCCGCGACGCGGTTGCGGCCGGCGCTGACGAGATCGACATGGTCATCGACTGCGGCGCCTTCTGGCCGGTCGCTACCGCTAGGTCTTCGACGAGATCGTTGGTGAAAGAGGCGTGCGCCTGTCCGGACGGCACGCGCGCCCACCTCAAGGTCATCCTCGAGACCGGCGAGCTGCAGACGCTCGATAACGTCCTGCGCGCGAGCTGGCTGGGCATGATGGGCTGGCGGCGACTTCATCAAGACTTCCACCGGCAAGATCCAGCCGGCCGCGACCCTGCTGGTCTGCCTGGTCATGCTTCGAGGCCGTGCGCGACTTCCGCGAGCAGACTGGCCAGATGGATCGGCGTGAAGCCCGCTGGCGGCATCCGCTCACAAGGACGCGATCAGCACCTGGTGATGGTCAACGAGGTGGCTGGACCCGACTGGCTCGACCCGGACTGGTTCCGCTTCGAGCCTCCACGCTGCTTCAACGACCTGCTGATGCAGCGCACCAAGATGACGACCGCTGCTACAGCGGCCCCGACTACTTCACGCTGGACTGATCACCATGGCAGACACGATCTTCGAGTACGCCCCTGGCCCCGAGTCGCGCAGCATCGTCGACACTGCCGTCCCACGGGCTTCCTCGTGGGCGGTGAGTTCGTCGAGGGCGCGGCACGTCGTTCAAGACGATCAGCCCGGCCACTGAGGAGGTCCTCGCCGAGGTCGCCGGAGGCCGACGCGGCCGACGTCGACGCGGCGGTGAAGGCCGCACGCAGGGCCCACGACAAGGTCTGGTCGAGATGCCCGGCCGCGAGCGCGCCAAGTACCCTCTACCGGATCGCCCGATCATCCAGGAGCGCGGTCAGGCGAGCTGGCCGTCCTCGAGTCGCTCTGACAACGGCAAGCCGATCATGGAGTCCCGCGACGTCGACGTCCTGACCGTCGCCGCCCACTTCTTCTACTACGCCGGCTGGGCGGATGTTGGAGTACGCCGGTCGTGTGCCGACCCGCAGCCGTTGGGCGTCGCCGGCCACGGTCATCCCGTGGAACTTCCCGCCGCTGATGCTGGCGTGAAAGATCGCGCTGGCCCTGGCGTGCGGCAACACTGTCGTGCTGAAGCCGGCAGAGACCACGCCGCTCACCGCGCTGCTGTTCGCTGGAGATCTGCCAGCAGCCGACCTGCCGCCGGGCGTGGTCGTCAACATCGTCACCGGCGCCGGCGCCACCGGTCAGGCGCTCGTGGGCTACCCCTGACGTCGACAAGGTCGCTTTCACGGGCTCGACCGAGGTCGGCAAGGCCATCGCCCGCGCGGTCGCCGGCATCGAGCAAGAAGGTCACGCTGGAGCTCGCGGCAAGGCGGCGAACATCGTTCCCTGACGACGCCCTGATCGACCAGGGCCGTCGAGGCATCGTGACGCAGATTTTCCAACCAGGGCTACGTCTGCTGCGTGGGCGGGCCTCGCGCCTGCTGGTGCAGGAGAGCATCTCCGAGGAGCCTCGACCGGCCGGGCGCCGGATGTCGACGCTGCGGATGGGCGACCCGCTGGACAAGAACACCGACATCGGCGCGATCAACTCCGGCGAGCAGCCTGGCGATCCGCGAGCTCTCCGACCTCGGCGATGCCGAGGGCGCTGAGCGCTGGGAGGTCGCGCGACCTGCCGACGAAGGCTGGCTTGGTTCCTGCCGACGCTGTTCACCGGTGTCTCACAGGCCCACCGGATCGCCCGCGAGGAGATTCCTGGCCCGGTGCTGTCGGTGCTCACCTTCCGCACCCCCGGCCGAGGCCGTCGAGAAGGCCAACAACACGCCGTACGGGGCTCTCGGCAGGCGTGTGGACCGACAAGGGCTCGCGGATCCCGTCCGTGGCCCACCAGCTGCGCGCTGGCGTGGTGGGCCAACACGTTCAACAAGTTCGACCCGACGAGCCCTTCTGGCGGGTTCAAGGAGTCCGGCTACGGCCGCGAGGGCGGCCGCCACGGTCTGGAGGCCTACCTCAAGTGAGCAGGATCGACGTCCGCAAGACCCACAAGCTCGCTATCGGGGCGCGTTCCGCGCTCGGAGTCCGGCCACCCTACGAGGTGGTCGACAGCAAGGGGACCTTCAGGCCAACGCCGCCCTCGCTCTCCCGCAAGGACGCCTGGGACGCCGTCGTCGCGGCTCGGAAGGCCTCTGGCGGCTGGTCGGGCCGCACGGCGTACAACCGCGCCCAGATCCTCTACCGATCGCCGAGACGTCGCGGAGGACCGCCGCCCGCAGTTCGCAGGCGGTCGCGCAGTCCGAGGGACTCTTGTCGTCGAAGGCGGAGAAGGTCTCGACGAGGCGATCGGACCGGCTGGTCTGGTACGCTGGCTGGGCCGACAAGATCACCCAGGTCGTCGGCAACGCCAACCCGGTGGCCGGGCCCTACTTCAACCTCTCCACGCCGGAGCCGACCGGTGTCGTCGCCGTGCTCGCCCCCCAGGAGTCCAGCCTGCTCGGGCTCGTGAGCGTCGTCGCGCCCGTCATCGTCACCGGCAACACGGTCGTCGTGGTGTCCTCCCACGCGCGACCGCTGCCGGCGGTGACCTTCGCCGAGGTCCTCGCCACCTCCGACGTGCCGGGCGGGGTGGTCAACATCCTGACCGGCTCGGCGGCGACGGTCGGCCCCTGGCTCGCCGCGCACATGGATGTCAACGCCATCGACCTCACCGGGGTCGCCGGCGACGTCGCCCTGGCGACCGATCTCGAGGTCGCTGCGGCCGACAACCTCAAGCGCGTACGCCGGGCGCCGGCCGCCGAGCCGGACTGGACACTCGACCAGGGGCTGGAGCCGATGACGGCGTTCCTCGAGACCAAGACGGTCTGGCACCCCATCGGCAGCTGACCGGCCTCGTCCGTTGCGCGCCCGTGTGATCGTCCTGGCCGGCCCGTCGGGGGCCGGCAAGTCCCGCCTCGCCGAACGGCTCGGCCTGCCGGTCCTGCGGCTGGACGACTTCTACAAGAGCGGCGGCGACCCCACGCTCCCGCTGATCACTGAGGGCGCCAACGCCGGCATCGTCGACTGGGACGACCCGGCCTCGTGGTTGCTCGAGGACGCGATGGCCGCGCTCGAGGAGCTGTGCCGGACCGGGCGCGCCGAGGTGCCGGTCTACGACATCGCCCACGACGGGCGATGCGGGTGGCAGACCCTCGAGCTCGACGGGCACGACCTGTTCCTGGCCGAGGGGATCTTCGCCCAGGAGGTCGTGCCCCACTGCGTGGAGGCCGGGCTCGTCGCGGCGGCGTACTGCGTGCGCCAGCACCCGGTGGTGACCTTCTGGCGCCGACTCACCCGCGACCTGCGCGAGCACCGCAAGCCGCCGCTGGTGCTGGTGCGACGCGGCGTGGCGCTCCTGCGCGACCAGCGGCGGGTCGTCGCCCACGCGGTCGCCCGCGGCTGCACACCGGTGCACCCTGACGAGGCGTACGCCGCCGTGCACGCCCTGCTCAGGAGGGAGCCGCAGCCGTGACCACCGGACCCCGCGAGGACTGGCCCCAGCGCGTCTTCCGAGAGCGGCTCGTGCAGCCGGACCGGGTGTCGTGCGGCGCGACCTGTCTGGTCGTGGCACGGATGATCGAGGACCACGCCTACGGCGAGCGGATCGGCGCCGCCGCCTCGATCCCCGACGAGTTCCGGGCCGAGGTCCTCGCGATGCACCGGCGGGTGACCGGGTTCGTGGACCACGGCCGACTGCAGCTGCCCTGGCCGCGAGCGCTCGGGACCCCGCCCTGGGCGGTCGCCCGCGAGCTGGGCGAGTGGGAGCCGGACGGGCGCCGGGTGCGCTGGATCCGCATCGCCCCGGCCGCCGGGTATGACGCGGTCGTCGCGGCGACCCGCGCTCGGCGGCCGGTGCCGGTCTACGTCGGCAACGCCTGGATGCCCCGCCACGTCGTGCTCGCGCTGGGCGAGGAGCGCGGCCGGCTGCGCTGCTACGAGCCCGCGCGCGGCCGGCTCGTCGACCTCGGCCGGGAGGACTTCCGTCGCTCCCGGCTCGGTGTCGCCGGCTGGGACCACGCGTGGTCGGCGGTGCTCCCCCGCTGATCGGGCCAGCTGATCAGACCTGCTGATCAGACCTGGGCGGTCAGCCCAGGGCCTTGGCCTTCAGGCTGTCGAACTCGGCCTGGCTGATGGCGCCGGAGTCGAGGAGGCTCTTGGCCTGTGCGATCTGGTCGGCCGGCGACGCACCGGTCGTGACCGACCGGATGTAGGCCTCCTGGTCGGCCTGCATGGACTTGATCGCGGACACCTGGCGCTCGGCCATCCCCCGGCCGCGGGCGATCAGGTAGACCAGCGCGGTCAGGATCGGGAAGAAGATCAGGAAGAGGACCCAGACGGCCTTCCACCAGCCGCTCAGCTCGTGATCCCGGAACATGTCCGTGAGGATCTGGAAGAGCACCATGAGGTACGCCATGAGCAGGAAGAACGCGATGATGAACCAGAAGAAGTCCCAGAAGCTGTCCACCCTCGGACCCTAGGTTCCGGCGGCGCTCCCGGGGCTCACCCGATCCGGGTGACGCACGGTCAGCAGCCGCTGGCCGACCAGTGGGCAGACCAGCACCGTGATCGCCCCGCCCGCGACCAGCACGGACGCGTTGAGCGGCGTCATCTGCCCCTCGGACACCGCGACCGACGTGACGGCCACGATGATGGGCAGCCCGGTGGCGGCGAACATCCCCATGGCGGCGCTCTCTCGCCGGTCGAAGCCGCTCCCGCGCGCCGCGAACCGGACCGCACCTCCGCGCACCACCACCATGAGCAGGACGAAGGCGGTCAGCGCCACGGGCTCGGCCCACACCGCGGCCGGGTCGATCGCCATGCCGGAGGTGATGAAGAAGACCGGGATGAGGAGGCCGAACGCCAGCCCCTGCAGCTTGTGCTCCAGGCTCTCGTGCCCGGCCGGCACCAGCAGCCGCAGCACGAAGCCGGCGGTGAAGGCACCGAGCACGCCGTCCAGGTCGAACGCGGCAGCGGCCACCCCCAGGGTGACCAGCAGCAGCACCACCAGGCGCACCTGGGTCTGCCCGGACGTCTCCGCGCCCCGCTGGACGACGGCGAGCACCCGGGACTCCTCACGGCTCAGCACCGCGCCGAACCGGTGGACGAGCACCGCGACCGCGGCGAACAGGAGCAGCACCACCAGCGACGTCACGGGGCCCCGGGTGCTGAGCAGGATCGCCATCGCGACGATCGGCCCGAGCTCGCCGTACGCCCCGTGGTGGAGGAGGGTCCGCCCGAACGGCGTCGCGAGGACGCCGCTGTCCTTGAGGATCGGCAGGAGCGTGCCGATCGCGGTCGAGGTCATCGCGATCGCCACCGCGGCCTCGGCGTGGATGTGGTCGCTCAGCCCGACGAGCCAGACCAGGCCGAGCGCGACGCCGAGCGAGATGACCCACGTGAGGAGCGCGCGCCGCCCGCCGCGGCCGACGAGCTCGGCCGGCTCGATCTCGTAGCCGGCGAGCAGGAACAGCATCCCCAGGCCCAGCTGCCGCAGCATCTCCACGCCCTGGCCCGTGGCGGCGAGACCGAGCACGTAGGGGCCGATGACCACCCCGAGCACCAGCAGCAGCACCACCTCCGGGACCCGGTGACGGAACACGATCCCGGACAGCAGGGGAGCCAGGACCGCGCAGAGCGCGATCCAGAACAACGACTCCCCTGCGTCGGGCATCAGGACGTCCAGACGACGAAGACCAGCACCAGCCACGCCGCGGCGACGCCGAGGGCGACCAGCAGCGTCAGCGCGCCGACGACGAACCAGGTGCGGCCGGCACCCTCCGCGCTCCGCTCGGTCGCCGTCGCGTCGACCCGTTCGGGCCGCTTCGGGTCGTAGACGACCTCGAGCTTCTCGCCGACCCGCGGCGGTGGCGCCGGCAGGTCGGTCAGGGTGACGGCCTCGATCGGCTCGGTGGCCCCCTCGGGCACGTAACGGACCAGGGCGAAGTAGCGGGTGTCGGGCTCGCGGCCGAAGCTCAGGTCCTTGGCCTGCAGCTCGACGACCTCCCCGATCACGGGCACGCCGCGGTCCAGGAAGCCCTCGGCGGAACTCCGGACCGCGCGACCCTTCAGCATCAGCACGACACCCACCACGAGGATGAGCAGGCTGCTGCCCACCAGCAGCACGGTCGGGACGTAGTGGATCTTCACTCCCGGACCTCTGCTTCCCGCTCCTGGGCCAGCGCGGCGTAGCCGGGCTTGATGATGCCGTCGATGATGGCCAACCGCTCGTCGAAGGGCAGGAAGGCCGACTTCATCGCGTTGATGGTGAACCACCGCAGGTCGTCGAGGCCGTAGCCGAACGCCTCGACCAGGGAGGCCATCTCCTTGCTCATCGAGGTGTGGCTCATCAGGCGGTTGTCGGTGTTGACCGTCACGCGGAAGCGGAGCTTCGTGAGCAGCCCGATGGGGTGCTCGGCGATGGAGGTCGCCGCGCCCGTCTGGATGTTGGACCACGGACACATCTCGAGCGGGATCCGCTTGTCCCGCACGTACGCCGCCAGCAGCCCGAGCTCGACCGTCCCGTCGTCACGCACCGTGATGTCGTCGATGATGCGGACCCCGTGGCCGAGCCGGTCCGCGCCGCACCACTGGATCGCCTGCCAGATCGACGGCAGACCGAAGGCCTCTCCGGCGTGGATCGTGAAGTGCGCGTTCTCGCGCTGGAGGTACTCGAACGCGTCGAGGTGACGGGTCGGGGGGTAGCCGGCCTCGGCGCCGGCGATGTCGAACCCGGCGACCCCGCGGTCGCGCCACGCGATCGCGAGCTCGGCGATCTCCATCGACCTCGCGCGGTTGCGCATCGCGGTCAGCAGCTGGCGCACCACGATGCGGCCGCCCGCCGCGCCCTGGTCGAACCCCTCCTGGACCGCGGCGACCACCTCGTCCAGGGTCAGCCCCTGCTCGACGTGCTGTTCCGGGGCGTAGCGCACCTCGGCGTACACGACCCCGTCCGCGGCGAGGTCCTCGACGCACTCCCGGGCGACGCGGGTGATCGCCGGTGCGGTCTGCATCACTCCGACCGTGTGCGCGAAGGTCTCCAGGTAGCGCTCGAGCGAGCCGGAGTCGGCCGCCTCCGCGAACCACTGGCCCAGCGCCTCGGCCGTCATCGGCCCTTCCAGGCTCGGCAGCACGTGGCCGGTCTCCGCCGCGAGGTCGATGATCGTCTGGGGGCGGAGCCCGCCGTCGAGGTGGTCGTGGAGGAGCACCTTCGGCGCCCGGCGGATCTGGTCGAGGCTCAGGGACGTCGGGGTCATGGCGCGATCCTTCCAGAAGCAGGCTAGGTTTCGGCCCATGCGCGTCTTCACGACACTCGACGAGGTCGCCGCCGCGAGCGGCCAGGACATCGGCACCTCCGACTGGCTGACCATCGAGCAGGACCGGGTGGACCGGTTCGCCGAGGCGACCGGCGACCACCAGTGGATCCACGTCGACGTCGAGCGGGCGGCGGCCGGTCCGTTCGGGGGCACCATCGCCCACGGCTACCTGACCCTGTCGCTGGTCCCCTACCTCGGCAGCCAGGTCTTCGCGCTGGACACTCCCGGCGCGAAGCTCAACTACGGCGTCAACAAGGTGCGGTTCCCGAGCCCGGTCCGGGTCGGCAGCCGGGTCCGGGCCCACGTCGCCCTCGGCGAGGTCACCGACATCCCGGCCGGCAAGCAGATGACCCTGCGCTACACGATCGAGATCGAGGGCGAGGCCAAGCCCGCCTGCGTCGCCGAGACGGTCGTCCTGCTGCTCGCCTGAGAGGCGCGACTCGGCGCGTCTTGCCCGCCGCAGAGGCGCGAGTCGGCGCGTCTTGCCCACCGGCTGTGGAGAGAACGGACAAGATGCGCCGACTCGGCCCCCTCAGCCGGGCAAGATGCGCCGACTCGGCCTAGCCGACGCGGTCGATGACGAGCGGGTGCGGGGTGTACGACGAGCCGGCGGGCGCGATGTCGTAACCGCCGTCGAGCGAGGCGAGCGCGCGGTCGAAGCGGGCGGGTTCGTCGGTCAGCAGCGTGAAGAGCGGCTCCCCGGCGGTGACCTCGTCGCCCGGACGGGCGTGCCACACGACGCCCGCGCCGGCCTGCACCGGGTCCTCCTTGCGGGCCCGGCCCGCCCCGAGGCGCCAGGCGGCCATGCCGACCGCCATCGCGTCCAGGCGGGTCAGCACCCCGGAGGAGGACGCGGTCACGACGTGGGACTCCCGAGCGACCGGGAGGTCGGCGTCCGGGTCGCCGTCCTGCGCGCGGACCATCTGCTTCCAGGCGTCCATCGCCGACCCGTCGGCGAGCCTGTCGGCCGGGTCGATGTCGTCGCGCCCCGCCCCGGCCAGCATCTCGCGCGCCAGGGCCAGGGTCAGCTCGACGACGTCGGCCGGGCCGCCGCCGGCCAGGACGTCGACCGACTCCTGCACCTCCAAGGCGTTGCCGGCGGTCCGGCCCAACGGCGTGGACATGTCGGTGAGCAGGGCGACCGTGTGTACCCCGGCGTCCTGACCGAGCGCGACCATCGTCTCGGCCAGCTCGCGTGCGGAGTCGACGTCCTTCATGAACGCGCCGGTGCCCACCTTGACGTCCAGCACGAGCGCGCCGGTGCCCTCGGCGATCTTCTTCGACATGATCGACGACGCGATCAGCGGGATCGCCTCCACCGTGCCGGTCACGTCGCGCAGGGCGTAGAGCTTCTTGTCGGCGGGCGCGAGACCGTCGCCCGCCGCGCAGATGACCGCACCGACCGAGTCCAGCTGGGCGAGCATCTCCTCGTTCGAGAGCGCGGCGCGCCACCCGGGGATCGACTCCAGCTTGTCGAGCGTGCCACCGGTGTGGCCCAGGCCCCGCCCGGACAGCTGCGGCACCGCGACGCCGCACGCGGCGACGAGCGGAGCCAGCGGCAGGGTGATCTTGTCGCCGACGCCGCCGGTCGAGTGCTTGTCGGCGGTCGGCCGGGACAGGCCGGAGAAGTCCATCCGCTCCCCCGACGCGATCATCGCCGCCGTCCACCGGGCGATCTCGCGCCGGTCCATGCCGTTGAGCAGGATCGCCATCGCCAGCGCGGACATCTGCTCGTCGGCGACGTCACCGCGCGTGTAGGCGGAGATCACCCAGTCGATCTGGCTGTCGCTCAGCTCGTGACCGTCGCGCTTGGCGGTGATGACCTCGACGGCGTCGTGGCTGGAGTCAGGCACGGGTTCCTCCTACAGGGACGCTGCGGTACCCCCGCAGCACGAAGGTCCCCCGGCTCACCGGCTCGCCGGCCAGGTGCAGGTCGGGGAAGGTCTCGAACAGGGCGCCGACGGACTCGGCCAGCTCCATGCGCGCCAGCGGGGCGCCGAGGCAGAAGTGGACCCCGACCCCGAAGGCCAGGTGGTTGTTGGGGTCGCGGTCGACGTCGAAGACGTCCGGCTGGTCGAAGACGGCCGGATCGCGGTTGGCCGCACCCAGCAGGGCGGCGACCTTCTGCCCCTCCTCGACGACCACGCCCTGCTCCTCGCCGCCGAGCCGGACGTCCTCCATCGCGGTCCGCTCGAACAGCTGGAGTGCGGAGTCGAAGCGCAGCATCTCCTCCACCGTCCGGGGTACGTCGGCACCGGGCCGCAGCCCGCGCCGGAGCATCGCCGTGAGGCCGTTGCCGAAGACGTTGACGGAGGCCTCGTGCCCGGCGTTGAGGAGCAGCACGACCGCGGCGACCACCTCGTCCTCGGACAGCTCGGTGGCGACCAGGTCGCTGATCAGGTCGTCGGCCGGCTGCGCCCGCCGGTCCACGACCAGCTCGCGCACCAGGCCGGCGAAGTCGGTGGCGGCCCGCACGGCCTCGTCGACGGTGGCCGGGGACGGCGCGACCTCGTACATGCGGACGATCGCCTGCGACCAGTCGCGCAGGTCGTGCGCGTGGGAGCGCGGCACCCCCAGCAGGTCGGCGATCACCAGGACCGGCAGCGGCTCGGCGTAGTCGCCGACCACGTCGAACCCGTCGGGATCGACGTCGGCCAACAGCGACGCGGCCAGCTCGCGCACCCGGGGGCGCAGCCGCTCGACGTGCCCGCGGGCGAAGGCCGACGCGACGGGACGCCGCAGCCGGGTGTGCTCGGGCGGCTCGTTCTCCATCATCTGGTTGCGGTGGAGCAGGTTGAACGGCTCGAGCCGGTCCAGCGGCTCCTTGTCCTTCCAGAGCCGGCCCAGGCGCCGGTCGCGCTGCACCTGGCCGACCGTGGCGTGGGCGAACGTCAGGAACATCCCCGACGCCTCGTGCCAGGCCACCGGGTGCTGCTCGCGCTCCCGCGCGAAGTGCGGGTAGGGGTCGGCGACGACGGCGGAGTCGGTGAGGTCAATCGAGGTCGTCGGGACCGAACGCATCGGGCAGCACCTCGTCCATCCTCTTGACGCCGGAGACGGTCAGCAGCAGCAGGCCGGGGCCGCCGTTCTCGTGGAGCAGCTGGCGGCACCGGCCGCACGGCATGATGACCTCGCCCTCGCCGTTGACGCACACGAAGTGCGTCAGCTTGCCGCCACCGGTCAGGTGCAGCTGGCTGACGAGCCCGCACTCGGCGCACAGGCCCACGCCGTACGCCGCGTTCTCGACGTTGCAGCCCGTCAGCACCCGCCCGTCGTCGGCCGTCGCGGCCGCACCGACCGCGAAGTGCGAGTAGGGCGCGTACGCGTGCCGGGACGCCTCCGCGGCTGCCGCCGTGAGGGCCTCCCAGTCGAAGTCCTCGGCCGCCACTACCCAGCACTGCCCTTGCGGTAGATCTGCCCGTCCGCGGCCGGCATCCGCAATCGTTGCGAGGCGAAGGCCAGCACCAGCAGCGTGATGACGTAGGGCGTCATCGACGTGAAGTCGCTGGGCACCTCGTCGATCGCGAAGTAGACCGCTCCGATCCCGAGGGCGACGACGCCGGTGATGACCGCGGTGCGGTGCTGGCCCTGGCGGGCCTGCCAGATCGCGGCCGCGATCGCGATGATCGCGAGCGCGAGCAACAGCGCATGGACCGAGTCGCCACCCTGGCGCAGGCCGAGGGTCTGGGTGTAGCCGAAGAGACCCGAGCCCGCGAGCAGGCCGCCGGGTCGCCAGTTGCCGAAGATCATCGCCGCGAGGCCGATGTAGCCGCGACCACCGGTCTGGCCGTCGCGGTAGTTGCTCGACGCGACCATCACCAGGTAGCCGCCGGCGAGACCGGCGAGGCTGCCCGAGACCAGCACCGCGACGAACTTGTAGCGCAGCACGTGGACGCCCAGCGACTCGGCCGCCGACGGGCTCTCGCCGCACGAGCGCAGCCGCAGGCCGAACGACGTCCGCCAGAGGACGACGTAGGTCACCACGAGCAGCAGCAGCGCGATGATCGTCAGCATCGACAGGTCGGTGATCAGCGCCCGGCCGACCGCCGCCAGCGGTGAGACGAAGAAGATGTCCTTCTTCTCCACCGTCAGCAGATGGTCTCCCAGGCTGCTGATGGTGATCGTCTGGACGTCGTCGATCTTCGGTGACTGCGTCTGGCCGCCGCCGGGCAGGCCGACGAACGTGAGCGAGGCGAGGTACTGCACCGCCCCGAGCGCGATGATGTTGATCGCGACACCGGAGATGATGTGGTCGACGCCGAAGGTGACCGTCGCGACGGCGTGCACCAGGCCGCCGAGCATGCCCATGAACATCGCACCGAGCACCCCGGCCCAGGGTCCGTAGTGGTAGCCGAAGTAGCCGGCTCCCCAGGTGCCGAGGATCATCATGCCCTCGAGGCCGATGTTGACGACGCCCGAGCGCTCCGACCACAGACCACCCAGACCGGCGAGCATGATCGGCACCGTCGCCACCAGCGTGGCGGCCAGGGTGCCGGACGAGACCAGGTCGTTGGCCCCGGTGATCTCCTGGAGCGCGGACAGGAAGGCGAGCAGGCCGACCAGGGCGGCCGCGAACCACCAGCGCGGGAGCCGGCGCTTGGGTCGCGGGCCTGCCGGGGTGGTCGGCGCCTCGTGGGTCGCGGTGGCGGGGACGCTCATGCCGGGACCTCCGAGGCCTTGTCGTTGCGGTCGTTGCGGTCGTTGCGGTCGGCTTCCAAGGCCCGGGCCACCTCCCACTGCTCGAGCCGGACGCCGTAGCGACGCACCAGCTCGTAGGAGATGACGACCGTCAGCACGATGACGCCCTGGGTGATCGCGACGATCTGGGGCGAGACGCCGACCAGGATCTGCAGCGGGTTGGACTGCTCGTTGAGGTAGGCGAACAGGACGGCGCCGAAGGCGATGCCGACCGGGTTGTTGCGGCCCAGCAGCGCGATCGCGATGCCGGCGAAGCCCAGCCCGGACTGGAAGGTCGAGCCGTAGGTGTAGGCGTCCCCGAAGAGGATCGGCAGGCCGACCAGGCCCGCCACGCCGCCGGAGATCAGCATCGCGACGATGATCATCTTCTTGACGCTGACGCCGCTGGCGACGGCGGCCGTCGTGGACTGCCCCGTCGCCCGCAGGTCGAAGCCGAAGCGGGTCTTGTTCAGGACGAACCAGAACAGGAAGCCCGCGAGGACGACCAGCACGATGAAGCCGTAGATCTGGCTGACGCCGTCACCGAGGCCGATGTTCGGGATCCGGCTGCCCTCGGGGATCTCCCGGGTGCCCAGGATGTTGGAGCCCTTCTCCCGAACCGCCCACTCGCGCAGCAGGTAGGCGACCAGGAAGGTCGCGATGAAGTTCAGCATGATCGTCGAGATGACCTCGCTGACCCCGCGGGTGGCCCGCAGGACGCCGGCGATACCGGCCCAGAACGCGCCGACGACGATCGCGGCGACGATCGCGAGCAGGGTGTTGAGGTAGCCCGGCAGCCAGGCCTCGCCCGCGACGACCGCGGCCGTGAAGGCCGCGACGCGGTACTGGCCGTCGACACCGATGTTGAACAGGTTCATCCGGAAGCCGACGGCCACCGCGAGTCCCGAGAGGTAGAGCACCATCGAGTTGTCGATGATGTTGGCCCAGTTGCGCGTCTTGGGCCACGAGAGGAGCTGGCTCCACACGTCCCAGACGGGGTCCCCGGCGGCGAGCAGCACGAGGCTGGTGATCGCGAAGGCTGCCGCGAGGGCGAGCAGCGGCGAGGCGATGCCGAGGCCGATCTTGGTCAGGCGGGCTCTGTTCACTTGTCCTCCCCCGCTCCGGTCATCGCGGAGCCGAGCTGCTCGGGCGTGACGTCCGACGGGTCGAACGCCCCGACGATGCGGCCACGCAGGATGACCTCGATGCGGTCGGAGAGACCGATCAGCTCGTCGAGGTCGGCCGAGATCAGCAGCACCGCGAGCCCCTTGCGACGTGCGGTCTTGATGTGGGTCCAGATCGCGGCCTGGGCACCGACGTCGACACCGCGCGTCGGGTGCGAGGCGATCAGCATGATCGGGTCGCTGCTCATCTCACGCCCGACGATCAGCTTCTGCTGGTTGCCGCCCGACAGGGCGCGCGCGAGCACGTCCGGCCCGGGCGTGCGTACGTCGTACTCGGTGATGATCCGCTGCGTGTCCTCGCGCGCGGCGCCCTTGTCGATCAGGCCGTGCCGGACGCTCGGCTCCCGGAACTGGTGGCCGAGGATGCGGTTCTCCCACAGCGGGGAGTCCAGCAGCAGGCCGTGCCGGTGGCGGTCCTCGGGGATGTAGCCGATGCCGTCCTCGCGCCGCTCACGGGTGGAGCGGTGCGACAGGTCCTGGCCACCGAGCTCGACCAGGCCCGTGGCACCCGCGCGCATGCCCATGATGGCCTCGACCAGCTCGGCCTGGCCGTTGCCCTCGACCCCGGCGATGCCGAGGATCTCGCCGCGGTGGATCTCGAAGGAGATGTCGTCGAGCAGCGGGCGGCCCTCGTCGCTGGGCAGCGACAGGTGCTGCACGCGCAGGAGCACCTCGTCGGTGACGGTCGAGGCCTCGGTGCTCGGCGACGGCAGCTCGGAGCCGACCATCAGCTCGGCGAGCTGGCGGGCCGTGACACCCTGCGGCTCCACGGTCTTGACCGTCGTGCCACGCCGGATCACCGTGATCTCGTCGGCGACCGAGAGCACCTCGTCCAGCTTGTGGGAGATGAAGATGACGCAGAAGCCCTCGGCCTTGAGCTCGCGCAGGTTGCCGAACAGCTCGTCGACCTCGTGCGGCACCAGGACGGCGGTCGGCTCGTCGAGGATCACGATCTTGGCCCCTCGGTAGAGCACCTTGAGGATCTCCACGCGCTGCCGTGCACCGACGCCGAGCTCCTCGACGAGCCGGTCGGGGTCGACGCCCAGTCCGTAGGCGTCGGAGATGCGCATGACCTCGGCGCGCGCCTTGGCGCCGATGCCGTGCAGCTTCTCGGCGCCGAGGACGACGTTCTCCAGCACGGTGAGGTTGTCGGCCAGCATGAAGTGCTGGAACACCATGCCGACGCCGCTCTTGATCGCGTCCGCGGGCGAGTGGAGGGTCACCTGGTCGCCGTTGATCTCGATCGTGCCCGAGTCCGGGGGCTGCACGCCGTAGAGGATCTTCATCAGCGTCGACTTGCCGGCGCCGTTCTCACCGACGATGGCGTGGATGGTGCCGCGGCGGACGTCGATGTTGATGTCGTCGTTGGCGATCACCCCGGGGAAGCGCTTGCCGATGCCCCGCAGACGGACGGCGACCTCGTGGGACGTTGCGCCGGGCTCGGCCGCAGGCGGCGCGGTGGTGGACACGATCCATGACCTCCTCGTCAGGTTCGGGCGAGACGCTACCCCGTCGGGGTGGCGAGACGGAACGGACCCGCGGGGCCAGGCCCCGCGGGTCCGCTCTCAGGCGTTCCGAGCTGCCGCTGTGTCAGCGGAGAGGATCACTGGGGCTCGGTCGGAACCGTGATCTTCCCGTCGATGATCTGCTGCTTGTAGTCGTCGAGCTGGCTCTTGATGTCGTCGACCTGACCACCCGAGGTGGAGTAGCCCACGCCGTCGACCGCGAGGTCGTAGCGGGTGGTGCCGCTCGGCACGTCACCGGCGGCGACGTCCTTGAGGTAGTTGAAGACCGCGACGTTCACGTTCTTCAGCATGGAGGTCATGATGACGTCCTTGACCGACGGGTCGGCCGTCTTGTACTGGTCGGAGTCGACACCGATCGCGAGGTTGCCGGACTCCTTGGCCGCCTCGAAGACGCCCGCACCGGAGCCACCGGCGGCGGCGTAGATGATGTCGGCGCCGTCGTCGTACATGCCCTGCGCGGTGGTCTTGCCCTTGGCCGGGTCGCCGAAGCCGGAGAAGTCCGGCGGCTGCGACAGGTACGCGGTGTCGACCTTGATGTCGGGGTTGACCGTCTGGGCGCCCGCGACGTAACCGGCCTCGAACTTCTGCAGCAGCGGCGTCTCGACGCCACCGATGTAGCCGATGTGATCGGTCTTGGTCTTCAGCGCGGCGGCCGCGCCGACCAGGAACGAGCCCTGCTCCTCGGCGAAGACCAGGTCCGCGACGTTGTCGCGCTGGATCGACTCGTCGTCGATGATCGCGAAGTTGACGTCCGGGTACTCCTTGGAGACCTTGTCGACGGCCGACGCGTAGGCGAAGCCCACTGCGATGATCGGGTTGTAGCCGGCGTCGGCGAAGGTGCGCAGCCGCTCCTCGCGCGCGTTCTCGGCCTCGCCGTCCTGGGCCTCGGACTCCTCGGCAGTGATGCCGAGCTCGGACTTGGCCTGGTCGAGGCCGGCGGCGGCGGAGTCGTTGAACGACTGGTCACCGCGACCACCCACGTCGTAGGCCATACCGACCTTGATGTCGGACTGCGGAGCGGTGCTCCCGCCGTCCGACGCGCTGCTGCCGTCGCTGTCGCTGCCGCACGCGCCGAGGGCCAGGATGCCGGCCGCCAGCAGCGCTGCGAACTTCGTGGTGCGTCGCAAGACGCCTCCTTCGTGTTCTGAGGTCCCCTTGGTCAGGGTTACAAACAGGGCAACCCTAGGGCAGCGCCCAGTTGGGGGCAGCGGGTTGGCGAAGTTGTTATCGAGTCGATGCCGAGGCCGCTGCGGCGACGTGCGCGAGCACCTTCGCGCCGATCGCGACCGCCCGTTCGTCGACCCGGAGATTGCCCTGGTGGAGGTCGTAGGTGGGGCCACCCGGGGTGCGCGTGCCGAGCCGGCCCATCGCGCCCGCGACCCGGTCGAGGTACCAGCCGAAGTCCTCCCCGCCCAGGCTCTGCTGGGTGGGGACGTGCCCGGCGACGCCGAGCACCTCCTCGACCGCGTGCGCGAGCGCGACGATGGACTCGACGTCGTTGACCACCGGTGGGACGCCGCGTTGGTAGTCGACCTGGGCGTGCACGCCGTACGGCGCCACGATCTGCTCGACCAGCACCGGCACGAGCTTCTCGGCCTCGGACCAGGCGACGGCGTCGAGCATCCGGACGGTGCCCCCGATCCGGCCGGTCGCGGGGATGACGTTGTGGGCCGAGCCGGACTGGACGATGCCCCACACGACGCTGACGCCCGCCCGCGGGTCGAGCCGGCGCGAGAGGATCGCCGGCAGCTCGGTGACGACCTTGGCGAGCGCGTAGGTGAGGTCCTCGGTCAGGTGTGGCCGCGACGTGTGGCCGCCGGAACCGCTGAGCTGCACCTCGAGGTGGTCCGCCGCACCGGTGATCGGCCCCTCGCGAAGGCCGACGCGCCCCACGTCCAGGCTCGGGTCGCAGTGCAGACCGAAGATGCGGTCGACCCCGGTGAGGGCACCCCCCTCGATCAGCGAGAGCGCACCGCCCGGCATCACCTCCTCGGCGGGCTGGAACAGCAGCCGCACCCGGCCTCGCAGGAGGGCGCGCTCGTGGGCCTTCCCGAGCGCGATCGCCGCGCCGACCAGGGACGCGGTGTGCACGTCGTGGCCGCAGGCGTGGGTCACCCCGTCGACGGAGCTGGCCCACGGGTCGTCGGTCAGGTCCGGGACCGGGAGCGCGTCGAGGTCGGCGCGCAGGGCCACGACCGGGCCCTCGTCGCCGATCTCGGCGACCAGACCGGCGCGGGGCAGCTCCGTCACCCGCCACCCGGCGCGCTCGACCCGCGCCGCGACCAGCGCGGTCGTGCGGATCTCGCGCCAGGACAGCTCGGGGTGGGCGTGCAGGTCTCGGCGCAGGGCGATCAGCTCGCCCTCGTGCTCGTCCACGGCAGCGTCGAGGAACGCCCCGACGATCGTCGGGGGTGGCGGGGGCTCGACCTCGGGCATCAGGTCGAGGTTAGTTCACCGTGCGTTCTCCGTGGGCGGGACCTCGTCCACCGGACGTGCCGGCTGCGGAACGGCCGCAGGCCCCGGGCGCGTGCACCCGGGGCCTGCGGCGTGCCCGGGGGTCAGCCCCCGGTCGGGAACAGCAGGACCTTGCCCTGCGGGTCGTCCGGGCTGCCCGCCAGGTCGGCCGACGTCACGTAGACGCCGCCGAAGCCGACCTCGACGTCCGCCGCGAACGGGACCGCGGCCAGCTGGTCGACGGGGCCACTGAGGGGCTGCTCGAGGACCACCCCGGGGAACAGCAACGAGATGTACGCCGTGCCGCTGGGGTCGATCGCGATCCCGGTCGGGCTCATCAGGCCGTTGGCGAGCCTGGTGACGGCGCCCGTGCCCGGGACGATCCGGTAGACCGCGCCGACGGGCATCTGCTCACCGAGCCCGCCGCCGAGCGTCGTGACGTACAGGTTGCCGTCGGGGCCGACCTCGACGTCGGTCGGCACCGGCTCCCCCTTGAACGTCTTGCCCTGGGTGCAGGCGGGGAGCCCCAGCTGCTTGCGCAGCTTCTTGGTCACCGGGACCTTGACCTGGGGCAGCAGCGCGACCGTGCTGACACCGGAGTCGGTGATCGCCAGGATGTCGTTGCCGGCGGCATCGGCGACGTAGGTCGTGCCACCCGCGGTCGTCGTCGCGTAGGGGTGCGAGTCCTTGATCCCCTTGTACGCGGCGACGAAGGGGCGGATCTCCTTCGGGATCGCCTTCGTGCAGGACTTCGAGAGGCCACGGATGCCGTACGTGCGGCCGCCGTCGGGGTTGTAGGCCTTCTCGTAGGCCCAGGTGTTCGCGATCTCGTCCTGCGCCCAGCCCTCGCCGTCCGGGGTGTAGGTGTAGACCCGGGCATTCGGCGGCCCACCCTGGGCGGTGGCGGTGAAGGTGACGACGTCTCCCGTCACCGAGACACCGCCGATCTCACGCTGACCCTCGTCGGCGTAGATGACCGCGGGGTCGCCGCCCGGCGTGACCTCGGTCAGCAGGCTGGCGAAGTTCTGGGTCACGAAGACGGTGCCGTCGTCAGACACGGCCACCTTCAGCGGTGAGACGAGCCCGCCGGCGACGGTGTCGGGGTCGACCGCGTGCGCAGCGGGCGTGCCGACGGTGCTGACGAGCAAAGCGGCGACGGCCACTGGAATCAGGGTGAAGCGACGCATCTACCCTCCCGGGGAGTGTGCGGCAGCGTCCCGAGCCGGCCGGGTGTGAGCGGTGGTGAGCACAGTCTGGGGGCCGCCGGCACCGCGCCGGCGGGTGGTGCAGACCAGCGCCGCGGACGTGACGTGGGCCCCGAGGGTGTGTCCCCCGGGGCCCACGTGCGGCGCTGGTGTGGCGTCGGTCAGGGCGCGACCGTCGGCCAGCTGAGGACCTTGCCCGCCGGCGGCGAGGTGCCGTCGTTGGTCAGGTCGGTCTCGGTCGCGTAGACCGTGCCATCGGAGACCTCGACGTCACCGGGGAAGGGCACCTCGGCGAAGACCTCGGGGTCGCCGCCCAGCGGCTGCTTCATGATCAGTCCCGGGAACAGCAGCGAGATGTACGCCGTACCGGTCGGCTCGATCGCGATGCCGACCGGGCTCATCAGGCCGCCCGCCATCTTGTGGACCGCGCCGGTGGTCGGCGCGACCTGGTAGACCGAGCCCACCGGCATGCTCTCCCCGAGCCCACCGCCGAGGGTGGTCACGTAGAGGTTGCCGTCAGGACCGAGCTCGACGTCGGTGGGCACCGGCTCGCCCTTGAACGTCTTGCCCTCGGTGCACTTGGGCAGGCCGAAGGACTTGCGGAGCTTCTTGTCCACCTTGGCCTTGACCGGCGGCAGCGTGGCGACCGTGTGCACGCCCGCGGCGTCGACGGACCAGATCGCGTTCGCGGCCGCGTCGGCGACGTAGGTCGTCGCCCCGGCGACGTAGCTGGCGTAGGGGTGCGACTCCTTGATGCCCTTGTAGGCGACGATGCCCTGCCGGTGCTTCTTCGGGATGGACCTGACGCACTTCTTGCTCAGCCCGAGGATCCCGTAGGTCCTCGTGCCGTCGGGGTTGTGCTTGCGCTCGTAGTTCCACAGGTTGGCGACCTGGGTCGGCGTGCTGCTGCCGTCCGCCAGCGTCCAGAGGCGGGCGTCCTGCGGCCCGCCCTGGGCGGTGGTGGCGAAGGTGACCGTGGTGCCGCTGACGGAGACGGCACCGACCTCGCGGTGCGCCGCGTCGGCGTAGAGGTCGGTCTTGTCCTCGCCGGGCGCCTTCGCGGTCAACGTGCTCGCGAAGTTCTGCGAGACGTAGACCGTGCCGTCCGCGCCCACGGCCAGGCTGAGCGGACTGACGAGCCCGTCGACGACCGTGTCGGGATCGACCGCGTTCGCCGCGGGGGCGAGGGCCGTGGCGATGAGGGAGACCGCCCCCAGCGCCACGGGGATCAGGGTGAAACGACGCATGTGTTCCTCCGAGAGAGTGGATGTGGTGGTGCCGGTCAGTCTGCGCTGACCGAGGTCCCGGTCACACGGGTTCGGTGTCCCGACTTGTCCCGACCTCGGTCCCGGACCCCTCTTCCACCCCTCCGGGCGAAGACTGGTCCAGACCACTGATCCACTCGCGCACCCGCGAGGTCGGCACGTGCAGTACCCGGGCGACCATGTTGGGCGGGTAGCCCGCCTCCTGCACGGCGGCGATCGCGAACTCGCGTGCGGTCGTGAACTCCCGCTCGGCGAGCGGCACCACCGCGGCCGGCCGGGCCGGCTCGACGGGCCCGACGGGCCCGACCGGCTCGTCGGCCGATGTCCCGGACGGCTCGGGGACCGGCGTCGGCTCCACGACCGCCGCGACGGCGTACCCGTCGATGGCGGCCCGGCCGCGCGCGACCAGGGTCGCCTCGAAGATCCGCCGCAGCTCGCGCTGCTGGCGTCGGCGGCGCAGGACGAAGACCAGGCCGGCGATCGGCACCACGAGCACCGCGAGCAGGGGCATCGCCGCCGCGTGCCGTTCGGCCCACATCACGACCTCGGGTCGGTAGGTCCAGTCCCCGCCGGTGCCGCTCTCGGTGACCTGCGCCCCGTCGGAGCCGTGGACGGCGCTCGATCCGCGTCCGTCGATGGTGTTGCCGCTCACCGTGGCCTCGGCACCCGACCCGGTCACCAGGACACCGTGACCGGTGCCGACGGTGATCTCGTTGTGGTCGACGGTCGCCTGCGAGCCGTCGACCTCGATGCCGGTCGCGAGTCCCTGCAGCGTGGAGTGGCTGACGCTCGCGTCCGTCACGTCCTGCTCCAGCACCACTGCGGTGCCGTCGCTCGAGGCCAGCGTCGAGTCGGCGACGCTCACGTCCTGGGCGGCGCCGCTGACGACCAGCGCCGAGCGGTCGGAGGTCGCGGTGAGGTGGTCGATCGTGAGGTGGTCGACGGACTTCACCCGGACCCCACCGGCGCTGTTGCCCCTCGTCCGGACGTGGTCGAGGCGCAGCCAGGCGTAGTTGTCGATCCCGTAGCCGGCCGAGTTGAGTCCGTCGGCCAGCGGGGAGCCGTTCACGTCGATCCCGTAGCCGTCCTCGGTGCCGGCCAGCCTCGCGTCGGTGAGCTCGACGTGGGACGACCCGTTCGAGACGCTGACCGCGTCCTCGCCGGCGCTCCGCACCGTGAGGTCGGTGAACCGCACGTCGCGGGACCGGTTGGTGACCTCGACCCCGTGCCGCTGCGGTCCGGTCACGCGCAGGTGGGCGGCCCGCACCCGCTCCGCGCCGGAGAGGTAGAGGCCCAGGTGCATGTTCTCGAGTCGGACGTCGTCGAGGTCGGCGGTCGCGGTCGTCTCGTCGCTCCCGGTCAGCGCCAGGCCGCCGGTGCGGCCGCTCCAGAAGCCGAGCTCGCGGAACCGTGCGTGGGCGACCCGCAGGGCGCCGTCCTTGACGCGCACGTAGGCACGGCCGTCGCTCGGCTCGTGGTCCGAGGTCCCGCTTCCCGAGTCCCAGGACGTGACGACCAGTGGGGCCTTCGCGGTCCCGGCGAGGGTGATGGACCCGCCCCAGGAGACCAGGCTGGTGAAGCGCTCGGACGTGCTGCGCAACCGCAGCGTGGTGCCGGGCGCGACGACCTCCAGCCGGGCGTCGCGCCGCACCACGACCGGCTCGGTCAGCTCGACCACCGAGGCCGACGTACGGTGTGCGGCTGCGGCGTGCAGCAGGTCCGCGAGCGTGTACGGCGCCGGCCGGGCGTCGAGCACGAGCGTGCCGGTGTGCGCGGGGCGGCCGACCCCCTCGACGCGGGCGAGGCTGACCGCGCGCAGCCGGGCGTCCTCGTCGTCGAGCAGCCGCGTCTCACGTCCCGCGTGCGCGAGCGGGTCCGGCTCGGCCTCCTGCGCCTTCGCCGCCGCCTCCTGCTGCGACGGGGCGGCGTCCTGCTCCGGCTGGTCGTCGTGGCGGACCCACGCCACCGCGACCGCGCCGCCGACGAAGACCGCCACCGCGGCGACCCGCACCAGCCACCGCACCCACCGCGGGACGGTGTCCCCGCGCTCGGCGGCGGACGGTGTCGCGTCGTTCACGCCGCGGGCGCCCGGGTGAGGCTGGCCTCCGACTGCCCCTCGCCGCCGATCGAGTCCGCGCTGCGCGTCAGCCAGCCCTGCTTGTTCATCGTGAAGAACGCGTAGGTCTTGATCGGCAGCGCGATGAACATGACCGCGAAGGCGACGACGGGGAGGATCCAGATGTCCTCGGGCCGCCGCCACAGGTGCGAGATGCCGCGGATGCCACGACCGATGACGAGCCAGGCGACGGAGGCGGCGAACGCCAGCCACCCCGCCTGCGCGCTGAGCCCGACGTAGATCAGCGCCGACAGGGCGGTGATCGGGGTGAGCAGGATCTGCATGATCGTGATCTGGGAGATCAGCGGGGTCTTGAAGATCCAGCCGTGGCGGATCGCGGTGAGGTAGCAGCGGTAGGAGTTGCGGCTCCAGCGCACGCGCTGCTTGGTGAAGGCCCGGAACGTGTCGGGGAACATCGAGAGCGCCCGGGCGCTGTCCTGGTGGGCCACCCGGTAGCCCTGCGAGAGCACCAGCCAGGTGAGCCGGCCGTCGTCCCCGGCGATGCACTCCCGGCCCCAGAAGATCTCGCGCTCGAGGTCGTCGATCCGGTCCTCGATCACCGAGTAGCGGTAGGCGCTGGTGCGCCCGGATGCGCAGATCACGCCGCCGAACCGGCCCATGGCCGGCGCGTAGTCGTAGTAGCGCAGGTCGATGATCCAGTCCGCGACCCGGCGCCAGAGGCTGGTCTTCGGCAGGTAGACGTTCTGGCGCGTGCTCACCGCGCCGACGGCGGGGTCGATGAAGGGCATCTGGATGTTGGCGTACATCCCCGGCTCCCACACGGTGTCGGAGTCGATGAGGATGCACAGCTCGGTGTCGACCAGCCGCATGCCGTAGCCCAGCGCCGACCGCTTGCCCCGGTGCTTGAACAGGTGGGCCTCGACGTTCGGGTGGCCCAGGGCGTCGATGCGCTCCTTGGCCTCGGTGTCGGCCACGTCGAGGACGATGATGACGCGCTGGGGGTGCTCGGCGATCCAGGTCCCGATGCAGCGGACCAGGACCTCGGGGTCCTCGTGGTACGACGGCACGACGATCGTGCAGGTCGTCCGGTAGTCGTTCTCGACCGGCCGGGAGGTGGCCGACAGGATCTTGCGCACCAGCCAGAAGCTCCACGAGATGATGCCGATGATGCCGAACGGCAGGATGACGCCGAGCCCGGGCATGCCGGTGGACAGCGCGTGCACTCCGAGCTCCCTCCCGCCGCTCTCCCCGCGCCCAGGGTAGGGGCCCCGACGCGCCGCGGGCCGGATTTGGGACGTTCCGACGCCGGACCCGCGGGGCCTGTGAGACTGCCGCGGTGACCACGCTCCGCGCCGCGCTGCTCCTCGCGGCCGCGGTCGCCCTGACGGGCTGCTCGTCCGACGACGCTCCCGGATCCGCGGGGCCGACCGCCGCCGACTGCTCCTCGGCGCCGACCGTCTCGGACGCCGGCGAGCTGCACGACGCCCTGGCGGGCGCGGGCCCGGGCGACGTGATCGTGCTGGCCGACGGCGAGTACCGCGGCTCGTTCACCGCGGCGGCGGCGGGCAACCGCGCCGACCCCGTCACCCTCTGCGGCTCCCGGGCCGCGCGCCTCGTCGGCGCCTCGGTCGACGAGGGCTACACGCTGCACCTCGACGGGGCGTCGTACTGGCGGGTGCAGGGGTTCACCGTGTCCGGCGGCCAGAAGGGCGTCGTGCTCGACGACGCGTCGCACAACGTGCTGCGCGACCTGCGCGTGAGCGGCACCGGCGACGAGGCCGTCCACCTGCGGGCCGGCAGCAGCGACAACCTGGTGGCGGGCAACGAGGTGCGCGACACCGGTCGCCACCAGCCGGAGTACGGCGAGGGCATCTACGTCGGCAGCGCGCAGAGCAACTGGTGCGACGTGAGCGAGTGCGAGCCCGACCGCAGCGACGACAACCGGATCGTCGGCAACGACGTGCGCGGCACGACCGCCGAGGCGGTCGACGTGAAGGAGGGCACGACCGGGGGCGAGCTGCGTGAGAACGTGCTGGGCGGCGGGTCCGGGGAGGTCGACTCCGTCGTGGAGCTCAAGGGCAACGACTGGCAGGTGCGCGGCAACGACATCGCCACCGTGGGCGTCGACGCCGTCCAGGTGCACGTCATCCTGGACGGGTGGGGCCAGGACAACCGGATCACCGACAACTCGTTCACGCTCGCGCGACCGGGCTACGCCGTGCACCTGGTCGGTGACGCGGA
Organism: Nocardioides sp.; assembly: GCA_020636915.1. GTDB lineage: Bacteria > Actinomycetota > Actinomycetes > Propionibacteriales > Nocardioidaceae > Nocardioides. Next base: position 184,341 of record JACJWV010000007.1, read on the forward strand.
GCGGGCGGGCAACGTCGTCGGGTGCGGACAGCCGGTCACGCCGCCGGGGACCGGGGAGCTGAGCAATGTCGACTGCCGCTGAGAGCACGCCCGATACCGACGAACCGCCGCTGGCGGTCGTGATCGAGGACGACCCCGAGGTCGCCGAGCTGCTGGCAATCGTCCTCTCGCAGTCCGGCTTCCGGCCCATCGTGACCCCCGACGGGCTCACCGGGGTCGAGGCCGTCCGGACGCACCGGCCGGTGGTGGTCACCGTCGACATCGGGCTGCCCGGCATCGACGGCTTCGAGGTCACCCGCCGCATCCGGGCGTTCAGCTCGACCTACGTCCTCATGGTGAGCGCCCAGGCCGGCGAGGACGACATCCTCGGCGGCTTCGAGGCCGGCGCCGACGACTACGTCGCCAAGCCGTTCCGCCCGCGCGAGCTGCGCGCCCGGTTCATCGCCGGACTGCGGCGTCCGCCCGAGCGCTACCGGGTCGCGCAGCCACCGGTCGTGGTCCCGCTGCCCCCGCAGCCGCGGCCAGCGACCCGGCTGGTGGAGCTCGACGGGGACTGGGTCGTGCTCCGTGGCCTGCGGCTCGACCCCGCCGAGGGGCGCCTCGTGGTCGACGGGGAGGAGGTCGAGCTGCGCCAGCTCGAGTTCGACCTCCTCGAGCTGATGCTGTACGCCGGCGCGCGGCCGCGCACGGCCGGCGAGCTCGCGCTCGGGCTGCGCGGCGAGGTCTACCCGGCCGGCAGCCAGGTCCGCGACTCCGACCTCGAGGTGGTCGTGGCCGCGATGGCGTCCCTGCGGGAGCGGCTCGGCGGCGACGACGAGTGGATCGAGGACCTCGGCGAGGGCCGCTACCGGCTGGCGGCCGGACCCTCCACGGGGTCGGCGTCGTAGGCCGCGAGCACCCGGTCGGCCGCGACCGTGGCCGGCAGCTCGCCGGAGAGCACCGCCTCGCGGACCTCGGCGCGGATCGCCTTCACGCCGGGTGACCGGCGCAGGCGCTGGTCGAGCTCGTCGCGGACGAGCGCCCAGGTGAAGTCGAGCTGCTGCCCGGCGCGCTTGCGTTCCAGGCCCTCGGCGCCGAGGTGCTCCCGGTGCTCCAGCACCCGGGCCCACACGTCGTCGACACCGGCGTCCTCGAGGGCGGAACAGGTCACCACGGGTGGCGCCCACTCCCCCTTGCCGCGGACCAGCCGCAGCGCCCCGGCCAGGTCGCGTGCTGCGGCCCGGGCCTCCTGCTGGCGGTCCCCGTCGGCCTTGTTGACCGCGATGACGTCGGCGATCTCGAGGATGCCCTTCTTGATGCCCTGCAGCTGGTCCCCGGTCCGGGCCAGGGTCAGGAAGAGGAAGGTGTCGACCATGCCCGCCACCGTGACCTCGGACTGACCGACCCCGACGGTCTCGACGAGCACGACGTCGTACCCGGCGCCCTCGAGCACCATCATCGCCTGCACCGTCGCACGGGCGACGCCGCCGAGCGTGCCCGCACTGGGGCTGGGGCGGATGAAGGCCGACGGGTCGGTCGCCAGGCGCGCCATCCGGGTCTTGTCGCCGAGCACCGACCCGCCGGTGCGCACGCTGCTCGGGTCGACGGCGAGGACCCCGACCCGGTGGCCGTCCGCGGTCAGCCGGGAGCCGAGCGCCTCGATGAAGGTCGACTTCCCGACGCCCGGGACCCCCGAGATGCCGACCCGCACCGCCGTCGCCGGCTCCAGCCGGGTCAGGAGCTCGCGGGCCTGCTCGCGGTGGCGCGGGCTGGTCGACTCGACGAGGGTGATCGCCTGGGAGATCGCGGCGCGCCTCCCCGTGCGGATGCCCTCGAGGAGTGCCTCGACGTCAGGCACCGCTTCCCAGCTGCTCGCGCAGTCGCGCGACGAGGTCGAGCGCGGACTCCGCGATCACCGTGCCCGGCAGGAACACCGCGGCGGCGCCCATCTCCTTCAGCGTGGGTACGTCGTCGGGCGGGATCACGCCGCCGATGACCACCATGATGTCCGGACGGCCCTGCTCGGCCAGCGCCTGCTTCAGCGCAGGGAGCAGCGCCAGGTGGCCGGCCGCGAGCGAGGAGACGCCCACGATGTGCACGTCGGCGTCGACGGCCTGCTGGGCGACCTCCTCGGGCGTGGAGAACAGCGGCCCCACGTCGACGTCGAACCCCATGTCGGCGAACGCGCTGACGACGACCTTCTGGCCGCGGTCGTGGCCGTCCTGGCCCATCTTGGCGACCAGGATGCGCGGGCGCCGGCCCTCGGCCTCCTCGAACTCGGCGGTCGCGTCGAGCACCTGCTGCACGAGGGTGTCGCCGGCCTCGGCGGACTCGTCCCGGTACACGCCGCTGATCGTACGGATCACCGCCTGGTGCCGGCCGTAGACCTTCTCCAGCGCCGCGGAGATCTCCCCCACGGTCGCCTTAGCACGAGCGGCGTCGACGGCCAGTGCGAGGAGGTTGCCGTCGAGCGTGGACGAGGCACCCGCCTCCGCCGACCGGGTCAGCGCCTCGAGGGTGCGCTGGACCTCGTGGTCGTCGCGCTCGGCGCGCAACCGCTCGAGCTTGGCGATCTGCTGGCGGTAGACGTCGTCGTTGTCGACCTTGAGCACGTCGAGGTGGTCCTCGGCGGCCGGCCGGTAGGTGTTGACCCCGATGACCTTCTGCGCGCCGGAGTCGATCCGGGCCTGGGTGCGGGCCGCGGCCTCCTCGATGCGCATCTTCGGGATGCCCTGCTCGATCGCGGCGGCCATGCCGCCGGCCTCCTCGGCCTCGAGGATGTGCGCCCACGCCCGCTCGGCGAGGTCGTGGGTGAGCCGCTCCACGTAGTAGGAGCCCGCCCAGGGGTCGATCGTGCCGGTCGTGCCGCTCTCCTGCTGCAGCAGCAGCTGGGTGTTGCGCGCGATCCGCGCCGAGAAGTCGGTGGGCAGCGCGATCGCCTCGTCGAGGGCGTTGGTGTGCAGCGACTGGGTGTGGCCCTGGGTCGCCGCCATCGCCTCGATGCAGGTGCGCCCGACGTTGTTGAAGACGTCCTGCGCGGTCAGGGACCAGCCGGAGGTCTGCGAGTGGGTCCGCAGGCTGAGCGACTTGGGGTTCTGCGGGTCGAACTGGCGCACCAGCCGGGCCCACAGCGCCCGGGCCGCGCGCATCTTCGCGACCTCCATGAAGAAGTTCATCCCGATCGCCCAGAAGAACGACAGGCGCGGCGCGAAGCGGTCGATGTCCAGGCCGGCCGCGAGACCCGCCCGGATGTACTCGACGCCGTCGGCCAGGGTGTAGGCGACCTCGAGGTCGTTGGTCGCCCCCGCCTCCTGCATGTGGTAGCCGGAGATCGAGATCGAGTTGAAGCGCGGCATCCGCTCGGCGGTGTACTGGAAGATGTCGCTGATGATCCGCATGCTCGGGGCCGGCGGGTAGATGTAGGTGTTGCGGACCATGAACTCCTTGAGGATGTCGTTCTGGATCGTCCCCGCGAGCTGCTCCGGCTTCACCCCCTGCTCCTCCGCGGCCGCGATGTAGAGCGCCATGACCGGCAGCACGGCGCCGTTCATGGTCATCGACACCGACATCTCGTCGAGCGGGATGCCTTCGAACAGCGTCCGCGCGTCGTAGATCGAGTCGATCGCCACGCCCGCCATGCCGACGTCGCCGCGCACCCGCGGGTGGTCGGAGTCGTAGCCGCGGTGCGTGGCCAGGTCGAAGGCGACGCTGAGGCCCTTCTGGCCGGCCGCGAGGTTGCGGCGGTAGAACGCGTTGGACTCCTCGGCGGTGGAGAACCCGGCGTACTGCCGGATCGTCCACGGCTGGGTGGTGTACATCGTCGGGTAGGGGCCCCGCAGGAACGGGCTCAGGCCGGGCAGCGTGTCGAGCGCGTCGAGGCCCTCGAGGTCGGCCTCGGTGTAGACGCCCTTGATCTCGATGCCCTCGGGCGACATCCAGGGCTGAACCGGGTCCGACCAGCCCATCGTCCATCGCGCCTGGTCGACCAGCGGGATGCCGCTGAAGCTCTTCGGGACCGTCACTGCAGCTTCTCCCTCGTGCTGGTCAGGAACGCGAGCGCGTCGACGCCCATCGCGCAGGACGCGTCGGCGTAGTCGACCGGCTTGCCGGCGATGACGACGTGGGTGGCCCCGGCGGCACGCAGCGCGCTCGCGGCGGCCTCGCCCCACTCCGCGTACGCCTGGTCGGAGCCCGCGAGGCACACGACCGGTTGGCCGTCGTACGCCGCCACCAGCTCGTCGGCGTCCTTCGTCGCCCCCGCGAGGTCGACGGCGATGCCGCCGGCGGCCAGCAGGTTGGTCGCGAAGGTCGCCCGGGCGGTGTGCTGGGCGACGGTGCCGAGCGTCGCCAGGAACACGTGCCCGGCGGCGGGCTCGTCGCGCAGCGCCTCGAAGCTGGCGCCGTAGCGGCGGACCGGGTCCGGCTGCCCCGGTCGCTCGGGGAGGACCTCGGCGAGGTTCGGGAACTCGGTGAGCCCGGTGATCGGGCGCTTGCGCCTCGCGATCTCGGTCTCCCGCTTCGCGACGGTCTCGGCGATCGCGGTGTCGAGGTCCAGGCCGTCCTCGAGCTCGCCGAAGATCCGCCAGGCCACGGCCGCCAGGTCGTCGGTCAGCTTCTCGACGGCGTAGGAGCCGCCGGCGGGATCGGCCACGTGGGCGACGTGGGACTCGTCGATCAGCAGGTGCGAGGTGTTGCGCGCGATCCGGCGGGCGAAGGCGTCGGACCGGCCGAGCGGGGAGTCGAAGGGCAGCACCGTCACGCTGTCCGCGCCGCCGACGCCCGCGGCGAACGCGGCGACGGTGGTGCGCAGCATGTTCACCCAGGGGTCGTACTTGCTCATCATCGGGCGACTGGTCACCACGTGCTGGCGCTGCTCGCGGGTGTCCGCGTCGCAGACCTCGAGCACGCGCGCCCAGAGCCGGCGGGCCGCCCGCAGCTTCGCGATGGTCGCGAGCTGCTCGTCGGTGGCGGCGTACCGGAACTCGACCAGGCGGGCCGCCTCGCCGACCGTCAGTCCGGCGTCGGACAGGGTGCGCAGGTAGGTCGCGCCGGCCGCCAGCGACCAGCCGAGCTCCTGGGCGTCAGAGGCGCCGCGGTCGTGCACCGCGGTCGCGTCGACGACGAAGGCGAGGACGCCGCGGTCGCGGGCGAGCCGGGCCAGGTCCGCGGTGGCGTCGGCCGCCGGGACCCCGAGGTTGGTGCCCGGGTGCAGCTCGCGGTCCCCCGCGTAGGAGAGGAAGGCCTGGGGGTCGACGCCGTCGAGCACGACCGGAGCGAGGTCGAGCAGCACGCCGTCGAGCAGCGTCCCCAGGTCGCTCCCGCCCACGACCCACACCGAGCTCGCCCCGCCGTCGAGGTCTGCCAGCGCCTCGTCGTGCGCCTGCGCGGCATCGCTGCCGTCGACGCGGACCCGGACGTCCCAGTCGCCCTGGCGCTGCGGCCGGCCGCTGGTCTGCAGCCCGTCCAGCAGGGCGCGCGTCCCGAGCGGCGTCACGCCGATGCCGTCGAGCGTGGCGCGGGTCAGCTTCGCCCAGACCTGCTCGTCGGGGTCCTCGTCGGTCAGCCGCCGCGCCTTGCGGAGCACGGCCGCCGCCTGGTGCTCCCAGTCGGCGAGCGTCCAGCGATCCTCCGGGTCGGCCAGGTCCAGCGAGCCCTGGGCGGGCTCGAGCGCGCCTGGCTCGTCGAGGCCTCCCTCGACCGTGCCATCCGTCATGGTGCGAACGATAGAAGGGGTGGGATGAGGACAGCCACCCAGTGTGACGATTCAGACCCTTGACCCGACCGTGACCGAACCGCAACCTGCGCCGACGCAACGGTGCAGCAGGTCCGCGCGTCGTAGGAGGTGTCACCCGGAACGGGCGACCCCGGCGGCGCCGGAGCGGCGCCACGCTGGTGATCCACGCTCGGTCACTCGGAGGGAGCGGGCCATGGCACTACTCGTGCACCACTCGGGAGGTCGCGGGGACCCGACCCGCACCGGAACCGTCCTGCGGGCGCTGCTCACGCTGCTGCTCGTCACCGCGGTCATCGCCGCCGGAGCCGGGCTGGCGGCGTACGCCGTCTCCCGGGTGCTGGTGTCGCTGATGAGCTGACCCGCCTTCTCCGGAGGGCTGGCCCGGCGGCATGCGGAGAGCGCAGGACTGAAGTGCGGTGGCCCGGATCAACCTGGTTGATCCCCGCCACCGCACTTTGCCCATGCGACCGGATGGACGCCTGCGCGGACCGCAAGCCGGAAAGAAGCGCCAGCCCGCGCGGCGCCGGCCCGCGTGGTCGGCCTTTCGGTCGCAACCCGTCACCCGCCCGCAGGATGCCGACAGTCACCGCCCCGCGCAGGCTGCGGGGGTCTCGACAAGCTCGACCACCGAGCGACAACTCGACCACCGGGCGACAGCTCGACCCCGGGCGACGGCTCGACCGCTCCGCTCAGACCTCGGTGCGCCCGTCGTTGTCGCGGTTGCGGAGGCCGATCTTGCTCCCCAGCCACACCAGCGGGTCGAACTTGCGGTCGACCACGCGCTCCTTCATCGGGATGATCGCGTTGTCGGTGATCTTGATGTTCTCGGGGCACACCTCGGTGCAGCACTTGGTGATGTTGCACATCCCCAGGCCGGCCGCGCCCTGGGCCAGCTGGCGCCGGTCATGGGTGTCGAGCGGGTGCATGTCGAGCTCGGCGTACCGCAGGAAGAACCGGGGGCCGGCGAAGGCCGGCTTGTTCTCCTCGTGGTCGCGCACGACGTGGCAGGTGTTCTGGCACAGGAAGCACTCGATGCACTTGCGGAACTCCTGGCCGCGCTCGACGTCCACCTGCGCCATCCGGCGCTTCCCGTCCGCGTCCCGCGGCGGCGGGGCGAAGGAGGGCAGCTCGCTCGCCTTCTCGTAGTTGAAGGACACGTCGGTGACCAGGTCGCGGATGACCGGGAAGCTCCGCATCGGGGTCACCGTGACGGTCTCGACCGGGTCGAAGTCCGAGAGGCGGGTCATGCACATCAGCCGCGGCCGCCCGTTGATCTCCGCGCTGCACGAGCCGCACTTGCCGGCCTTGCAGTTCCACCGCACGGCGAGGTCTCCGGCCTGGGTCGCCTGCACGCGGTGGATGGCGTCGAGCACGACCTCCCCCTCGGACACCTCGACCTCGTAGTCACCGAGGTCGCCGCCCGACTGGTCGCCGCGCCAGATCCGCATCTTCAGCCTGTAGCCCACGATCGTCTCCTCAGTCGAAGTACTTCTTGAGCTCGTCCGGCATCACCGGCAGCGGCTTCTCGGACAGGTCGATCCCGGCGCCGGTCGCGTCGACGTTGCAGACCAGGTTCTTGGTGCCCCACACCTCGTGGTCGGTCTGGGGGAAGTCGTCGCGGGTGTGCCCGCCGCGCGACTCCTCGCGGGCCAGGGCCGCCTTCGCGATGCACTCGCTGACGAGGAGCATGTTGCGCAGGTCGATCGCGAGGTGCCAGCCGGGGTTGTACTGCCGGTGCCCCTCCACCGTCATCCGCTTCGCGCGCTCCTTGAGCTTCTCGATCTCCTGCAGCGACTGCTCGAGCTCACCGCGGGTCCGGATGATGCCGACCAGGTCGTTCATCGACTGCTGCAGGTCGTGCTGGATGGCGTAGGGGTTCTCGTCACCTTCGACGTCGAACGGCGCCAGCGCGCTGGCCTGGGCAGCCCGGACGTCGTCGTCCCGCACCGTCGGCCGGCTCTGGCCCATCGAGTCGGCGCGCGCAGCGGCCGCCTCGCCCGCGCGGCGGCCGAAGACGAGCAGGTCGGACAGCGAGTTGCCGCCGAGCCGGTTGGACCCGTGCATCCCGCCCGAGCACTCCCCCACGGCGTAGAGGCCGGGTACGGCGGCGAGCTCGGTGTCCGGGTCGACCTCGATGCCCCCCATGACGTAGTGGCAGGTGGGCCCGATCTCCATCGGCTCCTGGGTGATGTCGACGTCGGCCAGCTCCTTGAACTGGTGGTACATCGACGGCAGCCGCTTGCGGATGTAGTCCGGCGTGCGCCGCGAGGCGATGTCGAGGAAGATGCCGCCGTGCGGTGACCCGCGGCCCGCCTTGATCTCGGAGTTGATCGCCCGCGCCACCTCGTCACGCGGCAGCAGCTCCGGTGGCCGGCGGTTGTTCTTCTTGTCGTCGTACCAGCGGTCGGCCTCCTCGATCGTGTCGGCCGTCTCCGCCTTGAAGAACTCGGGGATGTAGTCGAACATGAACCGCTTGCCGTCGGAGTTCTTCAGGATGCCGCCGTCGCCGCGCACCGACTCCGTGACGAGCAGCCCCTTCACCGAGGGCGGCCAGACCATGCCCGTCGGGTGGAACTGGACGAACTCCATGTTGATCAGCGACGCCCCGGCCCGCAGGGCCAGCGCGTGGCCGTCGCCGGTGTACTCCCACGAGTTCGAGGTCACCTTGAACGACTTCCCGATGCCGCCGGTCGCCAGCACCACCGAGGGCGCCTCGAATACCACGAAGCGTCCCGTCTCGCGCCAGTAGGCGAAGGCCCCGGCGATGCTCCCCGAGCCGTCCTTGAGCAGCTCGGTGACCGTGCACTCCATGAAGACGTCGATGCCGAGCGCGACCGCGCGCTGCTGGAGCGTGCGGATCATCTCCAGCCCGGTGCGGTCGCCGACGTGGGCGAGCCGGGCGTACTTGTGGCCGCCGAAGTCGCGCTGGGAGATCAGCCCGTCCTCGGTGCGGTCGAACAGCGCGCCCCAGTCCTCGAGCTCCATGACCCGCTCGGGCGCCTCCTGGGCGTGCAGCTGGGCCATCCGCCAGTTGTTCAGCATCTTCCCGCCACGCATGGTGTCGCGGAAGTGCACCTCCCAGTTGTCCTCGGGCCAGCGGTTGCCCATCGCGGCCGCGATCCCGCCCTCGGCCATCACGGTGTGCGCCTTGCCGAGCAGCGACTTGCAGACGATCGCCGTGCGCGCGCCGGCGTCGTGCGCGGCGATCGCCGCGCGCAGGCCGGCGCCGCCGGCGCCGACCACGACCACGTCGTACTGGTGGCGCTCGAGGCCGCCCGGCTCGCTGCCGGACATCTCGTTGCCGGTCATGGGGTGCCGGTCTGACATCTAGAAAAACCTCGGGTCGTCGATGGTGCCGGTCGCGAGCAGGTAGATGTAGAAGTCGACGATCGCGACGGAGAACAGCGAGTACCAGGCGTACGCCGCGTGCCGCGCGTTGAGCTTCGAGACGAAGGTCCACATCTTGTAGCGGACCGGGTGCTTGGAGAAGTGACGCAGCCGGCCGCCGGTGATGTGCCGGCAGGAGTGGCACGACAGCGTGTAGAGCCAGATCAGCACCACGTTGGCGACCATCAGCACGGTGCCGAGGCCCATGTGGATGCCGTCGGACTCGCCGGGCGCAGGGCCGAACGCGAGGACCGCGTCGTAGGTGAGGATGAGCGCGACCACCACCGCGGCGTACCAGAAGTAGCGGTGGATGTTCTGCAGGATCAGCGGGAAGCGGGTCTCGCCGGTGTACTTCGTGTGCGGCTCCGCGACCGCGCAGGCCGGGGGCGACAGCCAGAACGCCCGGTAGTAGGCCTTGCGGTAGTAGTAGCAGGTCAGCCGGAACCCCAGCGGGAAGATCAGGATCACCAGCGCCGGCGACAGGCTCCACCACGACAGCGGCTGCCCGAAGTCCGAGGAGCCCGCGACGCAGGAGTCGGTCAGGCACGGGGAGTAGAAGGGCGACAGGTACGGCTCGGCGTAGAAGTGGTCGCCCGCGAACGCGCGGTAGGTCGCGAAGACGATGAACCCGCTGAACACGATGAAGGTGGCGAGCGGCATCAGCCACCAGCGGTCCTGCCGCAGCGTCTTGGCCTCGATCCGGGCCCGGGTGGGCCCGTGCACTCCTGTCGAACCTGTTGCCGTCTCTCGAGCGTCGGTCGACGCCATCGCCACCTCCGGTGGGTCGGGTGCGTGTGCAGTCTGCACACCAAACGGCGGATGTGAAAGGGCCCACACCGGAATTCCCAGAACGCGTTCCACCCAGGTCGGCACGAGCGGTTCACCCGACATCCACCTCGTCGCAGCGGGCCGGCCATGCCGACGTGCCCAGGGTGTGGGCATGCGGATCGCGCTGGTGACCGAGACCTTCTTCCCCGCCGTCGACGGCACGACCACCACCGTGAAGGCGGTCCTCGACCGGCTGGTCGACCACGGCCACGACGTGCTCGTCGTCGCACCCGGGCCGGGCCTGACGTCGTACCGGGGGTGCCGAGTCGCCCGGGTCCGGCCCCTCGACCGGCCCGGGTCCCAGGTCCGCGAGGCGCTCGACCTCTTCCGCCCCGACCTGGTGCACGTCACCTCGCCGGACGGGATCGGCCGCCGGGCCGTCAAGCACGCCCGGCGGGTGGGCGTGCCGGTGCTGGTGGTGGAGCAGTCGCCGCTGCTCGACGTGACGCCGGAGTACTGGCGCACCCGGGTCGCCGAACGGGCTGACCGGGTGCTCGTCACCTCGACCTGGATGCTCGGCCGGCTGGCCGAGCTCGACGTCGACGCGGGACTCTGGCAGCCGGGCGTCGACACCGCCGCGTTCACGCCGGCCCTGCGCGACGACTGGCTGCACGGGCGCTGGTCACGCTCGCGGTCGGCCGGCGCCCCCCTGGTCGTCGTCGGCTACGTCGGAAGCCTGCGCAAGAGGCACGACGTACGACGGCTGGCGACCCTGGCCGACGTGCCCGGGATCCGCCCGGTGGTGATCGGCGAGGGGCCCCAGCGGGGCTGGCTCGAGGGCCGGCTGCCCGGGGCGAGGTTCACCGGGGCGCTCACCACCGGGGAGCTGACCGCCGTGCTGCCGTCCCTCGACGTGCTGGTCCACCCCGGCCGCCACGAGACGTGCTGCCACACGCTCCGCGAGGCCGCCGCAGCGGCGGTGCCGGTCGTCGCACCGCGGTCGGGCGGTGCGGTCGACGTGGTCCGCAGCCTCGAGACCGGGCTGCTCCACGACCCCGCGGACGAGGGCGGGCTCGCCCGCGCGGTGGCCGCGATCGCCGCCGACCGCCACCGGGCGCTGCTGGGACACCGCGCTCGTGAGCTGGCGACCTGCACCTGGCACGACGCGGTCGACGAGCTGGTCGACCTGCACTACCGGTCGCTGGTCCCGCGGGAGCGACCGGTCGGTAACCGGACGTAAGTCACACGGCCCCCGCGCCACAGCGCCCGACCCGCCGGGTAGCGTGGCCCTCCGTGGCAACGACGACCTTGGTGACGGGAGCGCGGGCGTCGCGTTCCACGATCACGCTCAAGCTCCTGATGGCCGCCAGCGGCATCGTCTTCATCCTGTTCGTGCTGCTGCACATGTACGGGAACCTGAAGGCGTTCGCTGGTCACGACGCCTACAACGAGTACGCGCACCACCTGCGCACGCTGGGCGAGCCGATGCTCCCCTACGAGGGCTTCTTGTGGATCCTCCGCGCCGCGCTCATCGTGGCGCTCGTCGTGCACGCCTACTCGGCCTTCGCCCTGTGGAGCCGGGCGTCGAAGGCGCGGACCCAGAAGTACGTGGTCAAGCGCAACCTCGCGTCGTCGTTCTCCTCGCGCTGGATGCGCTGGGGCGGCGTCACGATCCTGCTGTTCCTGGTCTGGCACCTGCTGAACTTCACCGTCGGCAAGGTCAACGTCACCGGTGGGGCGACCAACGACCCGTACAACCTCCTGGTCGACACGTTCGACACCTGGTGGATGACGGCGATCTACCTGGTTGCGATGTTCGCGCTCGGCATGCACCTGCACCACGGCACCTGGAGCGCCGCCCAGACGCTGGGGCTGACGAACAACGCCCGGGCCCGCCGCAACGCCAAGACGCTCGGCTGGATCCTCGCGGTCGTCATCGCCGGCGGCTTCTCCCTCGTCCCGATCTTCGTCCTCGCGGGCGTCATCACCAAGTAAGGGGTCGCGCAGATGACCGACATGCCGGACACCACCCTCACGGGGGACCCCTCCCACGACGCCCCCGGTCACGAGCACGGCGACGACGCCGCCGGCTACTACACCCCGGGCGCCCCGATCGCCGACACCAAGGCGCCGGGCGGCCCGATCGACGAGCGCTGGAGCACCCGCAAGTTCGAGGCGCGCCTGGTCAACCCGGCCAACCGCCGCAAGCTCGACATCATCATCGTCGGCACCGGCCTGGCCGGCGGCTCGGCCGCCGCCACGCTCGGCGAGGCCGGCTACAACGTCAAGTCGTTCTGCTACCAGGACTCCCCGCGCCGCGCCCACTCGATCGCCGCTCAGGGTGGCATCAACGCCGCGAAGAACTACAAGGAGGACGGCGACTCCGTCCACCGGCTCTTCTACGACACCGTCAAGGGCGGCGACTACCGCTCGCGCGAGTCGAACGTCTACCGCCTGGCCGAGGTCAGCACCAACATCATCGACCAGTGCGTCGCGCAGGGCGTCCCGTTCGCCCGCGAGTACGGCGGCCTCCTCGACAACCGCTCGTTCGGCGGCGTCCAGGTGTCGCGCACCTTCTACGCTCGCGGCCAGACCGGGCAGCAGCTGCTGATCGGCGCCTACCAGGCCATGGAGCGCCAGGTCGCGGCCGGGACCGTCCAGCAGTTCACCCGGCACGAGATGCTCGAGCTGATCGTGGTGGACGGCAAGGCGCGGGGCATCATCGCCCGCGACCTGGTCACCGGCGAGATCGAGACGCACCTGGCCGACGTCGTCGTGCTCGCCACCGGCGGCTACGGCAACGTCTTCTTCCTCTCCACCAACGCGATGGGGTCCAACGTCACCGCGGCGTGGCGGGCGCACCGCAAGGGCGCCTACATGGCCAACCCCTGCTACACGCAGATCCACCCGACCTGCATCCCCGTGACCGGCTCGCACCAGTCGAAGCTGACGCTGATGTCGGAGTCGCTGCGCAACGACGGCCGGATCTGGGTGCCCAAGAAGAAGGCGGACTGCGACAAGGACCCCCGGGAGATCCCCGAGCAGGACCGCGACTACTACCTCGAGCGGATCTACCCGTCGTTCGGAAACCTGGTCCCCCGTGACATCGCCTCCCGCGCCGCGAAGAACGTGTGCGACGAGGGCCGCGGCGTCGGCCCGGAGGTCGACGGCGTCCGGCGCGGTGTCTACCTCGACTTCAGCGCCGCGATCGAGCGGCTGGGCCGGGCCGGGATCGAGGAGAAGTACGACAACCTCTTCGACATGTACGCCCGGATCACCGGCGAGAACCCCTACGAGACGCCCATGCGGATCTACCCCGCCGTGCACTACGTCATGGGCGGGCTCTGGGTCGACTACGACCTGCAGGCCACCATCCCCGGCCTGTTCGTGACCGGAGAGGCGAACTTCTCCGACCACGGCGCCAACCGCCTCGGGGCCTCCGCCCTCATGCAGGGCCTCGCCGACGGCTACTTCGTGCTGCCCCACACGATCCGCGACTACCTCGCCGACGGCCCGTTCGAGAAGGTCGACGAGAACCACCCCGCGGTCGTCGAGGCCCGCAAGTCGGTCGAGGACCGGGTCGCGCACTTCCTGTCCACCAACGGCACCCGCAGCGTCGACTCCTACCACCGCGAGCTCGGCAACATCATGTGGGAGTACTGCGGGATGGAGCGGACCGAGGACGGCCTGAAGAAGGCGATCGACCTGATCCGGACCCTGCGCGAGGACTTCTGGCGCAACGTCAAGGTCCTCGGCACCGCCGAGTCGCTGAACCAGTCCCTGGAGAAGGCCGGCCGGGTCGCCGACTTCTTCGAGCTCGGCGAGCTCATGTGCATCGACGCGCTCAACCGTCGCGAGTCCTGCGGCGGCCACTTCCGGGGCGAGTCGCAGACCGAGGACGGCGAGGCGCTGCGCCACGACGACCAGTTCGCGTACGTCGCCGCCTGGGAGTTCACCCGCGACCCGGACTCGGAGTCCGAGGGCATGGGCGCGCCCGTCCTGCACAAGGAAGACCTCGTCTACACGGCCATCGAGATGAAGCAGCGGAGCTACAAGTGAGACTCACCCTCAAGATCTGGCGCCAGCCGGACGCCCAGACCAAGGGCGCGATGCACACCTACGAGCTCGACGGCGTCTCGGAGGACATGTCGTTCCTGGAGATGCTCGACGTGCTCAACGAGGACCTGATCTCCAAGGGTGAGGACCCGGTCGCCTTCGACTCCGACTGCCGCGAGGGCATCTGCGGCATGTGCGGCCTGATGATCAACGGCCAGGCGCACGGTCCGGAGGTCACCACGACCTGCCAGCTCCACATGCGGTCCTTCAAGGACGGCGACGAGGTCGTGATCGAGCCGTGGCGGGCCGACGCCTTCCCGGTGATCAAGGACCTCGTGGTCGACCGCGGCGCCTTCGACCGGATCATCCAGGCCGGCGGGTTCATCTCCGTCAACACCGGCTCGGCGCCGGAGGCGCACTCGGTCCCGGTCCCCCGCGACGACGCGACCCGCGCGTTCAACGTGGCCACCTGCATCGGGTGCGGCGCCTGCGTGGCCGCCTGCCCCAACGGGTCGGCCTCGCTGTTCATGGGCGCGAAGGTCACCCACCTCGGCGAGCTGCCGCAGGGCCAGCCCGAGCGGGACGCCCGGGTCGTCGGGATGGTCGCCCAGCACGACGCCGAGGGCTTCGGCGGCTGCACCAACATCGGTGAGTGCACCGCCGCCTGCCCCAAGGAGATCCCGCTCGACGTGATCTCCCGGCTGAACTGGGACCTGCACGCGGCCCTGCGCCACGGTCACTGAGCCGGCGGGTCAAGGCGCCGGCAGCACCCACACCTCGTCTGCGTCGCCGGCTGGGCCGCCGAAGGTCGGGCACCGCGCCCCGGGGACGACCTGGACGTCGAAGATCTCCTCGACTCCGTTCTCGAACTGCAGGGTCGCGACCGTGTCGCCGGTGCGGAGGTCGATGACGCCGACCCCGCACACGAGCTGGTCGTGGTACGCCGCGATCGGCGCCCCACCGAACGTGGAGGTCTCGCGGATGCGGGAGAGGCCGACGAAGGCGAGGCCGTCGTGCAGGGCGAGCCCCCGGGCGTAGCCCGGCAGGACCGCCACGACCTCGCGGCCGCCGCTGGCGGGGTCGACCCGCTCCAGCCGGCCCATCCCGGAGTTCAGGACGAACAGCTGCCCGTCGTACCACCGCGGGGAGTGCGGCATGGACAGCCCGGTCGTGACGACCTCGCCCGAGGGCACGTCCAGCACGGTGCCGGTGTCGTTGCGCGCCGCCCGCCAGCCGCCCGGCTCGTCGGTGCGCGCCATCACGGTCACGAACGCGGGGCGCCCGTCCCGCACCGCCAGGCCGTTGAGGTGGCAGCGGTCCTCCGCGGCCAGCGCGGAGATGAAGGGTGGCCGCCACCGCGGCACGAAGCTGTAGCGCGGGTCGAGCCCGGCCAGGCACGAGAAGAGCGTGTTGACGACCCACAGGTCCGGCTCGCCGGCGTCCGTCGTGCCCCAGGCCAGCTCGTGGCACCGGATCTCCCCGGTCACGACCGACGAGGCCGGCAGCCAGCACCGGTCGTGACGGCCGGCCGGCTCGATCGACGGCGCGATGTCGGACTGCTCGCGCAGCGTCCAGACCTGGGTCTTGCCCCCGACCGCGATCCGGTCCCCATCCACGGCCACGCCCATGGCGTGGTCGAACCTGCGGAAGGCGAAGCTCAGGCGGCCGTCCGCCACGCCGACGGCGGCGAGCTGGCCGGCCTGGTAGGTCGACAGCAGCACCGAGCAACCGGCGGCCTCGAGCAGGCCGGGCAGCGACGTGCTGTGCCGGTAGCGGACCTCCGTCCCGGGGTCTGCCGCGTGCTCCTCGTCGGCTCCGGCTGTCACCGAAGCCTCAGGGTGTAGCCGCGGACCACGCTCGAGGCCGCGCCCCCGCAGGGGGTGAAGCTGAAGCGCGCCTGGACCCGCAGCTTGCCCTTCTCCCGCAGGACCCGCATCCCGGCCCGGGTCGGCTCGATCGTCACCGTCGTACGTCCGGCCTCCGGCAGCTCCTGCGCCGATCGCCTGATCGGCGAACCACCGGCGGGCGTGACCGCGAGACGGCCGGCCCCCTCGACCGAGACCTTGACCCTCACCGAGCCCTCCCGGGTGTCCTGCTTGACCTTCGACGCGACGCGGAACCCGCCACCGGCGTTGATGTCCGCGACCATCGACGTCCCGTCAGCGGTGCCGTCGGAGGTCCACGGCTCCCGGCCGTGCACCCCGTCGTCGATGCTGAAGAACAAGGTGCCGCCGACGTCGGCCATGCCGCCCGGACCGCTGTAGTAGGTGTCGTTGCTCGAGCTGATGTCCTCGACCAGGACCGTGCCCGCCTCGGTCCCGTCGGACGTCCAGAGCTCGGCCCCGTGCACGCCGTCGCGAGCGGCGAAGAACAGCTTCGGGCCGACAGCAATGAGGTACGCCGGGTCACTGCCGTAGCCGCCCGGGTTGATGTCCTCGACCAGGACCGTGCCCGCCTCGGTCCCGTCGGAGGTCCACAGCTCCCGGCCGTGCACCCCGTCGTCGGTGGTGAAGAACAGCGTGCCGGCCACGTCCGTCAGCGAGGAGGCACCGCCGTAGTACTCGTCCTCGTCGTTCGGGTCGAGGTCGGCCACCAGCACGGTGCCCGCATCCGACCCGTCGGAGGTCCACAGCTCCCGGCCGTGCACCCCGTCGTCGGCGTTGAAGAACAGCTTCCCACCCACGTCGGTCAGCTCGCCGGGCCCGCTACTGGGTGAGCCCGGCCTGATGTCGCGGACCAGGTGCGTGCCCGCGGCGGTGCCGTCCGACGACCAGAGCTCCCGACCGTGCACCCCGTCGCGGGCGGTGAAGTAGATCCCGCTCCCGACGGCCGTGAGGTACTCGGGGTCGCCGTCGTAGGAGCCGGCGCGGATGTCGTCGACCTGGACTGTGCCGGCCTTCGTGCCGTCGGAGGTCCACAGCTCGCGGCCGTGGACCCCGTCGTCGGCCGCGAAGAACAGCGCGTCGCCGACGGCGGTCAGGTTGTTGGGGCCGCTGTAGTAGCTGGTGTCGTCGGGGTCGATGTCCTTGACCAGCGCGGTGCCGGCCCGGGTGCCGTCCGAGCGCCACAGCTCCCGCCCGTGGGCGTCGTCGTCGATCGTGAAGAACAGCCGCTCCCCCACCGCGGTCAGCGACGCCGGGCCGCCGTAGTAGTCGTCGCCGCTGGAGATGTCCTTCACGAGCACGGTCCCCGCGCTGGTGCCGTCCGAGCGCCACAACTCCTTGCCGTGGACGCCGTCGTCAGCCGTGAAGAACACCAGGTCGCCCACCGCCGTCAGGTTGGAGACGTCCGACGACTCGCCCCCCGGGCGCACGTCCTTCACCAGCTCGGCGCCCGAGCCGTCCGACCGCCACAGCTCGCGGCCGTGGACCCCGTCGTCCGCCGCGAAGTAGGCGGCACCCCCGACGCCGACCGGCGCCGACGGGTCGCTCGACGGGGTGGGACCGCCGCACGACGCCGGCCCTGCGGCCCCGCTCGCCGTCGCCGGCGACCCGGTCACGGCCAGCCCGGCGAACCCGAGCGCCGTGGCCGTCAGGACCGCCGACCGGCGGGTCGCCCCGGCTCGGGCGCGGCGGCGCAGCGCCTTCGCGCTCGCCACCCGCTGCCGCATCGCCCGCTGCCGCTCGCCACGCCGTCGACGACTCATCCGTGCCTCCCCGGGAACCGGCGCGGTCGGATGGCCACGCCTGTGCTGAACATCATTCCTCGTCGCTGTGACGTTGTCCGGCTGTTGTCGGTTGCAGGCGGGTCATCGGTCCGTCCGGGTGATCCGTCGGGCCAGGGCGACCAGGCCGAGGGTGCTGAGGGCGCCGGCGGCGTACGGCGCGACCCACGCCGGTGTGCCGGCGTCGACCACCACCGGCGGGGACGGGGGACCCTCGACCGGCGCCGCTGGCTCGGCGACCCGGGCCGCGCGGGCGGCGGGCGCGGTGTGGGCGAAGGCGGCGGCGTAGAGCACGATCCGCGAGAAGTAGTTGATCCAGACCAGGATGATCAGCGCGATGCCGAAGGCCTGGAACGCCGGGTTGCCCTGGGTGGACTGCAGCAGCAGGTTCGAGAGCTGCTTGAGCACCTCGAAGGCCAGGGCGCCGAGCAGCGCCCCCTGCCAGAGGGCGCTGCGTGGTGCCTCGGTCCGGCCGAGCAGCCGGAAGCAGAGGAAGAACAGGAGCAGGTCAGCCGCGACGCCGACCAGGATCGTGAGGACGCGGACCACCCAGCCCAGGTCGACGCCGAGGTGGAGCCAGTCGGCCAGGTCGCCGGAGAACCCGCCGATCAGCCCGGCGAGGGCGACGGACACGAACAGCACCCCGCCGATGAGGACCAGCACCAGCAGGTCGCGCAGCTTGGCCGCGACGAAGCCCGGCCGCCGGTCCTCCGGGGTCTCGAACACGGTCGTGAGCGCATCCCGCATCGCGGAGAGCCAGCCCAGCCCCGTGTAGAGCAGGACCACCGCGCCGATGATCCCGAGCGTGCTGGCGGCGCGCTCGATCTGGTCCAGCGTCGCCTGGCCCTCGTCGCTGCCGATCAGGCCCGGCATCACCGTGTTCAGCGCGTCGGTGAGGTCCTGGCGGGCGCCCGCGTAGACCCGCGACACGAGCCCGACCACGAAGAAGGTCAGCGCGAGGATCGGGAAGAACGACAAGAACCCGAAGTAGGTGACCGCGCCCGCCTGCCGGCCGGCCTTCACCGCGCCGTAGTGCTCCTGCATCCGCACCAGGTGATCGACCAGGCGGCTGCGTCGGCGCACCGCGGCGACGGACGACGCCAGCCGCTCCCCCGGGGACGCCATCAGGACGAGGCGGGCGCCCGGAGCGGGTAGTCGCGGGTCGGCCGCCAGCCGGTGGCCGGGTCGTGCACGTAGAGGTGGAACTTCTCGACGTCGAACTCGCACTCGAAGTCCGACAGCTCCTCGAACGCCCGGTCCAGCATGGCGTCGGGGAGGTGGTGCGCGATCGTCACGTGGGGGTGGTAGGGGTAGGCGAGCTCGACGTCCAGCGGTCCGGTCCGCAGCGCCTTGGCCAGCTGCTCGCACCGGGAGATGCCCTCGACCAGCGTCACGAAGACCACGGGCGACACCGGCCGGAAGGTGCCGGTGCCGCGCAGGTGCACGCAGAAGCCGGTGACCTCGGCCGCCGCCTCCTCCAGGTGCTTCTCGACCTCCGTCAGGTGCAGCTCGTCGACCTCGGTCGGCGGGACGAGCGTGACGTGGGTCGGGATCATGGCCGCGGTCGCGTCACCGAGCGAGGTCCGGTAGTCCTGGAGCTCGGTCGCCCAGGGCTCCGGGATCGCGACGGCAACACCGATGGTCGGCACCAGACGACCCTACCGACCCGCCGGAGCGGCGGCGGCCACGAAGCCGACCCGCTGGTAGACGTCGCGCAGCGTCGCCTCGGCGACCGCGCCGGCCTGCTCGGCGCCCTGGCGCAGCACCTCGGTGAGGAAGGTCTGGTCGTCGAGCAGCTCGAGCGTGCGCTCGCGGAAGGGGGTCACGAAGTCGATCACGACCTCGGCGAGGTCCTTCTTGAGGTCGCCGTAGCCGCGACCGGCGTACTCGGCCTCCAGGTCGACGACCGGGCGCGCCGTGAGCGCGGAGTAGATCGTGAGCAGGTTGCTGACCCCCGGCTTCGACTCGGGGTCGAAGCGGATCTCCGAGCCCGAGTCGGTGACCGCCGACCGGATCTTCTTCGCCGACACCTTCGGGTCGTCGAGCATCTCGACGATGCCCGACGGCGACGACGCGGACTTCGACATCTTCGAGGTCGGGTCCTGCAGGTCGGTGATCTTGGCCGTCGCCTTGAGGATGTAGGGCTCGGGGAGCCGGAAGGTCTTCTTGTAGCGGCTGTTGAACCGCTGGGCCAGGTCCCGTGTCAGCTCGAGGTGCTGGCGCTGGTCCTCGCCGACCGGGACGTAGTGGGGCCGGTAGAGCAGGATGTCGGCCGCCTGAAGCACCGGGTAGGTGAACAGCCCCACGCTGGCCGCGCCCTCGCCACCCTTGGCCGACTTGTCCTTGAACTGCGTCATCCGGCGCGCCTCGCCGAAACCGGTGAGGCACTGCAGCACCCAGCCGAGCTGGGCGTGGGCGGGGACCTGGGACTGGACGAAGATCGCCGACCGCGCCGGGTCGATGCCCATCGCGATCAGCTGGGCCGCGGCGCGCAGCGTGCGCTCGCGCAGCACCTTGGGGTCCTGCTCGACGGTGATCGCGTGCAGGTCGGCGATGAAGAAGAAGGGCTGGTAGTCCACCTGGAGGTCCACCCACTGCCGCAGCGCGCCGAGGTAGTTCCCGAAGTGGAACGAGTCGGCGGTCGGCTGGATGCCGGAGAGGACCCGCGGCCGAGCCGTTCCGGACCCCTGCGCCGACTCCTGGACCGACGTCGCGACCTCGGGCGCGGTCGTGGTGGACATGGGCGCCATTCTGACCCATGCCGGTGGCCGGCGGGGCACCCGGGGGGAGGCACCCGGAGGTGTCCTAGGGTGCCGAGATGATCCCCACGCTGACGGACGGCACGGTGACGCTGCGGGCCCACCGAGCCGACGACGTACCGGCCGCGACGGAGCAGTCCCTGGACCCGGAGTCGCAGCGCTGGACGACCGTCCCGGTGCCGTACGAGCCGGCCGACGCCGAGTTCTTCGTGGGCGAGCTGATGCCCCGCGGCTGGGCCGAGGACACCGAGTGGGGCTTCGCGCTGGAGGCCGAGGGCAGGTACGCCGGCACCGTCTCGCTCCGCAACCTGGGCGAGGGCCGGGCCGAGGTGGGGTACGGCGCGCACCCGTGGGTGCGCGGGACCGGGCACGTCGAGCGCGGGCTGCGGCTGCTCCTGGCGTGGGGCTTCGACGAGAAGGACGTCCGCACGGTCATCTGGTGGGCCCACGTCGGCAACTGGGCGTCGCGCCGGCTGGCCTGGAAGCTCGGCTTCACCGTCGAGGGGACCGTCCGCGACTGGCAGGCCCAGCGAGGCGAGCTGCGCACGTCGTGGGTCGGGACACTGCTGCGCGACGACCCGCGCGAGCCGCGCACGACCTGGCTGGCCAACCCGGTCGTCGAGGGCGACGGTGTGCGCCTGCGGCCCTTCGTCGACGCCGACGTGCCCCGCCTGGTGGAGGCGATCGGCGACCCGGTCACCCAGCACTCCCTGGCCTTCCTGCCGCGCGACCCGGGTGCGGCCGACGGGCATCGGTACCTGGAGCAGGTGCAGGAGCGCCTCGCCACCGGACACACGGTCACCTGGGCGTTCTGCACGCCGGACGACGGCCGGCTCCTCGGTCTGGTGGGGATCTACCGGCTCGCCGAGGAGCCGGAGATCGGTTACCTCACCCATCCGGAGGCGCGCGGACGCGGGCTGACGACCAGGGCGGCAGCGCTGGCGGTGCGCCACGGCTTCGAGGAGCTGGGGCTCGTCCGACTCGCGGGCTACGCCTCCGCCCCGAACGCGGCGTCGCTCGCGGTGCTGGAGCGGCTCGGCATGCAGCGCGTCGGCGTACGGCGACGGGCGGCGCGCGACGGCGAGGGGAACGCCGTCGACCTGGTCGCCTACGACCTGCTGGCCTCCGAGGCGGGCGTCGGCGCCTCCTGATCACGTCGGTGGATCGCCGCCGACCAGAAGAGCACCGCGATGCCGAGCACGGACAGCGCGGCCCCGACCAGCGCCGGGGCGCGGTAGCCGTAGCCCGCGGCGATGACCACGCCGCCGAGCCAGGCGCCGAGCGCGTTGGCGAGGTTGAGCGACGCGTGGTTCATCGCGGCGCCGAGCGTCTGGGCCTCGCCCGAGACGGACATCAGCCGGAGCTGGAGGTTGACGACCAGCACCGACCCGATCGCCGTGACGAGGAAGATCGCCGGCAGCAGCCACCAGCCGTACGGGGCGAGCGCCCACACCAGGAACATCACGAAGAAGGACGCGACGCCGGAGAGGATCAGCGAGCGGAAGACCGACCACTCCGCCAGCCGGCCGGCGAGCCAGGTGCCGGCGACCATGCCGACGCCGAACGCGGCGGTGAAGACCGGCACGGTCGCCTCCGGCAGCCCACCGACGTCGGTCACCGTCGGGGCGATGTAGGAGTAGACGGCGAAGAGGCCGCCGAAGCCCACCGCGCCCGCGAGGAGCGTCAGCATCGCCTGGCCGTTGCGGAAGAACAGCAGCTCGCGCCGCCCGGTGGCCTGCGGGTCACCCGGGCACGACGGCACGAACAGCAGCACCATCAGCATGGTCGCGACCGCGATCGACGCGGTGGCGACGTACGCCGCGCGCCAGCCCGCGAGCTGGCCGAGCCAGGTCGCGGCGGGCACGCCGACGACGTTCGCCACGGAGAGGCCGAGCATCACGCTGGCGACCGCCCGACCCTGCCGGCCCGGAGGAGCCAGGCTCGCCGCGACCAGCGAGGCGACACCGAAGTAGGCGCCGTGCGGCAGACCGTCGAGGAAGCGCGCGACCAGCAGGACGTCGTAGCTCGGGGCGACGGCGCTGAGCAGGTTGAACGCACCGTAGGCGGCCATCAGCCAGACCAGGAGCGCGCGGCGCGGCAGGCGCGCCCCGAAGACCGCGATGAGCGGCGCGCCGACGACCACGCCGAGCGCGTACGCCGAGATGATGTGTCCCGCCTGCGGGATCGACACGTTGACGCCGTCCGCGATCTGCGGCAGCAGCCCCATCGTGACGAACTCGGTGGTGCCGATCGCGAACCCGCCGACCGCGAGCGCGAGCACCGCCAGCGTCACGTGGCGCCCGGCGACCGCGGGAGCGGTGCCGGTGGCGGGTGCGGTCGTCGTCACGGGTGGGGAACCCTTCCGGTCGAGAGGCGGTCGAGGCGGCTGACGGCGTACGCAGCACCACCAGTCTGCAACCCGGGCCCGGTTGCGACCTATTCCGGGACAGGGGTCAGCCGCCGGTGACGGCCCTCACCACGACCTGGACCAGGTTGAGCCCCACGAGCAGCACGACGACCAGCGCCGAGACCAGCCAGAGGGCCCGCCCGCGGGGGTCTCCCAGCGTCTCGGCACGGCGGCCGCACCAGGCCGACGCGACCATCGGGGAGACCAGCACGAGCACGGCCGGCAGGCCGGCGAGCAGGGCCGCGGACGTGGGGAGGTCGGGCTCGGTCCCGTCGTACCCCTGGAGGCTCAGCAGCCACCCACCGAGGAGGCTCGCCGCGACGAACGCGACGGGAAGCAGGGCGTAGAGCCACCACCCCCAGCGCAGCACCCGTCGTGCCTGCGGGTCCACCGGCGCCTGCGTCGACACGGCCCTCACCTCCTCAGGCCACCTCCAGCCTCGACGCCCGACCCGGCGGGGCACAGGGCCGAACGGCCCGTGCGGGCCGGGGACTGTCGCCATCCTGGAGGTGCCGGGAGGTCATCAGGAACGAGCAACCGTCGGCACGACCTTGATGACGTCCCGCGTCCGACGGGTCAACTGCGCGGGACGGCGCCCGCCGCTACTGCACCACCGTGACGTCGGACTGCACGACGGCGACCTGGCCCTCCTCGGGCAGGCACGGCTCGGTGGCGAAGGTGCTGACCGGGACGTACCCGCCGCTCATCTGGACGACGTCGCCGTCGACCGCGACCGCGTGGTCGTCGGCGTCGTAGATCGTGACCCGGTTGCCGTCGCGGATGCCGTGGTAGCCCGCGGGCCACACCGGCCAGACCTGGTCGGGCTCGTTGCCACCGCGTTGCGACGGCGTGAGGTAGACGCAGTGGTCGGCGTCCACCCGGAGGGTGCCCTCGATCGGGGTGGTCTCGCCGTCCTGGCCGCTCGGCGCGTAGCCGGAGACCGGGAGGTGGACGCTCGTGCCGCTGAGCGAGTCACCGCCGGAGGACACCAGGGCCACGACCCCGAACCCGGCGGCCGCGATGAGGAACGGGATCACGGCCACCAGCAGGTAGCCCCGGTTGCTGAGGGCCTGCGGCCGGGACCAGCGGTCGTAGACCGGCTGGTCACCGGCCTCAGCGGCCTCGTCGACGGGCTCAGCCAAGGGACGCCAGCGCCTCGTTGAGCGTCTTCGACGGACGCATCACCTCGGACGCCTTCGCGTCGTCGGGCTGGTAGTAGCCGCCGATGTCGGCGGGCGAGCCCTGGACCGCGAGCAGCTCGTCGACGATCGCCTGCTCGGCGGAAGCCAGCGACGCCGCGAGCGGCTCGAACGCGGCCGCCAGCTCGGCGTCGTCCGTCTGGCGCGCCAGCTCCTGCGCCCAGTAGAGCGCGAGGTAGAAGTGCGAGCCCCGGTTGTCGATGCCGCCGAGCCGGCGGGTCGGCGACTTGTCCTCGTTGAGGAAGGTCTCGGTGGCACGGTCGAGGGCGGCCGCGAGCACCTTCGCTCCGGGCGTGCCGGCCTGCTCGGCGTACAGCTCGAGCGACGGCACCAGGGCGAAGAACTCGCCCAGGCTGTCCCAGCGCAGGTAGTTCTCCTTGACCAGCTGCTGCACGTGCTTGGGCGCCGAGCCGCCGGCGCCGGTCTCGAAGAGCCCGCCGCCGTTCATCAGCGGGACGACGGAGAGCATCTTGGCCGAGGTGCCGAGCTCGAGGATCGGGAACAGGTCGGTGTTGTAGTCGCGCAGCACGTTGCCGGTCACCGAGATGGTGTCCTCGCCCCGGCGGATCCGCTCGAGGGAGTACGCCGTGGCCTCGGCCGGCGGCATGATCTCGATCGTGAGTCCGTCCGTGTCGTGCTCCGGGAGGTACTCCTTCACCTTCGCGATCAGGTTCGCGTCGTGGGCACGGTTCTCGTCCAGCCAGAAGACCGCCGGGGTGCTCGAGGCGCGGGCCCGGGTGACGGCCAGCTTGACCCAGTCGCGGATCGGGGCGTCCTTGGTCTGGCAGGCGCGCCAGATGTCGCCCGGCTGGACCTCGTGCTCGATGAGCACGTCGCCCGCGCTGTTCACGACCTGGACCCGGCCCGCGGCCGGGACCTCGAAGGTCTTGTCGTGGGAGCCGTACTCCTCCGCCGCCTGGGCCATCAGACCGACGTTGGGCACCGAGCCCATCGTCGACGGGTCGAAGGCACCGTTGGCGCGGCAGTCGTCGATGACGGTCTGGTAGACGCCGGCGTAGGACGAGTCGGGGATCACCGCGAGGGTGTCGTCCTCGTTGCCGTCCGGGCCCCACATGTGGCCGCTCGTGCGGATCATGGCGGGCATCGAGGCGTCGATGATGACGTCGGACGGGACGTGCAGGTTGGTGATGCCGCGGTCGGAGTCGACCATCGCCATCCGCGGGCCGTCGGCCAGGCCGGCGTCGACCGCAGCCTTGATCGCGTCGCCCTCCGGGAGCGCGGCGACCGCGTTGAGCAGGGCGCCGAGGCCGTCGTTGGGCGAGATCCCGGCGGCGGCCAGCTGCTCGCCGTACTGCTCGAACAGCGTCGGGAAGAACGCCTGCACCACGTGGCCGAAGATGATCGGGTCGGAGACCTTCATCATCGTGGCCTTGAGGTGGACCGAGAACAGCACGTCGTCGGCCTTGGCGCGCGCGATCTGCTCGGTGAGGAAGCGGCGCAGCGCGGCGACGTCCATGAAGGTGCCGTCGACGACCTCGCCGGCGAGCACCTTCATGCCCTCCTTCAGGATCGTCTCCGTACCGTCGGCGCCGACGTGCTTGATGGTCAGGGTGTCGTCAGCGGGCAGGACGACCGACAACTCGTTCGAGAAGAAGTCGCGCTGACCCATCGTGGCGACGTTGGTCCTGGAGTCGGACGACCAGGCGCCCATCCGGTGCGGGTGGGTCTTGGCGTAGTTCTTGACCGAGGCCGGCGCCCGGCGGTCGGAGTTGCCCTCACGCAGCACCGGGTTGACGGCCGAGCCCTTGACCTTGTCGTAGCGCGCGCGGACGTCCCTGTCCTCGTCGGTCTGCGGGTTCTCCGGATAGTCGGGCAGGTCGTAGCCCTTGTCCTGGAGCTCCTTGACAGCCGCCTTGAGCTGCGGGATCGAGGCGGAGATGTTGGGGAGCTTGATGATGTTGGCCTCGGGCGTCTTCGCCAGCGCACCGAGCTCGGCGAGCGCGTCGTCGATGCGCTGCTCGTCGGTCAGGCGCTCGGGGAACTGCGCGATGATGCGGCCCGCCAGCGAGATGTCACGGGTCTCCACGTCCACCCCGGCCCGGGCGGCGTAGGCCTGGACGATCGGGAGGAAGGAGTAGGTCGCCAGCAGCGGCGCCTCGTCCGTGTGCGTGTAGATGATGGTGGCCATGCTCGGCGACTCCCTGGAGTGAGGCTCAGTGATGGGCTCGTGGTGGCCACGGTCCAGCGGACCGTGGAATACCTTGACGTCAAGATACCTGACGCCTCCGACCCGTCCACCCTCGCACCCACCTCCCGGCCGGGCAACGCGGCCCGGCCCCGGTGGGCACGAAGACCCTCGTCCTGGGCTCGGCTTGTCACTAGAGTGCTGGACGCGCGTCCACGGGGGACGCCTCACGAGGGGAGCCAGAGCATGGCCGACAACGCTGCCGTGCCAGCAGCCGACGCACCGACCAGTGCGGCGCCGGGGATCCAGCAGAAGCTCGCCGCCGAGGTGCTCGGCACCTTCGCGCTCGTCTTCTTCGGGTGTGGCGCCGTCGTCTACTCCAGCCAGGTCAACCAGTTCACGATCGCCACCGTCGGCCTGACCTTCGGCGTGGTCGTCATGGTGATGGCCTACGCCTTCGGCCGCGTCTCCGGCGGCCACTTCAACCCGGCGGTCTCGGTGGGCGCCGCGGTCGGCGGCCGGGTCGCCTGGCGCGAGACCGGCACCTACGTCGCGGCGCAGCTCGTCGGCGCCGTGCTCGGCGCCCTCGCGCTCTTCGTGCTCATGCACGGCTTCGACGGCTACCGCGCCAAGGGCAACATGGGCCAGAACTTCTTCGGCGACCAGGGCAGCGGCTACGCCTGGTGGGCGGCGTTCCTCCTCGAGGTGCTCATCACCGCCACCTTCGTGACGGTCATCCTGGCCGTCACCGACGAGCGCTTCGAGCACCCGGCGCTCGCGCCGCTGGCGATCGGCCTCACGCTCACCGCGATCCACTTCGTCGCGATCCCCGCCACCGGCACCTCGGCCAACCCGGCGCGCTCCATCGGCCCGGCCCTGTTCGCCGGCGGCGACGCGATCGTCCAGCTCTGGCTGTTCATCCTCGCGCCGCTGCTGGGCGGCATCGCAGCCGGCGCCGCGTACCCGGCGATCTTCGGCCGGCACACCGAGAGCATCCCGGGTTCCGGGTTCGGCTTCCTCCGCCCGCGCGCGCAGACCGTGGTCGTCGGGCCGGACACCTACCAGCAGCAGTGGAACCAGGAGACGGGCACGACCAGCAGCACGGCGTCGTACGCCGCGCAGCAGCCGATCGTGCAGGACGGCTGGCAGTGGGACCCCGTGGGCCAGCAGTGGCACCCGGTCGGCCAGACGCCGGAGCAGTGGCGCGCCCAGCAGGCCGTCCAGCAGCAGGTCCAGCAGCCGGTCCAGCAGCCGGTCCAGCAACCGGTCCAGCAACCGATCCAGCCCGCCGCCCCGGACCAGGGCGACCCGGGCGACCAGACGCAGATCCGGCCGCCCCAGTAGGTCGCCGCTCGTCGGTCGTCAGCCGACCAGCCGCACCACGCGGTAGCTGCCCTCGGTCCGGTCCTCCTGCACCAGTCCGGTCCCCCGCTCGAAGGTGCGCTGGTCGGCCACGCCGGGCCGCAGGTCCGAGCGCTCCTCGACGACCAGCTGGTCCTCGTCGAGGGCGACGACGCGGACGGTGTCCTCGACGACACCGGGGGCGAACGCCGTGCGGTAGCCGTCGCCGACACGGGGTGTCGCCGGCATGGCCAGTCCCGCCTCGGCGCCGTCGGTCCCCGCCTGCCACTGGCCGGCGCGCCCGAACCACCAGACGTTCCCGTCCTCGTCCTGGGCGTACCAGTCGGTGACCCGGCGCCCGGACTCGCGGCTGGTGCGGGCCGTGGTCGCAACGCCCGCGACCGTCGGCCCGGGCGCGACCGAGACGGTGAGGTCGTGGTTGCCCGCGGTGTCGGCGACGACGTACCGCTGCGACGAGCCGACCGCCAGTGGGAACCACGGGTTGTCGACCTTCGCGACGAAGTCGGACGGGTCCGGGCTCGGCGTCGGCACGACCAGCTCGTCGACGCCGGCAGGCGGGCTGGGCTGGGAGGCGCTCCCGCAACCAGCCAGGGCGAGGGTGCACGCGACACCGAGCGCGGTGCCCAGCAGCCGCCCCCGCACCGTCATGGACCCCAGCATCCCAGGGCGGCGGAGCGCTGCTAGCGTCGGGAGGCGAAAACCATCGTCGTGTTCGACCACCGTGTTCGAGGAGTCGTCGTGAGCTCTACCCCGTTGAAGGTCGCCGTCACCGGCGCTGCCGGCCAGATCGGTTACAGCCTGTTGTTCCGCCTCGCGAGCGGCGCCCTGCTCGGGGACCGTCCCATCGAGCTGCGGCTCCTGGAGATCACCCCGGCGCTCAAGGCGCTGGAGGGCGTGGTCATGGAGATCGACGACTGCGCGTTCCCGAACCTGGCCGGGGTCGAGATCGGCGACGACGCCGAGACCGTCTTCGACGGCGTCAACCTGGCGCTGCTCGTGGGCGCCCGCCCGCGCACCGCGGGGATGGAGCGCGGCGACCTGCTGTCGGCCAACGGCGCGATCTTCACCGCGCAGGGCAAGGCCCTGAACAAGGTCGCGGCCGACGACGTCCGCATCGGGGTCACCGGCAACCCGGCCAACACCAACGCGCTCATCGCGATGTCCAACGCCCCGGACATCCCGCAGGAGCGCTTCACCGCCCTGACCCGCCTCGACCACAACCGGGCGATCTCGCAGCTCTCCGCGAAGACCGGTGCCGCCGTCACCGACATCAAGCAGATGACGATCTGGGGCAACCACTCCGCGACGCAGTACCCCGACGTCTTCCACGCCGAGATCGGTGGCCGCAACGCCGCGGAGGTCGTGGGCGACCAGGAGTGGATCGAGAACACCTTCATCCCGACCGTCGCCAAGCGGGGCGCGGCCATCATCGAGGCCCGCGGTTCGTCCTCGGCCGCGTCCGCCGCCTCCGCCACGATCGACGCCGCCCGCGACTGGCTGTTCGGCTCGGCGGAGGGTGACTGGGTGTCGATGGCCGTGGCCTCCGACGGCTCCTACGGCGTCCCGGAGGGCCTGATCTCCTCGTTCCCCGTCGTCACCCGCGACGGCAGCTGGGAGATCGTCCAGGGCCTGGAGATCGACGACTTCTCCCGCGCCCGGATCGACGCCTCCACCGCCGAGCTCGCCGACGAGCGCGCCGCGGTCACCGAGCTCGGCCTGATCTGAGGCCTGCCGAGTCGGCGCGTCTTGCCCGCCTGAGAGTGCCGAGTCGGCGCGTCTTGCCCGCTCCCTGTGGAGAAAGTGGGCAAGACGCGCCGACTCGGCCTCATTTCGCGGGCAAGACGCGCCGACTCGGCGTCTACAGGGGCTGGTCGGGGATCGAGCCGGCGAGGAAGATCAGCGCCGCGCCGGTGCCGGCGAGCAGGAAGCAGTCCCACCACCGCCGGCGTACGGCGAGCATGCCGGCGTCCTTGGCCGGGAGCACCGCCCGCACCAGGGCCGCGAACAGCAGCGCGCCGCCGAACCAGCGCACGCCCAGGCGCCAGCTGCCGGTGGTGACGACGCCGATCGCGACGGCGACGACCGCGAGCACCACGAGGTAGAACGCGCCCCCGATCGTCGAGGGATACCGGCGTGCGTCGTCGTCGTCGACGGGTTCGGCGGAGACCGGTTCCGGCTCGTCCGCGGGTGGCTCGATCTCGGTCACCGACGCCCTCACGCGACCGACTGCTCGGCCGCCGCCACGATGTTGGAGAGGAGCATGGCGCGGGTCATCGGTCCCACCCCACCGGGATTCGGCGAGACCCAGTCGGCCACCTCCCAGACGTCGGCGGCCACGTCGCCGGCGATCTTGCCGTCACGCCGCGAGACGCCGACGTCGAGGACCGCGGCCCCCGGCTTGACCATGTCGGCCGTGAGGATGTCCGGGACGCCGGCCGCGGCCACGACGACGTCCGCGCCGCGGGTGTGGGCGGCGAGGTCGCGGGTGCCGGTGTGGCACAGGGTCACGGTGGAGTTCTCGCTGCGCCGGGTGAGCAGCAGCCCCATCGGGCGGCCCACGGTGATGCCGCGGCCGATGACGACCACCTCGGCGCCGTTCAGCTCCACACCGTTGCGCCGCAGCAGCTCGATGCAGCCCAGCGGCGTGCACGGGAGCGAGCCGGCCTCGCCGAGCACGAGCTTGCCGAGGTTGACCGGGTGCAGGCCGTCGACGTCCTTCTCGGGGGCGACCCGGGACAGGAGGCGGAACTCGTCCAGGCCGGTGGGCTGCTGCACGATGAAGCCGGTGCAGGCCGGGTCGGCGTTGAGCCGGTCGATCTCGGCCTCGACCTCGGCCTGGGTGGCGGTCGCGGGCAGGTCCACCCGGAACGACGCGATGCCGATCTCGGCACAGTCCTTGTGCTTGGCCGAGACGTACCAGTGCGAACCCGGGTCGTCGCCCACGAGCACCGTGCCCAGCCCGGGCACGACGCCGCGCTCGCGCAGCCTCGCGACCCGCTCGGTCAGCTCGGCCTTGATCGCCTTGAGGGCCGCGGTGCCGTCCAGCTTCTGTGCAGTCACGGGGTCATCCTTCCACTGGTGCTTGCTCGTCGGTGGTACGTCGGATCAGCGGTCGCCGTCGCCGTTCGGCCCGCTGGCCGCCGGGGGATCGCCGAGTCGGCGCAAGCCGTCCTCCCCCGCTCCGCTCCTCCGGTCCGTTTCCGCCGACTCGGCTCGGTTCCACTTCGCTCGCTTGCGCTCGCTCAGTGGAAGAAGTGTCGGGTGCCGGTGAGGTACATGGTGACCCCGGCCGCCTTGCAGGCCTCGATCGTCAGCTCGTCGCGGACCGAGCCGCCGGGCTGCACGATCGCCGCGACCCCGGCGTCGATGAGCACCTGCGGGCCGTCCTCGAACGGGAAGAAGGCGTCGGAGGCCGCCACCGACCCCGCGGCGCGCTCCCCGGCGCGCTCGACGGCGAGCCGGCAGGAGTCGACCCGGTTGACCTGGCCCATGCCGACGCCGACCGAGGCGCCGTCCTTGGCGAGCAGGATCGCGTTGGACTTCACCGAGCGGCACGCCTTCCACGCGAACGCCAGGTCGGCGAGCAGCTCGGGCGAGGCGGCCTCGCCGGTGGCCAGCGTCCAGCTGGCCGGGTCGTCACCCGGGGCGTCGACGTAGTCGCGCTGCTGCATCAGCAGGCCGCCGGAGATCGGCCGCATCTCGACCTCGCCGCGGACGCCGGGCTCGCACACCAGGATCCGGATGTTCTTCTTGCCCTGCAGCACCTCGACCGCGCCGTCGTCGTAGCCCGGCGCGACGACGACCTCGGTGAAGACCTCCGCCACCCGCTCGGCCATCGCCACCGAGACGGGCCGGTTGACCGCGATCACGCCGCCGAACGCCGACACCGGGTCGCAGGCGTGCGCCCGGCGGTGGGCCTCGGCGACGTCGGCCCCGACGGCGATGCCGCAGGGGTTGGCGTGCTTGATGATCGCCACCGCCGGCTCGTCGAAGTCGTACGCCGCCCGGCGGGCCGCGTCCGCGTCGACGTAGTTGTTGTAGGACATCTCCTTGCCGTGGAGCTGCTCGGCCTGCGCGAGGCCGGTGCCGAAGGCATTGAGGTAGAGCGCGGCGCTCTGGTGCGGGTTCTCGCCGTAGCGCAGCACCGAGGCCTTGTCCCACGTGCCGCCGACCCAGGCCGGGAACCCTCCCCCGGATCCGGCAGGGCCATCGGAGGTGTCGGAGAGCACGTTGCCCATCCAGGAGGCCACGGCGACGTCGTACGTCGCGGTGTGCACGAACGCCTCCGCGGCGAGCCGCTGCCGCTCGGCGAGGGTGAAGCCACCGGCCGCGACCGCGGCGAGCACGTCGGCGTACCGGGCGGGCGAGGTCACGATCGCGACGGACGGGTGGTTCTTCGCCGCCGCACGGACCATCGAGGGTCCCCCGATGTCGATCTGCTCGACGCACTCGTCGGGGGTCGCGCCGGACGCGACGGTCTGGACGAAGGGGTAGAGGTTCGAGACCACCAGGTCGAACGGCTCGACACCGAGCTCGGCGAGCTGCTCGACGTGGGAGTCCAGGCGCCGGTCGGCGAGGATCCCCGCGTGCACCTTCGGGTGCAGCGTCTTGACCCGTCCGTCGAGGCACTCCGGGAAGCCGGTGAGGTCCTCGACCCGGGTGACCGGGATCCCCAGCCCCTCGATGAGTGCGGCGGAGCCTCCCGTCGACACCAGGGCGACGCCGGCGTCGTGCAGGCTGCGCACGAGGTCCTCGAGACCGCTCTTGTCGTAGACGGAGACCAGGGCGCGCCTGATCGGGATCCGGTTCTCGCTCACGGGTGACACTCCTGCTGGGTGCTCGGGGGGGAGGAGCACCCAGGCGGTCGATGCTCCCGGCGTCACTCCCTGGTGGTTGCCCACCTGCGCCAGTCGTGTGCGGCCCACCCTAGCGGCCGAGGAGGACCCGGCGCCCCTCGACCCGGAAGCCCTCCCGGGCCATCCGGCCGACCGTGTCCACGAGCATCCCGCGCTCGGCGACCTTGATCCGCTCGTGCAGCGACTCGACGGTGTCGTCGTCCTCGACCGGGACCGCTCGCTGCGCGACGATCGCCCCGGTGTCGACGCCCGCGTCGACGACGAAGAGCGTGCAGCCGGTCACCTTGACGCCGTAGGCGAGGGCGTCGGCCGGGCCGTGCATGCCGGGGAACGACGGGGACAGCGCCGGGTGGGTGTTGACGACGCGGCCGTCGAACCGCTCCAGGAACTGCGCCCCGACCAGCTTCATGAAGCCGGCGAGCACGACGAGGTCGGGCTCGAAGGCGGCGACCGTGTCGGTCAGCGCCCGGTCCCAGTGCTCACGGCTGGTGAAGTGACCGACCTGCTTGACGAAGGTCGGTACGCCGGCGCGCTCGGCGCGCACCAGGCCCTCGATGTCGTCGCGGTCGGCGCCCACGGCGACCACCCGGGCGCCGTACGCCGGGTCCGCGCAGGCGTCGAGGAGCGCCTGGAGGTTGGTCCCCGAGCCCGACACCAGGACGACGAGGCGGGCAGGGCGGTCGGTCACGCCCCGGAGTCTAGAGAGGCGCGCTTGGCGGCGCGGCGCTGCCACCAGGTCATGAGCAGCCCGCCGACCAGGCCGCCGATCCCGAAGGCGGTGACGGCGTGCACGAGCACGTCGAAGGCGTCCGGCCCGACGGCACGCATCCGGCCCGGTCCGACCGCTCCGCCGGAGACCGCGGCGAGCAGGGCGAGGAGCACCCCGGCGAGCACGCCCCCCGCGCACCCGCGCAGCAGCCCCTCCTCGTAGCGGAGCGTCGGCGCGCGCCGCTGGGAGCGGGCGGCCGCGAGGGCCGCGACCACCGGTGCGAGCGCGAGGAGGTACGCCGTCCACACCGGCGTGGGGCCGTTGTCGGGCAGCGCGGCGAGCAGCGGGAACATCGGCAGCGCGCCGATCTGCACGAACGTCGGCGAGACGAGCGTGCCGGTGCCGACGGTGAAGCCGGGACCCAGCAGGTAGCTCGCGGAGAACAGGACCGCGTTGGGGCTGACCGTGGCGGTCAGGGCGGTGTAGACGGTGGCGTCGCCGGCGTCGGTGTGCAGCCGCGACATCACGTTGACCGCGGTGCCGAAGTCGGTGACGAGCGCGGCGAGGAACGCCACCGCCGCGACCAGGAGGTAGGCGCCCAGCACGCGCAGGCAGGTCGCTCCCGCCGCGCGCGCCGAGGCGGGCAGCAACGCCGTCCAGATCGCCGCTCGCCCCGACCCGATCGCGATGGAGACCAGGCCCGCGGTCAAGCACAGCAGCAGGCACCAGAACAGCACCCGGGCCGTCGACGGCGAGGTCGCCGGGGTGGCGGCCAGCCGCAGCGTGACCAGCGCCACGACGACGTACCCGAGGGTGAACCAGGCCGTGGCCAGCAGGACGGTCCAGTCGCGCTCGCCGTCGGCGATCCGCAGCGCGTCGGGGCCGTGGCCGGACACCGAGTCGCCGACCCGGTGGCCCAGCCGCCACACCGCCCAGGCGGCGAGCGCGGTGAGGCCGAGCGGGACGACCGTGATCGTGATTCCGCTCACGTGGACGCCGGAGCCGTGGGCGAGCAGCCAGCCCAGCGCGCCGACGCGGAGCCCGTCGCGCGGGGTGCCGTGGGCGCCGGCGTCGGCGAGGAACCAGCCGACCACGCCGGCGGCCAGGCAGACCACGAGCGTGCCCAGCGCGGCGGCGGCACCGCCGAGGAGGGCGACGAGGACGAGCGGCCGGCGGTGGCGCGGGTCGACCCGCTCCCCCGCCGCGGCGGAGGTCGGACCCGGGAGCAGCGACGTCATGACACGGCCATCATCACCGCCGTGGGGCGCCGATCGGCGGTTCCCACGCCGGTCGTCGGCAGTTCGGCCCCGATGGACGCCTCGGGCTACCGTGGATGGCGCCATGAAGGACCCCGACGAGTTCGACCAGTTCTACAAGGACGTCCGCGACCGCCTGCTGGTGCTGACGTACTGCCTGACCGGCGACCTGTCCTCCTCCCGCGCGGCGGTGCGCGACGCGTTCGTCGTCGCCTGGCACCACTGGCGCAAGGTGTCGAAGCTGGAGGACCCCGAGGCGTGGACCCGGGTGCGTGCGTGCGCGCACGCCCAGCGGCGGCACACGGCCAAGCTGTGGCACCGGGAGAAGGGGCTCGACCCCGAGGCGAAGGCCACCCTGGACGCACTGGGCAAGCTGTCCCAGCACCAGCGCCGGGTGCTGCTGCTCACCCACCTGACGACCGCCTCGCTCGCCGAGATCGGGCGCGAGGTGGGCCTGCCCCGCGCCGACACCGAGCGTGAGCTCCAGACCGCCACGTCGCAGTTCGCCATGGCGCGCGAGGTGCCGACCACGGGCATCCGGTTGGCGTTCGAGCCGGTGCGTCTCCACGTGGAGGGCGAGGTCGAGCGCGACCGCTGGCCCCGCGCCACGATCGTGCGCCGCTCCGGGGCGGCGCGTCGGCGTACCCACACGGTGATCGGCGTGGCCGCCACGGTGGCCGCCCTGGTGGTCACCGGCGCGCTGGTCGGCAACGCCACCGGCGTGCGGCCGACCCTGACCGTCGAGCGGGTCACGGCGACCGAGGCCGGAGCCCCCGCAGGTGGGGCGTCCTCGCCGAGCACGGACACGGCCCCCGTCGACCTGCCTGCGGACGCGCTCCTCGGCGCCGACGAGGTGGCGCGCTCGACGCCCGGCACCCGGTGGACCGAGGCCGGCACCGATGGCAACACCTCCGGCTCCGGCCTCGTGATGCCCTGCCAGGCCGACCGGTACGCCGACCCGAAGGGGACCGCCGCCCTGGTCCGACGGTTCGCCTCCGTCAAGGCCGACGGGGCGCCGACCGCCGTCCAGACCGCCCAGGTCTCCCGGTCGGAGCGGGCCGCGGCTCGCGGCTTCGACACCGCGGTCGGCTGGTTCGCGGCCTGCGACAGCGACCGGGCCCAGCTGGTCGGCACCCACACCGTCGACGGTGTGGGTGACGAGGCGATGCTGCTCGACCTGCGCACCTGGGCCGGTGACGGCACCGAGGTGGTCGCCGGGGTCGCCCGCACGGGCCAGCTCGTCACCACGACGCTCACCCGGTTCCCCGTCGGCGACCAGCCGTCGGCGCAGCGCTCGGCCGGGCTCCTCGCCGAGGCCGTCTCCGGGCTGTGCAACCTCGAGGACGCCGGGGCGTGCGTGTCGACCCCCCGGGTCCGCGAGACCTCGCCGGTGCCGGCCGCCCCGGTGCCCGCGATGCTCGCCGAGGTCGACCTGCCGCCCGTGACGGGCGTGGAGAAGCCGTGGGTGGGGACCGAGCCGCGGGAGGCGCGGTCCAACGCCGCGGCGACCGGCTGCGACCAGACCGACTTCTCGTCGGCGCCGGTGAGCAACGGCGTCACCCGGACCTTCCTCATCCCCGACTCCCGGCTGCCCGACCAGTTCGGACTCACCGAGACCGTCGGGTCCCTGCCCGCGGCGAAGGCGGCAGCGTTCGTCGACCGGGTGCGTGCCGAGCTCGCCTCGTGCCCCGACAAGCAGATGGGCACCGACGTCGTCCGCGTCGCCTCGGTCGAGGAGAAGGACCGCGACCTCACGGTGTGGCACGTCACCACCGAGATCAGCGACGACCAGTCCGTCGACTACCTGATGGGCGTCGTGCGCGACGGGACGTCGGTCGCCCAGGTCGGCTTCGTGCCCGCCCCGCACGTGGCCTTCGCGCCCGGGGCGTTCGTCGCCATCGTCGAGCGGGCGCTGGCCCGCCTCGGCGAGATGCCCGCACCGAAGGGCTGACCGCCTCCACAGATTTCTCTGCTCGTCGTGCAACCGTGGGCCGGGGTCAGGCGTATCCCTCCCGACTCAGCACCCCGCTGAGCCGCACACGAGACGGGAAGGGTCGATGGACGAACGCGAATTCGACGACTTCTACGCCGCGTCGTTCCAGCGGGTCACGGCCCAGGTCTACGCCATGATCGGCAACCGCGACGAGGCGCAGGAGTGCGTGCAGGAGGCGTTCGCCAGGGCCTGGGCGCACCGACGCAAGCTGGACCGGGCCGAGCACCCCGAGGCATGGGTCCGCACGACGGCGTACCGCCTGGCGGTGAGCCGCTGGCGGCGTACCGTCCGGGGCCGGCGACCGGTCGACCGCGCCCTCGGCGCCCCGACGCAGACCGCCGCCCCGAACGAGGCGCACGTGGCCCTGGTGGAAGCGCTGAAGCAGCTGCCCGAGGCCCAGCGGCAGGCGCTGGTGCTGCACCACCTCGCCGACCTGCCCGTGCACGACGTCGCCCGCGAGGTCGGCGTCCCCGAAGGAACCATCAAGGCCCGGCTCAGCCGCGGTCGGGCAGCACTCGCCGTGCTGCTCGCCGACGAGGAAGGACTCAGCCATGCCTGACCCGATCGATGAGCTCGAAGGCTTCACCATGCCCAGCGTCTCGCCCCTCCCGCCCGCCGAGGTACGTCGGCGTGGCGACCGCATCCGGCGTCGCAACAACGCGCTGGCCACCGTCGGGGGCCTCGCGGTCGTCGCGGCGATCGTCGCCCCCGTCGCCGTCATCGCCGGCCACGGGTCGTCGAGCTCGACGCCGCCCCAGCCGGCCCCGACCTCGGTCGACTGGCGGCACGAGATCCCGGCGTCGTTCGACGTCACCGCTGTCCCGGAGGGCTCGCCGGTCCGCTTCCGCGCGTCCGACGGCAGCGTGATCGACGACTTCCACCTCTGCGGCCCGACGTCGTTCTCCGGCTCGGAGCACGGCACCGACACCACCGGCGCTACCTATGGCGAGCCGAACACGGAGAGCTCCGCCGCACGGACGGTTGCGCTCTTCGCCGACGACCAGACCGCGGCCCGCGAGGTCGCCGCCCTCCGCGAGTCCGTGCAGAGCTGTCCCGACGTCCGGGTCGCGGGCACCGACTACGTGTGGAGCACCGTCGACGCGTCGGTGCCGGCGGACGACTCGCTGGTCCTCAGCTCGCAGGTGCAGCTGGACCCGACGACGCTCTCGGACCTCACGCTGTTCGAGGTGGCCCGGGTCGGCAACGCGGTCTTCATCGGCTCCACCCACACGTCCGCGGCGGGCGAGCAGGCCATCGCCGGGACGCTGCCGTCCCTGACCTCGCTCTCCCAGCCGGTCCTGGACCAGATGTGCGTGTTCTCGGCCACGCCGTGCGCGGAGCCTCCGTCGGCCGCGTCGACGACGCCGAGCATCGGCGAGGGCGCGGTCAGCGCCATCCCGGCGGACTTCCCGCTGGACCGTGGACTGACCGCGCCCGAGGGCGACCCGCTGATCGGGCCGTCGGCGACGGCGGACGGCGTCCCGCCCGTCGAGCTGTGCGGCA
>JACJWV010000008.1 GCA_020636915.1 Nocardioides sp.
GACGGCACCTGGTCGTAGCCGACGATCCGGGCGACCTCCTCGACGAGGTCGAAGGGGTCCGCGAGATCGGGGCGCCACGGCGGCGGGGTCGCCGTGAGCGTCGCCTCCCCCTGCTCCAGGTGGCAGCCGATCGCCTCGAGGTTCGCCACCGTGGTCGCCGCGTCGATGTCGATCCCGGTGACGCGGGCCGGCAGGTCGTAGCCGATCGTGATCGTCGGCCGCGCGGGCGGCGCGCCGACGACCGTGACGCCGGGGTCGACCGTCCCGCCGCCGTACGTCGTCAGCAGCTCGACCACGCGGTCGGCCGCTGCCGGGGTGATGACGGGGTCGACGCCGCGCTCGTTGCGCTTGCCGGCCTCGGAGCTGATCCGGTGCCGCTTGCCGGTGCGGAACATCGAGACCGCGTCCCAGTGCGCGGCCTCGACCAGCACGTCGGTCGTGGTCTCCGACATCTCGGTCGTCTCACCACCCATGACGCCGCCGAGGCCGATGATGCCGGAGTCGTCGGTGACGACGAGGTCCTCGGGCGACAGCGCCCGGTCGACGCTGTCGAGGGTGGTGAGCCGCTCGCCCTCGCGCGCCCGCCGGACCCGGATCGCACCCTGGAGCTTGGCGGCGTCGTAGCCGTGGATCGGGCGACCGGTCTCGAGCATCACGTAGTTGGTGACGTCGACGGCCAACGAGATCGGGCGCATGCCGGCCTGCTGGAGTCGCCGTGCCATCCAGTCCGGCGTCGGGGCAGCCGGGTCGAAGCCGGTGACCTTGCGGGCGACGAAGACGGGGCACCCGACCGGGTCGTCGATGACGACCGGGTGGCCCGCGTCGTTCGGCTCCGGCACCACGCGGTCCGCGGGGTCGCGGTAGGGGGCGCCGTAGGCGAGTGCGGCCTCGCGCGCGATCCCGCGCAGGGACAGCGCGTAGGCACGGTCGGGGTTGATCTCGAACTCGATGACCTCCTCGCGCAGCCCGAGGACGTCGAAGGCGTCGTCGCCGGGCTCGCCGGCATCCGCGGGCAGCACGATGATCCCGTCGTGATCCTCGCCGAGCCCGAGCTCGCGGGCCGAGCAGATCATGCCGGCCGAGACGTGGCCGTAGGTCTTGCGCGCGGAGATCTCGAAGCCACCGGGCAGCACCCCGCCGGGCAGCACGACGACGACCAGGTCGCCGGGAGCGAAGTTGTGGGCGCCGCAGACGATGCCCTGGGGCTCGCCGGTGCCGTTGGCGCCGGCGACGTCGACGGTGCACCAGTTGATCGTCTTGCCGTTCTTCTGCGGCTCGGGGTCCATCGTGATGACCCGGCCGACGACCAGCGGACCGCTGATGCCGGCCGCGGCGCTCTCGATGCCCTCGAGCTTCAGGCCGAGTGCGGTGAGCCGGTGCGCGAGGTCGTCCGTGGTCACGTCGGCCGGCAGGTCGACGTACTCGCGGATCCAGGAGACGGGGGCCTTCATCGCTCTACAGCTCCGTTCCGAAGGCGGTGGTGAAGCGGATGTCGCCCTCGAAGAGCGCGCGCAGGTCCTCGATGCCGTGGCGGAACATCAGCGTCCGGTCGATGCCCATGCCGAAGGCGAACCCGGTGTAGCGCTCGGCGTCGACGCCGCACGCGGTGAGCACCCGGGGGTTGACGACTCCGCAGCCGCCCCACTCGATCCAGCCCTCGCCGCGGCAGGTCCGGCAGGGGGCTCCGTCCAGCTCCCCGGCACCGCGGCACACGAAGCAGACCAGGTCGACCTCGGCGCTGGGCTCGGTGAAGGGGAAGTACGACGGGCGGAAGCGGGTGTTGATGCCCTCGCCGAACATCTGGGCGGCGAAGTGGTCGAGCGTGCCCTTGAGGTGGGCCATCGTGATGCCCTCGTCGACGGCGAGGCCCTCGACCTGGTGGAACACCGGGCTGTGCGTGGCGTCGTACTCGTCGGTCCGGAACACGCGGCCGGGGCAGACGACGTAGATCGGCGGCGTCCGCGAGAGCATCGTGCGCGCCTGCACCGGCGAGGTGTGGGTGCGCAGCACCAGGTGGTCCTCGGCCGGGTCGGTCCAGAAGGTGTCCTGCATGGTGCGCGCCGGGTGGTCCGGGCCGAG
The DNA here is from genome assembly GCA_020636915.1 of Nocardioides sp. Lineage (GTDB taxonomy): Bacteria > Actinomycetota > Actinomycetes > Propionibacteriales > Nocardioidaceae > Nocardioides. The sequence goes on from JACJWV010000008.1 coordinate 2,080, forward strand.
GTTGAGCGCGTCGAAGTTGAGCCACTCGGCCTCGATGACGGGACCCTCGGCGACCTCCCACCCCATCGCGACGAAGATGTCGGCGATCAGCTCCGCGCCGGTCGTGAGCGGGTGGCGAGCACCGGTCGGCACGCGGTCGGTGGGCAGGGTGACGTCGACGGTCTCCTCGACGAGCATCCGCTCCTCGTGCTCGGCCTCGAGGACCTCCTGGCGCGCGGCGAGCGCCTGGTTGACCGCGCCCCGGGCCTGGCCGATGCGCTGGCCGGCCTCCTTGCGCGCCTGCGGCGGCAGCGCCCCGATCTCGCGGTTCGCGAGCGCCAGCGGCGATCGGTCGCCGGCATGGTCGAGGCGGACCTGCTTGAGCTGGGCGAGGTCGCCTGCGCCGGCGATCGCGGCGAGTGCCGCGTCGCGCGCGGCGGCGACCTGCTCGGCCTCGAGCGGGGTCACCTGCACGGGGTCGTAGTCGGAGTTGGGGCCAGACACGGGGTCGAGTCTAGGAAGCGCCACTGTTCCGGCGCGAACCGGTTCCACGTCGACCGGGGCCCGGGGAGAATGCGGGGGTGAGCCTTCCTCGTGTGGAGCGGGCGTTCCTGCTGCCCGCGCTGGTGCTCGTGCTGGTCTGCCTGCTGGGCGGCGCCGGCGCTGCGGCCGCGCTCGAGTCCGACACCGTGCCGAGCTTCTGGGGCGGCCTGTGGTGGGCGCTGAGCCTGATGACGAACCTCGGCTACGTCTACGGCCCGCCGAGCACCGCGACCGCGACCGTGATCTCGGTGGTGCTGATGGTGACGGGCTTCCTGCTGCTCTCGCTGTTGAGCGCGACCCTCGCGGCCCTGTTCATCCGCAGCGAGGAGAAGCCCGTCGAGCGACTCACCAACGACCTCGAGCGCGAGATCCTGGCGCGGCTCGACGACATCTCCCGGAGGGTCGAGTCGCTGGAGCGCAGACTGGACCGGTGACCACCACGCCCGCCGCCGTCGCCCTGGCGACGGGACGGGGCGGTGCGCAGCTGGTCAGGTTCGCCTGGCTCGAGCTGCAGTCCTGCGTGTTCGCCGTGGCGGTCTTCGCCGGGCTGGCGGCCGCGTACGTCGTACCCCTGCCGATCGCGACGTACGATGCGCTCCTGGCCTGGTGCCTCCTGGTGACCCTGGCGTTCTGGGCGCTGGGCCTGGAGAGCTGGCGCGAGGTGCTGGTGGTCCTCGCCTTCCACACCATCGGTCTCGCGCTCGAGATGTTCAAGGTGCACCAGGGCTCGTGGTCCTACCCCGGGGACGCAGTCACGAAGGTCGCAGGGGTGCCGCTCTTCGCCGGGTTCATGTACGCCGCCGTCGGGTCCTACATCTGCCAGGCCTGGCGCCGGTTCGACCTGCGGGTGCACCGCTACCCCGCCCTGGGCACGACCCTCGTCGCGGTGCTGGTCTACGCCAACTTCTACACCCACCACTGGCTGCCGGACCTGCGGGTCGCGCTCGCGGTGCTGGGCCTCGTCGTGCTGCGGCGGACCACCGTGCACTTCACGGTGGCCGACCGTCGGTACCGGATGCCGCTCGCCCTCTCCTTCGCGCTGATCGGGCTGTTCCTGTGGTTGGCGGAGAACCTCGCCACGCTGCTCGAGGCGTGGCAGTACCCCGACCAGGCGGACGCGTGGCACACCGTCCACGTCGCCAAGATCGGCTCCTGGGCGCTGCTGGTGACGATGAGCTTCGTCCTGGTCGCGACCGTCAAGGCGCAGGAGGGGCGGCTGTACCACTCCCCGGACCACTCCCCGGACCACTCCCCGGACCACTCCCCGGACCACTCCCCGGACCACTCCCCGGGAGGGTGACGGTCAGGCAGGCTCCGCCCGCGGGGGTCTCCCCGATGGTGACCGTGCCGCCGTGGGCCTCCACGAGGCCGTGGACGAGGTAGAGACCGAGCCCGGAGCCACCGCTGCTGCCCGACTTCCAGAACTTGGTGAACACCCGGCGCCGCAGGTCGGGGTCGATGCCCTCGCCCTCGTCCTCGACGACCAGCTCGAGATCACCGGTCCGCCCTCCCGCGTCCGTCGGCGCGAGGGAGATCCGGACCGCGCCGGCGCCGTGCCGGACGGCGTTCTCGACGAGGTTCGTGACGACCTGGACGAACTTGTCGGGATCGACGGTGATCTCGGGCAGGTCGGCGGCGACGTCGAGCTCGACGGGACGGCTCGTGCTCGCGCCGACCGACTCGACCACCCGCCGGACCAGGACCTCCGCGTCCACCGGGCGCGGGTGCAGCTGGAGCCGGCCGGTGTCGATGCGTGCGACGTCGAGCAGCTCGGCGATGAGTCGGCTGAGCCGGTCGGCGTCGGCGCTGACGGTCGCGAGCATGAGCTTCTTCTGGTCGTCGTTGAGCTTGTCCCAGCGATTCAGCAGCGCCTGCACGAAGCCCTTCACGCCGGTCAGCGGGGACCGCAGCTCGTGGGCGACGGTGGCGACGAGGTCGGACCGCTCCCGGTCCAGGCGGGCCCGGCCGCGTCCGGACCGGATGCTGACGGCGACCCGGCTGACGGGTTCGGTCAACGACACGCGGTGCAGGCGGGCGACCACCAGCACCTCGGTGCCGTCGGGCAGCAGCCAGGACTGCTCCGGCACCGCCGTGCGGGTCGGGAGCCCGTCGTAGGGGTGGTTGGCCGAGCACCAGTCCCGACCGTCCTGGTCCCGGAGCGCCAGGACCTCGACGAGGGCTCGGCCGTGCGCATCACCGGGGTCGACGCCCAGCCAGCGGGCTGCCACCGCGTTGACGTCCGTCACCCGGCCCGATGCGTCGGCGATGACGACGCCGTCGGCGAGGAGGTCCAGGCCGTCCGGGGTCACGCGATCACCCTAGATGGTCGATCGGTGCCGCACGGGCCGCGGGACGTCATCAGGATCGTGCCGACGGCTGCTCGATCCTGATGACGTCCCGACCTCGCCACCTCGCACTTCGGACGTGGCAGACCACCCTCTCGCCGTCGGGCTACCTGCCCCCGCGGCCGACCCCGGCGGCGACGACCGCGGCCCGCAGACGCACCCGCCACGGGTCGCCGGCGCGCACGAACGCGGCGGGCCGGCCCAGCGGCGCGCGCACGACTGCCGTGCGGTTCCCGGCGTACCTCCGACCGGTGAGCAGGTGCACCCACCGACCCGGCGGCAGGTCCACGCGCACCGCCTCGGCGCCCGCGCGCAGCACCTGCGCCACCAGCAGATGCGAGCCGAGGAAGAACTCGCGCTGGCTCGTGGCCGCGGCGGTGCCGGGGGCGACGAGCCAGACCGGCCGGATCGCCGGCACACCGGTGCGGGTGGCCTCCTCGACGACGCTGCGACGGTACGGCGCGAGTGCCGCGAAGAGCCGGGTCATGCGGGCGAACTGCTCGGCGGTGCGGGCGTTGCTGTAGACCTGCAGGTTGTCGTCGGGCCGGTTGCCCTCGTGGGTGCGCATGACGACGCCGAACGCCTGGTACTCCTCCCACCGCCCGAGGAGCTCGGGGGTGCGGACGTAGTTCTTCACCAGCGCGTTGACCGACGTGTAGCCACCGACGTCGGAGTGCTGCAGCGGCCACCCGGAAACACCGGCGGACAGCGTGCCGAGGAGGGCCGACGCCAGCCCGTCGTACTTGCTGAAGGTCACCAGCTGGTCACCGTTCCAGAACAGCGCGGCGTCCCGCGCCTGGCCCAGTCCCCCGCTGCGGAACCAGGTCACGCAACGCGGCTGGTCGGCGCGCCGGCAGGCCAGGCGCACGGTGCGCGCCCACAGGGTCGGCCAGCGGTTGTGGAGCGCGGCGGCCGTGCCGTCGGCCAGCACGGCGTCGAAGGGCAGCCCCTCACCGAAGTCCGCCATGAACCCCTGCACGCCGTCGGCGAGGACCTCGTCGGCGATCACGTCGGCGTACCAGGACCGCGCCGCGGGGTCGGTGAGGTCGACGAGGGAGGCGTCGAACTCCCCCTGGTCCAGGAGGTACGGCGACCCGTTGGGGGCCTCGACGAGGTAGCCCGCGTCGCGCGCCTCCGCCCACAGGTTGCGGATCGACGGGTCCCCCTTCGGAGCGGCGTCGACGAGGAACGGGTTGACGTAGGTCGTGGTCCGGATGCCTTCGCGGGCGAGGTCACGCACGAGGCGGGCCCAGCCGGGGTAGCGCTCGCGGTCCAGCTGCCAGGTCCACCAGAGCCGGTCGCCGAAGGAGGTCGTGCGCTTGCCGGACCAGTCCTGGATCCAGACGCCGGAGACCTTCGCACCGGCACGCAGCAGCCGGTCGAGCTCGCGGCGCACCTCCGCGGTGCCGCCCTGCAACCCGATGATCGCGCCCCGGGTCGCCCAGGTGGCGAGCGGTGGGTGGCGGTCGCCCGCCTGCTGGGCCGCCACCAGCGCGATGGGGTCGTCGGCGGCGGACACCTGGGCGTCCAGCGACGGCGCCCAGAGCTCCAGCGCGACCGCACCAGGATCGCGGGTGTCCGCGACCGCGAACGCGCTCGACAGCGGGTCGTCGGCGTCCAGCCGCAGCCCACGCAGGTCCCCGGTGACGAAGGAGGGCCAGGCTGCGTAGGTCATCGCCTCGGTGCCGCCCGCGCCGTGGTTCGTCGCGTCGGCCAGCGAGGTGATCGGCTCCTCGCCGCGGCCCACCCCCTGCTCGCGGTCGACGATCGGCAGCAGCCGGCCGTCGAGGTCGAAGTCGGTGAACTGCTCGCCGAAGCCGTGGACGGCGGCATGGTCACTGCGCCCGGAGACCAGCGCGACCGAGGTCAGCGGCGTAGCGGCGTCGGTGCCGACCGACAGCGACGCCCCGTCGGCGGCCCGGGGCGCGACGGTCATGGTCCAGCCGGCGGGCTCGTCCTCCGGACCGCCGGCGAGGGTGCCGGCGAGGACGACGCCCTCGGCGGTCTGCTCGACGCTGTCCAGGGTCTGGTCGGCCAGGCGGTCGTCGTACTGCACCGTCGGCCAGAAGTAGCCGCGATGCTCCTCCCAGGCGACCGACCCCCGGCCGCCGGTCACGAACGCGTGGTCGGGCTCGGACGCCCAGACGGCCCGCCCGGCGGACTCGACCCGCACCCCGCTCGCGGCCGTCACGACGGTCACCGGGCCGACCTGCCAGGTGCCGGTGGCGCCGTCGGCCACCTGCAGCGACCCGGGCACGACGGTGTCGAGGACGTCGACCGGGACGCTCGCGCGGGGGGCTGTGGCGGCGGCCGACCCGAGGCCCGCGGCGATCGTGACGGCCAGGGCGGGGACGAGGAGTCGGCGCACGCTCACGTGCCCCGACGCTAGTGGAGGGCGGCGCCGCAGACCGGGGTTTCACCACGACCGGTGCGGTCCCCGGGCGTCTCCGCTCAGCCGTGACCGCGCTGGACCCGGGCCGAGGCGTAGAGGCAGAGCGCAGCCGCGGTGGAGAGGTTGAGGCTCTCGGCGCGGCCGTGGATCGGGATGCGGACGCGGTGGTCGGCCAGCTCGGCGAGCTCGAGGCCGAGCCCGTGGGCCTCGTTGCCCAGCAGCCAGGCGGTGGGACGGGCGAGGACCTCGTCGGCCTCGAAGAGGTCGACCTCGCCGTCCGCTGCGGTGGCGAGCACCGCGTATCCAGCCGCCTGGGCGGCGCGGACGGCGTCGGCGGCGTCGCCCCCGGTCGCGATCGGGAGGTGGAAGGCGCTCCCGGCGCTGGCGCGCACGGTCTTGCCGTTGTAGAGGTCGACGGACCTGCCGGCGAGGACGACTCCCCCGGCGCCCGCTGCGTCCGCGCACCGGATGACTGTGCCGGCGTTGCCGGGGTCGCTGACGTCCGCGCAGATGGCGACGTACCCGCCGACGAGCGCCTCCTCGAGAGGGACGTCGACGAAACGGCACAGGGCGACGACACCAGCGGGCGTGACCGAGTCGCTCAGCGCCTTGAGCGCGCGCTCGTCGACCCAGGTCAGCGGGACGTCGTCGGGGACGGCCGGGAGGAGGTGGTCACGCAGCGGGCGCGCGAAGACCTCGACGACGACGCCGGCCTCCAGCGCGGCCTCGACGGCGTTGCGGCCCTCCGCGAGGAAGAGCCGTCGCTCGGATCGCTCCGAGCGACGGCTCAACCGACGCAGCTGCTTGATGCGGGCGCTGCTCGCACCGAGCTCACCCGTCCCTGTCAACTGAGGGCTCAGGCCGAGACCTTGGGCGCGTTGACGTCCTCGGGCAGGGCCGCCTTCGCGGTCTCGACGAGCGCGTTGAACGCGGCGACGTCGTTGACGGCCAGGTCGGCGAGGATCTTGCGGTCGACCTCGACACCGGCCAGGTTGAGGCCCTGGATGAACCGGTTGTAGGTCAGGCCCTGCGCACGCGCCGCGGCGTTGATGCGCTGGATCCACAGGCGACGGAAGTTGCCCTTGTTCTTGCGGCGGTCGTTGTAGCTGTAGACCAGGGAGTGGGTGACCTGCTCCTTGGCCTTGCGGTAGAGCCGCGAGCGCTGGCCGCGGTAACCGCTGGCGCGCTCCAGGACGACCCGGCGCTTCTTCTGGGCGTTCACTGCCCGCTTGACGCGTGCCACTGTATTGCTCCTTGTTGCTCAGATCGGGTGCCGAGGTCGGGTGTGCGCGACCACCGGCGGGGTGCGGGCGAGGGTCAGAGACCCAGCATCTTCTTCGCGCGCGGGACGTCGGCCTTGGCGACCTCGGTCGTGCCGGTCATGCGCCGGGTGACCTTGGAGGACTTCTTCTCCAGGTTGTGGCGCTTGCCCGCCTTCTCGCGAAGGATCTTGCCGGAACCGGTCACGCGGAAGCGCTTGCCCGCACCGGAGTGGCTCTTGTTCTTCGGCATCTGTCGTGTCTCTCTCTCATCGTCCTGCCGGCGCACGGTGGTGCGCCGGCGGAGGCTTGCGGTCGGATCAGGCGTCGATCTCGGGGTCGAGGTTCTCCGAGCGGCGCCGCTCCTTCTTCGCCGCCACGGGACCGGCGGCGTGCGCGGCGTCGCGCTCGGCCCGCTCGGCGGCCTGGTCGGCGGCGCGCTCGGCGGCCCGGGACTCCTTGGCCGCCTGCATCTCGACCTTCGCGTCGGCCTTCTTCTTGTGGGGGCCGAGCACCATGATCATGTTGCGGCCGTCCTGCTTGGGGGCCGACTCGACGAAGCCCAGCTCACCGACGTCCTCGGCCAGCCGCTGCAGCAGCCGGAAGCCCAGCTCGGGGCGGTGCTGCTCACGACCGCGGAACATGATCGTGATCTTGACCTTGTCGCCGGCGCGCAGGAAGCGGACCACGTGACCCTTCTTGGTCTCGTAGTCGTGCGCGTCGATCTTGGGACGAAGCTTCATCTCCTTGATGATCACGTTCGTCTGGTTGCGACGTGCCTCACGGGCCTTCTGCGCGTTCTCGTACTTGAACTTGCCGTAGTCCATGAGCTTGCAGACGGGCGGCTTGCCCTGGGGCGCGATCTCGACGAGGTCGAGGTCCGCCTCCTGGGCGAGCTTGAGCGCCTGGTCCGTGGGAACGATGCCCACGGTCTCCCCGTTGGGTCCAACGAGACGGACCTCGGGTACCCGGATCCGGTCGTTGATTCGCAGCTCGGTGCTGATGTGTCCTCCTGTAGCCATCCGGTCGGGGCGCCTCGCCGCTCCACCACCCCGAGTGGACGTGGGGTGAAATGACGAATGGCTCCCGCTGACAAGCAAGCGGAAGCCAGTCCGACGCTCCCCACGCTCACCGAGGGGCACGTCACCACATCGAGGCCGGAGCCTCGTGGACCGGACCCGACGACCTGTGGAGCAGGGCGGCCGATGCGGGTGGGAGGCAGTCGTGCAAGCCTCCGCTTGGGTGATCGGTGCCGTCGAGGGTACGACGGAACTGATCGGTCAACGCCTGATGCTACTCGATCATTCCGTGCTCGGCCGAATCCAGGCGGTGCGGTCCCCCGCACGCGCGAGCGCCCAGCCGTCGGCGAGCCGGACCAGGTCCTCACCCTCGACCACGAAGCGCACCGGGCCGGCGACGTCGACCACCAGCGCGACCGCCCCGTCCCGGAGTGCCGACCGGGCCGCCTGGGCGGTCGTGACGGGGACCGGGCGCCCGTCGGGGTTCCACGACTGCAACGCCGGCGTCCCCGTGAAGGCGAGCAGCGCCTGCCGTCCGTCGGCGCCGCGGAGCAGCACGGTCGCCATCTCGCTGGTCTTCTCCCGCGCGAGCCCGGCGTCGTCGACCTCGACCTCACCCAGCACCGCGACCACCGGGACCAGCACCCGGGAGCGCTGCAGCGCCGCGAGCGCCTCGACGTACGGCGTCCGCCCGGCCGACCACCCGGCCAGGGCATCGGTCACCTCGGCAGGTGCGGAGCCGTCGTCGCCGGCGAACCCCGGGTCGGGGATCACCAGGTCGTCGCCGGGCTCGATCACGCGCCCATCCTCCCGCGCTCGGGTCGCAGGGCGAAACCGGCGGCGGCCGTCCCGGCCCGGCGTGCGTCGTGTGGGACGCTTGATGTCGTGGACGACGCGGCCTGGGCAGCACTGACGCTCAGCCTCACGGTGCTCGGGGGGATCTGGACCTGGATCTCCTTCCGTCGGCGGGGGGCGACCTCCGGGCTGCGCGCGCTCGGATTCACGCTGCTGCCCCTGGCCGCGTACCTGACCCGGACGCTGCAGATGTTCACGCGCGTCGTCGACGCGGTGACGGACTGGGCGACCCACCTGGTCTTCAGCCCCGCCGTGTGGTTCGGCGTGGTGCTCGGTGGTGTCGGCATCACCCTGATCGTCGCGTCGGGCATGATGCGTGCACGCCAGCTCGGGAAGGCGGACCCCACGTCGGCGACGGCCGGGTCGCCCCGTCCCCTGCCGTCCGGGAGGGGACGGAGGTCGGAGCCGGTCGTGACCGACACCGACCCCGAGATGGCCGAGATCGAGGCCATCCTGCGCAAGCGAGGCATCAGCTGATGGCACCGACCCCCGTGGACCGCAACCGCCTGTGGTCCCGGCTCGACGACGCGGTCGCGAAGCAGGGCGTCCCGCTGCCGACCCCCGTCTTCGTCGTCGACCTGGACGCCTTCGACGCCAACGCCGACGACCTGGTGCGCCGCGCGCACGGCAAGCCGATCCGGGTGGCGTCGAAGTCCTTGCGCGTGCCCGCGCTCATCGAGCGCGCGCTCGCCCACGACGGCATGAGCGGGGTCCTCGCCTACAGCCTGCGCGAGGCACTCTGGCTGCACGACCAGGGGATCAGCGACGACGTGGTCGTCGCCTACCCGACGGTCGACCGGGCGGCACTGGCCGAGCTCGTCGCGTCGCCCTCGGCGGCGGCCGCGATCACGCTCATGGTCGACGACGTCGCCCACCTCGACGTGGTCGACTCGGTCCGCTTCTCCCCCGTCGTGCCGGTCCGGATCGCGATCGACGTGGACGCCGGGTTGCACCTCGCCGGTCGCACCGTCGGCCCGAAGCGCTCCCCGCTCGGCGACGTCGGCTCGGTGCTGGGCCTGGCTCGCGAGGTCGTGGCTCGCACCGGCTTCCGGCTCGTCGGTGCGATGACCTACGAGGGCCAGGTCGCGGGCATCCAGGACTCGGTGCCGGACGCCCGGGTGCGCTCGGCCGTCCTGCGCCGGGTCAAGTCCATGTCGATCCGCCAGCTCGCGGTGCGTCGCCGGGAGGTCGCCGACGCGCTCGGGTCCCTGGTGGAGCTGGAGTTCTGGAACGGTGGCGGCTCCGGGTCCGTCGCGGAGACCGCCGCCGACCCGGTGGTCACCGAGGTGGCCGCCGGCTCCGGGCTGCTCGTGCCGACGCTGTTCGACCACTACCGCTCGTTCGAGCCCCGCCCGGCGTCGTACTTCGCATTGCCGGTCACCCGCAAGCCCGCGCCCGGGGTCGTCACGGTCCACGGGGGTGGTTTGACCGCGTCCGGTGCCGCCGGGCCCGACCGGCTGCCGACGCCGTGGGCCCCGGCAGGGCTCGAGCTGACCGGTCTGGAGGGCGCCGGCGAGGTCCAGACCCCGTTGGTCGGGCCGTCGGCCGACGGGCTCGGCATCGGCGACCTGGTGTGGTTCCGGCACGCGAAGTCGGGTGAGGTCTTCGAGCACGCCGGCACCGTGCACCTGCTGGCCGGCGACGAGCTCGTCGACGCCGTGCCGACCTACCGCGGGTGTGGCCAGCTCTTCTGAGGCGGCCTCCCGGGCCGAGCGGGTCCTGTCGCTCGCGCTGGCCCGGCCGCCGACGCTCGGCACCGGCCGGCTGGTGTGCGTCGACGGGCCCTCGGGCTCGGGCAAGACGACGCTGGCGACGGCGCTCGCGCGCCGCTCGCGCGACGTGCGGGTCGTGCACACCGACGCGATGTACGACGGCTGGGACGGCCTCCCCCGGATCGGCGACCAGCTCGCGGCGCTCCTCGGCCCGCTCGCGGCCGGCGACCCGGGGTGCTACCGCCGGTACGACTGGCACGCCGGGCGGTACGCCGAGAAGGTCGTCGTACCGCCGGCGCCGGTCCTGGTCGTCGAGGGCGTCGGCGCCTGGGTGCCTGCGCTGGCCGGCCTGGTGACCGTCCTGGTGTGGGTGGAGGCACCGGCGCCGGTGCGCCTGGCCCGGGCCGTCGGGCGCGACGGTCCGGCGTACGAGGAGCGCTTGCAGCAGTGGGCGCGCGACGAGGAGGACCACTTCGCGCGGACCGGCGCGCGGGACCGCGCCGACCTGGTCCTGCGCGCCGGCGACAAGCCTTAGGGTGGCGCGCATGCTCGCGCCCAGTGGTGACCAGTACGAGATCTCGGCGGGCGGCTACCGCGCGGTCGTGACCGAGTGCGGCGGCACGCTGCGACTGCTCGAGCACGAGGGCCACCCGCTCCTCGACGGGTTCGACGAGGACGAGATGGCCTACGGCGGCCGCGGGCAGCTGCTCGTGCCGTGGCCCAACAGGGTCCGCGACGGCGCCTGGTCCTTCGGCGGCCGCGAGCTGCAGCTGCCGCTCTCCGAGCCGGCGCGGCGCAACGCCTCGCACGGCCTGGTGCGGTGGGCGGCCTGGTCGGTGGAGGAGCACACCACGCACTCGGTGTCGCTGACCTACCGCCTGATGGCGCAGAGCGGCTACCCCTGGACGCTCGACCTGCGGGTCGTCCACGACCTGTCCGCCGACGGCCTCACCGTGACCCAGTCGGCGACCAACCTGGCCGGCGAGCCCGCGCCGTACGCGAGCGGCGCGCACCCCTATCTCTCGGTCGGCACGGGACCGGTGGACGGCTGGGAGCTGACCCTGCCCGCGGCGACCCGGGCGGTCGTGGACGAGCGGCTCATCCCGGTCGGGCACGAGGCCGTCGACGGGACGCCGTACGACTTCCGGATGGCCCGGCCGGTCCGCGACGTCGCGTTCGACGACGGGTTCACCGACCTCGTCCGCGACGGGGAGGGTACGGCGACGGTCGTGGTCGCCGATCCCGCGACCGGGCGCAGCGTGGCGCTGTGGGCGGACCGGCGGCACCGGTGGTTCCAGGTCTTCAGCGCCGACGACGTGCCGGGACGGGCGCGACGATCTCTTGCGGTCGAGCCGATGACCGCACCGGCCGACGCGTTCCGCAGCGGCCGGGACCTCGTGGTGATCGCGCCCGGCGAGGACTTCTCCGCGTCCTGGGGCATCCGCGCGCTCTGACGGCGCCGCGGTCCGGGCGTCTCCGGCGCGCTTCGCCTAGGCTCTCCCCACGGCCCCTCCCCGGCCGAGGACGGTGGCAGCACATGCACAGCGGCACTCGGGACGAGCTGCTGGACCACCTCGCCGTTGCGGTCGGCCTCGTGGCGGTCGACCATCCCACGCGGGTCGGCATCGACGGGCCTCCGGCAGCCGGGAAGACGACGCTGGCCGACGAGCTGGCCGCGGTCCTGCGCGCGGAGGGCCGGGACGTCATCCGCGCCACGATCGAAGGGTTCCTCTTCCCGCGCGCCCAGCGGTACCGGCGTGGGGAGTACTCGGCCCTGGCCTGCTACCACGACAACCACGACTACGACGCACTCAACCGGGTGCTGCTGGAACCGCTGGGGCCCGGCGGCGACCGTCGCTTCCGCAGCGCCGTCTACGACCGCGCGGCAGACATCTCGCTGTCCCTTCCTCCCAGCACGGCCGCAGCCGATGCCGTGCTCGTCTTCGACGGGGTCTTCCTGCAGCGGCCGGAGCTCGCCGGCGGGTGGGACCTCCGCGTCTTCGTGTCGACACCGTTCGAGGAGACCGTGGCCCGTGCTCGAGTACGGGAGCGGGGAGCGATGTCGGCCGAGGAGGTCGAGCGTCGTTGGCGCGAGCGCTACATCCCCTCGCAGCGGATCTACTTCGCAGCCGTCAGCCCGCTCGACCATGCCGACGTCGTCGTGCACAACGACGTCCCGCAGCACCCGACGTGGGAGCTCCGCACCGGAGGCTAGGGGTCGATTCCTCGGGGTCGATTCCTCGGGGTCGATGTCCTCGGCGGGGTGGAAGCCGTGACGGTAGCCCAGGCGACGGCCTGCGCCCGGTTGGTGACCCCGATCTTGCGGTAGGCGGCCCGGATGTAGGTCTTGACCGTGTTGATGCTCAGGTAGGCGCGGCGCGCGATCTGGTCGTTCGTGAGGCCCCGGGTGATGAACGACAGCATCTCGGACTCCCGCTGGGTGAGGCCGTCCACCTGCCCGGGCCAGGTGAGGACGGGCTCCCCGGCATCGCCGGTGCCGGTGCGGGCGCCGTCCGGCACGGGCCGCCCGTCGTGGATGGCGACGATCGCCGCGACCAGCTCGTCGGCGCCCAGGCTCTTGGACAGGTAGCCGGCCGCGCCCTGGCGGCGGGCCGCCTCCTCCGGGTAGTCGTCCCAGGAGTGGACGATCACCCGGGCGTCGTTCGCGCCGACGATCATCCGCAGCTTCTCGTCGACGTCGGGCAGCCGCCCGACGGTGTCGTAGAGGATCACGTCCGGGTCGTGCGGCATGGTCGGGAGCGTCGGGAGGTCGACGATCTGCACCAGGTCCGGGTGCCGGGCGTGCGCCGGGCGACCCTGGGCGGCGCCTGCGGGTCAGACCTGCGACTTCGTGTCCAGGACGGAGCGGAGCTCGCGGACGGCCGAACGGGCCCTCGCCCCGTCCGAGCCCTGGATGCCCATCGCCGGGACGGTCGTGCCGTCCGCGAGGTCGAGAGTGACCCACGGGGCTCCGGGCGGCAACCGGACGGCGATGACCTGGGGCCACGCGAAGTCGCGCCGCCGGTAGCCGTTGACCACGACCAACCGGTCCTCCTCGGCGACCACCCGGGACCGGACGAGGGCGAACCAGACCGCGAAGACCAGGAGGCCGAAGAAGACCAGGGTGCCGCGCTGGAAGATCGTGAACCGGGCTCGCGTCTCGGCGTCGAACCCGATCCACGTCAGCGCGCAGACCGCCAGGAGCCCGCCGCCCAGGACCGCGCCCGCGAGCCGGACGCCGAAGGGCCGCCAGGTGTGCGGGAGCCGGACGCCGGCCGGCTCAGAGCCGGCAGGCATGGATGTCGGTGAGCAGGATGCCGCGGGCGCCGATCTCGAACAGCTCGTCCATCAGGCGCTGGGCGCCGTCGCGCGGGACCATCGCGCGGACCGCCGACCAGCCGTCGCGATGGAGCGGGGAGACGGTCGGGCTCTCGATCCCGGGCGTCAGCCGGACGGCGTCGGTCACCCGGTCGCTGGGGATGTCGTAGTCCATCATCACGTAGCTGCGCGCGACCAGCACGCCCTCGACCCGACGCTTGAAGACCTCGAAGCCCTCGGGCACGGCCCCGCTGCGGGTGACCAGCACGGCCTCGGAGTCCAGGATCGTCTCGCCGAAGGTCTCGAGTCCCGCCTGGCGCAGCGTGCTGCCGGTCTCCACGACGTCGGCGATGACGTCGGCGACCCCGAGCTGGATGCTGGTCTCGACGGCGCCGTCGAGCCGCGTCACCGTGGCCTCGATGCCGCGCTCCTCGAGGAACGAGCGCACCACGCCGACGTACGACGTCGCGATCCGCTGGCCGGCGAGCTGGCCGAGGTCGGTGAACACGCCCTTCGGTCCCGCGAAGCGGAACCGGCTGCGGCCGAACCCGAGACCCATCACCTCCTCGGCCTTCGCCCCGGAGTCCTTGAGCAGGTCGCGGCCGGTGATGCCGACGTCGAGCGTGCCCTCGCCGACGTACAGGGCGATGTCGCGGGGTCGCAGGTAGAAGAACTCGACGCCGTTCTCGGTGTCGGTCAGCGTCAGCTGCTTGGAGTCCTCGCGCTGCCGGTAGCCGGACTCGCGGAGGATCTCGGCGGCCGAGAGCGAGAGCGAGCCCTTGTTGGGGACCGCGATGCGGAGCAGAGCCATCAGGTGCTTCCTAGAGGTGTGCGTAGACGTCGTCGAGCTCGAGGCCCGTGGCCAGCATCAGGACCTGGGCGTGGTAGAGCAGCTGGCTGATCTCCTCGGCGGCCCGGTCGCGGCCCTCGTGCTCCGCGGCCATCCAGGACTCGGCGGCCTCCTCGACCAGCTTCTTCCCGATGGCATGGACGCCGGCGTCGAGCTGACGCACGGTGCCGGACCCCTCGGGACGGGACCGGGCTTTGTCGCTCAGCTCGGTCCAGAGCTCGTCGAACGTCTTCACGGTCGACCAGCCTACGGCGTGCGCCCGGCCAGCTCCCGCAGGGTCCGGGCGGTGAGCAGGGCGGCGGCGGTCGCCTCGTAGCCCTTGTCCTCGCGCGAGCCCTCCAGCCCGGCGCGGTCGAGCGCCTGCTGGTCGGTGTCGCAGGTGAGGACGCCGAAGCCGACCGCGACCGTGCGGTCCAGCGCCACGCGGGTGAGCCCATCGGTGGCGGCGCTGCAGACGTACTCGAAGTGCGGCGTGCCGCCCCGGACGACGACGCCGAGGGCGACCACGGCGTCGTACCCCTGCTGCGCCAGGGCGCCGGCGACCACGGGCAGCTCGAAGGTGCCCGGGACCCGGACGACCTGCGCCACCGTCGTGAAGTCGGCCACGGCGCGCTGGGCGCCCGCGAGCAGCCCGTCCATCACCTCGGTGTGCCAGCTCGCGGCGACGATCGCGACCTTCAGGCCGCTCGCGTCGAAGGTCTCCGCCTCGGGGGCGCCGTGTCCGGCCATCTCAGGCTCCGTCCTGGGTCATGTCGGCGACGTTCTCGGTGGGGTTCTCGGTGGGGTTCTCGGTGGGGTTCTCGGTGGGGTTCTCGGTGGGGTTCTCGGTGGGGTCGAGGTTGGGCAGGTCGTGGCCCATCCGGTCGCGCTTGGTCAGCAGGTAGGCGATGTTGTGGTCGTTGGGGTGGGGGGTCAGCGGGACCCGCGCCGCGACGTGCACGCCGAAGTCCTCGAGGTTCTCCACCTTGTCGGGGTTGTTGGTCATCAGCCGCACGCTGTAGACGCCGAGGTCGCGCAACACCTGGGTGGCCGTGCCGTAGTGGCGTGCGTCGGCGGGCAGGCCCAGGTCGAGGTTGGCGTCGACCGTGTCCCGGCCGCCGTCCTGCAGCTGGTAGGCCTGCAGCTTGGCGACCAGGCCGATCCCGCGACCCTCGTGACCGCGCAGGTAGACCACGACGCCGCGACCCTCGTCGACCACGCGCTGCATCGCCTCCTCCAGCTGCGGGCCGCAGTCGCACCGGTGGCTGCCGAAGACGTCGCCGGTGAGGCACTCGGAGTGGACCCGGGTCAGCACCGGCTCCGGCCCGCTGACGTCGCCGTGGACCAGCGCGATGTGCTCGGAGTCGTCGACGGTGATCCGGTAGCCGTACGCCGTGAAGTCCCCGAACTTCGTCGGGAGCCGGGTCTCGGCGACCCGCTCGACGAGGTTCTCGTGACGGCGCCGGTAGCGGACCAGGTCGTCGATGGAGATCATCGCGAGCCCGTGCTCGTCGGCGAACTCCCGCAGCTCCGGCGCCCGCTTCATGGTGCCGTCGTCGTTCACGACCTCGACCAGGACGCCGGCCGGCGTGAGCCCGGCGAGCGTGGCGAGGTCGACGGCGGCCTCGGTGTGGCCGCGCCGCACCAGGACCCCGCCCTCGCGGTAGCGCAGCGGGAAGACGTGTCCGGGTCGGGTGATCTCCCAGGGCTCGGTCGCCGAGTCCGCGAGCACCCGGGCGGTGTGGGCGCGGTCGGCCGCGGAGATGCCGGTGCTGACGCCGTCGCGGGCGTCGACCGAGATCGTGTACGCCGTCCGCAGCTTGTCCTTGTTGTGGGGCGTCATCAGGGGGATCTCGAGGCGGTCGAGCATGTGGGCCGGCATCGGCACGCAGATCACCCCGCTGCTGTGCCGGATCGTGAACGCCATCAGCTCCGGGGTCGCCTTGCTGGCGGCGAAGATGATGTCGCCCTCGTTCTCGCGGGTCTCGTCGTCGACGACGATGACCGCCTTGCCGGCGGCGATGTCGGCGATCGCCCGCTCGACGGTGTCGAGCCGGATGGTGTCGTGCTGGCTCATGCCACCACCTCCTGGGTCTCGGCGGGCTTCGCCGCCGGGGGTGTCGCCCGGGTGGCGCGCCACCAGGTCACGAAGCCGGCGACGCACAGGCCGCCGTAGAAGACGTAGAGGATCGCCGAGGGGTAGTAGCCGGAGTGCCAGAGCAGCGGGACGCCGACCAGGTCGACCGCGATCCAGGCCAGCCAGAAGTCGTTCCAGCCCCGGGCCATCGCGTAGGTCGCCAGGATCGACCCGACGAAGATCCAGGCGTCGCACCAGTAGTACCAGCGCGGCGCCGGCCAGCCCGCTCCCACGAGCGCGAACGCCCACTGCGCCACCACGACGCCGACGAGCGCGGCGACCAGGTAGCGCACCCGCTCCCGGGCGGTCGCCCAGCGCGGGTCGATCGCGGGCGCGTCACCCCCGCCGTGCAGGCGCCTCTGCTCGCTCCAGCGGTACCAGCCGTAGATGCTGGTGAGGATGAAGAACACCTGACGACCGGCCTGGCCGAAGAGCGGCTGCTGCGCCTGGGCGTCGAAGGTCGCCGCGACGAAGACGGTGAACAGCAAGACGTTGCCAACGATGCCGACCGGCCAGGCCCACACCCGGCGGCGCAGGCCGCCGATGGCCGAGGCGAACCCGAAGGCGTTGCCGACGATCTCGCGCCAGGTGATCGGGTGGCCCGCGACGGTCAGGTGGGCGTCGTACAGGGCCGCGATGCTCATGCCGGCTCCTGGGTGGCGGACGTCCCCGTGAACGGCAGCAGGCGCTCCACGTACTTGGCGATCACGTCGACCTCGAGGTTGACCCGGTCGCCGGGCTGTCGGGTCCCGAGCGTGGTACGGGCGAGGGTCTCCGGGATCAGGCTGACCGTGAACCGGTCCGACCCGGCCTCGACCACGGTGAGGCTCACGCCGTCGACGGTGATCGACCCCTTGTCGACAAGGTAGCGGGCCAGCGGGGTGGGCATCGCGATCTCGACGACCTCCCAGTGCTCGCTGGGGGTGCGGCTGACGACGGTGCCCACGCCGTCGACGTGGCCCTGCACGATGTGGCCGCCGAGCCGCTTGTCGGCGGTGACGGCACGCTCGAGGTTGACCCGGTCCCCCGGCTGGACGCCGAGGAGGCTGGTCTTGTCGAGCGTCTCCTGCATCACGTCGGCAGTCCAGGTGTCGTCGGTGCGCTCGGTGACGGTGAGGCAGCAGCCGTTGACCGCGATCGAGTCACCGAGGCCGGCGTCCTCCAGGACGGTGTCCGCGCGCACGGTGAGCCGGACCGCGTCCCCCTGGTCCTGGACCGCGGCGACCGTGCCGAGCTCCTCGACGATGCCCGTGAACATGTCAGTCCTCTCCGTCCTGGTGCGTTCCGTCTGGCTGCGGGGCGTCCGGGTGACCCGGCGTGAGCGTGAGGCGGACGTTGGGCTCGTCGCCCTCGGTGGCCTCCAGCACCGCGATGTCGGTGACGTGGGGGCGCAACGCGCCCGCGATCGTGGTGATTCCGAGGTCGGCGACGGCCGACCGGCCGGCACCGAGCAGCATCGGGGCGACGTACGCGACGACCTGGTCGACGAGCCCGGCCCGCAGGAACGCCGACGCGAGCGTCGGACCTCCCTCGAGGAAGACGTGCTGCCGGTCCCGGGCGTAGAGCTCCGCGAGCGCCCGGTGCGGGTCGCGGGTCCGCAGGTGGAGCGTCTCGGCGTCCGCGTTGAAGATCCGGCGCCGCGGGTCGAGGTCGCGCTCCCCCATCACCACGCGCAACGGCTGCTGCGGCAGCGGCGCACCGTCGTCGTCGCGCACGGTGAGCAGCGGGTCGTCGACCTCGACGGTGTGCGTGCCGACCAGCATCACGTCGCACAGCGAGCGCAGCCGGTGGGTGTCGAGTCGAGCGGCGGCCGAGCTGACCCAGCGGCTGGTGCCGTCGGCCGCGGCGCTGCGCCCGTCCAGGGTCGTGGCGAACTTCCAGGTGACGAAGGGGCGGCCGTGCTCGACCGCGAAGGTCCAGCTCCGGTTGACCGCCCGCGCGTCGTCGACCAGCAGACCGGCCTCGACCTCGATCCCGGCGGCCAGGAGGGTCGCGGCGCCGCCCGCCGCGGTCGGGTTCGGGTCCGGCTGCGCGAACACCACCCGTCGTACCCCTGCGTCCGCCAGCGCCTGCGCGCACGGCCCGGTCCGGCCGGTGTGGTTGCACGGCTCGAGCGTGACGACCGCGGTCGACCCGCGCGCCCGGTCGCCGGCACGTGCGAGGGCGTCCACCTCGGCGTGCGGCGAGCCGGCGCCGCGGTGGAAGCCCTCGGCGACCGTGGCGCCGGCGTCGTCGAGCAGCACGCAGCCCACGCGCGGGTTGGGGCCCAGCGGCACGCCGGGGGTCGCGGCCAGGGCGAGCGCGCGGCGCATCGCCGCCTGCTCGGCTGCACTGAAGCCCATCGGTCCTGCCCCTCGTGTCCGGTCGCGGACTCCGGGGCCGACGGTCGGCGGACGCGCGGGCACGTGCCCGACAGGTCCAGCCGGCGCGTGCGCTTCCCATCCGGACTTTGACCGTCGGTCCAGGAGTTCCACCTGGTCAACCGGTCACTGGCAGTGACCGGGTCGCGGACTGTTACCGCCGGTTCGGAGTTTCACCGACCCCAGAGCACGCGAGCTCTCACTCGTCGGGTCGAGTCTGCCACAGGGCCCGGCACGAGGCGCCGTGGGGCGCGTCACACCCGCGGGGTCCGGTGTCGGCGGGTGGCGGCGGCCGGCGGCGCGGCGGCTCGGCGGCTGGCGAGTTTCGTCGGCCGGCCGACGAAATCCGATGCGGGACGACGAAGCTTTGTCGTCCCGCGTCGGGATTCGTCGTCCCACCCCAGCCTCCCGGGACGCAGCGGTCGTCCGAGCAGCCCGACCAGATCACCGTCCCGGCAGCAGCACGTGCGTCAGGCGGTGGCAGCCTCGGCCCGGGCGCGCAGCTCGGCGACCATGCGGTCGGGGTCGTCGGCGGAGTAGACGGCCGAGCCGGCGACGAAGACGTCGGCACCGGCCTCCGCGCAGCGCTCGATCGTCTCCAACGAGACCCCGCCGTCGACCTGCAGCCACGTCTCGACGCCGTGCTTGTCCATCAGCTCCCGCGCCCGGCGGATCTTGGGCAGGCACAGGTCGAGGAACTTCTGACCGCCGAAGCCGGGCTCGACGGTCATCACCAGGAGCATGTCGAGCTCGGGCAGGAGGTCCTCGTAGGGGTCGACCGGCGTCGCCGGCTTGAGCGCCATCGCCGCGCGGGCGCCGTGCGCACGGATCTCTCGGGCGAGGCGGACCGGCGCCTTCGCCGCCTCCACGTGGAAGGTGACCGAGCCGCAGCCGGCCTCGACGTAGGCCAGCGCGTTGCTGTCGGCGTCCTCGATCATCAGGTGCGCGTCGAGCGGGACGTCGGTGCTGCGCGTCAGGGCCTCGACCATCGTCGGTCCGAAGGTCAGGTTCGGCACGAAGTGGTTGTCCATCACGTCGACGTGCACCCAGTCGGCGCTGCCGATCCGCGCGACCTCCTCACCCAGCCGGCCGAAGTCGGCGTTGAGGATGCTCGGGGTGATCTGGATGCTGCCCACGGGGCGTGAGTCTAGGCCGACCCGCTCGGCGCCTCAGCCCTGGACCGGCCTGGTGACCAGCGCCCCGGCCACGAACTGGTGCAGGTGACCGCAGGTGCCGCAGGTGGCCACGTCTGCCTGCTTGTTGAACCCGGTGTTCGCCAGGCCTGAGGTGATGAGCGTGATCGTGCGCACCGTGAAGACGTCCGCGTCGCAGACGAGGCACCGCAGTGCCCGTCCGGCCACCTCGACGTGCACCGGCGTGGGTCGCGCCATCATTCCTCCTCGGGCTCGGCCGGGGTCTCGGCCCCGGCCTTCTCGTCGCGCTCGGCCCACTCGAGCAGCGGGGCGATGTCGAACACGTGGTCATCGATGTCGGCGTGCAGGTCACCGAGCTCGGCGTAGCGCGCAGGCACCGAGAAGATCGTGAGGTCGTGCGGGTCGACGTCGTCGACCTCGTCCCACCGGATCGGCGTCGAGACCCGGGCGTCCGGCAGGCCGCGGACGGAGTACGCCGCCGCGATGGTGTGGTCGCGGGTGTTCTGGTTGTAGTCGACGAAGAGCTGGTGGGGGTCGCGGTCCTTCTTCCACCACGTCGTCGTCACGTCCTCGGGCGCCCGGCGCTCGACCTCGCGGGCGAAGGCGAGCGCGGCCCGCCGTACGTCCTTGAAGCCGTGGTCCGGAGCGATCCGGACATAGACGTGCATCCCCTTGCTACCGCTGGTCTTGGGGTAGCCGACGGCGCCGAGCTCGTCGAGGACTTCGTGGGTCACGTGCGCGACCCGCCGCACGGTGTCGAAGTCGCACAGCGGGCCCGGGTCGAGGTCGATGCGCCACTCGTCGGGCTGCTCGGTGTCGGGGCGCCGGCTGTTCCACGGGTGGAACTCCACCGTCGACATCTGGACGGCCCAGATGACCGAGCCGAGCTCGGTCACGCACAGCTCGTCGGCGGTGCGGCCCCAGCGCGGGAAGTACAGCTGCACGGTCTCGACCCACGGCGGCGCCCCCGCCGGCAACCGCTTCTGGTGCACCTTGTGGCCCGCCAGGCCCTTCGGGAAGCGGTGCAGCATGCACGGCCGTTCGTACAGCGCGTTGACGATCCCCGGCCCGACCGCGAGGTAGTACTCCACCAGGTCGAGCTTGGTCGCGCCCGACTCGGGGAAGTAGACGCGGTCGGGGTTGGACACACGGACGACCCGGTCGTCGACCTCGATCTCGACCGACGGCGACTTCGAGGGCATGGCGCCAATCTAGGGGGTGGTCCGTCATACGGTTCGGAGGTGGACTTCGACCAACCGCCCGTGGTGCACGTCGAGGTGGACCCGGAGCGCCGCCTCGATCCCTCGGCCTGGCCGATGACGATCCCCGCCGTCACGCAGCTGGCGCGGGATGGCCTCGAGCTGTCGCCGTTCGTGACCTTCCTGGTCGGCGAGAACGGGTCGGGGAAGTCGACGATCGTCGAAGCCGTGGCGGCCGCCTTCGGGCTGTCGCCTGAGGGCGGGTCGACCCAGGGCCACCACTCCACCCGGGCGACCGAGTCGGCTCTGGCGAGCTCCCTGCGCCTGCGCCGCGGCCTCGGCGCGAGCCGGTGGGGGTTCTTCCTCCGGGCCGAGACCATGCACGGCTGGTACACGTTCGAGGAGCAGCAGGTCGATCCCCGCCGGCCGCGGACCACGCCCCTCTTCCACGAGATGAGCCACGGCGAGTCGTTCCTGGAGGTGCTCCGGACCCGGTTCGACTCCCCCGGCTTCTACTGCCTCGACGAGCCCGAGGCGGCGCTGTCGTTCTCGTCGACGCTCGGGTTGATCGCCGCGCTCGGACGGATCGTCGAGTCCGGGGGCCAGGTGCTGTGCGCCACCCACTCCCCCGTGCTGGCCGCCATGCCCGGCGCGACGATCCTCGAGACCGGGAGCTGGGGCTACCGGCGGACGAGCTGGGAGGAGCTCGAGCTGGTCCAGCACTGGAAGGCCTACCTCGACGCGCCGGGACGCTACCTGCGGCACGTGCTGGACTGACCGCCGGCCGCCCGGCTCAGCACCCCCACGGCGAGCAAGACGCGCCGACTCGCACCCCCACGGCGAGCAAGACGCGCCGACTCGCACCCGCGGCGTCAGCCGGTGCGGCGCAGCAGGGCCAGGAACATCGCGTCGGTGCCGTGCCGGTGCGGCCACAGCTGGAGGGTGCCGGGCACCGGGCCGGCGCAGTCCGGGACCTCCGGCAGCAACGGCGTCGCGTCCTCGAGCCGCACGTCGTGGCGACTCTCCAGCACCGATCCGACCACCCCGCGGGTCTCGGACAGCACCGGGGAGCAGGTCGCGTAGAGCACCACGCCCCCGGGCCGCACCAGGTCGACGGCGGCCGACACGAGCCGGCGCTGCAGCAGCACGAGACCGAGCAGGTCGTCCGCGCGGCGGCGCCACCGGGCCTCGGGGCGGCGGCGCAACGCGCCGAGCCCGGTGCAGGGGGCGTCGACCAGCACCCGGTCGAAGCAGGCGGGACGGTACGGCGGCACGGTGCCGTCCCCGGCCACGATCCCGGCGACCCCGTCGGCGCCGCGCAGCGCGCGCCGCACCAGGCCGGCGCGGTGCTCCTGGCGCTCGTTCGCCACGACGAGCGCGCCGCGCTCGGCCGCCAGCGCCGCCAGGAGCGCGGCCTTGCCGCCGGGACCGGCGCACAGGTCGAGCCAGCGCTCGTCGCGCCCCTCGACCTCGGCGCGGGCCGCGGCGAGCGCCACCAGCTGGGAGCCCTCGTCCTGCACGCCCGCACGGCCCTCGGCCACCGCGGGCACCTCGCCGGGGTCGCCCCCGGCCAGGATCGTGCCGAAGGGCGAGTACGGCGTCGGCTCGCCCGGCAGCTCCGCGCGGGTGGCGCGACCGGGGCGGGCGACCAGCGTGACGCGGGGCGCCTCGTTGTCGGCAGCCAGCAGCGCCTCGAGCTGCTCGGCGCCCACGGCCGAGCGGAGCTCGTCGACCACCCAGCGCGGGTGGCTGTAGGCGATCGAGGCGTACCGCGTCGGCGCGACCGCGGGGTCGGGTGCGACCTCGGCGATCCAGGCGGTCAGGTCCTGCCGGGCGACGCGCCGCAGGACCGCGTTGGTGAACCCGCCGGCGCCCGAGGTGCCCTTGGCCCGCACCAGGTCGACCGTGGTGCTGATCGCGGCGTGCGCGGGCACGCGCATGGACAGCAGCTGGTGGCAGCCCAGCCGGAGCGCGTCGAGCACCTTGGCCTCGACCTTGCTCAGCGGCCGGTCGACGCAGGCGGCCAGCACGGCGTCGTAGGTGCCGCGGTGCCGGATCGTGCCGGAGACCAGCTCGGTGGCGAACGCGGCGTCGCGCCCGTGGAGGTCGAACTGCCGCAGCACGGAGGGGAGCACCAGGTTGGTGTAGGCGTCGTCGACGCGGACGGCCTTCAGTGTCTCCAGCGCGGCGAGCCGGACCGGGTCGACACCGGGGCGGGGTCCCACGATCCGGCCCGGTCGCGTCCCACCGCGACCGGCCGCGGGCTCACCCATCAGCGACGTGCTTCCACGACTCCCGAGTGATGGACCGCCGGCTCATGGGGCCGACCGTATCGACACGACCCTCAGACGGCACCGGAACCGTCTCCCATGGTGGTCCCGGAGACGAGCCGGGCACCCCGCGCCCAGTCGGCGGCGGGCATCTGCTTCTTCCCGAACGGGCGCACGTCCCCCAGCCGCACGGCCTGCGTGCCGGTGCCGACGAGGACCTCGTGCTTGCCGACCGCCAGCTCACCGGGAGCCAGCCGGACGTCGGCGGGCAGCACCGGACCCAGCTTGACCCGCTCGCCGGCGTACGTCGTCCAGGCGCCGGGCGCCGGGGTGCACGCGCGGACCTGGCGGTCGATGGCGACCGCGGGTGCCGACCAGTCGACCTGGGCGTCGTCGACCTCGATCTTCGGGGCGTAGCTGGTGCCGTCGGCCGGCTGCGGTCGCGCCTCGAGCGAGCCGTCCTCGAGCCCGTCGAGCGTCGCGACGAGGAGCCCGGCACCGCCCTCGGCCAGCCGCTCCAGCAGATCGCCCGCGGTGTCGCGCGGCCGGATCCGCTCGGTCATCACCCCGAAGGTCGGTCCGGCGTCGAGCTCCTTGACGAGGCGGAACGTCGTGGCGCCGGTGACCTCGTCGCCGGCCCACACCGCCCACTGCACCGGCGCGGCACCGCGCCAGGCGGGCAGGGCGGAGAAGTGCAGGTTCACCCAGCCGAGCGGCGGGATGTCGAGCGCCGACTGCGGGACCAGGGCGCCGTACGCCACCACCGGGCAGCAGTGCGGCTGCAGGGCCCGCAGCTGGTCCTGGAAGGCCGGGTCACGCGGGTGCTCGGGCTGGAGGACGGGGACGCCGAGCTCCGCGGCGCGCTCCGCGACCGGGCTGGCGGCCAGCCGGCGGCCGCGGCCCGCGGGCGCGTCGGGCCGGGTCACGACGCCCACCAGCTCGTGGCGCGACGCCGCGATCGCGTCGAGAGAGGGCAGGGCGACCTCGGGGGTGCCGGCGAAGACGACCCGCACCTCAGAACCCCAGGCCGCCGGTGGCGTGCGGGGACACCTTCACGGTCGGCCGTTCCAGGCCGAACCACTCCGACTCGCGGATCGCCCGCATCGCCGCCTTGCGGGCGTCGGTGTCGAGCCGGTCCACGAACAGCACGCCGTCGAGGTGGTCGGTCTCGTGCTGGATCGCCCGGGCGAGCAGGTCGGACCCGGACACCACGACCGGCTCGCCGTGCATGTCGAAGCCGTGGGCGACCACGGAGAACGCCCGGCGGCAGTCGAAGGTCAGGTCGGGAATCGAGAGGCAGCCCTCCGGGCCGTCCTGGACCTCCTCGGACAGGTCGAGCCGGGGGTTGACCAGGTGGCCGACCTCCCCGTCGACGTACCAGGTGAACACCCGCAGGCCGACGCCGATCTGCGGCGCGGCCAGACCGGCGCCCGGGGCGCCGAGCATCGTGTCGGTCAGGTCCTCGACCAGGCGCCGCAGCTCCTTGTCGAAGTCGACCACCTCGAGAGCGGGCTTGCGCAGGATCGGGTCGCCGAAGAGTCGGATCGGCTGGATGGCCACGAGGACATCCTAGGGAGCGGGGCCGAGCGGACCCGACGGCCGGGTCACAGCAACCTCACAGCGTCGGGGGGTCGACCTGGACGCGGACGGCGTCGAGCTTGCGGCTCGAGCGCAGCCGCTGCAGCTCGGCGAGCGCGGCCGAGAGCGCGGCGCCCTGGGCTCGCGGGACCCGCACGACCACCCGGCTCTCGCCGTCGGCGAGGTCGACCGGGCCCAGCACCTCGGCACCTGGCGGGGGCGCGAGCAGCGTCGCGGCGTCGTCGACCGCACCGGGGTCGCCGGTGATCGTGGCCAGCCGGCTGGCCGGAGGCAGGTGCGCCTCCATCCGCTCGGTGGTCTCGCGGGCGGCGAAGCCGGCCGGGTCCCAGCGGACCAGGGCCTGCAGCGCCGGGTGCGCCGGGGCACCGACGGCCAGGACCGTGGCCCCGGGGCGGGCCAGGGCGGCGGCGTTCGCCCAGCGACGTAGGGCCTCCTCGCCCGCGCGCAGGTCGACCCGCGAGAGCAGCAGCCAGGTGTCCAGCAGGACGACGGCGGCGTAGCCGCCGTCGGCGACCGGCTCCGCCCCCGGGGTGGCGACGACGATCTCGGCCTCGGCCCCGACGGTCGGGAGCACCCGCTCGCCGGAGCTGGTGCGGATCCGCGTGCCGGGAAACGCCCGGCCCAGCTCCTCGGCGGTCCGGGCGTCGCCCAGCACGGGGGCGCGCAGCCCCCGGTGGCCGCACTCCGCGCACGCCCAGTCCTCGGCCACCGCGCCGCACCACCGGCAGGCGGGCGGCTCGGTCGGCCCCCGGAGCGTGAGGGGTCCGCGGCAGGTGGCGCAGCGCGCGGGTGTCCGGCAGCGCTCGCAGGCGAGCGCGGCGACGTAGCCCGATCGGGGGGTCTGGACCAGGACCGGGCCGGTCTCCAGCGCCCGGCGCAGCACCAGGTGCACCTCGTGCGGGACCCGGCCGCCCCGGTCGCGCGCGTCGGCCTCCCCCACGACGGAGACGGTCACGCGGCGGCGGGCAGCGCGGTCGGCGGCCAGCTCCCGCGCCCAGCCGGTCCGCAGGAGGTACTCGGCC
Organism: Nocardioides sp.; assembly: GCA_020636915.1. GTDB lineage: Bacteria > Actinomycetota > Actinomycetes > Propionibacteriales > Nocardioidaceae > Nocardioides. Next base: position 28,072 of record JACJWV010000008.1, read on the forward strand.
TCGACCGTGCGCACGAAGCCGCCGACCAGGACCGCAGCGCCCTCCCGTTCCGCGCGCAGCAGCAGGGTCTCGCGGGTGTGGGGGTACGGCGCCCGCGGCTCCGCGTGCAGGTCGTCCCCGTCGTCCCAGACGACCACGAGCCCCAGGTCGTGGACCGGCGCGAAGGAGGCCGCCCGGGTGCCGACCACGACGTGCCGGGCCCCGCGGCTCACCGCCAGGAAGTCGGCGTAGCGGCGGGCCGGTCCGCTGTCGGCCACCAGGGTGACGTGCTGGTCGGGGCCCAGGACCGCGGCCAGGGCCTCGTCGACGCGGGCGACGTCCTTGCCGTCGGGGACGCAGACCAGGACCCCCCGGCCCGAGGCCCGGGTGGCGGCCGCGGCATGAGCGAGGAGCCGGGGCCAGTCGGTCGCGGGCGCCGCGGTCCACACGGCCCGCGGGCTGCTGCCCTCCGCGAGGTGGCGCAGGTAGGCGGTGGCCGGCTCGTGACCGGCCCAGGCGGCCTCGGCCGCGCCCGCGTCGTACGCCGGCGGGGCTGGTGCGGGCGGGGACGGCTTCTTCTCCGTGGTGGCGTGCCGGGACGGGATCGCGAGCCGCAGCACGTCGGAGCGGGTCCCGGCGTACCGGGCCGCGAGCTCACCGGCGAGGGCCGCGATCGCCGGTGAGAGCACCGGCTCCGCGCTGACGACGCGGCGCAGCGGCGTCAACCGGCCGTCGTGGTCGGTGTGCGCGCAGCGCTCGAGCACGAAGCCGTCGACGTCCTGACCCGCGAACCGCACCTTGACCCGCGCTCCGGGCCGGGCGTCGTCGGCCATCGTGGCCGGCACGGCGTAGTCGAAGGAGCGGTCCAGGTGGGCCAGCGGGACGTCCACGAGCACCCGCGCGACGGGGTCGACCGTGGCCGGCTCGGCGTCGCCGGCCCGCGCCCGCCTCGCCCGCGCCTGCGACGCCCAGACCTCGGCCCGGACCAGCCCGGGCAGCAGCTCGGGCTGGGGCTCGGTCATGGCCGCAGTTCTACCAGCGGCCGCCCCCGGCCCGGCCCGGTCCCTCGACGGCGAGGCCCCGAGAGTCGGACGAGGGTCAGGTGAGCTTGATCGGTCCGACCGAGTTCGAGGTCGCACTGGCCGAGATGCTCGCACGCTCCCCGCCCGGTCGAGACCCGACGGACTTGGTCGCCGTCACGCGCACCGCGATCATCTTGCCCTTGTCGGCCTTGACGAGCCGGTACGTCTTCGCCGTGGCTCCCCGGACCGCCTTGCCGTTGCGCAGCCACTGGTAGCTGAAGGTCAGCCCGGACAGCGACCAGGTCCCCGGCTTCGCCGTCAGCTTCTTGCCCACGAACGTCCGGCCGCTGATCGAGGGCAGCCGGGTGTTCCTCAGGGCATCGCACGTGTAGACCTCGACGTCGTCGATGAACCAGCCGATGAACCCGACCGAGGAGTCGCTGAAGAGGTAGAACGACGGCGTGACGCTCTGGCCGGCCCACGACGACAGGTCGAGCCGGCTGGCCACCCAGCCGAGGCTGTCGCCGCCGAAGGACGGCTTGCCGCCCCAGGGGTTGCCGTACTGGGTGGACAGCACGTCCTGCGGTCCGTTCACCCACGGCTCGGAGCTGGCGGCCTCGTCGTTGATGCCCACGACGCCGCCGTCGTAGAACGCACCGGGCTCGTAGTCCAGCAGTCGCCACTGCTGGAACCACAGGTAGCTCTTCTGACCGGCCGGCAGGCCGATGGCAGACGTGGCAACCAGCCCGCTGCCGGCGGCCGACGTCGGGTCGAAGGAGAACCAGGCGTCCTGGCCGGACGTTGCGTTGCTGCCCCAGGCGGCCGACTCCCCGCGGTTCCACGACGGCCCGGCCTCGAACTTGGCCGCCGGGTCACCCGTCTCGCTGTCGAACAGGACCCGCCGCTCCGTACCGGCCGGGCAGGTCTGCGGGGCGTCCGCCGGCTGCGGGGCGTTGGTCGGGGTGGTCGTGAGCTCGGTGGCGACACCCGCCCGGTGCACCGACGTGCAGGTGGCGGCCGTGAAGCCGCCGACGCCTGCGTTGAGGAGGTCCTGGCAGCTCTGGTCGAGCACGGCGGCGAGGTTCGCGTAGTCGCTGCCCGAGGACAGCGTCACGATGACGTCGTAGTAGAGCATCGCCGTCTTGGTCAGGCCGGCGTCCCCGGCGTCGATGCCGGTGATGGTCTGGCCGTTGAAGGTGCCGCCCTGGGAGATCAGGTACGCCGTCTTGTTGCCGACCCCGCTGTTGGTGTGGACGCCACCGTTGTCGTCGTACTGCGCGTCCTTGGTGTAGAACGAGCTCGTCATCCGGTCCGGCTGGTCGTAGAGCGTCGGGTCGTGCAGGTCGCGGATCGCCCCGATCGGCAGGTCCTCACCGAGCCGCCAGTCGGTGGGCGAGTCGCCCGGAGTGGCGTACCGGTGGTCGATGATCTCGCCCATGATGTCGGCCAGCGACTCGTTCATCGCGCCGGACTGCCCCCAGTAGAACAGCTCCGAGGAGTGGTCGACGACGCCGTGCGTCATCTCGTGGCCGACCACGTCGTCCGCGCTGGCGTAGCCGGCCCCGTAGTACATCTGCTGGCCGTTCCAGAACGCGTTCGGGTAGGGGCAGGTTCTGCCGGTGTAGCAGAAGCGCACCGTCGAGGCCAGCTTCTTGGCTCCCCCCACGGCGACGCCCAGCAGCTGGGTCAGGTCGATCCCGGCGACCGAGTCGTAGAAGTCCGACACGGCACCGGCGTAGTCGTAGGCGCCGTTCACGTCGGCCACGCCACTGGCCGGGCCACCCTCGACCCGGGCGAAGCCGGAGGTGCAGGTCGACTCGTTGCTGACCGCGACGTTGGCACTGTCGCAGACGACGCGGTCGATGCTCTCGATGGCGTCGAGGTGCATGACCACCCCGCCGGTCCGGACGTCGACGAGCACGAGCCGGCGCACCCCTGCCCCGTCGGAGACGTCGAAGCGCCAGACCGTGTGCGTCCCGAGCCGGGCAGGGGCACCCAGCGCCCGCGGGTCGAGGAGCCAGCGGCCCTCGGAGCGGACCGTCAACCGCGCCGCCGGGACTCCGGAGGACCGGGCGGTCAGCGCGCGGGCCGTGGCCGCGGCGTCCTTCTCGGCCACGAGGGTGGGCGCGACCCGCGCCTTCGTGGAGACGGTCGCGAGCGCCGACCCGAGCTCGCGGTCGGGGCGCAGTCCGACGACGACCTCGCCGCCGATCACCGGGACTCCGTCGACCTGCTGGGTGAACCGAACGACGTCCTGGCCGGCCAGCGTCCGGGTCGTGCCCCGCAGGACCAGCTGGCCGGTGGAGACGCCGAGCACGGCGCCGTACCGGTCGAGGTGGGCCCGGGCGGCGGCGACGACCGAGGTCGCCGGCGTCACCGCCGGGTCGTCGACGCTCGACGAGGCGGGCACGCCGATGAAGCCCGGCCGCAGCGTCAGGGCACCGTCCGCGTCGGCGCGCAGCGCCGCACGGTCGCCGTCGGGCGGCGCGGACGTGGCGGCGCCGACCGACACGACGCCGACCGACAAGCTGGCGGCGGCGAGGGCGCCGATGGTTCCGAGACCGACGAGGACGCGTGCCCTGTTCATGGTCGGAGGGTTCATGGTCGGAGCCTAGGAACCGCTCCGGTGCCCCGGTATGACCCGGACGGGCCTCGGGGATAGCAAACACGGGCCAGGCCGCGCCGGGTCTGGCGCCGGGTCTGGCGGCGGGCCTACAGCCCCGCGGCCCGGCGCAGGTCCTCGGCGCGGTCGGTGCGCTCCCAGGTGAACTCGGGCAGCTCGCGGCCGAAGTGCCCGTACGCCGCGGTCTTGGCGTAGATGGGCCGCAGCAGGTCGAGGTCGCGGATGATCGCCGCCGGCCGCAGGTCGAAGACGTCGAGCACGGAGCGCTGGATCTGCTCGTCGCTGACCACGCCGGTGCCGTACGTCTCGATGAAGACGCCGACGGGCTGCGCCTTGCCGATCGCGTAGGCCACCTGGGCCTCGCACCGCTTCGCCAGCCCGGCCGCGACCACGTTCTTGGCGACCCAGCGCATGGCGTAGGCGGCGGATCGGTCGACCTTCGACGGGTCCTTGCCGGAGAACGCGCCGCCACCGTGGCGCGCCATGCCGCCGTAGGTGTCGACGATGATCTTGCGACCGGTGAGGCCGGCGTCGCCCATCGGGCCGCCGACCACGAAGCGGCCGGTCGGGTTGACGAGCAGCCGGTAGCCCTCGGACGGGATCGGGAAGCTCGCCAGGACCGGGTCGATCACGTGCTTCTTCACGTCGGCCTCGAGGGTGCCGAGCTCGGTGTCCTCGTCGTGCTGCGAGGACAGCACGACCGTGTCGACGCGGACGGGACGGTTGTCCTCGTCGTACTCGATGGTGACCTGCGTCTTGCCGTCGGGACGCAGGTAGGGAAGCGTCCCGTCCTTGCGCACCGCGGTGAGCTGCTCGGCGAGGCGCTGGGCGATCACGATCGGCAGCGGCATCAGGACGTCGGTGTCGTCGCAGGCGTACCCGAACATCAGGCCCTGGTCGCCGGCGCCCTGCTTGTCCATCGCGTCCACCGAGCCGGTGCGGCTCTCGTGGCCCGTGTCGACCCCCTGGGCGATGTCGCCGGACTGGCCACCGATCGCGACCATGACGCCGCAGGAGTGCCCGTCGAAGCCCTTGACCGAGGAGTCGTAGCCGATGTCGACGATGCGCTTGCGCACCACGTCCTTGACGTCGACGTACCCCGTCGTGGTGACCTCGCCCGCGACCACGACCAGACCGGTGGTCAGCAGCGTCTCGACAGCGACCCGGCTGTAGGGGTCCTGCTCGAGCATCGCGTCCAGCACGGAGTCGCTGATCTGGTCGGCGATCTTGTCGGGGTGGCCCTCGGTCACCGACTCCGAGGTGAACAGACGTCCGGTCACAGCAGCACTCCTGGGTCGTGTTGGCGGTCTCGCAACGATATCGAGCGTCCCGGATCACGGGACGACGGTCTCAATCCTGCAGCCTGGTGGCCACTTGGTCCCAAATGACGTGGGCGAGTGCCGACTTCGATCCCCGGGGCACCGCCACGGAGGAACCGTCGGCGGCCAGGATCACGGCCTCGTTCTCGGCGCTGCCGAAGACCGCTCCCCCGCTCACGTCGTTGACGACGAGCAGGTCACAGCCCTTGCGGGCGAGCTTGGCACGGGCCAGGTCGAGCACCGACCCGGTCTCGTCGCCGGTCTCGGCGGCGAAGCCGACGACCATCTGGCCGGCGCGCAGCCGCTCGCTGCTGAGCTCGCGCAGGATGTCGGGGTTCTGGGTGAGCTCGATCGCCGGGGCGGAGCCGTCGGCTGCCTTCTTGATCTTGCTGTCGCTGGGCGCCACGGGCCGGAAGTCGGCCGGGGCGGCCGCCATCACGACCGCGTCGGCCGCCGCCGCCGCCGAGACGACCTCGTGCCGCAGCTGGGCGGTGGTCTCGACGCGCACGACCTTCACCCCGGCCGGGTCGGGGAGGCTGGTGTTCGCCGCCACGAGGGTGACCTCGGCGCCGCGCGCTGCCGCTGCGCGCGCCAGCGCGTACCCCTGGAGGCCCGAGGAGCGGTTGCCGAGGAACCGGACGGGGTCGAGGTACTCCCGGGTGCCGCCGGCGGACACCACGACGTGCCGGCCCGCGAGGTCGAGCGCCCCGGGCGTGCCACGGCCGGCGAGGTGCTGGGCGAGCACCTCGCGACAGGCGTCGAAGATCTCGGCGGGCTCGGGGAGCCGCCCCTTGCCGGTGTCCTTGCCGGTGAGCCGGCCCTCGGCCGGCTCGATGACCAGGGCACCGCGCTCGCGGAGCGTCGCGACGTTCGCGGTGGTCGCGGCGTGCTCCCACATCTCGGTGTGCATCGCGGGCGCGAACACCACGGGGCACCGCGCGGTGAGAAGGGTGTTGGTGAGCAGGTCGTCCGCGAGGCCGTGCGCGGCCCGGGCGAGGACGTCGGCCGTGGCCGGCGCGACCACGACGAGGTCGGCGGCCTGGCCGATCCGCACGTGCGGGACCTCGTGGACATCGCTCCAGACGTCGGTCGCGACCGGCTTGCCCGACAGCGCGGACCAGGTGGGAGCACCGACGAACTCCAGCGCCGCGGCGGTGGGGACGACCGTGACGTCGTGGCCGGACTCGGTGAACAGCCGCAGCAGCTCGCACGCCTTGTAGGCCGCGATGCCGCCCGAGACGCCCAGGACGACACGGGGCCGCTCCCCCGATCGGGGAGCGGCCTCGGTGACGGAGTCGGTGGTCAGTGGACCACTCGTCGGATCAGGCGTTCTCGGCGTCCGCGGCGGCGGCCTGGGCGGCGGCCTCCTCGGCGGCGAGCTCGGCGGGGTCGATGTCCTCGCAGGTCAGGAGGTCCTCGTTGATCTCGCGGAGCGCGATCGAGAGCGGCTTCTCCTGGACGTGGGTGTCGACCAGCGGGCCGACGTACTCCAGCAGGCCCTCGCCGAGCTGGGAGTAGTAGGCGTTGATCTGACGGGCGCGCTTGGCGCTGTAGAGGACCAGCTTGTACTTGCTGTCGGTCTTCGTCAGCAGGTCGTCGATCGAGGGGTTGGTGACGCCCTCGGCGGCGATGGTGGGTCCGGACACAGCTCTTGCCTCACAGATCGGTCGGGGATGGCGCCATCAAGGCTACCAACTGCTCCGCGGCATCGTGAACTTCGTGGTTGACGATCGTCTCGTCGAACTCGCCCTCGGCGGCCAGCTCCTCGCGCGCGGTCTCCAGGCGGCGGACCCGTTCCTCCTCGGACTCGGTCCCGCGGCCGACGAGGCGGCGGACCAGCTCCTCCCACGAGGGCGGCTTGAGGAAGACGAACAGCGCCTCGGGCATCGTCGTGCGGACCTGGCGGGCGCCCTGCAGGTCGATCTCGAGCATCGCCGGCTGCCCGGACGCGAGCGCGAGGTCGACCGGCTGCCGGGGCGTCCCGTACCTGGCGGCCTTGTGGACGACCGCCCACTCCAGCAGCTCGCCGTGCTCGACCATCCGGTCGAACTCCTCGTCGGAGACGAACCAGTAGTGGACCCCGTTCTCCTCCCCCGGGCGTGGGGGTCGGGTCGTGGCCGACACCGAGATCCAGACCTCGGGGTGGCAGCGGCGCACCTCGGCGGCAACGGTGCCCTTGCCGACCGCGGTCGGGCCGGCCAGGACGACGAGGCGGGATCGGCGCTCGGGGTGGTCACTCACCGGGGTCGTCCGGGCTGCGGGGGTCTCGACACGCTCCGTCGCGACCTCGTCCCTCGGTCGCGGTCGCTGCTCGACCACCATCGAGCGGATTCCCGCTCGTGCCTCGCGGGGCTCCGCTCAGTCACGCGCGGCGAACTCCTTCTCGAGCGCCGCGACCTGCTTGGCGCCCAGACCGCGGACCCGGCGGCTCTCGGCGATCCCGAGCTTCTCCATCAGCTGGCGGGCGCGGACCTTGCCGAGCCCGGGCATGGACTGCAGCAGGTCGACGACGCGCATCTTGCCGATGACCTCGTTGCGCTGCCCCTCCGAGAGGACGTCCACGATCGAGGCGCCGGAGTTCTTCAGGCGGTTCTTCACCTCGGCCCGCTCCCGCCGGGAGGCGGCGGCCTTCTCGAGGGCCGCCTGGCGCTGTTCGGGGGTGAGCGGGGGCAGAGCCACGGGCGATCCTTGTCGAGAGCGTCGGGAGCATCGGGAACGCGGTCCGGCGGGGGCAGGGCCGGTGCGAGGTCAATCTAGTCAGAACAGCGACGGGGCAGCAATCGAGGGCCGCCGGTCAGGCGGCTCCCCGGTGACTCCCTGGTGGCTCCCTGGTGGCTCCCGGTGGCCACTAGAGCGTGAGCGGCGTCTTGCAGACGTCACGCGCCTGCTGGTCGAGGTCCTGGAGGGCACGCAGGGTGGTCCCGCTGCCCAGCTGCTTCGCGGCGGCGTCGATCCGGGCCCGGTCCTCGGCCGAGAGCCCGGTCGGCGGGTGCGCGCGGTCGTAGGTCGCGGGGTCGACGCCCGCGTCGTCGAGCGCCTGCTGGAGCGCCTCGATGCTGGTCACCACCTGCTGCCACTCGTCGGTGATGTCGCCGGGAGCCTGGTCCTGCAGGTCGCGGAACACGTCGAGCGCCTTCAGCAGCGAGTCGGGCTCGCCGCTGCCGACGATGTCGCTGAGCTCCTGCTGGTGGTCCTTCACCGCAGCGCAGTAGGCGTCCTGGTCCGACCCGCCGCAGGCGACCAGCGCCGGCAGGACCAGGCCGAGGGCGACACCCAGGGCGAGCGGCCTCCTCACGCGCGCAGCTCCTCGTTGGTGCGGAGCACCGCGTCGCGCATCGCCGCGGTGTCCGGGCCCAGGCGCAGCACCTCGCGCGAGGAGCTCGGCAGCACCGCGGCGGCGGAGCCGAAGAGGCGGCGTACGTCATCGAGGGTGCCGCCCTGGGCACCGAACCCGGGCGCCAGGACCGGGCCGTTGAAGCCGAGGTCCTCCTCCGTCGACCCGATCGTCGCGCCCACGACGGCTCCGAACGAGCCGAGCGGCTCGGCGCCGGCGTTGAGGTGGCGCAGGTGCCTGAGCACCCGACCGGCGACGGTGTCGCCCTCGTCGGTGCGGGCGTGCTGCACCTCGGGGCCCTCCTTGTTGGAGGTCAGTGCGAGCACGAACAGGCCGCCGCCGTGGCGACGAGCGGTGTCGACGAACGGGTCGAGCGAGCCGAAGCCGAGGAAGGGGCTCACGGTCACCGCGTCGCAGCCCAGCGGCGAGGCGGGGTCGAGGTAGGCGTCGGCGTACGCCTGGCTGGTGGAGCCGATGTCGCCGCGCTTCACGTCGAGCAGCACCAGCGCCCCGGCTGCACGCGACTGCGCGACCACCCGCTCGAGCACGGCCACGCCCCGGCTGCCGAACCGCTCGTAGAACGCCGACTGCGGCTTGACCACCGAGACGTGGGGCGCGACCGCATCGACGACGGTCAGGGCGAACCGCTCGAGCCCGGCGACGTCGTCGTCGAGACCCCACTCCTGCAGGAGGGCGGCGTGCGGGTCGATCCCGACGCAGAAGGGACCGCGCTCGGCGATCGCGGCGTGCAGGCGGGCGCCGAAGGTGGTCATGGTGCAGTGTCCTCCTGGGGAGCGGGCCGGGTGGAAGCGAGCTCCGCCGCCAGGTGGGCGGCGGTCGTGGGGTCGTGCAGGAGTGCGGTGCCGACCTGGACGGCCACGGCTCCGGCGGCCAGGAAGCTGCGGGCGTCGTCGGCCGTCATGATGCCGCCGCCACCGACGACCGGCGCGTCGGGCAGCGCGGCCCGGACCTCGGTGACGCAGCGCAGCGCGACCGGCCGGATCGCGGGCCCGGACAGCCCCGCCGGCCGGCCGTCGGGCAGGGCCGCGGGCAGCGCGTCGCCGACCACCACGGCGCCGGCGCCGGCGTCGAGGACGGCACGTGCGGTCTCGACGACGCGGAGCAGGTCGGGGCGGATCTTGGCGAGCACGGGCACGCCGCGCGGCAGGTCGCGAGCCACCGCGGACACCAGGCTCGCGGCGTGGAACGGCTCACCGCTGACCGGCACCTCGATCGCCGAGAGCCCGGGGGCGCGGCCGAGCCGGCGGGCGAGCTCGGCGTGCTCCCCGAGCGTCGAGCCGGTGATGGAGACGACGACGCGGGTCCCCGAACGCGCCAGCCACGGCAGCTCGGTCGCGAGGAACGGCTCGAGGCCCGGGCTCGGGAGGCCGGCGGCGTGCAGGAGGCCCGACGGGGTCTCCACGACCAGCGGTCGGTGGTCGCCGGCACGCGGGTTGAGGGTGATCGACCGGGTGACGAAGCCGCCGAGGACGGCGAGTCCCTCGTCAGGCAGGTACGGCGCGAGCTCGGGGCCGGTGCCGCCGCAGCCGGCGGCCACCAGCACCGGGCCGGCCAGGCTCATCCCGGCGAGCTCGACCGGCGCCGGTCCGGAGCCGATCACGAGAGCTCACCCCAGCGGACCCGGTCGCCGCGGACCACCGGACCCTCGGTGCAGGCCCGGACGTCGCGGGCCACCCCGTCCTCGCCGACGACCGGGAGCGGACAACCCCGGCACAGGCCGGTGCTGCACGGCTGGGGCACGGCGACCGCGGTCTGGCTCCAGGCCCCGTGCTGCTCGGCCGCCGCAGCGGCCGCGTGGAGCGTGTCGACCCGGCCGGCGGCGTACACGACCTCCGCGCCGGCGCGGACCAACGTGTCGGCGAGGACGTCCGCGGCCCGGCCCCGGATCCCGACCGAGCCGTCCTCGGTGACGACGCTGACCGCACGGGCGGACCGGCGGGCCTCGAGGGCGGACAGCAGGTGCGCCTCGTCGCGGGCGGCGACCACGAGCGTGACCGAGCAGCCTCGCTCACGCAGGCGCTCGGCGAGCGGGAACAGCGGCGCGGCCGCCCACTCCTCCCCCACGAGCACGCAGCTCACCGGTTCCTTCGGCAACGCGAACGGCCGCCCGAGCGGCCCGGTGACCGGCAGCCGCGCGCCCACCGGCAGCCCGGCCAGCCAGCTGCCGCCGGCCCCGGTGGGGTCGACGACGAGCTGGACCGCCGCGCCGTACCCGCCCACCGTGCGGACCCGGTGGATCCAGTACGGCCGGCGGGCCAGGTGGGCGGAGTCGGCCGGCGTGACCGCGAGGACGGTGCCGGGGCGGAACCGCTCCGGCACACCGGGCGCCACGATCGTCAGGTGCCGGTAGGCCCCGACCCGCCGGGAGTCGAGCACCTCGCCGGTGACGTGCACCGTCATCCGCGGCCGCCCTGCACGCCCCGGACGATCCGCCGGGGCCACAGCGGACCCTCGTAGACGAACGCGGTGTAGCCCTGCAGCAGCGTCGCGCCGGCCGCCAGGCGCGCCCGGGCGTCCTCGACGGTGGTGATGCCGCCGACCCCGACCAGCGTGAGGTCCGGACCCACGCGCTCGCGCAGCAGCCGGACCACCTCGAGGGAGCGCGCGGTCAGCGGCCGTCCGGACAGCCCGCCCGCGCCGATCTCGGCCACCCGGGCCGCCGGGGTCGCGAGCCCGTCGCGCGAGATCGTGGTGTTGGTGGCGATGATCCCGTCGAGCCCGATCGCCACCGCGAGGTCGGCCACCGCGAGGACGTCGTCGTCGGCCAGGTCGGGAGCGATCTTGACCAGCAGCGGGACGCGCCGGTCCCCGGAGCCGGCGACCTGCTGCACGGCCGTCAGGATCGGCTCGAGCTTCTCGACGGCCTGCAGGTCCCGCAGCCCGGGGGTGTTCGGCGAGCTCACGTTGACGACCAGGTAGTCGGCGTACGGCGCGAGGAGGCGTGCGGACTTCTCGTAGTCGCGCACGGCCTCGTCCTCGGGGACGACCTTGCTCTTGCCGATGTTCACACCGAGGACGGGGCCGCCCTCGTCGACCGAGCGCCGCCCGCGGGTGCGGAGCCGCTCGGCGACCACCTCGGCGCCGTCGTTGTTGAAGCCCATCCGGTTGACGACCGCCCGGTCGGCGGGCAGGCGGAACAGGCGCGGCCGCGGGTTGCCCGGCTGGGGCTCGCCCGTCACGGTGCCGACCTCGACGTGGCCGAAGCCGAGCGCCGCCAGCGCGTCGATCCCGACGGCGTTCTTGTCGAACCCCGCCGCCAGCCCCAGCACGTTGGGGAAGGTCAGGCCGAGCGCCTGGACCGGACCCCCGGGGAGGTGCCGGAGCCCGGTGGCCGGGCGTGCCGCGCGGATCGCCCGGAACGCCCGGTGGTGGGCACGCTCCGGGTCGGTCCGGGTCAGGACGTGGTCGAAGAGGAAGGAGTAGACGGGTGGTTTCGAGGCTCGCTCCGCTCGCACCTCAACCACCGGTTCGGGCCCAGTCCTGTAGTGACCGCACCCCGATGTCACCGCGCTCGAGCGCCTCGATGCCCTGCACGGCTGCGCCGAGGCCCTGCACGGTGGTGATGCAGGGGACGTTCGCCATCACCGCGGCGGTGCGGATCTCGTAGCCGTCGACGCGCACCGAGCTGCCGCTGCCGGTGCCGTGCGGGGTGTTGACGATCAGGTCGACCTCCCCGTCGAGGATCAGCTGGACGGTCGTCTTCTCGCCGCGCGGTCCCTCGCCCTCCCAGTGCTTGCGCACGACGGTCGCGCGAACCCCGTTGCGCCGCAGCGCCTCGGCGGTGCCCTGGGTGGCGAGGATCTCGAAGCCGTGGTCGGCGAGCACCTTGATCGGGAAGATCATCGTGCGCTTGTCGCGGTTCGCCATCGAGACGAAGACGCGGGCGCCGCCCTCCTTCGTCGGGAGCGGGAGCGGGCCGAAGGCGCCGGCCTGCGCCTTCGCGAAGGCGCTGCCGAAGTCGGCGTCGAGCCCCATCACCTCGCCGGTGGACTTCATCTCCGGGCCGAGCACCGTGTCGACCTGCCGGCCGTCGGGGGTGCGGAAGCGGTTGAACGGCATCACCGCCTCCTTGACCGCGATCGGCTGGTCCGGCGGCAGCGTGCCGCCGTCGCCCTCGGCGGGGAGCACGCCGCCCGCGCGGAGCGACGCGATCGACTCCCCCATCATCACCCGGGCCGCCGCCTTGGCCAGCGGCGTCGCGGTCGCCTTCGACACGAACGGCACGGTGCGGCTGGCGCGCGGGTTGGCCTCCAGCACGTAGAGGACGTCGGAGCCGAGCGCGAACTGGATGTTGAGCAGGCCGCGCACACCGACCCCGCGGGCGATCGCCTCCGTGGCCTCGCGGATCCGCTCGATCTCGGCGTCGCCCAGCGTGATCGGCGGGAGCGCGCACGAGGAGTCGCCGGAGTGGATGCCGGCCTCCTCGATGTGCTCCATCACGCCGCCGAGGAAGAGCTCGTCGCCGTCGTACAAAGCATCGACGTCGATCTCGACGGCGTCGTCGATGAAGCGGTCGACCAGCACCGGGTGCTCCGGGCTGATCTCGGTCGCCCGCTGGATGTAACCCTCGAGCGCCTCGTCGTCGTAGACGATCTCCATGCCCCGCCCGCCGAGGACGTACGACGGCCGCACGAGCACCGGGTAGCCGATCTCGGCGGCGATCTCCTGGGCGTCGGCGAACGACGTCGCCGTGCCGTGCTTGGGCGCGGGCAGCCCCGCCTCGTGGAGCACCCGGCCGAAGGCCCCGCGCTCCTCGGCGAGGTGGATCGCCTCGGGCGAGGTGCCGACGATGGTGACGCCGTTGTCCTTGAGCGCCTGCGCGAGCCCGAGCGGTGTCTGGCCGCCGAGCTGGCAGATGACCCCGGCGACCGGGCCGGCCTGCCGCTCGGCGTGCACGACCTCGAGGACGTCCTCGAGGGTCAGCGGCTCGAAGTAGAGGCGGTCGGAGGTGTCGTAGTCGGTCGAGACCGTCTCCGGGTTGCAGTTGACCATGACGGTCTCGTAGCCGCCCCCGCCCTTGGACTCCGACAGCGCCAGGCTCGCGTGCACGCAGGAGTAGTCGAACTCGATGCCCTGCCCGATCCGGTTGGGGCCGGAGCCGAGGATGATGACGGCCGGGCGCTCGCGGGGCTCGACCTCGGTCTCCTCGTCGTAGGAGGAGTAGTGGTACGGCGTCGCCGCCGCGAACTCGGCCGCGCACGTGTCGACGGTCTTGTAGACCGGCCGGATGCCGAGGGCGTGCCGCACGCCGCGGACCACGTCGGCGGTCATCCCGCGGATCTTGCCGATCTGGTGGTCGGAGAAGCCGTGCCGCTTGGCCCGGCGCAGCAGGTCGGGGGTGAGCTCGGGCGCCGCGGTCACGTCGGCGGCGACCTCGTTGATCAGCATCAGCTGGTCCACGAACCACGGATCGATCCCGGTGGCCTCGAAGACCTCCTCCGGCGTGGCACCGGCGCGGATCGCGTCCATCACCTTCTTCAGCCGCCCGTCGTGGGGCGTGCGGATCTCACGGAGGAGCGCGGCCTTGTCGAGGTCCACCCACTCCTTCTCCCAGTCGAAGACCGCGTCCTTCTTCTCCAGCGACCGCAGGGCCTTCTGGAGGGCCTCGGTGAAGTTGCGGCCGATGGCCATCGCCTCGCCCACCGACTTCATGTGGGTGGTGAGCACCGGGTCCGCGCCGGGGAACTTCTCGAACGCGAACCGCGGCACCTTCACCACGACGTAGTCGAGCGTCGGCTCGAACGCCGCGGGCGTGCTCTGGCCGTCCTCACGGGTGGTGATGTCGTTGGGGATCTCGTCGAGGGTGTAGCCGATCGCGACCTTCGCCGCGATCTTCGCGATCGGGAAGCCGGTGGCCTTGGACGCGAGCGCCGAGCTCCGCGAGACCCGGGGGTTCATCTCGATCACGATGACGCGGCCGTCGGCCGGGTTGACGGCGTACTGGATGTTGCACCCGCCGGTGTCGACGCCGACCTCGCGGATGATGCCGATGGCCAGGTCCCGCAGGTGCTGGTACTCGCGGTCGGTGAGCGTCATCGCCGGGGCGACGGTGATGGAGTCACCGGTGTGGACACCCATCGGGTCGAGGTTCTCGATCGAGCAGATGATGACGACGTTGTCGGCCTTGTCGCGCATCACCTCCAGCTCGTACTCCTTCCACCCGATGATCGACTCCTCGATCAGCACCTCGGTGGTCGGGCTGGCGGCCAGGCCGGCGCCCGCGATGCGGGCCAGGTCGCCCTCGTCGTAGGCGATGCCGGAGCCGGTGCCGCCCATCGTGAACGACGGACGCACGACCACGGGGTAGCCGAGCTCGGCCACGGCCTTCTCGCAGTCGTCGAGGGTGTGGCAGATGAAGCTGCGCGCCACCTCGCCGCCGACCTTCTCGACGATCCCGTTGAAGAGCTCGCGGTTCTCACCGCGGTGGATGGCCTCGAAGCTGGCGCCGATCATCTCGACGCCGTACTTCTCCAGCACCCCGCGCTCGTGCAGCGCGATCGCGGCGTTCAGCGCGGTCTGCCCGCCCAGCGTCGGCAGCAGCGCGTCCGGCCGCTCCTTGGCGATCACCTTCTCGACGAACTCGGGCGTGATCGGCTCGACGTAGGTCGCGTCGGCGAACTCCGGGTCGGTCATGATCGTCGCCGGGTTGGAGTTGACCAGGATCACCCGCAGGCCCTCGGCCTTGAGGACCCGGCAGGCCTGGGTGCCGGAGTAGTCGAACTCGCACGCCTGGCCGATGATGATCGGCCCCGAGCCGATCACCATGACGCTCGTGATGTCGTCGCGCTTGGGCATCAGATCTCCCCTGCCATGAGCTGGACGAACCGGTCGAAGAGGTACGCCGCGTCGTGCGGTCCGGCAGCTGCCTCGGGGTGGTACTGCACCGAGAAGCCCAACAGCCGTCCGCCCTCCGACTCCGGGGCGCGCAGCTCGAGCCCCTCGACGACGTCGTCATTGAGGCAGACATGGCTGACGCTGGCCTCGCCGTACGGCGTGGTGGTGCTGCCCTCGAGCGGCGCGTCGACGGCGAACCCGTGGTTGTGGGCGGTCACCTCGGTCTTGCCCGTCGTGCGGTCCATCACCGGTTGGTTGATGCCGCGGTGGCCGTACTTGAGCTTGTAGGTGCCGAACCCGAGCGCCCGGCCGAAGAGCTGGTTGCCGAAGCAGATCCCGAAGTAGGGCAGCCCCTCGGCGAGCGCACCCCGGAGCACCTCGACCTGGTGGGTGGTGGCGGCGGGGTCGCCCGGGCCGTTGGAGTAGAACAGCCCGTCCGGGGCCACGGCCCGGATGTCGTCGAGACTGGCGGTCGCCGGCAGGACGTGCACCTCGATGCCGCGCTCGGCCATCCGGTACGGCGTCATCGACTTGATGCCGAGGTCCAGCGCCGCGACCGTGTAGCGGCGCTCGCCGATCGCCGGGACGACGTACGCCTCCTGCGTGGAGACCTCGGAGGCGAGCTCGGCGCCGGCCATCTCGCCGGACTCCCTGACCCGCGCCAGCAGCTCGGCGGGATCGGTCTCGGTGGAGGAGATGCCGACCCGCATCGCCCCCCGCTCGCGCAGGTGGCGGGTCAGCGCCCGCGTGTCGATGCCCGAGATGCCGACGACCCCCTGCTCGCGCAGCTCTTCGTCGAGCGTGCGGCGCGCCCGCCAGCTCGACGAGCGGCGGGCGGGGTCGCGGACGACGTAGCCGGCCACCCAGATCCGCCGGCTCTCGGGGTCCTCGTCGTTGACGCCCGTGTTGCCGATGTGCGGTGCCGTCATCACGACGACCTGGCGGTGGTACGACGGGTCGGTCAGCGTCTCCTGGTAGCCGGTCATCCCGGTGTTGAAGACGGCCTCGCCGAAGGTCTCCCCCGCGGCGCCGTAGGACTCGCCGTGGAAGGTGCGGCCATCCTCGAGGACGAGGATCGCGGGTGCGTTCGCGGACAAGCGCTGTACCTCCTTCTCCGCCTCACGGGACGGATCGTTAAAGGATGTCGAGCGGGACGAATCTATCAACGGGTCGACCCCGTCCCGCAGAGGAGTCCATCGAGCAGACCGACCACCGGCCAGGCTCCGTCGGTGGTGTTGGAGAGGACCGAGAAGGTCACCCTGCCGGGCACGTGGACGGAGCGGAACGACGCACCCGCGTCGCTCCCGGTCATCAGTGCGGCGTCGCCCCGTCGGCGCACGCCCAGGGCGAAGGCGTGCGGGTCCGCGCTGCGGGCGCAGAGCATCTCGGCGCGGGTCTCCGGGGCGATCAGGCGTCCCTCCTCGAGCGCGCGCCACAGGCGAACCACGTCGCCCGCGGTGGTGAAGATGCCGCCGTCACCCCCGCCGACGACCGGCAGGTGGAGGACGTTGGTGCGCGGGGCCGCTGCGTCGAGGTAGCCCACCGCGGCGTCGCCCGGCAGCTCGTCGCTGCGGAGGTAGGCCGTCCGACCGAGGTCGGCGCGCTCGACGACGAGACCGCGCACGAGATCGTGGAACGGTCGCCCGGCCGCCCGCTCGGCCACGATCGCCAGCACGCAGTAGCCGCCGTTGCAGTAGGCCACGTCGGTGCCCGGCGCGAAGACCTGCGGGACGCCGTCGAGCACGGCGAGGTAGGACTCGGCCGTGTCGAGGGTGTGGACCGGCACGTCGAGGACGTGGTCGGTCGTGCTCTCGAGCAGGCTCTCGTCGAGGTAGTCGCCGATCCCCGAGCGGTGGCACAACAGCTGCTCGACGGTGACGTCGTCGTCGACGAGCGGGAGGTCGCTGCCCAGGTGGTCCCGCACCCGGGTGTCGAGAGCCAGGGTTCCTGCATCCACGAGGGACAGCACGGTCAGCGCCGTGAACGTCTTCGCCCCGCTGGCGACCGCGATCCGGGTGTCCGCGGTCATGGGGATGCCGTGCGCCCGGTCAAGGAAGCCGTACGCCGCCTCGACCGGCTCGTGACCGTCGAGGTCGACGCGCACCACGCCCGAGAACGACGTCTCCGCCGCGACGGCGTCGAGAGCCGCGGTGAGGTCGGTGGCGGAGGCAGCGGTCACTCGGTCACTGCAGCTTCCCGTCGAGCACGGTGGCCCGGCCCCGGAGGAACGTCGCGACCACCCGGCCGGGCAGCTCCATCCCGCGGTAGGGCGTGTTGCGGCTCAGGCTGGCCGACTCGGCCGGGTCGACGGTGCGGCTGGCGGCAGGGTCGTAGAGGACGACGTTCGCCGGCTCGCCGACCTCGAGAGGCCGCCCGTGCTGCTCCGAGATCCGACCGATCCGCGCCGGCGCGTAGGACATCCGCTCGGCGACCCCCGCCCAGTCCAGCAGGCCGGTGTCGACCATCGTCTGCTGCACGACCGAGAGCGCGGTCTCGAGCCCGAGCATGCCGAACGCCGCGGCCGCCCACTCGCAGTCCTTGTCCTCGTGCGGGTGCGGCGCGTGGTCGGTCGCGACGATGTCGATGGTGCCGTCGGCCAGGCCCGCGCGGAGCGCCTCGGCGTCCGCCGCGGTGCGCAGCGGCGGGTTGACCTTGTAGATCGGGTCGTAGGTCTCGGCCAGCGCGTCGGTCAGCAGCAGGTGGTGCGGGCACGCCTCGGCGGTCACGTCCCAGGTGCCGTCCTTCGCGGCCTTGCCCTTGGCCCACCGGATCAGCTCGACCGAGCCGGCCGTCGAGACGTGGCAGACGTGCAGGCGCGAGCCGACGTGCTCGGCGAGCAGGACGTCGCGCGCGATGATCGCCTCCTCCGCGACCGCCGGCCACCCGGCCAGCCCGAGGCGGCCGGAGAGCTCGCCCTCGTTCATCTGCGCGTTCTCGGTCAGCCGCGGCTCCTGGGCGTGCTGGGCGACGACGCCGTCGAAGGCCTTGACGTACTCCAGCGCGCGGCGCATCAGCACCGCGTCGCTGACGCACTTCCCGTCGTCGGAGAACACCCGGACCCGGGCCGCGGAGTCGGCCATGGCGCCGAGCTCGGCGAGGCGTTCGCCCTGCAGGCCCACGGTGACCGCACCGACCGGGAAGACGTCGCAGTAGCCGGCCTCACGGCCCAGCCGCCAGACCTGCTCGACGACTCCGGCGGTGTCCGCGACCGGTTCGGTGTTGGCCATCGCGTGCACCGCGGTGAAGCCGCCCATCGCGGCCGCGTGCGTGCCGGTCTCGACGGTCTCGGCGTCCTCACGGCCGGGCTCGCGCAGGTGGGTGTGCAGGTCCACCAGGCCCGGCAGCGCGACCAGGCCGGTCGCGTCGACGGTCTCGGCGTCGGACGGGGCGTCCGCGGGGTCGGCGATCACGCCGTCGCGGAGCAGCAGGTCGGTCGGCGTACCGCCGACGACGCTGACGTTCTTGATCAGGTACGTGGTGCTCACTCTTCTCCTCCGACGGCGGGCTCGGAGCCGCCCAGCAGCAGGTACAGGACGGCCATCCGCACGGCGACGCCGTTGGTGACCTGCTCGACGATGACGGACCGGTCGCTGTCGGCGACGTCCGCGGTGATCTCCATGCCGCGGACCATCGGTCCGGGGTGCATGACGATCGTGTGGTCCTGGAGCGTCGCCATCCGGCGCCCGTCGAGCCCGTAGCGCCGGGAGTACTCCCGCGCGGTCGGGAAGAACCCGCCGTTCATCCGCTCCCGCTGGACCCGCAGCATCATGACCGCGTCGGCCTTGGGGATCACGCCGTCGAGGTCGTACGACGTCTCGACCGGCCAGGTCTCGACGCCGACCGGCAGCAGGGTCGGCGGCGCGACCAGCGTGACCTCGGCGCCTAGCGTGTGGAGCAGCAGCGCGTTCGAGCGCGCGACCCGGCTGTGGAGCACGTCGCCGACGATCGCGACCCGGCGGCCGTCGAGGCTCTGCCCGCTCTTCCCGGCACCGAGGTGGCGGCTCATCGTGAACGCGTCCAGCAGCGCCTGGGTGGGGTGCTCGTGGGTGCCGTCACCGGCGTTCACGACGCTGGAGCGGACCCAGCCGGAGTGCGCCAGCCGGTGCGGCGCACCGCTCGCCCCGTGGCGGACGACGACCGCGTCGGCGCCCATCGCCTCGAGGGTCAGCGCGGTGTCCTTGAGGCTCTCACCCTTGGACAGGCTCGAGCCCTTGGCCGCGAAGTTGATGACGTCCGCGCTCAGCCGCTTGGCGGCGGCCTCGAAGGAGATGCGGGTGCGGGTTGAGTCCTCGAAGAAGAGGTTGACCACGGTGCGTCCCCGGAGGGCGGGCAGCTTCTTGATCGGCCGGTCGGCGAGCTCGCGGAGCTCCGCGGCCGTCGTCAGGACCAGCTCGGCGTCGTCGCGGCTCAGGTCGGCCGCGCTGAGCAGGTGGCGCTTCACGCGAGGCCTCCTTCGGACGCCGTCGCCGAGATCGTGACCGCGTCGGTGTCGTCGATGCCGGTGAGGGTCACCATGACCCGCTCGACCAGCGAGGTGGGCAGGTTCTTGCCGACGAAGTCGGCGCGGATCGGCAGCTCCCGGTGCCCGCGGTCCACCAGGACCGCGAGCTGGACCGCCCGCGGCCGACCGATGTCGTTGAGCGCGTCCAGGGCCGCCCGGATGGTGCGGCCGGAGAACAGCACGTCGTCGACGAGCACGACCGTGCGCCCGTCGATCCCGCCGGGCGGGATCTCGGTGGGGAGCAGCGCGCGCGCCGGCTTCATGCGCAGGTCGTCGCGGTACATCGTGACGTCGAGCGAGCCGAACGGCACGTCGTACCCCTCCACGGCGGCGATCCGCTCGGCGATCCGCCGCGCGAGTGGTACGCCGCGGCTGGGGATGCCCAGCAGGACGAGATCGGCGGCGCCCTTGTTGCGCTCGAGGATCTCGTGGGAGATGCGGGTCAGCGCCCGCGAGATGTCGCGCTCGTCGAGGACGACGCGCTCCCCAGGTGATGGGGTGTCATGAGGGTGCGCAGGCAACTGCCTCGGACCTCCTTCTCCGCCTCACGGGACGGCTCGTTAAAGGATGTCGATCGCTGGAACCCTACCTCCGCCGACGCGGCCCGGGCGAACCGGACCCGGCGTTTCTCGGAGCGTGGGACGACCGGGCGCCGCGCGCCGGGCGAGTGCCGGCGCACACCGGCGCGTCAGGCGTCGGCGATGTCGAGCAGGACCTTCCCCACAGCGCCGTGCTCGACCGCGTCGTGCGCAGCGGCGGCCTGCTCCAGCGGGTAGTGGTGCAGGGGCAGGCCGGCTTCCTCGCCCACCCGCAGCGCACCGTCGGTGATCGCGGCGTTCACGTCCTCGACGGCGGCACGGACCAGGCCCGGGTCGAGGGTGTAGAGGATGAGGAACTGGAAGCGGAGATTCTTGCCGAAGGCCGCCCGCAGCGGCATCGTCATCTCGTCGCCGCCGTTGTTGGCGTAGATCGACACCAGGCCGTGGACCTTGACCAGGTCGAGGTCCACGGCGACGTTCTGGGCGGGCGCCACCTCCACGGAGATGTCGACGCCGTCGGGGCAGAGGGCACGGACCTCCTCGGCGACGTCGGCCACCCGGTAGTTCACGACGTGGTGCGCACCGGCGGCCACGGCGAGCGCCGCCTTCTCCTCGCTGCTCACCGTGGCGACGACCGTCGCGCCCGACCACCGGGCCAGCTGGATCGCGGCGTTGCCCACCGCGCCGGCGCCGCCGGCCACCAGCACCGTGCGTCCGGTGAGCGCTCCCGGCCCGAGGCGCGCGGGGCCGAACTCGGACGCCGTCAGCGCCCGGTGAGCGGTCACCGCCGGGACACCGACGCTCGCACCGAGGTCGAAGTCGGCGGCCTCGGGGAGCGGGGCGACCTTCGCGGTCGGCTGGACGGTGAGCTGGGCGGCGGTGCCGTACGGGCGCTCGTGCTGGGCCAGCACCAGCCACACCCGGTCCCCCACGGCGAAGCCCTGCACCTCGGGACCGACCGCGTCGACGTACCCGGCGCCGTCCTGCCCGGGCGTGACCTCGGCGTAGCCGCTCATCATCCCGGCGCGGAACTTCCAGTCGGTGGGATTGACCCCTGACCGCACCAGCCGGACGCGGACCTCCCCCGGGCCGGGCTCGGGCACGTCGCGCTCGACGACCTGCAGGACGGATGACGGACCGGTCTCGCGGTAGACGACGGCGCGCATGGGTCGCTCCTCGGGGGTTGGGGGTGCCAGGAGGTGGTTACGGTCTGCGCGTAGGTAACCGTCCCACAGGAGGTTCCATGCCCGACCTGCCGTTCCCCGACCACGTGCGCGAGCTTCTCGCCCGCCCGAACCCGGCCGTCGTGGCCACCCTGCGCTCCGACGGCGCACCGGTGTCGGTGGCGACGTGGTACCTCCTCGACGGCGACCGGGTGCTGCTCAACATGGACCACTCGCGGGTCCGGCTGGCGCACCTGCGCCGGGACCCTCGACTGTCGCTGACGGTGCTCGACGAGGCCGGGTGGTACACGCACGTCTCACTGGTCGGGCGGGTCACCGAGCTGTACGACGACGAGGGGCTCGCCGACATCGACCGGCTCAGCACCCACTACCGCGGGCAGCCCTACCCGAACCGCGACAGCCCCCGCGTCAGCGCGTGGATGAGCGTCGACCGCTGGCACGGGTGGGGCGCCGTCACCGACTGACGGCCCCCGGCTCCCGCCCCGGCTCCCGCCCCGGCTCCCGCCCCGGCTCCCGCCCGCGGACGTCATACGAGCTGGTCGCCCGAGCAGCCCGCGCGAATGACCTTGCCACGGACACTGGGCGGACGTCATACGAGCTGATCGCCCGGGCAGCCGCACCGCATGACATCACGCCGGACGTCATACGAGCTGGTCCCCCGGGCAGCCCGCGCGAATGACCTTGCCGCGGACACTGGGCGGACGTCATACGCGCTGATCGCCTGCGCAGCCGCACCGCATGACGTCCCCGCGGTGGCCCCGGCTGCCCCGGCTGGCCCCGACAGCCCGACGACACGACAGCGCGGCTACAGCGCGGCTACAGCGCGGCGGCCATGCCCGCGCAGGCCCGGAGCCACTGCATCCGGGTGTGGTGGGACAGCTGGGCGTAGGGCACGACCGAGCCGGCGACGAGCGCCGGGTCGTAGGGGACGCGGTAGACCCCGCGGGTGCGCTGTTGGTAGACGTCCACGAGATCGTCGGCGAGCTTGCCGTCGACCTGGGCCGAGGGATCCGACAGCACCGTGATCGCCTTGTACTTCAGGTTCTGGTAGCCCGCGTCCTGGAGCGCGTCGAGCATCCACAACCCGCTGTAGCCGGTGTCCTCCCGCACGGTGGAGGTGACGACGAGCAGGTCGGCGGCGCCGGCCGCGGCCAGCCAGTTCTCCGCCCGCATGTTGTTGCCGGTGTCGATGAGGATGACGCGGTAGAAGCGCTCGAGGAGCTTGTGCACCGCGTCGAAGTCCTGCGCGCGGATCGTGCCCGTCACGTCGGGGCGCTCGTCGGAGGCGAGGACGTCGAAGTGCGCGTCGCCCTGCGAGCGCACGAAAGCCCCCAGGTCGCCGATGCGTGACTGGTAGACGTCGGTGAACCGCTCGAGGTCCTCGAGCAGCTCGCGCGTGGTGTTGCGGTGGGTGCTGCGGGTGCCACGGATGCCGAGGGTGCCCCGGGTCTCGTTGTTGTCCCACGCGACGACCCCGCCGCCCCGGACCGTGCCGAAGGTGTACCCGGCCGCCAGCACGCCGGTCGTCTTGGCCGCACCGCCCTTGGGGTTGATGAACGCGATGGTCCGGGGTCCGTCGAAGTCGCGCTGGATCAGCCGGCGGTCGTCCTCGTAGGCGCGCTCGGCCGGCCCCATCTTGGGGTTGATGAGCCCGCCGGACCAGCGGCGGACGCTGCCGCGCCAGCCCCAGGTCGCCGGGCCGTGCTCCTGCTCCGCGTCGCGGCGGTCGAGGAAGTCGGTCGCGGTCATGAAGCGGCGCACCTCGCCCTCGGCCGGTGCCGGCTCTGCGGGCGCCTGCTCGGCGGGCGGCTGCGCGGCGGGCGGCTCCTCGGCGGTCGCGCCCGGGTCCGGCGCCGCCGGCGGCCGGTACGACGGCGGCGGCGACGTCGGCATCGGCCCCAGGGCCGGGCCCGGGGCGGAGGGCGGGTCCGAGGCCACCGGGCCGCCGAGCGGGTCACCGAAGGGTGCGCCCAGCGGATCACCCAGCGGATCACCCAGCGGGTCACGGACCGGGTCACGGACCGGGTCACCCAGCGCGTCCGAGAGCGGGTCCGGCCGGCCGCCGGAACCACCGACGGCGCGGCTGTCGCGACGGGCGGCGTACTCCGCCAGGTCCCCCGGCTGGTACAGCCGGCTGCTGGTGTCGTCGTCGAGGCTGTGCCCGTCGTGCCGCGAGCCGCCCGAGCGCCATGCTTCCTGCGACATCGATGCCTCCCTCGAGAGATGTCGTCGTGCTCTGCTGGTCCTTCCCCGAACCCTTCCGGCTCACACGCTCCGGTCGGGCCGGGTTGCGTCGAGGGTCACGGCGATCAGGACTCGGAGCCGGAGGAGGAAGGTCACGGGGCCCACCGTGTCCGCACGGCCCGGGTCGCAAACCTGCCGGTCACAAGTCGTCGAGCGCGGCCGCGATCGCCCGGTGGAAGGTCGGGTAGGCGTAGTGCATCCCCCGCAGCGTCTCGAGCGGCACGGCCGCGTGCACGGCGAGCGTGAGCAGCCCGACCACCTCCCCGCCGTACGGCGCCACGACCGTCGCGCCGACCAGCACCCCGCGCTCGGCGTCGGCGACCAGCTTGACGACGCCCTCCGCCTCGGCGATCCAACCGCGGCTGGAGCGCGGGATGTCCGCACGCCCGATCGCGACCGGCAGACCGGCGGACCGGGCCTGCGCCTCGGTCATGCCCACGGCACCGATCTCGGGGTCGGTGAACGTCACCCGGCTGACCGCCCGGTGGTCGGCCCAGGGCCCGTCCTCGCCGAGCAGGTCGCGCACCGCGACCTGGGCCTGGTAGAGCGCGAGGTGCGTGTAGTCGCCGTGCCCGGTGATGTCCCCCACCGCCCAGAGCCGCTCGCCGGCCCGCATCCGCTCGTCGGTGACGACGGTGTCGCCGCCGGGGTCCAGCCCCACCGTCTCGAGCCCGACGTCGCGCAGGTTCGGGCGCCGGCCGGTAGCGACGAGCAGCCGGTCCGCGGCGAGCGTCGCCCCGTCCAGGCCCAGCCGGAAGCCGTCGTCGTGCTGCACCGAGCTCACCCGGGCGCCGACGTGCACGTCGACGCCCAGTGCCCCGAAGGTCCGCGAGACGACCTCGCAGGCCTCCGGCTCCTCCGGTCCCAGCAGCCGGTCGGCCACCTCGACGACGGTCACCCGGCTGCCGAGCCGCGCCGCCGCCTGGGCGAGCTCGCAGCCGATCGGCCCACCACCCAGCACCAGCAGCGACGCCGGGGCCTCGGTCTGCCGCACGATCTCGCGGTTGGTCCAGTACGGCGTGCCGGCCAGCCCCGCGACGTCGGGGACCGCCGGCTCGGTGCCGGTGTCCAGCACCACCCCGAGCCGCGCCTCGACCGCCACCGCGCCCGTGTCGGTGGTCACCCGGACCCGGCCGGGGCCGTCCAGGCGTCCGTGGCCACGCACGAGGCGCACCCCGACCGCTTCCAGGGGCTCGGCGTGCGTGTGGTCGCTCCAGCCGTGGTTGGCCTCGCGGATCCGCTGCGCGCCCCGGGGCCAGCCCTGGCCGGCCTGGGCGGCATGGATGAGCAGCTTGGAGGGCGTGCACCCCCAGAACGGGCACTCCCCGCCGACCAGGTTGCGCTCGACGCCGACCACGGCCAGGCCGGCCTCGGCCAGCTTGCGCGCCGCGTGCTCGCCGCCGGCGCCGAGGCCGAGGACGACGACGTCGGTCTCGATCACCGGCTGGGTCCGGCGCTCAGCGGGACAGGTGGCGGGCCCGGGCGAGCGTGAACAGTCCGTAGCAGGCCAGCCCGAGCCCGATCAGGCCCAGGAGCACCGGGCCGTAGGGCTGCCGGAGCACGGTCAGCAGGGCCTGGTCGAGGCCACCGGACTTCTGGGCGTCGTGGGTGACCGCCGCGTAGACGAACAGGCCCCCGACCAGCCCGATCGCCAGGCCCTTGGCGGTGTAGCCGGCCTTGCCGAAGGCGAGGTAGGCGCGTCCGCTCTGACCGCTGCGACCCTCGGCGTCCAGCTTCTCGGCGAACTTCTCGGTCCACGCCGTCCAGACCTGGTAGCCGCCGTACCCGATGATCGCCAGGCCGACGGCCGCGATGATGAGCTGCCCGCCCGGCCAGTCCATCACCGTCGCCGTCCAGGTGGTCGACGAGCTGCCGCCCTTGCCGCCGCTGCTGCTGGAGTGGGTGGCGACCCCGACCCCGCTGATCGCCACGGCGGCGTACAGGACCGCCTTGAACGCCGAGGCGACCCGCTTGCGGGTGCGCTTGCCGGAGTCGGTCTCGTCGCGGTGGCCCAGGAGCGCCTCGAGGCCCTTCCAGAGCACCAGCAGGAACATGCCGACGATGACGGCCCAGACCAGGACGTCGCCGAAGGGCTGCTGGGTGAGCTCGCGCAGCGCCCCGGTGCTCGACGGGCGGCCCTCGTGGTCGCCCAGGGCGAGCTGGACGCAGAGCCAGCCCACGAGGAGGTAGATGACGGCGTAGGCGACCAGGCCGACGCGTGCGGCCTTGTCCAGCCAGTCGCTGTGCTGCGCCTGGTGGCCCGCCTGGCGGGCGCGGTCGGTGAGGTTGCCGGTGGTGTTGCCGGTGGTCATGTCAGCTCGTTTCGAGGCCTCCCAGCGCCGTCTCGATGGCGCGGTGGAAGGTGGGGTAGGCGAAGATCATGGTCTTCAGGGTCTCGACAGGGACCGCCGCGTGGACCGCGACGGCCAGGAAGCCGAGCACCTCCCCGCCCGCGGGCCCCATGGCCAGTGCACCTACCAGCACCCCGCGATCGGCGTCCTCGACGACCTTGATCAGTCCTTGCCCACCCGGCCCGTGGGTGAAACCACGCGAGGACTCCTCGAGCCGGGCCACGCCGGTGCGCACCCGAAGCCCGGCGTCCCGGGCCCGCTGCTCGGTCAGGCCGACCCCGCCGACCTCCGGATCGGTGAAGGTGACGTGCGGGACGGCGTGGTACACGGCCGGGGCGCCCGGCTCCCCCAGCACGTCGCGCAGCGCCACCGCCGACTGGTACATGGACACGTGGGTGAAGGCACCGTGCCCGGTCACGTCCCCGATCGCCCAGAGCTTCTCCCCCGCGCGCAGGTGCTCGTCGACCTCGATGGTGCGAGCGGACGGGTCGAGACCGACGGTCTGCAGCCCGAGGTCGTCGAGGTTGGGGACCCGGCCGGTCGCCACCAGCAGCTTGTCCGCCACCAGCTCCTCACCGGTGTCGAGACCGAGGGTGAAGGACCCGTCGTCGTACGACGCCCGCTGGAGCCCGACCCCGGTCAGCACCCGGATGCCCTCGTGGGCGAACACCTCCGCGAGGAGCGCCGAGGCCTCCGGCTCGTCGACCGCCGCGAGCCGGTCGGCGTGCTCGACGACGGTGACCCGCACCCCGAAGCGGGAGAACACCTGCGCGAGCTCGCACCCGATCGGGCCGCCGCCGAGGACCACCAGGGACGACGGGAGCTCGGTGACCCGCACCGCGTCGCGGTTGGTCCAGTACGGCGTGTCCGCCAGCCCCGCCACGGGCGGCACCGCCGGCCGCGTCCCGGGGTTGACCACCACCCCGCGGCGGGCGGTGTAGGTCACCCTCGCGCCGTCGACGGTCTCCACCTCGACCCGACCGGGGCCCGCCAGGCGCCCGGTGCCGTGGTGGACGGTCGCGCCGGCGTCCCGCAGACGGTCGACGGCGATCGCGTCGTCCCAGCCGGCCGTGGCCTGCTCGTCGACGCGGCGCGCCACCACCGACCAGCTGGCCGCGATGGTCGCCTCGCCCGCGACCTCGCCGGCGCGCCGCACCTCCGCGACGACGTCGCTCCCGCGGACCATCATCTTGGTCGGGATGCACCCGTAGTAGGGGCACTCGCCGCCGACCAGGTGCTTGTCGACCGCGACGACCTCGAGCCCCGCCTTCGCGGCGCCCGTCGCCAGGGCCTCGCCGCCCGGTCCGGTGCCGATGACGACCAGGTCCACCTCGTGCTCTGCCGCGCTCTCCGTCATGTGTCGAGCATGGCGGGGCGTGTCAAGCGGCCCGACCCAGCCGAGGGGTCAGACCAGGGACGCCCTGTCGCGCAGGATGCTGCCGAGCACACCGTTGACGAACTGCGGCGACTCGTCGGTCGACAGCTCGGTGACCAGCGCCATCGCCTCGGACACGGCGACCGGCCCCGGGACGTCGGTGGCGTAGAGGAGCTCCCAGACCCCGAGGCGCAGCACGTTGCGGTCGACGGCCGGCATCCGCTGCAGCGTCCAGCCCTCGGCGTACGACGTCAGCACCTCGTCGATGCGCGCGCGATGCTCCTCGACGCCCCGCACCAGCACGGCGGTGTAGTCGTTGCTCGGGCCCTCACCGTCGGCGATCGACCGGTCCAGCGCGTCCGTCGCGGACTCCCCGCGCAGCTCGGACGCGTAGAGGACGTCCAGCGCCCGCTTGCGGGCCTTGGAACGGGCAGCCACCGGCTAGGACTTCACGCGGCCGAGGTAGGACGAGTCCCGGGTGTCGACCTTGACCTTCTCGCCCTGGTTGATGAAGAGCGGGACCTGGATCTCGTGGCCGGTCTCCAGCGTGGCGGGCTTGGTGCGGCCGGTGGCGCTGTCGCCGGCGAGACCCGGCTCGGTGAAGGTGATGACGAGCTCGACCGAGGCCGGCAGCTCGATGAAGAGCACGCGGCCCTCGTTGGTGGCGACGATGACGTCCTGGTTCTCCAGGAGGAAGTTCTTCGCGGCGCCGACGATCTCCGGCGCGACCTCGAGCTGCTCGTAGCTCTGGACGTCCATGAAGACGTAGGAGGTGCCGTCGTTGTAGAGGTACTGCATCGTGCGGCGGTCGACCGTCGCGGTCTCGACCTTGGTGCCGGCGTTGAACGTCTTGTCGACGGTCTTGTTGGACTCGACGTTCTTGAGCTTGGTGCGCACGAAGGCGGGGCCCTTGCCCGGCTTGACGTGCTGGAACTCCACCACCGCCCAGAGCTGGCCGTCGATGTTGAGAACCATGCCGTTCTTGAGGTCGTTCGTCGTTGCCATGCGCGCGTGTCAGCCTTCGTACGTCGGTGATGGGGTCGCCCGGACGCCGGGCACCAGCGCGGGAGTCTATCGGCAGGTCAGTGCCGCACCCCAATCCCCCGGGTCGGGGCGCTCGCTCCGTCCCTCGCTCAGGTCAGCTCCCACACGATGCGCACGGTCACGGCGGTCCGCTCCTTGCCCGCGCGGATCGGCAGCGCCTTCAGCGCCGCGCTGTCGAACGTCCCGCGGAGCGCCGCGACCTGCCCGGTCGGCGAGGGCAGGGGCCTGACGTGCACCTCGCGGATCGTCACGACGTCGCCGAGCGTCTGGCCCGACGCGTCGGCGTACTGCTCGGCCTTGGCCTTCGCCTCCGCGACTGCTGCGTCTCGCGCCCGGGCGGTGGCGGCGTCCGGGTCGCCGACGAGCAGCCGGAGGCCGGAGACCCGCACCGCGTTGCCGCCGGCCGCCACGGCCGCGGCCACCGCCTTGCCACCGCTGCGCAGGTCCCCGACCACGACGCTCGCGCGCTGGGTCACGCGGTAGCCGGTGATCGTCGGGGGGTCGTAGGGGTGGTAGTCGTACACCGGCGTCATCGACAGGCCGGTCGTCTGCACGTCGGACCTCGCCACGTCGTACTTCCCGAGCGCGGCGAGCACCCGGTTCATCGACGCCGTCGCCGCGTCCATCGCGGCGCCGAGGTCCGCGCGGGTCTCGGTCACCCCGACCCCGAAGGAGAGCTGGTCGGGCACCGCGCTCGCGTCGCCGGTGCCGGTCATCGTCAGCTGCCGCGGTCGCTCCTGCCCGGACTGGGCGGGCTGCTGGTCGGCCGCCTGTGCCGCCGTCCCGCGTCCCCCGCCGGCGCCGAGCAGGTAGGCCACCACCAGGGCGAGGGCGGCCAGCGCCGCCAGGAGGATGCTGCGGACGCTCACCGTCACGTTCTGGTCCATGGGCACTGGGACGGCGCTCCCCCGCCCCCGGTTCCCGTCGAGTCGAGACTTCCGTCGATCGAATCGGGACTTTTCGCCACGGGTGTGGTGAGAACTCTCGACTCGACCGACGGAACTCTCGACTCGACCGACGGAACTCTCGATTCAACGGCCGGCGAGGACCTCCAGGGCCATCCGGTAGCCGTCGATGCCGTGGCCGGCGACGACCTCGGTGGCGTACGGCGTCACGACCGACGTGTGCCGGAACTCCTCCGGGCGCTGGTGCGGGTCGGAGATGTGGACCTCGACCAGCGGGGCGGTCAGCTGGGCACAGGCGTCGAAGATCGCCCACGAGTAGTGGGTCCAGGCCGCGGCGTTGAGGACGACCGGGACGCCGTCGTCGGCGGCGGCGTTGAGCCAGTCGAGCATGTCGCCCTCGTGGTTGGTCTGCCGGACCTCGACCTCGAGGCCGAGGTCCCGTCCCCAGGACCGGCACAGCTCGGCGAGCTCGTCGTGCGTGGTGCTGCCGTAGATCTCCGGCTGCCGGCGCCCGAGCCGGCCCAGGTTCGGCCCGTTGAGGACGAGCACCGCGCTCACGGGCGGCCCCCGATCGCGGCGTACGCGTCGCGCAGGTCGACCACCGACGGCCCGGCCAGGACGGTCGGGACCGCGAGGTCGGCCAGCACGACGAAGCGGAGCTGGGAGCCGCGCGCCTTCTTGTCGACCTTCATCGCGTCGTGGAGGTCGTCGAACGACGCCTTGGAGTAGGTCGTCGGCAGGCCGACCCGCGCGAACGCGCGGTGGTGGCGCTCCACGATGTCGGGCGCGAGGGTGCCGGCGCGGGCGGCGAGCTCGGCGACGTAGACGCAGCCGATCGAGACCGCCTCCCCGTGCCGGATCCGGTAGTTCTCGGTGCGCTCGATCGCGTGGGCCAGCGTGTGTCCGTAGTTGAGGACCTCGCGACCGGGATGACCGTCGGAGCCGCCGGTCTCGCGCAGGTCCGAGGACACCACGCCGACCTTGACCCGGACGGCCCGCTCGACCAGGTCGCGCAGCACCGCGGAGTCGGGGGTGATCTCTGCGGCGTCGTGCTTCTCGACCAGCTCGAGGATGGCCGGGTCGGCGATGAAGCCGCACTTGACGACCTCGCCCAGGCCGGCGACCAGCTCGGCGCGCGGCAGCGACCGCAGCAGCGACAGGTCGCACAGCACGCCCGCCGGCTCGTGGAAGCTGCCGACGAGGTTCTTGCCGCTGCGGGTGTTGATGCCGGTCTTGCCACCGACCGCCGCGTCGACCATGCCCAGCAGCGTCGTCGGCACGTGCACCACGCGGACGCCGCGCAGCCAGGTCGCGGCGACGAAGCCGCCGACGTCGGTCGTCGCGCCGCCCCCGAAGGTGACGATCGCGTCCGAACGGGTGAAGCCGGCCTCGCCGAGCGCCTCCCAGCACGACGCGGCGACCGCCGCCTTCTTCGCGCGCTCCCCGTCCGGCACCGGCAGCACCATGACGTCGTACGCCGCCGCCAGCGAGTCGAGCACCGGGTTGACCAGCTCGGCCAGCACGTCGGAGAAGACGACAGCGACGCGCTGGACGCCCACGCCCAGCAGGGCGGGCAACCGGTCGGCGAGCTCGTGGCCGACCACGACGTCGTACGGGGCCGGGCCGTCGACCCGCAGGACCGTGTCCCTCGCCCTCCTCGCGGTCACGTCGCTTCCTTCCTCGTCAGCGCGGTCACGATCTCCTCCGCGACATCCTCGGGGGTGCGGCCGTCGGTGTCCACGACCAGGGTCGCGACCGACTCGTAGACCGGGGTGCGCTCGTCGAGCAGCGTCTTGATCCGACCGCGCACGTTGCCGAGCAGCAGCGGCCGCGCGGTGCCGAGCCCGACCCGCTTGACCGCGTCGGAGAGCCCCACGCGGAGGAACACCACGTCGTGGCCCACCAGCAGGTCGCGGGTGCCCGGGTCGAGCACCGCTCCCCCGCCCAGCGCGAGCACCCCGTCGTGGGTGGCGAGGGCATCGGCGACGGCGGCGCGCTCGAGGGTGCGGAAGGCGGCCTCGCCGTCGTCGACGAAGATCTCGGAGATCGTGCGCCCCTCGGCGTGCTCCACGTCGTGGTCGGTGTCACGGACCGACGTGCCGAGACGTGCGGCGACCAGCCCCCCGACGGTCGTCTTGCCGGCGCCCATCGGGCCGATGAGGACGATCATCGGTAGCGCAACGTGTCCAGGTAGGACTGCGCGTTGCGGCGGGTCTCGGCGACCGAGTCGCCACCGAACTTCTCCAGCACCGCGTCCGCGAGGACCAGCGCCACCATCGCCTCGGCGACGATCCCCGCCGCCGGCACGGCGCACACGTCGGAGCGCTGGTGGTGGGCGACCGCCTCCTCCCCGGTCGTGACGTCGACCGTGCGGAGCGCACGGGGCACCGTGGCGATCGGCTTCATCGCCGCCCGGACCCGGAGCACCTCACCGGTGGTCATGCCACCCTCGGTGCCGCCGGAGCGGCCGCTGGTGCGGCGCAGCCCCTCGTCGGTCGGCACGATCTCGTCGTGGGCGCGGGAGCCCGGGGTCGCCGCCAGCTCGAAGCCGTCGCCGACCTCGACCCCCTTGATCGCCTGGATGCCCATCAGCGCGCCGGCCAGGCGGGCGTCGATCCGCCGGTCCCAGTGCACGTGGGAGCCCAGGCCCGGCGGCAGCCCGTGCACGACGACCTCGACGACACCGCCGAGGGTGTCGCCGTCCTTGTGGGCCTGGTCGATCGCCTCGACCATGAGCTTGGCGGTGTCGGCGTCGAGGCAGCGGACGGGGTCGTCGTCGAGGCGGGCCACGTCCTCGGGCACCGGCCAGAGGCCGGCCGGCGCCCGGACGCCGCCGAGCTCGATGACGTGCGACACGATCCGTGCACCCACGGCCTGCTCGAGGAAGTTCGAGGCGACCCGACCCAGCGCCACCCGCGCGGCC
This sequence comes from Nocardioides sp., assembly GCA_020636915.1. GTDB lineage: Bacteria > Actinomycetota > Actinomycetes > Propionibacteriales > Nocardioidaceae > Nocardioides. The sequence continues at coordinate 60,270 of JACJWV010000008.1, forward strand.
GTCTCGCGCGCCGAGGCGCGCTCCAGGACCGGACGCGCCTCGTCGAAGTCGTACTTCTGCATGCCGACCAGGTCGGCGTGGCCGGGCCGGGGCCGCGTCAGCGGCGCGTTGCGCGCCTGGGCCTCCAGGACGGCGGCGTCGACGGGATCGGCCGACATGACCTGCTCCCACTTGGGCCACTCGGTGTTGCCGACCTCGATGGCGACCGGCCCGCCCTGGGTCTCGCCGTGGCGGACCCCGCCGACCAACGTCACCTCGTCCTGCTCGAACTTCATCCGCGCCCCGCGGCCGTAGCCCAGGCGGCGGCGCGCGAGGGCGTCGGCGACGTCGTCGGAGGTGACCCGGACGTGGGCGGGCAGCCCCTCCAGGATCGCGACCAGGGAGGGGCCGTGGGACTCACCCGCGGTCAACCAGCGCAGCATGGCGCCAGTGTTCCACGAACCCTCACGGTGGGATTCACCCTCACCCGCCGACGAGATGGCTCCAGACCCTGCCCCCCAGCACCACCCCGGCCAGTGCGCCACCGAGCAGGAACGGGCCGAACGGGTAGGCGACCCGCAGCACCTGGCGGTCCCGGCGCAGGACCGCGACGAGCAGCCCGGGCACCGAGAACGCCAGGAAGCCGCCGTACACGCCGATGAGGAGCTCGGGCCAGCCGAGGTAGGCCAGCGCAAAGCCGAGGACCGCGGAGAGTCGCACGTCCCCGAACCCCATCCCGGCGGGGTGGACCCACCACAGCACGTAGAAGAAGACGAAGACACCGACGGCGCCGAGGAGACCGCGCACCAGGTCGTCGGGCTCGCCGGAGAGCAGCGCGCTCGCGGCGCCGAGCAGCACGACGCCCCCGAACGTCGGCCACACGACCACGGTGGGCAGCAGCCGCGTGTGCAGGTCGACGACGGCGAGCGCGACCCCGACCGGGACCAGCGGCAGGAGGAAGAGCAGCGGCCACGCGAGCCCGACCGACCACCCGACCAGGCCACCCGCCACCGCCCCCACCGCGGCGCACCGGAGCGCGAGGCGGGGGCGGTCGGCGACGGCGGCGTACGTCGGCCGAGGCCGGTCGGCCTCCGGCTCCGGGTCGGCGACCGGGCCGGCGACCGGGTCGAGCGCTGTCTCGGCGGCCGGCTCGGGTGCGGGCTCGGGGACGGGCTCGGGGACGGGCTCGGGGACGCGCCGGATCAGCGCGGGCACGAGCAGGCCCGCCGCGCCGCACCCCAGGACGCCGAGCGCCACCGCCCCGGGGTCGACGATCACCCCGCCCCTCCGGCAGCCGCCCGCGACTCGAGCTCGCGCGCACCGGCGGCGCGCATCACCGCCACGGGCGGGTCCTGCCCGGTGAACAGCCCGAACTGCAGGACGGCCTGGTGGACCAGCAGGTCGAGTCCGCCGACGAGCACCCGGTCGGTGCCCACGGAGGCGGCCAGCGGGGTCGGCCACGGCTCGTAGAGCGCCTCGAAGACCACCGGCGTCGCGGCGCACCGTGCGACCAGGCCGGCGTCCTGTGCCGCGGCGGGGACCGTCGACACGACCACCTCACCGATGACCGCTCCCCCGACCAGCGGGAGTACCTCGACGTGGGGTCCCGCCGGGTGAGCGGCGATCGCGGCGGCGGCGTCGCCGGCCCGCTCCGGCACGCGGGCGAGCAGGCGGACCGAGGTCGCGCCGAGCTCGCACAGCGCGAGCCCGGTCGACGCGGCGGTCGCCCCGCCCCCGAGGACCGTCCCCGTCGTGACCGGTCCGTCGTAGCGCTCCCGGACGGCCGCGACCGCACCCGGCAGGTCGGTGTTGTCGGCCAGGACGACCACCCCGTCGTCGAGCACGAGGGTGTTGGCCGCACCGGCCAGCCGCGCCCGGTCGGTGACCTTCGACGCGAGCCCGAGCGCCCGGCGCTTGAGCGGCATGGTCAGCGAGAGGCCGCGCCACTCGGGACCGAGACCCAGCACGAGGTCGTCGAGGCCGTCCTCGGACACCCGCACGGCGTCGTACCGCCAGTCCAGGCCCAGCGCCGCGTAGCCGGCCCGGTGCAGGGCCGGCGACAGCGAGTGGGCGATCGGGTCGCCCAGGACGGCGCAGCGCATGGCGGTCTCGAGGCGGTCAGCAGCGGTCGGACTGCGTCTCGCAGTACTGCTGCAGCTCGTCCTTGAACTGCAGGAACTCGTCGTAGGAGTCGGTGAACTTCGTCTCGCCGGTGCGCAGGTTGGTGGTGACGTAGAAGAACCACGGCCCGTCCGCGGGGTGCGCGGCAGCGGCGATCGCGTCGTCTCCGGGCGCCTCGATCGGGGTGGGCGGCAGGCCCTTCTGCGTGTAGGTGTTGTACGGCGAGTCGGCGACCGAGTCGATCTCGTCCTGGGTCAGCACCGCCACGGTCGGCCGGTCGAGCGCGTAGTTCACCGACGCGTCGACCTGGAGGAAGCCGGCACTCGGGTTGGGCTCGATCTCCAGGCGGTTGTCGATGACCCGGGCGATCTTCGGCATGTCGTCACCGCGGCCCTCGGCCTGCACGAGGCTGGCGACGGTCATCAGCTCCTGCGGCGTGTACCCCAGGTCCGCGGCCGCCGCCTCCAGGTCGGCGTCGTCGGCCGCCTGCTTCCAGCGGTCGACCATCGCGGTCAGCATCGACGCCGGCGTGGCGTCCGGGCCGAAGTCGTAGGTCGCCGGGAAGAGGTAGCCCTCGGGGTTGCCCTCGGCGTAGCCGGGGAGCCCGAGCTGGTCGGGGCGGTCGAGCACCTTCTCGAAGTCCTTCTTCGAGAACTTCGTCTTGGCCGCGAGGATCGCGACGGTGTCCTCGACCCGGAGGCCCTCGGGGATCGTGACGGTGTCCTTCACCAGGTTCGACGGGTCCACGAGGATCGTGACCACGTCGTCGGCCGCCATCTCCTTCTTCAGCGAGAAGTAGCCGGCCTGGATGCTCGAGGAGTCGGGGTTGGCGTTCGCCGCGTCGATGAAGGCGTCGACCGACGCGACCACCCCGGCGGCCTTGAGGTTGCGTCCGATCTCGGTCGCGGAGTCACCAGGGTGCACCTGGAACGACACCTTGCCGTGTCCGGGGCCGTCGTAGTCGGCCGCCGAGGAGAACTGGTCGCCGACCTTGTCCAGCCCCCAGGTCACGGCGTAGTAGAAGCCGCCGACGATCACCACGAGCGCCACGAGCACGGCCAGGCAGCCCGGCAGGCTCCGCCGCTTGCGACCGGCCCGGTGGCCCGACGGCGAGGACATCCGGTCGTCCTGCTCGTCGGGGTCGTGCAGGTCGTCGGGGTCGGCACCGAGCACCGGGTGGTCGGACTCGTGCTCGTCGGTCATCAGGTCTCCTCCACGATGTCGCCCGGCGGGTTCCCCGTGGTGCGTTCTGCGTCCAGCGCGTGCTGGAGGATGAGCACGGCCGCCGCCTGGTCGACCACTGCTCGCCGTTTGACCCCCGTACGGCCTCGGTCGCGCAGCATAGCCTCCGCGGACACGGTGGTCATGCGCTCGTCGACCAGCCGCACCGGCAGCGGGGCGACCCGGCGCGCCAGCGCCGCAGCGAACTCACGCACCTTGGCGGCCGCCGGCCCCTCCCGTCCGGAGAGCGACCGCGGCAGGCCCACGACGACCTCCACGGCCTCCTCCTCGGCGGCGATCGCCGCGATCCGGGCCAGGTCGCCCTTCCCGCGCCGCACGGTCTCCACCGGGGTGGCGAGGAACCCGGTGGGGTCGCTGCGCGCGACGCCGATCCGGGCGTCCCCGGGGTCGATGCCGAGACGTACGCCGTGGCGCATCGCGGGGGGCCCGGGGCTCACCCTGCGAGCCGGCCGACCGCGGTGGCGACCGCAGCGAGCGCCTCGTCGATCCGCGAGCTGTCGGTGCCCCCACCCTGGGCCACGTCGTCCTTGCCACCGCCCTTGCCACCGACCAGCGGCCCGACGGTGCGGACCAGCTCGTTGGCGCTCAGGCCACGGGCGCGTCCCTCGTCGTTGACGGCCGCCACGACCGAGACCTTGCCGTCGAGGGACCCGACGACCACGGCGACCCCCGGCTCGCCCTGCGGCAGCCGACCGCGGACGTCGAGCGCGAGGGTGCGCACGTCGCCGCCGCCCGCCCCGTCGGCGCGGTGCGCGACGAGGTTGACCGGCCCGACCTTCACCGCCCCGGCAGCCAGCTCCCCGGCGGCCGCGAGCAGCTGCTGGACGCGGACCTTCTCGATCTCCTTCTCGGCCGCCCGGAGCTTCTCGACGATGTCGTTGACGCGCTCGGGCAGCTGCTCGGGACGCACCTTGAGGGTGTCGGAGAGCTGGTTGACCAGCACGTGCTCGCGCGCCAGGAAGCGGTAGGCGTCGCTGCCGACGAGGGCCTCGACCCGGCGCACGCCCGAGCCGATCGACGACTCCCCCAGCAGCTTGATCACGCCGAGCTTGCCCGAGCTGCCGGCGTGGGTGCCGCCGCACAGCTCGCGCGCCCAGTCGCCGACGGAGACGACGCGGACACGGTCGCCGTACTTCTCCCCGAACAGGGCCATCGCGCCGGACGCCACGGCCTCCCGCTGGCTCATCACCTCGGCGTGCACGGCGAGGTCGTCGAGCACGACGTCGTTGACGCGCGCCTCGACGTCGGCCATCACCGACACCGGGACCGCCCCGGTCGCCGAGAAGTCGAACCGGAACCGGCCGGGCGAGTTCTCCGAGCCCGCCTGCGTGGCGGTCTCGCCGAGCGCCTCGCGGAACGCCTTGTGCACCATGTGCGTGGCGGTGTGCGAGCGAGAGATCGAGCGTCGGCGCTCGACGTCGACGAGCGCCTGGGCCGAGAGGCCGGGCGTGACCTCGCCCTCCAGCACGCGCACGTGGTGTGCGACGACGCCGGTGACCGGCGACTGGACGTCGAGGACCTCCAGCCGCGCGCCGTTCTCGAGCTCGATCACGCCCTGGTCGGCGAGCTGGCCACCGCCCTCGGCGTAGAACGGGGTGCGGTCGAGCACGATCTCGACGAGCTCGCCGGGACCGGCCGCGCGCACGACTCCGCCGGCCGCGACGATGCCGCGCACGGACCCCTCGTCGGTGACGGTGTCGTAGCCGGTGAAGACCACCGGCCCCCCCATGGCGTCCGCGACCTCGCGGTACGCCGAGGCGTCGCGGTGCTGTCCCTTCTTGGCCTTCGCGTCGTCCTTGGCGCGCTGGCGCTGCTCGTTCATCAGCCGGCGGAACTCGTCCTCGTCGACGCTGAGCCCCTGCTCGGCCGCCATCTCGAGGGTGAGGTCGATCGGGAAGCCGTAGGTGTCGTGCAGGGAGAACGCCTGGTCGCCGGCCAGCCGGGTGCCGCCGGACCGCTTCACCGCAGCCGTCGCCTGGTCGAAGATCGTGGTGCCCGCCCGCAGCGTCTGGCGGAACGCGTGCTCCTCGGCGTAGGCGACGGTGGAGATCCGTTCCCAGTCGTGGTGCAGCTGGGTGTAGGTCTCCCCCATCTTGTCGCGGCTGATCGGCAGCAGCTCGGGGAGCGCCGGGTCCTCGTAGCCGAGCAGGCGCATGGAGCGCACGACCCGGCGCAGCAGGCGGCGCAGCACGTAGCCGCGGCCCTCGTTGCCCGGGGTCACGCCGTCGGAGATCAGCATCATCGAGCTGCGGACGTGGTCGGTGACCACGCGGAATCGGACGTCGTCCTCGTGGTCGGCTCCGTACCGCCGGCCGGTCAGCTCCTCGGCCTTCGCGATCACGGGGAAGAGCACGTCGATCTCGTAGTTGTTCTCCTTGCCCTGCAGGAGGAACGCCACGCGCTCGAGACCCATCCCGGTGTCGATGTTCTTCTTCGGCAGCGATCCCGAGATGTCGAAGTCGGACTTGGACCGCACCGCCGAGAGCTCGTCCTGCATGAAGACCAGGTTCCAGATCTCCAGCAGCCGGTCCTCGAGCTCGAGCGGCATGTCCGGCCCGAGCGCGGTCGGGTCGAAGTCGGGGCCGTACGCCGGGCCGCGGTCGATGAGGATCTCCGAGCAGGGACCACCGGGCCCGGGCACACCCATCGACCAGTAGTTCTCCTTCTTGCCCAGCCGCAGGATGCGCTCGTCCGGCAGCCCGGTGACCTTCTTCCAGAGGGCGACCGCCTCCGGGTCGGCGTCGTACACGCTCGGGTAGAGCCGGTCCTCGGGCAGGCCGAACCCGCCGTCGGCGGTCGACCGGGTGACCAGCTCCCAGGCGAGCTCGATCGCGCCCTCCTTGAAGTAGTCGCCGAAGGAGAAGTTGCCGCACATCTCGAAGAAGGTGTTGTGCCGGGTGGTCTTGCCGACGTCCTCGATGTCGGCGGTCCGCACGCACTTCTGGACACTGGTCGCGCGGGGGTACGGCGCGGTCTCCTGCCCCAGGAAGTACGGCTTGAACGGCACCATGCCGGCGTTGACGAACAACAGGTTCGGGTCGTCGAGCAGCAGGGAGGCCGAGGGCACCGGCGTGTGTCCGTGCGACTCGAAGTGAGCCACGAACCGGCGGCGGATCTCCGCGGTGTCCATCAGTTGCTGCCTTCCGGGGTCGGTGTGTCGGTGGTGGGGATCGCCCGGTGGCGACCCCCGGTGAGCTCGGGTGTCCCATGAGGCACGAGACCGAGCCTCTCGCGCAACTCCGATTCCTTCTCAGCGCTCCCCTGGGCGACCTCGTCGCGGAACATCCGGGCCCCCACCTCGAGCGCGCCGAGGCGGTCCTTGAGTCCGTCGACAGTGAACGTCTCCGCCGCGCGCCGGCCGCGGACCATCACGTAGACGGCGGTCCCGGCCCCGGCGACGAACCAGAGCCCGCGCTTCATGCGGCGTCGTCCTCCTCGCCGATGGTCGCGCGTCGGCGGGCCTCCCACTCGCGGCGCGCCTGCCGGGTGTCGGCCCGGCGCTGCTTGCGGGCCCGCCGGACCTCACGCTTCATCTCGAAGCGGATCCGGTTGCGCGACTCGGGGTCGAGCGCACGCCGTACGCCGTGCGCGAACGAGGCCGCCTTGACCACGGTCTCCCGCAGGACCAGGTCGGCGAACAGCGCACCGCCGACCTGGGGGGTCGCGGCGGGCTCGTCCTCGGTCTCGGAACGCCCGAGGTCGGTGATGAGGAACTCCGCGTCGGCCGCGTGCCGTGGCTCGGGGCGGCTGACCCGGCGCGCGAGCTCGTCGAGCTGGGCCTGCAGCGCGGTGGTCTCGGCGCGCGACGCCGCCAGCTCCTGCGCGGTGCGGGACCGGCCGCGAGCGAGCGCCACCCCGAGCACCAGGGCGACCACCGCGAGCACGGCGGCCACCACGGGCACGATCTGGTCCTGCATGGTCCCCGACCCTATACGGCGACCGGGCGCCGACCGCGGTCAGCCCGAGCCGCGGATCAGCCGCCGCACCCGCTCCCAGCGCTCCTTGATCGCGGCCTCGGCGCCGAGCGCCGTGGGCTGGTAGTAGGCCCGGTCGAGGACGACGTCGGGCGCGTACTGCTGCTCGGCGATCCCGAACGGCTCGTCGTGGCTGTAGGTGTAGGACGCCCCGTGTCCCAGCTTCTTCGCTCCGGAGTAGTGCGCGTCGCGCAGGTGCGGCGGCACCTGACCGATCTTCCCGGCCCGCACGTCGGCCAGCGCGGCACCGATCGCCGTGGTGACGGCGTTCGACTTCGGCGCGACGGCGAGCGCGATCGTCGCGTGGGCCAGGGTCAGCTGGGCCTCCGGCATGCCGATCAGCTGGACCGTCTGGGCGGCCGCGACCGCCGTGCTCAGCGCGGTCGGGTCGGCGAGCCCGATGTCCTCCGACGCCAGGATCATCAGCCGACGGGCGATGAAGCGCGGGTCCTCGCCCGCCTCGATCATCCGGGCCAGGTAGTGCAGCGCCGCGTCGGCGTCGGACCCGCGGACCGACTTGATGAAGGCGCTCACCACGTCGTAGTGCTGGTCGCCCTGCCGGTCGTAGCGCACCGCGGCGCGGTCGACCGCCGTCTCCGCGGTGGCGAGGTCCACGGTGTCCAGGCCCTGCGACGACGCGGCGCCAGCGGCCGCCTCGAGGTAGGTCAGCGAGCGTCGGGCGTCACCGCCCGCCAACCGCACCAGGTGGTCCAGCGCGTCGGTGTCGACGGCCACCGCCCCACCGAGTCCCCGCTCGTCGCTGATCGCCTGCGCGAGGACCGCCCGGACGTCGTCGTCGGAGAGGGACTCCAGGCGCAGCAGCAGGCTGCGACTGAGCAGCGGGGAGATCACGCTGAAGAAGGGGTTCTCCGTGGTCGCGGCGATCAGGGTCACCCAGCGGTTCTCGACCCCCGGCAGGAGCGCGTCCTGCTGGGCCTTGCTGAAGCGGTGCACCTCGTCGACGAACAGCACCGTCTCCCGGCCGCCGGCGACCAGCTCGGCCCGGGCGGCGTCGATCGCCGCCCGCACCTCCTTGACCCCGGCGGACACCGCCGACACCTCCACGAAGCGCCGATCGGTCTGCTGGCTGACGATGGCCGCGATCGTGGTCTTCCCCGTCCCCGGCGGTCCCCAGAGCAGCAGTGACATCGGCTGGTCGCCCTCGACCAGCCGGCGCAAGGGCGAACCCGGTGCTCGCAGCTGCTCCTGGCCCACGAGCTCGTCGAGGGTCCGCGGGCGCATCCGGACCGCGAGCGGCGCCGACGCGTGCGTGTTCGCGTGCAGCGAGCCGCCCCCGGTCCGGCGCACCCCGCTCGTCGTCGCGGAGCCGGGGGCGTCGAACAGTCCGGGGTCCACGCGTCCAGACTACGAGGGGCGGGCTACGAGCCGCTGCTCGCCATCGTCTTGCGCTCGAGGTCGAACCAGGTGTCGGCGTACCCGGGCTCGTCGCCGACCAGCTCGCTCGGCGTGGCTCCCGGGTTGGGCGTGCCCGAGTCGTCCACGCCGAGCAGCGAGGCCGTGATCGGACGGTCCGGGTGGTGGCCGAGCTCGCCCGCGAAGTGGCAGGCGACCTTGTGCCGCTTGCCGACCTGCAGCAGCGGCGGCTCGACCCGGGCGCAGATCTCCTGCGCCAGCGGACAGCGGGTCCGGAACCGGCAGCCCGAGGGCGGGTTGATCGGGCTCGGGACGTCGCCCTCGAGCCGGATCCGCTCGCGCCGACCACCGATGGCGGCCTGCTTGACGTCGGGCACCGCCGACAGCAGCGCCTGCGTGTAGGGGTGGTTCGGCCGGTTGTAGAGCGTCTCGCGATCCGCGATCTCGACGATCTTGCCGAGGTACATCACGGCGACCTCGGGACAGAAGTGCCGGACCACGGCGAGGTCGTGCGCCACGAAGAGGAACGCGATCCCGAACTCCCGCTGGACGTCCTGGAGCAGGTTGATCACCTGCGCCTGGATCGACACGTCCAGCGCGGACACCGGCTCGTCGGCCACCAGCACCTTCGGCTGCAGCGTGAGCGCCCGGGCGATGCCGATGCGCTGGCGCTGGCCGCCGGAGAACTCGTGCGGGTAGCGGTTGTAGTGCTCCGGGTTGAGACCCACGATCTCCAGGAGCTCCTGCACGCGCGGCAGGATCTTGTTCTTGGGTACGACGTCGTGGATGGCCAACGGGGCCCCGACGATCGCACCCACCGTGTGCCGGGGGTTCAGCGAGGTGTAGGGGTCCTGGAAGATCATCTGGATCTCGCGACGCAGCGGCTTGAGGCCGCGCGCGGAGGTCTTGGTGATGTCCTTGCCGTCGAAGACGATCGTGCCGCCGGTCGGCTCGTAGAGACGGGTGATGAGACGACCGGTGGTCGACTTGCCGCAACCGGACTCACCGACCAGGCCGAGAGAGCCACCGGCCGGCAGCTGGAAGGAGACCCCGTCGACCGCCTGCACGTGCCCGATGGTGCGGCGGATGATCCCGGCCGACTTCACCGGGAAGTACATCCGGAGGTCACGCACCTCGAGGATCGCCTCGGCGTCCGGCTGTGCGACCGACGGGGCGTGGGCCGACTCCGGCTCGATGAAGGTCACGGCGTCGTCGGTCGACTCCTCCACGTCGGTCGGGAGCGGGTCGCCCGGCATGCCGGCGAAGGTCGGCAGCTCCTCGTCGTTCGGGTCGCCGAAGCCGATCGGGCCTTGGTTGCTCATCGCTCCTCCACCAGGTCCGGCGCGATCTGCGGCAGCACCTCTTGCTCGTACACGAGATAGGAATCACGGATGTGGCACCGCTTGAGGTGCGTCTCCGACCGGCTGCCCGGCACCAGGTCCGGGAGCTCCGTCTCGCACTTGTCGCCCTCGACGAGGTGCTGGAAGGTGCACCGCGGGTGGAACATGCACCCCGGCGGCGGGCTCAGCAGGCTCGGTGGGTTGCCCGGGATCGGGATCAGCGCGGCGTTGGGGTCGCCACCGACCTCCGGGATGCTGGAGAGGAGTCCCCAGGTGTAGGGCATCTCGGGGCGGGTCAGGATCTCCTTGGTCGTGCCGTACTCGACGGCGCGACCGGCGTACATCACCAGCACGTCGTCGGCCATCTCGGCGACGACGCCGAGGTCGTGGGTGATGATGATGACCGCGGACTCGAACTCGCGCTGGAGGTCCTGCAGCAGGTCGAGGATCTGCGCCTGCACGGTGACGTCGAGCGCCGTGGTGGGCTCGTCGGCGATGAGCAGGCTGGGGTTGTTGATCAGCCCCATCGCGATCATCGCGCGCTGCCGCATGCCGCCGGAGAACTGGTGCGGGTAGTCGTCGACGCGGCGGTCGGGCTGCGGGATGCCGACCCGGTCGAGCATCTCCACCGCCCGCGCCTTGGCGACCTTCTTGCTCACGTCGTGGTGGACGCGGTACGCCTCACCGATCTGGTTGCCGACCGTGTAGTAGGGGTGCATCGCGGACAGCGGGTCCTGGAAGATCATCGAGACGTCCTTGCCCCGGCGGCGACGCATCTCCTCGTCGCTGACCTTGAGCAGGTCGACACCGTCGAGCAGGATCTCGCCGCTGACGATGGCGCTGGTGCGCCGGTGCAGCCCGAGGATCGCCGAGCTCGAGACCGACTTCCCGGAACCGGACTCGCCCACGATGCCGAGGGTGCTGCCCTTCTCCAGGTCGAACGAGAGGCCGTCGGTCGCCTTGACGACGCCGTCGACCGTGGGGAAGTGGACCTTCAGGTCGCGGACGGACAGAAAGCTGGACAAGGTTCTCCCCTCAGCCGACCCGCACGCGCGGGTCGATGACGGCGTACAGCACGTCGACGATGATGTTGGCGATGATCACGAACGTGCCGAGCAGGAGCACCAGTCCGACGATCGTGGGCAGGTCGTAGGTCTGGTTCGCCTCGACCGCCAGCTTGCCGAGCCCATTGTAGTTGAACACGGTCTCGGTGATGATCGCGCCACCCATGAGGCCGGCGAAGTCCAGGCCGATCAGGGTGACCAGCGGCGTCAGCGCGGCACGCATGCTGTGCTTGATGAGCACCGGACGACGCTTGAGGCCCTTGGCCCGCGCGGTCCGGATGTAGTCCTCGGTCATCGACTCCAGCACGAAGGCGCGCGTCATCCGCACGTAGCCCGCCATGTAGAGCAGCGCCAGGGTGAGAGCGGGCAGGAACAGCCCCTGCAGCCACAGCCCGACGCCGCCCTCGGCGATCGGGGTGTACTCGGGGATCGGGACCACCTCCCACTTGATCGCGAGGAACTTCAGGAGGAACAGGCCGATGAAGAACGCCGGGAAGGCATAGAAGATGAGGGAGAGGGCGACGATGCCGCGGTCGATGATCGTGCCTTTTCGGACCGCGGCGATGACCCCGAAGATGACGCCTCCGGACACCCAGATCACCAGGGCGGCGAGCGCCAGGGAGAGCGAGACGGGGAACGCCTCCTTGATCTCGGCGTTCACGGTCGAGCTGTTGACGACCGAGTAGCCCAGGCACGGTGCGGGGCACGACGACACCAGCTGCGGAGCCTTCTCACGCAGGGCGGGGTCGTTGGGGTACTCGCGGCCCGCGACGACACCGCGCAGGAAGTCGGTCCACTGCTGGACGACCGGCTCGTTGTAGCCGAGCGCCTTGTTGGTCTGCTCGATCTGGGCGGGCGAGCAGTTCTTGCCGCACGCGTAGCGGCCGACGTCGACGGGCGACGCGAAGAACAGCACGAACGTCACCAGGCTCATCAGCACCAGCAGCATCGCTCCGATGAACAAGCGACGGATGACGTAGGCGAACATGGGTGGACCACCTCTGGAGATCTCGGGTGCCGGGCCGGCCGACAGGTTGTGCTGGCTACAGCATGCACCCTGGACGGAGGTGAGGGTGAGGACCCCTCGACGAGGTCCTCACCCCCGGGCGTCGGGCGGCCGCCTGTGGCGACCGCCCGACGCTGGTGTTGCTATGGCTGGACGGTCAGCTCGAGACGCCGATGGCGCCCAGGTCCGGGTAACCGTTCGACGACGGGGTCGTCGTGTAGTTGGTCACGTCGGAGCCGTACAGCATGTAGAACTTCGTGATGCTCAGCGGGATGTAGGCGACGTCCTCACCCAGCTGCAGGTCGCCCTGCTGCAGGGCAGCGGTCTGGGCGTCCAGGTCGGAGGCGTTCTGCGCCTCGTCCACCAGCTTGTTGAACGCGTCGCTGTCGTAGGCACCGTAGTCCTGGCCGTCGCTGGCGGCGGTCAGGTTCGGGCGGCTGTCGAACAGCGGCGGGGTCACGGTGATGGCGGACGGCCAGTCGGCGCCCCAGCCACCCCACATCACGTCGGAGTCCTTGTCCGGCTTCTGGATGACGGTGTAGTAGGTGTCACCCAGGCCGTCGAGCGTGACGTCGAAGCCGGCCTTGTCCCAGGTCTCCTTCAGAGCAGCGGCCCACTTGTCGGCGGTCTCGCTGGTCGGGTAGGTGAACTTGAGCGGGACCGGGGTCTTGACGCCCGCGTCCTTGAGCATCTGCAGGGCCTTCTCCGGGTCACCGGAGTTGGATCCCGCGAACGCCGGGTTCTCCTTGTAGCCGACCACGGCCGGGCTCACGATCGACTCGGCCGGGGAGCCGGCCTTGTCGCCACCGAGCGCGACGTTGTAGGCGTCGGAGTTCGTCGAGACCGCGAGGGCCTGGCGGACGGCCGGGTTCTTCATCTCCTCGGAGCGGAAGTTCGGGACCAGGTAGTAGACGTACGGCGAGTCGACGAGGACCGAGCGGTCAGCGACCGCACCCTCGATCTGGCTGTAGTACGCCGGCGGGACGCTGGTACCGGTGACCGCGTTCGCGTCCGTGTCGGCGATGAGGCGGTCGTACTGGTTCTCCGGGGTCAGACCGATCTGGAACTCGATCGAGTCGGGCAGCGCCTTGCGCAGCTCCGGGTCGTCGGTCGACGCGTCGTAGTTGTCGTTGCGGACGAGCGTCCCACCCTTGTTCTTGTTCCAGGTGCCGTCGAGCTTGTACGGGCCGTTGGAGAAGATCTGGTAGTTCGACTTGTCGCCCTGGTCCTTGTCCTGGCGGTAGGGGTCCATCATGTGCAGACCCGCGATCGCCAGCGGGAAGTCCGGCCACGGCTTGTTGAAGTTGTACGTGATGGTGTTGCCGTCGCAGGTCACGGCCTTGTCGTACAGGTCCTGGCCCTCGCCGGTGTAGGGACCCTTGTACTCCGGGAGCCCGTCCTTGCCGGTCGGGATGTCCAGGTAGCTCAGGATGTAGTTCGGGCCGCCGGTGATGACGTCGGTCGCGAACGCCCGCGAGGCGCCGTACTTGAAGTCCTCACAGGTGACGGGCTGGCCGTCCTCCCACTTCACGCCGTCCTTGACGGTGAAGGACCAGACCTTGCCGCCCTCCGAGGAGGTGCCGGTGTCGGTCGCGAGGTCGGGGACCGGGGTGTTGGCGACGTCGGGGTCGTCGGAGATCGGGAAGGACACCAGCGTGCGGTAGACCGTCCGGCTCAGGTTGGTGATGTCGCGACCCACGTACACGCGCTGCGGGTCGAGGTGCTCGATCGGCGTGTAGAGGTAGTAGAGGAGGTCGCCGCCCTTGGCGTCGGACGTCGGCGAGTTGCCACCGCCGCCGCCGTCCGAGCTGCTGCCGCCGCACGCGGCAAGACCGGCCGCGAGAGCGACCGCGGCGGTTGCCGCGAACACCCGCTTTCGATACTTGAACATTACTTCTCCTTGGATGTGTGACGCGCCTGGAGCGGCGGCACATTCGACGACTCGGTGTCGCCGAAGTCTGGTGGTGTCAACGAGCTCTCAACGCGCGGCCTTGGGGTCGAGCGCGTCGCGGAGCCCGTCGCCGAGCAGGTTGAAGCTCACGACGATGATCATGATGAGGAACGCCGGGGCGAAGAAGAACAGGAAGTCGGCGCTGGAGTAGTTGATCGAGCTGCGCAGCACGTTGCCCAGCGTCGGGGTCGGCGGGTGGATGCCGACGTTGAGGTAGGCCAGCGCGGCCTCGGCCGAGATGTAGACCGGCATGGTCAGGGTGAAGGTGACCAGCAGCGGGGCCCACAGGTTCGGCAGGATCTCCTTGAAGTAGATCCGGCGGCGCGGCGCGCCCAGCAGGACCGCTGCGTCCACGAACTCCCGCTCGCGCACCGAGAGCACCTGGCCGCGGATGATGCGCGCGATTCCCGGCCAGCCGAAGAGGCCGAGGACGAGCACGACGTAGAAGCCGTTGGGGATGTCGTCGGAGGGGCCGCCCGGCATGAAGCTGGCCACGAACGCGACGCCCAGGCTGGACAGCGCCAGCAGCATCAGGGTCTGCGGGAAGGACAGGGTCAGGTCGACGGCCCGGCCGATGATCGAGTCGGTCCAGCCGCCGCTGAAGCCGGCGATGATGCCCAGGACCGTGCCGAGGCCGATCGCGATGAACGTGGCCGACAGGGCGATCGAGAGCGAGAAGGTGGTGCCCAGCCAGACGCGTGAGAGCACGTCGCGACCGGTGCCGGGCTCGACACCGAGCGGGTGGTCCCAGCTCACGCCGCCGAGGTGGCCGATCGGCAGGCCACCGGAATTGCCGTCGATCAGGTCGTTGTTGAACGACTGGGGGTCCAGGACGCCGGTCATCACCAGGAACGGCGCCGCGATCGCGGCCAGGAGGTAGCCGACGACGACGACGAAGGCGATCATCGACAGCTTGTCGCGCCGGAACCGGCCGATCGCGAGCCGCGTGGGCGACTGGCCGGCGACCTTGCTCGGGTCTGCGGCCGTCACTCCCGTGGGGTCCGGGAGCTGTTCACTTTCCAGGTTCGAAGCCTGAACGGACATGGCACCTCTGTCGTGTCGTGTGTGCTGGACGCCGGTCCGGGAGCCGGATCACGGATGCCGGGGGACGGCGGCCGCTGGCGACTCTATGTGACGCCCATGCATCATCGGGTCATCTGCGTGTAACGATCTGATCTCGACGCGTTCTTGTTATCAAGCCTTGATCTGAGCGTGTCCGGGCGTCCGCCGGATCAGGCTCCTGGCCCGTTCTCCTCCGGCGCAGGAGCGTCCACACCGGCCTCCTTGCGCTGCTCGACCGTGATCGGCGCAGGTGCTCCGGTGAGGGGGTCGAAGCCGCCACCGGACTTGGGGAACGCGATCACGTCGCGGATCGAGTCGCTGCGCGAGAGCAGGGCGACGATGCGGTCCCAGCCGAAGGCGATGCCGCCGTGGGGCGGTGCGCCGTACTTGAATGCCTCGAGCAGGAAGCCGAACTTCTCCTCGGCCTCGGCCGCACCGATGCCCATCACCTCGAACACGCGCTTCTGGACGTCCTCGCGGTGGATACGGATCGACCCGCCGCCGATCTCGTTGCCGTTGCAGACGATGTCGTAGGCCCAGGCGAGCGCGTTGCCGGGGTCGGTGTCGAAGGTCTCGAGGTCCTGCGGCGAGGTGAAGGCGTGGTGGACGGCCGCCCACGCGCTGTAGCCCAGCGCCACGTCGCCCGACGCGGTCGCGTCCGCGGCGGGCTCGAAGAGCGGTGCGTCCACCACCCAGAGGAAGCTCCACTCGTCCTCGTCGATCAGGCCGCACCGGCGTCCGATCTCGAGGCGGGCCGCGCCGAGCAGCGCACGGCTGGCCTTGACGGCACCGGCGGCGAAGAAGACGCAGTCCCCCGGGCGGGCGCCGACGTGGGCGGCGAGGCCGCTCTTCTCCTCGTCGGTGATGTTCTTCGACACCGGCCCGGTCAGCTCGCCGTCCTCCTGGACCAGCACGTACGCCAGGCCCCGGGCGCCACGCTGCTTGGCCCACTCCTGCCACGCGTCGAGCTGCTTGCGGGGCTGGCTCGCCCCGCCCGGCATGACGACCGCGCCGACGTAGGGAGCCTGGAAGACCCGGAACGGGGTGCCGGCGAAGTACTCGGTGCAGTCGACGAGCTCCTGGCCCATGCGCAGGTCGGGCTTGTCGGACCCGTAGCGCGCCATCGCCTCGGCGTACGTCATCCGGGTGAGCGGCGTGGGGACGTCGTGGCCGATGAGCTTCCACAGCGCGACCAGGACCTGCTCGGCGACGGCGATGACATCGTCCTGGTCGACGAAGCTCATCTCGATGTCGAGCTGGGTGAACTCAGGCTGCCGGTCGGCCCGGAAGTCCTCGTCGCGGTAGCAGCGCGCGATCTGGTAGTAGCGCTCCATGCCCGCGACCATGAGGAGCTGCTTGAACAGCTGGGGGCTCTGCGGCAGGGCGTACCAGCTGCCGGGCTGGAGACGCGCCGGCACCAGGAAGTCGCGAGCGCCCTCGGGCGTCGAGCGGGTCAGTGTGGGGGTCTCGATCTCGACGAAGTCGTGGGCGTCGAGCACGTCGCGCGCCGCCTTGTTCACCTTGCTGCGCAGCCGGATCGCGGTGCTGGGCCCGCTGCGGCGCAGGTCGAGGTAGCGGTGGCGCAGGCGCGCCTCCTCCCCCACGTCGACGTGGTCGCTAATCGGGAAGGGCAGCGGCGCGGCCGCGCTGAGCACCTCGACCTCGGTGGCCACGACCTCGTACTGCCCCGTCGGCAGGTGGGGGTTGACGTTGCCCTCGGTGCGCTCGACGACCTCACCGGTCACCTTGAGGCAGAACTCGTTGCGCAGGGGATGTGCCACCTCGGGGTCACGGATCACGACCTGCACCACCCCCGAGGCGTCGCGGAGGTCGATGAACGCCACCCCGCCGTGGTCGCGCCGGTTGGCCACCCACCCGGCGAGGGTGACGGTCTGGCCGACGTGCACCGGCAGCGTCAGTGCGCCGGCGTCCTGGGTGCGGATCACTGGTCTTGCTCCTCGTCGTCGTTGACAGGGCTGGTCCGGACCTGCGGGCGCAGGTCCTCGGCGGGCGGTGTCCAGGTCACGGGGTCGGCGGCCACCTGCTCGCCCGACCGGATGTCCTTCACGTCGCCGCCGGTCCCGGCGCGGTCCGGGAACCAGACGTACGGGATCCCCCGCCGCTCGGCGTAGCGGATCTGCTTGCCGAACTTCTGGGGGGAGGCGGCGACCTCGCAGGGGATGCCCCGGGCGCGCAGTGCGGTCGCCACCCGGTCGCTGGCCGGGCGCGAGTCCTCGTCGACAAGCGCGACCAGGACCGCGCTCGGCACCTTCCGGTCGGCGGCCAGCAGGCCGCGACTCATCAGGGGCACGAGGGTGCGGCTGATGCCGAAGGAGATCCCGACACCGGGGTACGTCGTGCGGCCGTCGGACGCGAGGGCGTCGTACCGCCCGCCCCCGCCGACGGACTTGAGGAACTCGAAGCCGACCATGTGGATCTCGAAGACCGTGCCGGTGTAGTAGTCCAGGCCGCGGGCGAGGCTGAGGCTGGCCTCGACCTCGAAGCGGTCGCTGCGCACGCTCGCGCAGCCGTCGATCACCGCGGCGAGCTCGGCGAGGCCCGTGTCGAGCAGCTCGTGCTCGACGCGCAGCTCGCGGACCCGCTCGACGAACGAGGTGTCGGTGGTGCTGATGCGGGCGAGGGCGAGGCACTGCCCGACCTGCTCGTCGTCGAGTCCGGCCTCCTTGCCCAGCAGGGTGGCCACCTCGGACTCGGGGAGCTTGTCGAGCTTGTCGATGATCGTGATCACCGCCTGGGGGTCCTGGGCACCGATCCCCCGGTAGAAGCCCTCGATGAGCTTGCGGTTGTTGACCCGCAGCCGCAGCGGCGGGAGCGGCAGGCCCGACAGCGCCTCGGCCATCACCCGCGCGACCTCGACGTCGAAGTGGAAGGGCAGCTCGTCCTTCATCACCACGTCGATGTCGGCCTGCGTGAACTCGCGGTAGCGACCCTCCTGCGGCCGCTCGCCGCGCCAGGCCCGCTGGACCTGGTAGCGGCGGAACGGGAACTCAAGCCTGCCGCCGTTCTCGAGCACGTAGCGCGCGAACGGGACGGTGAGGTCGAAGTGGAGGCCGAGGCCGGAGTCGGCTGAGCTGTCGGTCTCCTGCAGGCGTCGCAGGACGTAGACCTCCTTGGACGTCTCGCCCTTGCGCAGGAGCTGGTCCATGGGTTCGACGGAGCGGGTCTCGATCCCTGCGAAGCCGTGCAGCTCGAAGGTGCGCCGGAGGGTGTCGATCACCTGCTGCTCGACGAAGCGCTGCTCGGGCAGCAGCTCGGGGAACCCGCTGAGCGGGGTCGGCTTGTTGCTCATCAGTTCAGAGACCTCGGGTGACGCGGGCGGTGTCGGCGCTCGACTGGAGGTCGAGGAGGTAGGGGTTGGTCGCGCGCTCGCGGCCGATCGAGGTCTGCTCCCCGTGGCCGGGCAGCACCACGACGTCGTCGGCGAGCGTCAGCACCTTCTCGCGCAGGCTGCGCAGCATCGTCGGGTGGTCGCCGCCGGGCAGGTCGGTGCGGCCGATCGACCCCGCGAAGAGCAGGTCGCCGGAGAACATCACCTCGGAGATGTCCTCGCGTTCGTACGGCGACCGGAACGTGACCGACCCCTGCGTGTGGCCGGGCGCGTGGTCGACGACGAAGCGGAGCCCCGCCAGCTCCAGCTCCTGCAGGTCGACCAGCTCCCGGACGTCGTCGGGCTCGGCGAACTCGTACTTCCCGCCCAGCAGCATCTGCGTCGTCTCGGGCGACAGGCCCGTCATCGGGTCCGCGAGCAGGTGTCGGTCCGCGGGGTGGATCCAGGCGGTGGCGTCGTAGGTGCCGGCGACCGGCGCCACGCACCACATGTGGTCGACGTGTCCGTGGGTGACCAGCACGGCGACCGGCTTGAGCCGGTGCTCGCGGACGACCTCGGAGACGCCGGCCGCGGCGTCCTTGCCCGGGTCGATGACCACGCACTCGCTCCCGGGGCCGGTGGCGGCCACGTAGCAGTTCGTGCCCCACGGGCCCGCGGGGAATCCGGCGATCAGCACCCGGGCAGCCTACCCAGCGGGCGCTGGGTCTGCCGCACCCGGTGCGGGACCGGAACCGGTCCCGCACCGGGTGCGCGAGCCGGTCAGCCGATCGCCGTACCGCAGTTGCTGCAGAACTTCGTGCCGTGCGGCACCGCGTCCCCGCAGTTGCTGCAGAAGTGCGCCTCGTGCGCCGGCGGCTCGGCCGCCGGAGGGGCGGCGGGCGGTGCGGCCGGCGGGTCTCGACCGGCGCCGCGGGCGGCAGGACGGTCGCCGCCGGAGGCGGGGTCGCCGGCAGGCTCGCCGGCGGCGGTGGTGCCGCCGACGCGGTCGGTGCGGCGGCGGGTGCCGGAGTCGACGGGGCTCCGGGGCGAAGCCGACCGGTGCGGTCGGGGCCGTCTCGGCGGTCGCCGGCGCGGCGTAAGGAGGGGCCTGAGCCGGGGCCGGTGCCGGTGCAGGAGCCGGGGCCGGTGCCGGAGACGCGGGGGCTGCCCCGGTCGCGGTGGTCGGCGGCGCTCCGCCGTACGCCGCCCCCGGAGCGACCGGCATCGGACCCGCGGCCACGGGCGCGGCCGGCCCGGACTTGCGGCGCCGCATCAGCAGCAGCACGACGAGGCCGACCACGAGGAGCATGACGACCACGACGGCCACGATGATCGCGATCATCACCGTGTTGGAGCTGCCGCTGTCCTCCTTCGGCGGGTCGGGCAGGTCCTTGGCCTGGGCGAGGTAGTCGGCGGCGAGCTTGTTGGTCGGCTGCTCGTCGGCGACGGAGCCGAGCTTGTCCACCGCCGTGGCCTTGTCGCCGGCCCAGAACGCCTGGAGACCGTCGCGGTAGTCCTGCGTCGTGTCGCTGAGCTCGTTGTCGACGCCGGCGCCGGCCATCAGCTCGGTGAGCTGGGAGGAGGGACGGAGGAAGTTGAACGCCTGCGGCTCGCCGAGGATGCCGAAGCTGTTGACACCGATGACCTCGCCGTCGAGGTTCACCGACGGTCCGCCGCTCATGCCTCCCGAGACCGCGGCCGAGATCTCGTACACCGGCAGCACGCCGCCCTGGACGGTCTTGACCGAGCTGATCGACCCGTCCTTGAACGACGGGGTCAGGTTGGGGTCGGTGACCGAGTCGACGGAGGCCGGGAACCCGATCGAGACGACGTCGGTCCCGACCTCGACGTCCTCGGTCGAGATCGGGAGGGCGTTGAGGTCGTTCGCCTCCACCTTGAGCAGCGCGACGTCGCCCTTGGCCTGCCCGTTGAAGTCGATGACCCGGGCTCGCTTCACCTCGGAGGTGTCGATGCCTGAGACGGAGGCGCCCCAGCCGACCTGGACGTCGAGGTCGGCGGTGTTCTTCCGGTCCTGGGACTCGACGCGGTAGTCGCCGAAGCCGATGACGTCGTCGAGGGTGAGCGAGGTGCTGCTGTAGTACCCGTTGTCGAGGGCCCACTGGGCCGCGGTCTCGACGAAGCTGCTCTGGACCTCCTTGAAGTCCACACAGTGCCCGGCCGTCGCGATGTAGCCGTCGGGGTTGACCACGAAGCCCGTGCACTGGAACTGCAGCTCGAACGGGTTGCCCTGGTTGAGGTACTGCTTGTTGAACGTGTCGTAGACGTAGCCGTCCCACGTCTGGAGCAGGAACACGACGCTGGGTTGCACCAGCGCGTTCACCTTTTCCAGCGGGGTCGCGTCCGCGCTCGGGCTCGGCGACCCGTCCGCGGCCGCAGCCGTACCGCTCAGCGGCAGCAGGAGCGCGACCGCGCCCGCCACCAGTGCAGCCGTCATCTTCCTGGCCCTGCCCGTCACCCTCATGTCCCATCCTCCGGGTCGAAGCGCCGCCCCCCGTGAACGGAAGGTAGCCCCGCTCGGGCCGTCTGGCCTGCCTGGACGGGGAAATATGGCCCGGAATGACCCGGTCCCCATGGCCCGCCCGGGTGGTGGGGTGGCAGCAGCCCGTCCGGCCCGGCCACCCGGGACCATCGGCGGGGCGCCCCACTAGCATGGGCACCTGCGCACCGCGACGCGGGCGCCAAGCGCACATCGAGCGAACCAGGACAACGTGGTGACTAGCCATCAGTGGGGCCGCGTCGACGACGACGGCACCGTCTATGTCAAGACCGCCGACGGGGAGCGCTCCGTGGGCCAGTACCCCGAGGGCAGCCCCGAGGAGGCGCTGGCGTTCTTCACCGAGCGCTACGACGCCCTCGCCTTCGAGGTGGGACTGCTCGAGCAGCGGATCAAGTCAGGCGTGATGTCGCCGGACGAGGCCGCGTCCTCCGTGCGCACGGTCCGTTCCCAGGTCGTCGACGCACACGCGGTGGGCGACCTCGCCTCGCTCGTGGAGCGCCTCGACGCGCTCTCCCCCGTCCTCGACAGCCAGCGGGAGGCCCGCAAGGCCGAGCGCGCGCAGCGGTCGGCCGAGGCCCGCACCGCCAAGGAGCAGATCGTCACCGAGGCCGAGCGACTCGCCGAGGGGACCGACTGGCGCAACGGGGCGAACCGGATGCGCGAGCTCCTCGACGAGTGGAAAGCGCTCCCCCGCATCGACCGGGCCTCCGACGACGCGCTCTGGCGACGCTTCTCGACCGCCCGGACCGCCTACACGCGGCGCCGCAAGGTGCACTTCGCCGAGCAGCACGAGAAGCGCGACCAGGCGCGGGCGATCAAGGAGCGCCTGGCCACCGAGGCCGAGGACCTCGCCACGTCGACCGACTGGGGCCCCACGGCGGGCCGCTACCGCGAGCTGATGCGCCAGTGGAAGGCCGCCGGGCCGGCGCCGCGCGACGTCGACGACGCCTTGTGGAAGCGGTTCCGCGGTGCGCAGGACCAGTTCTTCGGCGCCCGCGACGCGGCCGCCGCCGAGCAGGACCAGGAGTTCGCCGCCAACGCCGTGGTCAAGGAGCAGCTGCTGGTCGAGGCGGAGGCGCTGCTCCCGGTCGAGGACATCGAGGCCGCCAAGAAGGCCTTCCGCGACATCGCCGACCGCTGGGACGCGGCCGGCAAGGTGCCGCGCGACCGGATGCGGGAGCTCGAGGGTCGGCTGCGCCGGGTCGAGCAGGAGATCCGTGGGGTCGAGGACGAGCAGTGGCGTCGCTCGGACCCGGAGAAGTCCGCTCGCGCCGACGACATGGTGTCCAAGCTGGAGGCGGCGATCGCCCAGGTCGAGGCCGACCTGGACAAGGCTCGCGCCGCCGGCAACGACAAGACGGTCCGCGAGCTCGAGGAGAACCTGGAGTCGCGCCGCTCGTTCCTCGAGATGGCCAAGCGCGCCAGCGCCGACTTCTCCTGAGTCGTGGTCGCGAGCGTGCTCGCGAGCACGAACCGAAGGAGGTCGAGCGAGCGCGCGGCCGAGCGTGCGAGGCCGCGACCGCGGGTCGAGACCTGAGCCGTCGTCGCGACTCGGTGAACCGGACGGCTCCGGTGGGCTCGAGGTCGCTCGCGAGCCCACCGGGCCGCGCGGTCCAGACCTGCCGCCCTAGACCGGGTGGCGCCAGGCCGCTACTGCGTGACTCGGTACGCGTCGAAGACGCCGGGCACCGAGCGCACCGCCTTCAGCACGGTGTCGAGGTGCTTGGCCTCGGCCATCTCGAAGGTGAAGCGGCTCTTGGCCACCCGGTCGCGGGTGGTGGAGAGGTTGGCGCTGAGGATGTCCACGTGGGCGTCGGAGAGCGCCATGGTGATGTCGGAGAGCAGCCGGGCGCGGTCCAGCGCCTCGACCTGGATGTTGACCAGGAAGCTGGACTGCCCGGTCGGGGCCCACTCGACCTCGATCAGGCGCTCGGGGTGCGCTTGGAGGCTCCCGGCGTTCGTGCAGCTGCGGCGGTGCACCGACACCCCGCCTCCCTTGGTCACGAACCCCAGGATCGGGTCCGGCGGCACCGGCGTGCAGCACTTCGCGAGCTTCACCCACACGTCCGGTGCGCCCTTGACGATGACGCCGGCGTCGCCGCCGGGCTGGACCTTGGACCGGCCCCGGCGGCCGGTGATCGTCACCGCCTCGGCGAGGTCCTCCTGCGCGCCCTCGTCGCCCCCGTGCAGGTCGATGACGCGGCGCACGACGGCCTGGGCCGACAGGTTCCCCTCCCCGACCGCGGCGTAGAGCGCGGACACGTCGGTCAGCTTGAAGTGGGCGGCGGCGAGCATCAGCGTCTCGTGGGACATCACCCGCTTGAGCGGGAGTCCCTCCTTGCGCATCAGCTTGGCGATCTGCTCCTTGCCGCGCTCGATCGCCTCCTCGCGCCGCTCCTTGGTGAACCACTGGCGGATCTTCGAGCGTGCCCGCGGCGACTTGACGAAGGCGAGCCAGTCGCGGGACGGACCGGCGGTCGGCGACTTGGAAGTGAAGACCTCCACGACGTCGCCGTTCTCGAGCCCCGACTCCAGCGGCACCAGCCTGCCGTTGACCCGGGCGCCGATCGTGTGGTGGCCGACCTCGGTGTGCACGGCGTAGGCGAAGTCGACCGGCGTGGCCCCAGTGGGGAGTGCGATCACGTCGCCGCGCGGGGTGAACACGTAGACCTCGGCACGGTTGATCTCGAAACGGAGCGACTCGAGGAACTCCCCCGGGTCCTCGACCTCGTTCTGCCAGTCCAGCAGCTGGCGGACCCAGGTCATGTCGTCGAGGTCCCCGGCCCGCTCGGTGTCGATCCCCGCGCGGCCGTCCTCCTTGTACTTCCAGTGCGCGGCCACGCCGTACTCGGCGCGCCGGTGCATCGCGAAGGTGCGGATCTGGAGCTCGACCGGCTTGCCCTGCGGTCCGATCACCGTCGTGTGCAGCGACTGGTACATGTTGAACTTCGGCATCGCGATGTAGTCCTTGAACCGGCCCAGGACCGGGTTCCACCGCGCGTGCAGGATGCCGAGGACCGAGTAGCAGTCGCGGTCGTTCTCGACCAGGACCCGGATGCCGACCAGGTCGTAGATGTCGGAGAAGTCGCGGCCCCCGACGATCATCTTCTGGTAGATCGAGTAGTAGTGCTTCGGCCGGCCGGTGACCGTCGCCTTGACCTTCGCTTCGCGCAGGTCGGCCTCCACCTGGGCGATCACCTCGGCCAGGAACTGGTCGCGCGACGGCGCCCGCTCGGCCACCATCCGCACGATCTCGTCGTAGATCTTGGGGTGCAGGGTGGCGAACGCGAGGTCCTCGAGCTCCCACTTGATGGTGTTCATGCCCAGCCGGTGGGCCAGCGGCGCGTAGATGTCGAGGGTCTCGCGGGCGACCCGCTCCTGGGTCTCCTGCCGCACGTAGCGCAGCGTCCGCATGTTGTGGAGGCGGTCGGCGAGCTTGATGACCAGCACCCGGATGTCGCGCGACATCGCGACGATCATCTTGCGGATGGTCTCCGCCTGCGCGGAGTCGCCGTACTTGACCTTGTCGAGCTTGGTGACGCCGTCGACGAGCTGGGCGATCTCGTCGC
Source organism: Nocardioides sp. (assembly GCA_020636915.1). Lineage (GTDB taxonomy): Bacteria > Actinomycetota > Actinomycetes > Propionibacteriales > Nocardioidaceae > Nocardioides. Next base: position 84,798 of record JACJWV010000008.1, read on the forward strand.
CGAAGTCCTGGCGGACCTGGTCGAGCGTGTACGGCGTATCCTCCACCGTGTCGTGCAGGAGGGCCGCGGCCAGGGTCGACTCGGTCATGCCGATGTCGGCGAGGATCGTCGTCACCGCGAGCGGGTGGGTGATGTAGGGGTCACCGCTCTTGCGGGTCTGGGTGCCGTGCATCTTCTCGGCGGTGACGTAGGCGCGCTCGAGCAGCGCGAGGTCGGCCTTGGGGTGGTTGGCGCGCACCGACCGGAACAGGGGCTCCAGCACCGGGTTGGCGCTCTGCCCGCGGGTGCCCATGCGGGCGAGCCTGGCCCGCATGCTGCGGGTCGACGACGTCGTCTCCGGCGCGCGCCGCTCCCGCTCGTCTGGCGGTGCGGTGCGCTCCTCGGTCACGTCGTCAGTCTACGTTCGCTCACACGGTCAGGAGGCTGGTCACGGGTACGTCGCCGAGCGCCTCGCGTCCGGGGAGGAACCCGAGCTCCATCAGGACCGCGATCCCGTGCACCGCCGCGCCGCACCTCTCGACCAGGTCGGCCGTCGCCCGGGCTGTCCCGCCGGTGGCGAGCACGTCGTCGACGAGGAGCACCCGGTCCCCCGGCTGCAGGGAGTCGCGGTGGACCTCGAGGGTCGCCTCGCCGTACTCCAGCGCGTAGGACACCGCGTGGGTGTCGCGCGGCAGCTTGCCGGCCTTGCGGACCGGGACGAACCCGACGCCGAGGGCCAGCGCCACCGGAGCACCCAGGATGAATCCCCGCGACTCCATGCCCAGGACCTTGTCGACCACCGGGGCGCCGTCCTGCGCACGCGCCGGCGCCGCGAGCGCCTCGACGACCTCGCTCAGCGCGGCGTGGTCGGCCAGCAGCGGGGTGATGTCCTTGAAGAGGATCCCGGGCTCGGGGAAGTCGGCGACGTCGGTGATGAGCCCGAGGGCGCCGGCCAGTCCCGGCCCGACCTCCCCCGGCCCGGGCTCCCCCGGCCCGGGCTCAGCCATGCCGAGGAGTCACTTCTTGCCCCGCTTGGAGCGCGCCTGCCGGGTCGGCTGCTGCCGACCGGACGCGGCGCTCTGCTGAACCGGACGGGTCGGTGCGGGTGCGATCCGCCCGCGCCCCATCGCCTCCGGTGCGCGCGGTGGCCGCGCGGACCCGCCGGAGACCGGAGCACCCTCCTCGTCCTCGTCGAAGCCCGGCTCGTCCTCCACCGGCATGTCCTCGGTGAACGTGGGGACCGCGGCGTAGCGGTCGGCCTCGAGCGCCTTGCGGCGCTGGGCGGCGCGCCGCTCGGCCTGCTGGACGGCGGTCTCGTTGGACTTCATCTGCACCAGCAGCGGCGTCGCGATGAAGATCGAGGAGTAGGCGCCGGCGGCCATGCCGACGAACAGGGCCAGCGCGAGGTCCTTCAGGGTGCTCGCGCCGAGCTGGACCGCACCGACGTAGAGGATCGCCCCGACCGGGATGAGCGCGACGATCGAGGTGTTGATCGACCGCACCAGCGTCTGGTTCACCGCGAGGTTCGCCGCCTCGGCGTACGACTGCCGGCTCTCGCGGAGGTTCTTGGTGTTCTCACGCACCTTGTCGAACACCACGACGGTGTCGTAGAGCGAGAACCCGAGGATGGTCAGGATGCCGGTGACCGTCGCGGGCGTGACCTCGAAGCCGGAGAGGGCGTAGACACCGACCGTGATGACGATGTCGTGGGCGAGCGCCACGATGGCGGCGACCGACATCTTCCACTCGCGGAAGTACGCCCAGATGAACAGCACGACGAGCACCAGGAAGACCACGAGGCCGATGGCCGACCGCTTCGCGATCTCCTTGCCCCAGCTGGGCCCGATCTCCGTGGGGTTCACGTCCCCCGGGTCGACGCCGGTGGTCTCCTGGATGACCGTGGCGATCTCCCGGCTCTCCGCGGCGGTGACCGGCTTGACCTGCACCAGGATGCCGTCGTTGCCGCTCGTGGTCACGACCGGCTGCTGGGCGGCGTCGAAGCCGGTGCCCGCCACCGCGTCGCGCAGGTCGTCGACCGCGGACTGCTGCATCGACCCGGCCGGGACGTTGACGACCTTGTACTCGGCTCCGCCGACGAACTCGATGCCCATGTCGAGGCCCTTGACGGCCACGCCGAGCACGGCGAGCACCATGATGACCCCGGAGATCGAGTACCAGAGCCACTTGCGGCCGACGAAGTTGATGGACTTGCGACCCGTGTAGAGGTCGTTGCCCATCCGCGAGAACTTGCCCATCAGGCTCGACCCCCTGCAGTCGCGACGCGGTCCACCCCGAGCGTCTCGGCGCTGAGTCCGGACAGCTTGTGGCCGCTGTTGAAGAACTTGTACCGGGCCAGGAGGGTCACCATCGGGTGGGTGAACCAGAAGAAGATGGCCAGGTCGATCAGTGTGGAGAGGCCGAGGGCGAACGCGAAGCCCTTCACCACACCGGCGGCGAAGATGTAGAGCACCACGGCCGCGAGCAACGACACGGTGTCGGCAGCCAGGCAGGTGTTCCGCGCGCGCTTCCAGCCCGCCTGCACCGCGACGCGCATCGACTTCCCGTCGCGCATCTCGTCGCGGATGCGCTCGAAGTAGACGATGAACGAGTCGGCGGTGATGCCCACCGCGACGATCAGGCCGGCGATGCCGGGCAGGGTCAGCGTGAAGCCGGCGGTGTGGCCCAGGAGCAGCACCATCGCGTAGGTGACGGCGGCGGCCACGATGAGCGAGGCGATCACGACCAGACCCAGGCCGCGGTAGTAGAGCAGGCAGTAGAGCATCACCAGCAGCAGGCCGAGCAGGCCCGCGGTGATGCCCGCGGTGAGCTGGTCGCCGGCGAGCGAGGCACCGATCTGCTCCACCGAGATGCCGTCCTTCTCGAAGGCGATCGGCAGGGCGCCGTACTTGAGGCTCGTGGCCAGGCTCTTGGCCGAGGTCTCGGTGAAGTTGCCGCTGATCTGGGCGTCACCGTTGGTGATGACACCGTTGAACGTCGGCGCCGAGATCACCATGCCGTCGAGCACGATCGCGAACTGCTTCTCGGTGCCGACCATGTTCTGCGACAGGTCGGCGAACACCTGCTTGCCCTGACCGCCGATGGAGAGGTCGACCTGCCAGGCCACCTGGTTCTGCGGCACGCCCGCGTTGGCGCTGGTCAGGTCGGTGCCCTCGACCGCGGCCGGCGAGAGGAGGTACTTGGTCGCTGCGTCGTCCTCGGTGCCACAGGTGACCAGCCACGTGTCCGCGTCGTCCTGGACCGGCTTGTCCGAGGGGCAGCTGTACTTGTTGAACGCGGCGATCGCGTCCTGAGGCGGGTTGTTCTGGAACGCCAGAGCGGACTTGGCCGGGTCGTGGGAGTCCGACGACGACGAGGTCGGTGACGAGGTCGGCGACGGGGTGTCGGACCCGCTCGGGTCCTGGCTGGCAGACGGGCTGGCAGACGGGCTGGCAGACGGGCTGGCCGACGCCGACGGCTTCTTGGGGGCCAGGAAGCCCGGCCGGCTCTTCGGGCTGCCGCTCGGCTTGCTCGAGGGCTTGCTCGACGGGTTCGCCGAGCCGCTGGGCTCCGGGACCTGGGGTGTCGTCGCCGTGGCGCACGGGCCGGGGTTCTGGCTGGTGCACGCGACCGTGCGGAACCGCAGCTGGGCGGTGCGGGTCACCGTGTCGACCAGGCTGTTCGAGGTGTCGCCCGGGATCTCGACGACGATGTACTTGCTGCCCTGCGTCGTCACCTCGGCCTCGGTAACACCGGAGCCGTTGACGCGCTGGTCGATGATGGCGGCCGCCTCGTTGAGGTTGTCCTTCGTCGGGCTGCCGGACGCGATCATCGTGATCCGGGTGCCGCCCTTGAGGTCCAGGCCGAGGGCCGGCTTCCAGGTGCCGCCGATCACCACGAGACCGTAGGAGATCGCCACCACGAGGAAGAACACCACGAGGGTGCGCCCCGGGCGGGCGGTCTTGCGAGCCATCTCAGTTCTCCTCAGGTCCGGCCACGGCGCCGGGCTCGTCGTTCGTCGCGAGCTCGTCCTCCGGCTCGTCGACCTGGGTCACCACGCTGCCGACCGCCCCGCGGGCGACCTTCAGCACCACCCCGTCGGCGACCTGCAGCAGCAGGTGGTCGTCCTCGAGCTGGGCGACGGTGCCGTACACCCCCGAGGTGAGCACGACCTCGCTCCCCACGTCCAACGACGACTGCATGCGCCGGAGTTCCTTCTGGCGCTGCGAAGCCGGCCGGATGATGAAGAGCCAGAAGAGGAGGGCGATGCCGACGAGCGGCAGCACACTAAGCACGAAACGACCTCACGAGCAGATGGGGAACAACGGTCCAGAGCGGACCGGTCGACGGGTCAGTCTAACCGTGAGGGTGGCGTAGGCCACGAATCCGGGGGTACGCGGCGCGACCTCACTCCTCGAAGAGGGTCGCGTCGCCCGTGGGCAGGGTCGGCGCCGGCGGCGGGTCGAGGTCGAGGTGCCGCCACGCGGCCGCGGTCGCGACGCGTCCGCGCGGGGTCCGCGCGAGGAACCCGTTGCGCACCAGGAAAGGCTCGGCGACCTCCTCGACGGTCTCCCGCTCCTCCCCCACGGCGACCGCCAGCGTCGACACGCCGACCGGGCCGCCACCGAAGCGGCGGCACAGCACGTCGATGACCGCCCGGTCGAGGCGGTCGAGGCCGAGCTGGTCGACCTCGTAGAGGTCCAGTGCCGCGTGGGCCACGGGCAGGGTGACGATCCCGTCCGCCCGGACCTGGGCGTAGTCGCGCACCCGGCGCAGGAGGCGGTTGGCGATCCGGGGGGTTCCCCGGGAGCGGGAGGCGATCTCGGCGGTGCCGTCCGCACGGACGTCGACGCCGAGCAGGCGGGCCGACCGCTGCACGATCAGGTCGAGCTCCTCGGGCTCGTAGAACTCCAGGTGGGCGGTGAAGCCGAAGCGGTCGCGCAGCGGGCCCGGGAGCAGGCCCGAGCGCGTCGTGGCGCCCACGAGGGTGAACGGGGGGATCTCCAACGGGATCGCGGTGGCCCCGGGACCCTTGCCGATGACGACGTCGACGCGGAAGTCCTCCATCGCCATGTAGAGCATCTCCTCGGCCGGCCGCGACATCCGGTGGATCTCGTCGACGAAGAGGACGTCGCCCTCGTTCATCCCCGAGAGGATCGCGGCCAGGTCGCCGGCGTGGGTGATCGCGGGCCCGCTGGTCAGCCGGAGCGGCGCCCCCATCTCCTGGGCGATGATCATCGCCAGGGTCGTCTTCCCCAGCCCCGGCGGACCCGACAGCAGCACGTGGTCGGGCGCGCGGCCGCGCTGTCGCGCCGCCTCGAGCACCAGACCCAGCTGGTCGCGGACCCGGACCTGGCCGACGACCTCGTCGAGCGTCCGGGGACGCAGGGCCGCCTCGACCGCGCGCTCGTCACCCTCCGCCTCGGCGGCCGTGATCGAGTGCAGGTGGGCGGACTCCGCCGCCTCCAGCTCCTCCTCGTGGAACGGCATGGTCACGCCTTGCTCAGGGTGCGCAGGGCGGCCCGCAGCAGCGCCGCGATGTCGGGCTGGTCACCGGCCTGTGGAGCCACGGCCTCGATCGCCTTCTCGGCGTCCCGGGCCGGCCAGCCCAGGCCGACCAGGCCCTGGTGGACCTGGTCGCGCCAGGGCGCGGTGGCCGCCGCGGGCGTCGTACGGCCGGGGCCGCCGGTCGGTGCTCCGATGCGGTCCTTGAGCTCGAGGATGATCCGCTGCGCACCCTTCTGGCCGATGCCCGGCACGCGCGTCAGGGTCTTGGCGTCGTCACCGGCGATGGCCCGTCGCAGGTCGTCGGGCGGCAGCACGGCGAGCATCGCCTGCGCGAGCTTCGGCCCCACCCCGGACGCGGTCTGCAGCAGCTCGAACGTCTGCTTCTCGTCCTCGTCCGCGAAGCCGAAGAGGGTCAGCGAGTCCTCGCGCACGACCATGCTGGTCGGCAGGGTCGCCTCCAGGCCGGGGCGGAGGGTCGCCAGGGTGCCGGGCGTGCACATGACCTCCAGCCCGACCCCGCCGACCTCCAGGACGGCGCTCGAGAGGGTCACGGCGGCCACCCGGCCGCGCACGAAGGCGATCATCGACGACTCCTTCCGGCGGCCGCGACGGCCGCGTCGATGCGGGCCTGGGCGCCGCCGCGCCAGATGTGGGTGATGGCGAGCGCCAGGGCGTCGGCCGCGTCGGCGGGGCGGGGCACCGCCTCGAGGCGCAGGATGCGGGCCACCATGGCTCCGACCTGGGTCTTGTCCGCCCGGCCGTTGCCGGAGACCGCGGCCTTGACCTCGCTCGGGGTGTGCAGGGCGATCGGCAGCCCGCGGCGGGCTGCGCAGACCATGGCGATCCCGCTGGCCTGGGCGGTCCCCATCACGGTGCTCACGTCGGAACGGGCGAAGACCCGCTCCACCGCGACGGCGTCGGGACGGTGCTCGTCGAGCCAGGCGTCCACGCCCCGCTCGATGGTCACCAACCGCTCGGGCACGGGCAGGTCCGAGGAGGTCCGGATGACGTTGACGTCGACCAGGGTCAACGGGCGGCCGACCGAGCCCTCGACCACGCCCAGGCCGCACCGGGTCAGGCCGGGGTCGATCCCGAGCACGCGCATGAGAGAGGCCCTTCCGTCCGAACAGGTGTTCGGAGGTCACGCTAGCCGCGTCGGCGGACGACGCCGGCCGCGACACGCGGGGTCCGGGTGGTGGGCCGCGTGGCGGGGCGGGTCCTGGAGCTGTAACGCCGTGTTACAGGTTGTACCAACCCTGCTGGGACGGGGTGGGTACCAGGTGTAACACGGCGTTACAGCTCGCTATCGCTCACCGGTCGCGGAGGAGTCTGCAGCCCGCGAACCGTCCACCAGATCGGCTCCGAGCGCGGCCGTCCCCAGGCTGGAGCGTCCGGCGAGCGGACTGGTCCGCACCGGGCCACCGTGGGGCGCATGATCGAGCGGTTCCTCTGCTGTGCCCCGACGAGCACGGGTTGGTCACCAGCCGCGCCGCGGCCGCGGCCGGGCTCGACGCGGCCGACCTGCGCCGGCTGGTCCGCGGCGGAGAGCTGGTGCCCATCCGTCGAGGCGTCTACGCGGACGCCCGGCGCTGGGAACAGCTCGAGCCGTACCGCGAGCAGCCGCTGCTGAGGATCCGGGCGGCACAGCTGGTCCTGCGGTGCCAGCACGTCCTGAGCCACGACTCGGCGGCCCTGGTCCTCGGGCTCGGGTGCCCCGACCCGGTCCACGCCCTGGTCCACGTCACCCGGCCCAAGGTCCACGGTGACGCGGTCCGCGCCGGGGTGAAGCACCACCTGGCGCCGTACTCCCCGACCAGGTGGTCGAGATCGGTGACTTCCACCTGCTCGACCCGGCGCGCACAGCACTGGACATGGCGCGCGAGCACGGTCTGGTCGCGGGCGTGGCATGCTGCGACGCGGCGCTCCGTGCCGGCGTGCCGCGCGCCGCCCTCCACGACGCCCGCTCGCGGATGCAGTGTTGGCCGCACAGCCGCGTGATGGACGCGGCCATCGGGCTGGCCGACCCCGGCGCGGAGTCGTGGCTCGAGTCGGAGGCGCGGATGCTCGTGCACAGCCTCGACATCGGACGGCCCGAGACCCAGTTCGGCCTGCGGGACGGGCGCCGCTACGCGCGTTGCGACATCCGCGTGGGTCGGCACCTGTTCGAGGCGGACGGCCAGCTGAAGTACCGCTCCGACGACCCCCCTTGCGCGCCGCCGACGTCCTCTGGGACGAGAAGCAGCGCCAGGACTTCGTCTGCGGCTTCAAGCTCGGTGTCTCACGCATCACGGCCCACGACTGCCACGCCGGCCGTGAGGCCGCTCGCCGCCGACTCCTGCGGGAGTACGCCGACACCTGTGCGCGGTTCGGCACCGACATCTCCGACCTCGCGCCGTACGTCGTCCCGTACGTCCTGCCGGCTCCGCGTCTGTGACGGTCGGGCGCTGACGGGCGGTCACGCGACCGCCGGCCAGCTGTAACGCCGTGTTACAGCGTGTTTCCACCGTGCTGCAACAGGGTGGGTACAAGCAGTAACACGGCGTTACAGCGATCGACGGGCCCGGCAGCCGGGCCGGTCGATCAGGCGTCGATGGAGTCGAGGACCTCGTCGGGGATGTCGGCGTTGCTGAAGACGTTCTGCACGTCGTCGGTCGTCCACCGCGTCGACGAGGCGGAACACCTTGCCGGCGACGTCCACCTCGGCGACGGGGATGTCCATCGTCGCGACGAACTGCACCTCGGCGGAGTCGTAGTCGATCCTGGCGGCCTGGAGGGCGGTGCGCACCGCGACCACGTCGGAGGCCTCGGTCTGGACCTCGAAGCTGTCACCGAGGTCGTTGACGTCCTCCGCGCCCGCGTCGAGCGTGGCCTCGAGGACGTCGTCCTCGGAGACGTCCCAGGGCTTGCCGCCCCTGCTCCTGGCTCTTGCCGACCACCACGACGCCCTTGCGCGTGAAGAGCCGGGACACCGAGCCGGGGTCGGCCATGGTGCCGCCGTTGCGGGTGACGGCGGTCCGGACCTCCATCGCGGCGCGGTTGCGGTTGTCGGTGAGGCACTCGACGAGCAGCGCGACTCCCTGCGGCCCGTACGCCTCGTACATGATCGTCTCGTAGTCGACGCCGCCACCGTCGAGGCCACCGCCGCGCTTGACCGCGGAGTCGATGTTCTTGTTCGGCACCGACTGCTTCTTCGCCTTCTGGATGGCGTCGTAGAGCGTGGGGTTGCCGGCCGGGTCGGGACCGCCCATCTTGGCCGCGATCTCGATGTTCTTGATCAGCTTGGCGAACAGCTTGCCGCGCTTGGCGTCGATCGCGGCCTTCTTGTGCTTGGTGGTCGCCCACTTGGAGTGGCCGGACATACGTCTCCTTTACTCACGGTGGTCGACCCGGTCGAGGTCTTCGACCACGTCGACGAACAGCCGGTGGACCCGCGGGTCGCCGCCCACCTCGGGGTGGAACGACGTCGCCATCAGCGGCCCCTGCCGGACGGCGACGATCCTACCCGCGGCCTCGCCGTGTCCGACACGGGCGAGCACCTCGACCCTGTCACCGACGGACTCGACCCACGGCGCCCGGATGAAGACCGCGTGCACCGGGTCCTCGAGGCCGGCGAAGTCCAGGTCGTCCTCGAAGGAGTCGACCTGCCGCCCGAAGGCGTTGCGACGCACGGTGATGTCGAGGCCACCGATCGTCTCCTGGCCGACGACGCCGTCCTCGACCCGCTCGGCGAGCATGATCATGCCTGCACAGGTCCCGAAGACGGGCAGGCCCTCCTTGACCCGCTGGCGCAGCGGGTCCAGGAGGTCGAAGGTCCGCGCGAGCTTGGCCATCGTCGTCGACTCCCCGCCGGGGACCACCAGACCGTCGCACGCGTCCAGCTCCGTCGTACGGCGGACCGTGGTGGCGCGGACGCCCAGGTCCGACAGCACCCGCAGGTGCTCCCGGACGTCGCCCTGGACCGCCAGGACGCCGATCGTCGGGACGGGAGCGGTCACCACCCGCGCTCGGCGAGGCGGTGCGGCTGCGGGATCTCCTCGACGTTGATCCCCACCATCGCCTCACCCAGGCCGCGCGAGACCTTGGCGACCACGTCGGGGTCGTCGTAGAACGTCGTCGCCTTCACGATCGCCTCGGCCCGCTGCGCGGGGTTGCCGGACTTGAAGATGCCCGACCCCACGAACACACCCTCGGCACCCAGCTGCATCATCATCGCGGCATCCGCCGGCGTCGCGATCCCACCCGCGGTGAACAGCACCACCGGCAGCTTGCCCCGCTCGGCGACCTCCTTGACCAGGTCGTACGGCGCCTGCAGCTCCTTGGCCGCCACGAACAGCTCGTCCTCGGCCAGCGACCCCAGCCGCCGGATCTCCTTGCGGATCGTGCGCATGTGGGTCACCGCGTTCGACACGTCACCGGTGCCGGCCTCACCCTTCGAACGGATCATCGCCGCCCCCTCGGTCAACCGCCGCAGCGCCTCACCCAGGTTGGTCGCACCACACACGAACGGCACCGTGAACGCCCACTTGTCGATGTGGTTCTCGTAGTCGGCCGGCGTCAGCACCTCGGACTCGTCGATGTAGTCCACACCCAGCGACTGCAGCACCTGCGCCTCGGCGAAGTGCCCGATCCGCGCCTTGGCCATCACCGGGATCGACACCGCCTCGATGATCCCGTCGATCATGTCGGGGTCGCTCATCCGCGACACCCCACCCTGAGCCCGGATGTCGGCCGGCACCCGCTCCAGCGCCATCACCGCCACCGCCCCGGCGTCCTCGGCGATCTTCGCCTGGTCGGGGGTGACCACGTCCATGATCACGCCCCCCTTCAGCATCTCCGCCATCCCCCGCTTCACGCGGGTGGTGCCAGTGGTGGTGCCAGTGGTGGGGACCTGTGCGTCCGGGGTCGAGGTGTTGCTGTCAGCCATGGGTCAGATCGTAGTGCTGGCCTCGGCGATCGCCTGCTTCCGGACCACCCAGACCCGCTGGCCCACCGTGATCGTGGACGCCAGCGCGAGCGCCCACAGGGCGATGTAGAGCAGCACCGGGAGGTCGAAGATGGCGCTGAAGCCGGTCATCACGAGGATGGCGACGAGGCGGTCGGCCCGCTCGGCGATGCCGACCTTGACCGAGAACCCGAGGGTCTCCCCGCGCGAGCGGGCGTACGACGTCACGCTGCCCATGAGCAGGCAGACCAGGCTGAGCACGAGGTAGAGCCGGCTCGGCTCCTCCCACGCGAAGTAGAGGGCCAGCCCGATGAAGATGGCGCCGTCGGCGACCCGGTCCAGCGTGGAGTCCCAGAACGCACCGAACTTGCTCACCCTCCCGGTCGTCCGGGCCATGTGCCCGTCGATGAGGTCACTGAAGACGAATGCGGTGATGACGAGCACCCCGGTGAGGAGCTTCTGCGGGAAGAACACCAGCGCACCGGCACAGACGCCGAGGGTGCCGACGAACGTGACGGCGTCGGGGCTGACGCCCATCCGGATCAGCAGGTTGGCGATGGGCGAGATGACCTTGGTGAAGAAGGCGCGGAGTGGTTCGAGCATGGCGGGAGCAGGCTACCGGTCGGGGACCGGCGCCGGGGCTCAGGCCGTCACGAGCGCCGTCTGCGGGTCGTCCAGCACCGGCGCGAACGCGAGCTCCGCCGCACCCACCAGCTGGGCGTCGTCCTCGAGCCGGGCGGAGCGGATGAGGACGTCCTCGCGCGGCGTCATCATCGTGCTGCGACTCATCGCGTCGTTGACGCGGTCCTCGCAGGCGCGCCACACCTGGGCCAGGCACCCGCCGAGGACGACGACCTCCGGGATTGAAGAGGTTGACGATGGCGCGGAGGCCCACACCGCACCAGTCGGCGACCTCGGCCACCGCCTCACCGGCCCAGGCCTCCCCGCCGCTGCGGCGGCGATCACCTCGGCGACCGCCGGCGGACCACCGCCCGACAGGCGTCCGGCCGCTCGGAGCAGGACGTTCTCGCCCACCTTGGTCTCCCAGCAGCCGACCGCGCCGCACCGGCACACCGGCCCCACACTGTCGACCTGCAGGTGGCCGACCTCGCCGGCGTACCCCGTCGCGCCCGTCAGCGGCCGCCCCCCGACGAGGAACCCGCCACCGATGCCGACGCTCGCACTGAGGTACACCGCGTCGGAGAACCCGACCGCGGCGCCGCGGAGGTGCTCGGCCAGCACGCCGAGGTTCGCGTCGTTGCCGGTCGACACCGGTCGCCCGAGGCGCTTCCCGAGCAGTGCCGTGAACGGCTCCTCGACCCAGCCCAGGTTGGGGGCGAACCGCACCATGCCGTCGGTCGTCCGGACCGCGCCCGGCACCGAGACCCCGATCCCCTGGCACCGACGGTCGCCCGGGACCGCGAGCACGTCCTCGACCATCTGGGCCACGACGTCGACCACGTGGTCGACGTCGTGCTCACCCCGCTGGTGGGTGCGGGTGCGTCGCTCCATGATCTCGCCGCCCAGCCCGACCATGGCCACGGCGATCCGGTCGACCCCGACCTCCACCGCGGCCACGACATTGTCGGCGCGCGGGACGACGAGGTGGGACGGGCGCCCGGATCCCGAGCGCCCACCCCCGGCCGCCGCCTCCTCCGAGACCAGGCCGAGGCTCTGCAGCTCGGCGGTGAGAGCGCCGATCGTGCTGCGGTTGAGCCCGAGCTGCTTGGTGAGCTCAGCCCGCGTCGTCGGGCCGTGCCTGTGCACCGTCTGCAGGATGGCGCGCAGGTTCCCGCGCCGGAGCTCCTCTGAGCCGACGCCGGTCGGGGTGGGCACGACCGCCCCCGTCAGACTCGTCCGCTGGCGGTGGCCCTGCGACGGCTGATCGCGTCGACGCTGGCCGCCACGAGCAGCACTAGACCGGTGACGATGTACTTGCGGCTGTCGGGCTGGTTCATCAGGCCCATGCCGTTGGCGATCGTCGCCACGACGGTGCCACCGATGATCGCGTCGAAGATGCGTCCCTTGCCACCGAAGAGGCTGGTGCCACCGATGACCGCCGCGCCGACCGCGAAGAGCAGCGTCTGGTTGCCGCCGGTGACGTTGTTCACGCCACCGCTGTAGCTGGCGAGCATCAGACCGCCGACCGCCGCGACCGTGGAGCACATCATGAAGCAGCTCAGCTGGATCAGCTTCACGTTGATGCCCGCCCGGCGCGCTGCCTCGGCGTTGCCGCCGACGGCGTAGACGTGACCGCCCCAACGGGTCCGGCTCAGCAGGATCGTGAGCACGATCGCGAGGCCGATGATGATCACGAGCGAGATCGGCACGCCCTGGATCGACTTGATGTTCGGGTGAACGAGCCGCGCGGCGACATCCTGCTGCCCACGATCGGGCACGCGCTGGCGTTCATCAACGAGCTCGAGCACTCCGAGCTGGTCGGGCTGAACCCCGAGGTCGGCCACGAGGAGATGGCCTCCCTGAACTACGCACACGGATTGGCGCAGGCGCTGTGGCACGGCAAGCTCTTCCACATCGACCTCAACGGCCAGACCGGGCCGCGCTACGACCAGGACCTCCGGTTCGGCGCCGGCAACGCCCGCGGCGCCTTCTGGACCGTCGACATCGTCGAGAACGGCGGGTACGACGGGCCGCGCCACTTCGACTTCAAGCCGCCGCGGACCGAGGACATGGACGGCGTCTGGGAGTCCGCGCGGGCCTGCATGCGCAACTACCTGATCCTGCGCGACAAGGTCCGGGCGTTCCGCGCGGATCCCGAGGTCCAGCAGGCGCTGCGCGACGCCCGGGTCGACCAGCTCGCGGTCCCGACCGTCGCGCCCGGCGAGTCCCTCGCGGACCTGCGGGCCGAGGCCTTCGACCCCGACGCGGCCGCCCAGCGCGGCATGGGCTTCGAGCGGCTCGACCAGCTCGCGCTGGAGCACCTGTACGGCGTGCGCTAGGCGGTCAGCCCACGAGCGCGCGGGCGACCTCGGCCACCGCGGTCGGGGCGCCGGCGGCGTACCAGGTCACGCCCGCAGCCTCGACCCGCCGGGTGACTCCCCCGGCGCCGAGCACGAGGGCGGCGCCCGGCAGCTCGTCCCAGGGCGGGACGGAGTGCTGGCAGACCACGTGCAGCCTGCCCTCGGCGACCGCCACGGCGTCCATGGAGCCGGAGCCGAGCATCCGGAGGGTCGCTGCGCGGCCGGCCATCCGGCGGAACGCGCGCCCGACCTCGTGGTCCAGGTACGGCGGGTGGAGATAGGTCGTCAGGCACGACTGCGCCAGCGGACGGTCCACGAGAGGCTCGAGGGGGACGCCGTCGACGGTCGTCGGCAGGTCCGGACCGCCGACCAGGGTCCGGCCGGTCGCGGGGTGGTGGACCGCGCCGAGAACCAGGCGGTCCCCGTCGGTCAGGGCGATCGCGGAGCACCACCAGTCCAGGCCGGCGACGAAGTTGTAGGTGCCGTCGACGGGGTCGATCACCCAGGTGCGCCCGGATCGGCCTTCGCGTGCAGAGCCCTCCTCGCCCAGCACGCCGTCCTCGGGCCGCTCGGTGGCCAGGGTGTCGACGACCAGGCGCTCCGCGGCGTGGTCGGCCGCGGTGACCACGTCCGAGACCGAGGTCTTGGCCTGCGCCGACAACCCGTCCGCGCGCATCCGGTGTGCCAGCTCGCCGGCGCCGCGGACCAGTCGGGCGGCGAGCTCGGCGTCTGCCGGTAAGCGCGGGTCCGGGCCGGGCCCCCGGGTCACGACCAGGCCTCGGCGAGCAGCGTGCGGGTGTCGGCGAGGAGCTGCGGCAGGGTCTTCGTGCCACCGAGCACCGTGATGAAGTTGGCGTCGCCGGACCATCTCGGCACGACGTGCTGGTGGAGGTGCTGGGAGAGCGAGCCGCCGGCGACGCCGCCCAGGTTGATGCCGACGTTGAAGGCGTGCGGACCGCTCACCCGACGCAGCACCCGGACCGCCTGCTGCGTCGTCGCCATCAGCTCCGACGCCTCGGCGCCGGTCAGGTCCTCGAGCTCGGCCACGTGCCGGTGCGGGAGCACCATGAGGTGGCCGGGGTTGTAGGGATGCAGGTTGAGCACCGCGAAGCAGGTCTCGCCGCGGTGCACGACCAGGCTGTCCTCGAGCGGCAGCGCCGCCATCGCGCAGAACGGGCACCCGTCGTCCCCGGTCCCGCCGGTGGAGACGCTGGGGACGATGTAGGCCATCCGGTGCGGGGTCCAGAGGCGGTCGAAGCCCTCGAACCCCTCCCGCTCGTGTCCCGCCGGATCGGTCATGGGGCAACCCTAGGGTGGGCGCGTGGAGCTCCGACCAGCCGTCCCCGAGGACATGGCCACGGTCGCCGACATCTGGCACCGCGCCTGGCACCTCGCGCACGCCGGCCACGTGCCGGACGGGCTGACGGCCGGCCGCACCCTGGCCGCCTTCCACGAGCGGACGCCGGCCCGGGTGGCCGACACCACCGTCGCCGAGGACGGCGGTCGCGTCGTCGGGTTCATCATGGTCGTCGACGACGAGGTCGAGCAGGTCTTCCTCGACCCCGACCTGCACGGCAGCGGGATCTCCGCCACACTGCTGGCCGAGGCGGAGCTGCAGGTCGCCGCCGCCGGGCACGATGTGGCCTGGCTGGCCGTCGTCACCGGCAACGCCCGCGCGCGGCGCTTCTACGAGAAGCACGGGTGGTCCGACGCGGGCGACCTGCCCTATGAGGTCACGGCGCTCGGCGAGCGCTTCGTCTCGCCCTGCCGCCGGTACGAGAAGCGCGTCCGCCCGTGATCCGCCCGGCGACGCCCGCGGATGCGGCCGCGGTCGTCCGGATCTGGCACGACGCCTGGCACGACGCGCACGACGGGCACGTTCCCGACGGACTGGTGGCGGCTCGCACCCGGTCGAGCTTCGAGGAGCGGGTCGGCGCCGTGGTCCCGCGCGCGTTGGTCGCCGAGGTCGACGGCGAGGTCGCCGGGTTCGTGACGCTGCGCGACGACGAGATCGAGCTGCTCTTCGTGGACGCACCGCACCGCGGCACCGGCGTGGCCGCGGCCCTGCTCGCGGCCGCCGAGGAGCGCGGGGCTGCTGGCTCAGCGTGGTGACCGGCAACAGGCGTGCCCGGCGGTTCTACGAGCGGCAGGGGTACGCCGACGCCGGCCGGACGAGGAGACCGTGACGGTCCGCGGCACGGCGTACGTGGTCGTCGGTCGACGCTACGAGCGGACGGTCTAGACCACCGCGCCACCCCGGCCGGCCGCGCTTACCGTCGTGGCCATGCTCGGCCTCGTCGCGACCCGGCGCACCGTGCTCCGCGCGGCCGCCTGGTCGGTACCTGCCGCGCGGTCGTGGCGCCAGCCGTCCGCGGGCCGCTGGCGCTCGCCGCACCGGCGGCGTCCGAGAGGGCAGCGCCCGTGGTGGCGGACCCTCGGCGAACCCGGCCGCGAAAGCCCTCGCCGGCCTGCTGGCGGGGTTCTCCGCGGACCGGACGATGGCGGTGGGCCAGCAGCTCAACGTCAACGGCGACGATCCGTTCGGTCCGTTGACGGCGCTCGACGCCGGGGCTCCGGCGCTGTCCGACCGGGTGCGGGTCCTCGGCTGGACGACCAACGAGTGGCACTACGCCGTCAAGCACGGCTACAACGAGCAGGTGCTGGGCGACCTGATCGCCCGCGCCCAGGCCGGTGACGTCCTGGTGACGAGCTGGTACCCCCGCAACCCGCGCAGCGGCGCCGGGGCCCACGATTCCCCGGACCGAAGGTGGTCCGCCGGGTGCTCACCTCGGGGACGGCCGAGCGGAGACGCTTCCTCGCCGAGTTCGACCACCAGGTCGCGCCCTACCTCCTGCAGCTCCAGCGCGCCGGCGTCGCCACGGTGTTCCGACCCCTGGTCGAGGCGAACAGCTACTGGTTCTGGTGGGGGTGCGACAACGGCCGCAGGGGCAGCACTGGGTGGCGCAAGGACGTGAAGAAGCTCTACCGGCTGGTCCAGAAGCGCGCCTGGGCGCGGGGGATCCACAACATTGTGTGGTGCTGCTCGTTCGTGCCGGGTCCGACTACCGGGCGGCCGACCCGGTCGCGACGCGGCCCGCGGCGTACGACATCGCCGGCCTCTCGAGCTATGACTTCGAGGTCCCACGCCGACGACGCCGACGAGCTGGTCCTGGGCTCGTACGCCGCGATGGCCGCGGTGTCCCCGCGGATGGCGCTCGCCGAGGTGGGGCCGGCGAACAGTGACGGGCACTGGGACCCTGCGGTGATCACGGCCGGCCTGCGGGCAGCCGCCGGGGCGGCACCCGCGTACGCTGGCATGTTCTGGTTCGACGACGGCGAGCCCGACCCGACGAACACCGACGGCAGCCAGATCGCCGGCCTCAAGCAGATCTCGTCGCTCACCGGCGGCAAGACCTGGCTCGGGACCGCGAGCGAGGACGGGCTCGTCGACGTCGCCCCCTAGTGCCTGGGGCCGCCGGCTCAGTACTGCTGGAACCAGCGCCCCAGCTGCGCGGACGTGCCCGGGCAGGTCAAGTCCTGGTCGCGCTCGGTCTCGACCCACTGGCCCAGGACGGCGGTTCCACCCTGGATCGACCAGTCGTCGCCACAGCGCCGCCCCGCGCCTCGTCGCGGGAGGTCTGCCCGGCCGCCCGCCACTCCAGGCAGGCCCAGCGCGAGGTCGCCGACGACCCCCCCTCCCACAGGGCTGGGGTCGAGTGGATCCCGACGCGGTAGCCCGCGTAGCGGTAGGCCCGGACCGCACCCTCGACGACGGCCCCGTTGGTCACCGGGTCGGCGCTCCACTCGAAGTCGGGGACCGGCTCGACGTCGACAGACGACCGGCGTCGTGAGCCCCGCCTTGCGCATCGTGACGACGTTCGCGAGCGCCTGCTGGTAGCCGGCGTTGGCCAGGGCGCCGAGACGGGTCGCGCCGTCGTAGGGGCCGTCGGTGCGGTGCCGGGCGACCGCCGCGGCGTCGGGCAGGCTCACGACGGCGTACGCCGACGCCAGCAGGTGCCGCTCGCGCACCCACGCGACCTGGTCGGCCAGGCAGGGGTTGGCCGTGAAGCCCGGGCCGTTCGTCAGCCCGAGGATCACGAACTCGGCCTCCGACAGCGGCATCGGCCGACCCAGCGTGCGCCGCTCGGGGATGCCCATCCCGGGCGGGCACTGCGGCCAGCTCACGTCGCCGCCGAGGACCTCGCCTTGAGCGCGGCCGGACCGTGCGCCGCGGTGGCAGGTCGGCCGCCGCCTGCTCGGCGAGCCGGGCCAGGGCGGCCAGCCGCGCGGTCTGCGGGTCCTGGGTGGGCCGGACCACGGTCGTGGGCCGCGGCTGCTCGGGGACGACGGTCCGGCGCCGGGCGTCGGGTCGGACCCGGACGAGCACGCCGGGAGCGCCAGCAGGGCCGCGGCGAGGACCGCCAGGGTCCCCGACCGCGGGCCCACCGCGGTCAGACCTGGGTCCGCGCCGCGACCGCCTCGGTGACCCGCTGGATCGCCTCGTCGATCGGCACGCCGTTGTCCTGCCGGCCGTCGCGGTAGCGGAAGGACACCGCACCCGCGGCCATGTCGTCGTCACCCGCGATCACCATGAACGGCACCTTCTGCAGCTGCGCGTTGCGGATCTTCTTCTGCATCCGGTCGTCGGAGTCGTCGACCTCGACGCGCACGCCCTGGGCGCGCATCTGCCGAGCGACGTCCGCGAGGTAGTCGTTGTGCCGCTCGGCGATCGGGATCGCCTGCACCTGCACAGGCGCCAGCCATGGAGGGAACGCGCCTGCGTAGTGCTCGACGAGCACGCCGAAGAACCGCTCGATCGAGCCGAACTTCGCCGAGTGGATCATCACCGGCTGCTGCCGCGTGCCGTCGGCCGCCTGGAACTCCAGCTCGAAACCACGGGGCTGGTTGAAGTCGTACTGGATCGTCGACATCTGCCAGGTGCGGCCGATCGCGTCCCGCGCCTGCACGGAGATCTTCGGACCGTAGAACGCGGCGCCGCCGCCAGGTCGGGCACGAGCTCGAGGCCGGTCTCCTTGGCGACGTCCTCGAGCACCTGGGTCGCCACCGCCCAGTCCTCGTCGGAGCCCACGAACTTGTCCTTGCGGGAGTCGTCGCGGGTCGACAGCTCGAGTAGTAGTCGTCGAGAGACCGAAGTCCGCAGCAGGCCGAGCACGAAGCTCAGCAGGTGCTTGATCTCGTCGGGCGCCTGCTCGGGGTGACGTAGGAGTGCGAGTCGTCCTGGGTCATGCCGCGCACGCGGGTCAGCCCGTGGACGACGCCGGACTTCTCGTAGCGGTAGACCGAGCCGAACTCGAACAGGCGCAGCGGCAGCTCACGGTAGGAACGCCCGCGCGACCTGAAGATCAGGTTGTGCATCGGGCAGTTCATCGCCTTGAGGTAGTAGTTCGCGCCCTCGAACTCCATGGGCGGGAACATGGTGTCGGCGTAGTACGGCAGGTGCCCGGAGGTGTGGAACAGCCCCTCCTTGCTGATGTGGGGCGTGCCGACGTACTGGAACCCCTCCTCGATGTGCCGCTGGCGGACGTAGTCCTCCATCTCCCGCTTGATGATCCCGCCCTTGGGGTGGAACACCACGAGCCCGGAGCCGATCTCGTCGGGGAAGCTGAACAGGTCGAGGTCGCGGCCGAGCTTGCGGTGGTCGCGACGCTCGGCCTCCTCGATGCGGTGCAGGTGCTCCTCGAGCGCCTCCTTGGACTCCCA
Organism: Nocardioides sp.; assembly: GCA_020636915.1. Lineage (GTDB taxonomy): Bacteria > Actinomycetota > Actinomycetes > Propionibacteriales > Nocardioidaceae > Nocardioides. Next base: position 103,926 of record JACJWV010000008.1, read on the forward strand.
CGCGGTGCCGTAGATGCGCTGGAGCTGCTTGTTCTTCTCGTCGCCGCGCCAGTACGCCGCCGCCGACCGCATCAGCTTGAACGCCGGGATGCGCTTGGTGGTCGGCAGGTGCGGGCCGCGGCACAGGTCGCTCCACGCCACCTCGCCGTTGCGCCGGACGTTGTCGTAGATCGTGAGCTCCCCCGCGCCGACCTCGACGCTGGCGCCCTCGGCCGCGTCGTCGGACCTGCCGGCGCCCTTGAGGCCGATCAGCTCGATCTTGTAGGGCTCGTCCTGCAGCTCGTTGATCGCGTCGTGGTCGGTGGTGACCCGCCGGGAGAAGCGCTGGCCCTCCTTGATGATCTTCCGCATCGCGGTCTCGATCTTCGCGAGGTCCTCGGGGACGAACGGGGTCTCGACGTCGAAGTCGTAGTAGAAGCCGTTCTCGATCGGCGGACCGATGCCGAGCTTGGCGTCCGGGAACAGCTGCTGCACGGCCTGGGCCATCACGTGCGCGGTCGAGTGGCGCAGGATGTCATGCCCGTCCCGGGAGTCGATGCGCACGGCCTCGACGTGGTCACCCTCACCGAGCTCGTAGGCGAGGTCCTTGAGCTGGCCGTTCACCCGCGCCGCGATCACCTCGGCGTCGTCGGCGAAGAGCTCCCACGCCTTGGTGCCCGTCGTGACCGTCCGCTCCTCACGCGCGTCGGCGTGGGCGAGGGCGATCTTCAGGTCGGGCACGGTGTCTCCTTGGTCGGGGAGCTTGGCTCAGGATCGGACCGATCGATCGTATCGACCGGCCCCGCGCCGGCGCGCGGCGGTTTCCGGGCTCCGCCCTGGTGTCGTCGAGTCGGCGCGTCTTGCTCACCCCCGGGGCGCGAGTCGGCGCGTCATGCTCACCCTGTCCACAAGGTCGGGCCGGCAGGTCGGGCCGAGCCGGCGCCGGCCGCACGATCACATGTCGCGGTAGCGCTTGGCGGCCGCCAGCTTCTCCTCGAGCAGCGCAGCATCGACCGTGCGGGCGTGCTGCGGGGGCCAGGAGGTGACCTCGCCGTCGACGTACAGGCCGGCGTACGCCTCGGTGTCGCGCTGGAAGCGCCACCCCTCGGCGAGCGGGCCGACGTCGTAGGTGTCGTAGCCGGTGTCGTCGAGGAACCGCGTCACCTGTGTCTTCGCGTCGGCGTCGTCGCCGGCGATCGCCAGGACGCTGCGGTCGGGAGCACCCTGCGGGCGGGCGAGGCTGCGGAGGAACGCGAAGTAGATGTTGTTGAAGCCCTTGACGACCTTCGCGCCGGTGAGGTGGGACTGCACGAGCTCGGAGGTCGTCGTCGACTCGGCGTCGAGCTCGGCGACCTGCCCGTCGCGCTGCGGATAGTAGTTGCAGGTGTCGATGACGACCTTGCCGCGCAGGGGCTCGACCGGGACGTCACGGACGTTCTTGAGCGGGACGGTCACGACGACGAGGTCGCCCGCCCGGGCGGCCTCCTCCGCCGTCGCCGCCCGCGCGCGGGGGCCGAGCTCGTCCACCAGGTCCGCGAGCGTCTCGGGCCCGCGGCTGTTGCTGAGCACGACGTCGTACCCGGCACCGACCGCCAGGTGGGCGACGGTGCTGCCGATGTTGCCTGCTCCGATGAGTCCGATGGTGGTCATGGCAGGCGGAACGGTGTCGGCGCCGGGTCCATTCCGCGGCCGTTCTGCCCGGCCCAGATGGGACCATCGTCGCTGCCTGGGAAGGTCCCGGTGGAGGAGGCTGATGACATGAGGCGTGCGCCGTGATCGCGGAGGCTCGACTTCGCGACGGGACGCCGGCCCTCATCTGGCCGCTGGATCCTGGTGACCGGGAGGCGGTGCGCGAGGGGTTCGAGCAGCTCTCCGTCGACTCCCGCTACCACCGGTTCCTCGCCACCGTGCCGCACCTGAGCGACGCGCAGCTCGACCACCTCGTCGACGAGGTCGACGGCGTCGACCACGTGGCGCTGGCGCTGGTGGTCATCGACGACGACCACCTGGGCGTGCCGGTCGGGGTGGCGCGGATGATCCGCTACCAGCAGGAGCCCACGGCGGCGGACGTCGCGGTGACGGTGCTCGACGAGTGGCACGGGCGCGGCGTCGCGACCGCGCTGCTGGACGAGTTGATGCGGCAGCGGCCGGCCGGGATCACCGAGCTGGTCACGACCATCACGGCGGACAACGAGGCGTCTCTGGCGATGCTGCGCAGCCTGGGGCGGACCACGGTCACCCCCGCCGGGGTCAACCGGCTCGACGTGGTCGTCGACCTAACCCAGCCCGACGAGCCCGCAGAGGAATCCACCGAGGAGCCCGCCGCGGAGCCCGCCGGCCAGTCCCCCCATCCGAACGACGCTGGAGACCTGTGATGTCCGAGACGCCCCACGTCCCCCAGGTGCACGACCTCCTCCCGGGCCAGGCGAGCTCGGTGCCACGCATGCTGCTGGACCGGATCGCGACCACCCCGGACCGCGAGGCCTACCGCTATCCCGTCGGCGACCGGTGGGAGTCGGTCACCTGGGCCGAGGCCGGCGAGGTCGTGCGCCCGCTGGCGGCGGGACTGCTCGCGCTCGGCATCCGACCCGAGGAACGCGTCGCGATCGCCAGCAGCACCCGCATCGAGTGGCTGTACGCCGACCTCGCGATCGCCTGCGCGGGCGCGGCGACCACGACGGTCTACCCCTCGACCGGGCCCGAGGACGTCGGCTTCATCCTGCGCGACAGCGACTCACGGGTCGTGTTCGCCGAGGACGACGTCCAGGTCGAGAAGCTGCGCAGCCAGCGCGCGCGCCTGCCCGGGCTGGACCGGGTCGTCACGTTCGACGGGACCCCCGACGGCGACTGGGTGCTGGGCCTCGCCGACCTGCGCGAGCTCGGCCTGCGACACCTCGCCGAGCACCCCGACGCCGTCGAGCGGGCCGTGGCCGCCGTACGTCCCGAGGACCTCGCGACCTTGATCTACACCTCCGGTACCACCGGCCAGCCCAAGGGCGTCGAGCTCCCGCACCGGTGCTGGACCTACATCGGTGTCGCTGCCGAGGGCCTGGACATCCTGACCGAGGACGACCTGCAGTTCCTGTGGCTGCCGCTGTCGCACTCGTTCGGCAAGATGCTGCAGGCGGTCCAGCTGCAGGTCGGCTTCCCGACGGCCGTCGACGGCCGGATGGACCGGATCGTGCCCAACCTGGCGGAGGTCCGGCCCACGTTCATGGCCGGCCCGCCACGGATCTTCGAGAAGGTGCACGCCAAGGTGGTGCAGGGTCTCGAGGAGGAAGGCGGCGTGAAGGCCGCGCTCGGCGGCTGGGCCTTCGGGGTGGGCGACCGGGTCGCCCGGGCCCGCGTCGCCGGTCGCCGAGTGGGCCCGGTCACCCGCGCCGAGCACGCCCTGGCCGACCGGCTGGTCCTGGCCAAGGTCCGAGAGCGGCTCGGCGGCCGGATCCGCTTCCTCATCTCCGGCAGCGCCGCGCTCTCGCCCGACGTGGCCGCCTGGTTCCACGCCGCCGGGATGGTGGTCATGGAGGGCTACGGCATGACCGAGACCAGCGCAGGTGCCTGCATCGTGCGCCTCGAGGACCCCGCGTTCGGCAAGGTCGGCCCGCCGGTCGACGGGACCGAGGTGCGGATCGCCGAGGACGGGGAGATCCTGCTGCGCGGGCCGAGCGTCATGCGCGGCTACCACCGGCAGCCCGAGGCCACCGCGGAGGTGCTCGACGCCGAGGGTTGGCTGGCCACCGGCGACGTGGGCGAGCTCGACGAGGAGGGCCGGCTGCGGATCACCGACCGCAAGAAGGACCTCATCAAGACGTCCGGCGGCAAGTACATCGCCCCGCAGGCGATCGAGATGCTCTTCAAGGCCGTCTGCCCGCTGGCCAGCCAGATGGTCGTGCACGCGGAGGGGCGCAACTACGCGACGGCGCTGATCACCCTGGACTCCGAGGCCCTGGCCCAGTGGGCGGCCGCCAACGGCTTCCCCCCGGCGGACTACGCGGACCTGGCCGCGCTGCCGGAGGTCCGCGCCTACGTGCAGGCGTCCATGGACCAGGTGAACGCCCGGCTGAACCGCTGGGAGACCATCAAGGACTTCCGGATCCTCGACCGCGACCTGACCGTCGAGGACGGCGAGGTCACGCCGAGCATGAAGGTGCGCCGCAAGGTCGTCGAGACGGCGTACCGCCCGCTGCTCGACGAGATGTACACCGGCTGAGCCGGTCGGCCAGCCGCGAGCCGCTGCGAGTTTCGTCGGCCGGCCGACGAAACTCGGGGCGGGACGACGAAGCTTTGTCGTCCCGGGTCGGAACTCGTCGTTCCGCCCCCGCCGAGTTGCGGCCCCGCTGATCGATCTCGGTGGGCGATACTGGGTTCGAACCAGTGACCTCTTCGGTGTGAACGAAGCGCGCTACCACTGCGCCAATCGCCCGAGCTGCGGCCCGTCCCTGGGGGTGGGTGCGGTCGCAGACTCTAGCCTACCGACGCCGGCCGACTCACATCCGGCCGCCTCACGTTCGGCCGACCCGCGTCATGGTCGGGTCGCTGGCTCGTCTCCTGAGCGTGACCCAGCAGCCGATCTCACCGACCCTCTCCCAGGACCTGGTCCTCCAGGTCCTGGACGCCTGGGGTCGCACCGTCGACCTCACGGCCGAGTTCGGGTACGACGCCGCCGACCCGTGGGCGGTCCTGATCACCTTCCGCGGGTCCAGCGGCCGGTCGACCGAGCCGGTGACCTGGGCGGTCGGGCGCGACCTGCTGCTCCGGGGCCTGACCGACCCGTCGGGCGAGGGTGACGTGCAGCTGTTCCCGAGCGTCGACGAGGGGGGCCGCGCGGCCGTCGTCATGGAGCTGCGCTCCCCCGACGGCCGGCTGGTCACCCAGATGCGGTCCAGCGACCTCTACCGGTTCCTCTCCCGCACCCTCGCGGTCGTGCCGCTGGGCACCGAGGCGGTCGACCTCGACGGCCTCGTCGCCGAGCTCGTCGGCGGCCAGCCGCCTGCGCCGGTCCCGACCGAGTCGGAGCCCTTGTCAGAGCCCCAGTAGCCCGCGCTCCCGCTCGCGCCACACCCGGCGGACCTCGGCGGTGACCGGACCCGGCGCGTCGAGCTCGCGGTCGTCCCACCGCGACACGGCCTGCGCGTCGCGCGTCGTCGAGGCGAGGAACACCTCGCTCGCGCGCTCGACGACCTCGATCGTCTCGTCGACCTCGCGCCCGCCGTACCACTCCAGGATCAGTGCGCGGGTCACCCCGGCCAGGCAGCCGCTGGCGAGCGTCGGGGTGCGCAGCTCGCCGTCCACGACGTAGAAGACGTTCGAGCCGGTGCCCTCGCACAGGTGCCCGGCCAGGTTGGCGAAGACCGCCTCGCTGGCGCCGCGCTCGCGGGCGTGCGCGAGGGCCACCACGTTCTCGGCGTACGACGTCGTCTTGAGGCCGGCCAGGGCACCGCGCTCGTTGCGCGGCCAGGGCACGGTGGCGACGGCCGTCGTCGGCGCCCACGGCTGCATCACGTCCGCCACGACGATGACGGTCGGCGCGGCGTCCCCGCGGCCGGAGCCCATCGGCGCAGGCCCGCCGGTGACCGTGACGCGCAGTCGGCCCAGCGGCAGGTCGGCCCCCGCCAGGACGGCACCGATCCCCCGGCGCACGGCGTCCTCGTCGACGGGCGGGAGACCGAGCCCCGCCGCCGACCGGTGCAACCGCTCGAGGTGCCGGTCGAGGGCGAACGGCAGGCCGCCGACGACCTTCACGGCCTCGAAAACACCGTCCCCGACCGTCAGCCCGTGGTCGCTCACGAGCACCGCCGGCACGGTCGCGTCGGGCAGCAGCTCACCGTTGATCCACGCGCGCATGCGGCTCACCCTAGGACCCTCACGGGAGCCGGAATCGGCAGGTCCCAGCGGGGAAACGCGCCGACCGGGACCGGATTTTGCATGGTCTGGGGCATCGGCTAGGGTTCTCCGCACGCCGACCGGGTGACCGGTTCGAGTGGCGCAAGCGGACGTAAGCTCAGTTGGTAGAGCGCAACCTGCCAGGTTGAGGTCGCGAGTTTGAAACCTCGTCGTCCGCTCGGAGAGTCTCTCCATCCGGAGCTTCCTTCGAAGTGCCTCCATGGTGGAGTTGGCGGAGGCGAGGCAACGGACTGCAAATCCGTGTACACGGGTTTCAAATCCGTACCCACCTCCACCACAACTCAAGACCCAGGCGATTGGCGCAGTGGTAGCGCGCTTCTACGACGGAAGGGTCACTGGTTCAAACCCAGTATCGCCCACCAGAGACGGGCCGCGCACGCGATCGTGCGGCCCGTTCGTCATCAGAGCACTGATGCGGGCCGCACCGCGGAACTCAGCGGGACCACCTGCCGGCACCACCCTCGACGGGCTGGGTTGTGGTCATGGTCGATCCATCGAGAGCTATCCCGCAGCCACCCATGCGCTCGTCGTCGAGCACAGACGTTCGACTTCGGGGGTCTCAGCTCCGGCGAAGACGACGAGCCAGCCCACCGTGCAGATGAACGTCTTCGCGCGGAACTTCGCGGACCCACCCAGCACGTCACGTTCGCCCTGCTCTTCCGCGCCGGTCTCTGACGGCGCTCGCCGGCAGGTGCCGGAGCTCGAGGCCCAAACCGTCGAGATCCTCGCGCGCGGCAACGCAAGGGCAGACGGCGGCTGACCTCCGGCCAGGCACCGGATCAGGTGCCGCCGTGCTACCGTCGGACGCGCACTCGTGATGACCCACGGCCAGCGGTCCTGTCCGCAGGGCTCCCCGGCCCGCAGGCTGCCATGATGCGCGGATGGCTGGCGTCGGACCGAGCGGCACCGCTCCCGACCCGCGCGATCCGGATCTTCGTCGTCGACGTTCCGCGACATCCAGGCCAGCAGGAGGAGCTCGTCAAGCGGGTCTTCCCGCTGGTGCGGCAGGGCTGTGCGAGGAGCGCGGCGTGGCCTGGTCGGAGGTCGACCTGCGCTGGGGCGTCACCACCGACGAGCAGAAGGCCGAGGGCGCGGTCCTGCCGATCTGCCTGGCGGAGATCGACCGGAGCCGGCCGTACTTCCTCAGGCTGCTCGGCAGCGCTACGGCTGGATGCCCGAGGAGTGCCGGAACGACCGACCAGCTCCCTGGCTCGGGCACCCTGCCAGCACGTCCGTCACCGAGCTGGAGTTCCTGCACGGGGTGCTCAACGACGCCGCGCCCGCCGGCCACGTGTTCTTCCACCTCCGCGACCCGGCCTGGGTCGACTCCCGCCCGCCCGAGGAGCAGCTCGTCCTCGGCGAGCACCCGTCGGCCGACGAGACGGCAGCCCTCGGCGCGGCCGGGGCGGAGGAGGCGGCCGCCGGACGCCGTCAGCGCCTGGCCGAGCTCAAGCAGCGGGTGCAGCGCTCCGGGCACCCGTGCACGCAGTACGCCGACCCGGCGGACCTCGGGCGGCAGGTGCTCGCCGAGCTGACGGCTCTCGTCGAGCGACTGTTCCCGCTGGACCAGGTGCCCGACGAGGCCGACCGCGATGGCGCGGCGCACCGGGCGTTCGGCCTGGCCCGGGCCGCCGGGAGCCTCGACCGCCCGGCGTTGGTCGCGCGGCTGGACGCGTTCGCCGCCGGGTCCGAGCCACCGTTGGTCGTGTCCGGCGCCACCGGCGCCGACCTGACCCCGGTCGTCTCGACCTGGCTGGAGGCGTGGCGGGCGGCGCACCCCGACCACGTCGTCGTCGAGCACCACATCGGCGCCACCTCGGACTCGGCGGACTGGAAGGACCTCGCCGCCCGCGTGCTCTCCGCGCTGGGCGCGCCGCGCGGCGCGGACGGCGAGCCGGCCGTGCCCACCGGTGCTGCTCCCCTGCGGGCCGCGCTCTTCGCCGCCCTGGCCCGCGCCGAGCGGCCGACCGTCGTGCTGGTCGACGGCGCCGACCTGCTGACCGACGTCGACGGCGCACCCGACCTGACCTGGCTGCCGGCCGAGGTCCCCGAGCGGGTGCGCCTGGTCGTGACCACCGCCGACCCGCGTCCGGTGGACGCGGCGCTCCGGCACGGATGGCCCGTGCTCGAGGTGCCACCTCTCGACGCGGCCGAGCGGGCGGCGTACGTCACGACGTTCCTGGGACGCTGGTCGAAGGGGCTGGACCCGGTGCACGTCGAGACGCTGGCCGCGTCGCCGCGCACCGGCGACGTGCTCTACCTGCGCACCGTCCTCGACGAGCTGCGCCAGCACGGCGACCACTTCACCCTCGGCGACGTGATCGCGGGCTACCTGGCCGCAGAGACCCTGGACGACCTGCTCGAGCTGGTGCTGGCCCGCTACGAGCGCGACTTCGAGGCGGACCGACCCGGCCTGGTCGCCGACGCCTTCCGCGCCGTCTGGGCCGCCCGGCGCGGACTCACCGAGCCCGAGCTGCTCGACCTGCTGGGCGGCGCCGGGGAGCCGCTGTCGCACGCCGTGTGGTCGCCGCTGGTGCTCGCGGCCGAGGCGGGCCTCGTGACCCGGTCGGGCCTGCTGGACTTCGCCACCGACGCGCACCGCAAGGCCGTCGAGGACCGATACCTCGCCACGCCCGAGGCCCGGCGGGCCGCCCACGCCGCGGTCGCGGCGTACTTCTCCGCCCAGCCGCTCGGGCCCCGTGTCGTCGAGGAGCTGCCGTGGCAGCAGCTCGGTGCCGACGACCTCGACGGGCTGGTCCGGACGATCTCCGACCTGAGCTACCTGGACGTCGCCTACCCCCAGGCTCCTGCGGACCTCCGGCGGCTGTGGGCGCGGGCGGAGGAGCGCGGCTACTCCGCCGTCGACGCCTACCGCGCCGTGCTGGACGATCCGGGCGCGCACCCGGACCAGGCGTGGGCCGTGGCCCGGATCGTGACGGACGCCGGGCACCCGGCCCAGGCCCTGGGCATCCACCGCCACCTGGTCGGGACCTACCGCACCGGGTCGGCGCCCCGGCTGCGCGGCTCGCTGCTGAACCTCGGGGCGGCGCTGAAGGATCAGGGAGAGCTGACCGAGGCGGCGGCCGCGCTGGACGAGGCGGTCGCCCTGAGCCGCGCGGCCGGGGACGCCGTCGTCCTCCAGTACGCCCTCGGCAACCTCGGGCTCGTCCTAACCGCCCTGGGCGACCTGGCCGGCGCCGTACCGCTGCTCGAGGAGGCGCTGGCGCTGGCCCGGACGGCGGGCGACGCGATCGACATCAGGTCGGCGCTGGGCAACCTGGCCGGTGCGCGCCGGTCGGCCGGTGACACCGCCGCCGCCCTGGCACTCCTCGACGAGCAGGAGGAGCTGAGCCGCTCGGTCGGCGACGCCGTCGGGACCGGGCTGGCCCGCGCCGGCCGGGCCAGCGTGCACGCCGACCTCGGCGACCCCCTGGCCGCGCTCGCCGACCTCGAGGCGTGGCGCGCGACCGCCGAGGAGCGCGGCGACCTCACCGGCCAGGTGGAGGCGCTGGTGAGCGAGTCGAGCACCCTGCGCCAGCTCGGCCGCCACCCCGAGGCCGCCCAGCGCGCCGAGGCCGCGGAGGCCATCGCCCGGCGGCTGTCCGACGAGGCGCTCCTCTCCCGCGTGCTCGACGTGCAGGCCCGCAGTGCGATCGACGAGGGCCGCTGGCAGGACGCCCGCCGGTTCGCGACCGAGGCCGTGCTCACGGCGCGGTCCGGTGCGGTGACCGCGCCGCTGGGGTTCGCCCTCGGGTCGCTCGGCATGGCGCTGCGCGAGCTCGGCGACCTCGCGGGATCGCGGAGCGCCCACACCGAGGAGCTGGCCGTCGCCCGGCAGGTGGGGGACGAGGCCGCTGTCGCCACGGCGCTGGTCAACCTGGCCGCGGTCGACATCGCGAGCAACGACCTCCAGGCGTGCCTGCAGAAGTACGCGGAGGCCGAGCCCGTGCTGCGGGCCCGGGGGCTCGCGATGGCACTGGTGCCCCTCCTCAACAACCGCTGGCAGGTCCACGCCGCCCTGGGCGACCACGCCGCGGCCATCGCGGACCTGGTCGACTGCGGGGCCCAGTGCGCCGTCTGCGGTGCGGACCAGCAACGGGTCCAGGTCCTCACCCAGGCGGTCGAGCTGATGTACCAGACCGGCCGGCAGGCGGAGGCCGAGCCGGTGTGGGCCGCGCTCGCCGAGGCCTGCGCGCGCATCGAGGACGACGCCGGACTGCAACGGGCCGTCGGGGAGCAGGCGCTGCTGGTGCTCGCCCGCGGCGACCGCGACCTGGCCGGGCGGCTGCTCGACCAGCAGGAGGAGATCTGCCGACGCACGGGCGACCAGGTCGGGCTGGCCGCCTGCGTCGGCAACCAGGCGATCCTGCTGCAGCAGCAGGGCGACCTCACCGGCGCCCTGGCGCACCTCGACGAGCAGCTCGCGCTCGCGCGCGCGACGAACAACGGTCAGGGCGTGCTGTTCGCCACGGCCAACCGCGGGGAGGTGCTCGGCAACCTCGGCCGGGTCCAGGAAGGCCTGGACGCCCTCGCCGAGGCGCGGGCCATGGCGGCGCAGTGGGGGCTGGGACCGATGGTCCAGCAGCTCGACCAGATGATCGCGGCGCTCCGGGCCCGGCGGAACTGACCGCCGCCGGCCGCACGCCTCCTTTCTGTCGTAGACCGACGGGCAGAACTCACCTGGCCGGGCGATGCCTGAGCGCGGAGGGCCGACGAGGTCCGGGGTTCTGCCCGTCGGTCTACGAGATCTCGCCCGGTCAGACCGACCGGGCGACCTCGAAGCCGGCCCGCGCCAGCATCGGCTGCAGGGCGCGCGCCGCGTCGAGGTTGCTCTGCCGCACCGTCGGGTCGAGCTCGGCCCACGGCACGAGCAACGGGTTGGTGCGGGCGGTGTCGTCGCGGGTCGCGCCATAGGTCCAGCCCGACGCCGTGCGGTCGTCGTACCACCGCTGATGCTCGCGCTCGGCCAGGAGCGCGGTCTCGTCGTCGGTGAACGCGACGCCGGGCGCTCCCCAGCGACGCAGGGGCACCAGCTCGCAGCCGAGTGCGGCCAGGTCACCCACGATGCCGTCGACGCGGCGGCGGCTCAGGTCCCGCTCGTCGTCCCCGAGGTCGGCCCAGGGCCGCTGCAGACCCGTGCCCGTGGCACCCGAGGGCAGGCCGGCCAGGTAGTCCTCGTGCACCGACTCGGCGAGCTGCTCGCGGATGCCGCCGTCCACCGACGCGACCGTGCAGGTGCGGTCGAGGAAGGGGAAGACCGACACCCCGGGGAACGCCCGCGTGGTCCCGCTGCCCACCGTCTCCAGCAGGGTGCCGAGGCCGGCGGCCGACCCCATCCGCACGACGACCGGCACGCGGCCGGAGGGCAGCCGCTGCTGCAGGAACACCGCGTTCGCGAGAGCGAGCGGCTCGTCGTCGACCACGACGGCCACCCAGGTCGGTGGGCGCTCGGCGAGCAGGGTCGCGAGCGCCTCGACGCCGCTCGCGGACGGCCGCGCGAGGTCGACGTCGATGAGCTCGGGGTCGAACACCTCCGCGAGCGCCGGGTGCCGCTGGGTCAGGTCCGCCCAGCGCCCACCGGCATGGGCGTCGACGAGGGTGAGCGGCGTACGCCGACCCGGGTGCTGGTGCGCCCACTGCTGACCCAGGGCGACCACCAGGCTGCGTCCGAAGCGGCCGAGCCCGATGACCAGCGGGTGGTCGCCCGCACCGGTGAACGGCGGGTTCTCGGAGAGCAACGACCGGGCCGCCCGCTCGTGGAGGCTGAAGTAGCTCAGCCGCATGCCGCCAGCTGAGTCGAGGTCGGTGGCCCGCATCAGCGACGCCAGCTCGGCGTCGGTGAGCTGCACCGCGCAGCGCAGGGCCGGGCGGCCGCGGGGCGCCCCGAGCGCCAGGGCCGCGGCCGCGGAGGCCGCACGCACGTTGCGGGCGTCCTCGGGACCGCTGACGACCAGGCGGCGGGCCCGGTCGACGCGCACCCGCGCGAGCGTGCCGGGATCGGTGGGGTCGCCGACGAGCCCCAGGAGCCGGTCGTCGGCGTTGGCGGTGGCGGTGACGCGGCCCGCGTCCGGGTCCACGACGACCACCCGCTCCCCCGCGTCGGCGAAGGCGACGGCCAGGCGCTTGCCCACGTCCCCCGCCCCGGCGACCACGGTGTGCCCTGCCGATCGGCTGATCCGCCACCGGTTGAGCTCGTCGGCGAAGACGATCGACGCGGTGATCAGGACCGTGCTCGCGGCCATGATCGGCACCACGAAGCGGCCGATCTGCAGCCGCCAGTTCATGTCGCCGGCGCTGCCGTCGTAGTCGAGCGTCGCGAGCTGCAGCGTCAGGTAGACGGTGTCGAGGAACGACCGGTGCTCCCCGGACTCCCGGCTCTGCTGGATGAACCCGCCGATCCCCAGGACGATCACCACGACCCAGAGCGCCGCGAGGAGGTACCACCGGCCCCGCGGGCTGCGCAGCAGGGCGATCACGGGGCCCGCTCCACCGTGACGACCTCGACCCGTCGACCGGTCGAGCGCGCCTCGGCGACCACCTCGGCGGTGCCGCCCCGACCGCGCGCGGGCGCGCCGTCCCACAAGGCCAGCAGGACGTCGCACGCCTCCAGCACGGCCGTCCCGGCGCGGGCGTACGCCGCCTCGCGCGAGGGGTCGGCAGGATCCGCGGGGACGACGGTCGTCGGGTCCGCGACGGCCAGGAGGGCGGCGAACTCGGCACGCGACCCGGCGTCGGCGAAGTCCGTCGCGTAGTCCTCTGCGGGCAGCGGCAGGACCGCCTCGAGCCGGCCGCCGCGGGCGAGCACCCGCGTCGCGACGATCCGGTCGGCTCCCTCCGCCAGGCTCGACACGGCGACCACGTCGGGCCCACGGTCGCGGCCCTCGTGCAGCCGGTCGAGCACCCGGTCGACGGCCACCGCGACGGCAGCGGGATCGGCCAGCCGCCGATGCCCCGACACGCCCACGCGCAGGTCGTCCACGAGCGGATTGTGGCAGAGCAGCGGCGACGCCGCACCGGCTGCGGCAGGGACCAGCTCGTCCGACGCCCACGGCAGCGGATCGGGGCGTCGGACGAGGTGGCTGCCCCACGACCGGGGCCGACGACGTCCGCGGACATCGCTGCCGGGTCCGGACATGGGTGACCCCGGTGGCGTCTCGGGTCACCACCGGGGTCGAGTACGACGGTAGCCCGGCCGCGGCCCCGAACGAAGGGATCCCGCCAGCCTTGAGCCAATCTTCAGGAACGGGCGGTGAGCGGCGGCTTCACCCGGCTCGGGCGAGGCAGGCCGCTGGTCCACGGGCGAGGCTGCGGCCCATGCCGACCCCTGTGAACGTCGAGAACTTCGTCCGTGCCGAGACCGACACCATGATGGCCGGACTGGCTGCCAAGGCGGGCGGGGTGAACCGCTGGCTGCACAACCGGACACCCACGCCCCTCGACGACCAGCCCGTGATCCGGCAGAACCGCGACACCCTCTACAGCTTCGCGATCGTCGACATCAGCCAGGGCGCCACGGTGACCCTCCCGGACGCCGGGGCGCGGTACCTGTCGGCGATGGTGGTCAACCAGGACCACTACATCAACGCCGTGCTCCATGATCCCGGCACACACGAGCTGACGGTCGAGGACCACCAGACGCCGCACGTCCTCGTGGCCATCCGCATCCTCGCCGACCCGACCGATCCGGCGGACCTCGCCGAGGTCGCGACCCTCCAGGACCGGCTCCGGCTCGAGGCCGGCTCGGCGACGCCGTACGACCTCCCGGACTACGACGCCGACAGCCACCGGCGCACGCGCGACGCGCTGCTGGCGCTGGCCGCCGGCGTCTCCGGCTTCGGGCGCGCCTTCGGCCGCCGCACGGAGGTCGACCCCGTCCAGCACCTGATCGGCACCGCCGCCGGCTGGGGCGGGCTGCCCGACCACGAGGCCCACTACGTCAACGTCCAGCCGGGCCTGCCGATCGGCGCCTACGAGCTGGTCGTCCCGGCCGACGTGCCCGTCGACGGGTTCTGGTCGATCTCGCTGTACGACGCAGCCGGCTACTTCCCCACCGACGCCGGCGAGCGGGTGAGCGTCAACAACGTCACCGCCCGGCCGGACGACGACGGCTCGGTCACGGTGCGCTTCGGGGGCGATCCCGACCTGCCGAACCGACTGCCGGTCGTCGAGGGCTGGAACTACCTGGTCCGGTTCTACCGGCCGCGGGCGGAGGTCCGCGACGGGAGCTGGTCGATGCCGCCGGTGCACCCGGTCGGCTGACGTTGTTCGAACACATGTTCTAGTCTGGGGCGGTGAGTGGGACCGCCGGCACACCGCGGCACGTGTGGGTGAACGAGACGTCCGACCCGCGGTGGGCACGACCCGGGCTCGAGCTCACCGGCCGGGAAGTCGACGGCCCCCGGGGCCCGCGTCACGAGTCCTGGACGGTCTCCGCGGCGGTCGAGCGCCCCAGCGGCACGCTGCGGGTGCGCGAGGGATGGACCCGCGTCGAGCACCTCGCGCCGGGCGGGCCTCCCCCGGCACCACGCGAGCCCCGCCACGTGCTGGTGCGCCTGGGGCCGGACTCCCTCGACGTCCACCCCGGGCTGCTGCTCTTCTGGTGGGGCGTACCGGCGATCGGCGGCGCGCACTGGCTCGCCTGGGTGGTCTGGGCGTCCGGGGGCGGACACCACCAGGTCGAGGTGCAGCAGGGCTGGCTGCGCGCCGACCAGCTGCGGCCGGCCGCGCCCCTCACGTCGCAGCCGCCGCAGCCGGCCGGGCCCGGAGCCCGGCGGGCGGCCCCTAGTGGTCGGCCCGCAGGAAGAAGTGCCGCCCGGTGACCGCGGTCGGCACCACCCGGACCAGGTCGTACTTCAGCGTCGGCACCCAGGTCCAGTCACCGAGCTCGCCGAGACGCTCCGCCTCGTCCTCCTCGAGGTGCTGGAGACCGCCGCGCACGAGGACCGACCACGCGTCGTCGGGACCGAACCGGTCGATCTCGAGCGCCACCTCAGCGTGGAGCTCGGCGGCCAGCAGCTTGTTGCCGGCCGCCGTCCGGAGCAGCAGGGTCCGGTCCGCGACGGCGTAGTTGATGGGCACGACGTGGATCTCGTCCACCAGCTGGTAGCCCAGCCGGCCGACCCGCTCCTCCTCGAGCCGGGCCCAGCACTCGTCGTCGGACAGCTCGACCACGGGGCGGTCGGCGTCGGGCCACTCGGGCCACTGCAGCTCGGTCACTTCGTCCTCCTCAGGTGCGGCCGACGACCATGACCGGACCCTCCGCATGACGGAGGACGGTGCGGGTCATCGGTCCGAGATGGGCGCCGAGCGGGTGCTCGTCGCGGCGGCTGAGAACCAGCAGGTAGGAGGTCTTCGTGGCCCCCACCAGTGCCTCGACCGGGCGTCGCCACGGCACGTCGACGCTCACGTCGACGGTGTCGAGGTCGGGCACCTTGGCGAGGGCGAGCTCGAGCTCACGCTCGGCGTCGTGACGCCACACGTCGCGCGTGCTGTTGCGGAATCCCAGGTCCTGGTACTGCTCGGCGAGCCAGGCGGCGTGGAGCACGACCAGCGGCCGGCCGGCGTCGCGGGCGTACGCCAGCGCGTTCTCCACCTGCGACGGCGCGTCGAGGGCGCGGTCCACCCCGACGGTGACCGGCAGGCTCGCCTCCTCGTAGCGGTGCTTCCAGCGCTCGGGCACGATCACGACCGGGGTCGTGGTGTGCGCGGCGACGCGGGTGGACACCGACATGGTCAGCAGGCGCTCGGCCCGGCCGGTCTCGCGGCGCTCCATGACGACCAGGTCGGCGTCCGCGGCGCGGACCGCCAGGGTGCCGGCCACCGGACCGGAGATGATCTCGGTGGTCATGGGGGCGCGCCCTTCGACCCGGGCGCGCAGCCGGTCCGCGGCGTCGGTGAGCACCTCCCGGCCCACGCGGGTCAGGGTCTTGTCCAACGACTGCATCTGCTCGACGCTCGACGGGGCGGAGACGAGCGAGTGCACCACGTGCACCAGCTCCACGCCGGTCCCCCGGCGCACCGCCTCCGCACCGGCGAGGTCCAGCGCCCCGTCGTGGATCCCGTCGGGGCCGACAGCGACCAGGACGCCGTACTCGTTGGTGGTCATCTCCCTCACTCCTTCCCGATCACGGTCGGCGCGACGACGCGCACCGGGCTGTGGGCGCTGCGCAGGACGGCGCGCGCGGTGCTGCCCAGGTGGGCGGCTGGAGGCACGCCGTGGGCGCGGCGCACCAGCACGACCAGGTCCGCCTCGTGGGAGGCCTCGACCAGCGCGTGGCTGGGGTGGTCGTGCACGATCCGCACCTCGACCTTGACCTCGGGGTGCTGGGAACGCAGGTCGCGGAGCAGCTCCTCCATCTCCAGGGTGGACTCGCGCGACCACTGCTCGACGGCGACCCGGGTCTCCACGATGTCGTCGTAGGCGTTGGGCAGCTTCCACGCGTGCAGCACCACGAGCGTCGCACCGCGCTGTCGGGCGACCTCGAACGCGTCGGCGAGCAGCTCCTGGGCGTGGGCCTCGGCCTTGACGCCCACGACCACGACCGGCTCGTCGACCTCCTGGCGCGGCTGCCAGTCGGCCGGCACCTCCACGACGGGGAGGTCGGCGCGTGCGGCGACTCCGGCGGCCGTGTCACCGCGGAGCAGCCGCTGGGCCAGTGGCCGGCCGTCACGACCGACGACCAGGACCGCGGCGTCCGCGGCACCGTGGATCAGCTCGGCGGGCCGGTTCCCGTGGTGGAGCCAGCCCTCGACCTCGACGTCGGGGGCGAGCTCACGGGCGACCGCCTCGGCGGAGCGCAGGATCTCGGTGCCGGTCTCGGTGAACTCGGCGGCGGTCAGCGGCACCATCGGCGCGACCGTCAGGTAGTCGGGGACCACGTGGACGAGCTTGAGGCGGCCTCCGAGCAGCCGGGCCTCCGCAACGGCGTAGCGCAGGGCTCCGAGGTTGGCTGCCGAGCCGTCGACGCCGAGGACGACGAGGTCGGATCCGCCGGGACGTGTGGTCATGATGACCCCCTTCCTCCCCTCCATGCTCGGGCGGGCCCGAGCCGGCCGTCAGGGCCGCCCGCCCGCGTGACCCGGGACCTTGGTCACGGGTCGGCGGGACCTGACGATCTGGGGGCCCGACGGCGTCCGCGCCACCGTGAGGGCATGAGCACGGACAACCTCGCCACCCTGGTGGCGTACGACTGCTGGAGCCTGCTGGAGGGGGCGGAGATCGCGCGTGTCGCCTGGCAGGGCGACGGGCGGATCGAGCTGCTTCCGGTGAACTACACGGTCGCCGACGGCGCGCTCTGGTTCCGGACCGAGGCCGGGACGGCCCTGGCCCGCGGCGCTGCCAACACCGAGCTCGTGGTCGAGGTCGACCAGGTCGACCCGCCCACGCGCACGGGCTGGAGCGTCGTGGTCCGCGGCGTGGCCGACGTGCTCGACGTGCTCGACGTGCCCGACATGCTCGTCGACATGCGGGTGTGGCCCAACGGGATCCGCTCCGTCTTCGTGCGGGTGGAGCCCGACGAGATCACCGGCCGCCGGCTGTGGATCTCCGAGATCGAAGGAGGATCGTGATGCTGGTCCGAGACCTGATGACCCCCGACCCTGTCACCGTCACCGGTGAGGTCTCCGTCAAGGAGGCGCTGGCCCGGCTGGCACGGCTGGGCATCACCTCGATGCCCGTGGTCGACGGGCACCGGCGGCTGTGCGGCATCGTCAGCGAGGCCGACCTGATCCGCGACCTGGTCGCCCGCGACCCGCGTGCCCAGGAACGGCCCGTCGAGGTCGAGCCGCTCTTCCCGCCGCACTCGGTCGAGGAGGTCTACACGCGCTCGGCCGCCTCGGTCCGCATCGACGACGACGTCGCCAGCGCCGTGGAGACCATGACCGCGCTGTCGGCCAAGAGCCTGCCCGTCGTCGACACCCGGGGCCGGCTGGTCGGGGTGCTCAGCCGCAGCGACGTCGTCCAGGCCCTCGCGCGCGCCGACGAGGTGATCGCGGCCGACATCGACGAGGTGCTCGCCTCGCTCGGGCACGAGGACTGGCTGGTCGAGGTCGACGACGGCGTCGTGAACGTCTCCGGGCCGAACGGCCCGGCGGAGCACTCGCTCGCCCACGTCGTCGCGCGGACCGTGCCCGGCGTGGTCGAGGTCCGGGTGGACTGACGTGCCGTCCGGGTCATCCTCGCTCGGCCGCGCGGTCGTCGGAGGGTTCTACCTGGTCATGGGCGGGGTCCACCTCGGGCTGGTCGCGGCCGACGCGCAGGTCTACCGGCCCTTCGCCGACGACGCGTTCCTGCCCTTCGTCCGCGACGGCTGGCGCGAGATCTTCATGGCCGCGCCCGAGGTGTGGGGGCTGGCCCTGATGGCGGGCGAGCTGACGCTCGGCACCCTGCTCCTCGTGGGCGGGCGCGCCGCGGTGGTCGGGTGGTACGGCGTCATCGGGTTCCACCTGCTGCTGATGCTGTTCGGGTTCGGCTTCTGGTTGTGGAGCATCCCGGCGCTCGTCCTGCTGGCCTGGCTCGCCCGCCGCGACCCCGTCATGGCCGGCCACCCGCTGGGCCAGCGCCGCGACGTCGGCGGGCCCGGTGCCGCAGCAGCCGCCGACCAGGCGCACACCCGCTGAGAGCCAGTCGCCGACCAGCGCCAGGTCGAGCGGGTCGCCGTACACCCAGCGCTTGGCGCCCGCGTCCCAGCTGCCTCCGCGGTTGGGGTAGGCCACGGCGGGTAGCCCGGTCACGGCGACGGCGGTGCGAACGGCGTCCAGCACGTCGACCTGGTCGGAGCAGTTCACCCCGGCCGCGACGACGGCGGGACTGCCGGCGAGCACGGCGTACGCGTCCGCGAGCGGCTGGCCCGCGCAGGTCGTCGCGCCGAGCACCGAGAAGCTGAACCACGCCGGCAGGCCGATCTCCTCGAGCAGGGCAACGAGCACGGCGGCCTCGTCGGCGTCCGGGATGGTCTCGACGGCGAGCAGGTCCGGCCCGGCCGCCGCGAGCAGCTCGAGCCGCCGTCCGTGGAAGTCGCGCAGCCGAGCCGCCGGCACGCCGTACCGACCGCGGTACTCCGACCCGTCGGCGAGGTAGGCGCCGTACGGGCCGACCGACGCGGCCACCAGCAGCCCCGGCCGGTCCTCAGCGAGCTCGTCGCGCACCTCGCGGGCGATCCGCACCCCGCGACCGACCAGACGTCGGGCCTCCTCGGGGCCCCATCCAGCCGCGACGAACCCCTCGACGCTGGCCTGGTAGCTGGCCGCGGTGGCGACCTGCGCGCCCGCGCCGAAGAACGCGCGGTGCGCCGCGGCGATCCGCTCCGGTTCCGCCGCGAGCAGCCGGGCCGTCCAGAGCGCCCCGGACAGGTCGGCGCCCTGCTGCTCCAGGGCGGTCGACAGGCCGCCGTCGAGCACGAGCGGGTCGTCCGGCACGCCGGCGAGCAGGTCGGGGAGCACGCCACCATCCTGCCCGGTCCCGCGACGCCCCGGTCCCGCGACGGCCGGCTCCTCTCGATGGCGGGGTGCTGGCCGGGCGGCCGCGCGGTTGCCCCCCTCCTGTCACATGAGCCCCGTCGGCCACGACAGCCCCGGGAGTCCTCGACCGCGGCGGAAAGGGCCAGGATTGGTCACCAACCGCAGCTTGGGAGCGCTCCCGCATGCGGTTGGTGACCAATCCGCGCCCCTCTCACGCCACCTGAGCGCGGCCGCACCTCGGCGGCATCCGTCAGGTGAGCGGGCTGGTCAGCTGGTCGAGGACAGCTTGCGGGCCGCGGTCACACGCACCCGGTGCACCGACTGCGGGGTGGCGAGCAGCACCGGGCAGTCCGCCTCGCGCAGCACCGACCGCGCGATGGGGCCCAGGTGGGAGCCGGTGGGCAGCAGGCTGGTGTGACGCCCGACGACGACCAGGTCGGCGTGGCGCGAGGCCTCGAGGAGGGCCTCGCCGGCCTGGGCATTGCGCACATGGATCTCGACCTGGACGTCCGGGTACGTCGCCGCCAGCTGCGTGATCGCGTGCTCGAGGTCGTCCTCGGCGCGCTGGGCCCAGCCCGGGTCGTCGACGTGGGTCTGCGGCGGGTGCCAGCAGGTGCAGAGCACCAGCAGCGTGGCCCGACGGTCCCGGGCGGCGGCGAACGCCTGGGCGAGCACGTCGGCGCGCTTCTCCGGGTCGTCGATCCCCGCGACCACCGTCGACGGTCCGGTCTGCTTGGTCCAGCCCTCGGGCACCGAGACGACCGGGATGTCGACACGGGCACCGATACCACCGGTCACCGAGCGCACGTAGGGGTGGGTCCGGCGGGACTCGGGGCAGCGCCCGACCACGACGAGGTCGGCGCCCTCCGCCGCGTGGGCGACCGTCGCGACCGCGGGCCCCGGGGTACAGGTCGAGGTCACCTGGCCGAGCTCGCCGAGGAGCCGGTTCGCCTGGTGGACGGCGTCGGCGAGCAGCTCGGTGCCCTCGGCAGCCTTCTCGGGGTCGTGCGGGTCAACCGCGTGCACCAGGTGCAGGGGCCGGTGGCGCCGCAACGCCTCGGCCGCGGCGTACTCCACCGCGGCGGTCGTCCCGTGACCGCCGACCGCGACGACGACTGCTCCGGGCGTGGTGTCCATCACTGCCTCCTGGGGGTCGCTACCACCGTCGGCCGGGCGACCGAGCCGGGCACAGGGACCATCGGCCCGATTCATGGGGTCCGCGGTCATCCCGGGGCCCGTGGGTCTCGCCCCGCAGGCACTCCGGGGTGCAGGCTCGCCCCATGGCCTATGTCTACGACTTCGCGCAGGGCACCAAGGAGCAGAAGGACCTGCTGGGCGGGAAGGGGGCCAACCTCGCGGAGATGACGCGGCTGGGGCTGCCCGTCCCGCCCGGCTTCACGATCTCGACCGATGCGTGCCGTGCGTTCCTCGCCGAGGGTGCGGAGCCGGCCGGCCTGGAGGAGGAGGTCGACGCCCATCTGCGCGCCCTGGAGGACCGGATGGGCCGGCGCCTCGGGGACCCCGCCGACCCGTTGCTGGTCTCGGTGCGCTCGGGGGCGAAGTTCTCGATGCCCGGGATGATGGAGACCGTCCTCGACGTGGGGCTCAACGACCAGTCGGTGGTCGGGCTCGCGGCCCAGAGTGGCGACGAGCGGTTCGCCGTCGACTCCTACCGCCGGTTGCTCCAGATGTTCGGCAGCACGGTGCTCGGTGTCGAGAGCGACGCGTTCGGTGACCGTCTGGACGCGCTCAAGGCCGAGCGCGGGGTGGCCTCGGACGCGGACCTGACCGCCGAGGACCTGCGCTCCCTGGTCGAGCAGTTCAAGGTCGTGATCCGCGAACACACCGGGACCGACTTCCCCCAGGACCCGCGCGAGCAGTTGCGCCACACGATCCGCGCCGTCTTCGAGTCGTGGAACACCCCGCGCGCCGCGCTCTACCGGCGGCACGAGCAGATCCCGGACGACCTGGGCACCGCGGTGAACATCCAGGCGATGGTCTTCGGCAACCGCGGCGAGACGTCCGGGTCCGGGGTGTGCTTCACGCGCGACCCGGCGACCGGCGAGCCGGGCGTGTACGGCGACTACCTGCAGAACGCCCAGGGCGAGGACGTCGTCGCGGGCATCCGCAACACGATCCCACTGGCGGACCTCGCCCGGCTCGATCCCGCCTCCTACGAGCAGCTGATCTCGAACATGGAGCTCCTCGAGCAGCACTACCTCGACATGTGCGACATCGAGTTCACCATCGAGGAGGGCACGCTCTGGATGCTGCAGACGCGGGTCGGCAAGCGCACGGCCGAGGCAGCCGTGCGGATCGCGTGCGAGATGGTCGCGGAGGACTACATCGACCGGGACGACGCGCTGCTGCGCGTCAGCGGCAACCAGCTGGTGGCGCTCATGTTCCCCCGCTTCGCCCCCGACCCCGAGCGTCGCCCGATCGCCACCGGCATGAACGCCTCACCGGGCGCGGCCGTCGGCCGCGCGGTGCTCGACTCCGAGACCGCTGTCGCGTGGGCCGAGCGTGGCGAGCCCGTGATCCTGGTGCGCAAGGAGACCAACCCCGACGACCTCGCCGGGATGGTCGCTTCCCAGGGCGTGCTCACCAGTCGCGGCGGGAAGACCTCGCACGCGGCGGTCGTCGCCCGAGGTATGGGGCGCACCTGCGTGTGCGGCGCCGAGGCCATCGAGCTCGACCCGGCCAACCGCCGCTTCCAGGTCCGGGGCGGCCCGACGGTCGCCGAGGGCGACCTGATCTCGATCGACGGCTCCACCGGCGAGGTGTTCCTCGGCGAGGTCCCGGTCAGCGCCCCGGCGGTCGTCCGACGGCTGGAGGGCGAGGAGGTCGAAGACCCGGTCGCGAACTCGGTCGCGCGGCTCCTCGAGCACGCCGACGGCGTACGGCGCCTCGGCGTGCGGGCGAACGCCGACACCCCCGAGGACGCCCGGCGGGCCCGCCGCTTCGGCGCCGAGGGCATCGGCCTGTGCCGGACCGAGCACATGTTCCTCGGCGACCGCCGGCACCTCGTCGAGCGGCTGATCGTGGCCGACGACGAGACCGAGCGCCAGGCGGCGCTGGAGGCCCTCGAGCCACTGCAGCGCCAGGACTTCGTCGAGATCCTCGAGGCGATGGACGGCCTGCCGGTCACGGTGCGGCTCATCGACCCGCCGCTCCACGAGTTCCTCCCCGACCTGACCGACCTCGAGGTGCGCGTGGCGCTCGAGGACGAGCGGCACGAGAAGAACGCGCACGACCAGAACATGCTCGAGCACGTGCGCCGCCTGCACGAGCACAACCCGATGCTGGGCCTGCGCGGCGTGCGCCTGGGCATCGTCATCCCCGGCCTGTTCATCATGCAGGCCCGCGCCATCGCGGGGGCCACCGCGGACCGGATCGAGGCGGGCGGTGACCCGCAACCGGAGATCATGGTGCCGCTGGTCGTGCACGAGCGGGAGCTCACCCTGGTCCGCGCCGAGCTCGAGGCGGTGATCGCCGCGGTCTCCGAGGAGCGCGGCATCGACCTGCAGATCCCGATCGGCACCATGATCGAGCTGCCCCGCGCCGCCCTCCTGGCGGACCGCATCGCGGCGTCGGCCGACTTCTTCTCCTTCGGGACCAACGACCTGACCCAGACCGTGTGGGGTTTCTCCCGCGACGACGTCGAGGCTGCGTTCCTCCCTGCCTACCGCGACCGGGGCGTCTTCCCGGTGTCGCCGTTCGAGTCGATCGACGTCGACGGCGTCGGTCAGCTGGTGCGGACGGGCTCCCAGCTGGGCCGGGCGACGAAGCCGGACCTGCACGTCGGCGTGTGCGGCGAGCACGGCGGAGACCCGGACTCCATCCAGTTCTTCGACGACGCCGGGGTCGACTACGTGTCGTGCTCGCCCTTCCGGGTCCCGGTGGCGCGCTGGGAGGCCGCGCGCGCGGTGCTCTCCCGGCGCTGAGCCCCGAGGCCGAGGCGGGCCGAGGCCATCGGCCCGCGCGGCCGGGACGTTGTGCCCTCCCAGCGTCCCGGCGCCCAGCGGGACCCTGGGAGCGAGAAAGGTCGTGATCCTCCATGACGGTCCCCACCCTCACTCCGCCGGTGCCGTCGCCGCCAGCACCGCGGCCGCGGTCGGCCTGGGGAGCCGGTCGGGTGATCGCCGCGATGGTGTCCGCGCTGTTCCTGGCGGTCGGTGTCGCGATGGTCCTCGGCGCCGGCCTGGTCGCGCTCGCCGACAACGCTCTGCGCGACGATGCGGGCTACGTGAGCGGCACCGCGACGACCTGGACCTCCCCCGGCTACGCCGTGCAGACCGAGGAGCTCGTCCTGCACCGCGGGGCGGCGAGCTTCGACCTGCCGCACCGCGTGCTGGGCACGGTCCGCGTGACCGCCGACCCGATCGGTGCGGACGGTGTGTTCGTGGGTGTGGCGCGCACGGCCGACGTCCGCGGCTACCTCACCGGCGTGGCGCACACGACCCTGAGCGACCCCTTCGACGCGGAGGGTGCCGACACGGCGTACGCCGACGGCGAGGCACCCCGGATCGCGCCGGAGGACGCGGACATCTGGGCGACCTCCGCGAGCGGTACCGGCAGCCGGACGGTCACCTGGGAGCCCGAACCCGGGTCCTGGACGCTGGTCGTCATGAACCAGGACGCCACGGCGCCGGTCGCGACCGACGTGAGCCTGGCCGCCGAGCTCCCCGGGCTCCACACCGTCGCCGCCGTGCTGCTCGTCACCGGGCTCGTGGTCGGCGGTCTGGCAGGCATGGGTCTCTGGCTCGTCCTGCGCAAGCGTGAGGAGGCACCCCGTGCTGCGCGTGCGTGACGTGATGACGGCGCCGGTCGTGACCGTCGCCCCCGAGGAGGACCTGGCGACCGCGACCCGGCTGATGGACGAGCACGGCGTCACCGCGCTCCCGGTCGTCGACGAGCACGGGCACGTGCTCGGCATGGTGACCGAGACCGAGGTCGTGCGCGACGCGGTCCCCCGCAACCCGTGGGTGCGCGAGCTGCACCCCTCCGCCGCCGGACCGCACCCGGCCTGCGTGCGCGACGTCATGAGCTTCCACCCGGTGGCGGTCCTGCCGGACGTCGAGCTGCCCGTCGCCGCGGACCTGCTGGTCAACAGCTCCCTGACCAGCCTCCCCGTCGTCGAGGACGGGGTCGTCGTCGGGATCGTCAGCCGTCACGACCTGGTGGCCGTGCTCGCGCGCAGCGAGCCGGTCGCGCAGCAGTTCCGCACGCCGGAGGAGTCCGGGCCCGCAGCCGGGGTACCGGAGACCGGGTCCTAGGGTCGAAGGAGGCTGTCGTGGAGCCCACCGCACCGGTCGTCCTGGCCGCGCTCGACGACGAGGTCGGCGCCGCCCTGGAGTTCGCCGTCGACGAGGCCCGGCGCCATGGCTGTCCCGTGCGGGTGGTCGCCTATGACCGGGAGGTCCTCGCGCGGGTTCTCGCCCGGGTGGAGGGCGTCCCGGCCCAAGGAAACCTGGTGACCGGCACGCCGGTGCGAGCTGTCCTCGACGCGAGCTCCGACGCCCGGCTGGTGGTGGTGCGCCGGCGCGACCTGCTGCACCTCTTCCGCGCTCTCACCGACCCCGACGACGTACTGCCGACCACGTGGGCCGACCCGCCGATCGCCTGCGTGCCCCCGGTGTGGTCGCCCCGTCCCGACGACGACCGCCCGGTCACCGTGGGTGTCGAGGACGGTGCGACGTCGACCGAGCTGCTCGACCGGGCCGTCGAGGTGTGCGGCCCGGGACCGCTGCGGAGCGTGCACGCCGTGCACGAGCGGGCCGGCGCCGCGCTCCTGGCCGAGGCCGCCCGGTCCCGGCTCCTGGTCCTGGGACGCAACCCGGCCGACGACCGCGGAGGCACCCGACTGGGACGGACGTCGAGGTCGGTGCTGCACGAGGCCGTGTGCCCCGTCGTGGTGCTGCCTCCGGTCGAAGGACCCGACCGGATCCAGGGGCGCCCGGAAGGGTGTGCCCCGAGACCGGCACGCCGGGTAGGGTCGAGGTGACCGAGAGCTTCTCGAGCTCCGCGCCCCGCGCCGCCGTTCCCGGTTGCACCTGCACGCGAATCGGGACCTCCCATGGACTTTTCCATGACCATGACGCTCGACCCTCCGACCGCCATCGTCCGGGCCAACGGTGAGCTCGACATCTTCACCGCCCGTCAGGTGTCGCGGCAGCTGAGCGAGGCGATCCGCTCGGGCTGCCTCCGGGTCCTCGTCGACGTCGGCGGCGTCACGTTCATCGACGCCTCCGCACTCGGTGTCTTCGAGCGGGCGCGCCGCGACCTCGCCGCGCAGGAGGGATCGATGGACTTCGTGGCCACGAGCCCGGCGTTCCGCCGGCTCTGCTCCCTGACCGGGCTCGACTCGGTCTTCCAGCTGAACTAGCCCGACCGGCGTCGCCCGGGTGGTCGCCCGGTTGGTGCCCCGCGACGTCATGCGCGGTGGCTGCCCCGGCGACCAGGCCGGATGACCTCCCCCGCAACGTCATCCGCGGTGGCTGCCCCAGCGACCAGGCCGTATGACGTCCCGCGGGCCCGGGGAGCGCGGCTCGACCGGAGGGTCTGGCGACGATCGGCAGGAGATCGGCAGGAGATCCGTAGGCGATTGGCAGTGGCCGCCCGCCTCGCCCCGACCCCCGTTGACCAGGACCGACGGGCGCGCCACGTCCAGAAGGATCGCGAAACCGGGCCCCGGGCGGCTCACCCTGCGGGGTGACCTGTCTCGACGTCGACGGTCTCGCGGAGGGCGCCGCACGGGCTCACTCCGTGGCGTCGTCCGGGCCCACGTCGTACGCCGGAAGCGTGAACTCGAAGACCGAGCCGGGTCCGTCGGGGTTGGCCCGGGCGGTGATGGTCCCGTCGTGGCGGGTGATGATCCGGCGCACGATCGACAGGCCCAGGCCACTGCCCTCGTAGTCGCGGTAGTGGGCGCGGTGGAACTCGTCGAAGATCTGCTCCTCCTCTCCCCGCGGGATCCCGATCCCGTTGTCGACGACCTGGATCGTCACGCAGCCCGGCGGGTGGGGGCAGCCGCGCACGATGACGCGGGGATCCACCCCCGGCGAGACGTACTTCAACGCGTTGCCGATCAGGTTGTCGAGGACCTGGCGGATCAGCACGCCGTCGGCGAGCACGGCCGGGATCGCCCGGCAGGTGACCTGCTTCTCGGCGTGGCGGGCGGCCGCGACCTCGCGCGCGATCTCGGTGACGTCGACCCGCGCGACGTCCAGGTCGCGGGCACTGGCCGTGGCGTGGGCGAGCAGGTCCCGGATCAGCTCACGCATCCGCCGGGACGAGGAGCGCACCCGCGAGACGAACTCGCGTGCGAGCTGGGCGTCGAGGCCACCGGTGTCCAGCTCGTCGGCGATCATCTCGGTCCAGCCGTCGATGGCCGCCAAGGGGTTGCGCAGGTCGTGGGCGACCACGCCGGCGAAGGCGGCGAGCTCCTCGCGCCGGGCGTGCTCGGTGGTCGCGTCGCGGAACAGCACCAGCGCGCGCGCCCGCCCCCGCGCGGCGTCGCGCGGCAGCGGGATCGCCGACACCGACACGACGCGGTCCGGCAGGTCCTCGCCCGGGCTGACGAGGATCTCGACGTCCCTCACGGTCTCGCCCGCCAAAGCCCGGCTCGACGGTCGCTCGGCGTCGGGCATCGGCGTGCCGTCCGCCCACCGGTTCGACCGGAGGACGAGGGCCTCGCGGGTCATCTCGCCCTCGTTCAGCCCGAAGATCTCGGCCGCGGCGGGGTTGTGGAGCAGCACGGAACCGCCGTCGTCGAGCACGAACAGGCCTTCGTTCATCGAGCCGATGACGGCCTCCCGGACGCTGGCCTGGTACTCGGCCTCCTCCCGGGTCCGACGCAGCTCGGCCGCGAGCGCCTCCCGCTCGTCGCGACCCGTCGAGATGCCCAGCCCCGTCACGACGATCGTGGCGACGTAGAAGCCGGCGAGCAGGTAGCCGAGGTCCTCGCGGTCGGTGGCCGCGAACGGCCCGATGTCGCGCAGGGTCAGGGCCAGGGTGACGACACCGGTGACCATCGAGTGGGTGGCGCTGAGCAGGGTAGAGAAGCGCAGCCCGAACCACACCGTGGCGGCCAGCAAGGGAAACGCCAGCGGCAGCTCATCGAACCAGAAGGCCAGGACGTACATGCCGAGGGTGAAGGCGACCGCGGCCAGGAGCTCGAGCCAGGAGGCGCTGCTGAGCAGGCGCGGGCGCGGCGGCTCGGAGGTGATCCGCTCACCGAGCAGGAGGCCGAAGGTGACGACCACGAGCGAGCTGCACAGCGTCCGGCCGAACCACAGCGCGCCACCGAGCTCGACGCGTTCGCCGGTCAACGTGGTCCAGGCCACCGTCGCCAGCACGGCTCCGACGGCCATGCCGACCGCCAGGGCACCGCCGTAGCGAGCCAGCAGGCGCGGGCGGTCCAGCGGCCGCTCGCCGCCGCAGCCCCACAGGTCGGGGCACCATCGCCGGAGCAGCAGCACCGCGACGAGCGTCTGGACCACCACCACCGCGGCCATGGCGGCGGCGAGCTCGGGCTCCGAGCCGAGCGTCATGTCGCTGACGAACAGGGTCGCGGCGAGCAGGAGCGTCTCGATGCTGAGGACGCGCACGCCCCGCAGCAGGAACCACAGCACGGTCAGGCCGCCCACGGACATGGCGGTCGAGAAGCCCGGCCCGGTCGCGTCGGCGGTGCGGGTCGTGATGGCGAGCACGACGATCAGCCCGGCGCCCCCGACGGACACGCCCGGCCCCACGATCGCGTGCGGCGTCTTCCGGTCTCCCGGCATCCCACTCCCCTAGGCCCCCACCTGGCGCTCAGCAGGCTAGCCCTCCGAGACCCCTTCTGTCGGCGACTGGCCCATACCTGGGACGGGGTGTCGCGGTCGTGGGTGACGGGCGTGGGTGACGGGCGTGGGTGACGGGCGTGGGTGACGGGCGGCGCTGACGGCGCGGACGGCGCGGACGGCGGCGGGGTCAGGCGTCGTCGGCGAGCGCCTCGTCGTGGGTGCCCGGACGGGGCGCCCAGGGCAGCTCCTTGGCCGGCCGTACGACGATCAGCCGGTCGCCGCGGGCGAGCAGCGTGACGACCGGGTCGAAGTAGCGGTAGACCTGCTCGTCGCGTACGACCGCGATCACCTGGTCGGGCAGCGACTGCGGTGGTCGGCCGACCTCGTTGACGAGCAGCTCCCGCTCGGCGACCTCGAGCCCCTCGCCGTACGTGAGGAGGTCCTCCATCACCTGGCCCAGCGTCGGCGAGAGCGAGGACAGGCCGAGCAACCGTCCGACGGCGTCGGAGGAGGTGATGACCGAGTTCGCCCCCGACTGACGCATCAGGGCGACGTTCTCCTGCTCGCGGGCGGCGGCGACGATCCACACCTCGGGGTTGAGCTGGCGGACGGTGAGCGTGGCGAGCACGTTGGAGTCGTCGCGGTTCGTCGTGATGATGACCTGGCTGGCGTCGCGCACCCCCGCCCGCAGCAGGACGTCCTGACGAGTGGCGTCACCGGTGACGACCGCGAGCCCGTCGGCGTGGGCCTCCTGCAGGGCGCCCGCTCCCGGGTCGACCACGACGATCGCCTCGCGGTCGTGGCCGTTGTTGACCAGGGTGTCGACGGCCGCCCGGCCCTTGGTGCCGTAGCCGATCACGACGACGTGGTCCGTCATCTTTCTCCTCCAGCGGGCGACTCGGAACATGGTGCGGCCCTGGGAGGCGAGCACCTCCAGGGTGGTGCCGATCAGCAGCACCAGGAAGGCGATGCGGAGCGGGGTGACGACGAACGCGTTGATCATCCGGGCGTGGGCGGACACCGGTGCGATGTCGCCGTACCCGGTCGTGCTGAGCGTCACCGTCGTGTAGTAGATCGAGTCGACGAGGTCCACTCCGTACAGCGGCGGGTCGTTCGCGTCGCGGTAGGCGTGCCGGTCGACGTAGACGATCAGCGTCGTCAGGACCAGGACGCCGATCGCCAGCCCGAGCCGGACGGTCAGCCGGAACCACGGAGAGCGGCCGGACTCGGGCAGCGAGACGCTGCCCCGGGCACGGCCCTGCGTGATGTCGCTGGAGTCGTCCGGCACGGCGGCAATCTATCGCCCGGGCTCGACGTCAGGACCGTCCCCGTCCGGCGAGGCGTCCTCGCGCGTCCCCAGCCGGCGCAGCCGCTGCACGAGCTCGAGCCGGGCGCGGGTGGTCGACTTCTGCGGGAACACCTCGTCGAACGCGGCGTTGACCGCGGCACCGACGAGCACGGCGATCGAGACCAGGTAGAGCCAGAGCAGGACCGCGATCGGCGCCGCGAGCGGTCCGTAGATGGACCGCGAGTCCGCGGCGGTCGCCGTCAGGAACCAGCGCAGCAGGTAGGAGCCGACGATCCAGCAGAAGAGCGCGAACGTGGCGCCCGGCAGGTTGAAGCTCCAGTTGGTCCGCACCGGGACCGACACGTGGTAGAGCGTCGCGAGGAAGCAGATCGAGATGACCACGACGACCGGCCAGTAGAAGTGGATGAGGAGGTCCGCGCGGGCGGGGAGCCACTCGGCGACCAGGCCGGGGCCGGCCACCACCAGCGGGAGCGCGACGACGCCGGTGACCATCGCGAGGATGTAGAGCGCGAACGACATCGCCCGGGTCTTGACGATGCCGCGGTGCCCCCCGAGCCCGTGCATGATCGTGATGGTGTCGATGAAGACGTGCAGCGCCCGCGACCCCGACCAGAGGGCGAGCACGAAGCCCAGCGAGATCACGTCGAAGCGCCCGCCCTGCAGCACGTCGTCGATCGTCGGGGTGATGATGCGGTTGACGGCGTTCTCGGTCAGGGCGCGCTCGGACAGGTCGATGATCGCGTTGCGGACGTCGGCGACCTGCGAGGGGCTGAACTGGTCGGTGACGAAGCCGATCGCGCCGGCCAGGGCGAAGATCAGCGGCGGGACCGAGAGGACCGCGAAGAAGGCCGCCTCGGCGGCCAGCCCGGTCACCCGGTGCTTCAGGCACGACCCGACGGTCGTGACCACGAGGCGCCACACCACGTCGCGGACCTGCCGGAGCCAGGTGGCGAACGGGGAGGCCGCCGCTTCCTGCGACTCCACGCTCTCGGCCCCGGGCATGGCTCTAACGTAGTCACATGCGTACCGAGATCCGGGGAGCCACGAACCAGGCGCCGCCGCTGGTGGGTCACAACATCGTCACGGCCGACCGGGCGCTCGTCGAGGCCGTCACCCGCCACGCGTCGGCCGACGTGGTCGAGGACCTCGTCGAGGTCGGCGCCGACGCCGGGACGGCCGAGGCGCGCGAGCACGGGATGCTCGCCAACCGGTACGGCCCGGAGGTCGTGACGGTCGACCGCTTCGGCAACCGCGTCGACGAGGTGCGCTTCCACCCGTCGTACCACTGGCTGATGGAGCGGGCGGTCGGCCACGGGCTCGCCGCCCGGCCGTGGGAGCAGCAGGAGGCCGGGGCGCCGTACGCACACGTGCGGCGCGCCGCCGGCTTCATGGCCTGGTCGCACACCGAGCCCGGCCACGGCTGCCCGATCTCGATGACGTACGCCGCCGTGCCCGCGCTCCGCGCCGACGACGCGATCGCCAAGGAGTGGACCCCGCTGCTCGCGTCCACGGCCTACGACCCCGGCGTCCGGCTCGCCTCGACCAAGCGGGGCGCGCTGGCTGGCATGGGGATGACCGAGAAGCAGGGCGGCTCGGACGTCCGCACCAACGTCACCGAGGCACGGCCGACGTCGGTCGACGGCGAGTACACCCTCCACGGGCACAAGTGGTTCACCTCGGCGCCCATGAACGACGTGTTCCTCCTGCTGGCCCAGGCACCCGGCGGGTTGACCTGCTTCGTGGTGCCGCGGGTGCTCGCGGACGGCACGCGCAACCAGCTGGACGTCGTCCGGCTCAAGGACAAGCTCGGCAACCGCTCCAACGCGTCCTCCGAGCTCGAGCTCGACGGCACCGTCGCCCAGCGGCTGGGCGACGAGGGCCGGGGGGTGCGGACCATCATCGAGATGGTCGCCGCGACCCGGCTCGACTGCGTGCTGGGGTCGACCTCGTTGATGCGCCGAGCCCTCAACGAGGCCACCTGGCACGCATCGCACCGCTCCGCCTTCGGATCGCTGCTCGTCGACAAGCCGCTCATGCAGAACGTGCTCGCCGACCTCGCGGTCGAGACCGAGGCCGCCACCGCGCTCGCCATGCGCTTGGCCGCGGCGGTCGACGGCATCGCCGACCCGCACGAGGTCGCACTGCGCCGGATCGCGCTGCCGCTGTCGAAGTTCTGGGTCTGCAAGCGCACCCCCGCGGTCGTCGCCGAGGCGCTGGAGTGCCTGGGCGGGAACGGCTACGTCGAGGAGTCCGGTCTCCCGCTGCTCTACCGCGAGGCCCCCCTGAACTCGGTGTGGGAGGGGTCGGGCAACGTCAACGCGCTCGACGTCCTGCGCGCGCTCGGTCGCGAGCCGGAGGTCCTCGACGCGTGGATCACCGAGGTCGGCCGGGCCCGCGGCGGGGACGCCCGTCTGGACCGCGCCGTCGACGACACCCTCGCGCTGCTCGGCTCCCTCATGGGCGAGCCGGACCGGCTCGAGGTCAGCGCCCGCCGGCTCGCGGGCCAGATGGCCGCGGTGCTCCAGGGTTCGCTGCTCGTGCGCTTCGCCCCGCCCGAGGTCGCCGACCTGTTCTGCGCGTCCCGCCTCGGCTCGTCGTACGACGGCACGTTCGGTGCCCTCGAGGGCGGTGACCTGCGAGCCGTCGTGGAGCGCGCGACCCCCGTGGTCTGAGTCGGCCGGCTCCGGCTCCGGGTTTTGTCGGCCGCCCGACGGAATCCGACCCGGGACGACGAAGCTTTGTCGTCCCGGGTCGGATTCCGTCGTCCCGCCTACCGCCTGACGGGCACCTGCGTCGCCTCGGCCGGCTCCTCCGCCGGCCCCGCGGCCGGCGGTTCGACGAGCGGCCCAGCGGTCGGCTCGGCGGTCGGCTCATCGAGCATCGTCTGCTCGTCGAAGGGCAGCTCGCCGGCGAGCACGCGGTCGAGCCGGTCGCGGTCGAGACCACCGGCCCAGCCCCCGATCAGGACGGTGGCCACCGAGTTGCCGGCGAAGTTGGTCAGGGCCCGGGCCTCGGACATGAAGCGGTCGATGCCGACGATCAGCCCGACCCCGCCGACCAGGTCCGGGCGGTGGGACTGGAGGCCGCCGGCCAGGGTCGCGAGCCCGGCGCCGGTGACGCCGGCCGCACCCTTGGACGCGATCACCATGAAGACCAGCAGCGAGATCTGCTCTCCCAGGCTCAGCGGGTCACCCATCGCGTCGGCGATGAACAGCGTCGCCATCGTCAGGTAGATCGCGGTGCCGTCGAGGTTGAAGGAGTAGCCGGTCGGCACCACGATGCCCACGGTCGTCCGCTCCACGCCCGCGTGCTCCATCTTCGCGATCAGCCGCGGCAGGGCGGACTCGGACGAGGAGGTCGCGAGGATCAGCAGGAACTCGCGGCCGAGGTAGCGGAACAGCGAGAAGATGTTGATGCCGCCGACGGCGCGCAGCACGATGCCGAGCACGCCGAACACGAACACCACGCAGGTCAGGTAGAACCCGGCCATCAGCATCGCCAGGCTGGTGAGCGCGTCGAACCCGGTCTCGCCCACCACGGCCGCGATCGCGCCGAACGCGCCCACCGGCGCCGCCCACATGATCATCGCCAGCACCCGGAAGACCAGGCGCTGGGCGTACTCGACGACGGTCAGGATCGGCCGACCCGACGCGCCCATCCGCTGCAGTGCGAACCCGATGAGGAGGGCGACCAGCAGGGTCTGCAGGACGTCGCCCGAGGTCAGCGACGAGAAGAGCGAGTCCGGGATGATGCCGAGGAGGAACTCGGTGGTGCTGCCGTGGCCCTCCTCGGCCTGGGCAGCGCCGGCGGCGGTCACCTCGTCGGTGAGCTGGAGCCCCTCCCCGGGGTGCAGCAGGTTGCCCACGACCAGCCCGATCGTGAGCGCGAAGGTCGACATCAGCAGGAAGTAGCCGATCGCCAGCAGCCCGACCTTGCCCACCCGCGCCGCGCTCGCGACCGAACCGACCCCGAGCACGATCGTGCAGAAGATGACCGGCTGGATCATCATCGTGATCAGCCCGACGAACCCGTCGCCCAGGGGCTTGAGCCGCACGGCGAAGTCCGGGAAGAGCAGCCCGACGGCGACGCCCAGCGCGACAGCGAGGACGACCGCGGCGTAGAGCCAGTGCGTGCGGTTCTTCTTCGGCACCCGAGTCTCAGCCATGACGGTTGCGTACCCGGGCAGGACGGGCCCGAACCGTCGTACCCTCACCCCATGACTGGGCGTGACGCGCTCGGGGCCGCGGACGTGCCGGACCGGACCCTCCTCACGATGGTCGCCGACCAGGTGGGCGGGCCGGTCGATCGGATCGACTCACTGGTGGTCGAGCCAGTGGCGTACGACGTCCCGTCGATCACCACGGTCGGCCGCTGGTGGGTGCACGGCCGGGCGGGCACGGCGTCGTTCTCGTTCTTCGTCAAGCAGGTCCAGGCGTGGTCGCGCTCGCCGGTCTTCGCCCGGGTCCCCGAGGAGCACCGGGAGGCGGCAGCGGCCAGCTACCCGTGGCGCATCGAGCGCGAGGTCTACCGCTCCGACCTCCGCGACCGGCTGCCCTCCGGGCTCCGCATGCCTCGCGCGTACGGCGTGCACGACGTCGACGACGAGTCCTACGCGCTCTGGCTCGAGGTGGTGCCGACGGTCGAGCAGTCCTGGTCCCTCGACCGGTTCGCACGCGCGGCGTACCTCCTGGGGCGCCTCAGCAGCAGCCCGGACGTCGCGGAGGTCGCCGACGTCGGCGGGTTCGAGATGAGTGCCGAGACCTACCGGGCCACCCGGGTGACGATGCAGCTCGAACCGATCCTGCGGTCCGACATCTGGGAGCACCCGGCGCTGAGCGCCTTCGACCCGACCCTGCGCGGCCGCCTGCTCGCCGCGCTCGACCGGCTGCCGGAGCTGGCCGCCGAGGTCGGGTCGCTCCCCCGCCTCGCCGCGCACGGCGACGCCTGTCCCGGGAACCTGCTCGTCACCACCGACGACCCGGAGGGGTTCACGCTCATCGACTTCGGGCAGTTCACCCCACTGCCGGTGGGCTTCGACCTCACCCAGCTGCTGGTCGGCGAGACCATGATCGGCCAGCTGCCGGCCTCCGCGCTGGGACCGATCGAGGACGTCGTCGTCCCGGCCTACACCGCCGGCAGCGGGCACGACCAGGACGTCGTCCGGCGCGCGCACGCGGTGCTGCTGTTCGTGTTCACCGGGCTGTCCACCGTCCCGTTCGACCTGCTCGAGACGACACCGCCGCCCGAGCTGGCCGCGGTCGCCGCGGAGCGCGCGGCCGTGACCAGGTTCAGCCTCGACCTGCTGGACGCGACCTCCCCGGGCGCGTCGACCTAGGACAGGTCGATGCCGGGGTACAGCGGGTGCTTGTCGAGCATCTCGGCCGAGGCGTCGCGGACCTTGTCGGCCACGCCCTCGCCGAGGGTGTACGACGCCTTGGACGGCCCGCCCGCCTTGGTGGTGCCGGGCTGGGTGTTCTGGAGGACGTGGACGATCAGCTCGGCCACGCGGTCGAACTCGTCGTGGCCGAAGCCGCGGGTGGTGAGTGCGGGGGTGCCGAGCCGGATGCCCGAGGTGTACCAGGCGCCGTTGGGGTCCTGCGGGACCGAGTTGCGGTTGGTGACCACGCCCGCGTCCAGAAGGGCGGACTCGGCCTGACGGCCGGTGAGGCCGAAGCCGGACACGTCGAGCAGCACGAGGTGGTTGTCGGTGCCGTCCGTGACCAGCTTGGCGCCGCGACTCATGAAGCCGTCCGCGAGCGACTTGGCGTTGTCGGCCACCTGCTGGGCGTAGGCCCGGAACTCCGGCTGGCGCGCCTCGGCGAGCGCGACGGCCTTCGCGGCCATCACGTGCGACAGGGGACCGCCGAGCACCATCGGGCAGCCGCGGTCGACCTCGGGGGCGAAGTCCTCCTGCGCCAGGACGAGGCCGCCGCGGGGGCCGCGCAGCGACTTGTGGGTGGTGGTCGTGACGACGTGGGCGTGGGGCACCGGGTCCTCGTCGCCGGTGAACACCTTGCCCGCGACCAGGCCCGCGAAGTGCGCCATGTCGACCATCAGCGTCGCACCGACCTCGTCGGCGATCTCGCGCATCTTCGCGAAGTCCACCCGCCGGGGGTACGCCGAGTAGCCGGCCACCAGGATGAGCGGCTTGAACTCGCGGGCCTTGGCCGCGAGCGCGTCGTAGTCGAGCAGCCCGGTCTCGGGGTCGGTGCCGTACTGCTGCTGGTGGAACATCTTGCCGCTGATGTTCGGGCGGAAGCCGTGGGTGAGGTGTCCACCGGCGTCGAGCGACATGCCGAGCAGCCGCTGGTTGCCGAGCTCGTTGCGGAGCGTCTCCCACTGGGCCGCGGAGAGCTCGTTGACGTTCTTGGCCTCCAGCTTCGCCAGCGCCGGGGTCTCGACGCGGTGGGCGAGGATCGCCCAGTAGGCGACCAGGTTGGCGTCGATGCCCGAGTGCGGCTGGGCATAGGCGTAGGGAGCTCCGAACAGCTCGCGCGCGTGCTCCGCGGCGAGCGCCTCGACCGTGTCGACGTTCTGGCAACCGGCGTAGAAGCGGTGCCCGACCGTGCCCTCGGCGTACTTGTCGCTGAACCAGGTGCCCATCGTCAGCAGCACCGCGGGTGAGGCGTAGTTCTCGCTCGCGATCAGCTTGAGCGAGCTGCGCTGGTCGTCGAGCTCCTGGCGGGTGGCCTCCGCGATCCGCGGCTCCACCGAGGCGATCACCTCCAGGGCCTGCTGGTACGCGCTGCTGGTGAGGGAATCGATCCGGTCGCTCATGCGCTGCAGCCTAGTGCCGCCCCGAGCGTGCCCGCCTTCTCCTGCGGGCACTGAGGCGTGCGTCTCACATCCTGGCTGGCGGTCTCAGATCATGAGATTTCAGGTTGTGGGATCGGCGTCCGCTCCCTGAGACTGCTTGACATGATCTCCGCTGCGACGCACGCCTACCTCGTGGTCCGACGCCACGTGGACCTCGGGCGCACGCGCAGCATGATGTGTTGGCACCTCTGACCGGCCGCCCCACTCGCGGGTGCCGACCTCCCGGCAACGTCGCCGGTCGAAGGACGCGCCCCTCCCGCTGAGGACCCACACCCCATGTCTGACCCCCGCTTCACCGCCAAGCGTGCCGAGCACACCGAGATCCCCCGCCCCAAGCGCGGCGAGGGCCAGTGGGCGCTCGGCTTCACCGAGCCGCTGAACAAGAACGAGCAGTCCAAGAAGGACGACAGCCCGCTCAACGTCCGCGACCGGATCCTCCACACCTACTCCAAGCGCGGCTTCGACTCGATCGACCCGGCCGACCTGCGCGGCCGGTTCCGCTGGATGGGCCTGTACACGCAGCGCAAGCCCGGCATCGACGGCGGCAAGACGGCGATCCTCGAGGAGGAGGAGCTCGACGACCGCTACTTCATGCTGCGGGTCCGCTCCGACGGCAAGCTGCTCTCCCCCGCGACCGTCCGCGCGCTCGGTCAGATCGGCGTCGACTTCGCGCGCGACACCGCGGACGTCACCGACCGCGAGAACATCCAGTACCACTGGATCCGCATCGAGGACGTCCCCGCGATCTGGGAGCGCCTCGACGCGTCCGGTCTCCACAGCCTCGAGGCGTGCGGTGACTCGCCGCGGCCGTTCCTCGGCTCGCCGGTCGCCGGCGTCGCGGTCGACGAGATCATCGACGGGTCCTCGGCGCTGGCCGAGATCGAGCGCCGCTACATCGGCAACCCCGACTTCGCGAACTTCCCCCGCAAGTTCAAGACCGCGCTGACGGGCCACCCGTCGCACGACGTGGCGCCGGAGATCAACGACGTCGCCTTCGTCGGCACCGTCCACCCCGAGCACGGACCCGGTTTCGACCTCTGGGTCGGCGGCGGCCTGTCGACCAACCCGATGCTCGCGCAGAAGATGGGGGTCTGGATCCCGCTCGACGAGGTCCCGGACGCGTGGGAGGCCGTCGCCTCGATCTTCCGCGACTACGGCTACCGCCGGCTGCGCTCGCGCGCCCGCCTGAAGTTCCTCGTGCAGGACTGGGGCATCGAGAAGTTCCGCGAGGTCGTCGAGAAGGAGTACCTCGGCCGCTCGCTGGTCTCGAACCCCTCCCCCGAGACGCCGCTGGGCCACCGCGACCACATCGGGGTCCACGACCAGGTGGACGGCCGCAAGTACGTCGGCATCGCACCGACTGCCGGCCGGGTCTCGGGCACGTTGCTGGTGGAGCTCGCCGACCTGATGGACGAGTACGCCGTGCAGGGCGCCCGGCTCACGCCGTACCAGAAGATCGTGCTGATCGGCGTCGAGCCGGCGGTCGTCGAGGCCCTGCTCGACCGCCTCGACGAGATCGGGCTCTCGGGCCGCCCGTCGGGCTGGCGGCGGAACACGATGGCCTGCACGGGCATCGAGTTCTGCAAGCTCGCGATCGTCGACACCAAGAACCGCGCCCGCGACCTGGTCGACGAGCTGGAGAAGCGGTTCCCCGACCTCGACGCTGCCATCACGGTGAACGTCAACGGCTGCCCCAACGCCTGCGCCCGCACCCAGGTCGCCGACATCGGCCTCAAGGGCCAGCTCGTCATGCACGAGGGCCGGCAGGTCGAGGGGTTCCAGGTGCACCTCGGCGGCGCGACCGGCCTGCAGGCCAACTTCGGGCGCAAGCTGCGCGCCCACAAGGTCACCAGCGAGGGACTGGACGACTACGTCACCGCGCTGGTCACGAACTACCTGGCCGACCGCGAGGACGGCGAGAGCTTCACGACCTGGGTGCTCCGGGCCGAGGAGGAGCTGGTCCGCGGCGACAAGGTCCTGGAGGGGGCGTCGTCGTGAGCGAGCGAGCCGTGCCGTTCCACTGCCCCTTCTGCGGCGAGACGGACCTGTGGCCGCACGAGGTCGTGGCTGCGTCCGGCGAGGTCAGCTCGCCGCACGGCAGCTGGGAGTGCCGCGGGTGCCTGCGCGCCTTCTCGCTGAAGATGCTCGGCATCGTCCGACCCTCAGGGGACCCGTCATGACCGCCGCGACCACGATCACCGCGCGCAACAACCGCGGCACCCACACCGACGGCCGCTCCCCCGAGGAGCTGCGCGAGCTGGTCTCCCACTGGGGCGCCGAGCTGGAGCTCGCGCCGGCCGAGGACATCGTCGAGTGGGCGGTCGCGACCTTCGGCGAGCGCTTCTGCATCACCTCCTCGATGGGCGACGCGGTGCTCGCCGACCTGGCCTCGAAGGTCGCGCCGGGCATCGACGTGGTCTTCCTCGACACCGGCTACCACTTCGCCGAGACCATCGGCACCCGCGACGCCGTCGAGGCGACCCTGCCGGTCAACCTGCTGACGATCACGCCCGTGCAGTCGGTCCCCCAGCAGGACGCGGCCTACGGCAAGGACCTCTACCGCACCGACCCCGACCTGTGCTGCCAGCTGCGCAAGGTGCAGCCGCTGGCCGACTCGCTGGCGTCGTACGACGCCTGGGCGACCGGCCTGCGCCGCGCCGAGACCCACAACCGGGTGATCGCGCCGGTGATCGGCTGGGATGCCAAGAAGGGCAAGGTCAAGGTGTCGCCGCTGGCCCGGTGGAGCGACGAGCAGGTCGAGCGCTACATCGCCGACCACGGCGTGCTGGTGAACCCCCTCGTCTACGACGGCTATCCCTCGATCGGCTGCTGGCCGTGCACCCGACGCGTCGCCCCCGGAGAGGACCCGCGCAGCGGCCGCTGGGCGGGCACGAGCAAGACCGAGTGCGGGATCCACTCATGACCCGCACCCCCCAGGTCGGCAGCGTGGCCGACCGACCGACCCCCGACGAAGCACGCACCACGAAGGAGGCAGTGTGATGGCTGCTCCCGCCCTGGTGGCCCTGGCTCACGGCAGTCGTGACCCACGGTCCGCCGCCACCATCAAGGCCCTGGTCGACGAGGTCCGGTCGATGCGCCCCGACCTGCGCATCGAGCAGGCGTTCCTCGAGCTGTCCAAGCCGTCGTTCACGACGGTGGTCGACCGGCTCGTCAAGGCCGGTCACGACGAGATCGTCGTCGTCCCGCTGCTGCTGACCGAGGCCTACCACGCCAAGGTCGACGTGCCGAGCGCCGTCGCCGAGGCCCAGGCGCGGCACGCGGGCGTGTCGATCCGGGCCACCCGGATCCTCGGCCTCGAGGCGCAGTTCCTGGAGGTGCTCGACGTCCGGATGCGCGAGGCGCTCCGCGCCGCGCGGGTGCGGGAGCTCGACGCCCTCGTGCTGGCGGCCGCCGGGTCCAGCGACCCGCTGGCCAACCAGGCGGTGTCGCGACTGGCCCGGGTCTGGGGTTCGCGTCACAAGCTTCCGGTCACCGCGGCGTTCGCCTCGTCGGCCCCGCCGGCCACGGGCGAGGCCGTCCGGGCGTTCCGGGCCGAGGGGCGGCGGCACATCGCGGTCGCCTCGCTGTTCCTGGCGCCGGGCTTCCTGCCCGACCGGGCCGCCGAGCTGGCCGTCGAGGCAGGGGCGATCGCCGTCTCCGAGCCCCTCGGCGCGCACCCCGAGCTCGCCCGGGCGATCCTTGCCCGGTACGCCGTCGGCGCCGTCGAGCTGGTCCCCGTCTGACGCCGGGTCGGCGCGTCTGGGGCAGCCCTGGGACGCCGAGTCGGCGCATCTTGTACGTCTGAGGACGCCGAGTCGGCGCATCATGCACGCCCTGTCCACAGCTGTCCTGCGAGACGCGCCGACTCGACCCCTCCTGGCGAGCAAGACGCGCCGACTCGACCCCTCCTGGCGAGCAAGGCGCGCCGACTCGGCCCCTCCTGGCGAGCAAGGCGCGCCGACTCGGCCCCTCCTGGCGAGCAAGACGCGCCGACTCGGCACTTCGGGGTGGGTGAGCGGTACCTGAGGTGGAGGCGACGGAGGGGCGAGCGTCCCTAGCGTCGTGGGCATGACGATCCTCCTCTCGGACCCGCGGGTGCGGGCCGTGCCCGTGGTCGAGTGCGGGGAGCCGCTGGTGCGGCTCCCCGCCGACCTCTCCCCCGCCGGAGCAACCGTGCGCTCCGGTCTGGCCGACCGGCTGGTGGCCGCCGACCGGCTGCTGCCGCGCGGCGTCCGGCTGCGGGTCGTCGAGGGACACCGGCCGCTGGCGCAGCAGCAGGCGATCCTCGCGTCGTACGCCGACGACCTGCGCGAGCTCCACCCCGGCATCGACGACGCCGCGCTGGAGCGGCTGACCAGCCGCGTCGTCGCGCCGGTCGACGTTGCGCCACACGTGGGCGGCGCCGCCGTCGACCTGACGCTCGTCGACGTCTGCGGCGACGATCTCGACCTCGGCACCCCGATCGACGCCACCCCGGAGCAGAGCGACGGTCGCTGCTGGTTCGCCGCCGGCGGGATCGGAGCCGACGCCCGCGCGCACCGCACCCTGCTGGCGGTCGTGCTGGGCTCGCAGGGCCTGGTCAACTACCCCACCGAGTGGTGGCACTGGAGCCACGGTGACCGCTACTGGGCGCTGCTCACCGGCGCCCCGCACGCGCTCTACGGCCCAGTCGCGGTCGAGGTGGCGGCGTGACCGGGCTGGCCGTCGAGGCCCGCGACCGCACAGCGACCCGCCCGATGCTCGAGGTCGACCTGCTCGCCGTGGCCCGCAACACGCGGCTCCTCGCCGACCGGGCAGGCGAGCTGATGGCGGTCGTCAAGGCCGACGGCTTCGGTCACGGGGCGCTCGACGTCGCCCGGACCGCGCTCGCGCACGGCGCCACCCGCCTCGGCGTCACCTCGCTGGAGGAGGCCTGGCCGCTGCGCGACGCCGGGCTCGTCGCGCCGGTCCTGAGCTGGCTGAACCCCGTGGACGCCGACTTCGCGACCGCGGTCGCCCGCCGGATCGACCTCGCGGTGCCGAGCACCCGGCACCTGGCAGCGATCGCCGCGGTCCCGGGCCGGGCCCGGGTGCACCTGCACGTCGACGCCGGCATGGCACGCGACGGCGCCGAGCCGGCGTCCTGGGGAGCCCTGTGCCGCGCGGCCCGTCGTGCGGAGCTGCGGGGCGAGGTCGAGGTGGTGGGCGTCATGGGACACCTCGGCTGCGCCGACGACCCCACCGACTCCTGCAACGCCCTGGCCCGTACCCGTTTCGCGTGGGCCCTGGAGACCGCACGCGCCACCGGCCTCCGGCCGCGCCACCGGCACCTGGCCGCGACGGCCGCGACCCTCACCGACCCGCGGACCCACCACACGATGAGCCGGGTCGGGGCGGGCCTGGTCGGGATCGACCCGTCGCGTACCACCGTGCTGCACCCGGCGATGACGCTCACCGCACCCCTGGTGTCGGTGCGCCGGGTCCGCGCCGGTACCCCGGTCGGCTACGGCCACGCGCACCGCACCGCGACCGCGACCCACCTCGGCCTGGTGCCCCTCGGCTACGCCGACGGGCTCCCCCGCCGGGCGTCCCACCGGGCCGAGGTGCAGGTCCGCGGCGTCCGACGGCCGGTCGTCGGGCTGCTCTCGATGGACCAGCTCGTGGTCGACCTCGGGGTCAGCGGGGTCGAGGCCGGCGAGACCGTGACCGTCTTCGGTCCGGGCGGTGCCGGCGAGCCGACGGTCGCCGAGTGGGCCGCCTGGGGCGGCACCATCGAGCACGACGTCGTGACCGGCATCGGCGCGCGGGTCGCACGCCGCACCCGGGCCGTGCCCCACCTGCGGAGCCTGGCGTGACCGCGCGCACCCGGGTCGCGGTGATCGGCGGCGGCCAGAGCTGTGAGCACGAGGTCTCCCTCGGCTCGGCCGCCGCCGTCGCGGCCGCGCTGGACCCGGCCACCTACGACGTCGTCCCGCTCACCATCGGCCGGGACGGCACGTGGCACGACCGCGGGATGCGCCCGATCGGCCTCAGCGGCGCCGCCCAGGTGCTCCGCGGCTGCGACGTCGCCTTCCCGCTCGTGCACGGTCCGCGCGGCGAGGACGGAGCGCTGGCCGCGCTGTGCGAGCTGGGCGGCCTGCCGTACGTCGGGTCCGGCGTCGGTCCGGGCGCGATCGCGATGGACAAGTGGGTCACCAAGCTGGTCGCCGGCGCGATCGGCCTGGCCACCACCCCCGGCCACCTGGTGACCCGGGCGACCGCGGCGACCGAGCGCTGGACCCACCCGGTGGTGGTCAAGCCCGTCGCCGCCGGGTCCAGCCGTGGGGTCACCCTGGCCGACGGGCCGGACGCGCTCG
Source organism: Nocardioides sp. (assembly GCA_020636915.1). Classification (GTDB taxonomy): domain Bacteria; phylum Actinomycetota; class Actinomycetes; order Propionibacteriales; family Nocardioidaceae; genus Nocardioides. The sequence goes on from JACJWV010000008.1 coordinate 146,513, forward strand.
CGCCGGCCCTCGACGCCGCTCTCGCGCTCGACAGCCGGGCGCTGGTGGAGGACGTCGTCGTCGGCCGCGAGGTCGACGTGGCGGTGCTACGACGTGTCGACGGGAGCATGGTGGCCTCCCCCGCCCTGGAGATCGTCGTCGACGGGCTCTTCGACTACGACCTCAAGTACGGCGGCGGCGCGGACCTCCGGGTCCCGGCCCGGCTGGAGGAGGTCGACGCCAAGGCGCTCGAGGACGCCGCCCTGGCGACCTACGACGCCCTCGGCTGCTCCGGCGTCGCCCGGATCGACTTCTTCCTCACCGACGACGGGCCGGTCCTCAACGAGGTCAACACGGTCCCCGGCATGACCGAGCACTCCCAGGTCCCGCGGATGTTCGCCGCCGCAGGCCTCGCCTATCCCGACCTGCTCGACGAGCTCGTCCGCGGCGCGCACCGGTGAGTGTGGTTCCCTTGCCGCGACATCCGCCGCACCGACAGGAGCCTGCATGACGTGGCGTCAGTGGGGACCCGACGTCGGCGTCGGCCTGCTCGTCCTCCTGGCGGGACTGCTCGAGGTGGCGAACCTCCCGGCGTGGTACGGCGACGACCCCCGCCCGGCCGCCGCGCTGGTCGCCCTCGGGGTGGCCACGGCGGTCGCGCTGTGCCGGCACCTGCCGGGCGCGGCGCTCGGCCTGGTCTGGGTGCTCGGCGTCGCCCAGGTGATGACCGGGACCCAGCTGCTGATGGTCGAGCTCGCCATCGGTGCCGTCGCGTTCGGGACCGCGCGCTGGGGCAGCACCGCGACCGTCTGGGCGAGCGCCCTGTCGATCCCCGCGGCCGCGGTCGTCGGTGTCCTCTACATCGATCCGGACATCTTCTACGCGGCACTCGACCAGGCCGGCTTCCGGTCGCTGGTCCAGGAGACGGCGCGGCTGAGCGACCGCTGGCAGATCACCGCCGCGGTGCTCGGCATGTCGGTGCTCGGCGTCCCGTGGCTGGCTGGCCTCGCCCTGCGGTTCTCCGACCGCGCCCGGCAGTCGCGCGAGTCCCAGGTCACTGCGGAGGCGGCGCGCGACCAGGCCGAGGAGATCGCCCGGCTGCGGGAGGACCAGGCGCGGCTCGCACGCGACGTCCACGACGTCGTCGGCCACTCGCTCGCCGTGATCCTCGCGCAGGCCGAGTCGGCGCAGTACCTCGACGACGTCGACACCCAGGGCCTCAAGCAGACGATGGCCAACATCGCGACCTCCGCCCGGTCCTCCCTCGACGACGTCCGGCAGGTGCTCACCTCGACCTCCGGCAGCGCCCCGGGCCGGACGCACGAGGTCGACCTCGAGAGCCTGGTCGAGGGGGCGCGCGCCAGCGGGCAGGAGATCCTCTCCAGCGAGGTCGGCACCCCGCAGCCGATGCCGCCGGAGCTGGAGGTCGTGGCGTTCCGGGTGCTCCAGGAGATGTTGACCAACGCGATCAAGCACGGCCGGCGCGACGAGCCGGTGCACGTCGAGCGGCACTGGGAGGGTGACCTGCGGATCGAGGTGCGCAACGCGATCGACACCGGTGCCGACGAGACCCGGCCGCTCGCGCTCGCCACCGACGGCGTCCCCGGACCGGCCGAGCCGGTCCGGCCGGCGCCGCCCGGCCAGGGGCTGGACGGGATGCGGCGCCGGCTCGAGGCCGTGGGCGGCCACCTCGACGTGCGTCGGCGCGCCGACCCGCCGACGTTCACCGCGACCGCCTGGGTGCCGGTGAGGCCCCGATGACCGACCCGATCCGGGTGCTGCTCGTCGACGACCAGGACCTCTTCCGCGAGGGGGTGCGGGTCATCGTCGACGCCCAGGAGGGCATGACGGTCGTCGGCACGGCCGCCGACGGCGCGGAGGCCGTCCGGCTGGTCGACCAGCTCGCGCCCGACGTGGTGCTCATGGACATCCGGATGCCCGAGATGGACGGCGTCGAGGCGACGCGGCAGATCTTCCTGCCCGACCGCGCCGCCCGGCGCGAGAAGCCGGTGCGCGTCGTCGTCCTCACCACCTTCAACCTCGACGACCGGGCCGCGACCGCGATCAGGTACGGCGCCAGCGGGTTCCTGCTCAAGGGCACCACGCCCGTCATGCTCCGCGACGCGATCCGCACCGTGCACGCCGGCAACGCGGTGCTCGCCCCCGCCGACCTCGCCACGCTGCTGGACGGCCAGTTCCAGGCCCGCACGCCCGCCCCGGCGGCGTACCTCTCGCTGACCGACAAGGAGCGGGAGGTGTTCGCCGCCGTCGCGCGCGGCCTGTCCAACACCGAGATCGCCGGGCTGGTCTTCGCCAGCGAGTCGACGGTGAAGACCCACGTCGGCGCGGTGCTGCGCAAGCTCGGCCTGCGGGACCGCGTGCAGATCGTGGTGTTCGCCCACGAGCACGGTCTGGTGGCCTGAGCGTCCGGCAGCCGGGTGCTAGCCGACCAGCTTCTCCACCAGGTGCTCGAGCTGGCGCGCGGGGTCGTGGGTGACCCCACCGTGCACCGGTCCGGGCTGGAGCACCGTGCTGCGGGGGGCCTTGAGGAACCCGAAGCGCTGGCCGAGCGGCTCCTGCCCGGCCGCTCCCCCGCGCTCGTCCCCGGCACACACACCCTCGACGAAGCCGAGCGCCTCGCAGACCTGGTCCAGGTCGAGCCGGGGTGCGAACGCGGCCAGCCGCTCGCGGTCGACCTGCCACGCGACCTCCAGGAAGTCGGTGGCCTGGCAGTAGAGCACCACGCCGACGTTGACGAACTCCTCGCGGTCCACGCGCGGCACGCAGCGCAGCACGACGTACTGGTAGGCGACCGTGGCTGTCATCGCGCCGCCACCTCCTTCGCGCCTGGCACCGGCCCCGACGCTAGCCACTGCCGGCTCTCCAGCCGCGCGGTCAGGAAGGCGACGTAGGCCGATCGGAGCTGCTCGGGCGTCTCCGCGCCCGGCACCGGCTCGAGCCACGCGTCCGGCACCTCGGCGAGGACCTCGGTGAAGACCTGCTCGTCCAGGGCGGACCGGATCGCCTCGTCGACCGCGGGCAGCCCGCCCAGCGACGAGCGCAGGACGTGGTCGTCGGCGCTCCACGGCTGGGCTGCGAAGCGAGCCGGGTCGGTCACCCCGCCGGACCAGGCGTGGTGGAAGTAGAGGCAGGCTCCGTGGTCGATGACCCAGAGCTCACCGTGCCAGAACAGCAGGTTGGGGTTGCGCCACGACCGGTCGACGTTCGCGCAGAAGGCATCGAGCCACAGCACCCGCTCGGCGACCCCGTCACCCGTCGGGAGGTCTCCGTCGAAGCCGAACGCGCCGGGCAGGAAGTCGACGCCGAGGTTGAGGCCGGGGCTGGCGTTGAGGAGGTCCTGGACCTCCTCGTCGGCCTCGTAGCGGGCGATCTCGGGGTCCAGGTCCAGGGCGACCAGCTCGGGCGTGCGCAGGCCGATGCGGCGCGCCAGGCCGCCGACCACGACCTCCGCGACCAGCACCCGGACGCCCTGGCCGGCCCCGCGGAACTTGCAGACGTAGGTGCCCAGGTCGTCGCCCTCGACGATCCCCGGCAGGCTGCCACCCTCGCGCAGGGGCGTGACGTAGCGGGTCACGGCGACGGTCGGGATCACCGGCACACCCTAGCGATCCGGCCGCCGGCACCCGGTTTGTCGGACCGGTTCGTCGGGTAATCGCCGGTCGGGCGCTCGGGGCCCACTCACACACGGATCGAACGACAGGACCACGATGCGCCTTCGTCACTTCGTCGCCGCCGCACTCACCACCGTGCTGGCCGCGCCGACCGCCTTGCTCACCACCACCGCACCGGCCCACGCCGCGACCGCGACGACGATCGTCGGCGGCACGGAGGGCAAGCCCTGGATCTACCGCAGCAGCAGCACCGCCCAGCAGCCGGGCGTCACCGTGTACGGCGACCGGATCGCCCTCTCGATCGAGGTCGAGGCCAACGGCAGCCAGGTGTACGACGGCACGCTGACCGTCCAGCGGCGGCTGCCCGGTCACGGCTGGAAGACCATCAAGACCTCCGACTCCGCCTACCTCTACGACTCGACCACGGCGGTCGGCAACGCCGACTACCGCGTCCTCTACAGCGGCACCGCCGACTACGCGCCGACCTCGGCCGGCGTCAGCGCGAAGGTGCAGCGCAAGCTCACAATCAAGAACGTCGGCACCCGCCGCGTCGTGCTCGACGGCAAGGTCGCCCCCAAGTACCACGGCAAGGTGACCATCTTCAAGCAGCACGGGAAGAAGTGGCGCAAGTACAAGACCGTGCGGACCAACAAGCGGAGCCACTTCTCCACGCCGCTGCCCGCCCCGCGCCGGGGCAAGTACTACTGGAAGGTCGAGATCGCCAGCAGCAAGGCGTTCGCGAAGACCCAGAGCGGCAGGTTCTACACCTACTCCTCATAGAGAAGCAGCCCGACCCGGCAGGGTCCGACCCGGACGGGTCAGGCGCTCGCGTCCTCCGCGAGCAGCCTGGCCCGTTCCTCGTCCACGTCGAAGTCGGCCGGGGGCCAGCCCAGGTCCATGCCGCGCAGGGCGGCGAGCAGCAGCTGGCCCACGGCGAGGTTGCGGAACCACTTGTGGTCGCTCGGCACCACGAACCACGGTGCGTGGTCGGTGTTGGTGCGCTCCAGGGCGATGGCATACGCCTCGCGGTAGGCGTCCCACTTCGCGCGGGCACTCAGGTCTCCGGGGTTGTACTTCCAGTACTTGTCCGGACGGTCCAGCCGCCGCAGCAGACGTTCCTTCTGGGTGTCCTTGGAGATGTGCAGCATGCACTTCAGCACGACGCAGCCGTCGTCCACGAGCTCACGCTCGAACTCGTTGATCGCGTCGTAGCGGCGCTCGAGCTCCTCGGCGTCGGCGAGCGCGTCGACCCGCCCGATCAGCACGTCCTCGTAGTGGGAGCGGTCGAACACGCCGACGTACCCGGGCCCGGGGACACCCCGGCGGACCCGCCACAGGAAGTCGTGGGCGAGCTCCTCCTCGGTCGGGGCCTTGAACGAGGTGATCCGGACGCCCTGGGGGTCGACCAGGCCGACGGTGTGCTTGAGCACGCCGCCCTTGCCGGAGGTGTCCATCCCCTGCAGGACCAGCAGCACCCGCCGGTGCGATCCGGTCGCCCGGCCCTCGGCGAAGAGCCGCTCCTGGAGGTCGGCCAGGTCGTCGCCCATCGCGTAGAGGGCGGCCTTGGCCTTGCGCTTGCCGCCGTCGAAGCCCGGCGTGGCGCCGGAGGGGACGGTGTCGAGGTCGACGGGGCCGGTGGGGAGTCGCAGTGGGTGAGCGGTCACCGCACCATCATCCAGCACCGGTCGTCCCACACCAGTCATCCCAGCACCCGGCGCACGTCCAGCGTGCAGCCGACCACCGTGTCCACGCTGCCGTCCTCCTGGGGCTCGTCGAACCAGACGCCCCGGGTGAATCCGGCCTTGTCGAGCACGCGCAACGACGCGAGGTTGCGGTGGTCGGGCGCGGCGAAGAACGCGGTCGCGCCCGGGAAGCGGTGCCGGGCGCGGGCCATCCATGCCCACAGCACCCGGGCCCCCAGGCCCCGCCCGCTCCACTCCTCGCACAGCGCGTAGTCGACGCCGATGGCGTCGGGATCGGGTCCGAGGACGGCGTAGTCGGGGTAGTCACCGACCCGGTAGTCCTGGAGGAAGCCGACCGAGCGCCCGTTGACCTCGGCGATCCACATCCGGGTGGGTGTCATGCCGTCGATGCTCGGGCCGTACTGCTGCTCCACCCGCTCCGGGGTCGGTTCGCCGTCGGACGCCCACCACCGGTGGAGGTGCTGGCTCTGGCGCCACCGGGTCACGTCGGGCAGGTCGCCGCGACCCATCGCCCGGACGGCGACCCGGGTGTCGTGGTCGACCAGGAACTGCTTGACCTCGCCGGAGAGGTCCACCGGCACCGGCTCGACGTGCAGGCTCGCGACCGTGCGACGGGCGGCGGCGGCCCACGACTCGCCCTCGTGGACGACCCCGGCCAGGTCGCGCCCACGGTCGTGGACGACCAGCCGCAGCTGGGTCACCGGCGACCCCGGTGCACCAGTGGCGGGTCGGCGGACCAGGGGAAGTCGATCCAGAGCTCGGTCCGACGCCACGCGTAGTCGGGCCGCACCACGGTGGCGGGCTTCTCGTAGATCACCGCGATCCGCGCCTCGGCCACGTGGTCGGCGCAGAACTCGCGGACGATCTCGAGGGTCTTGCCCGTGTCGGCCACGTCGTCGGCCACCAGGATCTTCAGGCCGGCCAGGTCGACGGCTGCCGGGGTCGGCGGCAGCATGATCGGGACCTCGAGGCGCTCGTCGACGCCGGTGTAGAACTCCACGTTGACGGCCGAGATGTTCTTGACGTCGAGGGCGTAGCCCAGCCCCATGCCCAGCCCCATCCCGCCACGCGCGACCGAGAGCACCAGGTCCGGCTCGAAGCCGCTGTCGACCACCTGCTGGGCGATCTCGCGCACCGCGGTGCCGAACATCTCGTAGGTCAGGATCTCGCGCTCGGCAGCCACGGGTGCATTCTTGCGGCACGGTCGCGGTCACCGCACCCCCTGCCGCGGGTGGCGACCCCTCCAAGCCGCTAGTCGTCCGGGAGGTCCAGACCTGCCGGCTCGTCACGTCCGGCGCCGGCCAGCTCGTCCTTGACGACCGCGAACGCCAGGCCGGACCCGTAGCCCTTGCGCGCCAGCATCCCGACCAGGCGACGGGTCGCGGTCACGTCGTCGACCCGGGACAACGAGCGCAGCTTCTTGCGCACCAGGGCCCGGGCGGCGGCCTCCTCGGCGACAGGGTCGACCTCGTCGAGCGCCTCGCGCGCCACCTCGTCGGCGACGCCCTTGCGGCGCAGCTCCTGCGCGATCGCCCGGCGGGCCAGTCCCCGGCCCGCCTGTCGGCCGGCGATCCACGAGCGGGCGAACGCCTCGTCGTCGACCAGCCCGACCTCCTCGAACCGGTCGAGGAGGCGGGTGGCGATCTCGGGCGGGACGTTCTTGGCCGCCAGCTTGTCGCTGAGCTCCCGGCGGCTGCGTGCCCGGCCGGTGAGCTGGTCGAGCAGGATCGTCCGCGCCACCGACTCGGGGTCCGCGTCGGGCCCCCGCGCGGCCTCGTCCTCAGGGGGCGGGCGGTGGGCCGGAGCGGCCGGGTCGGGGGCGGGAGTGGCCCGCCTGGTCCAGGGGTCCACCCCCGCCGCGACGCCGCCGACCCAGTCGGGCGGAGGCCTGTTCTCGTCGAGAGTCATCTCGTCTGCCCTCCTCGCCGGGGTTTCGAGGCTCAGGCGCCGGGGCGCCTTCGCACCTCAACCACCGACGTCAGTGGTTGAGGTGCGAGGAGCGTCAGCGACGAGCCTCGAAACCACCTCAGAAGTCGTCGACGCCGACCGGGTCGGCGGGCAGCGCGACCTCGTTGTCGACCGTCGGACCGACGCCGAGCTTCTCGAGGATCTTCTTCTCCAGCTCGTTGGCGAGGTCGGGGTTGTCGCGCAGGAAGGTCCGCGCATTCTCCTTGCCCTGGCCCAGCTGGTCGCCCTCGTAGGTGTACCAGGCACCGGCCTTGCGGACCAGGCCCGCCTCGACGCCGACGTCGATCAGGCCACCCTCGCGGCTGATGCCCTTGCCGTACATGATGTCGAACTCCGCCTGCTTGAACGGCGGGGCGACCTTGTTCTTCACGACCTTGACCCGGGTCCGGTTGCCGACCATGTCCTGGCCGTCCTTGAGCGTCTCGATCCGGCGGACGTCGAGGCGGACCGAGGAGTAGAACTTCAGCGCCCGGCCACCGGTGGTCGTCTCGGGCGAGCCGAACATGACGCCGATCTTCTCGCGCAGCTGGTTGATGAAGATCGCGGTGGTGCCGGAGTTGTTGAGGGCACCGGTCATCTTCCGCAGCGCCTGGCTCATCAGGCGGGCCTGGAGGCCGACGTGGCTGTCGCCCATCTCGCCCTCGATCTCGGCGCGGGGCACGAGCGCGGCGACCGAGTCGATGACGATCAGCGAGAGCGCGCCGGAGCGGACCAGCATGTCGGCGATCTCGAGCGCCTGCTCACCGGAGTCGGGCTGGGAGACCAGCAGCGCGTCGGTGTCGACCCCGAGGGCCTTCGCGTACTCCGGGTCGAGCGCGTGCTCGGCGTCGATGAACGCCACGATGCCGCCGGCCGCCTGGGCGTTGGCCACCGCGTGCAGGGCGACCGTCGTCTTGCCGGAGGACTCCGGCCCGTAGATCTCCACGACGCGACCACGCGGCAGGCCACCGAGCCCCAGCGCGACGTCGAGGGCGATCGAGCCCGTCGGGATGATCTCCAGGGGCGCCCGGGTCTCGTCGCCCAGCCGCATCACGGAACCCTTGCCGAACTGCCGCTCGATGTTCGCGAGCGCGGCGTCGAGCGCCTTCTCGCGGTCTCCTCCACCAGCCATGGTCTGCTTCCTCGTCTCTCGTCGTGGTCCAGGCACGTCGGCGACGCTAGAGCGAGCCACCGACAGCGCCTGGTCAGCGCCGTCGACTGCTGTGGAGAACCTCGCCCCGCGTCATGCCTGTGGACACAACGTAGCCCAGGATCGAACAGATGTTCGGGAGCCGTCCGCGGCGTGTCGACGCCGGTCGACGCCGGTCGACGCCGGTCGGCCGGCGCCGGCACGGCCGGCAGGCCCCGGGTCACGCCGGCAGCAGGACCCGGAACCGGCAGCCCGGGGGCGCGTCGCCGTCGACGTTCTCGACCTCGACCACCCCGCGGTGCGCCTCGACGATGCCCTTGACGATCGCCAGCCCCAGACCGGCGCCGTGGCCCTCGGGGCCGTCGGCCGTCGGGGTGCGCGCGACCTCCCCGCGCCAGGCGAGGTCGAACACCCGGTCCATCTCCTCCGCGGAGATGCCGCCGCACTGGTCGCGCACGCTCAGCTCGACGCCGCCCGCGACCTGCCGGCCGCGGATCTCGACCGAGCCGTCGGCCGGGGTGTGGCGGATCGCGTTCATGATCAGGTTCGTCATCACCCGGGACAGGCCCGCGGGGTCGGCGGTGACCTCGACGCCGGCGTCGACGGACCCGCCCAGCCGCACGCTGCGAGCCCTGGCCACGGGGTCCGCGCCGGCGATCGCCTCGCTGACGAGGTCGCCGAGCACGAGCGTCTGCGGGGCGATCCGCAGCACGCCGGCATGGATGCGCGAGAGCTCGAAGAGGTCGTCGACCATCCGCACCATGCGGTCGACCTCCGCCCGGATCTGCCGGTGGTAGCGCTCGGGGTCGTCGACCATCCGGTCCTCGAGCGCCTCGGTCATCGCGCGCAGGCCGGCCAGCGGCGTCCGCAGGTCGTGGGAGACCCAGGACACCAGCTCGCGGCGCGACTCCTCCAGGCGCCCCTCACGCAGCCGGGCCTCCTCCAGCCGCTCGCTGGCCCGGGCGAGCTCCTCGGACAGGGCCTGGAGCTCGCTCGGTCCGCGGGGGTCGGCGCGGTAGGAGCCGTGGGCGTCGAGCGTGCTCGCGCTCTCGCGGATCGCCTCCGACCAGCGCGAGATCGCCACCCCGAGCACCAGTGCGACCACGAGCGCGACGACACCGGCGACCACCACCACCAGGCTCACCACCCCCCAGTCGTGGCCGGAGATGAACATCAGCTTGGAGACCGCGATGACGCCGGCCACGACGGACCCGATCGAGACGACCACGATCAGCCCGAGCTGCCACCGGATGGAGCGGTGCCTCACCACCCACGCGATGCCGAGCCCGACCAGCCCCACCGCGACGGCGCAGGCCGCGGCCACCAGCACGATCTGCACCTGGTCGCCGCTCATCGACTCGCCTCCCAGCGGTAGCCCACGCCCCACACCGTCACCAGCCGCTCGGGCCGCGTGGGGTCCGCCTCGACCTTCTCCCGCAGTCGGCGGACGTGGACGGTGACGGTGGACTGGTCGCCGATCGACCAGCCCCAGACCTGACGGAGCAGGTCGTCGCGCGAGAACGCGGTACCCGGATGAGCCAGCAGGAACCGCAGCAGGTCGAACTCGCGGCCGGTCAGGGCGAGCCGCTCGCCGCCCCGCAGGGCGGTGTGCGCGGCCTCGTCGACGACCAGGTCACCGTCGACCAGCCGACGTGGGGCCGGCGGGACGTGGGTGCGGCGCAGCACCGAGTCGACGCGGAGGGCGAGCTCGCGGGGGCTGAAGGGCTTGGTGACGTAGTCGTCGGCCCCGACCTCGAGGCCCACCACCCGGTCGGTCTCCTCACCCAGCGCGGTGAGCATGACCACGGGGGTGTCGCCGCTCGCGCGCAGCCGTCGGCACACCTCGATGCCGTCGATGCCGGGCAGCATCAGGTCGAGCACCACCAGGTCGGCGGGCCGGTCGCGCATCTCGCGCAGCGCCGACTCGCCGTCACCCACCTCGACGACCTCGTGCTCGTGGGCGCGCAGGTAGGACACGACCACCTCGCGCACGGTGCGGTCGTCGTCGACCACCAGGACCCTGGCCACGTCACCCCTTCCCGGAGCCTCGTCGCGAGCGTACGAGCGTCGCCCCGACCACGGCCACCGTCGTGATCCCGGCGAGCACCAGCCAACCGGCCGTGTAGTCGCGGTCCAGCAGCGTCGGATTGTCCGCACGGGCACCGAACCGGCCCAGCACCGGTACGGCGAGCAGGGTGACCGGGCCGAGCATGACGAAGCCGACCGCGAGGGGTGCCCGCGCCGGCGCGGGCGCCAGCCGGACGGCCAGCGCGCCGAGGACGACCACGATCGCCGCCAGCACCGCGTCGTGCAGGACGACGCCCGCGACGAGCCAGAGCGCCACGTCGCCCAGCCGGTCCTCACGGGTGACGAGCAGCCACCCGCCGTACAGCGCCAGCGCCACGCCGGCCGCGCCGGTGGCCCACCTCATGCTGCGAATCATGCGGGGACCTCGATCCGGGCGACCCACTTGGTCTGCAGGACGCCGGGCCGGTCAGGAGCGATGACCCGGGCCGGGAAGCCGTGGTCGAGGGACAGCGGCTCCCCGTCCAGCGCCAGGGCGAGCAGGGTGCGGTCGTCGTCGGCGAAGTTCCCGTGCAGGACGGTCGTGGTGAACGGCCCCGACTCCTGGAGCGAGGTGACGAGGACGTCGGTGCCGGCCGGCACGTCCACCAGGTCGAGCAGGTCGCGCACGCGCACGCCGGTCCAGGTCCCACCGGCGCTCCAGCCCTCGACGCACGCGATCGGCAGCTCGCGCGTGGACTGCGGTAGAGCGAGCAGGTCGGGGCGGCTGAGCGCGACCTGCCGGTCGCCGTTCGCGACGACGAGCCGGTAGTCGGAACGGGTGGCGGAGGCGGTCACGCGCGCGGCGACCGCGCTCTTGTTGACCGGGACGCCCTGCGGCCCGCGACCGGACCGGACCCCGAGCACCGACACCCGGCGCAGCGGGGGCACGGCGATGCCCGCGGTCGCCACCACCGCCACCCCGGCCGCCAGCCACGTCGCCCGCAGGAGCCCGCGACGGGTCAGGACGCCGGGCTCGGTCGCCGCCGGGCGGTCCAGCGCCGCGTCGTCGACGTCCGAGCCCAGGGCACCCCGGACGACCGGCAGCTTGACGGCCACGTGCAGCACGACCGAGCCGATCGCGATCCACGCGACGGCGTAGTGGGTGGTGCGGAACGAGAACGACCACGGGTACCACTGCGCCGAGTTGGCCAGGCCCGACGCGAGCATGAAGACCGCGGACGCGACCAGGACCAGCACCGAGCCGCGCTCGAGGACGTCGAGCAGCAGGTTCCGCCACCCCCGCTCGGGCCTGCGGAACAGCCGGGGGTAGACCGTCCACAGCTTCACGAGCAGCAGCGGTACGGCGGCGGTGCCGGTGACGACGTGGAGGCCCTGCGTCACCCGGTAGCCCCAGGCCGGGCTGGTCGGGAACGGGACCGGGTGCGCGGCGTTCTGCGCGTAGTGGCTGACCAGGCCGGTCAGGAAGCAGACGCCGAAGCAGATGCCGAGCCAGAGACCCACGCGGGCGGTGACCGCGGCGCTGCGCAGACGGGACCGGAAGTCGGCCTCGTCCGGGATCCTCACGCCGCCTCCAGCACCGCGCACCAGCGCTCGCCGAGCCGGGCCACGTCACCGACCAGGAGGCCGGCGGTGACGGCGAGCGCGTCGATGTCGTCGACGCCCACGACCGCCCAGCGGAACGGCGCCGAGGTGGTCGTGCCGGCGCGCACGACGGCCCAGTCGCGCGCGAGCGGGGTGCCCGGCGGCGCGAGCTCGGCGACGACCCGGCCGTCCGGCCCGAGCAGCTCGCGCACGCGGCGCAGCAGCGCGGTCGGGTCGCCGCCGATGCCGACGTTGCCGTCGGCCAGGAGGGCCGTGCTCCACCGGCCCTCCCCCGGGAGCGCGTCGAACACGTCGCGACGCAGCGCCGTCGCGCCCCGGCGCACGGCGGTCCCGACGGCTCGTCCGAGGACGTCGATGCCGAGCACCACGTGTCCCCGGGCCGCGAGGCCGGCCGCCAGCCGTCCCGGCCCGCAGCCGACGTCGAGGGTGGGGCCGACGCAGAGGTCCAGCAGCGCCTCGTCGTGCCGGTCGGTGGCGCGGTCCCAGTGGTCGAGGTCCAGCACCCGGGCGGTCATGCGCGCACCTCGCGCCAGGCCCGCGCGAACTCGCCAGCGGGCGCGGCGCCGGCGACGACGTCCGCGTCCGTGGCGGTGTCGACGTCGCGCAGCGGCGCGGTCGTCCCGACGCCCAGCCCGGCGCCGGACAGTGCGCGGCGGGTGTCGGCGTACGTCGTGGGCGTCGACATCGGCACACCGCGCAGGGCCGCGGCGCCGCGCGGGTCCCGGAGCCCGAGCACCCACCAGCCGCCGTCCTCGGCCGGCCCGAGGACGGCGTCGTGGGTGTCGAGGGCGGCGACGACCGCGTGCAGGTCGCCGACGGTCACCTGGGGGGTGTCCATGCCGACCTGGACGACCGGCCCGCCGGGCGGTACGTCGAGGTGCGCGTTGGCCAGCCGCTCGTCGAACGTGAGGCCGCGCTGGCGGCTCACGCCCCAGCCGGCGAGCGCTGCGGCGATCTCGTCGCCGCGCGCGGCGTCGGCCAGGTCGCCGGCCAGCGCCAGCAGGCAGTGGTCCGCGCCGAACGCCTCCCGGCAGGCCGCCACGGTGTCCAGGAGCGCCGCGGCGGCGACCTCGGCCGCGACGGCGTCGCCGACCTCGGCGCCGAGCCGCGTCTTGACCCGGCCCGCGACCGGCGCCTTGGCGACCACCAGCGCCCGGGGAGCGTCCGACCGGCGGGTCACGCCAGCACCCGCCAGAAGTCGCGTGCCGCGCGGGCGGTGCCGCGGACCGAGCCGGACACCTTGGAGCGGGTGCCCTCGGCGCGCGGGTGGTAGGACACGTCGCGCTCGACCACCCGCCACCCCGCGTCGGTGGCGCGCTGGAGCAGCTCGACGGGGTACCCGAACCGGCGGTCGCGCACGTCCAGCCCGAGGAGCGCGTCGCGCCGGCACACGCGGACCGGGGCGATGTCGTGGGCGGCCATCCCGATCCGGCGACGCAACCACCAGACGACCAGGCCGTTGCCGGCGCGCGCGTGCCAGGGCCAGACCCCGCGCCGGACCGGCCGACGGCGACCGACCGCGAGGTCGGCCCGACCGGAGCGCACGTCCTCGACGAGCGGCAGGAGCTCGGCGGGGTCGAAGGACCCGTCGCCGTCCATGAACGCCACGTGCTCACGGCGCGCCGCGAGCAGGCCGGCGTGCACGGCGGCGCCGTACCCGGGCCGCTCCTCCGTCACGACGGTCGCCCCCAGCCGCCGCGCGACCTCCGCCGTGCCGTCGCGCGAGCCGTTGTCGACGACGACGACCGCGAACGCCGCGGGGACCTCGGGCAGCAGCGCCGCGAGTGCGGCCGCCTCGTCCCGGCACGGCAGGACGAGGTCGCAGACGGCATCCATGGTTCGACGGTAGGCAGGACGGCACGTCCGCACACCCGCCCAGCGCTTACGGGCTGGTGACGTCTCGTCGGACGGGCTGCCGTCCACCGCAGGTCTTCTAGGGTCGGACGCATGCCGTCGACGCGAGCCCGGGCGCCGTGGATCGGGCTCGTGGTCGCCGTGCTGCTCGTCGCCGTCGCGTTCGCCGTGCCGCCCCTCACCGGCTGGGAGGTCTGGTCCCGCGCCCCGCGCAGCGTCGTCGCCCACGAGGTCCCGCCGCTGCACGGCTGGTGGGACGCCAAGCTCCTCGGCCCTGGCACCCTGCCGGCGGTCGCGATCGGGCTGGCGGGCTGGTGGTCCGGCCCGCGGCTGGCCGAACGCCTGTCCTGGGGCCGGCTGATGCTGGTGTCGTACGTCGTGGGGCTGGCCTGGCTGCTCGCGCTGGCCCTGGTGGATGGGACCGACGGCATCACGCGGGCGCTCGGCAGCCACTACGAGTACCTCCCGTCCGCGCGGGACGTGACCGACGTGCACGCGCTGCTGCAGGGCTACGTCGACCGCATCCCGATCGACAGCCCGCACGCCTGGCCGACCCACCCGGCCGGCCACCCACCGGGGGCGCTGCTGTTCTTCGTGCTGCTCGTCCGGGTCGGCCTCGGTGGGTCGCTGGCCGCGGGACTGGTCGTGACGGCCCTGGCGGCGACGGCCGCGCTCGCGGTGCTCGTCACGGTCCGCGCCCTGGGCTCGGAGGCTGCCGCGCGCCGGGCCGCGCCGTTCCTGGTGCTCGGCCCCTCGGCGGTGTTCATGGCCGTGTCGGGCGACGCGGTGTTCACCGCCGTGGCTGCGTGGGGGCTGGCCTGCCTGGCGCTCGGCGCCCGGGCGAGTGGAGGCCGCCTGGTCGCCTGGTCGACCCTCGCCGGCCTCCTCCTCGGGTGGTGCGTGATGTCGTCCTACGGCCTGCCCCTGCTGGGGGTCCTGGCCATCGCGGTGCTCGTGCTGGCCCGCTCGTGGTGGCCCCTGCCGGTCGCCGCGACGGCGGCGCTCGCGCTGGTGCTCGGCTTCGCGGCGTACGGGTTCGCGTGGTGGGAGGCGCTCCCCGTGCTGCGGGAGCGCTACTGGGACGGCATCGCCGCGGACCGGCCGGCGGCGTACTGGACGTGGGGCAACCTCGCCGCCCTCGTCGTCTGCGCCGGTCCCCTCCTCGGCCCCGGACTGGCGATGCTGCGCCGCGGCGCCGACCGGGTCGTGCTGCTGCTCGTCGCGGCCGCGGTCGCCTGCGTGGTGCTCGCCGACCTCTCGCAGATGAGCCGCGCCGAGGTCGAGCGGATCTGGCTCCCGTTCGTGCCCTGGCTGCTGCTCTCGACCGCGCTGCTTCCCGAGCGGTGGCGCCGGTGGGGGCTGCTGCTCCAGGTCTGCTGGGCCCTCGCGGTGCAGCAGCTGCTCTACACGTCCTGGTGACGGTCGAATCGAGACTTCCGTCGGTCGAATCGAGACTTCGCGCAGCTGTGGTGGCGGCGAAAGGTCTCGACTGGAACGACGGAACTCTCGATTCGACGTCAGGCGCGCAGCGGCGCGTGGGCGAACGCGGGCAGCCCCTCGGCGGGGGCGACGGTGGCGGCGAAGCCGAGCTCCGCGCGCGCCCGAGCCGGTGAGGCGACGACGTGCCGGACGTCGCCGGGCCGGTAGCCGCCGGTGACCTCGGGCTCGATGCCGGCGCCGGTCCCCCGGGCCACCAGCCGCGCCACGTCGAGGATCGAGACCGGCTCCCCCGAGCAGACGTTGTAGGCGTCGAAGCGGCCCGGGCCGGAGCCGCCGACCGCCTCGACCGCCAGCACGTTGGCGCGCGCGACGTCGTCGACGTGGACGAAGTCGCGCACCTGCCCGCCGTCCTCGAAGACCTGCGGCCGCTCGCCGCGCTCCAGGGAGGAGCGGAACATCGCCGCCACGCCGGAGTAGGGCGTGTCGCGCGGCATGCCGGGCCCGTAGACGTTGTGGTAGCGCAGGGCGATCGCGCCGGCGTCGGCCTGGCGCACCCACGCCGACGTGTAGTGCTCCTGGGCGACCTTGCTGGCGGCGTACGACGACCGCGGGTCGAGCCGCGCGTCCTCGTCGACCAGCGCCCAGCCGAGCACCGCACCGCAGTCGGGACAGTGGTTCTCCACGTCGCCCACCTCGAGCGCCGCGCGGCTGCGCGGCGGGGGCACCCGGTCGCCGTGCTCGGGGCAGCGGTAGCGGCCCTCCCCGTAGACGACCATCGAGGAGGCGAGCACGAGCCGCCGGACACCGGCCGCGGCCATGGCGGCCAGCAGGACCGCCGTGCCCAGGTCGTTGTTGCCGGCGTACGACGGGAGGTCGGCGACCGTGACCCCGGCCCCGACCATCGCGGCCTGGTGGCACACCACGTCGACCCCGGCGAGCAGGTCGCCCCAGCGGTGGGCGTCGCGCACGTCGAGGCGGTGCGTGCCTGCGGGCGGCTCGGACGCGCCGTGGGCGGCCGGCAGCATCACGTCGACGCGGACGACCTCGTGCCCGGCGTCCTCCAGTGCCCGACCGGCGGCGCCGCCGATGAACCCGGCGGCACCGGTGAGCAGCACCCTCATCGCGTCACCGGGGCAGCTCGTAGGTCAGCTCGATGCCCTCGGCCCAGGTCGAGCAGGTGCAGCCGGCGGGGTCCGGCAGCGCGGCGACCGCGGTCGCGAGCAGGCCGGTGAGCCGCTCGAGGTTCGCGCGGAAGAGCGCGAAGATCTCCTCCTGACCGACACCCGCCCCGGACTCGGCGCCGGCGTCCATGTCGGTCACCAGGGCGAGCGTGGCGTAGCACATCTGCAGCTCGCGGGCGAGCGCCGCCTCGGGGGCGCCGGTCATGTTGATCAGCGTCGCCCCACCCGCTGCGTGCAGCCGCGACTCCGCGCGGGTGGAGAACCGGGGTCCCTCGATGACCACCATCGCTCCCCCGCCCCGGACGTCGGCGGCGGCCCCGACCAGGGCCTGCGAGACCCGCGGGCAGTACGGGTCGGCGAACGGCAGGTGGACCGCCCCGCGCTCGACGTAGGAGGGCACCCGGCGCCAGGTCCGGTCGACGAGCTGGTCGGGCACCACCAGGTCTCCCGGGGCGACGTCGTCGCTCAGCCCGCCGACGGCGCAGGGCGCGATCACCTGGCGCACGCCGAGCGCGCGCAGCGCCCAGAGGTTGGCGCGGTAGGGGATCGCGTGCGGCGGGTGCTCGTGGCTGCGTCCGTGACGGGGCAGGAAAGCCACTCGTCGGCCTGCGACCGAGCCGACGCTCACGGGGGCGGACGGGGCGCCGTACGGCGTGTCGACCTCGACCTCGTCCGCGTCGTCGAGGAAGGAGTAGAAGCCGGTGCCGCCGATCACGGCGACGTCGGCGTGCGCTGGGGTCGACATGGCTTCAGCCTGCCAGCCGCAGGGTTGCCCGCGCACCGAGGCCGCCCACCGCCACGAGGGCGACGAGCACGATCGAGCACACCGCCAGCTCGGGGTAGCCCCACGCCCCGACCACCACGCCGGCCAGCGCGCCGGCGCCCGCCGCGGTCAGCCCCATCACCAGGTCGGCCGCGCCCTGCACGTCGGTGCGGGCGTCGAGCGGGGCGTGCTGGGCGATCAGGGTCGAGGCGGCGACGGTCGCGAACGACCAGCCCAGCCCGAGGAGGAACAGCCCCACGAAGATCTGCCAGGAGCTGCCCTCCGGCGCCCGCGCGCAGAGCACCAGCGACACGAGCAGCAGCACGGCACCCTCGACCAGGACCGCCGGCCGCCCGGTGCGGTCGGCGAGCATGCCGACCAGCGGGGAGAAGGCGAACATGCCCAGCACGTGCAGGCTGATCACCAGGCCGATGACGCGCAGCTCGGCGTGACCGTGCTCCATGTGGAGCGGGCTCATCACCATCACTCCGACCATCGCCGCGTGGGCGCACGCCATCCCGAGCACGGCGAAGGCGATGACCGGCCGCTCGCGGGCTGCCGTCACGGCTCGTCCCCAGGCCGTCCCGGCCGGCTCGGTGACGGGTACGCCGGCGGCCTGCCGCGCGAGCAGGAGCGGGTCGGGTCGGAGCAGGACGCCGACCACCAGGGCCGCGCCGAGCATCGCGACGCTGCCGAGCGCGAACGGTCCGGTGAGCTCGGGGATGCCGAGCCACCGCGCGAGCGCGGCGGCGGGGCCGGTGAGGTTGGGGCCGGCGACGGCGCCGATCGTCGTCGCCCACACCACCGTGGACAGGGCCCGCCCCTTGTGGGCGTCCTCGGCGAGGTCGGTCGCGGCGTACCGCGCGCTGGAGTTGGCCGCGGTCGTGGCGCCGAGCAGCACGGCGCCACCCAGCAGCACGACCATCGACCCGGCCACGCCCGCGAGCACCGCCAGGACCGCGCCGGCGGTGCCGAGGAGGTAGCCCGTGACCAGGCCGGTCCGACGCCCGCGCCGCGACATCAGGCGGTTGAGCAGGTAGGCGGCCACCGCGGCGCCGAGGACCTGGAAGGTCTGCGCCAGCCCGGCCAGGCTCTCCGAGCCCGAGATGTCGCGGGCGAGCAGGGACGCGGTGGCGATGCCGATCGTGATGCCGGTGGCGCCGACGGCCTGGGCGACGACGAGCGTGCGGACGGTCCGGCGCTGGACGCCCGCGAGGTCGCCGGCGCTCAGCGCTTGGTCGCCGGTAGCTCGAGGACCCGCCATACCGCCGCCCAGACCTCCTTCGGTGGCACGCCGGCGGAGATGGCCTCCGCGGCGGTGCGGCCGCCGAGGTCGCCGATGACGAACATGTCCGCCCAGGAACGTGCGTAGGACTCCCCCAGTGCGTCGTCCATCCGCCGCCAGAACTCGGTGTGCCTCACGACCGTCGAGCCCTCACGCCCGCCGCGCGGTCACGTCGAGCCACGGCTCGCCGGACAGCTCGGTGTCGAAGTGGACCACCTCCACGAAACCCCAGCCGCTCGCCAACAGCGCGGAGCGCAGCGGCTCCTCGCGCCAGTAGGTGAACCGGCGCGCGCCGCCGACGTGCCCGTGGGTCGACCAGCGCTCCCCGTCGCCCTCCTTCAGCGAGAGCCGCAGCACGCCCCCGGGGCGGGTCACCCCGGCGAGCCGGCGCAGCACCACCGGCAGGTCGCCGCGGTCGACGTGCAGCAGGCAGGCGCTGGCCCAGACCGCGTCGTACGGCGTTCCCGGGCGGTCCGGGTCGTCGAGGTCGTCGGTCAGCGGGTCGAGCACGTCGGCGTCGTACCCCTCCGCGCGCATCAGGTCGACGAACCCGGGTGTCACGTCGGTGCGCCGCACGCTGAGCCCGGCCTCCTCGAGCAGGCGCGCGTCGCGCCCGCCGCCCGACCCGATCTCGAGCACCCGGGCACCGGGGCTGATGGCGGCGGCCAGGGCGGCGACCGTCTCGCGCAGGGAGTCCGGCACGTGGGCGACGCCGGCGCGGTAGGCCGCGGCGGAGGCGTCGTAGGCCTCGACGGTCGCGCGCCGGGACGCAGCCCGGACGTCCCAGCCGTGGTGGACGATGTCGTGGAGGTGGTAGCGCCCCAGGCTCGCCACGGTGAACTCGTCCCCGTTGCTGCGGAAGCCGCGCCGGTCCCAGGCGTCCGGGGGCACCGACTCGTAGCGCTCGGCGACCGCCTCGGCGGCGTCGAGCAGCTCGGCCGAGACCGTGACCGGGTCCTGCACGGCGTACCCGTCGGTCACCGCGGTCTCGTCCTGGTCCCAGTTGGGGAACCGCGGCTCGTCCTCCTCCAGCATCATCCGCACCCGGCGGTCGAAGATGCGGTGCACGTCGCGGACGTGACAGGCGTACTCCAGCGGCGACCAGGTGCCGGGCGCGGGCCGCTCGGCGGCGTCGCGCAGGGTGAGCACGGCCTCCCACGTCGTCGCGTTGTCGCGGACCACCTCGGGAAGCCGGTCGACCGTGACCGCGGACGCCTCGAAACCGCACTCCGGGCACGGTCGGTCGAGCACCCAGGTCCAGTCCTTGGTGTCGGGGACGACGGTCTCGCTCACGGCCGACATTCTTCCAGCCCGTCGGTGAGGCCACCGGCCCCGATGCCGCCAGGGTCCGCCAAGATGGCGCCATGGTGCTCGTCCGACCCGTCCAGGAGACCGACCTGCCCGCGGTGGCCGCCATCTACGACGAGCAGGTGCGCAACGGCATCTCGACCTTCGCGACCGAGCCGCCCGGCGTCGACCACTGGCGGCCGCGGCTCGCGCTGACCCGCCCGGGCGACCACGTCCTCGTGGCCGAGCGTGAGGGGGACGTGGTCGGCTACGTGTACTCCGGGGACTACCGTCCGCGCCCGGCCTACGGGCGCACGCGCGAGACCTCGATCTACGTCGCTCCCGAGGCACGCGGCGCCGGGGTGGGCCGCGCGCTGTACGACGCGCTGCTCCCGGCGCTCCGGGCCGACGGGATGCGCGTGGTGGTGGCCGTGATCGCGGTGCCGAACCCCGGCAGCCAGGCGTTGCACCACGCGTGCGGATTCCGCCACGCCGGCACGCTGCACGAGGTCGGCCACAAGTTCGGGCGCTGGATCGACACCGAGCTGTGGGAGCTGCTGCTCGCCTGACACGGGCTCGCACCGGTCAGGGGGGTCGGCCGACCCGGCAGGCAGCTGTAACGCCGTGTTACAGCGCCTTCCCACCCTGCTGGAACCCCGTGGGAACAAGGGGTAACACGGCGTTACAGCGCCGCGCGCCTCGCTCGGCGCGGCCGGGGGCCGCTACCGGCCGTCGGGGCTGCTGCCCAGGGGCCAGCAGGAATCAGCAGGGACCCGAGGGGCTCAGCGGGCGAGGTCGGCGCGGAAGGCGTCGCGGTCGGCGATGCTGAGCGTGAGCTCGCGGACCGTCACCGGGAGGCCGAGACAGCGGCCGCGGGCCGGGGGGTCGAGGCGGACGGTCACCAGCGAGCCGCCGGTGGTGTTGACGAGCCAACGGCCGCGCCAGCCGTGGGCGCCGATGCTGACCCGGCGGCCCGGCTCGTCCGCGACCGACCAGATCGCCGTGCGCGGCACCGTCACCGAGAAGCTCCAGCCCAGGTCCACCACCAGCGACTCCGCGTCCACCTCGACGCGGGGGCGCACCCCGGTGGCGGAGAGCAGGACTCCGATCGCCGGGTTCGGTCGCGGCATCGCGTGCGTGGTCATGTCAGCAGCAGGGTAGCGAGGCGGCGCCGCACGATGGCGAGCCCGACCAGACCCATCACGACCAGGTAGACCACGCTGATCGCGGACTCCCACGACAACGCGCCGGTGGTGAGCTCGCGGCACAGCACCACGCCGCGGTAGAGCGGGGTGACCTCCACGACCCAGCGGACCGCCGGCGGGTAGGCCTGGACCGGGAAGAACGTCGCGGAGAACAGGAACATCGGGATGACGGCGAGGTTGACCCACTCGAAGTCCTGCCAGGTCCGCATCCAGGTCGTCAGCGCCATGCAGATGCCGCCGAAGGCGAGCCCGATGAGGAGCGCGGCGGGCACCGCGAGCACCGCCCACCACGACGACACCAGACCCATCGCGACCATGACGACCAGGAACCCGGCGGAGTAGATGCCGCCGCGCAGCAGCGACCAGCTCAGCTCGCCGCGGGCGATGTCCATCGTCGTCAGCGGCGTGGCCAGCATCTGGTCGAAGAGCTTGTTGTACTTCAGCTTGAAGAAGAAGTTGAAGGTCGAGTCGAGCAGCGACCCGTTCATGGCGGAGGCGGCCAGCATCCCGGGCGCGACGAACTCGGCGTAGGGGATGTCCTGGCCGTTGAAGGTGAAGCCGGTGACCAGCTGGCCGACGCCCACGCCGATCGAGAACAGGTAGAAGACCGGCTCGAGGAAGCCGCTGAGGAAGATGTACCAGGCGCGCCGGTAGGCGAGGTAGTTGCGGTAGACGAGCAGCCCGGTCGCCTCACCGGCCGGGAGCGGGCGGGCGGCGGCGCGGAGTGCGGAGCTGGCGGTGACCGACATCAGACGCTCAACCTCCGGCCCAGCCGGCGTACGGCCCAGAACCAGCCGAGGACGGCCAGGGTGGCGAGGTAGGCGACGTGCACGAGCGCCGTACCGACGTCGACGGTGTCGAGCGTGAGCATCCGGGTGAGGTCGACGCCGTGCCACAGCGGCGTGGCCCGCGCCAGGGCCTCCATCCACGGGTCGAGGTTGGAGATCGGGAAGAACGCGCCGGAGAAGAGGAAGAGCGGGATCATGCCCAGCCGGAAGAGCAGCGCGAACGGGGCCTCGTTCTTCAGGCCGGCCGAGAAGGCGAAGATCGGGGTGGCGAAGGCGAGCGCGACCAGGAACTGCACGAGGTAGGCCAGGAACGCGCCCCAGACGGTGGCGTAGACGCCGAACGGCGCCATCACGAGCGTGAAGACGGCGGAGGTCAGGCCGACCCGGAACAGCACGAACCCGAGCTGCCCGAGGATCACCTCGCGCACGGAGAGCGGCGAGGCGATCATCCCGAAGTAGGTCTTCTGCCACTTGATCATCCCCATCACGGGGTAGGTGGTCTCGCCGAAGACGGTCTGCATCGACTGCGCGGCGAGCAACCCGGGTGCGATGAAGGCGAGGTACGACGACGCCCCGTCGAGCTGGCCCGGGCCGGCCGAGACGTAGTCGCCGAGCAGGACGCCCATCGCGACGACGTAGAAGAGCGGGTTGACGAACGACGAGACCGCCGAGCCCTTCCAGGTCCGGCGGTAGCCGATGGCCCAGTAGTCGACGAGCCGGGCGGCGCCTGCGAAGACGTGGGTGGGGGCGGTGCCGGGGGTCGGCTCGGTCATCAGTCCACCAGCGTCCGGCCGGTCAGCCGGAGGAAGACGTCCTCCAGCGTCGAGCGGCGCACCAGCGTGGCCGCGGGCTCGAGACCCCGCTCGTGCACCTTGGCGATGGTCTCGTCGCCGTCCTCGGTGTAGAGCAGCAGGCGGTCGGGCAGCACCTCGACCCGGTCGGCGAGGTCCTCGACCTTACCGGCCAGCGCCTCGTGGCTCTCCCCGTCGCCGGCGACCCCGAACCGGAGCTCGGCGACCTCGCGCGTGGAGTGCTCGGCGATCAGGTCGAGCGGGGAGCCCTCGGCCACGATCAGGCCCTTGTCCATCACGACCAGCCGGTCGGTGAGCTGCTCGGCCTCGTCCATGTAGTGGGTGGTGAGCACCAGCGTGACGCCCCGCTGCTTGAGCCGGAACAGGCGGTCCCACACGACGTGCCGCGCCTGCGGGTCCAGGCCGGTCGTCGGCTCGTCGAGCAGCAGCACCTCCGGCCGGTTGATGAGGCTGCGCGCGATCGTCAGGCGCCGCTTCATCCCGCCCGAGAGGTCGTCGACCATGGCGTTGGCGCGCTCGGTGAGCTGCACGAACTCCAGCAGCTCGTCGACGCGCTCGCGCACCTCGCGGCGCGGGAGGCCGAAGTAGCGACCGTAGACGTAGAGGTTCTCGCGCACGGTGATCTCGGTGTCGAGGGTGTCCTCCTGCGGGCACACCCCGATCCGCGCCCGGATCTGGGGGCCGTCGGTCGCCGGGTCGAGCCCCAGGATCCGCAGCGTCCCGCCGGTCACCGGCGACACCGCCGCGACCATCCGCATCGTGCTCGACTTGCCGGCGCCGTTGGGTCCGAGGAACCCGAACGCCTCCCCGCGGCGCACGTCGACGTCGATCCCGCGCACCGCCTCGAAGCTGCCGAAGGACTTGCGCAGCCCCGCGGCGTGGATCATGGAGTCAGGGTCGACAGCGGCCACGTCAGAGACCCTACGGTCCGCCCCCGACGGTCGCCTCCGGTTATCGGTCACCACCCCAGTCCCGCCGCCGCGCTGGGCACGCGGATTGGTCACCAACCGCAGGCATTCCGGCCGGCGACCTGCGGTTGGTGACCAATCCGCAGGGTCCGTGACGTCCGCCCGTACCGCGGGCGTTCGACATCCGGACGCCGGCCGCCCGACCCTGGCGGGTCCGACACCATCCACGGATTGGTCACCAACCGCAGGTTCGAGGCCCTCGGATCTGCGGTTGGTGACCAAACCGCGTGCCTTACGCTGCGCCCGTGGAACGTCAGCATGCCCGGAGCGGGTCGCCCTACGAGACGTCGATCGGGTTCTCGCGGGCGGTCCGCGTGGGCGACACGGTGGCCGTGAGCGGCACGGCCCCGGTGTGGCCCGACGGCAGCGTCGACCCAGACCCCGCCGTCCAGGCCCATCGGTGCTGGGAGATCGCGCTCGGGGCGCTCGCCGACCTCGGGGGCACGTCCGCCGACGTGGTCCGCACCCGTCAGCTGATCGTCGACCGCGCCGACGCCGAGGCGGTCGGGGCCGTCCACGGCGAGGTCTTCGGGGACGTGCGGCCCGCCAGCACCATGGTGGTCGTCGCCGGCCTGCTCGACCCGCGGTGGCGGGTCGAGGTCGAGCTGGACGCCGTGGTCGGGGACGCCGTGGTCGACTGACCGGGTGACCACCAGCGCGCTCCTCGTCACGCTGCTGGCTGCCCTCGTCCACGCCGGCTGGAACCAGCTGCTGGCCGGTTCAGCGGACCCGCAGGCTCGAGTGGGCGTGGCCATGCTGGTGGGGACGCTCGCGACGATGCCGCTCGCCGCGGTCGGCTTCCGGTGGGACGCCGCCGCGTGGCCGTACGTCGCCTTCTCGGTCGCGTTCGAGCTCGCGTACGTCGTGCTCCTCACCGCGGCGTACCGCGTCGCGCCGATGACCACCGTCTACCCCATCGCCCGGGGCAGCGCGCCCGTGCTCGTGCTCGCCGCCGCAGCCCTGCTGGGCGAGGCCACCGGGTGGTGGCCGGCCGTCGGCGCGCTGACCGTCGTCCTCGGCGTCCTGCTCGTGCGCGGGCCGTCGCCGGACCGTGCGACGACCCGTGGTGTCCTGATGGCGCTCGGGGTCGGCGCCTGCATCGCCGGCTACACGCTGGTCGACGCCCACGGGGTCGACCACGCGTCGGTGGTCGCCTACCTCGTGGTCGTCCTCGGCATCACCGCCGTCGCGCAGGTCGGCCTGACCGCTCGCGAGCATGGCCTCGGACCCCTCGTCCGCGCCGCGTTCGCGCGCGAGGAGTGGTGGCGCACGGTGCTCGCCGGGCTGGGGTTCTTCCTCGCCTACGGCCTGGTCCTGGTGGCCCTGCGTACGGCGCCCGCCGGACTGGTCGCCGCGGTCCGGGAGACCAGCGTGGTGATCGCCGTGCTGCTCCTCGCTGCGACCGGCCAGGAGCCGCTGCGGGCCCGGTCGCTGGCCGGAGCGTGCCTGGTGGCGGCCGGGGTGGCGCTCGTGGTCGCGTGACCCGGTCGCGTGACCCGGTGCCGTGACCCCTCCCCGGGACCGGACTAGGTTGACCGCATGACCCGGGCGGCCTCCGGACCCCGCCCTGCGGGCATGAGGGACCTCGTCCGCGCCGCCCACATCGGCCCGGCCCTCGCGGTGGTGCTGCTCGCGACCCTGCTCGCCGTCGCCGACGACCTGACCCCCGGGCGCGTGCTGCTGGTCGCCCTGGCCGTCCTGGCCGGCCAGCTCTCGGTCGGCTGGTGCAACGACCTGGTCGACGAGGCGCGCGACCGCGCGGTCGGCCGCGCGGACAAGCCGCTCGCGACGGGCCGGCTTCCCCGCCGTACCGTCCTGGTCGGCTGCGTCCTGGCCGTGGTCACGGTGGTCGTGCTGTCCTTCGCCTGCGGCTGGTGGGCGGGCACCGTGCACCTCGCGTGCGTCGCCTCCGCCTGGGCCTACAACCTGGGCGTGAAGTCGACGGTGTGGTCGTGGGCGCCGTACGCGTTCTCCTTCGGCGGGCTGGTCGCGTTCGTGTCGCTGGCCGGTTCTCCTCCGCAGTGGCCGCCGTGGTGGTTGGTGGCCGCGGGTGCCCTGCTGGGCGTCGCCGCGCACCTCCTCAACGTGCTCCCCGACCTCGCGGACGACTCCCGCACCGGGGTCCGCGGTCTCCCCCACCGTCTCGGCGCTCGGCTGATCCCCCGGATCGCCGCCGTGGTGCTGCTCCTCGCGACCGGGCTGCTGGTGCTCGGCGTCGGCCTCGGACACCGCGCGTCCCTTGTCGGGCTGGCCGGCGCCTGCCTGCTGACCCTCGGCCTCACCCTCGGCGTGGTCCTCGGCCGCGGCCGGCTCCCGTTCGTCTCCGCCGTCCTGATCGCCCTCACGGACGTCCTGCTGCTCCTCCTGGCGACCTGAGTCGCGGCTCCCGCCTGTCCCCGGTGTGCGGCATATCCTGCGGGGATGACACCCGAGGACGTCGGTCGGTACGCCGAGTCGCTGCCGAGGGTCAAGCGGAAGGGGACGCAGGCGCGCCCGGCCTGGTACGTCGACGACCGCCTGGTCGTGCGCCTGCAGGACTCGGACACGGCGGTCGTGCGGGTCCCCCTGAGCGACCGGGAACAGCTGCTCGACGCCTACCCGGACTCCTTCGGCGTGCCACCTCGGATGGAGGCGCACCACAAGGTCGAGGCCTACCTCGACCGCGCACCTGCTGCCGCGGTCCGCGCAGCCATCGACCTCGCGTACGAGATGCAACGACGCTGAGCCGGGCAGCTCTCGACCCGGACATGGCACGAGGCACCGACCCTTCGGGGCCGGTGCCTCGTGACGCCTGTGGCGCGGCTCAGACCCCGCGGCCGCCGCGGACGCGGCCGAGGATGAACAGCACGAGGGCGACGATGGCCAGGATGATGAGGATGGTCCACAACATGGCGTACTCCGTTTCGGTTCGGTCGAGCCGCGATCAGAGCGGCCGCAGGGTGCGGCTGCGCGTCGGCCGGACTGCTGACTGAACGTGCCCGTCGGGCCGGTCCCGCAAACCGGGACCGCCTGGAGGCGTGGTGACGGTCGGTGGCGGGGACCGTCACGGCGACCACCTGTCGATTCCGCCCGACCCCGCCCGTCATCGAGGCGTCCACCCCACGACCCGAGGAGAACCGATGAGCGACGAGACCCGCCGCTACCTGCTGCTGCTGCCCGCACCCGAGGCCGAGTGGGCGCAGCTGCCCGAGTCCGAGCACCGGGCCGGGATGGAGAACCACCGCCGCTTCCACGAGGCCCTCGCCGCACGCGGGCACCGGATCGTGATGGTCAGCCCGCTCGAGCCCAGTGCGGAGGCGGTCTCGATGCGCAACACCGGGCGGGGATCGGCCCTGGTGACCGACGGGCCGTTCACCGAGAGCGTCGAGCAGGTCGTAGGATTCTACCTCCTCGAGTCCGGTGACGAGGCGGACCTCCTCGAGGTGGTCCGCGCCTTCGCCGAGGGCGGCGACCACGTCGAGCTCCGGCGGCTCGCCACCTGAGCGCCGGATCTCGACGCTCACCGACGCCGTCGACCGGTCTCCAGTCTTGCCGCTGGTATCCCGGCTGCCCGTCAGGACGGCTCGACGTCCGCGCGCATGGCCTCGGTCGAGGTCCTCGAGGAACGCGATGAGTGCCGGTCGCGCCGACGCCGGGATCCGTGCCGCTGCCGCCCGCATCCGATCGTGCGTCCCCGCTGCCTCGCGATCCCGGTCCGCGAAGCCGTCGTCGTCGACGACGGCTCCCGGGACCGGACGGCTGAGCTGGCCTGGGCCGCCGGCGCGACCGTCCTGCCCGCGGGCGACCCGCCGCCGGGGTGGACCGGCAGGGCGTGGGCCTGCCACGTGGGCGCGGCGGCCACGAGCAGCGAGCTGCTGCTCTTCCTCGACGCCGACGTGGTGCTCGAGCCGGAGGCGCTCGGCGGCCCGCTCGAGGTGCACGACGACCACCCGGGCCTGGGGTCGGTGCAGCCCGTTCACACCGCCGAGCGGCCCTACCGGCAGCTGGCGTCGGCAGGAACCGCCTCGTTCGGCTCGGGACGGCGCATTCACTCCGCCGCGAATCGGTCCGAGCGAAGAAGTACACGCGTTGGCCGCTGCGTCTGGTTCGACGTCGGCTCGTTGTCTGCATCTCGCTCCACCTTCGTGGCTCGCGCCGGCAGAGAACCTGTTCGCCCTTCAGCAACAGGTCAAACCGGCAACGCGTCAGCTCCACCGTCCGTACACGCGCACGTGAAGCTTGTGGTTGTAGGTGAGGTTCCACAACTGCCGGGCGTCCTCGGTCCAGAAGTTGACGCACCCGTGGCTGTGCCCCACGAACGGGTCCATCATCAATCTCGAGCCGTGGAGCGCCTGACCGCCCGAGAAGAACTGGGCGTACGGCATCGGGGCGTCGTACAGCGAGCTGTAGTGGTCGATGTCGCGCCAGAAGACGACGAACTCCCCTGTCCGGGTGGGGGTGTCAGCACTGCCGCCCCGGACCAGCCACGAGTTCAGCAGCACGCCCTTGTGATAGAGGTTGACCTGGTGCTGCGACCGGTCGTAGCACGCATGCCACCCGGCCTTCTTGCACGAGGCTGGGACGGAGCTGCGGTGGCGTACCGTCTCACGGATCAAAGGACGCCAGGTGCGGTACCTCACCACCCCGGTGGCCTTCACCTCGATCTTCTTCTGGAACGCGACCACGGCTGCCTTCGTCACGTCGCCGTAGTAGCCGGTCGGCTCGGCATCGAACAGGCCCAGCCACCGCAGGCGGTACTGCAGCTCGTAGACGTGCTCGATGTGGTACGGGTCCTTGTCCTCATCGCCGGGACGCACCACCTCTCGACTGAACCGATCCCGCAGATCGGGGGCGGCGTACGCCTGAGGCTGAGGGACGACGGTCACCAGGAATGCCGCGGCGAGGACCGCGACGAGCGTGGTGGTGAGCCCGCGCGCTGCGCGTCTGTAACGGAGTCCTCGATGACTCGACGGGCGCCGGAACTGGACGACGGGCATCATGCCCGACCTCCTTCGTGATGTCCTACCCTCATTCTGCGCCGGACAGCGCCATGGGTGTCCGGAACGGCTCACCGCGCGCACTAGGTGTGGATCACGGTGCCGCACTCATCACGACCGAGGAGAACCGGCATGCTCAGGGCCTCTACGAGGCAGCCGGGTGGAGCGGCGAGGCCGCACGAGCGGACACGGTCATCGCGCTGCTCCTCGGCGTCTACCTCGCGTACTCGCTGGCGTGCTGGCCGCTGGTACCGGCGCTGATCGGGTCGCACCCGTTGCTCCTCGAGGCCGTCGGCGGCTCGACTGTCGCCGACGTGACGGTCGGCGCTCAGAGTCGGCTGGGCGAGCTCCCTCTGTGGCTCGCGGTGGCGGCCGGCGTGCCGAGCATGATGATGTTCGACTGGGTCTTCTGGTGGGCAGGTCGCCGATGGGGTGACCGGGCGCTCCACCTGGTCCTGGGCCGCGCCGCGTCGGCGCGACAGGTGGCGACGCGCGACGCGCGAGTCGAGCGAGTCGAGCGAACGGCCGAGCGATTCGGTCCCGCGGCCGTCGTGCTCGCCTACTACCTCCCGGTGCCGTCGCTGCTGATCTACGTGACTGCCGGCCTGTCGGGCATGCGCCTAAGGACCTTCCTCGTCCTCGACGTGGTCGGCACGCTGCTGTGGGTCGGACCGGTCGTCGGCCTCGGATACGCCATCGGCAAGCCCGCCGTGGATGTGGTCCACAGCGTCGATCACTACTCGATGGTCCTCGCCATCGCAGTGCTCCTCGCGGTGGCCGTTGCCCGGGTCCTGGGACGACGACGCGCCATCGTCTGACGTCGGCGGGACGTCGGGCGGCGAGACCACCACTGCCCGGCTCGCGAGGGCAGCTGCGCAGACCGAGCAGCCCAGCTGGGGCACGAATTCCTTCCCGCACGGCCGGTGCACGGCGAGCACGGCGGGTCCGTCAGGGCTGGGGAACTGACGCTCCCCCCAGGCGAGGGCGGTCGCGACCACGGGGAAGAAGGCTCTCCCCTTGGCCGAGAGGAGATAGCTGGCGGGACGCGCACCGGACTCCCCCACGGCCTCCCCACCGGCGCGCTCCAGCACGCCCAGGTCGACGAACGCCCGGAGCCGCTCGGCGACCACGGTGGGTGACGCACCTGTCATGCGCTCGAAGTCGGAGAACCGCGTGGCCCCGAGGACGGCTGCGCCGAGGATCGCGGACGACCAGCGGCTGCCGATGAGGGTCATCGTCTCGGTGAACATGCCCGCACCAGCGGTGGTGCGCCGCCCGCCGGTCGTACGACGCCGGTTCGAGCCCACCGGCACCGAGCGCTCGAAGTGGCCGCTCGGGCCGAGGGCCAGCTCCACCTCCTCGCGCGGCGCGGCCCCCGCGCAGCCACGGCAGCGCAGGACCGGTTCGAACTCCGCGGCGCAGGTGGCGTGCAGCATCCGGGGCAGCAGGTCGGCCTGGCCGGGCACGTGGTGCAGCTCCCAGGACCAGATGGAGAGCAGCACCGGCCACAGGCCCAGTCCCGCCTTCGTCAGCTCGTACTCCGGGTGCGTCCCCCCGACGGCCGGCACCCGCACCAGCACCCCCGCATCGACGAGGGCGCCGAGGCGAGCCGCGAGCACCGCGTCCGAGATGCCGAGGTGCTGCTTCCACCCTCCGAAGCGACGGACCCCGGCGACGGCGTACCGGACGATCTGCAGCGACCACTCGTCGCCGAGCAGGCCGAGGGTGCGGCCGATGGCATTGGGCTCCGCGACCCGCTCCCCACCGACCCGCACCTCAGCCAGCGGAGCTCCCGGGGAGCGCGGCAGCCGGGGTCCAGCAGGAGTGCGTCCCGGAGGAGATCCGCTCGGGCAGGCGCACCCGGGCGATCGGGCCGTCCGTGATCGACGCGGCGTCGAACACCAGGCACTCGGAGCGGTCGCGGACCATGTCGGTGGTGAAGGTGACCAGGTAGCCGTCGTCCTCCGCGGTGGCGCCCGGTCGCGGCGCGAACGGCGTCTCGCTGCCGTAGACCCCCTCGCCGAAGGCGTACCGCTCGTCGCACCCGGTCCTGAGGTCGTGCTTGACGAGCCCGTCGAAGAGGAACATCCCCGGCTCGGCCGTCATGTTGTAGGCGTAGCGGTAGTCGTGGCCGTAGACCTGGGCGTTGACCATCCCGAACTCCATGACGCGGTCCGACAGCGGCTCCTCGCGGGTCTCCCCGGTCCTCAGGTTCAGCCGCCACCGGTGCGGCCGCGCGTCGAGCTGGGCCAGGTCGATGTAGCGGTAGAGCGAGGCCATCTTCGAGCTGCCGGGCTGGCGACTCGGCTCGGGGTTGTGCTGGAAGAACCCGTCGAGGACGATCTCGTCGCCCTCCTCGTAGGCATTGATCCAGTGCAGCACGTAGGTCGGGGCCGCCTCGAACCAGCGGATGTCCTCGGTCGCGCCCCGTCGCGGGACGACCGCGAAGCGGGTCGGCACGTCCGGGAAGAACTTCGGGACGTGCAGGCCCATCGCGAGCAGCTCGGGGTCCCAGAAGAGCGGCAGGTCGTTGAGGATCGCGTAGTTCTCCGTGAACGCCATGTCGTGCGGCAGCCTCGGCCCCGGCAGGGGTACGTCGATCGAGTGCACGAGCCTGCCCGCCGGGTCGACAACGCCGTAGTGCAGGTACGGCGCCTCCTTGCCATAGCCGAAGACCAGGAGCTCGCCGGTGCGCTCGTCCAGCTTCGGGTGCGCGGATACCCCGGTCGGGCTCGGGAAGTCGGCCACCCACGGCGCCTTGCCCCGCTGTGACAGGGTGCGCGGGTCGAGCTGGTAGATGTCGCCGCACTGCCAGAAGCTGGTCAGCGCGAGGCCGTTGTGGACGATCACGTCCGTGCTGGAGGCGTCCTTCATCCGGCCCCGGGCGCCCCACCCGTCCTCGCGCTTGGAGTTCTCCGGGAGGTCGTAGAAGCCGGTCCACAGCGACTCCGCAGCCTCCTGCTCGGCGCGGAACCCGTCGGTGCGAACGAAGCGGTTGCGGTAGGTCGCCTCCCCGCCGCCGAACGCGATCTGGTGGAGCATGCCGTCGCCGTCGAAGGGGTGGTAGAGCCCGATCGAGGGGTGCACGGGGTTCTCGGTGTTGCGGAGGTAGACGCCCTCGAGGTCCGCGGGGATCTCCCCCACGACGTCGAGGTCGTAGGCGTCCCACTCGCGGTGGTTCGGTCGCCAGGCACCGGTGCGGTACGGGTGGTCGTCGTCCTCGGGCAACGTCGAAGCGATGGTGCTGACGATCTTCGCGGCCATCCGGAGTCCTCCCTGTCCTACTCAGACACCGACGACGAACGTCACGGTGGTGGCGGTGGAGCCGCCGATGTTGAGGGTCGCGAACCTGCGCGCGCCCTCGACCTGCGTGGCCCCGGCGGTGCCGGAGGTCTGCCTGGCCGAGTCGAGGACCATCCGGACACCGGTGGCTCCCACGGGATGACCTCCGCCGATCAGGCCGCCGGACGGGTTGACGGGGGTGGCGCCGTCGCGCTCGAGCGTGCCGTCCTCGACGGCCTGCCAGCTCATGCCCGGCGCGGTGATGCCGAAGTGGTCGATGGCGGCGTACTCCGAGGGTGTGAAGCAGTCGTGGGTCTCGATGCCGTCGATGCCGACCACGCCCTCGACGCCGGCGCGGGCGAAGGCGTCGGTGATGGCGCGGCGCACGTGCGGCAGCACGTACTCGTCACCCTGGGACCGGCGGAGCTTCTCCTCCAGTGGCAGCCCGGCCGTGCGGTGCCCCCAGCCGAGGATCCGCGGCACCGTCTCGAGCGCGATCCCCCGCGCCGCCGCCCAGTCCTCGGCGGCGCGCCGACCGGCGAGCACGATCCCAGCGCCGCCGTCGGTGACCTGGCTGCAGTCAGTACGGCGGATGCGGCCCTCGACGACCGGGTTGGCCTCGTCGTCCTCGCCGAAGCTCTCAGCCGTGTGCACCCACGCGCGTGTCTGCGCGTGCGGGTTGTCCTTGGCGTTGCGGAAGTTGAGCCCGGCGATCGCCCGGAGGTGCTGGTCGTCGAGGCCGTAGCGGTCGTCGTACTCGTCCGCGATGCGGCTGAACATGGACGGCCACACGTACTTCGCGTCCTGCGCCTCGTGTCCGACCCAGGCCGCGGCGCCCAGGGTCCGCGCGGCCTGGTCGCCGGGCACGTTGCGCTCCTGCTCGACCCCGAGGACGAGCGCGCACCCGTAGCGACCGGCCTCGATCTCGGCCATGGCGGCGAGGATCGCCACCCCGCCCGAGGCGCAGGCGGCTTCGTGTCGCGAGGCCGGCACCCCCCACAGCCCGGGCTCGACGGTCGCCGGCATGGCGCCGAGGTGTCCCTGGCCGTTGAACAGCTGGCCGAACGCGTTGGCCACGTGGAGCGTCTCGATCGCGGCCGGCTCGACGGTGGCGTCCGCGAGGGTGCCGCTGACGACCTCGGCCACGAGGTCGCTGACCTCGAGACCCTCGCGGGCGTAGTTGCGGGCGAAGTCCGTCTGGTGCCCACCCAGCACGAAGATGCCAGCGGTCATCGAGGGCTCCCGTCGTCCGTGGATCGCCCGCGTCCCGAGAGAGGCGCTTCGCCAACTGTAGCGACGCACGTGTCCCGTGAACAGGACCTCAGCGCCGCCGCGTCGCGCTCGACCACCGCCGGTGGGTCGATGACGGCAGACAGACGACAGGACGTCAGGCGCTGGGTGCCGTCGGTGGCTCCGAGCGCATGACGTCCTCGGGCGGACTCGGATGAACCGGTATCTACCTCCTCCCTCGCGACTCCTCGAGTCAACAGCGGGCAGCCCGCCTGCTGCTCCAGGAAGGGAGATGACCATGAAGTACGAGAAGGTCCAGACGATGTCGTTGGCCGAGTTCGCCGACCGGCGTGTGGAGGGTGAGCTCAGCGGCATCCTGTCCCAGCTCAACGGTGGCACGTTCATGGAGTGCCACAAGCTGATCGCCGCCGAGACGGGGATCTGGATCGAGGACCTGGTGCCGGTGTTCCAGAAGCTCGACGCTGCGCTCGCGACGCGACCGCTTCCCGAGAAGCTCCGCTGAGCCTCGACGTAAAGGGGGCGGAGGCGCGAGCCGGCGCCGCACCGGTGCGGCGCCGGCTCGCGTCTCAGCCGACCGTTCCGGAGGAGGGGACGATGGACGCCGTCATCGACATGTTCGCTCGCGAGGTCGACGAGACGGAGCGAAGCGTCACCGACGCGGTCGGACGAATCGCGTCCGACGCACGCCCGGACCTCGCGTCCCGGGCCGGGTCCTGGGACCCGGACGTCTGCCTGGACCCGCTGCTCCTCGCCTTCTTCCAGGGCAGCGGGGATCCCGGGGTGACCCTGGACCAGCTCCTGGTCGGCAGGATGGACCCGAGGGCGCGTCCCCACGAGCTCCCGATCCGCACCGACGCCCGGGGCGCCGCCGAGCTGCCAGGGATCGGCATCCTCCGGACGAACCACCCGGCCGCCGACCTCTCCCTGGACGCCGGGCTCACCGCGACCCGGGACGGTGAGGTGGTGTCGGTGGAGCTGACGCCGCAGCCCCGGACGCGGTTCGAGCACGAACCGGTGCTCGACCACTGGGTCGCGCCACCCCTGCGGTTCGTCCTGGGCGGCGGGCCCGTCGGAGGGCCGGACGCCTCCCCGCGCGGGGTGGCGGCGGACCTGAGGCGGGCCCTGGACATCCTCGACCGGGTCCAGCCCGACTTCGCCGAGGTGATGAGGCGGACGACCCGGCGGGTCGTCGTCTTCGACGACGTCGGCCTCAACTCCCTGGCCGCGCCGCGGGCGCACGGCTCGGTCTTCCTCGACCTCGCGCACGGGTCCGGGCCGATCTACCACCTCGAGGACCTGCTGCACCAGTGCGGCCACGTGGCCTTCCAGGCGATGACGCTGCGGCCGGACACCGTGCTGTCGGTGCCCCCGGACCACCCGCTCGACGGGTCCGACGAGGGGGGCGAGCAGCGGACGGCGTACGTCGTCCTGCACGCCGTCGTCACCGAGCGATGGATGGTGCGCGGCCTCCTGGGCTGCCTGGCCGGGGAGCCGCTGTCGGACCTCGAGCGCATCGAGGCCCGCGGTCGGCTCGCCTACATCCTGGGTCGCTACGTCCTCGACCTCACCGACCTCATCGGGGCCGACGTCGTCGCGCCCCGCGGGACCGTCCTGCTCCGGCAGCTGCTGGCCGACCTGCGCACCCTGCACCGGCTCGCCCAGCCGTTCGTCCAGGGCCTGGATCTCACCGGGCAGCCGTACAACTTCGACCTCGACACCTTCGTGTGCCGCAACCCGCAGCTGCTGGTGGGTGACCGGCCGTGACCCGCCTGTCGAGCACCAGGAGCGCCTCTCCCGTGGGGTTCGGCACCTACCGGTGGAGCGGCGCACCCGACCACGTCGCGGCGCTGCGCCGGGCACTCGACCTCGGCTGCTCCCTCGTCGACACTGCGCCGAACTACGCCCCGGCCGAGGTCCGCTCGCGGCTCGGCCAGGTCCTCGCGCCGCACCGCTCCCAGGTCCGGATCGTCTCGAAGGGCGGCTACCTGCCGGGCGGCGGCTACTCCCTGGACGCTCCGTTCCTCCGGAGCCTGATCCACTCCGAGGCCCGGACCGTCGGCCGTGGCCACCTCGACGCCTTCCTCGTGCACAACCCGGAGCACCTCCTGAGGGACCACGACGAGGGCGAGGCGCTGGACCGGATCGGTGCGGCGTTCGCCGTGTGCGCCGAGCAGGTGGCCGCCGGCACCATCGGCTCGTTCGGCGTCTCGTCCAACGTCCTGGCGACCCCAGCCGTCCCCCTCGGGCAGCACACCGTCGACGACTACGCCCGCCTCGCGACCGAGCTCGGCGCCGGCCCTGCGCTTCGCTACGTGCAGTTCCCCCACAACCTCGTGGAGCGCCAGGCACTGGAGAACGCGTTCCTCGACCGGTGTCGGGCCCTCGGCGTGACCACCGTCGGCAACCGGCCGCTCAGCCCGCGCACCCCCGACGGGCCGATGCGGATCGCGGACCCGCCCGAGGGGGTCCACCGGGCCTCCACCGAGCTCCTCGCGGAGCTCGTGGCACGGCCTGCCGGTCTGGGCTGGCTGGTGCAGCACTGGGACGAGGTCGCCAGCCCGGACGCCCTGGACTACGTCGAGGGCCTGGTGGACCGCGCGCCGCGAGACCCGGGGGCCGTCGGGTCCCGGCGCACGGCGCGCGACCTGATCGCCGCGAGACGGCGCGAGCTCCGCGAGGCGGCCAGCGCCCGCACCCGGGAGCTCGTCGGCTCCCCCGGCGTCCGCGACACCCTCGCCGGCGAGGCCGGGCAGCCGGTGACCCTCCGCGCCTGCCAGACCTACCTCCGCGACCTGGACCACGTCCTCGTCGGGTTCCGCCGGGTCGCCGACGTCGACCAGCTCGCCGCACTGTTCGGCGACTCCGGAGCGCCGTGACCTCCCGACCCGTCACCACAGCAGGGGTCCTTCAGGTCACACCCTGCTGAGGATCCGCGCGCACCCGGGTCGACCACCTCTCCGGGTCACGACCCGCTCTACCGCAGGCGGTAGCGCACCAGGAGCGACCCGCTCGGGGTGCCGGTGCACTCGACCAGCTCGAGCGGGTGGGACACGCCGTCCTCGAAGAGGCGCCGGCCGCGCCCGACGACGCGGGGTGCCACGACCAGGCGCAGCTCGTCGACCAGACCGGCGGCGAGCAGCGCCTGCGTCAGCACGATGCTGCCGTGGACGCCGATGTCCCCGCCGTCGCCCGCGCGCAGCTCACGGACGAAGTCCTCGACCGGGCCCTCGATGCGTTCGGCGTTGGTCCACCGGCGGGCCAGGGGCGTCGAGGACGCGACGTACTTCTGCACGGTGTTGATGAAGTCGGCGAACGGCTGGTCGTCGGACCTCGGCCAGTGGTCCGACCACTCGTCGTACATCCGCCTGCCCAGCAGGACGGTGTCCTGCGCCCCGATCACCTCGCCGAGGTTGGCCTCCATCTCGGCGTCGAAGTCGAGGACGAACAGCTCGGGAGCCTCCGCCACACCGTCGACCGACACCAGGGTGTACCCCACGACCTTGCGCATGCCTCCGCCTCTCCGCCGCCCGGGACCGGGCCGGGCGCCCATCATGACCGGGAGCACCGACGGAACTCACCGCCGGTGGGCGTTGTCGGTGCCGTGAGCAAGGATGGACGGGTGCCCGACCCGCTCGAGATGTTCAGCGAGGCGACGCGCACCTGGTTCGGTGCCGCGTTCGCCGAGCCGACCCCTGCCCAGCGAGGCGCCTGGGAGGCCATCGCGGCCGGCCGGCACGCGCTGGTCGTGGCACCCACCGGCTCCGGCAAGACGCTCAGCGCGTTCTTGTGGAGCATCGACCGGCTCCTCACCGCGCCTCGCCCGAAGGACAAGGCGCGGCGCTGCCGCGTCCTCTACATCTCGCCGCTCAAGGCGCTCGGCGTCGACGTCGAGCGCAACCTGCGGGCCCCGCTGACCGGCATCCGCCACACCGCCGAGCGGCTCGGGACGACGGTCCCCGACATCGGGGTGGGCGTGCGGTCCGGCGACACCCCGGCGGCCGACCGGCGCCGGTTGACGTCGAGCCCGCCCGACATCTTGATCACCACCCCCGAGTCGCTCTTCCTGATGCTCACCAGCCAGGCGCGCGAGTCGCTGCGCGGGGTCGAGACCGTGATCCTCGACGAGGTGCACGCGGTGGCCGGCACCAAGCGCGGCGCCCACCTCGCGGTGAGCCTCGAGCGGCTCGACGCCCTGCTCGACCGGCCCGCCCAGCGCATCGGCCTCTCGGCGACGGTCCGCCCCCTCGAGGAGGTCGCGCGCTTCCTCGGCGGCAGCGCCCCGGTCGACATCGTCGCCCCGCCCTCGGAGAAGGAGTGGGACCTGCAGGTCGTCGTCCCGGTCGAGGACATGACCGCCCCGGAGGAGTACGACGAGGACGCCGACGAGCCCCAGCGCGCCCAGAGCATCTGGCTCCACGTCGAGGAGCGGGTCGTCGACCTCGTCGAGCAGCACCGCTCGACGATCGTGTTCGCCAACTCCCGACGACTGGCCGAACGCCTCACCGCGCGGCTCAACGAGATCGCGACGGAGCGCGCAGCAGCCGCGGAGGAGGGTGGTCTCGAGGCTCGCTCCGCTCGCACCTCGACCACCGGGGCTCCGGCCCAGGTCATGGCGCAGTCCGGTCGGAGCGAAGGCGCCGAGCAGGTGATCGCCAAGGCCCACCACGGCTCGGTCTCCAAGGAGCAGCGCGCGATCATCGAGGACGACCTCAAACGTGGGCGGCTGCCCTGCGTGGTCGCGACCAGCAGCCTCGAGCTCGGCATCGACATGGGCGCCGTCGACCTCGTCGTCCAGATCGAGAGCCCGCCGAGCGTCGCCAGCGCCCTTCAGCGGGTCGGACGCGCCGGCCACCAGGTCGGTGAGGTCTCGCGCGGCGTGCTCTTCCCCAAGCACCGCGGCGACCTGGCCCAGACCGCCGTCGCCGTCGGGCGCATGCGCACGGGCGCGATCGAGTCGATGCGCGTGCCCGCCAACCCGCTCGACGTCCTCGCCCAGCAGGTCGTCGCGGCCACCGCGCTCGACGCCTGGTCGGTCGACGACCTCTTCGACCTCGTCCGGCGCAGCGCGCCGTTCACCGGGCTCCCCCGCAGCGCCTACGACGCCACCCTGGACCTGCTCAGCGGCCGCTACCCGTCCGACGAGTTCGCCGAGCTCCGCCCCCGCATCGTGTGGGACCGGGTCACCGGGACCCTCACCGGCCGCCCGGGTGCCCAGCGCCTGGCGGTCACCAGCGGCGGCACCATCCCCGACCGTGGCCTGTTCGGCGTGTTCCTCGTCGGTGGAGAGGGGCCGGGGCGACGGGTCGGCGAGCTCGACGAGGAGATGGTCTACGAGTCGCGGGTCGGCGACATCTTCGCCCTCGGAGCCACGAGCTGGCGCATCGAGGACATCACCCACGACCGCGTCCTGGTGACCCCCGCCCCGGGCATCCCCGGCCGCCTGCCGTTCTGGAAGGGCGACGCCCTGGGCCGGCCGGCCGAGCTGGGCGCAGCGATCGGCGCGTTCACCCGCGAGCTGGGAGCGCTGCCCCGCGACCGCGCCGAGACCAGGGCCCGCGAGGGCGGCCTCGACGAGTACGCCGCCACCAATCTCGTCACCTACCTCCACGAGCAGCTGGACGCGACCAACCTGCTCCCCAGCGACCAGACCCTCGTCGTCGAGCGGTTCCGCGACGAGCTCGGCGACTGGCGCCTGGTCGTCCACTCGCCCTACGGCACGCCCGTCCACGCACCCTGGGCGCTGGCCATCAACGCCCGGCTGCGCGAGCGCTACGGCGTCGACGGGCAGGCCGTGGCCTCCGACGACGGCATCGTGGTCCGCATCCCCGACACCGACGCCGAGCCCCCGGGCGGCGACGTCGTCGTCTTCGAGCCCGACGAGATCGAGACCATCGTCACCGACGAGGTCGGCGGGTCCGCGCTGTTCGCGAGCCGATTCCGTGAGTGCGCCGCCCGCGCCCTGCTGCTCCCCCGCCGCGACCCCGGCCGCCGCTCGCCCCTGTGGCAGCAGCGCCAGCGCTCGGCGGTGCTCCTCGAGGTCGCGTCGAAGTATCCCTCCTTCCCCATCGTGCTCGAGGCGGTGCGCGAGTGCCTCCAGGACGTCTACGACCTGCCGTCGCTGGTCGCCCTCATGCGCGGGGTGGACCGCCGCGAGGTCCAGGTCGTCGACGTGTCGACGACCCAGCCCTCGCCGTTCGCGCGCAGCCTGCTCTTCGGGTACGTCGCCCAGTTCATGTACGAGGGCGACTCCCCGATCGCGGAGCGCCGGGCCGCCGCGCTCGCCCTCGACCAGGGCCTGCTCGCCGAGCTGCTCGGCCGCGCCGAGCTGCGCGAGCTCCTCGACCCCGACGTGCTGACCGAGGTCGAGGCCGAGCTGCAGCGCACCGTCGAGGACCGGCGTGCCCGCGACGCGGAGGGAGTCGCCGACCTGCTGCGCCTGCTCGGCCCGCTGACGACCGGCGAGGTCGCGGCCCGCTCGGTCGACGGTGCCGACGTCGACGCCTGGCTGGAGGCGCTCGCCTCGACGCGGCGAGCGGTGGTCGTCCGGATGGGCGGCGAGGAGCGCTGGGCCGGGATCGAGGACGTGGGCCGCCTGCGCGACGGTCTCGGGGTGCCGGTCCCACCGGGCACGCCCGGCGCCTTCACCGACCCGGTCGAGGACCCACTCGGCGACCTGGTCGCGCGCTACGCCCGCACCCACGGGCCCTTCACCGCCGACGACGTCGCCCTCCGCCTCGGCCTCGGTCCGGCCGTCGTCCGCCACACGCTGCAGCGGCTGGCCGCCCACGGCCGGGTCCTCGACGGCGAGTTCCGCCCGTCCGGCTCCGGCACGGAGTGGTGCGACGCCGAGGTGCTGCGCCGGCTGCGTCGGCGCTCCCTGGCCCGGCTGCGCAAGGAGATCGAGCCCGTCGAGCCGGAGTCGCTCGGCCGCTTCCTGACCGCCTGGCAGCACGTCGGCGGCCGCCACCGCGGGATCGACGGCGTGCTGACCGTCGTCGACCAGCTCGCCGGGTGCCCCGTCCCCGCCTCGGCTCTGGAGCCGCTGGTGCTCGCGGGCCGGGTGACCGACTACGAGCCGTCGTACCTCGACGAGCTCACCGCCTCCGGGGAGGTGCTGTGGGCCGGTCACGCGGCGCTGCCCGGCTCCGACGGCTGGGTCTCGCTCCACCTCGCCGACCAGGCGCCGCTCACGCTCCCCGACCGCGCGCCGTTCGAGCACTCCCCTGAATCCTTGGGAGAGCTGCACCAGGCCGTCCTCGACGCCCTGTCTCCCGGCGGCGCGTGGTTCTTCCGCCAGCTCGCCGACCAGGTCGGGGCGAAGAGCGACGCGGCCCTCTCCACCGCGCTGTGGGACCTGGTGTGGTCGGGCCGGGTCAGCAACGACACGCTCACGCCGCTGCGCGCGCTCACTCGCAGCGGCAGCGCCTCCCACCGCACCCGGCGGCCGCCGCCGCGGCTGGGCCGCCGGCCCGGCGCAGGGCCGGCGCGCACCGGGCCGCCCGAGACGGCCGGGCGCTGGGCACTGCTGCCCGCCCTCGACACCGACCCGACCCGCCGCGCGCACGCGGTCGCCGAGCGCCTGCTCGACCGGCACGGCGTGGTGACCCGGGGCGCGGTCGTGAGCGAGCGGGTCCCGGGTGGGTTCGCCGCGGTCTACAAGGTGCTCTCGGCGTTCGAGGAGACCGGCCGCTGCCGGCGTGGCTACTTCGTCGCCGGCCTCGGTGCCGCCCAGTTCGGCACCGCCGGGGCGGTCGACCGGTTGCGCACCTTCTCGGAGGTGCCACCCGACGCCAAGCCGTCCGCGGTCGCGCTCGCGGCGACCGACCCGGCCAACCCCTACGGCGCGGCGCTGCCCTGGCCGGTCTCGAGCGGCCAGACCACCGGCACGGGCCATCGGCCCGGTCGCAAGGCCGGCGCGATCGTCGTGCTCGTCGACGGCGTGCTGATGATGTACGTCGAGCGGGGCGGCCGCACGCTGCTCACCTGGTCCGAGGAGGTCGACCGGCTGACCCCGGCCGCAGCGGCCCTCGCGGACGCGGCCCGGCGCGGGTCGCTGGGGCGGATGACGGTCGAGAAGGCCGACGGTGAGCAGCTGCTCGGCGCGGGGTCGACCCCCCTGCGCGAGGCGCTCCAGGCAGCCGGCTTCGTGGCCACCCCGAAGGGCCTGCGGTTGAGGACCCCCGGTGCCTGAGGGCGATGCGGTCTGGCGCACCGCCCAGCGGCTGGCGAAGGCGCTCGACGGGCAGACCCTGGTCCACACCGACTTCCGGGTCCCCCAGCACGCCACCGCCGACCTCTCCGGCGGCACCGTCGTCGAGACCGTGTCGCGGGGCAAGCACCTGCTCACCCGGATCGACGGCGGACCCGACGCCGACACCCGGTGGACGCTGCACACCCACCTGAAGATGGAGGGCTCGTGGCGCGTCTACCGCCGCGGCGAGCGCTGGACCAAGGCGGGCAGCCTGGCCCGGGTCGTCCTCGACGTCGGGCTGCGCAGCGCGGTCGGGTTCCAGCTCGGGATCGTCGAGCTCCTCCCCCGCGAACGCGAGGACGACGTCGTCGGCCACCTCGGCCCCGACCTGCTCGGCCCCGACTGGGACGAGGAGGAGGCCGTCCGACGGCTGACCGCCGACCCCGCGCGCCCGCTCGGCGAGGCACTGCTCGACCAGCGCAACCTCGCCGGGATCGGCACGATCTACCGCACCGAGCTGTGCTTCCTCACCGGCTACGACCCGCGCTCGCCGGTCGGCGTCGTCGCCGACCCGCTGCGGATGGTCCGGCTGGCCCACCGGATGCTGCTCCAGAACAGGCAGCTGCCGCAGATCTGCACGACCGGCGACAAGCGGCGGGGACACAGCCTGTGGATCTACGGGCGCGGCACCGAGCGGTGCCTGCGCTGCGGCACCCCGGTCGAGCGCGGCGAGCTCGGCGAGCAGCGGCGCGTCGCCTACTGGTGCCCGTCGTGCCAACCGCCCCGATGACCCCACGAGGCGCCGTCACGACTGACCAGGATGAGCGGCCGGCCCTCGCAGACCAGCCGGAGCCGGAACGTGGCGCCCTGCAGCACCCCGGAGTCCTCGACGCTGCGGCGACAGACCGGCGCCCCCGCATCGAACACGACCCGAGACCGCGTCCACCGTTGCCGGCCACGGTCGTAGCGCTGAGCGGTGAGGCGCTGACGGTCCGGCGAACCGACCGCGACGAGATCGCCGCGGGTGTTGGTCGTCACCTGGTTCCAGATGGCCCGGGCGGGGTCGTCCGGATAGACATCGAGTCCCGGCATGGCGATCGGCGGCCGGGCTCGCAGGACCCATCCGCCCGTGCCCACGCCCCGGTCCACTCGGTCGGCGACGAAACCGGTGCCGGGCTGACCGGAGACGTCACCGTCGATCTCCGACGGCCCGGGGGCCGACAGCCCGACCTCCCGGCACGCGAGGTCGTGGGCGTCGGCGATCGGCAGCACGACCGGCGCGCCGCGCCCGCCGGTCCGGACCTCGAGGACGCACCGGCCGGCCGCGATCCCGACGCCGACCCCGCCGACCGTGCCGTCGTCATCGACGACGAGCACCTGCGCCGGGCCGGTCGGGCCGGGCGCGGTGCGGAACGACCCCTCGTCCCAGACGAGGAGGTCGTCGCCCTGGGCCCAGACGGCATGACCACCTCCCGGCGACAGTGCGGGTGTCCGGTAGGCCTCGCCCTCGAGGTCGCGATGGGTCCAGGTGCGGGCGTCCGGGCTGACCAGCGCCACGCTGCGCGTGGGCGCCTGGTCCTCGGCGAAGTGCTCGTCGCAGCCGACGACGGCCGCCACCGTGGAGCCGGCGGCGACCGCGCTCACTGTCCCGCACTCGCGGCCGCCGTCCTCGAACACGACACGGGGGTCGTCCCAGCCGCCGGCCGTGCGTCGTTCGACGACGACCCGGTGGGGCGTCGGCAACGAGAACCGCACCTGGCCCACCGTCGCCACCGGGTTCCCCGGCTCTGCACGCGACCCGGTGGCGTCGCCGTCGCTCCCGCAGCCGACCAGGACGGCAGCGACCGCGCACCCCAGCACGAGGGACACCCGTCGTCGCATGCTCCGACTGTGCCAGTCGAGTGGTCAGGCGGCGGAGGTGACGACCTCGCCGGCGCCGGCAGCGACTGGGATGCGGACCAGGCCGGCCGCGGCCTCCTCCAGCGCCACGGCGTCGGACACGTCGCGCAGCACGTCGGAGAGCGGAGCGTCGAGGGCGGCGCACAGGGAGGCGAGCAGCTCCGAGGAGGCTTCCTTCTGCCCCCGCTCGATCTCGGAGATGTAGCCCAGGCTCACCCGGGCCTCCGCCGAGACCTCGCGCAGGGTCAGTCCGCGCT
Source organism: Nocardioides sp. (assembly GCA_020636915.1). Taxonomy (GTDB): domain Bacteria; phylum Actinomycetota; class Actinomycetes; order Propionibacteriales; family Nocardioidaceae; genus Nocardioides. The sequence goes on from JACJWV010000008.1 coordinate 189,993, forward strand.
GCATCCGCAGGTCGCGGAGCACGTCGCCGAGAAGCCGACGGAACAGCACCATGCGCGTCTCCCTTCGAGTACGTGTGGGCAACGCTACCCGAGGGTGGTTTCTTCCCGGCGCAGGACCGACTCGAAGGCCTCCAGCGCCTCGCGCACGGCGCGGTCCTGCACCTGCTGCCGCTTGCCCGAGAGCTCGAGGGCGACGGCCTCGACCAGGCCAGGGCCGGCGATGCCGACGAACACCGTCCCGGGGGGCTTGCCCTCCTGCTCGGTCGGTCCCGCGACCCCGGTCGTCGCGACGCCGAACGTGGCGCCGGTCAGCGCCCGCACCCCCGACGCCATCGCCTTCGCGCACTCGGGCGAGACCACCCCGTGCTGGTCGATGACCTGGTCGTCGACCGACAGCAGCGAGGCCTTGAGCTCGGTCGCGTAGGTCACGACCCCGCCGAGGAAGGTCTCGGAGGCCCCCGGGGTGTCGGTCAGCGCGACCGCGAGCCGGCCGCCGGTCAGGGACTCCGCGGTCGCCACGGTGGCCCCGCCCGCGCGCAGCAGGAGGTGGACACGCTTCTCGAGATCCGTCACCTGGCCAAGGTTAGAGTTCACCCCCATGGCGCTTCCCATCGAGGAGTACGCGCTGATCGGTGACCGGCGCACCGCCGCGCTGGTCGGCTCCGACGGCTCCCTGGACTGGCTGTGCCTGCCCCGCTTCGACTCCTCGGCCTGCTTCGCGGCACTCCTGGGCACCGAGGAGCACGGCCGCTGGCAGCTGTGCCCGGTCGGGGAGCACGAGGTGTCGCGCCGCTACCTCGACGGCTCCGCGGTGCTCGAGACGACGTTCACGACCGCCGAGGGCGTCGTCACCCTCACCGACCTGATGCCGCGCGGGGACGGCCGGGCGGACGTCGTACGCCGGGTGGAGGGGGTTCGCGGGACCGTCCGGATGCGGCACGAGTGGCGGGTCCGCCTGGACTACGGCGCGATCGTGCCCTGGGTCCGCCGGCAGACCGTCGACGGCGAGGCGGTCATCACCGCCATCGCGGGACCCGACCAGCTGGTCCTGCGCGGCCCGCGACTCCCGACGGCCGACGACCACCGACATGTCGACGAGTTCGACGTCGCCGAGGGGGCGACGCTGACGTTCTCGACGACCTGGCTCCCCTCGCACGTGCCCCTCGCGTCCCTGCGGACCGACGCGGACCACCGCGAGGTCGTCGACGCGATGGTGCGGGACGGATCGTCGTGGTCGGGCCAGTGCCGCGGAGACCTGCCCCATGCGGAGGTCGTACGACGGTCGCTGCTCACCCTGCGCCTGCTGACCGACGAGCAGACCGGCGGGATCGTCGCGGCACCGACCACCTCCCTGCCCGAGGACCCGGGGGGCGAGCGCAACTGGGACTACCGCTTCTGCTGGCTGCGCGACGCCGCCCTCACCCTCGACTCCTTGCTGCGGGCCGGCTACACCGAGGAGGCGCAGCTGTGGCGTCGCTGGCTCCTGCGGACGGTCGCCGGGGACCCCCAGGACCTCCAGATCGTCTACGCCACCGACGGGCACCGGCGCCTGACCGAGCTCACCCTCGAGCACCTGCCCGGGTACGCCGGCAGCCGACCGGTCCGCATCGGCAACGGCGCGGCGCTCCAGCGCCAGCTCGACGTCGTGGGCGAGGTGATGATCGCCCTCGAGCGGGCCCGGCAGGTCACCGGTCACGCCGACGCGGACGCCTGGGCGCTGCAGCGCGCCCTGGTCGACGGCCTGGCGCGCGGCTGGCGCCAGAAGGACCACGGGCTGTGGGAGATCCGCGGGCCGCAGCGGCGTTTCACCCACTCGCAGGCGATGGTGTGGGCGGCGTTCGACCGCGCGGTGCGCGCGGTCGAGGAGTTCGACCTGCCCGGGCCGGTCGACACCTGGCGCGACCTGCGCGACACCGTGCACGCCGAGGTCCTGGAGCGGGGGTACGACCACGACCGTGGCACGTTCGTCCAGCACGACGAGACCACCGAGGTCGACGCCTCGCTGCTCGTCCTCCCGTCGATCGGGTTCCTCGCAGGCGACGACCCGCGGATGCTGGGCACGATCGCCGCCGTCGAGGAGGACCTGCTCCGCGACGGCCTGGTCCTGCGCTACCGGACCCAGAGCGGGGTGGACGGCCTGGCCGGCGACGAGCACCCGTTCCTCGCGTGCTCCTTCTGGCTGGTGTCCGCCTACGCCCGCGCGGGGCGGACCGGCGACGCGCACGAGCTCTTCGACCGGCTCTGCGGGCTCGTGAACGACGTCGGACTCCTCTCGGAGGAGTACGACGCCGCCCACGGCCGCATGGTCGGCAACTTCCCGCAGGCCTTCAGCCACCTGGCGCTGGTCCGGGCGGCCTTCGACCTCGCGGACGCTGCTGCTAGATGATTGATTCCAAGGGGTCGGGCACGCGAGCGGCGCTCAGCGCCGCGCTGGCAAGGCGCCGGCGCGAAGGCAGACTGGGCGTCTTTCAAGCGTCGGCAACGTAGCCAGCGTGGATGTTGAGCGTCGCGCAGCGCGCGAGCCCTTGGAATCAGCCATCTAGTGCCCCGCGGGGTTCGTGACCCGCACCTGCACCTGGGTCGAGCCGGGTTCGACCTGCTCGTCACCCGAGTAGGTCACGGTGAGGGTGTAGGTGCCCCGCTTGAGCGCCTTCGCCGGGAGCTGCACGACCGCGGCCCCGTCGACCAGGGTCGCCGTCCCGAGCACGCGGTGGTCGTCGAGGACGGTCACCGTGCCGGTCGGGGTCACCTCGTCGGCCGTCACCCGGACCGGGATCCGCACCGGCTCCTTGCTGTAGACCGCCTCGGAGTCCTCGGCCACGACCGTGGACGGCACCGGGCCGACCTCGGGCAGGTCCAGGCCGACGACCTCGGGGTCGTGGTCGGACGCCCGGAACTGGTTCGGCTCGTAGAAGTCGGTCGCGTTGTAGTTGAAGCGGCTGTACTCGAACGCCACCGACTCCTCGGCGTTGATCTGCCACACGTCGACCCCGGTCACCAGCGCCTCGGCGGCGTCGTTGGCCAGCACGTGGTCGAGCGATCCCGACAGGCCGTCGAAGGAGTAGGTCGCCTCCCCCGGGCTCGTGGTCGACTCCAGGTTGGTGTAGCCGTGGGCGTAGAGGACCTGCAGCGGGTCCTCCTGCGTGTAGGAGTTGAAGTCGCCGGTGAGGAAGACCGCGTCGGTGCCCCGGTCCGCGGCGAACTGCTCCGCGAACGGCCACAGCGCCTCGGCCTGGGCCACCCGGTCGGCGGTCGCGTTGCCCTGACCGTCGGGGTCGGGGGTGCCGGAGCCCTTGGACTTGAAGTGGTTGACGATGACGGCGAACGCGTCGGCGTCGGGAGCGCCCTTCCGCTTGAAGGCCTGGGCCAGCGGCTCCCGCGCGTTGGAGAACGCCGGGCTGCCGACCAGCACCTCCGACGCACCCACGGGCCGCACCACGGCCGGTCGGTAGATGAACGCGGTGCGGATCACGTCCTGCTCGGCCACCGGCGGGAGGTCCGCCGCGTCCGGCGAGGGCACGAAGGCCCAGGTGCCCGCTCCGGCGTCCGCATTGAGGGCGTCCACCAGCGACGACAGGGCGTCGTCGCGGTCGGGTTCGCCGAGCGCCACGGAGTTCTCGATCTCCTCCAGCGACACGATGCCCGCGCCGAGCTTGTTGATCGCGGCGACGATCTTGTCGCGCTGACGCTGGAGGTCGTCGTCCTCGGCGGCGCCGCGCGGACCGGTCGGCCCGCAGTCGTCGACGGTGTCGTGGTTGCCGGCCCGGTCGTCGTAGTACGAGCAGGCGCCCGGGTGGGCGGCGTCGTAGGCGACGCCCGTCGTGTTGAAGTAGTTCAGGACGTTGAACGTCGCCAGGCGGACGTCGCCGCCGACGTCCCCAGGCGCCTGGTTCTCGGTGCGGGTGTTCTCGAAGGTCGCCACCTCGGCGCCGCTGTCGGTCACCTGGTGGGTGGGCTGGAACTTCCAGGTGCTGTTGCGGTAGTCCAGGACGACCGGTCCGGTGAACGTGACGGCGGCGCCGACCCGGATCGGGTTGGCCTTCGACAGCCACGGCAGCGGGATGTTCCGCGCGTCCTGCGGCTGGTCGGGCCGCGGCAGGAAGTTGATGCTCGCCCCGTCGTCGAGGACGACGCCGCGGTCGGCGTTGTCGGCCTCGATCGCTGCGATCGCGGGGTCGTCCTGGGCGTCCGCGACGTCGGTGGGCTGGATCAGCGGGTGGTCGCCTGCGGCGAGCCCGATCTCGGCGTACTGGTTGGTCGAGTAGGTGTCGGTGACGGTGAAGTCCCCGGTGGGGGCGAAGAGCTCCCCCTCGTGGGCCTCGCGGTCCGCCGCCGCGGGCACGCTCGTCGCGAGCGGCTGGACCGGCGGCAGCGGGTCCGCGAGCGCGGTGACGGTGGGCGAGCCGATCTCGGTCAGCCCGCCGAACTCGCTGACCGTGCCCTTGACCTGGACCGAGTCGCCGACGGCGACCTGGGCCGCGGAGATCGAGCCGTACACGTAGACCGCGTCGGAGGCGCCGGGCGTCGCGTCTGCGGCGCTGCCGCCGGTGCCGCCCGTCTGGAGGTAGAAGCCGTTGAAGCCGCCGGTCGGGTAGGCCGCGGTGACGACGCCCCGCGTGACGACCTGCTGGTTGGTCAGGGGGGACGTCGACCCGGTGCCCTGGATCTGCGCGATGGTCGCGTCGACCGATCCCGTCGGCGGGGTGCCACCGCCGTTGACGGCGTCCGGGGTCGGGGTGCCGGCCTTGAAGTCGGCGCTGTTGACGTCGGTGTCGGTGCCGGTGGCGTTGCGCTGGAGGCTGGCAGTGACGCTGTTGCCGGTCGCGGCGGTCCCCTCCGGGGAGTTGCTGGTCCCCCAGCCGAGCTTGTCGACGACGTTCGGCGAGGACGAGGGGTCGACGGCCGTCGTGACGCTCGCGAGCGTGATCGTGCCGCCCCCGGCGCCCGGGTTGAGCGACGAGGTCTGGTCGACGCCCGGAACCGCTACCCCGTTCGAGCCGTTGCTGCCGCCCTGCAGCGTGAAGTACCCGCCGGCCGGGACCGAGCCCGTCAGCGGCACCGTCGTCGTGGAGGCGCCCGAGCTGGCCGGGGCGCGGTACTGGAGGGACAGGCCGCCGAGGCTGATCGCGGACCCGGTCGGGTTGAACAGCTCGACGTACTTGTTGGTGTAGGTCGCGTTCGCCGAGCCGCCGTTGACGTAGGCCTCGCTGATGACGAGGCCGGTGCTGACGGCGGCGGCAGGGGCGGACGGGAGCAGGGTGGTGCCTGTGACCGCCGCGGCGAGGCCGGCGGCAGCCGCCAACGCCCGTCGCGACGCCCGAGAAGCCTGGGACATGAGAACCTTCCGAGATCCGAGAGTGCGGAGCGAGTGTGGAGAGGTGGTGCGGGAGGCGTCGGGGCCGGCGGGGTGCCGGCCCCGACGCCGGGGCGCTGCGCGGGTCCGTGGCGGGACCCGGGGTCGGCAGCTACTTCTTGCGGACGACCTCGACGGTCACCTTGGTGCGGGACGCCTCGGTCGAGGCGTTGCCGAGGTAGGCGACGCGCACGGTCCTGGTCCCGACCCGGCCGAAGGCCGGCAGCCGCACGGACGCCTTGCCGTCGTGGAGCCGCGCCGTCCAGCTCTTGCCGCCGGTGCGGATCTCGACCTTGCCGGACGCCGGGGCGCCGCCCGCACGGACGGTCACCTTCACGGTGGGACGCGTCTTGTGGGCCACGACCTTCTTCGGGGTCACCTTCGCGGCGACCGCGGACGCGGCCTTCTCGAGGGTCACCGGGACCCGCACGACCGTGCCAGTCTTGTCGCCGGTCACCGTCAGGGTCCGGTCGCCGCCGGGGAGACCGGCCGGGAGGGTGAGGTCCACCGACGCCTTGCCGGCCTCGTCGTCCGTCGCGCCGGGCGCGACGGTGTTGTCCACCGGGAAGGTGCCGAGCTCGTGGTCACCCAGCGACACGGTGACCTCGGAGTCCTGCACGTCGCCTGCACCGGTCATCGCCAACGACGACAGGTCGAACGCCAGGGTGTCGCCCGGACCGTACGACGCGGGCGCGTCGGTCGGCCACGTCACGCCGACGGCGTGCTGGGAGCTGTCGACCGCCAGCGGCTGGTCGGAGGCGAACTCCGCCATGTAGTCGACCATGCCCTGCAGGTCGGTCTTGCCGGTGTCCTTGCGATCGGTGCCGTTCTTGAACTCACCGAAGTTGTCGCCACCGGTGGACAGGAAGGAGTTCACCGTCACCGAGTAGGTCGCCCCGTCGGTGACCGGCGACCCGTCGAGCCACATGCCGGTGACCTCGTGGGCCGCGGGGTCGTAGGTGTAGGTGAAGCCCTTCGACGTGCCCAGCCGCAGGAACGGCCGCGAGGAGCCCTCCGGCTGCCACTGCTGCTCGAGCACGGTCTCGATCTGGGCTCCGGTCATGTCCATGTTGACCAGCGTGTTGGCGAACGGCTGGACCGTCGCGGCCTGCTTGTAGGTCAGCTCGGTCGGGTAGCTGTCCGGCGTGTTGCCCACCATGTCGGCGCGGAGGCCGCCGGGGTTCATGAACGCGATCTGCGCGCCGCCGGTGGTCTCGGACTCGGTCGCCCAGCGCTGCGCCTCGGCGACCAGGTTGCCCAGGGTGGACTCGCCGCCGCGGTTCTCCTCGAAGCCGCTGCTGTCGGCCTTGGGCCGCGACGCCCGCTTGAACGGGCCCGCGATGTCACCGAGCGGCACGGCACCCAGGACGTCGGCCTTGGCCTTCGCGTCGTCGACGATCTGCTGGACCTCGGGGTCGTTGGGGTAGGTGCCGGTGTTGAGGTTCAGGTTCTGGTTCGTGACGGCGAGGACGGCACCGGTGTCGGGCTCGACCGAGAAGTCGAGCTTGTTGAGGAACGCGCCGTACTGGCCGGCGGAGACGACCGGGCGGTCCTTGACCACGTGGGTCGGGTCGCTCGCCCAGTCGGCGACGGGGAACGAGCAGCTGTAGTTCAGGTGGGTGTGGCCCGAGATGATCGCGTCCACGTCGCCGTCCACGCCGTTGATGATGGAGCCGAAGTCCGACGTGGGGTCGTCGTCCATCGTCGCGCAGTCGGTCGACGGGGCACCCTCGTGGACGAGCAGGACGACCACGTCCGCGCCGTCGGCCCGCAGCTTCGCCGCCTGCTCGTTGGTGGCGTCGACGATGTCGGTCACCGTGAGACCCTCGATGCCACCGGGGCTGACCAGCTCCGGGAGGTGCTCGGTGACGGCCCCCACGAACCCGACCGTCACACCAGCGACGTCCTTGGTCCACGTCGGCGCGATCTCGTCCGCGTCGCCCGGCTCGTCGATGTTCGCCGCGATGTACTGCCACATCGCGCCACCGGTCGGGTTCGTGGTCGCGTCGTACGGCGCCATCACCCGGTCGACCAGGTCGTCGTAGCCCTGGTCGAGCTCGTGGTTGCCGACCGCGGAGACGTCGAGGTCCATCGCATTGAAGATGTCGATCGTCGGCTTGTCCTCGTCGATGAACGACTCGAACGTCGTCGCGCCGATCAGGTCGCCGGCGGCGGCGAAGATCGTGTTCGGGTTCTCCGCACGGAGCTGGTCGACCGCGCCGGCGTACTTCGCCGCGCCGGGGATGTCGCGGTCCGGCAGCAGCCGGCCGTGGAAGTCGTTGGTCCCGATGATCTGGATGTCGACGGGTGCGCCGGGTGCGGCGGCGTGGGCCGGCGAGCTGACGAGGGTGGCGGACGACGCGACGAGCGCGAGACCGGAGCTGGCGACGAGGGCGCGGACGCCCCGTCGCGCCCGAGAACTGGGGGGCACGGTACGGACCTTTCGGAGGGGGTGACGCCGCTACCCAACCTCATCGGGCCGGAGGAAATCCAGATTTCAGGTGAACGGGTTGCAACGACTCCGGCACCGGACGCCTCCGACCGCACAGAGATTGGCCGAAAGGGTGAGACTCAGGAGGTCCGCAGGGACGCGCGCTGCTTCCAGACGTCGCGGTAGAACTCCCAGCCGGACCACAGCGTCAGCGCCACCGCGACGGCCAGGCACACCTGGGCGGCGTAGTAGAGCACCTCGCACGGCACCTGCAGACCCGAGGGCAGGTCCGGGTCGCGCAGCGGGAGGCAGAGGAACCCCAGCGCGATCGCCTGGAAGGTGGTCTTGATCTTGCCGAGGTCGGCAGCCGCGATGACGACCTTCTTCAGGATCGACAGGCGCAGCAGGGTCACGCTCCACTCGCGCGCCAGGACCAGGATCGTCACCCACCACCAGATGTCGCCGACGATCGAGAGCCCGATGAACGCCATCCCGGTGATCGCCTTGTCGGCGATCGGGTCGGCGATCTTGCCGAAGTTGGTCACCAGGTCGTGCTTGCGGGCCAGGTCGCCGTCGATCTTGTCGGTGATCATCGCGACCACGAACAGCACGCTCGCGACGCAGCGCCAGGTGATCGAGTCGCCGCCGTCGACCAGCAGGGCCCACCCGAAGAACGGCACCATGACGATGCGAAGCGTCGTCAGGACGTTGGGCACGTTCCAGTTGCTGGGCTGGGTCCGTGTCGTCTCCGCCATCACAGGACCCGAGCGTAGAGGTCGACGCCCTCGGAGCCGATGACCTCCGCCTCTACCAGGTCCCCGACACCCACCCCGCCATCGACGATGTAGGTCGAGCCGTCGACCTCGGGACCCTGGTGCGCGGCGCGACCCTCGACCGTGCCGCCGGAGACCGACTCCACGAGCACCTGGACCGTCTCACCGACCCGCTCGGCGGCGCGCTGGGAGGTGAGCTCCTCGACGAGCGCGCCCACGTGCTCGGCACGCGCGCGGATCTCGTCGTCGTCGAGCTTGCCGTCGTACGACGCCGCCTCCGTGCCGTCCTCGTCGGAGTAGCCGAAGACCCCGGTGACGTCCATGCGCGCCGCGACCAGGAAGTCGCAGAGCGTCTGCAGGTCGTCCTCGGTCTCGCCGGGGAAGCCGACGATCACGTTGCTGCGCACACCCGCCTCCGGTGCGAACGACCGGACCTGGTCGAGCAGGCCCAGGAAGCTGTCGGGGTCGCCGAAGCGGCGCATCCGTCGCAGCACCGTGGCGCTGGCGTGCTGGAAGGACAGGTCGAAGTACGGCGTCACGCCGGGCGTGGTCGCGATGGCCTCGACCAGCCCCGGCCGGGTCTCGGCGGGCTGGAGGTAGGAGACCCGCACCCGGTCGACCCCGTCGACGGCCGCCAGCTCCGGGAGCAGCGTCTCGAGCAGGCGCAGGTCGCCGAGGTCCTTGCCGTAGGAGGTGGAGTTCTCGCTCACCAGGAACAGCTCACGCGCGCCCTCGCCGGCCAGCCAGCGCGCCTCCTGCAGCACGTCGCTGGGGCGGCGGCTGACGAAGGACCCGCGGAACGCCGGGATGGCGCAGAAGGAGCACCGCCGGTCGCACCCGCTGGCGAGCTTGAGCGCGGCGGTCGGGCCGGCGTCCAGGCGACGGCGCACGGACGCCGGTCCCGAGGCGTGCCCCGGGACCGGCGCCGTGGAGAGCGAGCGCTCGACCGGGGTGATGGGCAGCAGCAGCCGCCGGTCCTGCGGGGTGTGGGCGGGCAGGGTCTCCCCCGCCACGACCGCGCGGAGCCGGTCGGCGATGTCGGGGTAGTCGTCGAAGCCGAGCACCGCGTCGGCCTCGGGCAGCGAGTCGGCGAGCTCCTTGCCGTAGCGCTCGGCCAGGCAGCCGACGGCCACCACGGCCTGCGTGCGGCCGGACGACTTCAGGTCGGCCGCCTCGAGCAGGGTGTCCACCGAGTCCTTCTTGGCCGACTCGACGAAGCCGCAGGTGTTGACGACGACCGTGTCGGCCTCGGACGGGTCCGCCACCAGGCGGAAGCCGTCGGCGGCCAGCCGGCCGGCGAGCTCCTCGGAGTCGACCTCGTTGCGGGCACACCCCAGGGTCACCATGGCCACCGAGAGCAGGTCAGGAGCGTCAGTCGTCATGATCACCCGAGTATCCCCGCTCCCCCGCCGCTGAGCCGAATCGGCCACCGGTGATGGCCGAGTCGGCGCCAACTGCTCGCTCAGGACCGCCGAGTCGGCGCATCCTGCCCGCTCGAGACCGCCGAGTCGGCGCACGTTGCCCGGCCGGCGTGCAAGACGCGCCGACTCGCGCCCGGCCCGCGTGCAAGACGCGCCGACTCGCGCCCTCTCGGCGTGCAAGACGCGCCGACTCGCGCCCTCTCGGCGTACAAGACGCGCCGACTCGCGCCCTCTCAGTCCGCGGCGGCGAAGGTGTTCTGGGCGGGCTGGCCGTCGGCACCCAGCGGACCGCGGTCCTGACCGTCGACCGTGATCGTCAGGCCGCCGTCGGACGACTGCACCCGCACGGGCGGGGCGGCCTTCACGGTGCGGCTGTCACCGAAGGCGAGGTCGCCGTTGAAGACCACCTCACCGGAGCCGTCGCGCACGACCACGTGCGCCCCACCCGAGGCGGCGTCCAGAACCACCGGGACCGCGGGACCCAGCTTGGTCGAGCTCGACGGCGATCCGTTGAGCACCGGCTTGGAGTGCAGCTCGACCGGGCTGTCCATGATCAGCCGGGCGATCGACCAGGCGAGCACCACGGCCATGACCGCGGCGACCAGGACCGACCAGTTCGGGCCCCCGCGGGTGCCGCGGATCGGCCCGTTCTCCCCCGTCGCGAGCTCGGCCTCGAAGACCCGGCGCGCGTCGATGGGCGCGTCGGCGTACCGCTCGTCGTACGACGCCAGCAACGGTGCCGCGTCGACACCCAGCACCCGGGCCAGCGTGCGCAGGTGGCCGCGCGCGTAGAAGTCGCCGCCGCAGGGCGCGAAGTCGTCGACCTCGATCGACTCGATGACGTGCGGACGGATGCGGGTGCGGTCGGCGAGCTGGTCGACCGTCAGGCCCAGGCGGGTCCGGGCCGCGGCGAGCTCGGGGCCGACGACCGGGTCCACGGCCGGGGCCGGTGCCAGGTCGTCGATGACCAGCGGCTCGACCGCCGGACCCGGGGTCGCGATCGGGCTGACCCGGTCGCTCCAGACCACGGTGTCCTCCACCAGGTCCACGCTGCCGGGCCGGCGCAGCTCGCGACCCTCGGGGAGCCGGGACGCGTCGTCGTCCTCCTCCACCGGGTCCGTCTTCAGCGCGGCGGCGCCATCGAAGCGCACCTCGGAGCGGACGCCCGTGACGGCGTCGCGCAGCGGCCACGGGGTCGCGCTCGCGACCAGGGGCGGCAGGGCGACGGTCGACTCGGGGCCGTCCTCGGGGCCGTCCTCGGGGCCGTCCTCGGGGCCGTCCTCGGCCGCGGCCGGAGGCTCGTCCTCCGACACTTCCTCGGAGGGCTCGCGCCGCAGGCGCAGGTGGTCGGCGACGAACCCGATGCCGCGTGCGATCGCCGGCCGCGGGTCGCGCAGCACGCGGTGCTCGGGCCGGGTCTCCTCGTCGTCGAGCTCGTCCTGGTCGTCGAGCTCCTGGTCGTCGAGCGCGTGCTCCTCGTGCTCCTCGTGCTCCTCGTGCTCGTCGAGGTCGGGGTCGAGGTCGCGGTCGTGCTCGGCCTGCTCGTGCGTGTCCTGCTCGTCGTGCTCCGGGTGCGCGGGGACCACCTCGAGCACCAGGTCGGGATCGCCCGCGAGCCGCTCGAGCGCCAGGGTCAGGTCCCCGTCGGCGCCCAGCACCCGGGTCGACAGCGAGAGCGGCACGGAGACCGGTGCGGCCGCGTGGTCACGGGGCACCAGCACGACGCGACCGTCGTGGAGCAACCCGCGGCGCGGCTCGTGCTCCACCAGCTCCACGTCGCTCCACGGCAGTCCGTGCCAGGTGCGCCCCTTGCGCAGCCGGACACCCTGGTCGTCGACGACCAGCAGCGGCACCCGGGCGTCCAGCAGCGACTGGAGGTGGGCGGCGGCGATGGCGCCGGTGACCAGCACCAGCGCCCAGTCCAGCCACCCGCCGCCCCCGACGGCGCGCGCCAGGTAGGCGATCGCCACGATCGACGCGATCCCGCCCACCGCGGCCGCCAGCCGGGCGTCGGTCCGCACCTCGACCGGGGCCACGGCCTCGGTCCTCTCCTGGACGTCTGCGCTGAGGTTGCTCACATCTCCCCCTGGAGGGTCGCGATCACGGCATCGATCTCGTCGGGCTTGACCAGCACGTCGCGTGCCTTCGACCCCTCGCTGGGGCCGACGACGCCACGACTCTCGAGGATGTCCATCAGGCGGCCGGCCTTGGCGAAGCCGACCCGGAGCTTGCGCTGCAGCATCGACGTCGACCCGAACTGCGTGGAGACCACCAGCTCGATCGCCTGGATCACCAGGTCCATGTCGTCGCCGATGTCGTCGTCGAGCTCCCGCTTGCTCTGCGCCGGCGCCGTCACGTCCTCGCGGTACGACGGCTCCAGCTGTCCCTTGCAGTGCTTGACGACCTGGTGGATCTCGGCCTCGGTGACCCAGGAGCCTTGCACGCGCACCGGCTTCGATGCGCCCATCGGCAGGAACAGCCCGTCACCCTGGCCCACCAGCTTCTCCGCACCGGGCTGGTCGAGGATGACCCGGCTGTCGGCCAGGCTGGAGGTCGCGAACGCCAGTCGCGACGGCACGTTCGCCTTGATCAGTCCGGTGACGACGTCGACCGACGGGCGCTGCGTCGCCAGCACCAGGTGGATGCCGGCGGCACGCGCCAGCTGGGTGATGCGGACGACCGCGTCCTCGACGTCGCGCGGGGCGACCATCATCAGGTCCGCGAGCTCGTCGACGATCACCAGCAGGTAGGGGTACGGCGTGAGCTCGCGCTCACTGCCCGGCGGCACGGTCACCTTGCCCGCCCGCACCGCCTTGTTGAAGTCGTCGATGTGGCGGAACCCGAAGTTCGCGAGGTCGTCGTAGCGCATGTCCATCTCGCGCACGACCCACGCCAGCGCCTCGGCGGCCTTCTTGGGATTGGTGATGATCGGCGTGATCAGGTGCGGGACGCCCTCGTAGGCGTTCAGCTCGACCCGCTTGGGGTCGACCATGATCATCCGCACCTCGTCCGGCGTGGAACGCATCAGGATCGAGGTGATCATCGAGTTGATGAACGACGACTTGCCCGACCCGGTGGCGCCGGCGACCAGCAGGTGCGGCATCTTCGCGAGGTTCGCGACGACGAAGCCGCCCTCCACGTCCTTGCCGAGCCCCGCCACCATCGGGTGGTGGTCCGAGCGCGCGGTGTTGGAGCGCAGGACGTCACCGAGGGAGACGATCTCCTTGTCGGTGTTGGGGATCTCGATGCCGATCGCGGACTTGCCGGGGATCGGGCTGAGGATCCGCACGTCGGCGCTGGCCACGGCGTACGCGATGTTCTTCGACAGCGCGGTGACCTTCTCGACCTTGACCGCGGGTCCGAGCTCGACCTCGTAGCGGGTGACCGTCGGGCCCCGGGTGTAGCCGGTGACCTGCGCGTCGATCCCGAACTCCTCCATCACCTGGGTGAGCCGCTCGACGACGGCATCGCTCGCCTTCGACCGCGGCTTGTGCGGTGAGCCGGGCTTGAGCACCTCGCCGCCGGGCAGGTGGTAGGCGACGTCGCCCGACAGCGCCAGCTGCTCCACCCGCGGCGGGAGCGGCGTGTGGGGCGGTGGCTCGAGCTCGGCGTGCGTCTCGACCACGTCCGGGCTCGGTGGCGCGACCGGGTCCGGAGCGAAGATGTCCAGCCCGTCGTCGGTGGTCTCCAGGCGCTTCTTGCGCCTGCGCAGCTCGCGGTCGGCGAGGACCGGGCTGTCGTACGCCGGATCGCCCATGTCCGGGTCGATCTCGCCGGTCTCGTCGGCGCCGCGGCGGCGCCGCGACCTGGTGGCCGGCATCGTCTGGGTGGCATCGGGGTCCTCGGCCGGGGCCTCGCGGCCCAGCAGCCGGTCACGGGTGTGCGCGAGCCGCGCGGGGACCTGGTAGAGCGGCGTGGCGGTGATGATGAGGACGCCGAAGAACGCGAGCAGGGCGAGCAGCGGGACGACGACGAGCTCCGAGCGCAGCAGGTCGAGGAGCAGGCTGGCGACGACGTACCCGACGGCGCCGCCGGCGGTCCGAAGGTCGGAGGTGTCACCCAGCTCGGGCTGGGGGTTGCCCGAGGCGATCTGCACGATGCCCAGCAGCCCGAAGGACAGCGCCGCCCAGCCGACGACCTGGCGTCCGGCCGGCCCGTTGTGGACCGGGTCGCGCATGGTGCGCCAGCCGACGAACAGCAGTGCCAGCGGCACCAGGAAGCCGATCTTCCCGACCGAGCCCTCGACGACGGTGCGCGTCGCGTCCATCACCGAGCCGGGCAGCTGCCACCAGACGGCGGCGGCGACGACCACGGCGGCGCCGAAGAGCGCCAGCCCGATCCCGTCGCGACGGTGCTCGGGCTCGAGGTCGCGCGCCGTGTGGCCGACGCTGCGGGCGACCGCGCCCACACCGTGGGCGATGGCGAGCCAGACCGCGGCGATCCCGTGGAAGAGCGCGGTGAAGAAGCGCGAGACCGGCCCCGGCCCGCTGCGCACCGCACGCGGCGCCGGCCGGCGCGCCGCCGGCTTGCGGGCCTTCTTCGATGACTTCTTCGGGGCAGGCTTGCGCCTCGGGCTGGTACTCCGGGATCGGGTGCTCGAGCTGCGTCCGGTGCTGCGACTGGTGGTGCTGGTGCTCTTGGACGTGGACGTGCTCTTGCTCCGCGACCCCGGCGGGGAAGACGTACGGGTCGCCATGCCACCACCCTACGCAGCGGTCACTCCCGTCACACGCATCACACGAGTGCGTGTCGGGGACGCGCCGGGGACCGGCGTACCGAACCGCCTCACCAGCCGTCGGGGAACCGCGCCGACCCGGCGACGACGGCGAGAGCGACCACGAGGGCGACCGCCGCGGCGAGCAGGAGCTCCTGGCCCAGGTGCCGCCACCGCCGACCCGGCAGCAGGGCCAGGCCGGCCAGCCCCACTGCACCCGGCACGGCGCCGATCGACGCCGGCGGGGCGACGACGTACGCCAGGGCGCCCAGGACGACGCCGACCGCCACGGCCCGCCGGACGGCGACCGGTCGGCCGCCACGGGCGAGCCCGACGACCGTCACGGCGCCAGCGGTGGGCAGCTGGTCGGGCGCCAGCGCGCGGAGCAGCAGCACGGCGGTCGCCGGGTCGGTGACCACGACCACGTCACGGAACCGGTCGGCCAGGGCGTGCCGCCGCACCAGCAGGTCCAGCTGGTGCCCGCGGTCGGCGGCCGGGAAGCTCACCGGCCCCAGCAGCGGCTCGGGCTGCGGCTCGAGCCCGAGCGCCCGCACCACCCGCACCGCGTCGGCCGTCGGGGCGACCAGGCACACGGTGTCGCGGGCCAGGCCGTCGCGGACCCGCACCAGCTCGGTCTCCCCCGCCGTCGTGCTGACCACGTGGATGGGCTGGTGGTCGGGCACGGCGGTGACGATAGCCGGACGGGCCAGCGCTACCGCCGGCCCGACCGCCGACGCTCAGGCCTCGATGACCACCGGGATGATCATCGGCCGGCGGCGGTGGGTGTTGCTGACCCAGCGGCCGACGACGCGGCGCACCGTCTGCTGCAGCTGGTAGCTGTCGGTGTTGCCCTCCGCGATCTGGGCGTCGAGCGCGTCGATGATCGGCTGCTTGACGTCGTCGAAGGTGGAGTCGTCCTCGGCGAAGCCTCGGGCGTGGATCTCGGGTCCGGCCGACACCTTCCCGCTCACCGAGTCGACGACCACGATCACCGAGATGAAGCCCTCCTCACCGAGGATGCGGCGGTCCTTGAGGTCGGACTCGGTGATGTCACCGACCGAGGACCCGTCCACGAAGACGTACCCGCAGTCGACCTTGCCGGCGATCGAGGCGATCCCGTCGACCAGGTCGACGACGACGCCGTCCTCGGCGATGACGACGTTCTCCACGCCGGTGGCCCGGGCCAGGTTGCCGTTGGCGAGCATGTGTCGGATCTCGCCGTGCACGGGCAGCACGTTGCGCGGGCGCACCACGTTGTAGCAGTAGAGCAGCTCCCCCGCGCTGGCGTGGCCGGAGACGTGGACGAGCGCGTTGCCCTTGTGCACGACCCGCGCGCCCCAGCGCGCCAGCCCGTTGATGACCCGGTAGACGGCGTTCTCGTTGCCGGGGATCAGGCTGCTGGCGAGCAGGACGGTGTCGCCCTCCTCGATGTGCACGAAGTTGTGGTTGCGCTGCGCGATCCGGGACAGGGCGCTCATCGGCTCGCCCTGGGAGCCGGTCGAGATCAGCACCTGGCGGTCCACCGGGAGGTCGGCGAGGTCCTTGGCGTCGACGAGCACGCCCGGCGGCACCCGGAGGTAGCCCAGGTCGCGGGCGATCCCCATGTTGCGGACCATCGAGCGGCCGACGTACGCGACCTGGCGCTCGTGGGCGTACGCCGCGTCGAGCACCTGCTGCACGCGGTGCACGTGCGAGGCGAAGCAGGCCACGATGATGCGCCGGTCGGAGTCGCGGAATACCTGGTCGATGACGGGGGTGATCGACTTCTCGAGCGGGGTGAAGCCGGGCGTCTCGGCGTTGGTGGAGTCGGTGAGGAAGAGGTCGACGCCCTCCTCCCCCAGCCGCCCGAACGCGCGCAGGTCGGTGATCCGGCCGTCCAGCGGGAGCTGGTCCATCTTGAAGTCGCCGGTGTGCAGCACCATCCCGGCGCTGGTGCGGATCGCCACCGCGAGCGCGTCGGGGATCGAGTGGTTGACCGCGACGAACTCCAGGTCGAACGGCCCGAAGCTGATTCGGTCGCCCTCCGAGACCTCGTGGTGGACGGTCTCGCGCAGGCGGTGCTCGCGCAGCTTGCTGCCGAGCAGCGCCAGCGTGAGCTTGGAGCCGACCAGCGGGATGTCGCCCCGCTCGCGCAGGAGGTACGGCGTCGCGCCGATGTGGTCCTCGTGGCCGTGCGTCAGCACCAGCGCCTCGACGGTGTCGAGGCGGTCCCGGATCGACGACCAGTCCGGCAGGATCAGGTCGACCCCGGGGTGGTGGTCCTCGGGGAACAGCACGCCGCAGTCGACGATCAGCAGGCGGCCGGCGTGCTCGAAGGCGGTCATGTTGCGACCGACCTCGCCGAGCCCGCCCAGGGGGATGACTCTCAGCCCTCCCTCCGGCAGGTCGACCGGTGCGGAGAGCTCGGGGTGTGGGTGGGACATCTAGCTCCTTACAGGAGGGCGGAGGCTTCGAGGCCGGCGCGGAGCGCGGCCACCTCCTCGTCGGTGAGTGGCACGAGCGGCCCGCGGACGTTGCGGTTGTCGAGCACGCCGAGCAGCTGGAGTGCCGCCTTGGCGGTCGTCGCACCGTAGTTCGGGACGCCCATGACGGCGTGGATCGCGGGCAGCAGCCCGGTGAAGATCTCGAGGGCGCGCGCGTGGTCGCCCGTCCAGAAGGCCTCGGCCATCGCGCGCGTCTGGTCGCCGGCGGCGTGGCCGACGACGGAGACGAAGCCGACCGCACCGTGCGCGAGCCAGCCGAGGTTGCTGGCGTCGTCGCCGGAGTAGACGGCGTAGCCGAGCCCGGTGAGCTCGACGCCGCGCGCGAAGTCGCCCACGGCGTCCTTGACGGCGACGACGGAGTCCCAGCGGATCGCCTGCTCGAAGGTCTCCATCGAGATCTGCGTGCCGGTGCGGCCGGGGACGTCGTACAGCATCACCGGGACGTCGGTCGCCTCGGCGACGCTGCGGAAGTGGTGCAGGACGCCGGCCTGTCCGGGCTTGTTGTAGTAGGGCGTCACGAGCAACAGCCCGTCGACGCCGATCTTCGCGGCCTGCTCGGCGAGCTCGACCGAGTGTGCGGTCGAGTTGGTGCCGACGCCGGCGACGATCTTCGCGCGGTCGCCGACCGCGTCCTTGACGGCCGCGAGGATCGCGCCGTCCTCCTCGGTCGTGGTCGTCGGCGACTCGCCGGTCGTGCCTGACACGACGACGCCGTCGTGGCCGTGCTCGACGAGGTGGGTGGCGATCCGCGCGGTGCCCTCGAGGTCGACCGAGCCGTCGTCGTGGAACGCGGTGGCCATCGCCGTGAGGACATGGCCGAACGGAGCGGCGGGCGCGGACATCATGAGGGACAGGCTATCGCCCGACGGCGACGCGAGCGCGTCGACCGCCGTCGCGCCGGTCGGCTCCGACGCGATGCAGCAGCCTCGGCGCTCAGGGACGCCAGTGGCCTGGCGGTTGCCAGTCCGTGCCCATCACGGCGCTGCCCTCGATCCGGTTGCGGACCTCATCGAGGTGGCGTCCGCCGGAACGCCGGCCGCCGTGGTGGTCGAGCCACAGCCCCAGCCCCAGCACGGCCGCGACCACCACTCCGCATGCGACCCAGAAGACCATGACCCCTCCTCGTGAGCTCGGTGCACGCACGGTGCACCGCCCGGGCTGGCCGTGGAATAGGGAGATCGCCCTAGTCGGAGGGCCCAGCCGTCCGCCCGGACGGCAGGAGCTGCTCGCGGTGGGCGACGGCGGCCGCGGCGGCCCGGTTCGGCACCTCGAGCTTGGCGAGGATGTTCGAGACGTGCACGGATGCCGTCTTCGGCGAGATCACCAGCGACCGCGCGATCGCCGCGTTCGACGCACCGTCCGCGACCAGCTGGAGGACCTCGAGCTCACGGGCGGTCAGGCCGTGCGGGTGGGTGCCGGCACCGGCTCTGAGCCTCAGGTGCCAGCGACCGGCGACGGCCAGCGCCTCGTCGACGAGGGGCCGGGCTCCGAGCTGCTCCGCGATGGCGACCGCCTCGCGCAGACGCGCGAGCGCGCGATCCGCGTCGCCCGCGGCTGCCCAGCTGGCGGCCGCCCGGACGAGCGCGGTCGAGAGGTGGAACGGGAGCTCGGCGTCGCGCCAGCCGGCCACCACGGCCTCCCAGGCCACCGGGTCCTCCTGACCCGCGTGACGGTCGAGGTCCGCCGAGGCGTGGGCGAGGTACGCACGCGTCCGCCGGTTGTTCCGCGGCGTGACCTCGACCAGGTGGCGGAGCTGGTCCGCCACCCCCGCATCCTGTCCGCGAGCCACCGAACCCTCAGCGGTCGCGATCTCGGCCTCTACCCGCGCTCCGACCCACAGGAGCGGGCTGAGGAGGTCGGGATCGTGGACCGCACGGTCGTCGATCGCCGTCGCCACCTGTTCGCGGGCGCCTGCGAGGTCACCGCGGCATGCTGCGACGTCACCGCTGATGCAGAGGACATCGGCCAGCTCGACGAGACCGCCGGCGTCCGCCGCGTCCCGCTCCGACCCGGCAGAGGAGTCGGGCGGCAGCGGCGGCAGGTCGCCCCGCCGAGCGGCGAGCTGGTCGGCCACCTGCTGCGCGACTCTCGACGCCGCGCCGAGCGCCGGCTCACCGACCACCAGGTCGAGGGCGGCTCGCGCCTCGTCCCAGCGACCCGCCTCCATCAGGGCGCGGGCGCGGTCGGCCTGCACGGCAGCCCACCTCCCGGCCAGCGGCCCGGGACGGTCGCCAACGAGGAGGTCGGCGAGACGTTCGTCGACCTCCAGCGTCGGACGCGCCGCCTTCCACCTCGCGAAGCGGGCCGCCTCCAGGGAGTCGAACCGCCCCATGAGGTCACCACTGCGGTCGGCCAGCGCCGCCGCGCGCTCGGCGGACCGGATGGCGTCCTCGTCCCCGCGCAGCGCCTGCGCCCGCGAGGTGGCCGCGAGGGCCCTCGCAACCAGGTCGTTGCGACCCAGGCGGTCCGCGATGTCGGCCGCGCGTCGCGCGTATGCCTCGGCCGGACCGAGCTGGTCGTCGCGCACGAGCGCATCGCTGCCCTCCAGCATCGCCAGGACCGCTTGGTCGGACGGCGGCTCGGTGGTCACGTCCTTCACGGCGGCGAGCACCTCGTCGGTGCTCAGGCGGCCGTCGCCGTTCCACCGGCTCCGGTGCCACAGCAGCGTGACCATGGCCCGGTCGTGCGCACCGGCGTCCGCCGGCAGTGCGGCCAGGGCCGCGTCCCCCAGCCGCCTGACCTCCCCGGCGTCCGCCATCTGGAGGTGGGCACACCAGGTGGCGTCGCAGTAGAGGTCGAGGAGCGTGGTGCCGGCAGAGCGCTCCGCGGCGTCGGGGACGCTCGGCCACAGCTCGACCGCGTGCAGGAGCAGCTGCTTCTCCTCGGCGTGCGCGGAGATCCGCCGTGCCATCCGCGCGGCCTCCACATAGGCGGTGAGTGCTCCGCCGAGGTCGCCGGCGCGCTCACGGTGGTACGCCGCCGCGAGGAGGTCTGCGCGGGTCCGCGGGTGGTTCCCGAGTTCGGCGCTCCAGCGCTGGTGCAGCTCGCGCTCGGCATTCGGTGGGACCCGCTGCTGGGCAGCCTCGCGCAGGAGCGCGTGCCGGAACCTGACGCGCTCCTTGCGCCGCAGCAGCAGACCGTCGGCGACGGCCTCGCGGAACGCGCCGTCGAACACCGCGGACGACAGTCCCGACGCCCGCGCCAGGGCGCCGGCCTCCGGCTCGAACCCGGCCACCGCCGCCGTCGCGACGACCTGCTGTGCTGGTGGCGACAGCCGGTCGAGCCGATGCCCGACGAGCATGTCGGCCAGCAGCGCGACGTCGTCGAGGTCGGCGTCCACCACCTCCTCCACGAGGAGCGGGATGCCCTCCGTGACCTCGACGACCCGGTCCACGTCAGGGGTGACCGAGGCATGGCCACCCGGTCCGTCGCGAGACGCCTGCAGTCCACGGACCTGGTCGGCCACCTCCTCCGGCGTCAGGCGGGGAAGCGTCAGACGGACGGCGTGCCGCAGGCTTCCCACCGTGGCGACGAGCTCGCTGCAGGAGTCGAACGCGGCGTCGTGGGTGCGCGCCGTCAGCACGAGCACCACCTGCTCGTCGCGCAGCGACCGGGCGAGGAAATCCAGCAGCTCGCGACTCGTCGCGTCGGACCAGTGGACGTCCTCGACGACGACCACCAGCGTCCGAGCCCGCCCGACGTCGCGGAGCAGCCGCACCACCGTGTCGAAGAGCTGCGCCTGCGAGGGGACCCGGACAGCGGACGGGTCCGGGACGAGGTCCGGCAGGAGCGCGGCGACCGAGGCCATGGTCCCGGCGTCGTCGAGCCGTCCGAAGCGGGACCCGAGGGTGCGGTGCAGCTCCCGCACGACCTCGGCCACCGGCGCGAGCGGCTCGCCCCTGGTGGTGGGGAAGCAGTGGCCGTACGCCACGACGGCCCGGTCGAGCGACCCGGTCACCTCGTCGACGAGCCGAGACTTCCCGATCCCTGCCTCGCCCAGCACGACCGCCACCCGCGGCCGGCGACGCGCAGCGTCGGCCACGAGCTGTCGGAGCACGGCGAGCTCCTCCGCGCGACCGACCAGGGGGGCGCCCCGAAGACCCACCATCGGCCCATGCTGCCACCGACCGGCAGGGAGCCGCCACCAGGTCACCGACCCGCCGGCCGGCCGCCGCTCCGCTCGACGTCAGAGGTGCGGCACCACGTCCTGCGCCACCAGGCGGAGGTGGTCGAGGTCCGACAGGTCGAGGACCTGGAGGTAGATCCGTTCGGCGCCGAGGTCGGCGTACCGCCGGATCTTCTCGACGGCCTCCTCGGGCGTGCCGGCGACGCCGTTCTCGCGCAGCTCGTCCTTCTCGCGGCCGATCGCCTGCGCCCGCCGATCGACCTCGGCCTCGTCGGCACCGACGCACACGACCAGGGCGTTGGACCACCTCATCGTGCCGGGGTCGCGGCCGGCCCGCTCGCAGGCCTCGCGAACCCGGGCGAACTGCACGCGGGTGTCGTCCTCGCTCGCGAACGGCACGTTGAACTCGTCGGCGTGGCGCGCGGCGAGGTCCGGCGTACGACGCTTGCCGTGCCCGCCGATCAGGACCGGCACCTTCTCCTGCGTCGGCTTGGGCAGGGCGGGGCTGTCGGTGACCGAGTAGTGCGCGCCCTCGTGGGTGAACCGCTCCCCCACGGGCGTCGACCAGAGCCCGGTCACGATCGCGAGCTGCTCCTCGAGACGGTCGAAGCGCTCGCGCGTGTCGGGGAACGGGATGCCGTAGGCGGAGTGCTCCTGGGCGAACCAGCCGGCGCCGATGCCCAGCTCGACCCGGCCGCCGCTCATCTGGTCGACGTTCGCGACGGTGATCGCCAGCGGCCCCGGGTGCCGGAAGGTCGCGCTGGTCATCAGGGTCCCGAGCCGGATCGTGCTGGTCTCCCGGGCGATCCCCGCGAGCGTCACCCACGCGTCGCTCGGCCCGGGCAGCCCCTCGGTGCCCATGCCGAGATAGTGGTCGGACCGGAAGAACGCCCCGAAGCCGAGGGCCTCCGCCTCCTTCGCCACCGTCACCAGGTCGTCGTAGGTCGCCCCCTGCTGGGGTTCGGTGAAGACGCGCAGCTCCATGGCGCCACCCTGTCAGGCGGCGCCAAGCGGTCGGCGATCAGTCGTCGTCCTCCTCGACCAGCCACTCCTTGGCGTCGTCCACGTCGTCGTCGTCGAAGACCTTGACCTTGCCGGGCATCATCCAGCCGAACGCCTTGATGGCGTTCTCCAGCCAGTCCTCGTCGGTGACGATCGCGCACCGCTTCCAGCCGCGCAGGTTGCCCGCCCACAGCTTCGTGTCGGCCCACATCGCCCCGGGCGAGTAGGACGTCCCCTCGGGCAGCACGTAGAGCAACCGCACCTCGCCCTGCTCGAGGGCCGCCTTCAGCGCCGGCACGAGCACGGCCTGGTAGTCCTCGTCGGTGACCTTGCCGCTCGCCTCGAAGCCGATGGTCCCGGCCGGCATGTCCTCGATGACCCTGATCATGGCGCCACGCTAGGTGCGCGAGGCCGGTCCCGGATCCCCCGTCGCGGGCGACCTGGACGATCGCGCGTGGCGTGGGGCCGGCGCGTCTGGTTCAAGACCCGCCGCGACACCGGGCCACCGATCTCAGAGCCGCGCAGCGGCGCGGACCAGCCGGACCCGGTCGTAGCCCTCGAAGTGCCGGCGCTCGGCCTCGAGCCAGGCGCCGGGGTCGAAGGACGGGTAGAACGCGTCGCCCTCGGGCTCCAGGGGGATCTCGCTGATGACCTGCTCGTCGGCCAGCGGCAACGCCTCGGCGTACACCTGCGCGCCGCCCACGACGAAGACGTCGCCGTCGTACGACCGGGCCGTCACCAGCGCCTCGTCGAGCGAGTGCGCGACGAGCACGCCGTCGGCCGACCAGGACGGGTCGCGGGTCAGCACCACGGTGGTGCGGCCGGGCAGCGGCCGGCCGATCGACTCGTACGTCGTGCGGCCCATCACCAGCACGTGCCCCATCGTCAGCCGCTTGAACTCGGCCTGCTCGCCGGGGATCCGCCAGGGGATGTCCGGCCCCGCGCCGATCACCCGGTTGCGGGCCACGGCCGCGACCAGGACGACCCGCTTGCTCACCGAACCACGCTCATCCGGCGCACCCACCCGGCGCGCTCATACCGCGATCGGCGCCTTGATGCCCGGGTGCGGGTCGTAGCCCTCGACGGCGATGTGCTCGAGGTCGAAGGCGTCGAGCTCGGTGACCGACGGGTCGAGCACCAGGGTCGGCAGCGGCCGCGGGTCGCGGGTGAGCTGGAGGCGCGCCTGGTCGAGGTGGTTGAGGTAGAGGTGGGCGTCGCCGAGGGTGTGGACGAAGTCGCCGACCTCGAGCCCGGTCACCTGCGCGACCATGTGGGTGAGCAGGGCGTACGACGCGATGTTGAACGGCACGCCGAGGAAGACGTCGGCCGAGCGCTGGTAGAGCTGGCACGAAAGCCGAGCCGGCCCGCCGTCCGGCGCGGGGGCGACGTAGAACTGGAACATCGTGTGGCAGGGCGCCAGCGCCATCTGCGGGATGTCCGCGACGTTCCAGGCCGACACGACGTGGCGGCGGGAGTCGGGGTTGGTGCGGATCTGGTCGACGACCTGGGCGATCTGGTCGACGTGTCGGCCGTCAGGCGTCGGCCACGAGCGCCACTGGTACCCGTAGACGGGCCCGAGGTCGCCGTTGTCGTCGGCCCACTCGTCCCAGATCGAGATGCCCCGGTCCTGGAGCCACTTCACGTTGGTGTCGCCGCGCAGGAACCACAGCAGCTCGCCGAAGACGGACCGCGTGTGGATCTTCTTGGTCGTGACCAGGGGGAACCCGGCCGCGAGGTCGAAGCGCATCTGGTGGCCGAAGACCGAGCGGGTGCCGGTGCCGGTGCGGTCACCCTTCGCAGACCCCTCGTCGAGGACGCGCTGGAGGAGGTCGAGGTACTGCTGCACGGGTCGAGCCTAGTCGTCAGAGGGCGACGGTCCCGGCCACCGTGGTGCGGGTGTCGCCCCCCACCCACACCTCCTGCCCCTCGCGCACCACGTGCACCCGGCCGGCGCGCTGCAGGGCGGTGCCCTGGGAGGCGACGTACGACGACGGCAGCCGGTCGCCCGCCAGCCACTGGCCCAGGCCGGCGTTGAGGGAGCCGGTCACCGGGTCCTCGGTGATGCCGAGGCCCGGGCAGAACGCGCGCACCTCCACGTCTGCGGGGCCGCCGGCGGGATAGGGACCCACGACACCGATGTCCAGCCCACCGAACGCGGCCCAGTCGGGTTGCAGCGCCAGCACCGCCTCGGCGTCGGCCAGCAGCACGCCCACCCAGCCCGGACCGTTGTCGACCCACGCGGTGTCGACCACGTCCGAGCGCGGGATCCGCAGCGCGGAGGCGATCGCCTCGGCGTCCTCGTCGGACACGGGGCCGGAGCGGACCAGGGGCGGCGCGGCGAAGGCGAGGCGCTCGGCGCGGCGGATCCGCACCAGCCCGGCGCTGCACTCCTGGACGACGTCCTCGCCAGCCCGCACCCCGCCGGCCTCGAGCCACGCGTGGGCGCTGCCGAGGGTCGGGTGACCTGCGAACGGCAGCTCGTCGCCGGGCGTGAAGATCCGCAGCCGGTAGTCGGCGGCCGGGTCCGTGGGCGGCAGGAGGAAGGTGGTCTCGGAGAGGTTGGTCCAGCGGGCGAACGCGGCCATCTGCTCGTCGGTCACGTCGCCCGCGTCGTGCACGACAGCCACCGGGTTGCCCAGGAGCGGCTCGGCGGAGAAGACGTCGACCTGGCTGAAGCGCATGACGCCCAACCTAGTGGCCATCTCGCGATGCCACATCTAGTCCGCGAGCAGGGCATTGCTCCCCTGGGTCCGCACCGGTGCCACGTCGCTGCACCGCCCCGACTCCAGGTCGCAGCGGCGCAGCACCAGCAGCGTGCCGACGTCACCGTCGAGGGTCGCCCCCTGCAGGTCGGCGAGGTTCGCGACCAGGTAGAGGAGCTCGCCGCTGACACCGAAGGCGCTGTCGACCACGCGCTCGTCCGGCGCGACGCCGGACGGCATCCGGTCCCCGCTGCGCGTGTCGTAGAGCAGCGGGACGTAGGGGGACCCGGGCTCCCACGGCCCCGGCGCGCGGGTGGTGACGTAGGAGCCGCCCGGCGAGACGCCCGCGCCCTCGCCCGGGCGCAGGAACGAGACGCTGAAGAGCGGTTGCACCATGTCGATCCGCCGGCCGCGCTGGTAGACGCGGGTGGCGGACGCGACGTCGGCCAGGTCCCCGGCCGCGACCCGCTCCGGGGCCATCCCGGGCACCGCGGCCTGCCACGCGTAGGAGCCGGTGTCGTCGCGGAAGTACACCCGGTCCTGGTCGATCGCGACCAGGCGGGTCCCGGCCTCGACCTCGGTGGTGGCGAGGACCTCGTCGGTGGCGACCGACCACACGACCAGGCGGGTCCCGGACTCGTCGCCGTGCACCCAGGCCGCCCAGTTGTCCACCCCCGAGCCCACGACCGTCGAGCCCGCGCCGGCGGACCCGACGACCGAGCGCACCCCGCGCGGGTCGACGATGCCCACGTCGCCGTCCTCGTCGAGGTAGACCACGCTGCCGCCGACCGCCGCGGCGTCGGTGACGCCGGGGAGGTCGACGGCCACCGACCGCAGGTGCAGCCGCCCGTCGGCGTACCACGGGATGCTGACCGGGTTGCGCTCGACGACGACGTGGAGCGGATCGGGCTCAGGAGGGGGTGACGACCGGGTGGCCGCCCAGGTCGCGATGCCGACGGCGACCAGGGCGGCGGCGGTGCCACCCGCGACCACGCGACGGCGGCGGCTCCGCTGCCGGCGGGCGAGCTCGACGACCTCCTGGTACGGCGGCGCCAGGACCTCGATCGACGCCGCTGCGCTGCGGAAGACCTCGCGGGCGAGCACCTCGCTCATCTCACGGTCCCGTCGTCTCGCCCCGACGTCTCGCGCAGCGCCTCGAGGTCGAGGCCGGCGAGGCCGCGGGCGACGCGCGTGCGCAGCGTGCCGACCGGGACGTCGAGCACGTCGGCGACCTGGTCCTCGGTCAGGTCCGTGACGAAGTGCAGCACGACCGCCTCGCGGTCGTCCGGGGATAGGCCGGCGAGCTGGGCGACCAGGGCGTGCCGGAGGAGGACCTGCTCGGTGGCGTCCGGCGCCTGCTGGACCGCTTCCGCAGCCGCCTGCGCAGCCGCCTCGGCAGCGTCCGCCGCCGCGCCCGGGGTCCGGCGCCGACCGCGGCGGTGCCAGCCGTCGAGCACGGTGCGGTGGACGTGGACGTCGACGTCGTCGCTCTCCCGGACCCGGCGCCACCCGGAGTGGCACCGCGCCAGCCCGTCGCGCACGAGCTCCTCGGCCTCCGGCTGCGGGCAGCCGAGCAGGACCAGCGTCCGCACCAGGAACCCCCAGCGCGCCGCCAGGTAGGCGGCGAAGTCGGCGTCGTCCCCGGACATGGGGACATTGTTCCGCCCGCCGGTCGGACGTGCACCGACATCGGCGCGTCGACCGCGCGGCAGGGATCAGTCCGCGAAGAACGGCTGGCCGCCCTCGACCGGGACGGGTCCGACGTCGCGACAGGTCCTCGATCCGGCCTCGTCGACGACCGGGCTGCACTGGCGCAGGACCGGCAGCGCGCCGGGCCCGCTGCCGGCCGTCGCACCCCGGTCGGCCGCCTCCACGACGAAGTAGTCGAGCCCGTCGCCGGCCTCGAAGGCGGTGTCGAGGACCCGCTCGTCCGGGGCGATC
>JACJWV010000009.1 GCA_020636915.1 Nocardioides sp.
CCTCTGACATTCCTGAACACCGTGGTGCGCCGCTGCCCGGACATGCGGAATGACTCGTGCTCAGGTGGCCGGACGACGTAGATCACGTGCGGGTCGCCGAACTCGATCCCGTTGACCTTGTCGCCCACGTCCAGCCCTTGACCACCGGGACCGAGACCGTCGCACCGGGACCGACGACGGACAAGACCAGCGGTCAGCGCAGCCGGTACACGTCGAGGGCGGTCTCGTGGACCGAGTCACCAGATCGCGTAGCGCCGGCGACCCGGAGGCTCATCGTCGTGCGGCCCTGGCGGGCGGCGGGGGTGGCGTACCGGACCGCGAACGTGGCCGGTCCGCGGCGCACCACGTGTGCCGGGCTCCAGTGCCGCCCGTGGTCGGTGGAGACCTGCACCGCCGCGCGTGCGATGCGGACCTTCGCCAGGGACGTGAACCTCAACCCGAACGAGGTCGACCCCGGAGCGACCACCCCCGCCAGTGACGACGGCGGCACGTATGCGGGGGTCACCAGGGCGGGGTGGCGCTGCCCGGGCGCCGTGGCGAAGGTCCACACGTCCGCGACCCGGGTCGACAGGTCCCAGCCCGGCGCGTCCGGGCGGGACTCTGCGCGCAGGACGTAGGTGCGCGGTTCCGCCGGCACCAGGACGTCGAAGGAGATGACGTTGATCCCGGCGGCCACCGTGCGGCCGGCTCGACGCAGCGACCACCGGCCCTCCTGGTCCTCCACAAAGCTGTCCGTCGAGGAGCCGGCGCCGGAGAGCAACGGCAGGTGTCCGCGCAACCTCGACCCGTCCCGGCGGACCGACATCGCTGCGGTCGGATGGTCCACGCCGGGCCCCACCGGACCGTGGGCGAAGGTGAGCACCTGGTTCCCCCCAGCGGAGCGGTACCGGGTCGTCGCATACATCTGAGTCAGGTCGTGATCGCCGGGGGCGGACTGGGGGTAGAAGGTGTGCTGGTACCAGGCGTCGGGGTGGGCCTGGAGCAGCACCGCGCGCTGGCTAGGGACGCGAACGTCGAGCTCCTGTCCCTTCCACAGGTCCACGCCGGGAGCTGCCGCGTCCAGGAACGTCTGCCGAGTGCCCGCGGCGCCGTTGGCGGCGAACCGCTGCACGACGCGGGCGAAGTCGTCGACGTGGTGGGCGAAGGTCAGGTCAGCGGGCACGCCGTCGACGACATCGGCCGTCACCGCCAACGCCGGCTGCGATCCCCGCGTGCCAGTGCGGTCGTCAGGTGCCTGGGTGGCGGACACTCCGGTGCGCAGGGTCCCGTGCTCGTAGGTGCCGACGGTCGGTTGCAGACTCATTCCGAACCGGGGGCCGACGAAGTCCATCGGGTAGCTGTCCCCGTGTGCCGGTGCGCGCGCGACGCTCAGAGCGGTCTGGATGGTGTGGTAGCCCTCGAGCATGACGGCGGGCGTGGTGGTTGCGTCTGCCAGGTCCAAGGTGACCGTGGTGTCGGCGTCCACATCGAGCTCCGGCTCCAGCACCAGGCGCTGGTCGGCCCACGCCACGACGCCGTACGGGCCTGGCGGAACGGTGAACGTCGCAGGCTGCCCGCGGCCGACCTCGACCTGGTCGGTGTAGGCGCCGGAGTCCTCGACGTTCATCACCCACACGAACGCGAACCCGGGCAGGGGGCCTCGGGAGTTGTCCAGCTGCACCGTCAGCCGGTGGGTGTCGCCGGTCGCTCCGCGAGCCGCGCTGTGCTCGGCAGGTGCGGTGTCGGCCAGCCGGATCGAGGCAACCCCCCGCAGCTGCTGAGGGTCGAGGCCACCGACGGTCGGGTCGTAGCTGCCGCGGTACGCCACCAGGCCACCTGCCCGCCGCGCCCGTGTCGAGGTCGACGACGACGGTGCGGGGGTGAGGTCCAGGGCGCGCACCGCGGCCCGCTCCGCAGATGGGGCCGCACCTGCCCGCATCGTGACCCCGACCGGGACCGAACCGTCACGGGTGGTGTGCGCGGCGAGCTCGGTGACGTTGAACAGGGAGAGGTCCAAGACACGGTGCTGCGCTGACGACATGGCCGGCACCACCCAGCTGCCACCCGCCGTTGTCCACCGTGCGTACGGCACGTCGCCGTGGCCGCCGACCAGCGCCGTCCTCACGGTTCCGTCGGCCAGCTCGTCCACCCGAACGGTGTCGCCGGTCAGCAGCCGCACCTCCCGCGAGGCGCGCACCGCCTGCGCCACCGGCGCGGGACCTCCGGTCGCCCGCGGCGCTCCCGAGCCGGCAGGACTACCCACTGCGGAACCAGCAGCCGGACCGGTTGTCGCCGAGACCATGGCCGCCGTGGCCAGGACGAGAGCAGACACAAGACAGGAACGAAACACGGAATCCCCCGACTCCCCGAGAAGTGTTGGGGATCAACCTAAGCCAGGCTGGGTCGCAGAGCCGGGCTTCCTGGACGCCCAGCAGGGACGCCCGGGGTTCAGGATCCGCTGACGCGGATGACGGTCTTGTCGCCGGTGCGGCCGACGGCGTGCTCGAACGCGTCGGCCGAGCGGTCGAGCGGGAAGCGGTCGGTGACCAGGTCGTCGAGGTCGACGCCCGAGGTGGCGAGCTCGAGCGCCCGCGGGTAGGTGTCGTGCATCCGGCGGACCATCGCGAAGGTGAGGCCCTTGCGGCGGGCCGGGGCGGCGGGCAGGGCCGACCGGGGCGTCGACGGGATCCCGCCGAGTGCGATCCGGGCCCCGGGGCGGGCGCAGGCCACGGCCGTCGCGATCCCCTCGTCGACGCCGGCCATCTCGACGACCACGTCCACGCCGCGTCCGGAGGTGGCCGCCATCAGCTCGTGCTCGACCTCCTCAGGCGCCCAGGCGGCGTCGGCCCCGAAGCGGAGGGCGGTGGTCCGACGATGGGGGAGCGGCTCGCTGGCGAACACCCGGGCGGCGCCCGCGCGGCGGGCGACGGCCCCCGCGAGCACCCCGATCGGTCCGGCGCCGACGACGAGCACGTCGTGGCCGGGCCGGACGTGGCCGAGGTGGACCGCATGGATCGCGACGCCGAGCGGTTCGAGGAGCGCGCCGGCGTCGTCGCTGAGCGTGTCCGGGAGGGGGACGAGCAGCCCGTCCGGCCAGAGCAGCCGCTCCTGCAGCCCGCCGTCGAGGCCGGCGTGCCCGGCGAAGCGGACGTCGGGGCACAAGTTGCCGTGGCCGGCGCGGCAGGACTCGCACCGACCGCAGGGGATGGCCGGGTCCACGGCGACCCGCCGCCCGGCGTGCGGCCCGTCGAGCGCGACGCCCGCCAGCTCGTGGCCCGGTACGACGGGATCGGTGATCATCACCTCGCCGGTCCCTCCCTCGGCGTACCAGTGCAGGTCCGAGCCGCACAGGCCGACCGCGGCGACCTCCACGGTCGACCAGCCCGCCGGCGGCGGCCCGGGGTCGGCGGACTCCACGACGCGGACGTCGCCGACGGCGTACAGCGTTGCGGCCCGGTTCACGCCCCCATCATGGTCGGTCGGGCCCGAGGAGCGGATCGGGCCCACAGGAGATCATGCAGGGGCTGGCCTGGAACTGGAACACGTTCTAGTCTCCTGGCATGACCTCGGACCCACGCCCCTCCGACGACCTGCGCATCGGCACCCACAACGGTCACCTGATGGTGTCCGCGCTCAAGCGGCACCGCGACCAGCCGGTCATGCACCTCGGCGACGCGACCATCACCGGCGGCCAGGCCGCGGAGCGGATGAGCCAGTACGTCCAGGCCTTCGAGGCGCTCGGCGCCGGGAGAGGTACGGCGGGTGCGCTGCTCGCCCTCAACCGGCCCGAGGTGCTGTTCATCCTCGGAGCTGGCCAGACCCAGGGCTACCGGAGGTCGTCGCTGCACCCGCTGGGCTCCCTCGACGACCACGCCTACGTGATCAACGACGCCGAGATCACCTCGCTGACGATCGACCCGGTGCCGATGTTCGTCGAGCGCGCCCTCGGCCTGCTCGAGTGCTGCCCCAAGCTGGAGAAGGTCCTCACGATCGGTCCGGTCCCGGACGAGCTCAGCCACGTGGGGAGCGACCTCGTCGCGGCCGCCGCGTCGTTCGACCCGCAGCCGCTCGAGGCGGTCACGCTCGACCCCGACCACGTCGTCTCGATCACCTACACCGGCGGCACCACCGGCAAGCCCAAGGGCGTGATCGGCCTGTCGCGGCAGATGAACACGATGACGCAGATCCAGATGGCCGAGTGGGAGTGGCCGGATGCGCCGCGGTTCCTCATGTGCACCCCGCTCTCGCACGCGGGGGCGGCGTTCTTCGTGCCGACCGTGCTCAAGGGCGGCTGCCTCTACGTGCTGGCCAAGTTCGACCCGGCCGAGGTGCTGCGCACGATCGAGGAGCAGCGGATCACCGCGACGATGCTGGTGCCGTCGATGCTCTACGCCCTGATGGACCACCCCGACTCGCGCACCCGCGACCTGTCGTCGCTGGAGACCGTCTACTACGGCGCCTCCGCGATCAACCCGGTCCGGCTCCGGGAGGCGATCGACCGCTTCGGCCCGATCTTCGCGCAGTACTACGGCCAGTCCGAGGCTCCGATGGCGATCACCTACTTCGCCAAGCAGGACCACGTGGGCGGCGACGAGCGCCGGCTCGCGTCGTGCGGCCGGCCCTCCGCGTTCATCCGGACCGCGCTGCTGGACGAGGACGGCCGACAGGTCCCGGTCGGCGAGCCGGGCGAGATCTGCGTGGCCGGCCCGCTGCTCGCGGGCGGCTACTGGAACCTGCCCGACGAGACCGCGGAGACGTTCCGCGACGGCTGGATGCACACCGGGGACGTGGCGCGCGAGGACGAGGACGGGTTCTGGTACATCGTCGACCGCACCAAGGACATGATCGTGACCGGCGGCTTCAACGTCTTCCCGCGCGAGGTCGAGGACGTCGTCGCCGAGCACCCCGCGGTCGCCCAGGTGGGGGTGATCGGCACGCCGCACGAGAAGTTCGGCGAGGCCGTCACGGCGATCGTCGTGCTGCGCGCGGACGCGCCCACCGACGACGAGTCGATCGCCCGGATGACCGAGGAGATCCAGCAGATGGTCAAGGACCGCAAGGGCTCGGTCCAGGCGCCGAAGCAGGTCATCGTCGCCGAGTCGCTGCCGCTGACCGGGCTCGGCAAGCCCGACAAGAAGGCGCTGCGGGCGCAGTTCTGGACCGGCGACCGCGCCGTCGGCTAGCCCGGCCCTCGCTAGCTGGGGAGCTCGGCCCCGACCGGCGCCGGCACGTCGGCCGCGGGCTCGGCCGCGCGCCGCGCGGCCCGGCGGCGGCGCACCGCGGTGTCGACCGCGAGACCCACGAGCAGCAGCGCGACGGCGACGACGCCGTCGAGCCACCAGTGGTTCGCGGTCGCGGCGACGACCAGCGTCGTGAGGACGACGTGCGGGAGGAAGACCCAGCGCCAGACGCTGGTGCTGGCCGCGATGATGCCGAGGGAGACGACGGCCGCCCAGCCGACGTGGATCGACGGCATCGCCGCGAACTGGTCGGAGATGCCGCGCTGCACGTCGGGGCCGTAGACCGAGACGCCGTAGTGGCTCGCGAGGTCCTCGTAGCCGAGGTCGGGGAAGAAGCGTGGCGGGGCGACCCGGACGAAGCGGATGACCAGGCACCCGGCCGTGCAGATCACCAGGCCGTTGCGCCAGTGCGGGTACTGGTCGCGGTGCCGGAAGAACATCCAGGCGAGGAAGACCAGCAGCGCGGGGACGTGGACGGTCGCGTAGTACCAGCTGGTTGCGGTGGCCAGCCAGTCGTGCGCGAGGACGAACTGCTGCAGCGACAGCTCGCTGGGCAGGTGCATCGACTGCTCGATGGAGGCGATGTCGCGGCCGCGTCCCATGGCGCCGGTCGTGGTGGCGAGCGGCAGCATCCGCGCGAGCCGCCACACGGCGTACAAGGAGGCGACGAACGCGAACTCGAGCGCGAACGGCTCCAGGTGGGTCTGCTGCAGGGGGACCCGGCTCGGGCGCAGCGACCGGAGGCCGAGCCACACCATGATGCTGATCAGGGCGGCCACGGCGGCTTGGTCCCAGGTCGGCCACGGCATGTCGGGACGATCCTAGTGAGTCAGGTGCGGCGGGGTACGCCGATCCGGCCGGTCAGCGGCCGCGGAACTGCGGCGTCCGCTTCTCCGCGAAGGCGCGCGGGCCCTCCTTGGCGTCCTCCGAGGCGAAGACGGCCATGCCGACCCGCGCGTCGTCGGCCCAGCAGTCCTCCTCGTGCCTGCCCTCGGAGTCGCGGACGGTCCGCAGGATCGCCTGCACGGCGAGCGGGCCGTTCGCGCAGATGAGGTCGGCGATCTCGTGCGCCTTGGCGAGCGCCTCGCCGTCCGGCACGACGTGGCCGATCAGGCCGATCTCCCGCGCCTCGGGGGCCTTGATGTGCCGACCGGTCAGCAAGAGGTCCATCGCGACCGTGTAGGGGATCTGGCGGGGGAGTCGCACCGCCGACCCGCCCATGGGGTAGAGGCTCCAGCGCGCTTCGGCGACGCCGAACCGGGCCGACTCGCCGGCGATCCGGATGTCGGTGCCCTGGAGGATCTCGGTGCCGCCGGCGATCGCGGGGCCCTCGACCGCGGCGATGAGCGGCTTGGTCAGCCGGAAGCCCTTGAGCAGGCCCTTGATGACCGTGGGGTCGAAACCGGCCTTGAAGCTGTCGTCCGGTGACCGCTTGGTCGCCGCCTTGAGGTCCATCCCGGCGCAGAAGGAGCCCCCGGCGCCGGTGAGGATGACCGCCCGGACCGACTCGTCGTCGTTGGCCCGGTCCCAGGCCTCCTCCATGATCGCCATCATCTCCCCGGACAGGGCGTTGCGGGCCTCGGGCCGGTTCATGGTGACGACGAGCTTGTGCCCGTCCTGCTCCACCAGGCAGTGCGGTGCAGCGGGCTCGGTGGGCGGCTCGACGGGCGGCTGGGTGTCGGTCACGAGGGGCGATGCTAGCCAAGAATGAGAACGTGTTCTAGTCTCGCGACGTGGCTCACAACATCGCTGATCTCTTCGAGCACGCCGTCGATGCCGCCCCGGACAACCCGGCCGTGAAGGTCGGCGACCGGGTCGTCACGTACGCCGAGCTCGAGGCCGACTCGAACCGGCTCGCCCACTACCTGGCCTCCCAGGGAGTGGGTCCCGGCGACCACGTCGCGATCTTCGCCAAGAACAGCATCGAGCACGTCGTCGCGACCCTGGCCATCGTGAAGATCCGGGCGACCACGATCAACGTGAACTACCGCTACGTCGAGAGCGAGCTCGACTACATCTTCGACAACGCCGACGTGGTGGCGCTGATCCACGAGCGCTCCTACGCACCGCTGGTGGCCGCGTGCTGGCCCAAGCACGACAAGCTGCGGGTGGCCGTGGTCGTCGACGACGCGCTCGACCCCGCAGACACCTCGGACTACTCGTCCTACGGCGGCGTGCACTACGACGAGGCGATCGCCGACCAGAGCGCCGAGCGTGACTTCGCTGAGCGCAGCCCCGACGACATCCACATCATCTACACCGGCGGCACCACCGGCTTCCCGAAGGGCGTCATGTGGCGCCACGAGGACTTCTGGCGGGTGCTCGGCGGCGGCATCGACTTCTACACCGGCGAGCCGCTGACGGAGTTCGACCAGTCCGGCCAGGCCAACGACCCCCGGATGGTCACGTTCCCGCTCAGCCCGCTCATGCACGGCGGCGCCCAGGCCGGACTGCTCATGCACCTCTTCGCGGGCCACCTGACGATCCTCGAGCCCAAGTTCGACCCGGTGCGCACCTGGGAGATCATCGAGCGGGAGAAGGTCCAGCTGATCTTCATGACCGGTGACGCCATGGCGCGGCCGCTGATCGAGGCGTACGAGGCGAAGGCAGCCACCGGGACGCCGTACGACGGCTCGAGCCTGTTCGCGATCTCGAGCAGCGCCGCGATCTTCAGCCCGCCGGTGAAGGCGCGCTGGATGGCGGCGTTCCCCAACGCGGTCTTCACCGACTCGGTGGGGTCGACCGAGACCGGCTTCGGCGGCATGGGCATGCAGGACCCCAACAACATCTCGACGGACGGGCCGGTCGTCGGCCTCGGGCCCGGCAGCGTGGTGCTCGACGAGGACAACAAGATCCTCGACATGGAGACCAACGTCGGGCGGACCGGGCGACTGGCGCGGGGCGGCTCCGTGCCGGTCGGCTACTACAAGGACCCGGCCAAGTCGGCGGCGACCTTCATCGAGGTCGACGGCGCCCGCTACTCGGTGCCTGGCGACTTCGCGCGCATCGAGGAGGGCAACCGGGTCACCCTGCTCGGCCGTGGCTCCAACTGCGTCAACACCGGCGGCGAGAAGGTCTACCCCGAGGAGGTCGAGATGGCGATCAAGCACCACGACGCCGTGTACGACGTCCTCGTGGTCGGCATCCCCGACGAGAAGTACGGCCAGGCGGTCGCCGCGGTCGCCGAGCTGCGCGAGGGCCACACGCTCGAGCTCGACGAGCTGCGGGACTTCCTCCGCGCGCACCTGTCGGGCTACAAGCTGCCGCGCTCGCTGACCATCGTGGACCGGGTGCCGCGCAACGCGACCGGCAAGGCGCAGTACCCGGCGGCGAAGGAGATCGCCATGGCAGGGTTCGCCGCCAAGGCGGCGACCGTCGACCCGACCACCGTCTGACCACCGTCTGACCACCGCCTGACCACCGCCTGACCACCGTCTCACCACCGTCTCACCACGAGCCGACCGCGAGCCGATCGCGGGCTGACCACCCTCGACCCGAGGAAAGAGGAGAACCGTGCGCACCGCCATCTGCGACGAGTTCGGGATCGACTACCCGATCTTCGCCTTCACCCCGTCCCAGCACGTCGCCGCGGCGGTGTCGCGCGCCGGAGGGCTCGGCGTGCTCGGCTGCGTCCGCTTCAACGACCCCGACGAGCTCGAGGAGACCCTCGCCTGGCTCGACGACAACACCGACGGCAAGCCCTACGGCGTCGACATCGTGATGCCGATGAAGATGCCGACCGAGGGCACCTCGGTGGACCTGAAGTCGATGATCCCGCAGGAGAACATCGACTTCGTCGACCGCACGCTGCAGAAGCTCGGCGTGCCTCCGCTGCCCGAGGGGGAGGGTCGCGACGGGGTGCTGGGCTGGCTGCACTCGGTCGCCCGGTCGCACCTGGACGTCGCCCTCAAGCACCGGCCCGTGCTCATCGTGAACGCCCTGGGATCCCCGCCGGTGGACGTGATCGAGACCTGCCACGAGGCCGGCATCAAGGTCGCCGCTCTGGCCGGCACGGCCGGCCACGCGCTCCGCCACGTCGAGAACGGCGTGGACATCATCGTCGCCCAGGGCTACGAGGCGGGCGGCCACACCGGTGAGATCGCGAGCATGGTGCTGCAGCCCGACGTGGTCGACGCGGTCGGGCCGGACGTGCCGGTGCTCGGCGCCGGGGGCATCGGTTCGGGCCGGCAGATCGCCGCCTCGCTCGCGCTCGGCTCGCAGGGCGTCTGGACGGGCTCGATCTGGCTCGGGACCGAGGAGTACCAGAACCTGCAGTCCAACGAGGGTTGGACCGAGGCGTTCACGCGCGCGACGTCCTCCGACACCGTGCGGACGCGGATCTACACCGGCAAGCCGGCGCGCCTGCTGAAGACCAAGTGGACCGAGGCCTGGGCCGAGGAGGGTGCACCCGCCCCGCTGCCCATGCCGTTGCAGAACCTGCTGGTCGCCGACGCCCACAACCGCATCAACGCCTCCGGCGACCCGGACGTGATCTCGATGCCGGTCGGGCAGATCGTGGGGCGCATGAACCAGGTGCGCCCGGTGGCCGAGGTGATGGCGGACCTGATCGCGGAGTTCGAGCAGAGCGTCGCACGCCTGGACGAGATCGTCTGACGGCGTACGCCGCAAGGGGTCTTACCTCCAGACTTGCGCAAGACGGCGGGTCGGCCTCGGGTTCGTGGCGGGCGTGTGTCACTGTGGTGAACAGGGAGGAACGGCTTCTCCCGGCATCTCGAAGCTCTGGGGGGAACTTCGATGCGCGACGTCCTTCACGCCTTCGCGATGGCTGCGGTCATCGCCATCGCTGCGCTCTGCACGCTGATCCAGCTCAGCGACGCCAGCCGTGCCTTCGACCAGCTCGGCCGCGACGAGCAGGCCGTCATCCAGCAGGTCAGCAGCGACTCCGGCTCGGGAGGCGCCACGAGCGACAAGCACCAGAAGTCGGCGCACCACCGCGCCGGCCAGGGCTCCGGCGGCCGCTGAGCCGGCTCTCGAAACACCTGCGGATTGGTCACCAACCGCAGGTTTTCGGGCGTCCGGCATGCGGTTGGTGACCAATCCGCATGCCTGACGGGATCGGACCACGCCCGGGTGCGAGCGGGCGCCGAGCGGCCTTGCGGCCCGTCGTACCGTCGGGCCCATGACCGACACACCGACCGTCGCCCTGCTCGGAACCGGCACCATGGGCCTGGGGATGGCCCGCAACATCGCGGCGGCGGGGCTGCCGCTGCGGGTGTGGAACCGCAGTACGGAGAAGGCCGAGCCGCTCGCCGACGTGGCGAAGGTCGCGAGCACCCCGGCCGAGGCGGTCGACGGCGCCGACATCGTGGTCACCATGCTCTTCGACGGCGACTCGGTCGCCGAGACCATGGGGCTCGCGCGCGACGCGCTGCGCGCGGGTGCGGTCTGGGTGCAGTCCACCACCGTCGGGGTCGAGGCGGCGGACCGGCTGGCCGGGCTCGCCGTCGACCTCGGGGTCGAGTACGTCGACGCGCCGGTGCTCGGGACCAAGAAGCCGGCCGAGGACGGAGCGCTCGTGGTGCTCGCGTCCGGTCCGGACTCGACCCGGGGGACGGTCGAGCCGCTCTTCGAGGCGATCGGCAGCCGCACGATCTGGGTCGGCGAGGCCGGTGCCGGGTCCCGGCTCAAGCTGGCTGCGAACGCCTGGGTCTTCGCCGTCGTCGAGGGCGTCGCCGAGTCGCTGACCCTGACCCGCGAGCTCGGCCTGGACCCGGCACTCTTCCTCGAGGCGGTGCGGGGCGGCGCGCTGGACGCGCCGTACGTCCAGCTCAAGGGGTCCGCGATGCTCGCCGACGACGTGGCCCCGGCCTTCGGCCTGGCCAACGCCCTCAAGGACGCCGAGCTGATCGTGGCGGCGGCCGAGGGTGCAGGCGTCGACCTGGCCCTGATGCCCGGCATCCGCGCGCACTTCGCCCGCGCGGTCGACGACGGCCACGGCGAGCTCGACATGTCGGCCACCTACCGCTCGCACTGACGGCGGCGGTGCGCGCGACGGCGCACGTGTGGTCACCAACCGCAGATTCTCGGGCCGACGACGTGCGGTTGGTGACCAATCCCCGCGGCTCAGCCTGGATGCAGGCTCAGCGCAGGTCGGGGTGTGCCCGGCCGGCGACGAGCGGCAGGTCGAGGTAGGTGCGGATCCCGGGCTCGGCGGCGACGACGTACGGGATCGAGTTGACGCAGTGCACGGCGGTGGCGACGACGCCGGGGTTGCGGGCCAGGCCCTCCTCGACGGTCGCGGGCTGCCACCCCTTGATCGTCACGAAGCAGTCGGGGTCGCCCTGGACCTCGACCTCGAAGCGCTCGCCCTCCGGGCCGAAGCCCCAGGGCGGGTCGAGGTGCTCCTCGCCCATCAGCCAGTTCACGGCGATCCGCACCACGCAGGTCTCACCGACGAAGGCCTCCCACACGAACCGCTGCCCCGCGACGTGGCCGGGCTCGATGACGCCGATGGGGGAGTCGATCGGGGCGGTCGCGACCGCCACCTCCTGCGAGGTGCCGATGCGGGGGTCCGCCGCGAAGCCGAGGGTGTCCACGCACATCCGCGCGGACTGGATGAAGCCGCCGGAGAGCAGGCCGAGCATCGGCCCGCCGATGGCCTCCTCCGGCGTGCCGCCGAACATCATGATGTGGCGCACGACGTCGGGTGCGTCGTAGGTCCGGATGTCGGAGAACTCCTCGCCGCGCACGAAGGTCACCGCCGACGACATGGCCGAGAACATCAGCGGGTGCAGCTCGGTGATGCCGCCGGGGTTGATGCCGGTGCCGTGCAGGGTGGTGCCGCCCTCCGCGCACGCGGCAGCCAGGGGCGCTCCGTCCCTCTCGGTCGGGTAGAACCAGCCGACCGGGGTGACGACGTTCTTGCCCGACCGCAGCAGCGCGGCCACCTCGCCGCGGTCGGGGATCAGCGGCGCGTAGACGACCGCGTCGGCCTCGGTGGCCAGGATCTCGTCCACGCTGCTCGTCGCGCGTACGCCGAGGGGGCCGGTGCCGATGATCTCGCCGACGTCGAGCCCGTGCTTGCTCTCCGAGTGGACCCAGCAACCGACCAGCTCGAGCTCGGGGTGCTGGAGCACCGCCTCCACGGCCGCCCTGCCCACACCGCCGGTCGCCCACTGGATCACGCGCACGGCGCCACCCTCTCAAGTAGAACGTGTTCTCGTCCAGGGGTGGGACCCGGTCGATCGGTGCGGGGTCAGAGCGACGTCATGACGCCGACCCGCTCCGGGCTGAAGCCCGGGAACACGGTGGCGGTGGACGCCCCGAAGCGGGAGCGCACGACCTCCGACAGCACGCTGCGGTAGTCGGTGGTCACGAGGAGGTCGGCGTCGTCGTCGTCGGTGAGCCCGGGCCAGGTGCCGAAGTAGCGCCCACCCCTGACCCCGGCGCCGGCCAGGAACATGACGTTGCCGTAGCCGTGGTCCAGCCCCTGGCTCGCGTTCTCCACCACCCGGCGACCGAACTCGCTGAAGGCCACCAGGGTCACCTTGCCGGCCTGGTCGCCGAGGTCGCCGAAGAACGCCGCGAGCGACCTGGCCAGGTCGTCGGCGTTGTCGTGCAGGCGGCCGCTGTCGACGCCGCCGAGGTCGGAGTGCATGTCCCAGTCGCCCTGGTCGACGGTGATCACCTCGACGCCGACGTCGCCGCGGATCACCCGCGCCACCTCCGAGAGCGCCCGGCCGAGGTCGGAGTCGGGGTAGTCGTCGCGGTGGTCGGCGGTCGCGCGGGCCGGGGCGAAGTCGTCCAGCGCCCCGAACATCGAGCGCATCGCCTCGCCGAGCGGACCCTGCTCGCGGTCCCAGAGGGTGTGGAGCGAGGAGCGCCGGCGCTGGGTGGTGCCGGCGTCGTCGTCGCCGGAGATCTCGAACGAGTCGACCCCCCAGGCCGACATCACCTCCTGCGGCCCGAAGAGCGAGGTCGGCACGACGCCGCCGCCGACGTTGAAGCCCTGGAGCGGCGAGTCGGTCGCGTCGGTCCCGATCAGCCGGTTGAGCCAGCCGGTGCGGACCGTCGACCCCGGGTCGGCGTCCTCGACCTCCTCCATCGCGGAGAAGTGCGAGCGGTTGGGGCTGGGCAGGCCGGTCGCGTGCACCGCCGCCAGCCGGCCCGCCTCCCAGAGCGGCACCAGCGGCTCGAGTCGCGGGTGCAGCCCGAACATGGCGTCGGCGACGAGCAGCCGCTCGGCCGGTACGGCGATGCTCGGCCGCCCGGCGTAGTAGGCCGGGTCCCCGTGGGGGACGACCAGCGAGAGCCCGTCGCACGCCCCCCGCAGCGACAACACGACGAGCACCGACGGGGCCGGCGCGATCGCCGCCGCGGACGTCGTGACCGCCGCCGAGCCGATCAGCATGGTGGCGCCGGCGAGCGCCGCGGCGCCACCGAGCAGCGTCCGTCTCGACACACGGAGCATCTCGTCGCAGCAGGGTCCGGTCGTGGTCATCGCAGGCCTCAGCGGGTCAGGAAGGTGGGGGAGTCGAGGAACGTGGAGAGCACCCGGAACATGTCCCAGCGCATCAGCGGGTGGTCACGGGTGATGCGTTCCCGCGCGTCCAGGCCGGTCGCCTCGCAGCAGGCCCGCAGGAGCAGCGGCGAGGCGGGGCGGTGGAGGATCCGGCGCGAGACGTGGTCGACGAGCACGTCGAAGCGGACCGGGAAGCGGGGGACCCACCACGTCGGTGGGTGGTAGGTGACCCCGCGGTCGGGCCACCAGGACCCGGCCAGCGCGACGTGCGTCGACATCGACGCCAGCATCCGGGACGGCGAGGACCAGGACCGGTTGTCGATCGGCTGGCCGTCCGGGCGCGGCCAGCCGAACGGCATGATGCCCATGTCGGCGACCTGCCACAGCAGCTGGTTGGCGGCGTACCGCTCGCCGGCGCCGGTGGCCGGGGGGCGCTTGAAGCGGACGTCCAGGGCCCGGTACGTCGCCACGAGGTCCTCGCCGGGGTCGCGGACCTTGGCGCCGACCGACCGCGCGAACTCGTCGCTGGCGACCAGGGCCCGCAGCACGGGCCGGATCGCCGTGTCCTGGTCGAGGTAGACCTGCGCGAGACGGGTGACGAGGGCGTCGGACGGGTCGTCGCCGACGAACTTCACGGCCAGCCTGCGGGCGACCCGCCGGGCGGTCGCCGGGTGGTGGGCGAGGTAGGAGAGGTAGTCGGCCGTGACGCGACGACCGTCGGCGTCGGCGTTGGGGTCGGAGAACCCGATGACCTGGACCGGCCCGCGCCAGTGCCAACCGGTGCGGTACTCGGCCCGGAACGTGTCCCACATGTCCACGCTCCACCCGGTGAGGATCCGGGCGGAGGCCTTGACGTCGGCCTCGCCGTACTCGCCGCGGCCCACGGTGTGCAGCTCGAGGAGCTCCCGGCCCAGGTTCTCGTTCGGGTGCGTGCGGTCGGAGCTGACGTTGTCGAGGTTGATGAGCATCGCCGGGTGGGTCGTGACGGCCTGCAGCAGGTCCTCGAAGCGGCCCAGGGCGTGCGTGCGGACGGTGTCGCCGAAGTCGACCCGCCAGAAGCACTGGGCGTCGCCGCTCGCGGGCACGTTGAAGTGGTTCTCCCAGAGCTCGGTGAGCATCTCCAGGACCGGCCGGCGCGAGTGGATCCGGCGCAGCAGCACCCAGCGCTGGTAGTCGAGCATCACCTCCCAGCCGCCCTCGATGTCGTCGCGCTGGCGGTACCAGAGCTCGGTCGGGGTCCGGGAGAGCCCCGACCACCACGAGCGCAGGGCGTCGGCGGTCCCGTCGGCGATCGAGCCGGGGTCCAGCTGCTGCTCGAACCAGGCGCGAGCGCCGCCGGCGGCCCGGACCTGGCGGGCGAGAGAGGGGGTGATGCCGTAGGAGAACCGGCCGACGAGGTGCCGCGCCGTCGCCGGCAGCAGGCACTGCGCGCGGTCGCGTGCGGGCGCGATGGTCATCCGGGCTCCCGAGTCCTGCCGCGGTCCGGGGGAGGCCGCGGGTCGACCCAGGCTAGGTCCCCGGCGGCCCGGCCGGGGCGGTTTTCGCCGCGACCGGGCCAGGAGCGTCCTCGGTCGGACCGGTGCCACCGGGGCGCCCGCTAGGATCGGCACGACCGACCCCACACCGTGAGGACCCGACGCCCGCTCCATGGACGGCCCCCGAAGTCCCCAGCTCTCCCGGCGACCCCATCGGCGATCACGTCGCCGTGCCCCCCGGCGGACCCTCCGCCGGTCGCGCCCCGGCCGGGGAGAGCCCCGATGACCGCCTGGCTGCTCCTGCTGGCCGCGCTGCTCCTCATCGTCGCGTGCGGGGTCTTCGTCGCGGCGGAGTTCTCCTTCGTCACCGTCGACCGCAGCAAGGTCGAGCAGGAGGCCGCCGCCGGCGACACCGCCGCCCGAGGCCTCCAGCAGGCCCTGCGGTCCCTCTCGACCCAGCTGTCCGGCGCGCAGGTCGGCATCACGATCACCAACCTCGCCATCGGCTACCTCGCCGAGCCCGCCATCTCCCAGCTCATCGACGGCCCGCTCCTGGCCGCCGGGGTCTCCGAGAACGCGGTGACGCCGCTCGCCGTCGGTATCGGCCTGGCGCTCGGCACCGTGCTGACGATGATCTTCGGCGAGCTGGTGCCCAAGAACCTCGCGCTGGCGCGGCCGATGGCCGTCGCCCGCGCCACCCAACGCTTCCAGCGCACGTTCACGGCGATCGTCCGCGGGCCGATCAAGGTGCTCAACGGCTCCGCGAACGCCGTCGTACGACGCCTCGGGATCGAGCCGCAGGAGGAGCTGCGCTCCGCACGCAGCTCGACCGAGCTCGCCTCGCTGGTCCAGCGGTCGGCCGACCTCGGGACGCTCGACCTGGACACCGCCGAGCTCATGGAGCGGTCGGTGGAGTTCGGCAGCCGCACCGCGGGCGAGATCATGACCCCGCGGGTGCGGACGGCCAGCCTGGAGGCCAACGACCGGGCCGTGGCCGTCATCGAGCTGACCCGTGAGACCGGGCACTCCCGCTTCCCCGTGCTGGACTCCGACGAGAACGTCGTCGGCACCGTGCACGTCAAGAACGCCGTCGCGCTGCCGCTCGGCGAGCGCGCCACCACCCGGGTCAAGCACCTGGTGGCCCGACCGATCGTCGTCCCCGACTCGCTGCGGCTGGACCCGCTGCTCGCCCTGCTGCGCGAGGAGAGCTTCCAGCTCGCCGTCGTCATGGACGAGTACGGCGGCTTCGCGGGGATCGTCACGCTCGAGGACGTGGTCGAGGAGATCGTCGGCGACATCTCCGACGAGCACGACCGGCTCAGTGCCAACGCACACCTCCACCGCGACGGCTCCTGGTCCCTCTCGGGACTGCTGCGACCCGACGAGGTCGAGGACCTCACCGGCGTCGAGCTGCCCGAGAACGAGGACTACGACACCATCGCCGGGCTGGTGCTGCGGGTGCTCGGCCGGGTGCCCGACGTCGGCGACCTCGCCGAGGTCCCGGTCCCCGACCGCAGCGACCCCGACGAGCCGCGCGAGCGGCTGGCGGTGCTCACCGTGGAGCGGATGGACGGGCTGCGCATCGACCGGCTCCGCCTCCGCGTCCCCGAGCCGGATCCCGACGCCGCGGGGGAGGGCCGATGAGCAGCGGGACCGCCGTCGTCGTCGCGCTGCTGCTCCTGCTCGGCAACGCGTTCTTCGTCGGTGCCGAGTTCGCCCTGGTCTCGGCGCGCCGCACCCAGCTCGAGCCACGCGCGGAGGCGGGCTCGCGGATGGCGCGCACGACGATCACCGCGATGGAGAACATCGCCCTGGTGATCGGCGTGAACCAGCTCGGCATCACGATCTGCTCGCTGGTCCTCGGTGCGGTCGGCGAGCCGGCGGTCGCCCACCTCGTCGAGCCCGTGCTGCACGCGCTGCACCTGCCGGAGGGCCTGCTGCACCCGGTCTCGTTCGTGATCGCGCTGTCGGTGGTCGTCTACCTGCACGTCGTGCTGGGCGAGATGATCCCCAAGAACATCGCCCTCGCCGCCCCGGACCGGGCGGCGCTCGTCCTCGGGCCGCCGATCTGGGCCATCGTCACCGTGCTGCGCCCGGTCGTGGTGGTGATCAACGCGATGGCCGCGGGCGTGCTGCGACTGCTCGGTGCGCGCCTCACCGACGAGGTCGCGTCGACGTACACCCGTGAGGAGGTCGCGGCGCTGGTCGAGGAGTCCCGCGGGGAGGGGCTCCTCGAGGCCGACGAGTACGACCGGTTGGCCGGTGCGCTCGGGTTCACGGAGAAGACCGTCGGCGCCGTCCTGATGCCTCCGGCCTCGCTCACGACCGTGCAGCGCGGCACGACCGCGGCCGGCGTCGAGGCGCTGTGCGCGGCCACCGGGTTCAGCCGCTTCCCCGTCGCCTCCGAGGGCGAGCTGCTCGGCTACCTGCACATCAAGGACGTGCTCGAGACCGACGAGGCGCGTCGCGAGCGA
This sequence comes from Nocardioides sp., assembly GCA_020636915.1. Taxonomy (GTDB): domain Bacteria; phylum Actinomycetota; class Actinomycetes; order Propionibacteriales; family Nocardioidaceae; genus Nocardioides. The sequence goes on from JACJWV010000009.1 coordinate 17,651, forward strand.
CCGGTCGAGGACAAGTGGATCCGGCCCTTCGCCCCGGTGGCCGAGGGCGACCCGCTCCACGACGTCCTGGAGACCCTCCAGCGCCGCGGTGCCCACATGGCCCGGGTCGTCGACACCGGCGGCCGGACCCTGGGCCTCGCCACGCTCGAGGACGTGATCGAGGAGCTGGTGGGCGAGATCCGCGACGCGGCCCACCACGACGAGCACCACGACGAGCACCACGACGACCACCACGACGACCACCACGACGAGGCTCGCTGAGGGTCGCGCCGTTAAGGTGTCGTCGGCGGGCCGGGGAGGTCCGCCGGCGCACGGGCCAGGGAGAGCAGACGGGCGGGCAGTGGCGGACGACGAGGCGCGCAGCCAGACGACGCGCGTGTGGACGGTGCCCAACCTGCTGAGCATGCTCCGGTTGGCCGGCGTACCGGTGTTCCTCTGGCTCGTCCTGGGCCCCGAGGCCGACGGCTGGGCCCTCGTCCTCCTCGCGGTCATGGGGGTCACCGACTTCCTGGACGGCTACCTCGCCCGCCGGCTGGGGCAGACCTCGGCGCTCGGCCAGGTGCTCGACCCGGTCGCGGACCGGCTGTACATCCTCGCCGTCGTCGTCGGCCTGGCCCTGCGGGAGGTGATCCCGTGGTGGGTCGCGCTGTCGCTGCCGCTGCGCGACCTCCTGCTGTGGGGCCTGGTGCCGCTGCTGCGCACCCGCGGCTACAGCGCGCTCCCGGTCCACTTCCTCGGCAAGGCAGCGACCTTCAACCTCCTCTACGCCTTCCCGCTGCTGCTCCTCGGGGACGGGGAGGGCACCGTGGCGACGCTCGCCAACGTCTTCGGCTGGGCGTTCGCGATCTGGGGGATCGGCCTCTACTGGTGGGCGGGGATCCTCTACGCCTGGCAGGTGCGCACCCTGCTCCGCGGCACCGAGCGCCGGGCGGCAGCCTGACCATGCCGGACACCGCCGTCAACGAGCGGGTCAACACCCCGCTGCTGACCCTCATCACCCAGCAGTCGCTGGACGAGGACTACCAGCACGTCGCCGAACGGCGGGCGGCTGAGCCGGGCGGCGGTGCGGACCGGCCCCGACCCCACCGGGCCGCCGCTGTAGTCGTCGGGGTCTTCGGCCTGCTCGTCGCCGTGGCGGCCGTGCAGACCTCGCAGGGCGAGGACGTGCGCAGCGCGGGCCGGGCCACGCTGATCACCCAGATCGACCAGGGGCGCGAGCACCTCTCCCACCTGCAGCGCGAGATGGTGCGGCTGCGCGAGCTCAACGTCGGTCTGCAGTCGCGGCTGGACCGGGTCACCGCCGAGCAGCAGGCGGCGGCCGTCCGGGAGCAGCGGCTCGCCGCGACGACGGGGTTCGGTGCCGTGACCGGCCCGGGGATCCGGGTCAGCGTGGACGACGCCCCCGACGGCACCCTGGTGACCGACCGCGACCTCCGGCTGCTGGTCAACGGGCTGTGGGAGTCGGGAGCCGAGGCCGTCTCGGTCGGCGGTCAGCGGCTCACGGCGCGATCGGCCATCCGCAACTCCGGCGACGCGATCCGCGTCAACAACCGGTCGCTGTCCCCGCCGTACGTCGTCCTGGCCGTCGGCGACGAGAAGACCCTGCAGGCCGACCTGATGGAGACCACCACCGGCCTGCAGTTCCGCGACACGGCCGACGCGCTGGGCTTCCCCTGGTCCATGGAGAATGTGGACAGCCAGTACCTGCCCGCCGCACCAGCCCGAGTTGCGCGGCTCCGCTTCGCCGTGGAGGGTACGGCGGAGCAGAACAGGAACCAGCACCGCAAGGAGGCACCACCGTGATCGCCGCGCTCGGCCTCCTCGCCGGCATCGTGCTGGGTGTCATCTTCAAGCCCGACGTCCCGCTCGGCCTCGAGCCCTACCTCCCGATCGCGGTCGTCGCCGCGCTCGACGCGGTCTTCGGTGGCCTGCGCGCCTACCTCGACGGCATCTTCGACGACAAGGTCTTCGTCGTGTCGTTCATCAGCAACGTCGTCATCGCCGCGGCGATCGTCTTCCTCGGCGACAAGCTCGGCGTCGGCGGCCAGCTCTCGACGGGCGTCATCGTCGTCCTCGGGATCCGGATCTTCTCCAACGTGGCCGCGATCCGCAGGCACCTGTTCCATGCCTGACCCGACCGACACCGGCGGCCCCGGCCCCGACAGCACCGGCACCGGCCCGGCGGCCCCGCCGCCGACCGGCCGGGAGCGGCTGCGTGGCGCGCTCCTGCGCCCGTCGCGGGGGCAGGTCGTCGTCGCGGTGCTGCTGGCCGTGCTCGGCTACGCCGCGGTGACCCAGGTGCGCTTCACCCAGGTCGACAACACCTACGCCGGGCTGCGCGAGCAGGACCTGATCGACGTCCTCAACGGCCTGGCCGGCACCACCCAGCGCGCCGAGTCCGAGATCGCCCGCCTTCAGCGCACCCGCGACGACCTCCGCTCCAGCACCGGCGCCCGGGAGGCGGCGCTCGCAGAGGCGGAGCAGCAGGCCGACAACCTGTCGATCCTCGCGGGGCTGGTGCCCGTGACCGGGCCCGGCATCCGGGTGACCGTCACCGAGGACACCGGCGCCGTCGACGTGCAGACCATGGTGGACACCATCCAGGAGCTGCGGACCGCAGGCGCGGAGGCGATCCAGGTCAACGGTCAGGTCCGCGTCGTGGCCGACACCGCCGTCGAGGACACCTCCGGCGGACTGCTCGTCGGCGGGCAGCTGGTCACCTCGCCGTACGTCATCGACGCGATCGGCGACCCGCACACCCTGGCCGACTCCGGCATCGACTTCCCGGGCGGGCCGCGGGACATGTTCGAGGACGACGGTGCGTCGATCACCGTCGACGAGCTCGGCTCGCTCGACATCGAGAGCGTGGTCAAGCCCGCCAAGCAGGAGTTCGCCACCCCGGCACCGAGCCAGGAGACGACGCAGTAGGTTCGGCACGACTGTCCGCCACGCCCGCGAGCACCGACCCGCCAGCACCGACCTGTCAGCACCGACCTGTCAGCACCGAGGAGACGCCTTGTACCCCGACGACCTGAAGTACACCAGCGAGCACGAGTGGGTCCGCGAGCCCGGCGAGGCCGAGGGGTCGGTCCGGATCGGGATCACCCACTACGCCCAGGACGCCCTGGGCGACATCGTCTACGTCTCCCTGCCCGAGGTGGGGGAGACCGTCGACGCCGGCAGCACCTGCGGCGAGCTGGAGTCGACCAAGTCGGTCAGCGACGTCTACGCGCCGGTCTCCGGCGAGGTGGTCGCCCGCAACGACGCACTGGACGCGACCCCCGAGCTGGTCAACAGCGACCCGTACGGCGGCGGCTGGCTGTTCGAGGTCGTGCCGAGCGATCGCAGCCAGCTCGACGGCCTGCTGGACGCGACGGCCTACGAGGCCTCGCTGTCCTGACCCTGGATGGCCGGGCCTGGCCGGACGCGGCGCCGTTGGCTTGATCGGCCGCGCCCGGCTGATAGGTTCGGGAGAACCATCAACCTCAACCCGGCGTTGAGGGTTCGCCCCGGCCGACTCCGGTCGTCCGTGGCGCTCCCGGTGCCCGGACCGAAGGACTCGACCGATGCCGTTCTGCACAGCGTGTGGCAAGCAGAACCCCGACGACGCGCGCTTCTGCTCCCAGTGCGGGAGCCGTCTGGTGAGCCCGGACGCGGCCGCCGCGCCGCCGGCCACGCCGACCCCTCCCGGCGCGCCCGCCGGGGGCGCCGACGACTCGACCGCGACGATCAACGTCGGTGCCGGGGACAAGGTCGAGACGTCCGACCGCCAGCTCAACCCCGTCGACGCCGCCGCGGTCGACGCGCTCCCGGCGGGCCACGCCCTGCTGGTGGTCCAGCGCGGGCCGGGCTCGGGAAGCCGCTTCCTGCTCGACGCGGACGTCGTCACCGCGGGCCGGCACCCCGACAGCGAGATCTTCCTCGACGACGTGACGGTGTCGCGTCGCCACGCGGAGTTCCACCGCGAGGGCGACTCGTTCACGGTCAGCGACGTCGGCAGCCTGAACGGGACCTACGTCAACCGCGACCGCATCGACCGGGTCCAGCTCACCGACGGCGACGAGGTGCAGATCGGCAAGTACCGGCTGGTCTTCTTCTCGGGGCACGCGAACGGGTGACGTCGCGATGACCTCGCCGACGAGCCGGACCGCGGCGTCCCGGTCGTCCTCGTCGTCAGGTCCGGCCTCCTCCTCGCGAGCCCGGATGAACATCGGGGAGGTCCTGGACCGGCTGCGCCCGGACTTCCCCGGGATCACCATCCCCAAGATCCGGTTCCTCGAGGACAAGGGGCTCATCAAGCCCGAGCGGACCCCCGCCGGCTACCGGAAGTTCAGCCACGACGACGTCGAGCGGCTGCGCTACGTGCTGCGGATGCAGCGCGACCACTACCTGCCGCTGCGGGTCATCGGCGAGCACCTCGACGCGATCGACCGGGGTCTGGAGCCACCGCCCATCGATCCCGTGGTGCCGACGGTGCCGAAGGTGGCCCTGGCGGCCGACGGCCTCCCGAGTGCGGAGTCCTTCCAGCGCCGCGACAACCTGCGACTCTCGCGGCGCGAGCTGGTCAAGATCGCCGAGATCTCCGAGGAGCTCCTCGACCAGCTCGAGCAGTACGCCCTGATCACGCCCCGCCCGGGGACCGGCCACTACGACACCGATGCCCTGGTCGTGGCCAAGACCGCCCGTGAGCTCGCCGACTTCGGGCTCGAGCCGCGCCACCTGCGCGCCTTCAAGACCGCCGCCGACCGCGAGGTGGGGCTGGTCGAGCAGGTCGTGGCGCCGCAGAAGGCCGGCCGTGACACCGCCGCCCGCGCCCGCGCCGAGGAGACCGTCTCCGAGATCGCCGCGCTCTCGGTGCGCCTGCACGCCACGCTGGTCAAGATCGGCCTGCGTTCCGGCTGACCCGCAGCGCGGCGCGTGCTCCGTGCCGGTCCTGGAGACCGGGGAAGCGCGACGTCCGCGCGGCCTCATGGCGTCTCGCCGCGGGGGTACTGTGGGCACGTGCGCGAAGTCGATGTCATGGGAGTCCGGGTCGAGATGCCCTCGAACCAGCCGATCGTGCTCCTGCGCGAGGTCTCGGGAGAGCGCTACCTGCCGATCTGGATCGGAGCCGTCGAGGCGACCGCCATCGCGTTCGCCCAGCAGGGCGTCGTGCCGCCGCGCCCGTTGACCCACGACCTGATGAAGGACGTGCTCGAGGCCACCGGCAACGAGCTGACCGAGGTCCGCATCACCGACGTCAAGGACGGGGTGTTCTTCGCGACCCTGGTCTTCGGCTCCGGCGCGGAGGTCAGCGCCCGGCCGTCGGACTCGATCGCGCTCGCCCTGCGGACCGGCACCCGCATCGTGTGCTCCGAGGACGTCCTCGACGAGGCCGGCCTCGCCGTCCCCGCCGAGCAGGAGGACGAGGTCGAGAAGTTCCGCGAGTTCCTCGACCAGGTCACCCCCGAGGACTTCGAATCACGCTGAGCGCACCGGGCGCACGCACCTGGCGGCGTTCTCGTCGCTCGACGGCCCGCTCCGCTCCAAGGCCGCCTTCGCTCCTCTGCCTTGCCAGGCGCGCACGCCCGGCACGCTCAGTTCGTGAACCTTCACCCTCAGCCAGAGGTTGAGGGTTGCGACACGCCGACAGCCTCGTTGACGGTGCCGGGGTCGCGGCCTACCTTGAAGTGTCTCTGTTGTAACTCCAACGCTGTGGTGCCCGGTTCCGGGGGCCGTCCGGCACCTTCCCCCGGTAGTTACGATCAACGGAGTAGCCCCACGGAGGACCTTCGTGAACGAGAACGAGCAGCACACCGAGAGCGTCGACGCCGAGGCGGCCGCCGCGGCGCAGGAGCAGGGCCTGCTCTTCACCGACGACGTCTCGCCGCTGCCCAGTGACACCGGCTACCGCGGGCCGACCGCGTGCAACGCCGCCGGGATCACCTACCGCCAGCTCGACTACTGGGCCCGGACCGGCCTGATCGAGCCGACCGTCCGGGGCGCCAAGGGCTCGGGGTCGCAGCGGCTGTACTCGTTCCAGGACATCCTGCTGCTCAAGGTCGTCAAGCGGCTCCTCGACGCCGGCATCTCGCTGCAGCAGATCCGCACCGCCGTGCAGCACCTGCGCACCCGCGGCACCGACGACCTGACCCGCGTCACGCTGATGAGCGACGGCATCTCGGTCTACGAGTGCACCAGCAACGACGAGATCATCGACCTGCTCCAGGGTGGGCAGGGGGTGTTCGGCATCGCGATCGGTGGCGTCTGGCAGGAGATCGAGGGCACCCTCGCCGAGCTGCCCAGCGAGCGCACCGCCGAGGCCGACGAGACCCCGGTCGCCGGCGACGAGCTCGCCGCCCGCCGCGCCGCACGCAAGATCGGGTGACCCCGGTCGAAGATCCGGGCCGATCCGGCCCGTAGGAGTTCGATCCGTCGGCGCGTCCCGGTACATTGGGTCGCGCCGACTATCCCGTGCGGGAGAGTCCCCAGCCGGCAGCACCCGGGCCGGTGGGGGACGCCGAAGGGGCAATTCCTCCCCGGAACCTCTCAGGCACCCGGACCGCAGGGGTCAGGCAACTCTGGAGCGACGGCGCCGGGAACACCGGGCCGTGGTGACAGAGGGGGAGGCACCCGAACGACGTCCCGTCGATCCCGAGGAGCCCCCAGGCATGGCCGACCACTCCACCCTCACCGAGCTCGACGGCACCTCGCCGTTCGCCGAGCGCCACATCGGACTGCGCGACGCCGACGTCGCCGCGATGCTCGACCGGCTCGGCTTCGACTCGCTCGGCGCCCTGATGGCCGCAGCCGTCCCGGGCGGCATCCGCACGTCGGCCGAGCTCGACCTCCCCGCGCCGCTGAGCGAGGAGGCGACCGCGCGCGAGCTGCGGGGCCTGGCCCAGGCCAACCGCCCGGGCGAGGCGATGATCGGCCTGGGCTACCACGGCACGATCACCCCACCGGTGATCCGCCGCAACGTGCTCGAAGACCCCAGCTGGTACACCGCGTACACGCCCTACCAGCCCGAGATCTCCCAGGGCCGGCTCGAGGCGCTGCTCAACTTCCAGACCGTCGTCGGCGACCTGACCGGCCTGCCGACCGCCAACGCGTCGCTGCTCGACGAGGGCACCGCGGCGGCCGAGGCGATGACCCTGGTCCGGCGGGGCAACCGGAAGGCGTCCGGCCCGTTCGTCGTGGACGCCGACGCGCTCCCGCAGACCGTCGACGTGATCCGTACCCGTGCGCAGGGCCTCGGCATCGAGGTCGTCGTCGCCGACCTCTCCGACGGGCTCCCCGACGCCGTGCTCGAGACCGGGCTGTGCGGCGTGCTCGTGCAGTACCCGGGTGCCTCCGGCCGCGTGCTCGACCCGCGCCGGGTGATCGAGCAGGCCCACGAGCGTGACGCGCTGGCCGTCGTCGCCGCCGACCTCCTCGCCCTCACGCTGCTGGAGTCTCCGGGTGCGCTCGGCGCCGACGTCGCCGTCGGGTCCAGCCAGCGCTTCGGCGTCCCGCTGTTCTACGGCGGCCCGCACGCCGGCTACATGGCGGTCCGCGCCGGCCTCGAGCGGCACCTGCCCGGCCGGCTGGTCGGGGTCTCCGTCGACGCGGAGGGCCGCCCGGCGTACCGCCTGGCGCTCCAGACGCGTGAGCAGCACATCCGTCGGGACAAGGCGACCTCCAACATCTGCACCGCCCAGGTCCTGCTCGCCGTCGTGGCGAGCATGTACGCCGTCTACCACGGCCCGGCCGGCCTGCGGGCGATCGCGACCCGCACCCACCGGTACGCCGCGGTGCTGGCCGCCGCCCTCACAGAGGCCGGTCACCCGGTGGCGCACGAGCGCTTCTTCGACACCCTCACCGTGCCGGTGCCGGGGCGGGCCGCGGAGGTGGTCGGGGCGGCCCGCGGGCTCGGCCTGCACCTGCGCCTGGTCGACGCCGACACGGTCGGGATCAGCACCTCCGAGTGCACGACCCGCACGACCGTCGGCGCGGTGCTGGAGGCCTTCGGGGTCACCGGCACCGACCTCGACGCGGTCGACGCCGCCACGGCGGACGCGCTGCCCGACGAGCTGCGCCGGGAGACGGAGTTCCTCACCCACGAGGTCTTCTCCCAGCACCACAGCGAGACCCAGATGCTGCGCTACCTGCGCCGGCTCTCGGCCCGCGACTACGCGCTGGACCGCGGCATGATCCCCCTCGGGTCGTGCACGATGAAGCTCAACGCCACGACCGAGATGGAGCCGGTGTCGTTGCCGGGCTTCGCCGACCTGCACCCCTTCGCGCCCGCCGAGGACGCTGCCGGCTACCGCCAGCTGGTGGCCGACCTCGAGGGCTGGCTGGCCGAGGTCACCGGTTACGACCGGGTGTCGATCCAGCCGAACGCCGGCTCGCAGGGCGAGCTCGCCGGTCTGCTCGCGATCCGCGCCTACCACCGCGCGAACGGCCAGGACGCCCGCGACGTCTGCCTGATCCCGTCCTCCGCGCACGGCACCAACGCCGCGTCCGCGGTGATGGCGGGCATGAAGGTGGTCGTGGTGAAGTCCGACGACGGCGGCGAGGTCGACCTCGACGACCTGCGGGCGCAGTGCGAGGCACACGCCGACGACCTGGCCGCGATCATGGTCACCTACCCGTCGACCCACGGCGCCTACGAGGACGCCATCACCGAGCTGTGCCGGATCGTCCACGACCACGGCGGCCAGGTGTACGTCGACGGGGCCAACCTCAACGCGCTGCTCGGCTACGCGCGTCCGGGTGAGTTCGGGGGCGACGTCTCCCACCTCAACCTGCACAAGACCTTCTGCATCCCGCACGGCGGCGGCGGCCCCGGCGTCGGACCGGTCGCGGTGCGCGAGCACCTGGCGCCGTACCTGCCCTCGCACGCGATGCACCCCGAGGAGTCGGGACGTTCCGGCATCGGACCGATCAGCTCGGCGCCCTACGGCTCCGCGGGCATCCTGCCGATCTCGTGGGCCTACATCCGGCTGATGGGAGCGGCCGGGCTGACCCGGGCGACCGCGGCCGCCGTCTTGTCGGCCAACTACGTCGCGGCGCGGCTCGGCGAGCACTACCCGGTGCTCTACCGCGGCCACGGCGGGCTGGTCGCCCACGAGTGCATCCTCGACCTGCGCGGCCTCACCAAGGAGACCGGCGTGACGGTCGACGACGTGGCCAAGCGGCTCGTCGACTACGGCTTCCACGCGCCGACGATGTCGTTCCCCGTCGCCGGGACCCTCATGGTCGAGCCGACCGAGTCCGAGGACCTCGGCGAGATCGACCGGTTCGTCGAGGCGATGATCGCCATCAAGGGCGAGATCGACCGGGTCGGCGCGGGGGAGTGGAGCCCCGAGGAGTCGCCGCTTCGTGGCGCGCCGCACACCTCGCGCGCCATCACGGGCGACTGGGACCGGCCGTACTCGCGCGAGCTCGCGGTCTTCCCCACCGGCCAGGACCCCGACAAGTACTGGCCCCCGGTGGCCCGCATCGACCAGGCATACGGTGACCGCCACCTGGTCTGCGCCTGCCCGCCGCTCGAGGCGTTCGCCGAGTGAGCGCCCCCGTCCCGTATCCCGACCCAGCCCCCGTCTCGGACCACGCAGCACGCCGACTGCTCGCCCGCCTCGCGCACGCGCAGAGCAGCGGCCGGCTGCCGTCGGTGGTCGCCGGCGTGGTGCGCGACGGCGAGCCGGTGTGGTTCGGCTTCCGCGGCACGCCGGAGGTCGCCGGCCACGACCCGCTGGACGTGCAGTACCGCGTCGGCTCGATCACGAAGACCATGACCGCGGTGCTGGTCCTGCAGCTGGTGCGCGACGGCCGGGTCTCGCTCGACGACCCGGCGTCGGCCGTGCTCGGCGACCTGGGTGGCAACGCGTACGCCCACCGGACGATCCGCACCCTGCTGGCGCACTCGTCGGGCATGCAGTCCGAACCGGCCGGATCGTGGTGGGAGCGGTCGGCCGGGCTCTCGTTCGAGGAGCTCGTGGCAGCCAACGACGGCACGGGGGCCGCGTTCGGCGCGGGGGAGCGGTTCCACTACTCCAACCTCGGCTACGCCCTGCTCGGCGAGCTCGCGGCTCGGCTGCTCGGCACGTCCTGGTGGGAGGCGGTCCAGGAGCGGGTCCTGGTGCCGCTGGGCATGACGCGGACGTCGTACCTGCCCGAGGGCGCGGCGGCCCAGGGCCGGTCCGTCCACCCGTACGACGGCACGCTGGTCGACGAGCCCGCGACCGACACGGGCGCGATGGCGCCGGCGGGCCAGGTGTGGGCCACGATCACCGACCTCGCGACGTATGCGACGTTCCTGGGCAACGGTCACTCCGAGGTCCTGTCGGTCGAGGAGCTGGACCGGGCGTACGCGCCGGCCTCCGGCAGCCCCGAGGACGGCGTCCGGTCCGTGCACGGCCTGGGTTTCCAGGTCTTCGCCGGCGGCTCGGGCACGCTCGCGGGCCACACCGGCTCGATGCCGGGGTTCCTGGCGACCGTGCTGGTCGACCGCAAGCGGCGGACCGGTGGCGTCGTCCTCGCGAACGCCACCACCGGCTACTCCCCGGCAGCGCTGGTCATGGAGCTGCTCGACGAGCTCGAGTCCAGCGAGCCCACGCTGGCGCCGACCTGGGTGCCGTCCGCAGGCGTGCCCGCCGCCCTGGCCGGCGTGCCCGGGGTGTGGCACTGGGGCAACACCCCGTTCGTGTTCGCGGTCGAGGGCACCGAGCTGGTCGCCCGTCGAGGCGGCGTCGAGGCCTACCGCTTCCGGGTGACCGGTGACGGCCGGGTCGTCGGACACTCCGGCTACCACGCCGGCGAGGAGCTCCGGGTCGTCCGCCGCCCCGACGGCACCGTCGGGCACCTCGAGGTCGCGACGTTCGTCTACACCCGCACGCCGTACGACCCCGACGCCCCGATCCCCGGCGGGGTCCCCCGGGCCTGAGCGCGGGTCGAGACGACCGCGGATTGGTCACCAACCGCAGATTTCCTGCCGTCAGACGTGCGGTTGGTGACCAATCCGTGCATCGGAGCGGGCTCGAGCGTGGCTACTCGATCGGCTCCTTGGTGACGGTCAACCGGTAGGCGAACGCGGTCGCGCAGTCCAGGGGGACGGTCGCGCGCCGCCAGGTCAGCCGCAGGTCGGTGTCGAGGCTGCGGTGGAAGCCGGTGGAGGTCACGTGCTGTCCTGCGTCGTCGAGCTCCTCGCTGACCGGGATCCGATCGCCGACGCGACGGGCGCTTCCGCTGATGAGCGCCCGGGTGCCGTCGACCTTCATCGCCGCGCGGACGCGGCCCCGGTCGAGGAAGCCGTCCCGGTCGGAGCGGCTGCCGCCGACCTGGTCGCCGTCGTCGCCGATGACGACCTGCAGGACGTTCCCGAAGGTGTTGTTCTCGTAGACGCTGGTGAAGACGTCCCGGCCGTGGATGCTGCCGGTGCACTCGAGCACGATGCCGCGCTCGTGGGTGGTCGTGACGTCGCCCGTGGTGGTCCGACTGGTGGGGGCGGTGGGCTGCCCGGCCTGCGCCGCGCCACCGATCCCGAACGGGACGGTGGTCGCGATGACGGCCAGGGCGCCCGTGATCAGCTGGGTGCTGCGCATGTCGATCGTTCTCCTGGTGAGATGGGTGGGTGAGGTGGGTGGGTGGTGTGACGCGTTGGATACGCCCCAGTCCGCCTGGAGGTTGCATGCGATCTCGCACGCTGGTGTAGACACGAGTCATGTCCCGCCCCGAGCCGGACGCCCGCACCGCGGCCGACCTCCTCCACGCACGGCTCGCCACCCAGCTCGAGGCGCTCGACCGCGAGCTGGCCGCGGTGCGTGCCGGGCACCCGGAGGGCGTGCACCAGGCGCGGATCGCGTGCCGGCGGCTGCGATCGGCGCTGGCGACGTTCCGCCCGCTGTTCGACCCCGACGTCACCGAGCCGGTGCGCGAGGAGCTCCGCTGGCTCGGGCAGTCCCTGAGCGACTCGCGCGACCGCTACGTCGTCGGGCAGCGCCTGCTCCACCAGCTGGCCGACGAACCGCTGTCCTTCACGGTCGGACCGATCGCGAGCCGACTGCGGTCGACCTACCTGTCGCCCGCGGAGGTGCCCGAGGCGTTGGACTCGGAGCGGTTCACGGACCTGCGCGTGCGCCTGGGGCTGCTCGTCGACGACCCGCCGTGGACCGCGAAGGCGGACCGCCGGGCGGCGAAGGCCGCGCGCAAGCGGGTGCGCGCGGACGTGGCGCGCGTGCGGGACCGGTACGACGTGCTGGACACCGCTCCCGACCACGACGTCGCCATGCACGACCTGCGCAAGGCGGCCAAGCGGCTGCGCTACGCCGCCGAGACCTGGGAGCCGGTCGGGGGAGAGGACGCCAGCTGCGTGGTCGCCGCCGCGAAGCTGCTGACGTCACACCTCGGCGACCGCCAGGACACCATCGTGAGCCGGGCGCACCTGGTCGCCCTCGCCCGCGAGGCGGACGCGGCGGGGGAGCCGACCTTCACCTACGGCCGGCTGCACGCCCGCGAGCAGCTGCGCGCCGACGCGATGGACGCCGAGCTCCCGGACCTGTGGGAGCGGTTCACCGCGGTCGTCAGAGAGCTCGGCTGACGCTCGACATGTTGAAGTCGGGCACCCGCAGGGCCGGCATCGCGGTGCGCGAGAAGTAGTCGTCCCCCCACTCGCGGCTGAAGGCCGGCACCGTCGCCGAGGCGTGGGTGAAGCGGCCGAGCAGGTCGACCGGGCTCTCGTTGAACCGGAAGTTGTTGACCGCGGCGGTGATCTCGCCGCCCTCGACCAGGTAGACGCCGTCGCGGGTCAGCCCGGTCAGCAGGAGCGTCTGCGGGTCGACCTCCCGGATGTACCACAGGCAGGTCAGCAGCAGGCCCCGCTCGGTGCCGGCGACGAGGTCCTCGATCGACCCGGTGGCGCCGGCCACGGTGAGCGCCAGGTTGTCGACGTACGGCGTCAGCGGCTGGCCGGTCATCGCCGCGGTGTGCCGGGTCTGCACGAGCGAGGTCAGCTGGCCGTCGCGGATCCAGTCCGTGCGGCTCAGGGGCAGCCCGTTGTCGAAGACTGACTCGGCGTTTCCGGAGCGGGTGGCCACCACGAACGGCAGGCACTCGCGGCCACCGAGGTCGGGGTCGGACCAGAGGCCGACGCCCTCCCGGGCGATGCGCTGGCCGATGCGGGTGCCACCACCTCGGCTGCTGTAGACCGACTGGCCCTCCCAGGCGACCCGGGCGCCGGCCGACCAGTAGGCGTCGATCATCAGGTCGGCCACCGCCGTCGGGGGCAGGATCGTGTCGTAGCGCCCCGCCGGCAGGTCGACGCGTCGCTCGGCCCACGCCAGCCGGCGCTCGAGCTCGGCGTCGATGGCGAGCGGGTCGACGTCGCTGAAGTCGCGCGTCGCGGCGCCCACCCAGGCGCTGCGGGACAGGTCCGCGCTCTTGCCGGTGCACCCGACGTGGCCGGTGGGCTGCACGTGGCGCAGCCGCAGCCCGGTCGTCGACCCGACGTACGTCGTGGTGGTCTCGTGGTTGACGAAGCCGTAGAGCACCCGCCCGGCTCCCGCGGCCCGGCCGAACGCCTCGCCCAGGGCGGGGGCGACGGCGTCGTAGACGTGGATGTCGGTCGGCACCGGCGGCTCGTCCCAGTCGGGGGACGTGACGTCGCGGACCAGCTCGGCGGCGTCCTCGGCCGGGTCGGCCTCGCGGGCCGCGGCGTCGGCGGAGCCGACGAGCGCGGTGACGCCCTCGAGGGTGGCGGCGCTCGCCGTGACCGATGCCGTCGCGGTGCCGACGAACGAGACGACGGTGACGTCCAGCGCGCTCATCACCCCGTTGGTCGTCAGGGTGTTGTTGGCCCAGCGGAGGTTGGCGCTGGTGCGGTCGCGGACGATCACCAGGCAGTCGTCGGCGGTCGACGTCGCCAGCGCGTGCTCGACGATGCCCTGGGGCGTGGCCTGGGGGCTGGTCTGGGTCGCGGTCATCAGTGACCGGCCTCCTCGGTGGTGTTGAGGATGCGGACGTCGCGGAAGAGCGCCGTCGGGCAGCCGTGGCTGACCGCGGCCACCTGGCCCGGCTGGGCCTTGCCGCAGTTGAAGGCGCCTCCGAGCACCCAGGTGTCCGGACCGCCGACCGCCTCCATCGACCGCCAGAAGTCCGTGGTCGTGGCCTGGTAGGCCGCGTCGCGGACCTGACCGGTGAGCTCGCCGTCCGTGATCCGGTAGAACCGCTGCCCGGTGAACTGGAAGTTGAACCGTTGCATGTCGATGCTCCACGACTTGTCGCCCACTACGTAGAGCCCGCGCTCGACGCGACCGATCAGCTCCTCGGTCGACGGACCGTGCGGCGCGGGTTGCAGGGACACGTTGGCCATCCGCTGGATGGGGATGTGCCCGGGGGAGTCGGCGTACGCGCAGCCGTTCGACCGGCCATCGTTCAGGTCGGGGTGGAGGTGACCCATCGACCGGTCCAGCTGGTAGCCGACGAACGTGCCGTCGCGGACGATGTCCCACTGCTGGGTGGCGACCCCCTCGTCGTCGTACCCGATCGTGGCCAGGCCGTGCTCGACCGTGCGGTCACCGGTGACGTTCATGACCGGCGACCCGTACTGGAGGTGGCCGAGCAGGTCGGGCGTCGCGAAGGAGGTGCCCGCGTAGTTCGCCTCGTAGCCCAGCGCCCGGTCGAGCTCGGTGGCGTGGCCGATGGACTCGTGGATGGTCAACCAGAGGTTGGAGGGGTGGATGACCAGGTCGTGGGTGCCGGCCTCGACGCTCGGCGCCTTGAGCTTCTCGGCGAGCAGCTCGGGCACCTGCTCGATCTCGTCGTCCCAGCCCCAGGCCTCGTCCGGGCCGCCGACGAGGTACTCCCAGCCGCGGCCCACCGGCGGCGCGATGCTGGCCATCGAGTCGAAGGTGTCGGCGCCGGTGCCCATCGCCTCGAAGCCGGGGAACAGCCGCACCCGCTGCTGGGTGGTGCGGGTGCCGGCCAGGTCGGCGTAGTACTTGCACTCGTGCACCTGGAGCAGGTGCGCCGAGGCGTGGTCGACCGCGGCTCCCGTGCGGAGCCGGTTCGTCCAGTCGACCAGGACCGCGGCCTTCTCCGGCACCGGCACGGACAAGGGGTCGATGCGGTAGGACGAGACCCACGAGACGTCGTCGTACGTCGGCTCCGGGGCGATCTCGACGGGGGTGCTGGTCATCTCGGCAGCGACCCGCGCGACCGCGACGGCGGTCTCGGCGACCCGCACCGCCTCCTCGGGCGTCAGGACCACGCCGGAGGCGAAGCCCCAGGCGCCACCGTGGATGACGCGGACGGCGAACCCGAGGTCGACCTGGTCGCTGGCGCTCTGGAGCACGCCGTCACGGGCGGTGAGCTCCTGGTAGCGCACCCGCTCGAAGCGGAAGTCGGCGTGCTGAGCGCCGAGCTCGCGCGCCCGGGTGAGGGCCGCGTCGCCGAGGCTGCGGTGGGGGAGTGCGGTGAAGGACGGGTCGATCGCCGGACCGGGCATGCTGCCGAACGTACCCGACGGCTCCCGTGGGACCTCCGTGACGCACGTGGTGGGCCGGAGGGCTCCCCGCCCCACGTGCCTTCGGCCCTACCCGCGGCCCGGTGTGACGGCCAGCGTGGGCAGCGAGGGCACGTCCTGAGAGGAGCTCGCCATGCCCACCATGAAGCAGGCCGCGTCGGAGTTCCTGGCGCAGAAGCGGATCGCCGTCACCGGGGTGTCGCGCAACCCGAAGGGCCACGGCAGCAACGTCGTCTACCAACGGCTCAGGGACCGCGGGTACCAGGTGTTTGCGATCAACCCGAACGCCGACCAGGTGGAGGGCGACCCGTGCTACCACGACCTGAGGTCGGTGCCGGACGGCGTCGACGCCGTGGTGATCGCCACCAGCCCGGCCCACGCCGAGGACACGATGCGCGAGTGCATCGAGCTGGGGGTGAAGCAGGTCTGGATGCACCGGGGCCCCGGGGCGGGCAGCGTCTCGCCGGCGGCGGTCGCGGACGGCCGTGCGCACGGGATCACCGTCCTGGACGGCGGCTGCCCGTGCATGTTCGACAAGACGGCGGACGTCGGGCACAAGGTCATGCGTCCGATGCTCACGATGGCCAAGCACGTCCCGCGGAGGGTCTGAGCCTGGTCGATCCCGGCGGGGGAGTCGCCCCGTCGGGATTCGGGTACGGGCCGCCCATGAGCGACGACGTCAAGAAGCTGGTGGACCTCCTCGACGACCACCCGATCGGCATGCTGACGACCTTCGGACCCCAGGGGCCCCGCAGCATCCCCATGGCACGCCAGGAGGTCGAGCCGTCCGCCGAGCTGTGGCTCATCACGGTCAAGGACGCCGAGCACACCCGGGCAGTCGCTGCCGAGCCGCAGGTCTCGCTGACGTTCTCCGCGCGCGACTCGTGGGTCGCGGTCTACGGCAGGGCTGCGGTCGTCGACGACCGGGACAAGCTGGCGGAGCTGTGGAACACCTTCGCCGAGGCGTGGCTGCCCGGCGGACCGGAGGACCCGAACGCGGTGCTCCTGCGGGTCGATGTCGAGCACGGGGAGTACTGGGACACCCCCGGCGGCAAGGTCGCCTCGCTGCTGAGCTTCGCCAAGACGAAGCTCACCGGCGACACCTACGACTCCGAGCACGGGCAGGTGGACGTCTGAGGGCTCCCGACCCGGTGGCCCCAGCGCGCTGACGGATCGACTGTTCCTGCAGTAGATTCGGCCTCCGTCGGGGCCGTCGGCCCTGAGATCCCGGGACACGTGACACCGTGCGGAGGTGCCGGGATGAAGCTCACGACCGTCGTCGGCGTCGTCGGCGTCGCCGGCGTCGCGCTGGTCGTCGGGGCCCTGGGCCCCGCGGCCACGACCCGGGCTGCGAGCGCTCGGACGGCGCCCCTCGCTCGGTCGGTCGTCACCGTGCAGCCCCTGGAGGGTCACTACTCCGGCAGGGACGGGCACGGCCACCACATCCGCTTCAACTTCCAGCACGGCCACCTCGCCCACTTCCGCGTCAACCACCACGACATCGGTGGGGCCGATGTCTCGCACGCCCGGTGGTCGACCTCCTGCGCCGACGCCTTCTACTGCTCGTGGGGCGAGTGGACGAGCGATGAGGAGGTCCGGGGTGCGTGGAACCAGGGCACGCACGGCCACACCGCTCGCCACTTCCATGCTCACTGGGTGAGCTCCCACCCGAGCTGAGGCAGGGCGCACGCAGCAGCAGCCGGCGCTCGCCGGTCCTCAGCCGCGGCTGATCGAGAGGGTCGAGCCGCGCCGGTCCTTGCGGACGACGAGCTGGGTCGGGATCCGGTCGCGCATCTCGGCGACGTGGCTGACCACCCCGACGACCCGGCCGCCGTCGCGCAGCGAGTCGAGGGTGTCCATGACGTCGTCGAGGGTGTCGGCGTCCAGCGACCCGAAGCCCTCGTCGACGAACAGCGTGTCGAGGTCGGCGCCGCCGGCCTCCTGGGTGACGACGTCGGCGAGGCCGAGGGCGAGCGCGAGCGACACGACGAACGTCTCGCCGCCGGACAGCGTGGCGGGGTCGCGGGACTCGCCGGACCAGTCGTCGCGCACCAGCAGGCTCAGGCCCCCGCGCGTCTCGCCGGCACCTCGTCGACCGGTGTGCTCGAGGGAGTAGCGCCGGTCGCTCATCGTGGCGAGACGGACGTTCGCTGCGTCGACCACCTGTCCGAGCCGGTAGCCCAGGACGTACGCCGACAGCCGGACCTGCAGCCGGTTGTCAGCCGACTTGCCCTCGACGAACGCGGACAGGTGCGTCGCGAGGTCCAGCTCGGCCCGTAGCGGCGCCCAGGCCGTGATGGCGTCGTCGAGGTCGCCGACGAGACTGGCGAGCCGGCGGGCGAGCGCGGTCCAGCGCGACTCCTGGGCCCGGGCGCGACCGAGGGCGTCCAGCGTGCCGCGGTGGTCGTCGGCGAGCACGTCGAGGTCGGGCAGGTCGGCGGCCGCGAGGGCGTCGGAGCCCGGCTCGGCCAGCACCGCCGCGACCGCCGCGAGCCGCTGGTCGTGTGCGGCGAGGCGACCGGCCAGGTCGTCGTACGCACGCTGGTCGAGGGCCGCCGCGAGGGCTTCGTCGGTGGAGCCGAACCCGGTCGCGACGACCTCGGCGGCCAGGGCCGCCTCGGCCTCGCCGAGCGCGGTCTCGGCGACGGTCGCCCGGTCCAGCGCGGCGAGCGCCGCACGCGTCTCGGCCTCGGCCCGGCCGCACGCGGCGAGCCGGTCCTCGTCGTAGGCCGCCAGCTCCTCGGTGAGGGTGGCCGCCTCGGCGCCCAGAGCGTCGAGAGACGCGGCGACCGCGCCGGACGCCGTCGCGATCTCGGGCGGCACCGTGTCGACCCGCTCGGCCGCCGCCGCGAGGGCTGTCGCCACGTCGCGGGCCTCGCCATGACGGAGGAACTCGGTCGCCGCCGCATCATCGGCGGCCTTCTGCGCCGCCCGCTCGGCCGCCTCGTCGGGTGCGCCGTGCGGCGCGGTCGCCTTGTGCGGGTGGTCGCACGAGCCGCAGACCGGGCAGGTGCCGCCGACCGCCAGGCGCGCGGCGATCTCGGCGGCCATGCCGTTGACGCGCCGCTCGCGCAGCGAGATCGCGTGCTCGCGGAGGTCGAGGGTCTGCTGCCGGGCCGCGGCGTGCGCGGCCTCCGCGTCGACGAGCCGGGCCGTCAGGGTGGCGACGAGCGCCCGGCTCTCGACCCGGGCGTGCTGCTCTGCCGCGGTCAGCTCGATCGCCCGCTGCTCGAGCCCGGCGATCTCGGCCCGCACTGCCCGCAACCGCTGGGCGCGGGGCTGGAGGGCGCGGATGCGCGCGGCCTCCTCGACGGCGTCGGCCAGCCGCTGGTCCAGCGCCCCGCGGTCGGTGACGGTGACCGAGGACCGGGCGGCGCTGTGGGCCCGCGCCGCGGAGACGGCGACGCGGTGCAGGGGGACGACGCCGGCGGCCCGGCGGGCGTCAGCCAGCCGGGACCGCGCCGCGTCGTGCTCGGCGGCAGCGGCGACCAGGTGCTGGTGCTCGGCCTTGGCGGCGTCGAGCCGGGCGCGGCGCTCGACCAGCGCGCGGGCCTCGTGGAGCCGGGTGCGGGCGGCCTCCTCCCTCGCCGCCGCTTCGGCCGCCTCGGCCGCGCTGTCCGCCGAGCGGCCGGCGGCGCGCTCGAGGTGGTGGCGTGCCCAGGTGGCGGTGTCCTCGGCGGGCGGTGCCTCCCCGGCGGCCTCGCTGACGCGGCTCACCAGGTCGGCGACGACCGCCTCGGCGGCCTCCGACCGCTTGCGCAGCGCGAGACGGTGGTCACGCAGCCACTTCTCGACCGCATCGAACCGACCGGTGCGGAAGAGCTGCTGGAGCAGGTGGTGGCGCTCCTCGGAGCGGGCACGCAGGAACGCCTGGAAGCGTCCTTGCGGCAGCAGCGCGACCTGGGTGAACTGGCCGACGTTCATGCCGACCAGCCGGGTCACCAGGTGGCCGGTCTCGTCCAGCCGCGTGCTCAGGGTCGTCCACGACCCGTCGACCCGCTCGGCGATGCTCACCGACGCCTGTTCGGTGGTCGTGCCGTCGCCGCGCTTCTTGGGTCGCGACCACGCGGGGGACCGCACGACGCGGAACCGGCGGCCCGCCAGCGTCGCCTCGAGCTCCACGCGCGGTCGGGCGTCCGGGGCGGCCTGGTCGGAGCGGAGCCGCTTGGCGCTGCCGCGGTCGCCCGGGACGTCGCCGTACAGGGCGAAGCAGACGGCGTCGAGGACGCTCGTCTTGCCCGCACCGGTGGGGCCGGAGAGCAGGAAGAGACCGGCGTCGGAGAGGTGGTCGAAGTCGACCTCGACGGTCTCGGCGAAGGGGCCGAAGGCGGTGATCTCGAGCCGGTGGAGCCTCATGTCACCCGGCCTCGGACACGAGCACGTCGACGTCGGGGTCCTCGCAGCAGGCGTCGACGGCGGTCTGCAGCAGCGCCGCCTCGGCCCGGGTGGCGGGCGCGCCCCGCATCGCCTCGACGAAGTCGAGCGCGATGGCGTGGTCCGAACGGCCGTGGGGGGCGGCCGTGGGTACGGCGGCACGCCGGTCGCCCACCGGCTCGAAGCCGATCACCAGCGTGTGCGGGAACCGGCTGCGCAGCCGGTCCATCGCCTGCAGCGGCCGCACGGCATCGGTCAGCGTGGCCTGCACCCACGCGTCCTCGTGCTCGGTGAGCGTCAGGTCGTGGAGCAGGTCGTCGAGGGTGCCGCGGATCCGGGCGAGCCGGCGGGGGACGGGCGCCTCGACGAAGTCCGCGCGCTCGAACCCGTCGGCCCCCAGCTCGACCAGCCAGGAGCCCTTGACGTGGCCGGCCTCGGAGAAGGAATAGGCCAGCGGAGATCCGGAGTAGCGCACGTGGTCGGCGAGCGTCTGACGGCCGTGCAGGTGGCCGAGCGCCGCGTAGTCGACGTCCGCGAACACGCCGGTCGGCACGAGGGAGACACCCCCGACACTGATGTCGCGCTCGGAGTCGCTCGGCTGCGCGCCGGCCACGAAGGCGTGGGCGAGGACGACGCTGCGGGCGTCGCGGGTCGCCCGGTCGGCGTGCACCCGCCGCATCGCCTCGGTCAGGGCCGCCTCGTGGGACCGGGCCGCGAGCCCCCACGGCTCGCGGACGGCGTCGGGGTCGAGGTAGGGGATGCCGTAGACGGCGACGGTGCCGTGCCGGTCGTCGAGCAGCACGGGCGTGCCGGCGCCGGCGGCGTCGGTGCGGATGAACACGCCAGCGGCGTCGATCAGCCGGGAGCTGAAGCCGAGCCGTTGCGCCGAGTCGTGGTTGCCGCTGGTGATCACGACCTTCGCCGGGCTCGCCGCCAGCCGCGCCAAGGCCTCGTCGGCGAGCCGCACCGCGTCGACGTGGGGCAGCGCCCGGTCGTAGACGTCACCGGCCACCACCACCAGGTCGACGCGCTCGCGCTCGACCACCTCGACCAGGTGGTCGACGTACGCCGCCTGGTGCGTCAGCATCCCCTCGCGGTGGAACGACCGCCCGAGGTGCCAGTCGGAGGTGTGGAGGATGCGCACACCGCAACGCTAGGAGCCACCGCCGACAGTGCCGGGGTGGCGCGCCGAGCAGGTGCCGCCCGGCTCGGCGTCAGCGGTCCTCGCCCCAGTTGGCGACGATCACGGCGATCGGCGGGAGCACGGCGGCGACGACCGACATCGCCACCGCCGCCGTCGTCGACCACAGCCGGACCAGGTTCCAGGCCAGGACGATGAGCACCAGACAGACGCCCATCAGGGCGAAGTACCACCGCTGACGCCGGCGCAGCCGCTCGCTCTGCGGCCTGCGCACCCCGTCGGCCGTGACGCTCTGGTGCCGTCTCATCGCCTCCACTGTCCCACGCCGGCCGGGACGCGGTCTGTCGTCAGCTCGCCGGACGTGGGTGGGCGGTGACCCAGCCACCGTTTCGTCGGCCCCCGAAGGTGGCTCACGCACCGCAGGCCCGGTGACCCACAGCCGCCCAGCGATCTCAGAACACCTGCGGATTGGTCACCAACCGCACGTTCGGCGCCCGGAAATCTGCGGTTGGTGACCAATCCGCATGGTTTCTGGACCGGGAAGCCGATCCAGCCGATCCCGCGTCAGGCGTACCGCACGCACCGGTCGGCGGAGGCGAAGCCGTAGAGCACGAGGCCGGCCTCGGTGGCGAGGGCGACGGAGAGGGAGGTGGGGGCGCCGACGGCGACGAGGGAGCCCACACCGGCGGCGACGGCCTTCTGCACGAGCTCGAAGCCGGCTCGGCCGCTGACGACCAGGCACGCCTCGGCGGGGGGGAGGCCGGCGAGGACGC
This sequence comes from Nocardioides sp., assembly GCA_020636915.1. GTDB lineage: Bacteria > Actinomycetota > Actinomycetes > Propionibacteriales > Nocardioidaceae > Nocardioides. The sequence goes on from JACJWV010000009.1 coordinate 39,423, forward strand.
GGGCGCCGGTGACCTTGTCGACGGCGTTGTGCCGGCCGACGTCCTCGCGCACGACGAGGAGCTCGCCGGTGGCGGTGGCGAGCCCGGCCGCGTGGACCCCGCCCGTGCGGGCGAAGACGGCCTGGCCGGAGCGGAGGGCCTCGGGGAGCGCCCGGACGACGTCGGGCGACGGGAGCGCACCGGTCCAGGACGGACCCCGGGGCGAGGCGAGGGAATCACCCACGCTGTCCTTGCCGCAGACCCCGCAGGCCGACGACCCCGACCCCGCGTGCCGGTGCCCCGGGTCGCGCAGCGGCGGCCCGGCGATCGTCACGGTGACGACGTTCAGCTCCTGGTCCGGCGTCAGGGCGACGTCGGTGCAGTAGGCGACGCCGGCCACGGAGGACGGCGACGCGAGCCCCTCGTGGACCAGCCAGCCGGCGGCGAGCTCGAAGTCATGGCCGGGCGTCCGCATCGTCACCCAGACACGCCGGGCTGGCGCCCCGGGCCAGGTCAGCCGGACCTCGAGCGGCTCCTCGGTGGCCAGGCGGTCCTCCCGCTCGCGCTCGCCGGCCACCCCGGCCTCCCGCACGCGGGTGCGGACGGTCGGCCCGGGTCGGCGCGCGCGGTCGAGGGTCACGGGCGCGGATACCTCGCCATCACGGCCAGCTTGCGGGCGAGCCCGTCGGCCTCGTCGGCCAGCCGCCGGCGCACCGAGAGGTCGAGCGTGTCGTCCGCCGCGAGCGATCGCGCCCGGTCCAGGGTCGACTGCGTGAGCGACGTGCGGGGGAAGAAGAACTCGGTGGTGTCGGCCAGCACCCACCCCGACCGGACCCCGACGGTCGCCGGGAGGTCGGCGAAGTAGCGGTCGACGTACGGCTCGGTGAGCTCCTCCTGCCCGCCGCGCCACATGCCGCTGCCGGCCGCCTCGAGCTCGTAGTTGGGGACGTCGACCTTGCCGGTGAACCGGTCCCAGGCCCACTCCTTGGCCTCGGCGTCGGGCAGGGAGGCGACGGCGCGGGTGTGCTCGACCCGGGAGCGGCCGGTGGGCTCCGCGTCCAACGCCGCCTGCAGCTCGTCGCGGTCAGTAGCGCCCAGCGTCGCCAGCCGCACCAGCAGCCGCCAGCGCAGGTCGAGGTCGAGGTCGATCCCCGGCGGCGTCGCGTCCAGCCAGCCCCGCAGCTGGGCGGGGTCGGAGGACGAGCTGATCGCGGTCCGGAACGCCGCCAGCTGACGCTCCGAGCCCGGCTCCAGGTCGTCGAGACGACCCAGGGCGGCCTCGTGCACCCGGGCCAGCGCGCCGGGGCCGGCCAGTGGCACCACCCAGGACAGCACCCAGGTCAGGGTGCGCCTGCGTGTGTCCTCGGTGTCCTCCACCGGCAGGCTCGCGACCGCGATCTCGAGCACGTCGGCCGGGTCGACGGCCGCGTCCTGGAGCGCGCCGCGCAGGGCGTTCCAGATCCCGGCCCGCACCAGGTCGTCGGGTACGTCGGGCAGCAGCGCCGCCAGCGCGGCGACCGTCTCCGCGTCCGGGTGCACGACGCCCCACGACTCGTCGTAGGCGTCGAGCACGACCGCGGCTCCGGCCGGCACGTCGAGCGGCGTCTCGGAACCCGTCAGCACGACCGGTCGGTCCTCCCAGCGGCCGTCGACGGCGACGGCGGCACGGAAGGTGTGCGGGCGGTCCGCCGGGTGGGCCTGCGGGGGAGTCCGGCGCACGACACCGGCCGACCGGTCGAAGGTCAGCGTGTCGGCCCCTGCGGTGCGCAGCCAGCTGGAGGTGAACGACGACAGGTCGCCCGCCCCCGCCTGCTCCCAGGACGCGACCAGGTCGTGCATGGTGGCGTTGCCGAAGCGGTGCCGGGTCAGGTGGTCGACCACCCCGCCCAGGAAGACCTCGTCGCCCACGGCGGCGTTGAGCTGCTTGAGGATGCTCGAGCCCTTGGCGTAGGAGATCCCGTCGAAGTCCTGCAGCGCCGCGCTGGCGTCGAACGCGCCGTTGCCGGCCACCGGGTGCGTGCTCGGGCCCTGGTCCACCGTCAGCCCCCACAGGCGGCGGTCGTAGGCGTGGTCGGTCCACGCGTCGCCGTACTGCGTCACGTCGGCGGTGACGCGGACGCCCATGTACTCCGCGAACGACTCGTTGAGCCACAGGTCGTCCCACCAGGCCGGGGTGACGATGTTGCCGAACCACTGGTGCGCCATCTCGTGGGCGACGGTCGTGGCCCGCTGGATCCGCATCCCGCGCGTCACCCGGCTGGAGAAGACCAGCGGGTCGCGGAAGGTCACGCAGCCCGGGTTCTCCATCGCGCCGGCGTTGAACTCCGGCACGAAGGCCTGGTGGTAGGCCCCGAAGGGGTAGCGGATGCCGAAGAGCCGGTGGAACTCGTCGAAGCACTGCCGGGTCATCGTGAAGAGCTCGTCGGCGTCCGCGTCGAGGTCCTTCGCCAGGCTGGCGCGCGCGGACAGGCCGAGCGGGATGCCGTCGTGCTCGTCGCGGAGCACGTGGTAGGGCCCGGCGACCAGGGTGACGAAGTACGTCGAGAGCGGCTGGGTGGGCTCGAGCTCCCATCGACCGGGCTCGGGGTTGGTCCCGGGCGCGTTCCCGATGACGACCCAGTCGGTCGGCGCGGTCACGTGGAAGGTGTAGGGCGCCTTGAGGTCGGGCTGGTCGAAGCAGGCGTAGACCGTCGGCGCCGCGTCCATGAAGTTCATGCCGTAGACGTAGTGGCGGCCGTCGGCCGGGTCGACGCTGCGGTGCAGGCCCTCGCCGTCGTTGCGGAACGGCATCACGGCGTCCACGACCAGCTCGTGGAGCCCCTCGGTCGTGTCGATCGGGACCCGACCGCGGTCGAGCAGGTCCGGGTCGATCGGGCGCCCGTCGAGGGAGATGCTGCGGACCGAGACCGGTTTGAGGTCGACGAACGTCGGCCCGCCCGCACTGCGGAAGCGGATGGTCGTCACGGACCCGAAGGTCCGCTCGTCGGCGGCGAGGTCGAGCCGCACGTCGTACTCCTCGACGGTGAGGAGGCGGGCACGGTCGAGGGCCTCGCGGTGCTGCAGGCTCTGGTAGGCGCTGGTCACCGGGCCACCCTATGTCGGGGCCTCCGAGCCCCTCCGATCTCGGTTCGGTAACGGTGGGGGCGTTCGCCGCCACCGGTGGTCCAGACCACCTACGTTGCTCTCGGCTCGACGGGGGAGCCGTGCAACCTGCGCGCGTCCACCGGAGTCTGACCAGCAGGCGCGAGACCCGCGCCACACTTCCGGGAGGACACACGCACATGCAGCGGCTCACCGCACGACGCCGGGGACGCGCCCTGGCCTCGCTCATCACCGTCGCCGGACTCGGGATCGGGGCGGCAGCCGCCGTAGCCGGACCCGCGCAGTCCGCCGATCCGACCGGGGACTGCGCCGTCGCGTTCCCCGAGGCCGACCTGGCCGCCGGTCAGGACGTCACCGGCCTGACCGTCACCCACGGCACGACCCCCGAGGGCTTCACCGGCGAGGTGCTGGGCGTCCTCGACGACGGCATCGCCCCGGACATCGACATGATCATGGTCCGCCTGGACTCGCCCGAGATCGAGCGGGTCGGGATCTGGCAGGGCATGTCGGGCTCGCCGGTGTACGCCGAGGACGGCCGCCTCATCGGCGCCGTCTCCTACGGCCTGGCGATGGGCCCCTCGCCGGTCGCCGGCGTCACGCCGTTCGAGAAGATGGACGACTACCTCGCCGCCACCGCCTCCACCGTCGAGGTCGGCCCCGCCGCGGCGCGCACGATCGCGGCGCACTCCGACGTCTCGGCGGCGAAGGCCCGTCAGGGCTTCGCCCAGCTGCCGATGCCGATGGGCGTCGCCGGCGTCGGCGCGGCCGCGCTCGCCCGAGCGGACCACCTGCGTGCCGGCCACTCGTGGCTGCCGCGGTCGACGTACGCCGTCGGCCGCGCCTCGTCCGCTGCGGCCGGGGCGGACGACATCGTGGCGGGCGGCAACCTCGCCGCGTCCATGACCTGGGGTGACGTCACGATGGCCGGGATCGGCACCGCCACCTCCGTGTGCGGGGACCGGGTGGTCGGCTTCGGCCACCCGATGAGCTGGACCGGCGACACCACGCTGGGTATGCACCCGGCGGACGCGATCTACGTCCAGGAGGACCTGATCGCCGGCTTCAAGGTCGCCAACCTCGGCGACCCGGTCGGCACCATCACCGACGACCGGATGTCCGGCATCGCCGGCACGCTCGGCCCGCTGCCCGACACCGCAGACCTCTCGGTCGGTCTGACCCACGGTGACCGCTCCCGCACCGGCGTCACCCACATCGCGGACCGCACCCCGGACACGATGGCGTGGAGCACCTTCTACGGGATCCTCGCCGACCACCAGGCGCTGGTCGACGGGCCGGTCAAGGGCTCGGAGGACCTGTCGTGGACCGTGACCGGCACCGGCCCCGACGGGGCGTTCTCGCTCAGCTCCAGCGACCTGTACACCTCGACCTCCGACCTGACCTACCGGCTCGGGTTCTCGATGGGTGACATCGTGTACGCGCTCGCCCAGATCCCCGGCGTCACCATCGACTCGATCACCACCGACAGCGACCTCGTCGACTCGGTGTCGACGTTGAAGATCAGCAAGGTCGAGGCCAAGCAGGGTGGGAAGTGGGTCCGTCTCAAGCGGCACTCGGGCCTCGCGGTCCGCGGCGGGCAGGTCCTCCACGCGCGCGTCACGCTCGACGGCGACGGCACCTCGCAGGTCGTTCCGGCCGACCTGAAGGTCCCCGCGGCCTTCTCGGGCCGGATGGCGTTCCTGCAGGTCCTGGGCGGCTCGCAGGTCGGCTCCGGCCGGATGCCGCGGGACATCGACGAGATCCAGTCCTGGCTGGAGGAGCAGGTCCGCAACGACGAGATGGTCCTCGCGCTGACCCGCGGCCCGCGCGTCCACCACGGCGGCAGCGAGGGCGCGGGCCGCACCGCGGTCCGCGGCGGCGACTCCGACAACCCGCGCACGGTCCAGACGGTGGTCGGTCCGTTCGGCAGCGTCGTCCGGGGCCGGTTCTTCTCGATCGGCGACGTGCGCTGACCCGACCGTCCCTCCACACCGATGACCGTGGCCCCGCAGGCACTCCTGCGGGGCCACGGCTCGGTCCGGGGTTCACGAGAGGTTCACTAGGGTGGGTGTCGTGGAGGCGGAGAAGCAGGCACTCCTCGCCCTGATCCGGGCCTCGGTGATCGGTGAGGACCACGTGATGGAGACGCCGTACGGGCGGCGCCGGGTGACGTACGCCGACTACACCGCGTCGGGCCGTGCGCTCGCCTTCATCGAGGACTTCGTCCGCGACCAGGTCCTGCCCAGCTACGCCAACACCCACACCGAGTCCAGCGGCACCGGCCTCCAGACCACCCGCCTGCGCGAGGAGGCCCGGGAGATCATCCGGGACGCCGTCCACGGTGACGACGACACGGTCGTGCTGTTCGCGGGCTCGGGATCGACCGGTGCGATCGCCAAGCTGATCGGGGTCCTGGGCCTGCGGATCCCGTCGGTGCTCGACGACGCGCTCGCGCTGAGCGAGCACATCGCGCCGGACCAGCGCCCGGTCGTGTTCATCGGCCCCTATGAGCACCACTCGAACGAGATCCCGTGGCGCGAGTCGATCGCCGACGTCGTCACGATCCGCCAGGACATCGATGGGGGAGTGGACCTGGAGGACCTGCGCGAGCAGCTGGAGAAGCACGCGGAGCGGCCGCTGAAGATCGGCTCCTTCTCGGCGGCGTCCAACGTCACCGGGATCGTCTCCGACACCTACGGCATCGCCGAGCTGCTCCATGCCCACGGGGCGCTCAGCTTCTGGGACTTCGCCGCCGCGGCGCCGTACGTCGACGTCACGATGCCGGCGGTCGAGGGCCGGCCCCTGTCCTACAAGGACGCTGTCTTCATCTCGCCGCACAAGTTCATCGGCGGGCCGTCCACCCCCGGGGTGCTCGTCGCGCGCCGGGAGCTGTTCGCCAACCGGGTGCCCGACGTGCCCGGCGGCGGAACCGTCGCCTACGTCAACGATGACGACCACCAGTACCTCGACGACCCGACGCACCGCGAGGAGGGCGGCACCCCCGCGATCATCGAGTCGATCCGGGCCGGCCTGGTCTTCCAGCTCAAGGAGGCCGTCGGCACCGACACCATCCGCGAGCAGGAGGCCCGTCACCTGCGGCGTGCCGTCGCCGCGTGGCGGGAGGAGCCGGCCATCGAGCTGCTCGGCAACCTCGACGCGCAGCGGCTCTCGATCGTCTCCTTCGTCGTCCGCTCGCCCTCGGGCCGCTACCTGCACCACAACTACGTCGTCGCGCTGCTCAACGACCTCTTCGGCATCCAGTCGCGCGGCGGCTGCTCGTGCGCGGGGCCGTACGGACACCGGCTGCTGGGCATCGACCTGGAGCGCTCGCACGAGTTCGAGCGCGAGATCACCGGGGGTTGCGAGGGGATCAAGCCGGGCTGGGTGCGGGTGAACTTCAACTACTTCGTCTCCGACGCCGTCGTCGACTACATCGTCGACGCCGTGCGGCTGGTGGCCCGCGACGGCTGGCGGCTGCTCGGCGACTACCGCCTCGACACCGCGTCGGGGCGGTGGCGCCACCGCGAGGGCGTCATCACCCCGCCCCTGAGCCTGCGCGACGTGTCGTACGCCGGCGGCCGGGTCTCGATGCCAGCCAACGACGCGACCGGGGGAGAGGAGCTGCTCGCCGAGCACCTGCGCGACGGCGCCGCGATCCTCGCCGCCGCCGAGGGTCCCGACCTGGACTCCCACCCGGCCGACGTCAGCGCCGACTTCGAGCACCTGCGGTGGTTCGACCTGCCGGAGCAGTGCCTGGGTGGCGACGAGTGAGCTGCCGCGCCCGTCGTCGCGCGGGTCGGCTCCGTCTCACCGGGACCACGTAACCGGCCTCGTCGCCCGCTCGTTCTCCCCAGCATGACGCTCCGCGCCCTGCTCTCCACCGTGCTCACCACCCTCCTGGCCGTGGCGGCCGCGCTCGCCCCGGTCCCGTCGGCCACCGCCGAGGAGACCCGGGGCTCGCTCGAGCGCCGCTCCGACGACGTACGCCGCGTGGTGTTCGTCGGCAACAACTGGGACGGCACCGCCGACGTGCTCGACCCGGAGACGTTCGAGCGGCTCGGCCGGATCGACGTGGTGCCCGACAGGGACGAGCGGATGCAGGAGATCGCGACGAACCCGCTCCGGCTCATCTACTTCCTCGCGATCCGCCAGCTGATCGGCGAGGGCCACGACCAGCTCGTGGACGACATGTACTCCTCGAACGACGGGCGCCTGCTGATCGTGTCGCGGCCGTCGTTCGCCGACGTCGTCGCCATCGACCTGGCCACCCAGGAGATCCGGTGGCGGTTCCCGGTCGCCGGCCAGCGGTCCGACCACATGGCGCTGTCGCCGAACGGCCGCCGGGTGGTGGTGAGCGCCTCGACGGCGGACGTGGTGCACGTGCTGCGCGTCAAGGACGGCACGGAGGTCGGGCGGTTCCCGTCCGGCGGATCGCCGCACGAGAGCGTCTTCATCGACGGCGGACGCAAGATCTTGCACGCCAGCATCGGCATGGTCTACAGCCCGCTCGACCAGCCCGAGGCCGACCCCACCAAGCAGGAGCGCGTCTTCGAGCTCGTGGACGCGCGGTCGCTGGAGGTGATCCGCCGCTACGACCTGCGCAAGGCGCTCGACGACCGCGGGCTGGACCGGATGTCGACCGCCGCCCGCCCGATGACGCTCTCGCCGGACGAGAAGACCGTGTACTTCCAGGTGTCCTTCTTCCACGGGTTCCTGGGCATGAGCCTGCGCACCGGCAAGATCGTGAAGGTCGTGCACCTGCCGAACCTGGTGCCCGACATGCCGCGCGAGCAGTACGTGCTCGACTCCGCCCACCACGGCATCGCGATGAACCCGTCCGGCACCAAGATCTGCGTCGCCGGGACGATGGACGACTACGCCACCGTCGTCTCAACCGCCCACTGGAAGCGCGGCCCGCTGCTGACGAAGCCCTCCGGCAAGCCGTACTGGGTCACCCAGAGCCACGACGGCCGCTACTGCTACATCTCCTGGAGCGGCACCGACCAGGTCGCCAAGATCTCCTACCGGACCGGCCGGATCGTGCAGACCGCCCCGGTCGGTGACCACCCGCAGCGGGTCCGCAACGGCTTCGTCCGCACCGACCTCGTAGCGGGTCTTCCGGCCGCCTGACGTCGTCGGGCCACCGTCAGATGCCTGCCGGCACGTCGTCGGCGCTCGACGGGTCCCGTCCGGCGAGGTCACGCCACCGATTCCTCGTCGCGACCTCGTCGTTGACCAGCGCCGCGACCACGTCCGCGTCGTCGGTCTGGTCGGAGCCGGCCTTGACGGCGTAGCGGTCGTCCCGGTGGTCGGCCGGTGCCTGGACACCGCGGACGCCGATCCGGACGACGGCGCGGCCCTTGGCCGTCCGCTCGACGCTGGCGCCGGTGACGTCGTCCCAGGCGACGAGCTCCACGGGCTCGGTGTCGCGCCGGGCGGCGTCCGAGGGGCTGCGGCTGATGCGGATGCCGTCGAGCTGGACGTCGAGCCGCGCATGGCGGCTGTTGACCGAGGTGACACTCACCTGACGAGTCCACCACATGAAGGTGAACAACCGCTCCGGTTCCGGCCCCCGGCCGAGGTGGTGAACGCCGCACGTCCGCCGGTTGGCCGGGGGCGTCTGCCCGTCGGGTGATGTTCGTCGGACGTCTTCCCCGCCCACACCCATCCCCGCACCGGAGCCGGGACCGTCTGGCACGTGACCGACCTCGGCCGACGCGCCGTCCTGACCGGGAGCGCCGCCTCCCTCCTCCAGCTCACCACCCAAGCCCCGGTGCTCGCGGGACGTGCCCCCGGACTCGACCGGATGACCGCGCGCCCACGGCTGCCCGACCCGTTCACGCTCGGCGTCGCGTCGGGCGACCCGGAGCCTGACGGGTTCGTGATCTGGACCCGGCTCGCGCCCCACCCGCTCGCGTGGGACGGGCGCGGCGGCATGCCGTGGCACGACGTCGCGGTGGACTGGCAGGTCGCGGCCGACGACAGGTTCGCCCAGGTCGTGGTCGGCGGCACCACGCGATCGCTTCCGCGCCGGGCACACGCGGTGCACGTCGAGGTGCACGGACTGCAACCAGGGCGGGAGTACTACTACAGGTTTCGGGCCGAGGGCCACCTGTCCCGGATCGGTCGCACCCGGACGGCCCCGGCCTACAGCAGCTCGCCGGCGGTGCTCACCGTCGCCGCGGCCTCGTGCGCCGAGCTGGAGCACGGTTACTTCACGGCGTACCGCCGCATCGCCGAGGACGACCCCGACCTGGTCCTGCACCTGGGGGACTACCTCTACGAGTTCCGGCACGGCGCCTACGTGGCACACCCGCACAACGTCCGGCACGCCGTCGGTCCGGAGACGGTGACCCTGGCCGGCTACCGGCAGCGGCACGCGCAGTACAAGACCGACCCCGACCTCCAGCTGGCCCACGCGGCCGCACCGTGGAGCGTGGTGTGGGACGACCACGAGGTCGAGGGCAACTGGGCGGGGATGACGCCTGCGCGCCCTGAGGCCGACTTCCGGCGCCGGCGCGCGGCTGCGTTCCAGGCCTACTACGAGCACATGCCGCTGCGGCGGACCTCGGCGCCCCGAGGCCCGGGCATGCGGATCTACCGCCGCGTGCGGTGGGGCGATCTCGCGACCGTGCACCTGCTCGACACCCGGCAGTACCGCGACGACCAGGCCTGCGACGACCGGCGCACGGCCGGTTGCGTGGAGCGGTGGGACCCGCGCCGCTCGATCACCGGCGACCGTCAGGAGCGCTGGTTGTTGCGGGGCCTCGGCGACTCCGACGCCCGGTGGGACCTGGTCGCCCAGCAGGTCTTCTTCGCCCAGAAGGATGCCTCACGCCTGCCCGGACGGCAGGTGGGCATGGACTCCTGGGACGGGTACGCCGCATCCCGTCGCCGCGTCCTGGAGGGGTTCGTCCACCGCAGGGTGCGCAACCCGGTGGTCCTCACCGGTGACGTTCACCGCCACTACGCCAACGACCTGCGGTTGGCCTTCGATCGTCCGGAGACCCCGCCCGTCGGCGTAGAGCTGGTGACGACCTCGATCACCAGTGGCGGCGACGGCTTCGACACCGCCCCCCAGCTCAAGGTCGAGCGTGCCGCGAACCCGCACATCCGGTACTCCTCCGGGCGCCGTGGCTACCTGCTCACGCGCTACACGCGCTCGGAGCTGCGCGCCGACTTCAGGGTCCTGCCCTACGTGCAGGAGCGCGGAGCGCCGCTCCGCACCGACGCGTCGTTCGTCGTCGAGGACCGCCGGCCGGGCCTCCAGCGGGCCTGAGCAGTGTCATCGGCCTAGACCGCCGACGGACTTCGCGGCGATTGCGTGCGGTCCGCCCGACGCGTCGCTAACGGCGTCGTCGCAGCCCGCCGGTGACCCGAGACGCCAGCGGGCTGCTCCATGTCCTGGGTCGTGTACCTGCGGACGCGCGATAGCGCGTTCTCAGGCACACGACCCGCGCGACCCTGGCCCCGACGGTGCTCCCGCGTCCTACGCTGGAGCCATGAACATCATCCACCTCACGGACGCGGAGCTGGAGATCACCCGGCACGGGATGACGGCGTATCTCAACAGCTTCGGGCACAACGAGGCCGACACCGTCGAGCTCATCCAGGCCGTGCTCGCCCGACTGGCGACTGCGCAGTCCGACGGCGGCTCGTCCGCGCCGGTCGGATGACCGTCAGGCGTGGCCGCTGAGCTGCGCCATCCGGGTCGCGAGGGCGTCGACCATGGCGTTGGCGCGCTTGGTCGAGACCGCCGATCGCTTGTCGCCGCCCTGGCTGGAGACGGGTAGCACGTCGATCGAGAGCCTGGCACCGCCGGCCAGCGCGCGCAGCGCGTCGATCTTGTCGCCGAAAGGCGAGCCGCTGCCAGGGGAGTAGTAGCGGACGACGTCGTCGATGTCGTCGGGGTAGAGGTCGGTCTTCGTGACGGCGATGACCAGCCAGATCGGCCGGTCGCGGCGCACCGCCATCGAGGCGATCCGGTGGGAGGTGATCGTCCAGTCCTCCAGCTCCGCCGCGAGCTGCTCCTCGCGGCTGGCGCTCGCCGTCCCGGTCGTCCCCGCCGTACGACGCGGCGTCGCGTAGCCGTTGGCGACCACGTGGATCACCCCGTCGACGGGCTCGTCGTGGAAGACCTCGTCGAGGGCACCCAGCCGGGTCGCGGCGTTGTCGCCCGGCACCACCCGGAAGCGGAAGCCCTGCATCCGGGCCGACCGGCGGGTACGCCGTTCCATCACCGCCGACCCCGCCTCGGCGCCCCCGTCGCCCGAGGCGCGGCGCGTGAGCCGGTCGGCGAGCTGGCTCTTCCCCACGCCGGTCATCCCGGTCACGGCCACCACCGGGAAGCGGCGGCGGAAGAGCCGGCCCATTCGCTCGGGGGCCGCCGCGAGACCGGTCAGCACCGTGCCGGCGACGGTCGCGCCCACGGCGGCGTGGCCCGGGCTCGGCAGGATCGTCCGGAACCAGGACGGTGTGCGGGACACGGAGCCTCCGAAAGCTTGCGGACGGGTGGACCGGCACGACGAGCCTACGTTCTGGCGTGCGTCCGACCCACGACGGCCGGGCCGACGACGATCAGGCCGACGACGATCAGGCCGGCGACGATCAGGCCGATCGGGCCGGCGAGGACAGGTCCGCCTCCAGCTCGAGCTCGTCCCGCAGCGCGATGCCGTGGTCGCCGACCTCCGGGATCTCGGGCTTGAGGGACACGCGGCTCTCGTCGACGGCTCCGGCGCGGAGGCGGACGAGGTGGAAGCCGCGACGCTGGTAGAAGCGCAGGGCGTCCACGTTGTCGTTGGTGGTGGTCACGGACAAGTGCGTGCACCCGCGTTCCGCGCGAGGCCTCGCAGCGCCGACACCAGGGCCGACCCGACGCCCTGGAGCCGCTCGCGGGCGTGCAGGGTCAGCAGCTCGCAGCAGTCCTGGTCGATCACGTAGGTCGCCACGCCGACCAGCTCCTCGTCGGCCCAGGCCAGGAGCGCCGGGTGATCCGCCGCACTGACCAGCTCGCCCGCTCTCGCCACGAGGAGGGCGTTGTGGCCCTGGAGGAACGCCTCCAGCACCGGCCGGTCCTCGACGCGGCTGGGCACCACCTTCACGAAACCCACTGTGGCACGGCGGACGTCGATCACGCCCTTGCGTCTGGTGTTCCGACGCGCCCCCCTCCGACCGGTGCAAGATGGAGACGTGCGCGCGCTGGTGAAGACGAAGGCAGGGCCAGGGCTCGAGCTCGTGGACGTCCCCGAGCCGGAGTGCGGTGACCGCGACGTGAAGGTACGGGTGCTGAGAGCCGGTCTGTGCGGCACCGACCTCCACCTGCAGGCCTGGGACGACTGGGCGGCGTCGACGGTGAGGGCGCCGATGACGATCGGGCACGAGTTCTTCGGCGAGGTCGTCGAGGTCGGCGCCGACGTCGAGCACGTGGCGGTCGGCGACCGCGTCTCGGGGGAGGGGCACATCGTCTGCGGCGTCTGCCGCAACTGCCGGGCCGGACGGCGCCAGCTGTGCATCCACACCATCGGGGTCGGGGTGAACCGCGACGGCGCGTTCGCCGACCACGTGGTCATCCCGGCGACGAACGCCTGGGTCCAGCCCCCCGACCTCGACCCCGACCTCGGGGCGCTGTTCGACCCGCTCGGCAACGCCACGCACACGGCCCTGCAGTGGCCGGTGGTGGGGGAGGACGTCGCGATCACCGGGGCCGGTCCGATCGGGGTGATGGCGACCGCGATCGTGCGGCACGCCGGTGCCCGCCGGATCGCGGTCAGCGACCTGCGGGCCGAGCGGCTCGAGCTGGCCGCCCGGGCTGGCGCCGACCTCGTCGTCGATGTCTCCCGGGGACAGGACCTGGCCTGGGCGCAGGCGGAGCTCGGGATGCTCGAGGGCTTCGACATCGGCCTGGAGATGTCGGGCGCACCCGACGCGGTGCGCGGGATGCTGGAGAACCTCAACCACGGCGCCCGGGTCGCGCTGCTGGGCCTGCCGCAGTCGCCGTACGAGATCGACTGGGGAAAGGTCATCACCCACATGATCACGCTCAAGGGCATCTACGGCCGCGAGATGTTCGAGACCTGGTACCTCATGAACGCGATGCTGGAGTCGAGCCCGGCTCTGCGTGACGCGGTCCAGTCCGTCATCACCTGGCGCGGCCCGGCGGAGGACTGGGAGGACGCCTTCGCGCACACCCGGTCCGGAGTCGGCGGCAAGGCCGTCCTGGATTGGAGCTGAGATGTACGGCGACGTGAAGCAGCAGCTGGCCGACACCCTCGCGGAGATCGACCGTGCCGGGCTGACCAAGCACGAGCGCGAGATCACCACGCCGCAGGCGGCGCACATCGCGACGACCGCCGGCGAGGCGCTGAACTTCTGCGCCAACAACTACCTGGGGTTCTCCGACCACCCCGAGGTGATCGCCGCGAGCAGGGACGCGCTGGAGACCTGGGGCTTCGGCATGAGCTCGGTGCGGTTCATCTGCGGCACCCAGACCCAGCACGTCGAGCTGGAGCGGCGGCTGTCGGAGTTCCTGCGGACCGAGGCGACGATCCTCTACAGCTCGTGCTTCGACGCCAACGGCGGCCTCTTCGAGGTGCTGTGCGGCGAGGAGGACGCGATCGTCTCCGACGAGCTCAACCACGCCTCGATCATCGACGGCGTCCGGCTGAGCAAGGCTGCACGCTACCGCTACCGGAACGCCGACATGGCGGACCTGCGCACCCAGCTGTCGGCGGCCCGTGAGGCCGGCGCGCGGCGGATGCTGATCGCGACCGACGGCGTCTTCTCGATGGACGGCAGCTTCGCCCCGTTGCCCGAGATCTGCGAGCTCGCCGACGAGTTCTCCGCGTTGGTCCTGGTCGACGACTCCCACGCGGTCGGGTGCGTGGGCCCCGGCGGGCGCGGCACGCCGGAGCTCTTCGGGGTCGCCGACCGGGTCGACGTGGTCACCGGGACCCTGGGCAAGGCGCTCGGCGGCGCGTCGGGCGGCTACGTCTCGTCCCACCGGGAGGTCGTCGACCTGCTGCGGCAGCGGTCGCGCCCCTACCTGTTCTCCAACTCGGTCGCGCCGGCCGTCGTCGCGGGCTCGCTGAAGGCGCTGGAGCTGGTGACCTCGTCCAGCGAGGCCCGCGACACGCTCGCCGGCAACAGCGCGCTCTTCCGCTCGCTGATGACCGAGGCCGGCTTCGCCCTCCTGCCCGGGACCCACCCGATCACGCCGGTGATGTTCCCTGGCGACGACGGAGCCCGCCTCGCCACCGCGATCTCCGACCACATGCTCCGGAACGGCGTGTACGTCGTCGCGTTCTCGTTCCCGGTGGTGCCCCGTGGCCAGGCCCGCATCCGCGTCCAGCTCTCGGCCGCGCACTCCGAGGCCGACGTACGCCGGTGCGTGGCGGCGTTCGTGGCTGCCCGGGACGCCTTGGGGTGAGTCGCGGCGGGGCCCGGCCGACCTTCAGCCGCCCGGCGCCTGCCACCAGGCGTGCCACCAGTGGTGGTCCTCAGCGGGCGCGCCCTCCGGCTGCCACAACGCCGTCACGTGGTTCCGGGACTGCCATCTGCCGTGCAGGCACATCTCATCCGCGCCGCAGATGTCGAACTGCCCCTTGAAGTTGGCCCCGACCGAGCCGAGCGAGGTGGAGCCGACGACCAGGGTCGCCCAGCCGTGGGCGTCCGACCGTGAGGCTCACCGGCGCAGCAGCGCCGCGCTGGCGGGAGGCAGGCGGACCGAGGTGACCTTGCGGCCCCCGAGGCGCTCGTAGCTGCCACCGAGGTCGACGACCCGCGTGCCCCTCGTGGGGTTCACGACCACGAGGCCACGGGTGTAGGCGCGGCGGTAGACGCCGTCGGGCTGCCGGACCCGACCTCCGGAAGGCCGCCCGAGGTCGGTGGCGGCGCGGGCCTGCCAGTGGCTGGCGCTGAGCTCCGCGGGGACGAAGACGCTGGCGCCGGTCGCGCCGTTCCAGGTCAGCAGCCACGTCGCGCGGTGGTAGGTCTGGGCGTCGCGGTCGGTGACGCTGCTGTAGGTGACCGCGACGAGCGGCAGCCGACGGTCCGCGCACCAGGCGGCCAGCTGCATCTTCCACTCCCAGTCGGCCCCGGTGAAGCGCGTGCCGGTGTCCAGGCCCCACTTCACGAAGTACTCGTCCTCCCAGCCGCTGACGTAGCGGCTCCACGCGGGGAGCACGGTGTCCCAGGTGTTCCACTCGACGGTGACGTTGGAGATCGCGAGGTAGCCGGCCGCCTTCAGCCGCGGCCCGACGCGGGAGAGGAACGACTGCGTGGCGGCGTACTGCGCCGCGTCGTCGGGGATCTGTGTCGAGACGAGTCCGTCGACCGTCGGGTGGCTGAGGTACGTGAGGGTGTCGTCGAGCACGACGCCGTCCCAGTCGTGGGCCCGCAGCTCACCGAGCACGCCGCCCGCCCAGGCGTCCTGGTAGCTGCGGCTGCCGACGTCCATGGGGAACAGGCCGGCGTAGTCCGACCACTCCAGCCGCGTCCCTGCGGCGTCGGTGAGGAACCACTCGGGGTGGTGCCGGTCGGCGTCGGCGTACGAGACGCCCGTGGGGTAGAGCCCGGTCTCGTGCGGCCGGTCGACGGTGGCCGAGACGTCCTTGTACATCAGGATCTTGAGCCCCGGGTTGGCGGCGCGGTACGCCGGGATGCGGTCGTACTCCCACGGCTCCATCACCAGGTAGTCGCCGGCGGCTGCGGCGGGCGTGCGGTCCAGGTCGCCCCAGTCGAGCGCGACCACGCCGGTGCCGGGGACGTGCGGAGCGGGGGGCGCGGGCAGCGCGGACCCGGCGGGGAGCTGGAGGATCAGCGCTCCAGTGAGTGCGACTGCTGTTGCGGCGCCGAGTCGCGCGAGGTGGCCGGTCACCTCCGTGCCGCGCGGGTCGGTTCCACGGGCGCAGGATGACACGCTCCCCGCGGTCCGGTCCGGCGACTCGCGGAATTCGTGGTCCGCGCCGTCGGGAAAGGCGTCAGCGCACCCGGCGCAGCATGACGGCCGTTGCGGGGGCGAGCCGGACCGAGGTGATCGGCTGGTTGCGGACCCGCTGGTAGGTGCCGCCGAGGTCGACGGCCCGCGTGGCTGAGGTCGGGTTCACGACGACGATGCCGCCGCTGTAGGGCCGCAGGTAGACGCCGTTCGCGAGCCGGGTCCGGGGGCCGGCGGGCCGACCGATGTCGGTGTTGGCGCGGGCCTGCCAGAGACCGGCGTCCGGCTGCTCCGGGACGAAGACGCTCGCGCCGGTCGTCCCGTCCCAGGCGAGCAGCCAGGTGGCCCGGTGGTACTTCTGCGTCTCGGTGTCCTCCGCGCTGCCGTAGGTGACCGCCAGCAGCGGCACGTGGTGGTCGGCGCACCAGGCGGCCATGTCCAGCCGCGACCGCCACAGGTCGCCCTCGAAGCGGGGCTCGCCGTCGGTGCCCCACTTGACGAAGTACTCGGTCTCCCAGCCGCTGACGTAGGGGCTCCAGTCCGGGACCACGGAGTCCCACGCGGCGGGGTCGACCGTGAGGTTGGGGATCGCGAGGTAGCCCGCGTCCTTCAGCCGTGGCCCGACCCGGGACAGGAACGACGCGGTGGCCTCCCGCATCGACTCGTCGTCGGGGATCTGCGTCGAGGTCAGCCCGCCGACCGTGGGATGGCTCAGCGACGTCAGCGTGTCGTCGAGCATCACGCCGTCCCAGTCGTGGGTCTGCAGCTCGGTCAGCACGTCGTCGGCCCAGGCGTCCTGGTATCCGGTGTCGCCGACGTCCATCGGGAGCAGGCCGGGGTAGTCCGCCCACTCCAGCCGGTTGCCGAAGGCGTCGGTGAGGAACCACTCCGGGTGCTGGTCAGCGCTGCTGTAGGAGAGCCCGGTCGGGTAGAGCCCGGTCCCGTGGGGCTTGTCGACGGTGGCCGAGACGTCCTTGTACATCAGGATCCGGATGCCGGGGTTGGCGGCGCGGTACGCCGGGATGCGGTCGTACTCCCACGGCTGGATCACCAGGTAGTCGCCGTCCGCGGCCTCAGGGGTCCGGTCCAGGTCACCCCAGTCGAGGGCGAGGACGCCGGTGCCGGGCCGGGGGGAGTGCGGCGGCCGGGGCGCCGCCGGCAGCTGCACCGCGAGCAGCCCGACGAGCGCCAGGAGGGTGCCGACCCCGAGACGCATGGTCGGCTCAGCCGCGCGGGACCCAGGGCGACGCGGCGGCGCCGTCCGGGGCCCAGTCGGTGTCGGACCCTCGTTCGGTCAGGACGGCGAATCGCAGCGCGCCGTACCGACCGTGGTCCAGGCAGCGCGCCGGCATGACCAGCCGGGCGGTCGGCGCGCCCTCGCTCCAGCGCACGCGGAAACCGCGGCAGGTGACGCGGCTCGACCGGCCGTCGCCACCGTCGCTGAACGCGCCGGCGAGCACGAAGCTGTGGGTGTGGCCCTGCGGGCGGTACTTGCTGACCAGGCGCACCCCGGTCGCGTGCCGGGGGTCGACGCTCACGACCAGGTCGCCTCGGACCGCCCGGTCGACGGCGACCTCCACGACGAGCCGGTGGTCGAGGTTGCGAAGGGTCGCGGACGTGAGGTCGAGGCCCGGGCCCCAGGTGTCGCCGACGGGGTCGTCGAGCGTCGCGCCGGCGGCCGACGCCGGTGCCGCCGCCCCGAGCGTGGTGGCCAGCGCGAGCCCTAGGGCGAGGACGAGGGCAGCCGCAGCCGGGCGGGACCCGAGGTGTGCCGGGAGCGATCGCGTCATGCGCGCAGGATCACACACGAGCACGGGCTCGGGCCCCACCCGACCGGGCGACGGGTCTCAGCCCTGGAGTGCGAGGGCGAACTCGACCTTGCCCGACTGGTCGACGGCGGCGTCGAGGATCTTGTCGTCGAGCATCTCGGCGGCCGACGGGTCGAGGTAGACGGTGGCGCCGCCCTGCTCCACGATCTGGTCGCCCGGCTCGCCCTGCATGGCGGCGGAGACCGCGAAGGCGGGCTCCGGCGTGTTGTCCTCCGTGGTGATCCGCAGACCGGCCGTGTCGGCGAGGCCGGGCTGGGAGGTGATCTCGTTGACGATGGCGCTGGCGTTCTCGGTGAGGGTGAGCATGCTCGTCCTTCCGGGTGGCGTTCGCTTGTCTCCTTCACCGTTCCCGATCGTCGACCGCTCACACAACCGGGTCGCATCCCGGGCGTGTCGGGGTTCTGGCACCCTGTGCCCATGACGCCGCCCGACCTCCCCGCCCCGCCCGTCGCCGAGAACACCCACCGCCGCGTCGACCTGACGAAGATCGGTGCCGGCCGTTACAAGGCCACCAACGCCCGCGGCGGCGTGCTGCCGATCGGGTCGGGCGACGACCCGGACTTCACCCCCGTCGAGCTCCTCCTGGCCGCGCTCGCGGGGTGCAGCGCGATCGACGTCGACCTGATCACCGGCAAGCGCGCCGGGGCGACCTCGTTCGAGGTGGTGGCCGAGGGGGAGAAGGTCCGCGACGAGGGCGGCAACCACCTCGTCGACCTGAGGCTGACCTTCGAGGTGCGGTTCCCCGACGGCGAGGCCGGCGACCGCGCCCGCGAGGCGTTGCCCCGCTCCATCGCGCAGTCCCGCGACCGGCTGTGCACGGTGGGCCGCACGGTCCAGCTCGGTGCCGCCGTCGAGTACGTCGAGGCCTGAGGAGCCACGACATGGCCCGACGCAGGAGAGCCGTCCGCTGGGACGCCGTACCCCGGCAGGACGGACGACGGTTCGTCGTCACCGGCGCCAGCGGGGGCCTCGGTCTGGAGACCGCCAGGTCCCTGGCTGCGGCGGGGGCGCACGTCGTCCTCGCGGTCCGCAACCTCGCCAAGGGTGAGGCGGCCGCGGGTTCCATGCGTGGCTCGGTCGAGGTGTGCCGGCTGGACGTCGCCGACCTGTCCAGCGTGCACGAGTTCGCCGAGGCCGTCGGGCCGGTCGACGTGCTCGTCAACAACGCCGGGGTGCTCGCCGTGCCGTACGCCCTCACTGTCGACGGCTTCGAGACCCACCTGGCGACCAACCACCTGGGCCACTTCGCGCTGACCAACCTGCTCCTGCCGCGGATCACCGACCGGGTCGTGGTGGTCTCGTCGGACTCCCACCACACCGGCGAGCTGGACCTCACCGATCTGAACTGGCAGCGCCGCGACTACAAGCCGTACGCCGCCTACGGGGCGACGAAGCTGGCGAACCTGCTCTTCATGGCCGAGCTCCAGCGTCGGCTCACCGCCGCGGGCTCGACGTTGCGGGCTACGGGCGCGCACCCGGGGTCGACCGCCACCGGGATCACCGCCAACACCGGCAACAGGTTCAAGACCTGGATCGGCTCGTGGGGCCACCCGCTGTTCGGGATGGAACCCTGGCAGGGTGCGTTGACGACCCTCTACGCCGCGACCATGGACGTGCCCGGCAACACCTTCATCGGCCCCGGCGGCTTCCTGGAGATGCGCGGGTGGCCGACCAGCGTCGGTCGCAGCCAGCAGGCGAGCGACCCCGAGCTCGCCAAGGAGCTGTGGGTGCGGTCGGAGGAGCTGACCGGCGTGCGCTTCCCGCTCTGAGCGGTCTGAGAGCCCGCGTAGGGTCGAGGGAGTCGCGGTTGCCGGGTCGTGTGCCTGAGACCGCTCTATAGCCCGGTGTGAGGCACACGACTCGAACGGAAGTCCCGGGCTGCCGGGGTCAGCCGGTGGTGACGGACTCGATGGTGACGTTCGCCTTGGGCGGACCGTCGGAGCCGCCGTTCGAGGTGCCCTGCTCGGCGATCTGCTTCACGACCTCGGTGCCCGCGGAGTCCATCTGGCCGATGACGTCGTAGCTGGGCGGGAGCTGGGTGTCCTCGTAGACGAGGAAGAACTGCGAGCCGTTGGTGTTCGGCCCGGCGTTCGCCATCGCGACCGTGCCTGCCGGGTAGGTCTCCTGGCCGGAGAGCTCGTCGTCGAAGCTGTAGCCGGGCCCGCCGGTCCCGGTGCCGCCCGGGTCGCCGCACTGGAGGACGAAGATGCCCTGCGTGGTGAGCCGGTGGCACGGGGTGTCGTCGAAGTAGCCCTGGCTGGCGAGCGAGACGAAGGAGTTGACGGCGCACGGCGTGGCGGCCGCGTCCAGCGTGATCGGGATGTCGCCGGCGTTGGTCTTCATCGTCACGTCGACGGTGCCCTCGGCAGCCGCCTCCGAAGGCGGCGGGTCGACCTGTCGGGCCCCTTGACCGCCGGTGGTGTACGTGCAGGAGGTCGTCTTGCCGGTCGGCGCCCCGGTGGTCGGGCTGGAGTCCTCGGCGCTCCCGCCGCTGTCGCTGCCGCAGCCGGCGAGGAGGGCCTGGCCGGTGACCAGGACAGCGGTGACGACCAGGGGGAGGGCGGCGCGACGCAGCAGCATGCCGCTGATCGTAGGGGAGTGGTCAGCAGTTGTGGCCGCGAGCCACCACGTGCCAGGCCGCGGTGTCGTCGGCCCACAGCACGTCGGCCAGGTTGACCGCGTTGCACACGTGGTTGGGCACCAGGTCGACACGGCTGCCGAGCGCGGGGAGCGCGGCCCCGTGGAGGTCGACCACGGCGTGGTGCTCGGACAGCTGGACGACGCGGGCGTCCGGGTACGCCGGCAGCCGGCCCCACCCCGTCGCCCAGGGCGCGCGGTCGGCGCCGAGCGCCTTGCTGCCCGCGTCCAGGACCAGCCGGCCGCCCGCATGGCTGACGACCGTCGCCCGGCAGCTCAGCGCCACGTCCTCCGGGCGGGTGGAGCCCAGCTCCCACTGCTGCGCGTCACCGAAGACGTAGACGCCGGGCCGCAGCTCGGTGAGCAGACCGGCGCCCGGGTCGGAGAGGCTGGCGGCGAGCGTCGGCGTCGAGCCGCCACTGACGACGTCCGGCTCGAGCCCGACGGTCCGGAAGGACTCGACCGCCGACCGCAGGGCGCGCGCCTCCTCGGCCGCGGCATCGGTGCCCGCGCCCGGAGCGTAGGAGTGACCGGGGAACGTGAACACGCCGCGGACAGGCGCGCCCGCCTCGGCCGCCGCGGCCGCGACCGTCCCCGCAGCCTCGGGCGCCACGCCGCTGCGGTGCTGGCCGCTGTCGACCTCGACGAGGACCGCGATGCCCGACCCCTCGAGGAGGGCGCCGGCGCGAGCGGCCGACTCCGTCGAGTCGACGCCGATCGCGAGGTCGACGCGGTCGGAGAGGCCGCGCAGGCGTCGTACGGCGTCGTCTGTGAGCCAGAGGGGGTAGGCGATGAAGAGGTCCTCGACCCCGTGCTCGGCGAAGACCTCCGCCTCGCCGATCGTCGCGACCGTGAGCCCGACCGCGCCCGCCTCGAGCTGGAGCCGCGCGACCTCCGCGCACTTGTGCGTCTTCGCGTGGGGACGCAGCGACACCCCGGCGGCAGCCGCCTGATCGGCCACCCGCGCGACGTTCGCCCGCAGCCGCGCGGTGTCGACGCGCAGGTAGGGCGTCGCGGGGCTCACATCTCCTCGTGGGTGTCCGGGTCGCCCCCGAAGAGGCGGCCGTCGGCACGTCCGAGAGCGGTGATGGCCGCGACCTCGTCGGCGGAGAGCTCGAAGGCGAAGAGGTCGAGGTTCTGCCGCTGCCGCTCCGGCGTGGCCGACTTGGGGATCGGGATCGAGCCGAGCTGGACCTGCCAGCGCAGGATCACCTGGCCGGGCGCGACGCCGTGCCGCTCGGCCGCCTCCGCCACCGCCGGCTCGTTGAAGGGCGCCCGCCGCTTGCCGAGCGGGCTCCACGACTCGGTGCGGATGCCGAGCCGATCGTGCACCTCGCGCATCCGCTCCTGCGGGAAGTAGGGGTGGAGCTCGACCTGGTTGACCGACGGGGTCACCCCGGTCTCGTCGATGACGCGGGCGAGGTGGTCCTCGGTGAAGTTGGAGACGCCGATCGAGCGGACCAGGCCCTGCTCGCGCAGGTCGACCAGGGCGCGCCACGCCTCGGCGTACCTGCCCACGCTCGGGTTGGGCCAGTGGATCAGGTGCAGGTCGAGGTAGTCGAGCCCGAGGCGCTCCAGCGACCCGTGGACGCTGGCGACCGCGTCGTCGTAGGCGTGGTGGCGGCCCGGGAGCTTGCTCGTCACGCGCAGCTCCTCGCGGGGCACTCCGCTCTCGCGGAGGGCGACCCCGACCTCCTCCTCGTTGCCGTAGTTCACGGCGGTGTCGATGAGCCGGTAGCCCGCCTCGAGGGCGCTGCGGACGGCAGCGGTGCCCTCCGCGCCGGTCAGCGGGTAGGTGCCGAAGCCGACCGCGGGGAGAGTGGTGCCGTCGTTGAGCGTGTACGTCGGGACAGCCATGGCGTCAACGTACCCACCTGGGGTCAGACGTCGCTGGGGGTCGCCTCGTGCCCGGCCTCGCCGGCGGTGCGCCGCTGCTCCTTCAGGCGCGCCTCGTAGGTGTGCCGCTCGCCGCCGGTGAGCTGGTCCCGGGCCTCGCCGACGAAGCGCCGGAAGGTGGAGTAGTAGTCGTCGTCGTACCGCTCGACGACCTGGAACGTCCACATCCCCGGCAGCACGTTGCGACCGACGAGCTCGCGCTCGATGCGGTCGGCGAGCTCGTCGTGGCCGGCCTCGCGCAGCAGGTCGACCGCCTCGCCGAGGGTGAAGTCGGCGGTCCCGGACAGCCGGTGGAAGCGGTAGAGGCTGCCGCGAGCGTCCTCGATGACCTCGAAGGCCTCGGACAGCTTGCCGACGGCCTCCACCGTCGCGTCGTCGTGGGAGTCGCCGAGGCCGTCGGCGTCGGTGGTGCCGGGGCTCATGCCGACAGGACCTCCTGGGCGGACACCGCACCGTGCTCACCCTGGATCGCGTCGGCGAGCTTCTGGAGGTCCTCGTCCGAGACCTCCACGCCGGCCTCGCCGAAGCCGTCGCGCAGCTCGCCCTCGACGGTGCCCTCCGTCGCGCCGTCCTGCCACGAGGAGACGCGGTCGACGACCGCCTGGATCGCTTCCATCTTCTCGTCAGTCTGCTCGTCAGTCATGCCGCGGTCGTACCCATGACCCCGGTCGGGCACGCTTCTCCCGTGGGCGACCAGGTCTGGCGAGACATCTGGCACGACATCTGGCAGGACGTCGTCGGCACGCAGCCGCCTCCGGGCCAGGGGAGCGTCCTGCTGACCGGCCTGCTGGCACTGGGGCTGGTGGTCCTCCCGCCTGCGTGGCAGGTGTCGCGACACGTGGTGACGATCGCGCACGAGGGGTCGCACGGCGTGGCCGCGCTGCTCAGCGGCCGCCGCCTGGCCGGGATCCGGCTGCACTCCGACACCTCGGGGCTGACCGTGTCGAAGGGCCGGCCGACGGGGCCGGGGATGGTCGTCACGGCGTTCGCCGGGTACGTCGGCCCGGCGCTGCTCGGCCTGGGCGGTGCCCTCCTGCTCCGGGAGCGCCACGCGCTCGCCGTCCTCTGGCTCGCCGTGCTGCTGCTCGGGCTCCTGGTCCTGCAGATCCGCAACTTCTACGGGCTGTACGTCGTGCTCGTGGCCGGCGTCGCCGTGGTCGTGGTCTCGTGGTGGGGGAGCGACGCGGTCCAGTCGCTGGCGGCGTACACCGGCGTCTGGTTCCTCCTGCTCGCCGCTCCGCGCCCCGTCGTCGAGCTGCAGCAGGCCCGGCGGCGCGGCCGGGCGCGCGACTCCGACGCCGACACCCTGGCGCGCCTGACCCGGCTGCCCGGGCTGTTCTGGGTGGGCGCCCTGCTCCTGGTCACGGTCGCCTGCCTGGTCGTGGGCGCGCGATGGCTGTGGAGCGGGGCGTAGGTTCGGGTCGTGCGCATCGGCATCCACTACGCCAACTTCACCCACCCCGACTGGGACCACCGCCTCGCCGACCGGCTGACCGAGACCGCCCGGGTCGCGGACCAGGGGGACGCCGCGATGTTCACGGTCATGGACCACTACTTCCAGATGGAGATGCTGGGCGGTCCTCCGGAGCCCATGCTGGAGGGCTACACCACCCTCGGCTACCTCGCCGGGCAGACCGAGAAGCTGCGGCTCGGGCTGCTGGTCACCGGTACGACCTACCGCTGGCCGGGCCTGCTCGCCAAGATCGTGACCACCCTCGACGTGCTCTCCCGGGGCCGGGCGATGCTCGGCCTCGGTGCCGCTTGGTACGACCGCGAGCACGCCGGGCTCGGCGTGCCGTTCCCCTCGACGAGCGAGCGGTTCGAGCGGCTCGAGGAGACGCTGCAGATCGTCCGGCAGATGTGGAGCGACGACGACGGCCCCTACGAGGGTCGCCACTACCGGCTCGCCGAGACGGTCTGCGTCCCGCCGCCCGTGCAGCAGCCGCGGCCGCCGATCCTGGTCGGCGGCAGCGGCGAGCGCAAGACGCTGCGGATGGTCGCCCAGTACGCCGACGCCTGCAACCTCTTCCGGGGGACCGTCGAGGAGATGCGTCACAAGCTCGACGTCCTGCGACGGCACTGCGACGAGGTCGGCCGCGACTACGACGAGATCGAGAAGACCATGCTCAGCGGCGGGACCGGCCCCGACCCGGCGACCGACCCCGACGGGTTCGTCCGCGACATGGAGCCCTACGCCGCTCTGGGGATCTCGCTCGTCACCCTGATGCCGCCCACCGAGGACCCGGTCGGCTGGACGACCCAGGTGTGCGACCGGGTGGTGCCGCACCTGGCGGGCATGTGAGCCCGAGCGGCCCTCAGAGCACCTCGAGGCCGTACATCGCCCCGAGCGGGTCCGAGATGAGCTCCACCCGGGTGCCGTCGGGGTCACGCAGGTAGATCGAGGACCCGCTCTCGAGCAGGTACTCCACGCCCGCGTCGTCGAGCCGCCCGCGCAGGGCCGCCCAGCGCTCGGGCTCCACGGAGATCGCCAGGTGGTGCAGGCCGCCGAGCACCTCGGCGTACGGGCCGACGTCGAGGCCGGGGAAGTCGAAGAAGGCGATCAGGTTGCCGTTGCCGATGTCGAAGAAGAAGTGGTTCGAGCCCGCGTAGTCGCGGTTCTCGACGATCTCGGTCAGCGGGAACCCGAGCAGCTCCTGGTAGAAGCGCACCGTGCGCTCGACGTCGGCGCACACGATCGCCACGTGGTGCAGGCCGCGCGCCGAGGAGGCCGGCCGCTCCGGCGTGGGGGAGAGGTACGTCGAGCGGATGCGGTCGCGCTCCGTGGCGATCCGGTCGAGGTCGCGGTCGGGGCTGGGATCGGGCATGCGTGCGACGGTACTCCAGAATTCAACGAACCGGGGCGTCAGCTCGTGGGATCCGGCACGTCCTCGAACGTCGCCGGCCGGTGCAGCCAGTCCCAGTGGTCGTGCGGCCAGATGACCGCGAACACCCGACCGACGACCAGGTCGGTGTCGACGTACGCGACGTCCGGATCGCAGCCCGGGCTGTCGGACCGGCAGAGGTGGTAGCTGCTGTCGGCCGACTGCGCCCGGTTGTCGCCCATCACGAACACGTGGCCCGCGGGGACGGGCCCGGCGGTCCAGTCGCAGTCGCCCGGGCCCATCGGTCCGCGGCAGCGCACGGCGTTGGGGTGGTTGACGTAGTCGTCCTCGTCGAGGGGCTGGCCGTTGACCGAGATCCGGCCCTGGTCGTCGCAGCAGGTGATGGTGTCGCCGGCGACGCCGATCACCCGCTTCACCAGGTGGCCACCGGTGGGGTAGAGGCCGATGTGCGTGAGCAGCTGGGCGACCGGGTTGGTGGGCCCGGCGTCCTCCTCGGCGCTCAGCCAGCCGCCGGGGTCCTCGAAGACCACGACGTCGCCGCGCTGCGGGGTGCCGCCGAACCAGTACGACGGCTTCTCCACCAGGATCCGGTCGTTCTTGACCAGGCCCGGGACCATCGACGGCGAGGGGATGTAGAAGGCCTGGACGAAGAACGTCTTGATCACGACCGCGAGGGCAACCGCGATCACCAGCAGGAGCAACGACTCCTGCCACCAGGGGCGGTGCTTCTTGCGGGTCTTGTCCGGCACGGGCCGAGCCTAGACGCGCCCGCGAGGAGCGGGGTCGGCGGCCCGCCAGATAGCGCAACAAATGGTTGCGCATTGGCGCGCACTGGGTTACCGTCATGCGCAACCAAACGTTGCAGGAGGATCGCATGGAGCACGGTCGCATCGAACGCGAGATCCACATCGACGCCTCGCCCGAGGTCGTCTTCGACGTCGTCAGCAATCCGGTCCACGTCCGCCAGTGGTGGCCGGACGAGGCGGACTACGCGCCGGAGCCCGGGGGAGCGGGCCGGATCGGGTTCCGCCAGGGCGACGGTTCGGTGGGGTGGGCGCAGATCGAGGTCGTCGACGCGGTGCCGTCGCGACTGTTCTCGTTCCGGTGGACGCACCCCGAGGGCGAGGCGGCCGGGCCGGGCAACTCGATGCTGGTCGTCTTCGAGCTCGAGGCGCGGCGGAACGGCACCGTGCTGCGCATGACCGAGACCGGCTTCCGCGAGCGCGGCTGGGACGAGGCGACCGTCGCCGCGGAGTACCGCGACCACGTGAGCGGGTGGGATCACTTCCTGCCCCGGCTGCCCGACTACGTCGCTGAGGTGGCGGCGTGAGCGTCACGCCGGACGTCGACGACGACCTGTGGTCGGCGATCGGGGACCCGACCAGGCGTCGGATGCTCGACCTGCTCCTCGCCGGCGAGGAGACAGCCACCTCGCTGAGCGCGCGGCTGCCCGTGACCCGGCAGGCCGTCGCCAAGCACCTCGTGGTGCTCGACCGGGTCGGCCTGGTCCGGGGGGCGTTGGCCGGACGGGAGAAGCGGTATCGCGTCGATGACACGCAGCTGGCGGTCGCCGTGGCGCAGCTGGAGTCAGTGGGCTCCGCATGGGACGCCCGGCTGCAGCGGATCAAGCGGATCGCCGAGGCGATCGAGAAGTCAGACTAGGAGGAGATCGAGATGGTGGACATCCTGCACCGGGTAGGCGTGGAGAACGCCTCGCCCGAGCGCGTGTACGACGCCCTGACGACCCTGGAGGGGCTGGGTGGGTGGTGGACAGAGACGACCACCGGCGACCCCGGCCCCGGCGGAGTCATCGAGTTCCGGTTTGCTCCCGGCGGCTTCGACATGGAGGTGACCGAGCTCGACCCCGGCCGGACGGTGCGGTGGCGGGTCGTCGACGGCCCGCCTGAGTGGGTCGGGACCGACATCTCCTGGGAGCTGCGCCCCGACGGCGACTGGACCATCGTGATGTTCCGGCACGAGGGCTGGCGCGAGCCGGTGGAGTTCATGCACCACTGCAGCACCAAGTGGGCGACCTACCTGATGAGCCTCAAGGCGCTCCTCGAGTCCGGGGTGGGGGCTCCAGCTCCGCGCGACGTGCACGTGTCGTTCCCCGACTGAGGGAGTGGATGAGGGAGTGGATGAGGGAGAGACCTGGTCACATGTTGACATAATGTGAGTTATCGGCGAAGTGCTCAGAGACGCAGAAGAGGCGGGGATTGGTCACCAACCGCAGGTTCTCGCGCGCCGAGCATGCGGTTGGTGACCAATCCGTGCCTGTTCGGTGCCGGTCAGCAGCGCGCGCGTCACCGGGAGACGTACGCCGCGAGGTGACGCCCGGTGAGCGTCGAGCCGTCGGCAACCAGGTCGGCTGGCGTGCCCTCGAAGACGACGCGGCCGCCGTCGTGGCCGGCACCCGGGCCGAGGTCGACGATCCAGTCCGCGTGCGCCATCACGGCCTGGTGGTGCTCGATGACGACGACCGAGCGCCCGGAGTCGACCAGCCGGTCCAGCAGGCCGAGCAGCTGCTCGACGTCGGCCAGGTGCAGCCCGGTGGTCGGCTCGTCGAGGACGTAGACGTCGCCCTGCTCGGCCATCTGCGTGGCGAGCTTGAGACGCTGCCGCTCCCCGCCCGAGAGGGTGGTCAGCGGTTGGCCGAGGTTGACATAACCCAGCCCGACGTCGGCGAGGCGCCCCAGCACGCGGTGCGCGGCCGGGACGCTGGCCGGGCCGTCCGGCCCGAAGAACGCCAGCGCCGCGGCGACCGGCATGGCCAGCACCTCGCTGATGTTCTGCCCACCCAGGGTGTAGGCGAGGACGGCGGGCTGGAAGCCCCTCCCCTCGCACTCCTCGCACGTCGACTCGACGGTCGCCATGATCCCGAGCTCGGTGACGATGACGCCGGCGCCGTTGCACGCCGGGCAGGCACCCTCGGAGTTGGCGCTGAAGAGGGCCGGCTTGACCCCGTTGGCCTTCGCGAAGGCCTTGCGGATCGGGTCCAGCAGACCGGTGTACGTCGCCGGGTTGCTGCGCCGTGACCCCTTGATCGCGCCCTGGTCGATGACGACCACGCCGTCGCGCCCGGCCACGGAGCCCTGCACCAGCGAGCTCTTGCCCGAACCGGCGACACCGGTGAGCACGCACAGGACACCCAGCGGGATGTCGACGTCGACGTCGCGCAGGTTGTGGGTCGACGCGCCCCGGACCTCGAGCACGCCGGTCCGCTCCCGCACCGCGTCCTTGAGCGTCGCCCGGTCGTCGAGGTGGCGGCCGGTGACCGTGTCGCTGGCGCGGAGGTCGTCGTACGAGCCCTCGAAGACGACCTCGCCGCCCGCGCTGCCGGCGCCCGGCCCGAGGTCGACGACGTGGTCGGCGATCGCGATCGCCTCGGGCTTGTGCTCGACGACCAGGACGGTGTTGCCCTTGTCGCGCAGCCGCAGCAGCAGCTCGTTCATCCGCTCGATGTCGTGGGGGTGCAGGCCGATCGTCGGCTCGTCGAAGACGTAGGTCACGTCGGTGAGCGCGGAGCCGAGGTGGCGGATCATCTTGGTGCGCTGGGCCTCGCCCCCGCTCAGGGTGCCCGCGGGGCGGTCGAGGGAGAGATAGCCGAGCCCGATCTCGGTGAAGGCGTCGAGGAGGTGCTGGAGGCCGGCGACCAGGGGGGCCACGCCCGGCTCGGTCACCCCCCGCAACCAGCCGGCGAGGTCGGAGATCTGCATCGCGCACAGCTCCGCGATGTTCTTCCCGGCCACCGTGACCGAGCGCGCCTCCGCGCTGAGCCGGGTGCCGTCGCAGTCGGGGCAGGTCGTGAAGGTGACCGCGCGCTCGACGAAGCGCCGCACGTGCGGCTGCATCGCCTCGACGTCCTTGGAGAGCATGGACTTCTGCACCTTGGTCAGGACGCCCTCGTAGGTGAGGTTGACCCCGTCGACCTTGATCTTCTCGGCCTCGCCGTACAGGAGCTTCTTCAGCTCCTTCTGGGTGTACCTGCCGACCGGCTTGTCCATGTCGAAGCCGGCGCCGCTGAAGATGCGGCCGTACCAGCCGTCCATCGAGTAGCCCGGCACCAGCAGCGCACCGTCGGCCAGCGACAGCGACTCGTCGTAGATCGCGGTGAGGTCGAAGTCGTTGAGCGCGCCCATGCCCTCGCACCTGGGGCACATGCCGCCCTGGTAGACCTGCTGCTTGACCACCTGGGTCTTACCGGCACCCTTGTCGGTCTTCATCATCCCGCTGGCGATGCGCGTGGGGACGTTGAAGGAGAACGCCTGCGGCGACCCGATGTGCGGGTCGCCGATCCGGCTGAAGAGGATGCGCAGCATCGCGTTGGCGTCGGTCGCGGTGCCCACCGTGGAGCGCGGGTTGGCACCCATCCGCTCCTGGTCGACGATGATCGCCGTCGTCAGGCCCTCGAGGTGGTCGACCTCGGGCCGCGCGAGCGTCGGCATGAAGCCCTGCACGAAGGCGCTGTAGGTCTCGTTGATCATCCGCTGCGACTCGGCGGCGATGGTGTCGAACACCAGGGAGCTCTTGCCGCTTCCCGACACCCCCGTGAACGCCGTCAGCCGGCGCTTGGGGATCTCGACGCTGACGTCCTTGAGGTTGTTGACCCGCGCGCCGTGCACCCGGATGAGGTCGTGGCGGTCCGCCTCCCGGGTGCTCAGGACAGCTCCTGGATCCGGACCATGTTGCCGGCCGGGTCGCGGACGGCGCAGTCCCGCGTGCCCCACGGCTGCTGCGTGGGCTCCTGGACGACCTCCACGTCCCGCGCCTGCAAGTGGTCGAAGGTGGAGTCGAGGTCCGTGGTCGCGAGCATGATGCTGGCGTAGGTGCCCTTGGCCATCATCTCGGCGATGACCCGGCGCTCCTCGTCGGTCACCCCGGGGTCGGCAGCCGGAGGGTGCAGCACGATGTTGACGGTCGGCTGGCCGGCGGGCCCGACCGTCAGCCAGCGCATGCCCTCGTAGCCGACGTCGTTGCGCAGCTCGAAGCCGAGGGTGTCGCGGTAGAAGCCGAGCGCGGCCTCGGGGTCGTCCTGCGGGAGGAAGGTGGTGTGGATGCTGATGTCCATGGCGGTCACGTTAGGCGGACGCGCCCCGCGGCGCTTCTCGGATCCTGACCGGTCGGGTGACCTTGGTCGTCTCGCACGACGGTACGCCGGCCATCTGGTGGGCCTGCTCGCGTCGGTACGTGCTCGGCGGCACCCCGACCAGCTCGGTGAACCGGGTGCTGAAGGTGCCCAGCGACTGGCAGCCGACCGCGAAGCAGACCTCGGTGACGCTCAGGTCGCCCCGGCGCAGCAGCGCCATGGCCCGCTCGATGCGCCGCGTCATCAGGTAGCCGTAGGGCGACTCGCCGTAGGCGAGGCGGAACTGTCGGCTCAGGTGGCCGGCCGACATGTGCACCCCGCGGGCGAGCGCCTCCACGTCGAGCGGCTGCGCGTACTCCCGGTCGATGCGGTCGCGGACCCGCCGCAGCCGTGCGAGGTCCTGCAGGCGCTGTCCCGAGTCGCGACTGGTGGTCACGCCGACGATGGTAGCGAGGCGGCGCCCGGAGCCGGGTGGCTCGGCGGGTCGACGCGGACGCGGAACACCGGCGTCCGCACGGCCCGCAGCCGCCCGTCGCGGGGTGCCACCACCCGCAGCACCCGGGTCGTGATCGCGTGCCCGGAGGAGATGTCGAAGCCGAAGCGCCCGGTACGCCGGGACGTCCCGCTCGCCATCGTGGCCCAGCCGTCCACGGTGTGCTCCTGCAGCCGCACCGGCCGGCGCTCGTCGGTGGTCCGCACCACGCCGTGCACCGGGATCCGGGAGTCGACCTGGACGTGCTCGGGCGCGTGCGCGGTGATCCCCGCGGCCAGGACGAGCGCCTCGATCACGACAGCTGCTCCTCGCACCCCGATGCGTGGTCGGTCGCCTCGCTGACGACGTACCCGCCGTCGTCGGTGCGGACCGTGGCGACCCACCACCCGTCGCCCTCGTCGTTGGTGATCACGACCCGCTCCGCGTCCTCGGTCCCGGGGTCCTCGACGATCCAGCCCTCCACGGGGGGGTCCTGGTCGATACCGCCGTGCGTGCCCAGCCACACCTCGAGCGCACGGATCGGCGTCGGCGCGCCCGACCGCGCCAGGTCGGGCCGATAGACCTGGCCGTGGCACTGGTCGTCGGAGCACCCTGCCGCCAGTCCCCCGAGGAGGAGCACCACGGCCAGGACGGGAGCGACGGTCGGATCCAGCACGCGCACGAGCACAGCATGGGCCACCGGGCCGCCGACGTCCCCGGATCCGCCGCACGACGGGGACCCCTGGCCCGGACGGGCCATGTCCGCACCACCCGGACGGGTCGTTGTCCGGGGTGTTGCGGCGAAACGCCGCGCGACGTCCCGCGCCCGTCTTTACCGTCGAATGACGATGTATCCGGCACCGCGGGGTGGTCTCCTCAACACGAGAGAGAGCACTCGGGACCGCCGGCATCGTTGGGGGGAACCATCCCGAGGCGCGAGAGGAGGTAGCAACATGTGGGACACCGTCCAGACGAACGGCGAGCACCTCACGCACGACATGCCGTGCCCACACTGCGGGCACGCCCTCCACACCTACCTCGACTGCGGGGACGGGTGTGACTGCGTACCGGTGCGGCCCAGCAAGTACGCTCAGGCCGCGCGCGGCTGACCCGGCTCCGGGCGTCCGCGTCAGCCGAACGGGCCGACCGTGGCCACGCGCCTCAGCGCGGGCCGCTCGGGCCGGCCGTCGGCCGCGCCCGCGGTCCACCACATGCGCATGCCCTCGGGGTCGAGCTCGAGGACGGCGAGGTTGTTGTCGTACCAGGGGCCGCGGGTGACCGCCCACCGCAGCGGCTCCAGCGGCACCCGCCCCGACAGGGACAGCAGGCGCCCGACCGCGCCGGTCGTCCGCCGCGCCGCGACGGCGGTGAAGCGCTCCATCACCCGGGGCAGCGGGTTGCGGATCGGCGAGCACACCGCCTGCAGGATCCGGCTGGCGACCACGCCGTCGCGCGGCCACGCCTCGGCGACGTAGCTGTGGTGGACGTCGCCGGAGAGGAAGGTGATGGTGCGCGGCGCCCGGCCACGCTTCCCGGACGCGACCTCGAGCACCATCCCGGCGACGTCGCGGAAGCCCTGCTGGAAGGCCGCCCAGTGCTCGAGGTCGGCCATCTGCCGCGACCGCTCCCCCAGCCACTTCCCCGGCCGCCCCCACGCGCCCTCGGCGATCGACTCGCTGAACGACTCGATGTGGTGCAGCCCCGGTGCGAGCAGGAACGGCAGCGACGTCCCGACGAGCAGGTGGTCGACGTCGCCCTGCAGGTGCTCGTCGACCCAGGCCAGCTCCTCGTCGTCGAGCATCGAGCGGCGGTCGGGCTCGAGCACCCGCGCGGCGCGCGAGTCCACGACGACCAGCCGCGCCTGGGTGTCGAAGTCGCGCGAGTAGCTCCACCGGTAGCTGTCGGGGTGGCGGTCCGCCCGCTCCGCCAGCGCGTCGAGGTCGTCGGTCAGGTCGAGCTCGCCGGGGCCGTCGTACGACGTGACCCGCTGCCACAGGTCGTCCTCGGCGCGGGCCTTCGGGCCGAGGTTGCCCAGGTGCTGGTAGACCCAGTAGGAGCCGAGGCCGCCGACGACACGGTCGTGCCACCACTCGGTGGCGTCCATCTCCTGCTTCCAGCTCCAGCTGGTGTTCCAGTCGTCGCGGATGTCGTGGTCGTCGAAGATCATCGCGCTCGGCACCGTCGAGAGCAGCCAGCGGTTCGCCGGGTCGCACCAGGCGAGCGAGTAGAGGTGGGCGTACTCCTCGTAGTCCTTCAGCTCGTACCACGGCGCCTGGTCGGGGTCGCGCCGCCGCTCGATGAACTCGCGCATCTTCGGGCTCGTCTCGTCGGCGTACACCTGGTCGCCGAGGAACAGCACCAGGTCGGGCCAGCGCTCGTCGTCGTCGGAGGTGCTCTCGGTGAGGCCGGCCATGAAGAGCGCGTAGGCGCGCAGTGCGTCGACACCGAACTGCGCGGTGCCCTCCTCGTCGTGCGAGACGCTGACCCGGCAGGAGCCGAACGCCATCCGCAGCGGCTTGCCCGGCTGCAGCGTCGGGATGACCGAGGGCGGGAAGCCCGCGAGCTCCTCCTCACGCGAGGGCCACACCTCCTCCCCGTCGACGGCGACCGTGTACGGCGTCTTCGCGCCCGGCTCGAGCCCGGTCACCTCGACGAGTGCGTAGTGGTGCCCATGGGCGCCGAAGGTCGCGGCCGAGCCGCTGTGCCCGCCCGCCGTCACCGTCACCGTTCCCGGCCCGTCGGTCTCGACCCAGATGGTGGCCGAGGTCGCGTCGACGTACCGCAGGAGTGGCCCGAGGAGAAGCATGGGGAGAACCTAATACTCTTCTCCCATGTCGACTCCCGTGCAGCGTCCCGCAGCGACTTCCGCGACCCCCGCGACCCCGTCCGCCCCGGTCGCGCCTGCCACCCCGCTCGAGCCGGTGCCCGTGGTCGCGCCGCTCGGCTGGATCCTCATCGTCGCCGCGTCGGTCGGGATCATCATCGCGACCTGGGTGCTCTACCCGATCGACGGCACCGGCATGTGGGCGGGCTACCGCGACGGCTTCATGGCCGCGATCGCGCTCGCCTGCGCGATGGCCCTGAACACCACGCTGCCCAAGCGGCCGTTCCTCGGGATCATCGCGCTGTGCGGGGTGCTGATGGTGCTGCTGGCGGTGTTCCTCGACGACCCGACCGTGGTCTTCGTGACCGAGTTGGTCGGCGGCGGGGTGCTGATCGCCGGCGCGCTCCTCTACGGCGCCGGCGACCGCAGCTGACCCGACCGCCGAGCCGCTCCCTGCTCAGGGCTCGGGCTCAGGGCTCGACGAGCACCTTGACGGCGCGCCGCTCGTCCATCGCGCGGTAGCCCTCGGCGACCTCGTCGAGCTTCATGGTGCTGTCGAAGACCCGGCCGGGGTCGATGGTGCCGTCCAGGACCAGCGCGAGCAGCTCCGGCATGTAGCGGCGGGTCGGCGCCATGCCACCGGCCAGGCCGACGTTCCTCTGGAACATCCGCCGCACCGGCAGCTGCACGCCGTGGGGAGCGCCGACGAAGCCGACGGTCGACCCGGGACGGGCGATGTCGAAGGCGGTCGCCATCGACTGGTCGGTGCCGACGCACTCCAGGACGGCGTCGGCCCCCACTCCCCCGGTGATCTCCATGATCGCCGCGACACCCTCGTCGCCGCGCTCGGCAACGATGTGCGTGGCGCCGAACGCGCGGGCGATCTCCTGGCGTGGCTCGTGGCGCGACATCGCGACGATCTTCTCGGCGCCCAGCACCCGGGCGGCGAGCACGCCGCACAGCCCGACCGCGCCGTCGCCGACCACGACCGCCGTGCCGCCCTCCCGGACGCCGGCGGAGACCGCCGCGTGCCAGCCGGTCGGCATCACGTCGGAGATCGTGAGCACCGAGGGCAGCAGCGCCGCGTCGGGTGCACCGTCGGTCTTGACCAGGCTGCCGTCGGCCTGGGTGACCCGGGTGTACTCGGCCTGGCCGCTGCTGGTGAACCCGAGGTTGTCGCAGGCGTTCTGGGCGCCGGCGAGGCAGTGCGGACAGGTGTTGTCGCAGTGGTCGAACGGCACCACGACGAAGTCGCCCGGCCGGAACGAGCGCACCTCGGCGCCCACCTCCTCCACGATGCCGACGCACTCGTGACCGATCGTGTCGCCCGCGGTGATCGGGTTGTCCCCGCGGTAGGGCCACAGGTCGGAGCCACAGATGCACCCCGCGACCACCCGCACGACGGCGTCGGTCGCCTGCTCGATCGTCGGGTCGGGGACTTCGCTGACGCGGATGTCGCGGGTACCGTGGATCGTCGTTGCGCGCATGGCCGCCATCCTTCCAGCCGGCGCCAGCCCACTCCCCCGCCGCCCGACCCGCCGGGCCGTCCTGAATTGCTTTATCTCATATATGAGTTACCGTGGCGGACATGAGTGAGGGTTACAAGAACCGCATCGGGAACCTGATCCGCGACGCACGCAAGCACCGCGGGCTCACCCAGCACCAGCTCGCCGATCTGCTCGGCACCAGCCAGAGCGCGATCAACCGCATCGAGAAGGGGCACCAGAACCTGTCCCTGGAGATGCTGGCCCGCATCGGCGCCGCCCTCGACTCCGAGATCGTCGCCCTGGGGGCGGGGCCCACCCACCTGCGGATCACCGGGCCGACCACGCTGTCCGGCGAGATCGACGTCAAGACCTCCAAGAACGCCGGGGTCGCGCTGCTCTGCGCCACCCTGCTCAACCGGGGCCGCACCACCCTGCGCAAGGTCGCCCGCATCGAGGAGGTCAACCGCCTCATCGAGGTGCTGACCAGCCTGGGCGTGCAGTGCCGCTGGCTCAACGACGACAACGACCTGGAGATCGTGCCGCCCCCGGAGCTCGACCTCGACCACGTCGACGCCGAGGCGGCGCGCCGGACCCGCTCGATCATCATGTTCCTCGGCCCGCTGCTGCACCGCGCCGACGTCTTCCAGCTCCCGTACGCCGGCGGCTGCGACCTCGGCACCCGCACGGTCGAGCCCCACATGGCCGCGCTGCGGCCCTTCGGCCTGGAGGTGAAGGCGACCGACGGCAGCTACCACGCGTCGGTCAACCGGGCGATCGAGCCGAGCCGCCCGATCGTGCTCACCGAGCGCGGCGACACCGTCACCGAGAACGCGCTGATGGCGGCCGCCCTGCACCCGGGCACGACGGTGATCCGCAACGCCTCGTCCAACTACATGGTCCAGGACCTGTGCTTCTACCTGCAGCGCCTCGGCGTGCGGGTGGAGGGCGTCGGGACGACCACGCTCACCGTCACCGGCCTCGCCGACATCGACGTCGACGTCGACTACGCCCCGAGCGAGGACCCGATCGAGGCGATGTCGCTGCTCGCCGCGGCCATCGTCACCAAGTCCTCGATCACCATCCGCCGGGTGCCGATCGAGTTCCTGGAGATCGAGCTGGCCCTGCTCGAGGAGATGGGCTTCCACTACGACCGCTCCGAGGAGTACGTCGCCCAGAACGGACACACCCGGCTGGTCGACATCACCACCCGGCCCTCGGAGCTGCACGCGCCGCTGGACAAGATCCACCCGATGCCCTTCCCGGGCCTCAACATCGACAACCTGCCGTTCTTCGCGGTGATCGCCGCCGTCGCCGAGGGACAGACGCTGCTGCACGACTGGGTCTACGAGAACCGGGCGATCTACCTCACCGACCTCACCAAGCTCGGCGCGCGGGTCAAGCTGCTCGACCCGCACCGGGTGATGATCGAGGGGCCGACGAGCTTCACCGGCACCGAGCTGGTCTGTCCCCCGGCCCTGCGCCCGGCCGTGGTCATCCTGCTCGCCATGCTCGCCTCGAAGGGCACCTCGGTGCTGCGGTCGACGTACGTCATCCACCGCGGCTACGAGGACCTCGCCGAGCGCCTGAACCAGCTCGGCGCCTCGATCGAGACGTTCCGGGACATCTGAGCGCGCTGCCGCGTCCGCTGGCCGGACGCGCGGATTGGTCACCAACCGCAGATCCTGGCGCGAAATCCATGCGGTTTGGTCACCAACCGCGGGCCGGGGCGCCGGGGGCTCAGCAGAACGCTCCCCCCAGCGTCCGCTATTCGAACAGCGTCTCCACCCACGCGCGGGCGGGGGCCTTGCCGGCGGGCGGGGCGGTCATGTCGGCGGTGATCCGCGGCATCGGGGCGGTGTGCTGACCCGCGTGGCGGTGCCAGTCGTTCTCCGACTCGATCAGCGCGCCGAGGTCGGCCCGGGCGAGGAAGACCCCGTGGCCGTCCGGGCACTGGCTGAGCTCTCCGTCCCCCAACGAGGCGCTCAGCGCCTTGGTGACCATCTCGGAACCGCAGCGAGGGCAGGTCAGAGTCTCCATGCCACGACGCTACCGCCCGGCCGGTGCCGTGGTGCGGACCCCCGGCAGGAATACTGCTCCCGTGGTCACGCCGCGCACCGGGTTCGCGTACCTCGACGACCCCGGACCCGTGCTCGCCTTCGCGCACCGCGGCGGCGCCTACCACCCGGACGTCGAGGGCCTCGAGAACACCCTGGCCGCCTTCCGGCACGCCGCAGACCTCGGCTACCGCTACCTCGAGACCGACGTCCACGTCACCCGCGACGGTGTGCTCCTCGCCTTCCACGACACCGTCCTGGACCGGGTCACCGACAAGAAGGGTGAGATCGCCGCTCTGACCCATGCCGAGGTCCGGGAGGCGCTCGTCGGGGGCCGCGAGGCGGTGCCCACGCTGGCCGAGCTGTTCGACGCCTTCCCCGACGCCCGCTTCAACATCGACCTCAAGGCCGAGGGCGCCGTGCCCGTCCTCGCCGACTTCATCGCGGCCCGCGACGCCTGGGACCGGGTGCTCGTCGGCTCGTTCTCCCGACGCCGTACGGCGCGGTTCCGCGCCCTGACCGGAGGCCGGGTCCCCACGTGCGCGACTCCGGTGGAGATCGTCGCTTTCCGCCTGCTCCCCTTCGGGCGCCTCGCCGGGCTCCTGGCCGGTCGGGGGTTCGCGGCGCTGCAGGTCCCGCACCGACGGTCCCGGATCCGGATCGTGACCCCCGGGTTCGTGCGCCGGGCGCACGCCGCGGGACGGCACGTGCACGTGTGGACCATCGACGACGCCGCGGAGATGCACGAGCTGCTCGACCGGGGCGTCGACGGGCTCTTCACCGACCGGACCGACATACTCAGGGACGTCCTGACCGCGCGCGGCCAATGGAGGGCGACCGGGTGATCACCGCATGAGCGTCGAGGGCATCGCCGACCTGGGGCCGGTGCGCCGCGCGCGGGAGCAGAAGGCCTGGTACTGGTACGACTGGGCCAACAGCGCCTTCGTCACCACGACCGCCGCCGTGCTGTTCTCGCCGTACCTCACGTCGGTGGCCGAGAAGGCCGCCTGCGGCCGGGCGACGGACGAGGACGCCGGCTACAAGTGCACGACCGACCTCCACGTCCTCGGCCTGAGCGTCTCGGCCGGCTCGCTGGTCTTCTACATCGTCACCCTCAGCACGATCCTGTCGGCGTTCATCCTCCCCGTCGTCGGCGCCGTCGCGGACCGCAGCTCGAGCAAGCCTCGCCTGCTCGGTGGCTTCGCCTGGGCCGGCTCGGTGATGGCGATGCTGATGTTCCTCGTCGCCGGGTCCGCCTGGCAGCTGGGTGCGGTGCTGCTCCTGCTCGCCACCCTCTTCCTCGGGGCGAGCCTGGTGGTCTACGACTCGCTGCTGGTCGACATCGCCGAGCCCGACGACCGCGACCGCGTCTCGTCCCGCGGCTGGGCACTGGGCTACCTCGGCGGCGGGCTGCTGCTCGCGGTCAACTTCGTGCTGCTGTCCGTCATGAGCGACACCGAGATGGCCGTCCGGATCAGCCTGCTGAGCGCCGGCG
The DNA here is from genome assembly GCA_020636915.1 of Nocardioides sp. Lineage (GTDB taxonomy): Bacteria > Actinomycetota > Actinomycetes > Propionibacteriales > Nocardioidaceae > Nocardioides. Next base: position 78,058 of record JACJWV010000009.1, read on the forward strand.
TGTGGTGGGCGGTGTTCACGATCATCCCGGTGCGGGGCATCCGGTCGCGACCGCCGGTCGCTCCCGACGTCGAGCCGGGCGGCCTCCTCCAGGCCAGCTTCGGCCAGCTGTGGCACACCCTGCGCGACCTGCGCCGCTACCCGGTGACACTGACCTTCCTCGTCGCCTACCTGTTCTACAACGACGGCATCCAGACGGTGATCTACGCGGCCTCCGTGTACGGCGAGAAGGAGCTCGGCTTCGAGAAGAGCTCGGTCCTCCTGGCCTTCTTGGTGGTCCAGTTCGTCGGCATCGGCGGGGCGCTCCTGTTCGGCCGGGTGGCCCGCCGCCGCGGCGCCTACCACGTCATCCGCGTCGGGCTGTTCATCTGGCTGGGGGTGGTCGTGGCGGGCTGGCTCACCCCGGACGAGAACTTCGCGTTGTTCCTGGCGCTCGCGGTCGCGATCGGTGTGGTGCTCGGGGGGACCCAGGCACTCTCCCGGTCCTTCTACAGCCAGCTCATCCCCCGGGGCCGCGAGGCGGAGTACTTCTCGCTCTACCAGGCGTGCGAGCGCGGCACGAGCTGGATCGGGACCCTGGTCTTCGGTCTGGTCCACCAGTGGACCGACTCCTACCGGCCCGCGCTGCTCGCGCTCGTCCTGCTGTTCGTCGTCGGCATCGCGTTCCTCCTCCGCGTCGACCCCCGACGGGGCATCGAGGAGGCGGGCAACCCGCTCCCCCGGGTGGTCTGACAGACCGCCCGGCTCGACGCGGACCCGGAGTCGCGCCATGCTGAGAGACGGCTGTGAAGGTGGGTCCTGCGGCGATTGCCGGAATCTTCACCCTCTCCGTACCGTTGGAGGGGTTGAGACAGCGACATTCCGGGTACGACCCTGACCGGGATGCGGTGCGCGTCGGACGGTTGCCGTCACGAACACCGCGCGAGTCCGTCTCGGACAGGCACACGGGGGAATTCAAGGATCGGGAGGTGGCTCATGGCGGAGCGCACGCTGCGTGGAGCACGACTGGGGGGCCAGAGCTTCGAGGACGAGCGCGGCATCGAGTTCGCGGCTCGTCAGCAGGTCGGTTACCGGTGCCCGCAGGGGCACGAGTTCGAGATCACGATGTCGGTCGAGGCCGACGTCCCAGCGGTCTGGGAGTGCCCGCGCTGCGGGGCCGAGGCGTTGAGCGTCAGCGGCATCCAGCCGGAGGCCAAGGCCGAGAAGCCGGCCCGCACCCACTGGGACATGCTGCTCGAGCGGCGTTCGGAGAAGGAGCTCGAGGACATCCTCAAGGAGCGTCTCCAGCTGCTGCGGGACGGCGAGATCGGCCCGGCGCACCTGCACCGGGCCAACCAGAAGAAGCGGAAGGCGTCGGCCTGACCCGACGTCCCGACGACCTCAGTCGTCGTCGACCACCTCGCCCCGGACGACCGGGCCCTGCGGCCCGGGTCCGGGGCGAGTCACGTCCGTGACGTCCAGGACGAGCCGGCGCGCCACCGCGCCGGCCAGCACCCCGCGGAACAGCGGGCGCGTGACCGGCAGGATCAGCAGGATGCCGAGCACGTCGGTCACGAAGCCCGGCGCCAGCATCAGCGCCCCACCGACCAGGATGAGCCCGCCGTCCGCGATCTCCTTCGACGGCAGCCGCCCCTCACGCACCGAGTCGCTCAGGTTGCGCCACGCCCGACCGCCCTCGTGCCGCAGCAACCAGGCTCCGAAGAGGCTGTCGGCGACGAGCAGCAGGATCGTCCACCACGGGCCGATCACCTGGCCGACCTGCACGATCACGTAGATCTCCAGCAGCGGCACCAGGACGAAAGCCGTGAACAGCGCCAGCGGGAGCACCCGCCGCCGCGCGCTCATCGGCGCCGCCAGGCGCGTCGCGCCTGCTCCCGGCGCTCGCGCAACCCCCACGTCGTGATCCGCTTGAGCGACTCCGTGGCCACCGCGCCGCTCATCTTCGAGTCGCCCCGCACCCTCTCGACGAACTCGATCGGGACCTCGCGCACGACGAGCCCGGCAGCCAGGGTGCGGGCCACCATGTCGGTCTGGAAGACGTAGCCGGTGGACTCCACCGAGTCGAGGTCGATCTTGTCCAGCGTCGTGCGGCGGAAGAGCCGGAAGCCGGCGGTCGCGTCACGCACCGCCACCCCGAGCAGCATCCGGACGTAGAGGTTGCCCCCACGGGAGAGCAGCTCGCGGCGCAGTGGCCAGTTCACGACGGATCCGCCCGGCACCCACCGCGAGCCGATGACGAGGTCCGCACCGTGGAGAGCGTCCAGCAGCCGCTGGAGCTGCTCGGGCTGGTGCGAGCCGTCGGCATCCATCTCGCCGACGACGTCGTACCCCTCGGCGAGCGCGACCCGGAATCCGTGCAGGTACGCCGCGCCCAGGCCGGCCTTGGTCGTCCGGTGCAGGACCGCGACCGCCGGGTCGGCGGTCGCGAGCTCGTCGGCGATCGCGCCGGTGCCGTCCGGGGACCCGTCGTCGACCACGAGGACGTCGACGTCGGGCTGGGCCGCCCGCAGGCGACCCACGATCCAGGCCAGGTTGTCGGCCTCGTTGTACGTCGGGACGACCATCACCACGCGTCCGAGACCCTCGACGCTGCGCTCGGGCAGCGGCCCCTCACTCACCGCGATCGTGTCCTTCGTCCGTCGTCGTCGCTGACACCGCCAGGGCGGCTCCGGATCGGCCGTCCTCGGCCCGCTGCCGCTTCCGGGACCGACCATACGGGAGCCCAGATGAACGGAAGGTGAGCAGGAGCCCCACGGCGGTGAGCGCCACGAGGAACCGTCCCGACCACGGACCGATGCGCACCGCGGGGGTGATGCTGGAGTCCAGCCCGACCCGCTCGACCAGCGCCGCCTGGGTGCGCGGCTCGGCGCTCGCGACCACCGAACCGTCCGGTGCGATCACGCCCGTGACGCCGTTGGTGGAGGCGACGACCACCCAGCGCCCCGTCTCCAGCGCCCGCAGGCGGGTGATCGCGAACTGCTGCTCGATCTGGTCGGTGTGGATGAACGTCGCGTTACTGGTCTGCACCGTCACCAGCTCGGCGCCCCGCGACACCTGGTCGAAGATGCCGTCGTCGTAGGCGACGTCGAAGCAGATCGCGTCGGCGACCGGGATACCCGCGACGTCCAGCGGCTCCTTGCGGGTGCCGCTGAGCATGTCCCGGGAGATCTCGGCGAGCCGCCCGAACTGCCGGGTGAAGAGCTGTCGCGCCGGGATGTACTCGCCGAAGGCCACCGGGTGCCGCTTGGTGTAGCGGTCCCCCGCCCCGGTCACCGGGTCCCAGACGATGCCCTGGTTGAGGACGTGCTCCGGGCCGGCGTCGACGATGGCGCCGACCAGGATCGGGACCCCCGCCGCGCGGCTGGCTGCCCAGATCGCGCTGTTGGTCTGGGCGTCGCGGAAGGGATCGATCGCCGTGGAGTTCTCCGGCCACACGATGAAGGCGGGCTCGGGCTCGGTGCCGGCCGCCACGTCGGCCGCGAGCCGGGTCGTGACGTCGACCTGGTTCTGCGTCACCTGCCGGAAGTCGTAGAGGATGTCGTCGCCGTTGCCGGGCACGTCGCCCTGGATCGCGGCGACCGTGAGCTCGGACTCGGGACTGGGCTCCCAGGGCACGACGAGCGGGACGAGCGCCACCAGCACCAGGCCGGCCAGAGCGGCCCCCGCGACCAGCCGCTCGCGGCCGCGCCCGACGACGAGCCAGGCCAGCAGGGTGCCGCTCAGGGCGAGGACGAAGCTGACGCCGACCCCGCCGATCCACGGGAGCAGGTCGGCGACCGGGGTGTCGGCGACCGCGAACGCCAGCCGGCCCCACGGCATGCCGCTGAACGGCCAGCCGCTGCGCCAGACCTCGATGGTGGTCCAGGCGGCGGCGACCCACAGCGGCCACCACCGGTGCCGGGTCAGCACGGCGGTGAGCGAACCGAGCACCGCCAGGAAGACCGACTCCGCGGCGGAGAGCGCCAACCAGGCGTCGGTGCCGACCGCGCGCATCCAGAAGAGGAGCACGAACTGGAAGCCGATCCCGAACGCCAGCCCCGGGAGCCACCCGTTGCGCGCACGCAACCTGCGGCAGCTCAGGACGAACCCGGCGACGGCGAAGGGGATGACGACCGGCAGGGCGACCGGCTCGAAGGCGAGCGACAGCACCACCCCGGAGGCGAAGGCCGTCATGACGCGCAGCAGCACACGTCGAAAATACCGGGCCGGCCCTACCGGGGTGGCGGTACTGCCGTGCTGATCCCCTGTCCCGGACCACCCCCGGCCCCGGACATCTCGCTGATCCGGGAGGGAGCCGCACCCTTCGTACCAACCCTGCCCCGACCGGCTGCCGGGACCGGACTGTTGTCTAGGGGACGCGGTTCCCTCCCGAGCCCGCCCTCGGGGGCGGACCGACCTCCGCGAACCGTGTCGAACGGATGGCTGGCACTCCCACCCTCCGACACGGCCACTCGGACGTCGGTTCGCCGACCACGATCTGCATGGGCGAACGGCGGACAGATTGGAACGCGACAACCTCCCTCGTCAAGGGCCCGGTGACCTGCGCAAACGCGGGAACCTGCAGGTCAGCGCAGGGTCCGGACCCCCGAAATTCAAAGGGAAAATCTCGACGACCGACGGCGTGTCGCGCCCGACGCGCCGCGCAGCGCACCGGCGGTCCGCACGAGGTGGCGATCCGCCCGCGAGTCAGCCGGGTACGACGACGGTGCCGGTGGCCGTCGTGGCGATGATCGGATCGGCCAGGACGTGCGCCGCACCGGGCCGGTCGGCGGTGGCGGCGCCGCGGGCGACGACCCGGACCTCGAAGGCCATGACGCGGGAGCGCGTCCCGACCCGCACGAGCTCGCAGCTGACCTCGAGGACGTCGCCGGCGCGCACGGGCGCGCGGAACTGCACGTCGGAGTAGGACGCGAAGAGCCCCTCGTCGCCGTCGGTGCGGATGCACATCTCGGTGGCCACGTCCCCGAAGAGGCCCAGGCTGTAGGCGCCGTCGACCAGGTTGCCGGCGTAGTGGGCGTGCGCGTAGGGGACGTAGCGGCGGTGCAGGACGGTCATGCCGACCTCCGCCGCCGACCCGGCAGTCGAGCTGCTCATGCGGGGACTCCTGTCGTGGCGAGGCGGTGGACGAGGTAGGACGCCACCTCCCCGGGCGTGGTGCCCCGCGTGAAGACCCGGTCGACACCGAGGTCGGAGGCCATGGTCTCGTCGAAGCGCGGCCCGCCCACGACGAGGAGCGGGCGCCGGTCAGAGGGGTAGGACTCGCGGAACGCCGCGGACATCTCCCGGGTGTTGAGCAGGTGCGCGTCGCGCTGGGTCACCACCTGCGAGACCAGGACGGCGTCTGCCTTCTCGGCACGAGCGCGCTCCACCAGCTGGGGCACCGAGACCTGCGCGCCGAGGTTGACGACCTTGAGCTCGCGGTAGTACTCCAGCCCCTTCTCCCCCGCGAACCCCTTGATGTTGAGGATCGCGTCGATGCCGACGGTGTGGGCGTCGGTGCCGATGCACCCGCCGACCACCACCAGGCGGCGCCGCAGGGCCTGCTTGACCGCGGCGTTGACCTCCTTGGGCGTCAGCAGTGGGTAGTCGCGCTCGACGACCTCGACCTTCTCGAGGTCGACGAGGTGGTTGACGCGGCCGTAGACGACGAAGAACGTGAAGTCGGGCCCCATCGGCTTGGCGTGGACCACGAGCGCGGGATCGATGCCCATCCGGTTGGCCAGCTGCAGGGCTCCCCCCTCGGCGACCTTGGAGTGCGGCACCGGGAGCGTGAAGCTCAGCTGCACCATGCCGTCGCCGGTGGTGTCGCCGTACGGGCGGACGATGGTCGTCACGGGGCCTCCAGGATCTCGGTCGCCGGGTTGTAGTAGGCCGAGGACTTGCGGGCGACTCCGTCGAGGCCCTTGCCCCCGCCGGGCGGGCGTTTCATCAGGCCGAACGTGCCGTCGGCGATCGCGGCCAGCAGCGGCGGGTCCCCCTGCTCGTCGGAGTCGTGCACGATCGCGTCGAGCAGCTCGATGGTCTCGGCCAGGACCTGCCGGGCGCGCTCGGCGATGAACCCGTCGGGCGCCGGGTGGAAGTCCTCGTGCAGGTTGCCGGCGGCGTTCATGACGTAGCGGACGTTCTGCAGCGCCAGGTCGCGGTCGGAGAGCCAGGGCGTCACGACCGCCTCGGTCATCATCCCGACGAGCAGGATGCCCTGCCCGGTGAGCGCGCCGACCAGGTTGAAGAACCCGTCGAGCAGGTAGCCGCGGAACACGTCGCCGGTCATGTGCCGGGTCGGTGGCATCCACTTCAGCGGTGCGTCGGGGAAGAGCTCGCGCGCCAGCAGCGCGTGCGCGAGCTCGAGCCGGAACGAGTCGGGCACGTCGGGGTCGATCTCGAAGGCGTGGCCCAGGCCGAGCTGCCAGTCCTCCAAGCCGGCCTCCTTGGCGAAGTACTCGTTCAGGAGCTGGCTGGTGGTGACCGTGTGGGCCGCCTCGACGGCGTCGGCGGTCGTGAGGTAGTTGTCCTCGCCGGTGTTGATGATGATCCCCGCCCGGGCGTGCACCTGCCGGCTGAAGCGCTGGTCGACGAACGTACGGACCGGGTTGATGTCGCGGAAGAGGATCCCGTACATCGAGTCGTTGAGCATCATGTCGAGTCGCTCGAGCCCGGCCAGGGTCGCGATCTCGGGCATGCACAGGCCCGAGGCGTAGTTCGTGAGCCGGACGTAGCGCCCCAGCTCGCGGCTCGTCTCGTCCAGGGCCGCCCGCATCAGGCGGAAGTTCTCCTGGGTCGCGTAGGTGCCGGCGAACCCCTCGCGTGTCGCGCCCTCGGGCACGAAGTCGAGCAGGCTCTGGCCCGTGGACCGGATCACCGCGATCACGTCGGCGCCCTCGCGGGCCGCCGCCTGGGCCTGCGGGATGTCCTCGTAGATGTCGCCGGTCGCCACGATCAGGTAGATCCACGGCTGGCGTGGCGCGTCACCGATCCGGCGGACCAGGCGCTCCCGCTCGGCGCGTCGGGCGTCGATGCGGCGGATGCCCTGCCCGACCTGCCGGCGGGAGGCGCGGCGCGCCCGCTCGGCGTCCTTGCCCTCGGGGAGCCGGAAGGTCACCGACCCGGCCGACGCCTTCTGCGCCAAGGTGGCCAGGTCGTCGGCCTCCCCACGCAGCAGGGCGTCCCAGACGGGCAGGGCGACGCCGTGCTCGAGCCCGGTGTCGGCGCGGACGACGTCCATCAGCCGGTTGACCCAGGGCGTGCCCTCGGTGTCGGCGCCCTCCAGGCCGGCCAGCCGGAGGGTGGCACGCTCGACGGCGACGGTCGTGTGCTTCTTGGCCATCGTCACGATCGGCCGGCCCGCCTTGCGGGCCAGCGACCGGGCGTGGCGGACGGTGGCGGGATCGAGGTCGAGCTTGCCGCGGGCGCGTGGCACTAGAGCCTCCGCTCGAACAGTGACCGGACGCCGGGCGTCTCGCGGAGCAGCTCCAGCGCGTACGCCGCGTGGCCGGGTGCGTAGCCGTTGCCGATCAGCATGGTGACGTCCGCCGCCAGGCCCTCCGCGCCGAGGGCCGCGGCCGAGAAGGAGGTGGCCATCGAGAAGAAGACCACGGTGCCGCGGTCGGCCGTGGCGAGCACGGCACCGCCCTCGCAACCGGGCACGTCGACACACACAACGGTGACGTCGGCCGGTCCGCCGGCCTTCGCCACGGCGTCGCGCAGCGCGATCGGGTCCCGGGCGTCGGCCACGACCACGTCGTCCGCGAGTCCGGTGCTGCGCAGCAGCTCGGCCTCCGCGTCGTGGGGGACGACGCCGACCAGGTGCCGCGCGCCTGCGCGCCGGGCCGCGGAGAGGCTGAGCGACCCGGACTTGCCGGCGCCGCCGACCACGGTGACCACGGGGCGGTCGTACTGGCCGACGACCCGGGCCGTGAGGGCGGGAGCGCCGCAGACGTCCATGACGGCCAGGCTCAGCGCGGTCGGCAGGTCGTCGGGAAGGACCGCGGCCACGGAGCGGCCGAATAGGACGGCGTACCCGTCGCAGGGCACCTGCTCGCCGTGGCCGTCCCAGCGCGCCAGACCGTCCTCGACGACCAGCGGAGTCAGCGTGAGCGAGACCAGCGTCGCGACCCGGTCGCCGACGGCCAGGCCGAGCGGGGACTCGGGACCGACCTCCTCCACGGTGCCGACCAGCATGCCGCCGGAGCCGGTCTCGGGGTTCTGCATCTTGCCGCGGGTCCGGATGATCTCGAGGACCTCGGCGCGGACGGCGTCGCCGTCGACCTTCCCGTCGACCTTCCCGCCAGCGCTGTGCTTGCGCTCGAGCTGGCGGAACGACGCGGCGTCCAGGTTGAGCCGCTCGACCCGGATCCGGACCTCGTCGGGCCACAGCTCGCGGCGGGTGTCGAGGCGATCGGCCGCCTGCGGCAGCGGCACCCTGTCACCGACGCGATCGTCGAGGACCCGGTGCAGACCGGTCGGGTCACTGGAGGCAGTCATGGATCGTCCTTCCGATAAAAGACAGGGCTTGCCGGAAATACTGCGGCGTGGCATTCGACAGGCCGGATGATCTTCTCCTACTCTTCCAGATGTGTCGCGACCCACACAAACGACGCGCCCGAGGAGGCACCACCCATGAGCATCGAGACGTCGATCGCCTCGCTGGTCGAAGGCGAGACCGGTCAGCCCTACCCGTACCGCCAGGTCGAGCTGGTCGAGCCGGACTGGACCCGGTTCCCGGGCTGGCGCCTCGTCACGGCCGCGGAATGGGAGTCGGTGCAGTGGCAGCGCGCCCACTGCGTGAAGAACGTGCGCCAGCTGCGCGAGCTGATGGGCGACCTGCTCGACGAGCGGTTCTATGCCGACCTCGAGCGCGACCAGGCCGAGCGCGCGACGATGTCGATGCTCGTCCCGCCGCAGATGATGAACACCATGGTGCCGCACGTCGTGCCCTCCGGTCCGGGATCGCTGACCGACGCGTTCTACGCCGACCCGGTGCGCCACTACATGATCCCGGTGTTCTCCGACCGGCGCACCGACTGGTCCTCGCACCCGCACGCCACCCGCGACTCCCTCCACGAGCACGACATGTGGGTGGCCGAGGGACTGACCCACCGCTACCCGACCAAGGTGCTCGCCGAGCTGCTGCCGACCTGCCCCCAGTACTGCGGCCACTGCACCCGGATGGACCTGGTCGGCAACTCCACGCCGACCGTCGACAAGCTCAAGTTCGTCGCCAAGCCCCAGGACCGGCTCGGCGCGATGCTCGACTACCTGCGCCGTACGCCGTCGGTGCGCGACGTGGTGGTCTCCGGGGGCGACGTGGCCAACATGCCGTGGCCTCGCCTGGAGTCGTTCCTGACGTCGTTGCTGGAGATCGAGAACATCCGCGACGTCCGGCTCGCCACCAAGGCGCTGGTCGGGCTCCCCCAGCACTGGCTGCAGGACGACGTCCGGGCCGGGATGGAGCGGGTCGCCGGGACCGCCCGCTCCCGAGGCGTGTCGATCGCCATCCACACCCACGCCAACCACGCCAACTCGATCACGCCGGTGGTCGCGCGCGCCTCCCGGGCGATGCTGGACGCCGGCGTCCGCGACGTCCGCAACCAAGGCGTGCTGCTCAACGGCGTCAACGCGGACCCGCACGCGCTGCTCGACCTGTGCTTCCGGCTCCTCGATGGCGCGCAGATCATGCCGTACTACTTCTACATGTGCGACATGATCCCGTTCTCGGAGCACTGGCGGGTCTCGGTCGCCGACGCCCAGCGGCTGCAGCACCACATCATGGGCTACCTCCCGGGGTTCGCCACCCCGCGCATCGTCTGCGACGTCCCCTTCGTCGGCAAGCGCTGGGTGCACCAGCTGACGTCCTACGACACCGAGCGCGGCATCTCCTACTGGACCAAGAACTACCGCACCTCCATCGAGGCCACCGACGCGGACGCCCTCACCCGGACCTACGAGTACTACGACCCGATCCACACCCTCCCGGTCGCCGGCCAGGAGTGGTGGGCCGCCCACGCCGACCTCGACGGCGCCGCGCTCAAGGCGGCCGAGGTGGCCGAGGCCTCACGACGCACCGCGGCCCTGCAGGCCTGGTAGCCGATAGTCCAGCTGCGTCGGGCCGGCGAACTACCGCGGATTGGTCACCAACCGCAGATGGGAGCGCTCCCGACCTGCGGTTGGTGACCAATCCGCAGGGGTGACCGGCCCAATGGGCTCCCCCGAACGGGCGGTCGGAGGTGACCCGACCGGATCATCCCGTCGGGGTGGGAGTAGTCGAGAGAATCCGAGGACGCGGACGCCACCCCCGAGTGTCCGGCTCCGAAAGGGTTTCCTCATGCCCAAGAAGATCATCGCGGCGCTCACCGTCGTGCTCGCCGCGCTCCTGCTGACGACCACCCCTGTCGTGGCCGAGGCGGGCAAGCTGATCACCGGCAAGCAGATCAAGGACAACACCGTCACGGGCAAGGACGTCAAGGAGAGCAGCCTGGGCACCGTGCCCAAGGCCGGCAGCCTGGCGAACCTCCCGTCCGGCAAGACCGAGTCCGGCGCGTTCAGCGCAGCGGCAGGCAACTCCAGCGCCGGCGGCTGGCTCGGCTTCTCGATCAACTTCATCCGGCCGCTCTCGACGCCCATCGACGAGAGCCACATCATTGACACCACCGAGAGTCCGGACGCGGCGAACTGCCCCGGCCCCGGCCAGGCGGCGCCGGGCTACCTCTGCCTCTACTCCAACGCCCGGAGCAACGTCGGTGAGATCTACGGCTACAGCACGTCCGGGCCGTACGCCGAGATCCCGGGCTCCGTGGGCATCGGGCTCTACGTCCCGGTGACCGGCGGCCAGCCGTACGTCGACGGCATCTGGACAGTCACGGCTCCCTGATCCGGGGGTGGCACACCAGCCGTCCGGCCCCGCCACGGGGCCGGGCGGCTCCCCCGCAGCAACCGACCCGGCACGTACCGGGGCAGCACCTGCCGGCGCGGCTCAACCGACCGGGCGGCCCTCGTACGGCGTCGACAGCACGATCGTGGTGCGGGTCGAGACGTTGGCCGCGGCCCGGATGCGCGCCAAGAGGTTCTCGAGCGCGGTCGGCGACGCGACCCTGACCTTGAGGATGTAGGACTCGTCGCCCGCGACCGACCAGCACGACTCGATCTCCGGGATTCCCCGCACCCGCTCGGGTGAGTCGTCGGGCTGGGAGGGGTCGATCGGGCGGATGGAGATGAACGCGGTCAGTGGCAGCCCGAGCTGCTCGTGGTCGACCGTGGCGACGTACCCGGTGATCAGTCCGCGCGACTCCAGGCGCTTGACGCGCTGGTGCACCGCCGACGTGGAGAGGCCGGTCGCCTTCCCGAGGTCGGTGAACGACATCCGGCCGTCGCGGGCGAGCAGCTCGATGATCCGGCGATCGGTGCCTTCGAGCTCAGGGGCAGTCACGCGGACAGGGTAGCGGCGCGTGGCAGGATGCGCTCGTGACCGACCAACCCGGGCGCCTGATGCTCCTCGACACCGCCTCGCTCTACTTCCGGGCGTTCTTCGGCGTCCCCGAGATCACCGGCCCCGACGGCACCCCCGTCAACGCCGTCCGCGGCCTGCTCGACTTCATCTCCCGGCTGGTCGGCGACTACCGGCCCACCGACCTCGTCTGCTGCTGGGACGACGACTGGCGTCCCCAGTGGCGCGTCGACCTGCTGCCGAGCTACAAGGCACACCGGGTGGTCGCCGAGCGCACCGGCCAGCCCGACGTCGAGGAGGTGCCGGACCCCCTCGAGGTCCAGGTCCCGATCATCCGGGAGGTGCTGGCGGCGTTCGGGATCTGCGTGGTCGGCGCACCCGGCTACGAGGCGGACGACGTCATCGGCAGCCTCGCCAGCCAGGCCTCGCAACCGGTCGACATCGTCACCGGCGACCGCGACCTGTTCCAGCTCGTCGACGACGACCGCGACGTGCGCGTGCTCTACATCGCCCGAGGTGTCGGCAACCACGAGCGGGTCACCAACGACTGGGTGCGCGCCAAGTACGGCATCGACGCGCGTCAGTACGCCGACTTCGCCACCCTGCGGGGCGACGCCTCCGACGGCCTCCCCGGCGTGGCCGGGGTCGGTGAGAAGACCGCGGCGACGCTGCTCGGCCGGTTCGGCGACATGGACGGCATCATCGCCGCTGCGGCCGACCCCGACGCCGAGCTCGGGCCCGGTCCGCGCGGGAAGATCAAGGCCGCGGCGTCGTACCTCGAGGTCGCCCCGCAGGTGGTCGCGGTCGCCCGGGACCTCGACCTCGGCTCCCCCGACACCCGGCTCCCGGCCGAGCCGCAGGACCTCGCCCGGGTCGCCGAGCTCGGCACGCGGTGGGGCATCGAGAGCCCGGTGCAGCGACTCACCGACGTGCTCTGCAGCCGCTGACGACGAGACGAGCCCGTCAGCGCAGGGTCAGCGCATGGTCAGCGCAGGTTCAGCGCAGCATCTCCTCGACCACGAGCTGCGCCGCTGACGGGCAGCCCTTGGTGAACCCGTAGAACGGCCCGAAGTCGCGCGTCGCGAGGAAGCCCACGACGTAGAGCCCCGGCAGACTGGTCTCGAAGCCCTCGCTCAGGTCCGGGAACCCGTCCGTCGCGGCCACCCGGTCCACGACGTCCGCCAGGTACGGCACCCGGGCGACGTCCGGCCGGTAGCCCGAGGCGAAGACCACGTGGTCGACCTCCAGCACGTCTCGGTCCGAGAGGGTCAGCGTCACCGGCCCCTCTCCCCCGGCGGAGACGTCGACGACCGCGCACTCCGGGTGCTGGTGCACGACGTCGGGCAGCAGCCGTGGGACCAGCCAGTGCTCGAGCGTCAGCCGGCCGACCTCCCAGAACTCCCGGGCGATGCCGGCCCGCCGGTCGTCGGTCAGGCCCCGCCACCAGCCGCGCACCGCGAGCGTCTGCTCGACGTACGGGTCGACGAAGCGCCAGCTGACCCTCTCGAACGCCGGGGTCGGGTGCCGGTGCACGACGTCGACGCGCGCGGCGCCGTGGTCGCACAGGAGCGCCGCCCACTCGTAGGCGCTCTGCCGTCCGCCGATCACCGCCACCCGTGCACCGGCCAGGTCGTCGAACGTGACCCGGTCCAGGGTGTGGGAGCGCCGGTCCTCCGGGACCAGTGCGTGCCACTCAGGCACCTGCGCGAAGTAGCCGACGCCCGGGGCCACGACCACGCGGTCGGCCTCGATGACCGCTCCGTCGTCCAAGGTGGCGAGGAACGTGCCGTTCGGGCGGGTGAGGCTCGCCACCAGGCGCGGGTCAGCCGCGACCCCCTTCTGCGCGGCGAACCAGTCGGCGTGGTCGAGGAACACCGAGATCGGGATCGGGTCGAGGTCGGCAGGGTCCAGGCCCCGCTCCTCCACGAACGCCTCGAAGGTGTGCTCCCCGTTCGCGTCGAGGTGCCAGTCCGTGCCGGAACGCAGGTACATGTCCTGCGGCATCCGGTCGCGCCAGAACGACATCGGCTGACCGACCACCGTCGTGCCGATGCCGCGATCACGTGCGTACGCGGCCGCGGAGCAGGCGTAGGGCCCGGCGCCGACGACGAGGAGGTCCGTGCGGGTGTCGACCATGCGCGCACGGTACGCCGCGAGGCGGCCGTCCGTCCGCCGGTTCGCTATCCCGCCGGCTGCCCCACGCGGAGGCGGAGCGGGCGGGAGGGAGGTGCGACGTGGTCCTTCGGGGTGTGGCCGGTGCCCAGGGGGCCGAGGTGGGTGTAGACCCGGTCGATGACGACGCGGCGACCGGTGAAGGACGTGAGTGGGACCCGGAGGGTCAGGCGCCCCGCCCGGGTGAAGGTCCTGCTGGTGCCGGCGCGGTGCTCCACGTAGGCGTCCTGACCGGGTCCTCGGTCGGCGAACACCACGCTGTCGGGCGTCTGGTTGCCCGACACGTAGTAGTCGTGCCCGCCGCCGTGCATGAAGACCACCAACCCCTGGAGGTGGTCGCGGGCCGGGAGCCGGCGCGGCAGGTCGACGACGAACCGGACGACCGTCGCTCCGGCGGAGCGGCCGACGGAGTACGCCGTACGACGGGCGTCGATGTCGCGGCCGTCCGGGGCGTCCGCCGGACGGACGTCGCCGCGCGGGTCGTGGACGACGAGGCGTTCGCTCCGGGCGCTGGCGGCAGGACTCGCCTGGGTCGCGTGCGCGGCCGGGGCGACGGTGGCGAGCGTCCCTGCCACCAGGAGGGCGGTGAGGGTGGCGGTCGGTCGGTGCATGCGCCCTCGATGCCCGCCGTGTTGGCCGACCACACCGGACCTGCAGGTTCCTGCAGGTGCGGTCCGGGTCCGTACCGTGGGCTGCATGAGCACCGCACAGCACCGTGTCGCGATCGTCGGGGGCCACGGCCAGGTGGCCCGTCAGCTGATCCACGTCCTGCGTCGGGCCGACCACGACGTGGTCGCCCTGGTGCGACGGGAGGAACACCGGGCGGACCTCGAGAGCCGTGGCGCCCAGGTCCGCCTGCTCGACATCGAGCGCGAGGGCGTCGATGCGTTCGCCGCGGCGTTCGAGGGATGCAGCGCCGTCGTCTTCGCCGCCGGCGGTGGCCCGGACGGCAACATCGAGCGCAAGCGCACCGTCGACCTCGAGGGCTCGCTCAAGTCGATCGCCGGCGCGGAGCGGGCCGGGATCGACCGGTTCGTCCAGGTGTCCGCGATCGGGGTCGACGACCCGCTGCCGGACGACACCGGGGACGTGTGGCGGGCCTACGTCGAGGCCAAGCGCGACGCCGACGCGGCGCTCCGGGACAGCGGGCTGGCGTGGACGATCGTCCGTCCTGGCCGCCTGACCGACGACCCGGCCACCGGGACGGTGTCGCTCGGGCCGGACGTCGCCCGCGGGGACGTGACCCGCGCCGACGTCGCCGCCGTGCTGGCAGCGGTCCTCGACACGCCCGGCACGGTCAGGAAGCAGTGGAACCTGGTCAACGGCGACGTTCCCGTCGACCAGGCCGTCAAGCAGGCCGTCGAGCAGGCCGTCCGCGCGGGGTAGCCGCTGCTACTCGTCGCCGGCGAGCGCGGAGTAGGCGACCACGCCCCGGCGCAGCCGACGGACGACCTCCCGCGCGGTCTCGCGCAGGGGCGTCGCGCCGGCGGCGTCGGCCACCTGCCCGGCGAGGTCGATCAGCTGCTTCATCCAGCGCACGAAGTCACCGGCGGCGAGGTCGCTGACCATGAGGACGTCGTCGAGCTCGTCACCCTCGGCCCAGCGGTAGGCCACCCAGGCGAAGCCGAGGTCGGGCTGCCGCAGGAAGTCGAGGTGGTGGTCTCGCTCGAGGGCGTCCAGGGTGCCCCAGAGCCGGACGGTCTCACCGATCACGTCGCGGATGGCGCCGCCGGGGATGCGGGGCGAGGACGCGTCGTCGGGCCGTCGGGCCTCGAACACCAGCACGGAGAGGGCCGCGGCCAGGCCGGACGGGTCGAGGTCGTCCCACAGCCCGCCCCGGATGCACTCGGCGGCGACCAGGTCGAGCTCGGAGTAGAGCCGCATCAGGTGGGTTCCGCGCTCGGTGACCTGCTCGCCCTCCAGGTAGCCCAGCGCGGTCAGGACCTCGCAGACCCGGTCGAACTGGCGGGCGACGGTGTTGGTGCGCTGCTCGACCCGGCGCTTCAGCGTCTGGGCGTCGCGGTCGAGCTTGAAGTACCGCTCGGCCCACCGGGCGTGGTCCTCACGGTCCGGGCAGGCGTGGCACGGGTGTGCCTTGAGCTCGGCACGCAGGTCCGCGACCTGGTCGTCGACCGCCGTGCGGCTGCGGTCGGACCCCGCGGGCCGTGAGGGCGGCGGCGGGTCGAGGTCGTGGGTGCGCGTCCGCAGGGCCGACGCGAGGTCCCGGCGCATCTGCGGGTTGCGGCCGTTGAAGGACTTGGGCACCTTGACCCGGGCCAGTGCCGTCACCGGCGTCGGGAAGTCGATCATGGCGAGACGGCGTGCCTGGCGGTCGGCCGTCACGACGTAGGGACGAGGCCCCTCCGGCGACCAGCCCGGGTCGACCACGACGGCCCACCCGGCGAACTTCCCGGTCGGGACCTGGATCACGTCGCCCGGCTTGAGCGCCCGCAGGGACTCCATCGCCTCGTCGCGACGATCGGCCTTGCGCGCGCGGCTGGCGCCCTTCTCGGCCTGGCTGATCCGGCGACGCAGGTCGGCGTACTCCATGAAGTCGCCACGGTCGCACGTGGCCGCCTCCCGGTAGCCCGCGAGTGCGTCCTCGGCCTTGCGGAGCTGCCGGGCGAGGCCCACCACCGCCTTGTCCGCCTGGAACTGGGCGAAGGACTGCTCCAGCAGCTCGCGCGAGCGCGCCCGGCCGAACTGGTGCACGAGGTTGACGGCCATGTTGTACGACGGGCGGAACGACGACCGCAGCGGGTAGGTCCGGGTCGAGGCGAGGCCGGCGAGCTGCCGCGGGTCCATCCCCGCCTGCCACAGGACGACCGCATGACCCTCGGTGTCCAGTCCGCGCCGCCCGGCGCGCCCGGTCAGCTGGGTGTACTCCCCCGGCGTGATGTCGGCGTGGTTCTCGCCGTTCCACTTCGACAGCTTCTCGATGACGACGGTGCGGGCGGGCATGTTGATGCCGAGGGCCAGGGTCTCGGTGGCGAACACGACCTTGCACAGCCCGCGCACGAACAGCTCCTCCACGACCTGCTTGAACGCCGGCAGCATCCCGGCGTGATGGGCGGCCACGCCGCGGGTCAGCCCGTCGAGGAAGTCGTGGTAGCCCAGGGCGTGCAGGTCCTCCGACGGCAGGTGCGAGCACGCGGCCTCGACGTGCTCGTAGATCGCGTCGCGCTCCTCGGGCGTGGTGAGCCGGATGCCGGCCCCCAGGCACTGGGTGACCGCCGCGTCGCACCCGACCCGGCTGAAGATGAAGTCGATCGCGGGCAGGAGGCCCTGCCGGTCCAGCTGGGCGACCAGGTCGGGGCGACTGGGGACCCAGACCCGGCGGCCGTTGCCGACGTTGTACTTGCTGGTGCCGCGGCGGTTGCGGTCCCGCGGCGAGCGCCGGTCGCGGACGCGGCTGCTCGCCCAGTCGTCCCGCGCGACCTTGAGCAGCTCGTCGTTGACCGGTGCGCCCTCCTTGACGAAGCCTGCCGCCGCGTCGACGTCGGAGGAGGCGAACAGGTCCAGGACCCGGCGGCCGACCATCACGTGCTGGTAGAGCGGCACCGGCCGGCGCTCCTCGACGATCGTCGTGGTGTCCCCGCGGACGGTCTCCAGCCACTCGCCGAACTCCTCGGCGTTGGAGACGGTCGCCGAGAGGGAGACCAGGGAGACCGACTCGGGCAGGTGGATGATGACCTCCTCCCAGACCGCGCCCCGCGAGCGGTCGGCGAGGTAGTGGACCTCGTCCATCACCACGAAGCCGAGCCCCAGCAACGTGCGCGACCCGGCGTACAGCATGTTGCGGAGCACCTCGGTGGTCATCACCACGACCGGCGCCTCGCCGTTCACGACGTTGTCACCGGTCAGCAGACCGACCTGCTCGGGACCGTAGCGGGCGACCAGGTCGTGGTACTTCTGGTTCGACAGCGCCTTGATCGGCGTGGTGTAGAAGCACTTGCGCCCGGTCTGCATCGCCAGGTGGACCGCGAACTCCCCGACGACCGTCTTCCCCGAGCCCGTGGGCGCCGCGACGAGCACGCCGCGGCCCTCCTCGATCGCCCGGCAACCGTCGAGCTGGAAGTCGTCGAGCGGGAAGTCGTAGAGCGCCGTGAAGTCGCGGAGCACCGGGTGCTGACGGTGCCGTCGGTAGTCGGCGTACCGCTCGGACGGGCTCAGGTCGTCCGAGGTCGTCATGCTCCCAACCTACGCGAGCACCGTCAGCGCCCCGGCGGCACACTCCACGGTCAGCGGGAGCGGCCCGAAGCGCTCTCCGTCGGCGTACGAGACGATCCCCGGAGCTGCCACCGTCACCGTGCGGACCCGGTGGTGCTCGTATGCGGGGTGGGTGACGTGGGTGCCCTTGAAGAGCTTCGGGTAGGTCCTGATCAGGCCCGGCTTCGACATCGGCTTGATGACGACCACGTCGAGGAGTCCGTCGTCCAGGATCGCACCCTCGGTGATCCGCAGGCCGCCCCCGAAGGAGGGGCCGTTGCCGACCGCCACCAGCATCGCGTCCAGTGTGCGGGTCTCGCCGTCGAGCTCGAGGGTGTAGGGCAGGGGCTCGAACGTGCGCAGCTCGGCGAGGGTCGCGATGTTGTAGCGCATCTGCCCCTTGGGCCAGGTCATCTTGTTGGCGCGCTCGTTGACGACGGCGTCGAAGCCCGCGGCCAGCACGGTCACGAAGTACTTCGTGCCGCTGCGCGCCAGGTCGACGGTGCGCGAGCTGCTCGCGAGCAGCCGCTCCGCGGCCGCGACCGGGTCCTTGCGCGGGACGTCGAAGTACCGCGCCACGTCGTTGCCGGTGCCGGCCGGGACCAGACCGATGGGCGTCCCCGTGCCCGCGACGGCCTGGATGCCGAGGTGCACCATCCCGTCCCCACCGCACAGCACCAGCGCGTCGACGCCCTCCGCGACCACGCCGCGGGCCAGGTCGAGCGCCTCGTCGGCGTCGCGCCCCTCCAGGGTCCGCACCGTCACGCCGGCCCCCCGGAGCCGTTCGGCCGCGGCGTCCCGGAAGCGCGCCCCCCGGCCCTTCCCGGCAGTCGGGTTCGTCAGCAGCGCGATCTCGCGGAGGGCCACGCGCGAAGAGTAGGGCACTCACCTGCGGTTGGTGACCAATCCGCACCGTTCTCGGGCCGGCGCCTGCGGTTGGTGACCATTCCGCGCGACTTTCGGCGCTCGATCTGCGGTTGGTGACCAATCCGTGGGGGTCAGGAGCGGTCGGTCCCGATCCGCAGGAGGACCGCGTACCGGTCGGGGGACGCACCCACCGCCTTGGCCAGCCGGGCGAGAGCGTCCAGGACGAGGTCAGGACCGAACCGGGTGCCGGGCACGGCCAGGGTGAGCCGGTCGTCCGGGCCGACGAGCAGCACCTGGCCGTGGCGCCACGCCTGGTGGGCGTCGTGGCGGACGTCCTGGTCCGCGACCGGTACGGGATAGGCCTCGTCGACGGCGAGAAGGTCGCACGCCACCGGCGGGTGTCCGTCACCGGTCAGCTGCCCCGGCACCCGGTGACCGGAGCGCAGGCCGACGTCGGCCGCCCAGGTGACCTCCTCCTCGCCGAGCCACTCGGGGAGGTCGAACGGGTCGACCCGCCTCACAGGGGCGACACCTCGTCGTCGGCCCACTGGTCGGTCCCGCCGCGGTCGCGGCCCCGGGACCGGTCCACCGCGCGCGCGATCACCTCGGCGACCAGGAAGAGCACGAGCATGGGGGCGGCGAGGAAGCACATCGAGAACGGGTCGGTGGAGGGTGTGGCGACGGCGGCGAAGACGAACGTGCCGAGGATGATCCAGGGCCGGTACCGCCCCAGCGCCTTGCCCGACACGACGCCGGCGAGGTTGAGCATGATCACGAACAAGGGGATCTCGAACGCGACCCCGAAGACGAGCAGCATCCGGGTCAGGAAGCTGAAGTACTCGTTGAACTCGACCAGGTTCGCCAGCCCCGACGGGGTGAACCCGATGAGGACCTTCAGGCCCCGCGGCAGGACGTAGTAGCCGGTCAGCACACCCAGGATGAACAGCGGCCCGGCGATGGCGGCGAAGATCCGGGTCCACTTCTTCTCGTTCGGGTGCAGGCCGGGCACCACGAACGCCCAGATCTGGTAGAGCCAGTAGGGGCTGGACACCACGATCGCGGCGATGCCGCACAGCTTGAGCTGGAGCATCAGCGGCCCGGTCGCGCCCTTGATGTACGCCTCGGTCTGGACCGACGCCCCCAGCATGTCGCGGGCGTCGTTGTACGGCGTCATCACCAGCCCGAGCAGCCCTCCGTCGGGGTGCTCGTAGAAGGCCAGCGCGACGAAGAACGCGATGACCAGGCACAGCACCGACTTCAGGAGCCGGGCACGCAGCTCCCGGACGTGGTCGGACAGGGCCATCCGGCCGTCGGGCCCGATCGGGTGCCGGGGCCGTCCGGAGAGGTAGTCGAAGACGCCGCTGAGGGACAAGGTCTGGCTCGTCAGTTACGGGGCCGGTTCGGAGCCGGCAGCGGGTGTGGGATGGCTGGTCAGGCGCCGTCGGGGCGGTTCAGCCGCTCGCGCTCGGCGTCGATCTCGGCCTGACGACGGTCGAGATCTGCCTGCCGGGACTCCAGCTCGCGCTGCTGCGCGATCTCCTGGGCGGACGTGGTCGCCTCCGGCGTGTCCTCCTCGTCATCGGTCAGGCCCTTGGTCTCGGCCTTGAAGATGCGCAGGGCCCGGCCGCTGCCGCGGGCCAGGTCGGGGAGCTTGGTCGCGCCGAAGAGCAGGACGACGATGCCGAGGATGATGAGCAGCTCGGGGGTGCCGAGGCTGCCGATGAGCGGGAGCATGGTGATCCTCACGGGCGGGACGATGACAGGAGCAATGGTACGCCGGTCAGGTCGGTGGGACGGTCAGGTGTACAGGTCGAGCGTGGTTCGAGCCGCCCGGACGACGGCGTCCTGGAGGCCGGCGGGGCTCACGACGCGAGCATGAGGGGCCAGGCGCAGCAGGAGCCGTTGGAGCCAGCGCTCGTCGGCGATGAGCAGGTCGACCTCGAGGTCGCCCCCCGCGAGCTGCCGTACGGCCTCGACCGGGTAGTACTCGACGACCCAGCGGGCCTCCGGGTCGAGGTGGAGAGTGACGGGGGTGGTGTCGCTGGCCCGGGTGAACAGCCCGTCGCCCAGGTCCCGCGGGGGCTCGGGCGCGGTCTCGATCGGCAGGTCGAGGACCTCGGCCGCCTGGACCCGGTCCAGCCGGAACAGGCGGGGCGCCTCCGCGCTGTGACACCAGGCATCGAGGTAGCGGAAGCCGTGCGCGGTGACGATGCCCCGCGGATCGACGGTCCGCTGGGAGACCTCGTCCCGGGACGGGACGAAGTAGGTCAGCTGCACCTGTCGCTGCCGTTCCGCGGCGTCTTGCAGCTGCTCCTCCAGCCGCAGCAGGTCCAGACCGCGCGGCGACTCCTCCCCCGGGTCGATCTGCGGAACGGCGGCTCCCTCGGCTGCGGCCGCCTCGAGCTTGGACAGCGCACGGTCGACCACCTCGCGGGTGTCCTCGCTCGCGCTGCCGCGCAACGCGCGGAGCGCGACGATGATGGCGGTCGCCTCGGTGGGGGTCAGCCGCAACGGACGAGCCAGGTAGTCGGCGTTGGAGACCCGGATCACGCCGTCTGCCTCCGGGCCCTCCAGCGCGTCCAGGTCCACGTCGATGAGGTCGTCGGGATAGCCGCCGGGCAAGCCGCACATCAAGAGGACCTTGAGGTCGGCGAGGAGCTGGTCGGGCGTCACGCCGAGCGCTGCGGCCGCCTCGTCGAGGCGCACCTGTCCGTGGGCGTGCAGGTAGGGCACCAGGGTCAGCAGCCGGGCGACCTGGTCCTTGGCCGCCGAGGTGGCGCCAGACGCGCCAGGGTTCACCCCGGCGGTCGGGCCGGGAAGACTCGACGCGCTCATGCGGACCGCTCCACGACGTCGGTGAGCCGGCGCACGACCTCGGCGCGCAGCTCGGCGGGCTCCTCGACGTACACGTCGGCTCCGTAGCCGAGCAGCTCGTCGGCAGCGTCGCTGCGGCGGGTCAGCACCAGGCGGTCCCATCCGGCGCCGCCGTCCGGACCGACGACGGCCTCCTCCACCGACGAGGCGTCGCGACGCAGCGCGAGGCCGGCGTCCTCGCGCACCAGCAGGACGACGCGGGTGGTGGTCGGCTCCGGCGCGAGGCGGACCGTCGTCGCCCGCACGTCGGTGCCCGGCGGTACCTCGAAGGACCCCGGCCGCCCCACCTTGCGTGCCTGGCCCTGGACACGGGAGAGGCGGAAGACCCGCTCCTCGTCGCGGTCGGTGTCGAGACCGACGACGTACCACCGTCCCGAGTAGCGGACCACTCCCCAGGGCTGCAGGTGCCGCGTGGTGGTGGTCGTCGCGCCGGAGCGGCGGTAGCCGAACTCGACCGGGGTGCGGTCCTGGACCGCCTCCCAGAAGACGTCGAACGACGGCTCGTCGGCGCTGAGCCGCGGTTGGGCGATGTCGAGGGCGGTCACGTCCGTGGGCACCCCGAGGGCGGTGAGCTTGCGGACCGCCTCGGTCGTGGCCTCGGCCAGCCGCGCGTGTTCCCACACCCGGGTGGCGAGTCCGATCACGGCGGCCTCGTCAGCCGTCAGCTCCACGTCGGGCAGGGCCAGCTGGTCAGGGCGGATCCGGTATCCCGGCTCGTCGTCGAAGTAGACGTCCATGCTGCCCACCTCGATCGGCACGCCGAGGCTGCGCAGCTCCTCCTTGTCGCGCTCGAACATCTTCTCGAAGGCCTCGGTGCTCGAGCCCGGGTAGAGGATGGCCCGGATCCGGTCCTTGGAGACGTAGTGGCGCTGGACGAGCAGCATGATGAGCAGGTTGAGCAGTCGCTCGCTCTTCTGCACCGCCATGCTGCCGTCCGCCTCCTGCTGTGCCCGGCCCTACTGCTGGGCCTTCTCCGCCTTGATCACGTCCACCACGAAGTAGAGCGTGCTGTTCGCCGGGATGCCGGACTGCTCGGCCGAGCCGTAGCCGAGGTCCGGCGGGATCGCGAGCAGTACCCGGCTGCCGACCTTGACACCGGTCAGGCCGTACGTCCAGCCCTTGACGACCTGCTGGAGCGAGAAGGTCGCCGGCTTCGTGGAGTAGCTCTCGTCGAACGGCTTCTTCGCGTCGTACACCTGGCCGAGGTAGTTGACCGTCAGGGTCATGTCCTCGGTGACCGTGGCACCGTCACCCTGCTTGACGATGGAGCGCTCCAGGTCGCCGTCCGCCTTCGGCTTCGGCAGGCCGGTGAAGTCCAGCGACGTGGGCTTGCCGCCCTCCTCGACGATCTTCGGCATCTGCGAGGACGGCACGGTCTTGGGCTTGGGCGCCTCGAAGGGCTCCATCAGGTCGACGATGATCAGGACCGTGTCCTTGTTGCCGATGCCCAGCTGGGTGTTGCCGGCCTCGCCGAACGCCTCCTGGGCGGTGGTCGTGACTGCGACGCGGGACCCGAGCTTCTGTCCGAGCACGGCGTCCTTGAACACCGGCGACAGGGTGTCGTCAGCGGTGATCGCCTCCGGCTCACCGTTGTCGAAGTCGCTGTACGCCTTCTCCTGGGTGTAGCCGTTGCCGATCCACAGGTACGCCTGGACCTGGTCACCGTCCTTGATCTCGGCACCGTCACCCTGGTCCACGACGGTCGTCTCGGTCTTGTCGACGTCGAGCTTGCCGTTCCACTCGACCTCGGGCTCCTTGCCGAGGTCGCCGCTGATCTTGATGCCGTGCAACGCGTCGCTGTCGCTGGCGTCACTCGAGGATCCGTCGCTGCTGCCGCACGCGGCCAGGACGGTCGCCAGCACGAGCGAGATCAGCAGGATCGGGATGCGTCGGAGACGTCGGGACACGTGAGGACTCACCTGTTCGTCGGGGTTCGGGGCAGCGCGGTTCACCCTAGCCGCCGAGCCTGAGGGGACCCTGACCGGAGGCCCCCGAGCGCCAAGGATTGGTCACCAACCGCAGACATTCGACGCAGAACCATGAGGAATGGTCACCAACCGCACGCGCCTGAGGGCTCCTCAGGCTGAATTCGGGAGGGCGGTCGTCGTCACATGCCGTCGATCAACCGCTGCACGCGCTCGTCGTACGCCCGGAACGGGTCCTTGCAGAGGACGGTCCGCTGTGCCTGGTCGTTGAGCTTCAGGTGGACCCAGTCGACGGTGAAGTCGCGGCGCCGCTCCTGGGCCCGGCGGATGAACTCCCCACGCAGGCGGGCACGAGTCGTCTGAGGTGGCACCGACTTGGCCTCGAAGATCTTCAGGTCACTGGTCACTCGGGCGACCGCGCCGCGTTTCTCCAGCAGGTAGTACAGGCCTCGGCCGCGGTGGATGTCGTGGTAGGCGAGGTCGAGCTGGGCGATCCGGGGATGGCCCAGGGGCAAGCCGTGCTTGGCGCGGTACCGCTCGATGAGCTTCCACTTGATCACCCAGTCGATCTCCCGATCGACCAGGCCCAGATCGTCCGACTCCACCGCCTTGAGTCCGCGTTCCCAGAGGTCGAGCGCCTGCTCGATCACCGGAGTGCTGATCTCGCGGCGGTCGACGAAGTCGCGCGCCTTGGCGAGGTACTCCTGCTGGATGTCCAGGGCGCTGGCCTCGCGTCCGTTCGCGAGCCGGACCTTCCGGCGCCCGGTCACGTCGTGGGAGATCTCCCGGATCGCGCGGATCGGGTTCTCCATCGTGAGGTCGCGCATCACCACGCCCTCCTCGATCATCCGCAGCACGAGGTCGCAGCTGGCCACCTTCAGCATCGTGGTCGTCTCGCTCATGTTGCTGTCACCGACGATGACGTGGAGGCGACGGTACTTCTCGGCGTCGGCGTGCGGCTCGTCGCGGGTGTTGATGATGGGCCGGCTCCGGGTGGTGGCACTGCTGACGCCCTCCCAGATGTGCTCGGCGCGCTGGGACACGCTGTAGCTCGCGCCCCGCGGGGTCTGGGTGATCTTGCCGGCGCCGACGATGATCTGGCGGGTCACGAGGAACGGGATCAGGACGTCGGCGAGCCGGGAGAACTCGCCAGCGCGGCTGACCAGGTAGTTCTCGTGGCAGCCGTAGGAGTTGCCGGCCGAGTCTGTGTTGTTCTTGAAGAGGTAGATCTCGCCGGCGATACCCTCGTCGTGCAGGCGCTGCTCGGCGTCGAGCAGCAGGCCCTCGAGCACCCGTTCGCCGGCCTTGTCGTGCGTGACGAGCTCGATGACGTTGTCGCACTCCGGCGTCGCGTACTCCGGATGGCTGCCGACATCGAGGTAGAGCCGGGCCCCGTTGCGGAGGAAGACGTTGCTGCTCCGGCCCCAGCTGACCACCTTGCGGAAGAGGTACCGGGCGACCTCGTCGGGGCTCAACCGGCGCTGCCCCTTGAACGTGCACGTGACGCCGTACTCGTTCTCGATGCCGAAGATCCGCCGGTCCACGGCCTCAGCCTAGGCGCAGCACGGTTGGCTGTGAGCCCCTCACGAGACAAGTCGCGCCAGATTGGTCTGAATCGTGACCGACGGCCGGCTGGCGGGGGTGGGGCTTCAGTCGGCGTCACGCTGCCCGCGACCAGTCCGCCAGCCCGCCCTGGCGGCGCCAGCGGTTCATGATGCGGTCGCGACCTGTGGGCGAGTACATCGAATTGTCGACCAGTCGACGCCAGGCACGAAGTCGTCGGACACGGTGCGGGCGATCGAGGGCGCGGTCGAGCTCGTGCATCACGATCCCGGCGTGGTTGAGGAGGTCGTCCAGGACGAAGCCGCGACGGACGTAGGGCTCCCCTGCGATCCCTCGATCCCGGCGCAGGTCGGTGCGGTGCTGGTTCTTGTCGCGGTGGTGCTCGCCGTCGTACTCGTGGAGGAAGTCCGTTCCTGTGACGCGCAGGTCAGCGCAAGCGATCAGCCGGCCGTCGTCGTCCCAGATGTCTGCCTGCGGCTCGAACGCGATCTCCAGGACGACATGGAACTGCTGCAGGACGGACTCTCCGGCGGAGTCTGCCTTCCCGGTCGCCCGGTTCCAGGCCTCCCGCAACACGCGTACCCCCGGGCGGCCGCTCTTGAGGAGCTGCTCCATGCGCGCGGGGTCGAGGTGTTTCAGGCGCAGGGCCGAGTCGATGAGAATGACCATGTCGAGCGTGCCGAGGTCGCGTGCCGCCCGCAGCAGGATCTCCTCTGCGGCATCCACGGGCAGGCCATCGACGACGCCAGGTCGGCTGTCCCGGATCAGCCGTGAGCAGATGAGGCCGTGGCGTCGCGGTCGCGGGTCGTCACGATCCACGGCCACGAACACTGGAACCTGCTCCGGGAGTCGCGGTAGCTGCCAGCCCAGCAGGCGCGCCGCCGTCAGGTGGGTGAAGACCGCAGACGGGGGCAGCACCAGGAGGTAGGCCTCGAGGTCGCGGAGGTACTCCTGGTCCTCGGTCAGGTCGTCGCGCCTGACGACGCCCAGGCCGTGGCTCACTCGCCGATGACCAGCAAGCCTGATCTCACCGCGAAACGGAAGGTCGTCCATGGGTCGACACTTCCCGAAGCGTGCCGCTCACGCTGGCCTTGTCCGGCTCGGCTGTGGATGACGGGGTCGGGAGGACCCCTGGGGACGCGGAATGGTCACCAACCCGAGGCAGATGAGCCCCACACCCGCGGTTGGTGACCATTCCTGTGGGTAATTGACGCCGCCGGTCCTCAGGAGAGCGGCGGGGCGACCGGGGGTTCGTCCTCCCCTGCACCACCGGCGGGGGTCTCGGGCGAGTGCTCGGGGCCGGCGGGAGCTGCTCCGGTCGAACGCAGCGTGGACTCGGCCGGACCCCGCTCCCCGAGCAGCTGCTCCAGGCGGGCAGGACGGAGCCGGGCGAACTTGCGCGGCTGCATCCTGGTGCGGTCGAGGACGGCCACCTCGAGGTCGTCAGCAGGGATCGTCCGGTCCTCGGCGTCGCCCCTCTCGTTGGCCGTGTGGCCCAGGGCAGCGACCGCGAGCCGTACGGCGGCAGCGAGGTCGAGTCCCGAGGAGTAGCGCTCCGCGAGGTAGGAGGCCACCACGTCCGCGGCGCCACCCATGACGGCGTAGCCGTGCTCGTCAGCGACCTGCCCGTCGTACGTGAGCCGGTAGAGCTGGTCGTCCTCGGCGGCGTCACCGATCTCGGCGACGAAGAGCTCCACCTCGTACGGCTTCTCCCCGCCGGAGGAGAAGATCGTGCCCAGGGTCTGGGCGTAGGCGTTCGCGAGGCCGCGCCCGGTGACGTCGCGCCGGTCGTAGGCGTAGCCCCGCATGTCGGCCAACCGGACCCCCGCGATCCGCAGGTTCTCGAACTCGTTGTAGCGGCCGACTGCTGCGAACGCGATCCGATCGTAGATCTCCGAGACCTTGTGCAGCGCCTGCGAGGGGTTCTCCGAGACGAACAGGATGCCGTCGGCGTACTGCACCGCGACCACCGACCGGCCCCGGGCGATGCCCTTGCGTGCGAAGTCGGCCCGGTCCTTCATGAGCTGCTCGGGCGAGACGTAGAAGGGCATGCTCATCGGGCGTCACCTCCGGACGTCAGCGGCGCGGACGGGCCGTCGGGACGGGTCATCCGCCCAGCGATCACCTGGTCGGCGATGGCCGCGACCTCGGCGTCGGCGAGCCGGCGGCCGCCGTCGGTGGTGATCACCTGGACCACCGGGAAGATCCGCCGCGTCAGGTCAGGCCCCCCGGTTGCGGAATCGTCGTCGGCGGCGTCGTAGAGCGCCTGCACGACCGCCGTCACGCAGCCGGTCTCGTCGAGATCGTCGCGGTAGAGCTTCTTGAGCGCCCCGCGCGCGAACATCGACCCCGAGCCGACCGAGTGGAAGGCGGTCTCCTCGTAGCGCCCGCCGGTCACGTCGTAGCTGAAGATCCGGCCCTGCTCGGCTGCCAGGTCGTAGCCGGCGAAGAGGGGTACGACGGCCAGCCCCTGCATCGCCATGGCGAGGTTGGAGCGGATCAGCGCCGCGAGCCGGTTGGCCTTGCCGTCCATCGACAGCGTCGTGCCCTCGATCTTCTCGTAGTGCTCGAGCTCGGTCTGGAACAGCCGGACCATCTCGACCGCGATCCCGGCGGCGCCGGCGATGCCGACGGCGGAGAACTCGTCGGCCGGGAAGACCTTCTCGATGTCGCGCTGGGCGATGATGTTGCCCATCGTGGCCCGCCGGTCGCCGGCCATCACGACCCCGCCGGGGAACGTCGCCGCCACGATGGTGGTGCCGTGCGGGGCCAGGTCGCCCGCGTGGCCCTGGGGCACCGCGCGGCGCCCGGGGAGCAGGTCGGGCGCCTGCTCGGCGAGGAAGTCGCTGAACGACGAGGTGCCCGGCTGCAGGAAAGCGGCCGGGAGTCGCGGGTCGCCCAAGGCCTACTCCCCGCCCTTCTGGATGAACGACTTCACGAAGTCCTCGGCGTTGGTCTCGAGCACGTCGTCGATCTCGTCGAGGATGTCGTCGACGTCGGCGTCCAGGGACTCCTTGCGCTCGGCGACGTCACTCTCCGGGCTCGCCTGGACGGCCTCGTCGGCCTCTCCCGACTTCCGCGGTTGCTTCTGCTCCTGTGCCATGTCCCGACCCTATCCACTCGAGCCGACACACAGGAGGCCACTCACGAGGTGAGCGCCGCGAACAGCGCCTCCGCCGTCTCGCTGCGGTCGAGCAGGTCACCCACGTGCGCCCTGCTGCCGCGCAACGGGTCGATGGTCGGGACGCGCTGCAGGGACTCGCGCCCGGGCAGGTCGAAGATGACCGAGTCCCAGGACGCGGCGGCCACGTGCTCGGCGTACTTCTCCAGGCACCGCCCCCGGAAGTAGGCCCGGGTGTCCTCCGGCGGGTCGTGCATCGCCGCCTCGACCGAGGCGTCGTCGAGCAGCCGCTGGATGCGGCCACCCGCCACCAGGCGGTGGTAGAGCCCCTTCTCGGGACGGATGTCGGAGTACTGGAGGTCGATCAGCTGCAGCTTCGCGTCGTCCCACTCCAGGCCGTCGCGCTGGCGGTACTGCTCGAGGAGTCGCAGCTTGGCCACCCAGTCCAGCTCCGCCGCGCACAGCATCGGGTCACGATCGAGGCGGTCGAGCACCGACTCCCACCGCTGCAGGACGTCGACGGTCTGGGCGTCCGCGTCGGCCCCGTACCGGTCCTCGACGAACTTCTTCGCCAGGTCCAGGTACTCCAGCTGCAGCTGGATGCCCGTCAGCCTGCGCCCGTCGGTGAGCGTGACCGTCTGCCGCAGGGTCGGGTCATGGGAGATCGCGCGCAGGCCGGCCACCGGACCGTCGACGGTCAGGTCGGTCGTGATGAACCGCTCCTCGATCATCGCGAGCACCAGAGCCGTCGTCCCGACCTTGAGGTACGTCGAGATCTCGGCCAGGTTGGCGTCGCCGATGATCACGTGGAGGCGGCGGTACCGCTCGGGATCGGCGTGCGGCTCGTCCCGCGTGTTGATGATCGGCCGCTTGAGGGTCGTCTCCAGGCCGACCTCGACCTCGAAGAAGTCCGCACGCTGGCTGATCTGGAAGCCGTGGTCGCGCCCGTCCTGCCCGATCCCGACCCGGCCGGCGCCGCAGAACACCTGCCGGCTGACGAAGAACGGCGTCAGGTGCCGCACGATGTCCCCGAACGGCGTCGACCGCCGCATCAGGTAGTTCTCGTGCGCGCCGTACGACGCCCCCTTGTTGTCGGTGTTGTTCTTGTACAGCACGATCGGGGTGCCTCCGGGCAGCTGGCCGGCGCGGCGTGAGGCGTCGAGCATCACCTGCTCCCCCGCCTTGTCCCAGCGCACGATGTCGAGCGGGGTGGTCACCTCGGGCGTGGAGTACTCCGGGTGGGCGTGGTCGACGTAGAGCCGGGCGCCGTTGGTGAGGATCACGTTGGCCAGGCCCATGTCCTCGTCCGTGAGCTGGGTGGGGTCGGCGACCTGGCGGGACATGTCGAACCCGCGCGCGTCGCGCAGCGGCGACTCCTCCTCGAAGTCCCAGCGGGCGCGCCGGGCCTTCACAGTGGCCGACGCGTAGGCGTTGACGACCTGCGAGGAGGCGACCATGGGGTTGGCCATCGGCTGGCCCTGCACGGCGATCCCGTACTCGACCTCGGTCCCCATGACCCGGCGCACGCTCATGGCCCGAGCGTACGCCGAGCCAGCCATCTCCTACGCTCGGGTCATGGGCATCTGGACCGATCGGGTCGTTCCCCGCCTCGCCGACCGCTCGCTCTCGACGGGGCCGGTGATGCGGCTGCGACGTGAGGTCGTGTCGGGGCTGACCGGGCGGGTGCTCGAGATCGGCTTCGGCAGCGGTCTCAACGCGAGCCTGTACCCCGACGAGGTCGACCGAGTCGATGCCGTCGAGCCCTCCGACGTCGGCTGGCAGCTGTCGCAGGACCGTCGGACGGCCGCCAGCGTGCCGGTGGACCGGGTCGGGCTGGATGGTCAGCGGCTCGAGGCTGACGACGAGGTGTACGACGCCGTGCTCACGACCTTCACGCTCTGCACGATCCCGGACGTCTCCCGCGCCCTGGCGGAGGTACGCCGGGTGCTGCGTCCCGGCGGCGGCCTGCACTTCCTCGAGCACGGTCTGGCCCCCGACGGCCGCGTGGCGGGCTGGCAGCGACGCCTCGACCCGCTGCAGCGCACCGTCGCAGGCGGCTGCCACCTCAGCCGCGACGTGCCGTCGCTGGTCGCCGAGGCAGGTCTGGAGGTGCTGGACCTGGCGACGTCCTACCTGCCCGGCCCGGCGGTCGGCCGGCCCTGGACCTACGTCTACCGGGGGCGGGCGGCGTGAACGAGGACGGGGCGGCGCGCGCGGTCTCCGCCGCAACGTCCCTGGGACTCGCTCACGTGGTCACGCGCCACGGACCGGTCAGCTCCCTCGCCGAGGCCGCCGCGGCGCGCGGCATCGAGCCGCACCAGCTGCTGAAGACGATGGTGGTCCGGGTGGCCGAGGGCGAGCACCGCTTCGTCCTGGTCCCGGGCGGCCGTGAGATCGCGTGGCCCAAGCTGCGCGCCCTGCTGGGCGTCAACCGACTCTCGATGCCGAGCGCGGACGCGGCGTACGACGTCACCGGCTACGTCCGCGGCACGATCACGCCGCTGGGGAGCCGGCGTGCCCTGCCGGTCGTCGCGGACGCCTCGATCGCCGGGACCGTCAGCATCGGCGCAGGCGCCCCCGGCGTCGCCCTGACGGTCGACGCGGCCGAGCTCATCGCTGCCCTCGACGCCGTCGTCGCGGACGTCACCGAGCCCGCCTGAGCGGGTCCGGCTGGCTCGCGATGCGACGGATTGGTCACCAACCGCAGGTTTTCGGGCGCTCCGTCTGCGGTTGGTGACCAATCCGCGGCAGTGACCTCAGAGGTACTGACCGGTGTTGGAGACCGTGTCGATCGACCGGCCGGGCTCGGTGCCCTGCTTGCCGGTGATGAGCGTGCGGATGAACACGATCCGCTCGCCCTTCTTGCCGGAGATGCGGGCCCAG
Source organism: Nocardioides sp. (assembly GCA_020636915.1). Classification (GTDB taxonomy): domain Bacteria; phylum Actinomycetota; class Actinomycetes; order Propionibacteriales; family Nocardioidaceae; genus Nocardioides. Next base: position 109,111 of record JACJWV010000009.1, read on the forward strand.
TCGTCGGGGTTGGTCGTGTTCGGGAGGTCCTCGTTCTCCTTGAACTCGTCGACGCACGCCTGGAGCAGGTGGGAGACCCGCAGGCCGTGCTGGTCGTGGTCGAGGAAGTCCTTGATCGCCATCTTCTTCGCCCGGTCGACGATGTTCTGGATCATGGCCCCGGAGTTGAAGTCCTTGAAGTAGAGGACCTCCTTGTCACCGTTGGCGTAGGTGACCTCCAGGAACCGGTTCTCCTCGGTCTCGGCGTACATGCGCTCGACGGTGGCCCGGATCATTCCGCCCACCGTCGCGTCGCGGTCGTTGCCGAACTCCGCGAGGTCATCGGCGTGCAGCGGCAGGCTCGGGGTGAGGTACTTGCTGAAGATGTCCCGGGCGGACTCGGCGTCGGGTCGCTCGATCTTGATCTTCACGTCCAGGCGGCCGGGGCGCAGGATGGCGGGGTCGATCATGTCCTCGCGGTTCGACGCGCCGATCACCAGCACGTTCTCGAGCAGCTCGACGCCGTCGATCTCACTGAGCAGCTGCGGGACGATCGTGTTCTCCACGTCGGAGGAGACCCCCGAGCCCCGCGTGCGGAACAGGGAGTCCATCTCGTCGAAGAACACGATGACCGGCGTGCCGCCGCTGGCCTTCTCACGGGCCCGCTGGAAGACCAGCCGGATGTGGCGCTCGGTCTCACCGACGTACTTGTTGAGCAGCTCGGGACCCTTGATGTTGAGGAAGTACGACTTGCCCTCCTGGCCCGTCTTGGCCGCGACCTTCTTCGCGAGGCTGTTGGCCACCGCCTTGGCGATCAGGGTCTTTCCACAGCCTGGCGGACCGTAGAGCAGCACGCCCTTGGGCGGCTTGAGCTCGTGCTCCTTGAACAGCTCGGGGTGCAGATAGGGCAGCTCGACCGCGTCGCGGATCGCCTCGATCTGGTTGCCGAGTCCGCCGATCGACTCGTAGGCGATGTCGGGGACCTCCTCGAGGACGAGCTCCTCCACCTCGGACTTGGGGACCTTCTCGTAGACGTAGCCCGCCCGGGCGTCCAGCAGCAGGGAGTCGCCGGCCCGGATCGTCTCCTGCCGGAGGGGCTCGGCGAGGCGTACGACGCGCTCCTCGTCGGCGTTCGCGATGACCAGGGCCCGGTCGCCGTCGGCGAGGAGCTCCTTGAACATGACGACCTCGCCGACCTCTTCGTACTCCATCGCGGCAACGACGTTGAGCGCCTCGTTGAGCATGACCTCCTGACCGCGGCGCAGCGTGTCGAGGTCGACGCTCGGGCTGACGTTGACCCGCAGCTTGCGGCCGCCGGTGAACACGTCGATCGAGTCGTCCTCGTTGCGCGCGAGGAACGTGCCGAACCCAGCCGGCGGCTGCGCCAACCGGTCGACCTCCTCCTTGAGCTTCATGATCTGGTCCCGGGCCTCGCGCAGCGTCTGGGCGAGGCGCTCGTTCTGCGACGTCAGCCCCGCGAGGCTGCGGTGCGCGTCGGCGAGTCGCAGCTCGAGGGTCCGCGAGCTGGCGGGACCATCGGCGAGCCGGCGACGGAGGTCGTTGACCTCGGACTCCAGGAGTCGGACCTGGTCCGTGAGCTCGTCCTGGCTGCGCCCACCCGTGCTGGGAACGCCTTCAGATGTCGACATCAGCGCCACCTCCTGTGCGGTCGACCCTACCCGCGAGCGGTCGCCAGGGAAGAGCAGATTTCAGGGTGTTGGTCACGATTTGGCAGCGCCGAAGGACGCGGATTGGTCACCAACCGCATGTCACAGGCTCCCGGATCTGCGGTTGGTGACCAATCCGCGCAGTTACCGACCAGTCACTCCCCTGGGTCGTCGGAAGGGACCCCAGGCGGCCGGGGGCCGGCGTAGTCGGGACCGTAGGCACCGGGTGCGGGGCGCCGCTTCTTCAGTGGAGGTCGCTGGCCGGGGGCCATGCGGCGGGCGGTGACCAGGAACGCGGTGTGCCCGATCATCTTGTGCCCCGGCCGCACGGCGAGCCCCTCGACGTGCCAGTCGCGGACCAGGGACTCCCAGGCCTGCGGCTCGGTGAACCCGCCGTGCACGCGCACGGTCTCGACGAAGCGGGACAGCTGGGTCGTGGTGGCGACGTAGGCGCAGACGATGCCGCCCGGGCGGAGGGCGTCGGCGGCGGCGGCGAGGCAGTCCCAGGGGGCGAGCATGTCCAGGATGATCCGGTCCACGCGTTCGCCGGACGCCGGCAGCTCATCCGCGAGGTCGCCGATGGTCAGCCGCCAGGCCGGGTGGGACTCACCCTCCGGCGTACCGAAGAACTGGTCGACGTTGCGTCTCGCCACGTCGGCGAACTCCTCGCGGCGCTCGTAGGAGGACACCCGGCCGAAGGGCCCGACCGCGCGCAGCAGCGAGCAGGTCAGCGCGCCCGAGCCGACGCCGGCCTCGACCACGTCGGCGCCGGGGAAGATGTCAGCGAGCGCGACGATCTGGGCCGCGTCCTTGGGGTAGACGACGGCCGCACCCCGCGGCATCGAGACGACGAACTCCGAGAGAAGCGGGCGGAACGCGAGGTACTCGCCGCCGGCCGAGGAGGTCACGGTGAAGCCCTCCTCGCGCCCGATGAGCTCGTCGTGCTCGATGTGCCCCCGGTTGGAGAAGAACCGCTTGCCCGGCACGAGCTCGAAGTTGTGCCGCCGGCCCTTCTGATCCGTGAGCCGGATCCACTCCCCGGGACGGAGCGGGCCGCGGTGGACGCCGGACCACGCCTCGGCGGGGACGTCAGGACTGGTGTTCTCAGGCTCGGGCACGGCGCCACACCCTAGTGGGCGGACTCCCGGAAGGCCTTGTCGACGTCGGCGGTCGCCAGCACGCCCACCACCGTCCCGTCGCTGTCCACGAGGAGGTACTCGGCGGCGGGCGTCCTGCTGATCGCCATCACGAGGTCCTCGCCGGTGATGTCCGCGGGCAGCTGCAGGCCGCGGTCCAGCGTGCGGGCGACGGTCGAGGTGGCCACCCACGGGCGCCGCTCCTCGGGCGTCGCCTCGAGCGCGGCCTCGCTCACGATGCCGACCGGCACCCCCGAACCCGTCACCGTGACGATGCCCCCGGCCTCGGCGTCCCGAGCCCGGCGAACCGCCTCGGCGAGCGGCAGGTCACCGGGTACGGCGAGGGTACGGCGCGCCAGCTGCCGAGCGACTAGATGCGGGATGCGGCGGCGCATCCGGGCAGCCGACATGGCCGCGGTGGCCCCCGACCAGAGGAACGCCGCCACCACGAAGGCGAGGACGAAGTCGAGGATCTCGGGGCGGGTGCCCAGGAGCGGCTCCTGGATCAGGGGCCAGAGCATCGCGGCTGCGGCCGCGAGGCGGCCGCCCCACCCCGCCACGATGGTGGCCCGGTGCACGTCGCCGGAGAGGCGCCAGACCAGCGACTTCAGGACGCGACCGCCGTCGAGCGGGAGACCCGGGACCAGGTTGAGGAAGCCGACGAGCAGGTTGGCCCCGGCGAGACCGCCCATCGCCATGAGCAGGAGCCCGTCGGGGGTCACCGGGCGGAGGACGAACGCCACCGCGCCGACCGCGAGCGACGTCAGTGGCCCGACCACGGCGATGAGGAACTCCTGGCGTGGCGTGCGCGCCTCGCCCTCGATCGCCGTCATCCCGCCCAAGAAGTGCAGCGTGATCGAACTGACGGGGAACCCGAGCCGACGCGCGACGATCGCGTGGGAGGCCTCGTGGAGGAGCACCGACAGGTAGAGGATCACGGCGAAGGCGAACCCGGCGACGTACTTCCACGGTCCGAGCCCCGGCTGGGCGACCTCGGCGACCGGGGCGACCATGATCGCGATCAGGCCGGCGACCACGAACCAGGACGATGACACCAGGACGTCGCTCCCCGCGATCGTCCCGACCTTGAACGTGCCCGATGGCCGGGGTGGTCGAGGCGGGCTGTCGGACACGCCACGAGGCTAGCCGACCCCGCAGGTCAGACCGGCGGGCACTGCGCGGGGCGCTGTCGGCGGGCCGCTCTAGGGTGAGCGACGTGACCGAGCAGGAGTCGTCGTCAGCCACCCGGGTCGGCACGCCCGTGGACGGCGTGGACGTCCTCGGAGCGCTCTCCCCCAGCCGTGCTGGCGACTTCGTGAGCTGTCCGCTGCTCTACCGCTTCCGCACTGTCGACAGGTTGCCCGAGCCGCCCTCCCGGGACGCGGTACGCGGCACCGTGGTCCACAAGGTTCTCGAGGACCTCTTCGACCTGCCCGCCGAACGCCGGACGCCCGGGCAGGCAGCCGCCATGCTCGCCCCGACCTGGGAGGCGCTCGTCGAGCAGGAGCCCGAGCTCGCCACGATGTTCGGTCCCGAGCAGGGGGCGGAGACGGCCGCCTGGCTCGCGACCTGCCGGTCGGTCCTGGACCGCTACTTCACCCTCGAGGACCCACGGCGGCTCGAGCCCGCCGAGCGTGAGCTGTACGTCGAGACGCTCCTGGAGTCCAAGCTGCTGCTGCGGGGCTTCGTGGACCGCATCGACATCGCTCCCGACGGGGCGATCAGAATCGTCGACTACAAGTCGGGCAGCTCCCCGGCGGAGATGTTCGAGGCCAGGGCGCTGTTCCAGATGCGCTTCTACGCCCTGGTGATCTGGCGCTCGCGCGGGGTCCTGCCGGCGATGCTGCAGCTGGTCTACCTCGGCAACGGCGAGGTGCTGCGCTACGTGCCCGACGAGGCCGACCTCCTGGCGACCGAGCGGAAGGTGGTGGCCATCTGGGACGCCATCAAGCGGGCCGAGGAGTCCGGCGACTGGCGTCCGAGCCGCGGCCGACTCTGCGACTGGTGCGCCCACCAGGCCCTCTGCCCCGCCTGGGGTGGCACTCCCCCACCCTTGCCGGTCGACACCCCCGACATCGTCGATTCCGATCTCCTCGCCGCCGAGGACGGCGCCGCGCTCTGACCGAGGCCAGGCGAAATCGTGCGGATTGGTCACCAACCGCAGGAATCAGGCCCGAAATCATGCGTTTGGTGACCAATCCACAGGGTCAGCGTCCAGCTCGGTGGCCGCCAGCGGTCGTCAGAGACCGTTGCGCTCGGCCCAGAGTGCGGCCTGGGTACGGTCCGAGACGCCGATCCGGGCGAAAGCCGACGTCAGGTGCGCCTTGACGGTGCGCTCGCTGATGTCCAGTCGGCGGGCGATCTGCTTGTTGGCCAGGCCCTCACGCACCAGGGTCAGGACCTCGCGCTCCCGGGCGGTGAGCTGCACCTGCGGCGAGCCCGCCCGGACGCCGAGCAGGGCGCGGGCGGCGCGGGGGTGGATCGGCGACTCGCCGCGGCTGACCGCCCGGATGCCCTGGAGGACGTCCTCGGGATCGGCGTCCTTGAGCAGGTAGCCGACTGCGCCGGCATCGAGGGCGGCGACGATCCGCTCACTGTCGGAGAACGAGGTGAGGACAAGGACGTCGACCCCGAGGTGCTCCGCCCTGATGTTGCGCGTGGCGGCGACCCCGTCGACACCGGGCATCTGCAGGTCCATCAGCACCACGTCCGGCTTGAGCTCGCGCACCACCTCGAGCGCCTCGGCGCCGTTGGCGGCCGTGCCAACCACCACGATGTCGTCGGTCCCTGCGAGCAGCTGCTGGAGGCCGGCTCGGATGACGGCGTGGTCGTCGACGAGGACCACTCTCACGGGCGTATTCACGGGGCCTCCACCTCCATGCGTACGGTCGTACCCTCCCCGGGAGCGGACCGCACCTCGAGCACGCCGCCGCTGTCGGCGACCAGGCTGCGCAGACCGCGCAGTCCGAAGCTGTCGGGGCGGGGGTGTGCCGGGTCGAAGCCGATCCCGTCGTCGACGACCTCCAGCGTGAGACGGTGCTGGTCGCCGCGGACGGTGACGGCGAGCGTCGACGCCTGGGAGTGGCGGATCGTGTTGCGGACCGCCTCCTGCGCGACGCGCCAGACCAGAGCAGCCTGGTCGTCGGTGGCCGTCTCGGCCCCCTCGACGCTGACCGAGGCGTGGATGCCGACAGTCCCGGCGGGTGCGATCAGGTCCCCGAGCGCGGCGGCCAGGCCGTCTGCGCGGAGATCAGGTGGATGGATCTCCGCGAGCAGCGAGCGCAGGGACTTCAAACTCCCTCGAAGAGAGGTGCCGGCGGTGTCGAGAGTCTCTCTACTCTCGTCGGCGAGCTCCGGCGTCCGTGCCACCGCGCTCAGCGAGAACGCCGTCCCCGCGAGGTCCTGGACGACGCCGTCGTGGAGATCGCGCGCGATCCGCCGTCGCTCCGCGTCCGAGGCATCGAGCGCCGATCGCATCAGCCGTTCTCGCTCACCCGCGCCGCGGCGAACCTCTCGAGTCAAAGCCACGAGGATGACGGTGGCCACCACGATCAGCAGCAGCAGGCCGCCGAGGGTGATCCACCGGAACGAGTCGAAGATCTGGGACTGCCGCTCACTGAGGTCGGCGCGGGGGAAGTATGCCTCGAAGAGCACGGGGCGGCCCGCTGCCTTCTGGTCGGCCAGCTTGGTCGATCCTTGGTCCGAGGTGATGACCCGGGTGTAGATCCGCACCATGCCCTCGGTCCCCGCGGCCGCGACGTCCTCAGGCCTGCTCGGGTCGGCGATCTCCGAGCCGACGCCACCTTCGCTCAGGATCTTGCGCTGCTCGTCGTCGAGCTCAAGTCGCTGGTGGCCCGCGAGTGATGCTAGGAGCACGGGGAGCTGGCTGGAGTAGATCAGCCTCCCGTTCGCCGACCAGATGTTGATCCGGAATGGACGGTCGGTGTTGAGGAGCCTGTTCTGGACCTCGCGGTCGAAGGTCTCCAAGGACTGCTGGTACTCGCTCTCGTTGCCCGGCCGGAGGTGGACCAGGCGGGCTGGGAACTCCGGCCCGATGACGGACTGCGCCAGCACCTGTGTCGTCCCCCGTGCCTCGGCGATCGCCTCGTCCGCTGCGGCCCGGTCGGCGAGCAGGTTCGTGCCCACGACGATTCCGGCGGCGGTCAGGATCCCGAGGGCCAGGAACAGCGCCACCGGGCTGCGGAGCACTCTCAACCGTCGGACCTTTCTGAGGGGTCCGGCCAGGATAGGGCTCAATACGCGAGTGTCGTGCGACAGACCTCGCCGGTGCGCTGGTTCTCAGCGCGGAAGACGACGTCGTCGGGTCCGTAGAAGTTGATCATCGTCCTGATGACCCGGAAGGCGAGGTCAGAGTCCTCGTCGCCACGTGCGCGACCGTCGTCAGAGCCCTCGCCATTGTGCTTGAGCCGCCAGGCCCAGATGTCGTCGTCGGTGCTCCACACGATCCCCGTCACCCGCAGCCGGGTGTCGTTGCCGTCGAGAGTCTCGACCTTCAGCTTCGCGTGGGTCGCCGTTCCCGTATCGCAACCGTCGCGGTCGACGTCCTTCGCAGCCCCGCCGTCCTTTGCCAGGGCCGGAGCACCTGACAGGGCCGCTGCACTCAGCACGAGGCTGAGCACGACGGCGGGGCCGCGTCGGACGATCATCGAACCTGCTTCCAAAGAACCAGGGACAGTTCCCCCCGGATGTCTCCATCCAACACCCGGGGCCTGTGGGACCACCATTGTCCGGTGGTACTAGGACCAGGACTAGTCATCTCGACGTCTCAGGGCACCCGTGGACCCGGGTTGCCCTCCTGCCACACGCGCGCCAGGTCGACCCCCTCGAGCGTGTCGGCGAAGACCCGCCGCTCCGAAGCCAGGACCGGCACGTGGTTCTCGACGACCAGGACGAGGCAGCCCGCGCTCTCGGCCGACTTCGCACCGGTGTTGGAGTCCTCGATCGCCAGGCAGTGTGCGGCGTCGACGCCGAGTGCCGCGGCAGCGGTGAGGTACGGCTCCGGGTGCGGCTTGCCCTGCTCGACCCGGTCCCCGGTCACGATCACGCGGAAGGTCTCGGGTGGCAGCTGGGACAGGATGGGGGCGACGAAGCGGTCGTACGACGAGGTGACGAGTCCGCACGGGACGCCCGACTCTCGCAGCCGGCCGAGCAGCTCGACCGCTCCGGGACGCCAGAGCACTTCCTCCTCGACCTTGCGGACGACGCCGTCCAGCAGCTCCTCGACGATCTCGTCGACCTCGAGGTCGATGCCCATGTGCTCACGGATGTAGGCCCCGGAGGAGCGCAGGTCGTTGCCGACGAGGTTGAGCGCGTCCGCATCGGACCACCGACCGCCATGGCGTTCGGCCAGCTCGTACTCCGTCTCGACCCAGTGCGGCTCGGTGTCGACCAGCGTGCCGTCCATGTCCCAGAGGACCGCGGCTGGACCCACGGATTGGTCACCAACCGCAGACGAGAGCGTCGCCGACGTGCGGTTGGTGACCAATCCGCGGCCTTCGTCGGCCAGATCAGTCATCGGGGTCGTAGCCGAGGTTCGGCGAGAGCCACCGCTCCGCCTCCGCGAGGGTCCAGCCCTTGCGCTCCGCGTAGTCGGCGACCTGGTCGCGACCGAGCCGGCCGACGACGAAGTACTGCGACTCCGGGTGGGAGAAGTACCAGCCGGAGACGGCCGCACCCGGCCACATCGCCATGCTCTCGGTCAGCTCGATCCCGGTCGACGCCTGCACGTCGAGCAGGCTCCAGAGCGTGCGCTTCTCGGTGTGCTCGGGGCACGCCGGGTAGCCGGGCGCCGGTCGGATCCCCCGGTAGCGCTCCGCGACCAGCCCCTCGTTGTCGAGGTTCTCGTCGGGCTCGTGCCCCCAGAAGTCGGTGCGCACACGCTGGTGCAACCGCTCGGCGAAGGCCTCGGCGAGCCGGTCGGCGAGCGACTCGAGGAGGATGGCGGAGTAGTCGTCGTGGTCGGCCTTGAACGCCAGGATACGGTCCTGGAGACCGAGACCCGCCGTCACGGCGAACGCGCCCACGTGGTCGGGCAGACCGGTCTCCCGCGGCGCGACGAAGTCGCTCAGCGCTCGGTTCGGCACGCCGTGTCGGTGCTCCCCCTGCTGCCGCAGGTGGTGCAGTGTCGTGAGGACCGCGGTCCGGGTGTCGTCGGTGTAGAGGACGATGTCGTCCCCGACCGCGTGGGCCGGGAAGAACCCGAAGACGCCGTTGGCGACCAGCCACCTCTCCTCGATGATCCGGTCCAGCATCCGCTGGGCGTCGTCGTAGAGGGATCGGGCCGTCTCGCTCGTCGCGGGATTGTTGAGGATGTCGGGGAACTTGCCCTTCATCTCCCACGCGTTGAAGAAGGGCTGCCAGTCGATGTAGTCGCGCAGCTCCGCGAGGTCGTAGCCCGGCAGCAGGTGGATCCCCGGCGCACGTGGAGCCGGCGGGGCGTACCCGTCCCACTCGATGGGGGTGCGGTTCGCCCGGGCCTGCTCGACGGTCAGCATCGGCCGGTCGTGCTTGGCCGCGTGCCGGACGCGGAGCGCGTCGTAGTCGGCCTGGACCTCGGCCATGAGCCGCGGGCGCTGCGCGTCGTTGAGCAGGGTGGCGAGCGTCGGCACGGAGCGGGAGGCGTCCTTGACCCAGACGACCGGTCCGTCGTACTGCTTGTCGACCTTCACGGCCGTGTGGGCGCGCGAGGTCGTCGCACCACCGATCAGCAGGGGGATGTCCAACCCCTGGCGCTGCATCTCGGCGGCGACGTTGACCATCTCGTCCAGGGACGGGGTGATCAGGCCGGAGAGGCCGATCGCGTCGGCGCCGATCTCCGCCGCGGTGTCGAGGATCTTCTGGGCGGGCACCATCACGCCGAGGTCGATGACCTCGAAGTTGTTGCACTGGAGCACGACGCCGACGATGTTCTTGCCGATGTCGTGGACGTCGCCCTTCACGGTCGCCATCACGATGGTGCCGTTGGTGTCCTTGGCGGTGGCGTACTCGGGGTTGTCGAGCTTCTCCTGCTCGATGTACGGGATGAGGTGCGCCACGGCCTTCTTCATCACGCGGGCGGACTTCACGACCTGGGGCAGGAACATCTTGCCGGCGCCGAAGAGGTCGCCCACGACGTTCATGCCGTCCATCAGCGGACCCTCGATCACCTCGATCGGGCGACCGCCGCGAGCGGCGATCTCCTGACGGAGCTCCTCCGTGTCCGCCTCGACGTGGGCGTCGATGCCCTTGACCAGGGCGTGGGTGATCCGCTCGGCGACCGGGTGCGACCGCCACTCCTCCTCGGCCGCCGCCTCCTCCTCGGCGCTGCGGTTGTGGCTCTCGGCGATCTCCAGCAGCCGCTCCGCCGCGTCGGGGCGGCGGTTGAGTACGACGTCCTCGATGCGTTCGCGCAGCTCGGGCTCCACCTCGTCGTACACGACCAGGGCGCCGGCGTTGACGATGCCCATGTCGAGGCCCGCGGCGACCGCGTGGTAGAGGAACACGGCGTGGATCGCCTCACGGACCGGGTTGTTGCCCCGGAAGGAGAAGCTGACGTTCGAGATGCCGCCCGACACCTTGGCGCCGGGCAGGTGCTCCTTGATCCACCGAGTCGCCTCGATGAAGTCGAGGCCGTACGACGCGTGCTCCTCGATCCCGGTCGCGACCGCGAACACGTTCGGGTCGAAGATGATGTCCTCGGCCGGGAACCCGACCTGGTCCACGAGGATCCGGTAGGCACGTTCGCAGATCGCGGTCCGCCGCTCGAGGTTGTCTGCCTGGCCGTCCTCGTCGAAGGCCATGACGACCGCCGCGGCGCCGTACCGCCGGCACAGGCGTGCCTGCTCGACGAACTTGTCCTCGCCCTCCTTGAGCGAGATCGAGTTCACGATCGGCTTGCCCTGGATCGTCCGCAGGCCGGCCTCGATGACCTCCCACTTGGAGGAGTCGACCATGACGGGCACCCGGCAGATGTCGGGCTCGCTCGCGATCAGCTTGAGGAACCGGTCCATGGCGGCGACGCCGTCGATCATGCCTTCGTCCATGTTGACGTCGATGACCTGGGCGCCGTTCTCGACCTGCTGCGCGGCCACCGTGAGACCCGTGTCGTAGTCGCCTGCCTTGACCAGGTTGCGGAACCGGGCCGACCCGGTGATGTTCGTGCGCTCACCGACGTTGACGAACAGGCTGGAGGCGTCGAGCGTGAACGGCTCGAGCCCGGCCAGTCGCATGGCGGGGGCGATCTCGGGGATCCTGCGCGGCGCCTGGTCCGCGACCGCGCGGGCGATCGCCGCGATGTGCGCCGGCGTGGTGCCGCAGCAGCCGCCGACCAGGTTCACGAAGCCGCTGCGGGCGAACTCGCCGACGACCGACGCGGTCTCCTCCGCCGCCTCGTCGTACTCGCCGAACGCGTTGGGCAGGCCCGCGTTGGGGTAGCAGGAGACGAACGTGTCCGCGACCCGCGACATCTCGGCGATGTAGGGCCGCATCTCCTTCGCGCCGAGCGCGCAGTTCAGGCCGACCGCCAGCGGGCGGACGTGGCGGACCGAGTTCCAGAAGGCCTCCGTGGTCTGGCCGGAGAGCGTGCGCCCGGAGGCGTCGGTGATCGTCCCCGACACGATGACCGGCCAGCGCCGTCCCGCGTCGTCGAAGAGCTGCTCGACCGCGAAGATCGCCGCCTTGGCGTTGAGCGTGTCGAAGACGGTCTCGATCACGATCAGGTCGGCACCGCCGTCGACCAGCCCGCGCGCGGCATCGAGGTACGCCGCCACGAGCTGCTCGTAGGAGACGTTGCGGGCGCCCGGGTCGTTGACGTCGGGCGAGATCGACGCGGTCCGCGTCGTGGGGCCGAGCGCGCCGGCGACGTACCGCGGTCGGTCCACCGTGGCCACCGCGTCGGCTGCGCGCCGTGCGAGCCGGGCGGCCTCGAGGTTGAGCTCGTAGGCCAGGTCCTGCATGCCGTAGTCCGCCAGCGAGACCGCGTTGGCGTTGAACGTGTTGGTCTCGATCAGGTCCGCGCCGGACTCGAGGTACTCCCGGTGGATGGAGGCGATGATCTCGGGCTGGGTCAGGGTCAGGAGGTCGTTGTTGCCGACCAGGTCCTGCGGCCAGTCCGCGAACCGCTCACCCCGGTAGCCGGCCTCGTCGGGCCGGTCCCGCTGGATCGCGGTGCCCATCGCGCCGTCGATGACGAGGATGCGCTCGCGCAGCGCGCGCCGCAGCTCGTCGCTGGCATCGGGACGCCAGGCGGTGGACGGGGACGGACTCTCAGCCAACGGGGCTCCTCTCGGGGGCCACTTGCGGATGCCTGTTGCGGATGCCTGTTGCAGGGTTCCAGCGTATGAACCAGGTCCACAGGCTGGACCGGGTTCCCAGATCGTGACACCGGGCGTCTCACCTGCAGAAATCCCCGCGCGGACTAGGCTGGGTGAGGTGATCGAGCTGGAGGACGTCCCGGACCTGGTGGACCCGATCGTCATCGCCGCCTTCGAGGGCTGGAACGACGCTGCGGACGCGGCGTCGTCGGTCGTCGACCACCTCATCCGGGTGTGGGGCGCACGCACCATCGGCGCCGTCGACCCCGAGGACTTCTACGACTTCCAGGTCAACCGGCCCGTCGTGGGGACCGACGAGGTGGGCTACCGCCGGATCACCTGGCCGACCACCAGCATCGCCGTCGCGTCGCCGCCCGAGCTCGACCGCGACGTGGTGCTGATCCGCGGCATCGAGCCGAGCATGCGGTGGCGCCAGTTCTGCGCCGAGCTGCTCTCCGCGTGCGACGAGCTGGGGGGCGCGATGGTCGTCACACTCGGTGCGCTGCTCGCCGACACGCCGCACACCCGCCCGATCCCGGTCTCCGGCACGGCGACGGAGCCCGACCTGGTCGACCGGCTCAAGCTGGAGCAGTCGACCTACGAAGGCCCCACCGGCATCGTCGGGGTCTTCCAGGACGCCTGCGTGCGGGTCGACATGCCCGCGGTGTCGTACTGGGCGGCGGTCCCCCACTACGTCGCGCAGCCGCCGTGCCCCAAGGCCACCCTCGCACTGCTGGGCCAGCTCGAGGACCTACTCGAGGCCTCGATCCCGCTCGGCGACCTCCCCGAGGACGCCCGGGCCTGGGAGCGGGGCGTCGACGAGCTCGCCGAGGAGGACGAGGACGTCGCCGACTACGTCCGGGCGCTCGAGGAGACCCGCGACACCACCGACCTCCCCGAGGCGTCCGGCGAGGCCATCGCCCGGGAGTTCGAGCGGTACCTCAAGCGGCGGCAGGACGACAGCTGACGGCTGATCCGGTCGGTGCTCGTCGTCCGCTGCGCTCGAAACGGCTGCGGATTGGTCACCAACCGCAGATCTGAGCGCAGAAATGCTGCGGATTGGTCACCAACCGCATGCCCCAGGGGCTTCCGCGGGGCGCGGCATCATCGCCCGCCGGCTCGCTGTCCGCGGGCCGCCGGAGGTGCGGGGATTGGTCACCAACCGCAGATCTGAGCCCGGAAATGCCGCGGATTGGTCACCAACCGCATGTCGACGGCGACCCGCCAGCAGGTCAGACCAGGGTCAGCGCGGCCAGAGTGAGAGACCCAGGGCGGCGTCGACGAGACCGAGGAGCCGAACGGCGGCGTCGGGGTCACTGGTGTCGGCCAGGCCGTCGGTGCCGAGGGTGGCGTCGACCCAGCGGTCGACGGCGGCGACCGCCCGGGGGGCGTCGAGGTCGTCGGCGAGCGCGGCGAGCGCCTCCTCGACGACCGGCCCGGCCGGAGCTCCGGCGCCCAGTGACAGCGCCCGGCGCCAGCGGTCGAGGTCGTCGACGGCGGTCCAGAGCTCGTCGTCGGTCCACTCCCAGTCCGCCCGGTAGTGGTGGCGCATCAGCGCGAGGCGGATGGCCATCGGATCGACGTCGCTGTTGCGCAGGGCCGAGACGAAGACCAGGTTGCCGCGCGACTTCGACATCTTCTCGCCGTCGTAGGCGACCATCCCGCCGTGGCTGTAGACCTGGGCGAACGGCGTCCCGGGCACCGCGACCTGCGCGTGGCCGGCACACATCTCGTGGTGGGGGAACACCAGGTCGCTGCCGCCCCCCTGGACGTCGAAGGCGCCGCCGAGGTGCTCCTGGGCGATGGCCGTGCACTCCACGTGCCAGCCGGGGCGCCCCGGACCCCACGGGCTCTCCCACGACGGCTCGCCCTCGCGGCGGCCGCGCCACACGATGCAGTCCAGCGGGTCCTTCTTGCCGGGTCGCTCGGGGTCGCCGCCGCGCTCGGGGTAGACCTCGAGCATCTGCTCGCGCGACCAGCCCGACTCCGCGCCGAACGCCGGGTCGGCCGTCACCGAGAAGTACAGGTCGTCCTCGACCCGGTAGATCGCGCCGGCGGCGTCGAGCCGCTCGATGAGCGAGATCACCAAGGGGATCGACTCGACCGCACCGATGTAGTGGTCGGGCGGGAGGACGCGGAGCGCGGCCATGTCCTGCCGGAACAGCTCGGTCTCGCGCTCGGCGAGCTCGATCCAGTCCACGCGCACCTTCGCGGCGCGCTCGAGGAGCGGGTCGTCGACGTCGGTGACGTTCTGGACGTAGACGACCTCGTGACCCGCGCTGCGCCAGGCTCGGTTGAGCAGGTCGAAGGCGACGTACGTCGCGGCGTGACCCAGGTGCGTGGCGTCGTACGGCGTGATGCCGCAGACGTAGAGCCGGGCGGGACCGTCCGGGGTGGTGGTGACGCGCCCACCGGAGGCGGTGTCGTGGAGCACCACCGGTGGACCCACGACGGGCAGGGTCGAGATGTCCGGGGAGGGCCAGGCACGCATGCCGTGAAGACTATCCAGTGGTGTCAGAACGGCGGCCACGGGATCGCGGGCCACTCCCCGCGCGGTGCCGGCATGACCCCGCGGTCCGCAAGGCGCTGGCACCGCCGCGCGAGCGCCTCGATCTCGAGGTCCGTCAGGTGCGCCGCGAGCACGTCGCCGAGTGCGGCCCGCACCTCGGCGCCGACCCGCCGCACCGTCGCGACCTCCTCGGGCGTGAGGTCCTCCCCCAGCCAGCCCCACAGCACGGTGCGCAGCTTGTGCTCGGAGTGGAAGGTCAGGCCGTGGTCGACGCCGTACCGGTGGCCGTCCGCCATCTCCAGGACGTGACCGCCCTTGCGGTCGGCGTTGTTGACCACCACGTCGAAGACCGACATCCGGCGCAGCGGCGCGGAGTCCTCGTGGATGAGGGAGATCGGACGGTCGTGCCCGTCGAGGCCGTCGAAGACGTGCCGCCACCCCGCGGGGACCTCGCCCTCGGGCACCAGCGTCACCGCGACCTGCCCCTCGTCGGGCTCCTGCCAGCGCTGCACCATGCCCCAGCCGTGCGGGCCGTCGCGCAGCCACGTCTCGGGGACGACGTCCCAGCCGAACGCCTCGGAGACCAGGTACGCCGCGCGCTCCCGGTCGGCGAGGGTGCCGTACGGGAAGTCCCACAGCGGGCGTTCGCCGGCGACCGGCTTGTAGACGACCCGGATCCCGTCGATCTCCCCCACGAACGTGGCGTTCGAGGCCGGCATCACCCGGCCGTGCAGCTCGATCGCCCCCGCCGCCAGGTCGGGGACCGCGGCGGCTCCGGTCTCCGGGGTGAGCGGATCGGTCACGGGTCCCGTCGCCGGAAGCCGTTGGCCCGCACGCACAGATGACCGTCGGGGTCGATCGGGTTCCCGCAGAAGGGGCAGCTGGGGCGGCCGGCCTCGAGGACCTGCTCCGCGCGCTTGACGAAGGCCCGCGCCGGACCCGGCTCGAGCCGCACGAGGAAGACCTCGTCGGGCTCGGGCTCCTCGAACTCCTCCTCGTCAAGGTCCTCGAGCTGCTCGGGGGTGACGACAGCGGCCTCGTTGAAGGGGAACACCTCGATCACCACCCGCTGGTCGTCGGGGTCCCAGGACAGGGTCATCGTGCCCGCCCTGAACTCCTCCTCGATGGGCTGTTCGAGCGGGGCGGAGTCGTCGAGGCCGAGCGGTGCCACCGCGGGGATCAGGGCCTCGTTGGCCTCGCTGGCCATCACGTCGTCGAGCAGCTCGTCGATCCGCTCGGCGAGCGCCTGGACCTGCTGCTTCTCCAGGGCGACGCTGACGACCCGGGCCCCCGACCGAGCCTGCAGGAAGAACGTGCGCTGGCCCGGGGGGCCGACGGTGCCGGCGACGAACCGCTCGGGTGGGTCGAAGCCGTGGACGAGGGGTGGCATGTCGTTCACCCTAGGCCGTGGCGGAAGGGCCTGCGCCCCCGCCGACGACGGCATCGGTGCTGCGAGCGCTCCGAGCCCGCCCGCGCTTGCGTGGCGGCGGTGCCAGCCACGCGAGGTCGCCCGCATGGGTGTTCGTCGCGAGGACGTAGGGCCGGGTCGCGGTGTAGCGCACGATCGAGACCGACGCCGGGTCGACGTGCAGCCGCTGGAACAGGTCCAGGTGCATGCCGAGCGCGTCCGCGAGCACCGACTTGATCACGTCGCCGTGGCTGACCGCGACCCACACCGCGCCCACACCGTGCTCGGCCTCGAACGCGGCGTCGAGGCGTCGTACGGCGCCGACCGCGCGGGCCTGCATCGCGGTCATCGCCTCACCGCCCGGGAAGGCGGCTGCCGAGGGCTGGGTCTGCACCAGCGACCACAGCTTCTCCTTCGCGAGCTCCTTGATCGGGCGGCCGGCCCACTCCCCGTAGTCGCACTCGGTGATGCCCCGCTCGGTCGAGAGCGGCGGCGCCGCGGGCTGTGCTGCAACCAGCGCCTTCGCCGTCTGGCGGCAGCGCTCCAGCGGACTCGTCACGACCCCCGCGAGCGGGACGGCGGCGAGCCGCTCCGCCGTGCGTCCGGCCTGCGCCACGCCGGTCTCGTCGAGGCGCACCCCGGGGAGCCGGCCGGCCAGCGTTCCGGACGCGTTGGCCGTCGTCCGCCCGTGGCGCACGAGGATCACGGTTGCCATGGCCGCGACTGTAGTGCGGCTACGGTGGCCCCGTGATCGTGGACTGCGCGTTGTACCGCGACGGCGCCCGCATCGAGGGCAGTGACGACTGGCGCGAGCTGCGGACCCATGCCACCGAGCCCGGCGACTTCATCTGGATCGGGATGTTCGAGCCGTCGCAGGACGAGATCGCCGAGGTGGCGCAGGTCTTCTGCCTCCACCCGCTGGCTGTCGAGGACGCCGTCAAGGCCCACCAGCGCCCGAAGCTGGAGCGCTTCGACGACCAGGTGTTCACCGTCTTGAAGACGCTCTGGTACGTCGACGAGCAGGATGCCGTCGAGACCGGGGAGATCGCCATGTTCGTCGGTGCCGACTTCGTGGTCACCGTCCGGCACGGCTCCGGCGGCGAGCTCCACTCGGCCCGTGAACAGCTCGAGGAGCGCCGCCACGTGCTCCGCCACGGTGCCGGGGGCGTGCTGTACGCGATCGTCGACCGGGTCGTCGACGAGTACCTCGAGGTCGTCGACGAGCTGGTGGTCGACGTCGACGAGATCGAGACCTCCGTCTTCTCCTCCGAGCGGACCGACGACTCGGCACGGATCTACGTGCTGAAGCGCGAGCTGGCCGAGGTACGTCGTGCGGTCATGCCGCTGCGCGACCCGCTCGCCAAGCTCGCGGCCGGCCAGGTGGCGGGCGTGCCCGAGAAGGCGGCGCCGTTCTTCCGGGACGTGGCCGACCACCTCGCCCGCGTCGCGGAGACGGTCGACTCCCTCGACGCCCTGCTGTCGACGGCGTTCGAGGCGCACCTGGCCCAGATCTCCGTCCAGCAGAACAACGACATGCGCAAGATCAGCGCCTGGGTCGGCCTGGTCGCGCCGCCCACCCTGATCGCCGGCATCTACGGCATGAACTTCCGGCACATGCCCGAGCTGGGGTGGGGCGTGGGGTACCCGCTCGCGCTGCTGCTGATGGCGGCCATCTCCGGCACGCTCTACGTCTTGTTCAAGCGGTCCGGCTGGCTCTAGCTCTCGGTGTGGACGCGAGGGGTGGGCCCTGGCCGGCGCTCAGGTCGGCGCCATCACCCCGGTGGCGAGGAGTCCGATCAGCAGCAGCCCGAGGGCGACGCGGTAGGGGATGAACCAGGTGATCGCGTGTCCGGCGACGAACCGCAGCAGCCACGCGATCGACGCGTAGGCCACGACGAACGCCACGGCGATCCCGACGAGCGCGACCCCGAGCCCGATGTCGCCGCCCATGGCGTCGGGGAGCTCGAAGAGACCGGCAGCGACGAGCGCGGGGATCGAGAGGAAGAAGCTCACCCGGGTGGCGGTGACCCGGTCCAGCCCGAGGAACAGGCCTCCGGAGATCGTGGCGCCCGAGCGGGAGACGCCCGGCACCAGGGCGACCACCTGGATCAGGCCGATCCCGATGGCGTCGCGCAGCCGGAGGTCCTTCTCGGACCGGTCCTGACGCCCCACCCGCTCGGCGGCCCACATCACCGCGCTCCACGCGATCAGGGCGAAGGCGACCACCCACAGCGAGCGGAGCGGGCCGGTGATGACGTCCTTGAGCACGAGGCCGGCGATCCCCACCGGGATCGTGCCGACGATGACGTACCAGCCCATCCGGTGGTCGAGGGTGCCGCGGTACTCCGGCTTCACCAGGCCGGCGACCCACGCCTTCGCGATCCGCCAGATGTCGCGGAAGAAGTACACGACCACGGCAGCGATGGCCCCCATCTGGATCACGGCCGTGTACGCCGTCACCGCCTCGTCGGCCAGGTCCAGCCCGAGCGCCTTCTCGGCGATCGTCAGGTGGCCGGTGCTGGAGATG
Source organism: Nocardioides sp. (assembly GCA_020636915.1). Lineage (GTDB taxonomy): Bacteria > Actinomycetota > Actinomycetes > Propionibacteriales > Nocardioidaceae > Nocardioides. Next base: position 127,648 of record JACJWV010000009.1, read on the forward strand.
GGGAGGAACTCGGTGAGCCCCTCGACGATGCCGAGGACGACGGCGTCGAAGTAGTTCATCGACTCGCTTTCGGGTCGGTGTGGGCGGCTGCGACAGCCTACGGGGTGGCACCTGTGCGGAACGTGAACGGCGAGCCGGGAGGGCTCCACACCCGCGCCTTGGCTACCTTTCCCCCATGCAGCAACGGCGTGTCGGCTCGACCGGCCTGACGGTGTCCCGCCTCGGGCTGGGCACGATGACCTGGGGCCGCGACACCGACGAGCACGAGGCGCGCGACCAGCTGATCGCGTTCGCCGAGACCGGGGGCACCCTCCTGGACACGGCGGCGGGCTACGGCAACGGTGCCTCGGAGGAGCTGATCGGCACGCTGATCGGCGACGTGGTGTCCCGCGACGAGGTGGTCCTCGCCACCAAGGCCGGCATCAGCGCGAGGCGTGGCAGCCGGGAGTACAACACCTCGCGCGGCCACCTCCTGACGACGCTCGACGCCTCCCTGCGCCGGCTGGGCACCGACCACGTCGACCTCTGGCAGGTGCACATCTGGTCCGACGACACCCCGCTCGAGGAGACCCTGGCCGCGCTGGACACGGCGGTGAGCAGTGGGCGGGCGGCGTACGTCGGGATCTCCAACTACTCCGGGTGGCAGACCGCGCAGGCGGCGACGTGGCAGCGCGCCGTACCGGGGCGCTCGCCGCTGGCCTCGACGCAGGTCGAGTACTCCCTGCTCAACCGTGCGGTCGAGCACGAGGTCCTGCCGGCGGCCGCCGCCCTCGGGCTGGGGGTGCTCCCCTGGTCACCGCTGGGACGCGGCGTGCTGACGGGCAAGTACCGGACGGGCACCCCCTCGGACTCCCGGGCGGCCTCGGCGCACTTCTCGAACTTCGTCAACGCCTACCTCGACGAGCGCTCGGCGAGCATCGTCGAGGCGGTCGCCCGCGCCGCGGACGGCCTGGGGTGGAGCGCCCTGGAGGTGGCGCTGGTCTGGGTCCGCGACCGCGCCGGCGTCACCGCTCCGGTGGTCGGCGCACGGACCGCCGCCCAGCTGCGTGGCGCCCTCGGCGTGGAGGAGCTCACGCTGCCCGACGAGATCGTCCGCGCACTCGACGACGTTTCGGCAGACTGAGGTCAGCGAGACCGGAGACCCGGAGGAGGAACCATGACCCGTGCGTTGCGCCGCCCACCCGCCCGCGGGGTGGAGTGGGAGTTCGAGAGGGTCACCTTCTCCCGGGAGTTCTCGCGCAACGTCGTCACCAGGCTCCTGGTCGAACGCGCCGAGCACGGCGGCTGGGAGCTCGACCGGGTCCGCATCACCGCCGACGGCACCCGCCGCGTCATCCTGCGTCGCAAGATCATCCGGGCGGTCCGCACCGCCTGACGGCGGGCTGACATAACTGCGCCCGGCCCTGCGGTTTGGTCACCAACCGCAGGGATTTCGGCTCCAGATCTGCGGTTGGTGACCAATCCGCGCATGTTCCGCACACCGCGTGCACAGCGGTAACTGGAGGCGCCAACGCCCGGGCCGAGCCGACGGACCGTCCGCGTCCCGGAAGACCGACCGGGCGCCCCGCTGACCGGTCAGACCTCGTCGAGGAACCGGTCGAAGACCCGCGCCCCGAACTCCAAGGCATCGACGGGGACCCGCTCGTCCACACCGTGGAAGAGCGCGGTGAAGTCCAGGTCCGCCGGCAGCCGCAGCGGCGCGAACCCGTAGGACCGCATGCCGAGCTTGCGGAAGTGCTTGGCGTCGGTGCCGCCGCTCATCAGGTACGGCGCGACGATCGCCTCGGGGTCCTCGGCGAGCAGCGAGCGCGTCATCGCGTCCACCAGCGCGCCGTCGTACGGCGTCTCCCACGGCTGCTGGTGCGAGAGCGCCTCGATCTCGATCCCGTCCCCGACCAGCTCGGCCAGGGTCGCGAAGAACTCGTCCTCGTAGCCCGGCAGGAACCGACCGTCGACGTGCGCGGTCGCCTCGGAGGGGATGACGTTCACCTTGTAGCCCGCCCCCAGCATCGTCGGGTTGCAGGTGTTGCGGATGACCGCGCCGAGCATCCGGGCCGCCCCGCCGAACTCCTCGACGAGTGCCTCGGCGTTGTCCGGGGTCGCCTCCTCGCCGGCGAGCTCGCCCACCGCGGCGAGCAGCGTGCGCATCGCGGGCGTCAGGCGGACCGGCCACTCGTGCGCACCGATCCGGGCCACGGCGGTGGCGAGGGTCGTCACGGCGTTGTCGTGGTTGATCATCGAGCCGTGGCCGGCGCGCCCGCGCGCGGTCAGGCGCAGCCAGGCCATGCCCTTCTCGGCCGCCTCGACCAGGTAGACGCGGCGTCCGCGGACGGTGGCGCTGAAGCCGCCGACCTCCCCCACGGCCTCGGTGCAGCCCTCGAGCTCGTCGGCGTGCTCCTCGACGAGCACCTGGGCGCCGCGGTGGCCGCCGGCCTCCTCGTCGGCGGTGAAGCAGAGCGTGATCGGCCGAGCCGGCACCCGGCCCGACCGCTGCCGAGCCCGGACCACCGCGAGCAGCATCGCGTCGAAGTCCTTCATGTCGACCGCGCCCCGGCCCCACAGGTAGCCGTCCTGGATCTCTCCCGCGAACGGGTCGACCTGCCAGTCCTCGGCCCGTGCGGGTACGACGTCGAGGTGGCCGTGCAGCAGCAGGCCGCCCTCTCTGGCGACCGACGTCGGCCCCGCCGTACCGCCGCCCCACTGCGCGACGACCGAGGTCCGACCCGGTTCAGACTCGTAGAGACGGGACTCGATGCCGACCTCGTCGAGCAGGGTGGCCACGTGCTCGGCGGCCTTCCGCTCCCCCGGCCCGTCCTGGTCTCCGTAGTTCGAGGTGTCGATGCGGATCAGGTCGCGACACAGCTCGACGACCTCGGCAGCGGGGTCCACACGCGCGTCCGTCATGGCCCCAGCATGTCACCGGATCCGGGGCCGGCAACCGGCCTCGGGCCGATGAGGAGGTTCGGCCCCGCCTTTGCTACTGTTCCACCCGCACTCGTCCGGGTGGCGGAATTGGCAGACGCGCTAGCTTGAGGTGCTAGTGCCCGTATTAGGGCGTGGGGGTTCAAGTCCCCCCTCGGACACCAGCAGCACCAGTAGCACCCGACAGCACCACGAGAAGAGGCCCCGTCGCGGGGCCTCTCGTCATTTCGGCCCGGCCCGGCCCGGTCGGGGCTCGCCGTTCCTCCCCACGGAACGGTTCTTGAATCATTCAAGAAAGTGCGCCAGAGTGCGGACATGCACCCGCCGGCCGACTACGAGCAGATGCTCCGTGAGTCCGACCTGCGCGTCACGCGGCCCCGGGTCGCCGTGCTCGCCGCCGTGCACCGGCACCCGCACGCGGACACCGAGACCGTCATCGCCGCGGCACGTGAAGACCTCGACGACGTGTCCCACCAGGCCGTCTACGACGTGCTGCGGGCGCTGACCGCAGCCGGGCTGGTGCGCCGCATCCAGCCCTCGGGGGCGCTGGCCCGTTACGAGGCGCGCGTGGGCGACAACCACCACCACGTGGTGTGCCGCTCGTGCGGGACCATCGCCGACGTCGACTGCGCCGTCGGCCACGTCCCGTGCCTGACCGCCTCCGACGACCACGGCTTCACGATCGACGAGGCCGAGGTCGTCTACTGGGGCCTGTGCCCCGCCTGCTCGAACCCGCCAGACCAGCACCACCCGGATCAGCACCAGCCAGCCCGCCAGGGACAACCCGTTGGAAGGAAGCGCGAGACCGATGACCGACAGCAGTGACCCGCAGGGCGTGGAGCGTAAGAGCGAGGCAGGTTGCCCCGTGATGCACGACTCCGCCGCCGCCCAGGGCAGCGAGAGCGAGAACCCGGCGATCGACTCGCCGACCCCCAAGCCCGGGCGCCCGCACACCAACAAGGACTGGTGGCCCAACCAGCTCGACCTGTCGGTGCTGCACGCGCACTCGCCGAAGGCGAGCCCGCTCCCGGCCGACTTCAGCTACGCCGCGGAGTTCGAGCAGCTCGACCTCGCCGAGCTGCGCCGCGACATCGTCGAGGTGCTCAACACCTCTCAGGACTGGTGGCCGGCCGACTTCGGCCACTACGGCGGCCTGTTCATCCGGATGAGCTGGCACGCGGCCGGCACCTACCGCATCAGCGACGGCCGGGGTGGTGCCGGCGACGGCGCGCAGCGCTTCGCGCCGCTCAACAGCTGGCCGGACAACGCGAACCTCGACAAGGCCCGGCGGCTGCTGTGGCCGGTCAAGCAGAAGCACGGCCAGAAGATCTCGTGGGCCGACCTGCTGGTGTACGCCGGCAACGTGGCGCTGGAGGACATGGGATTCTCGACCTTCGGGTTCGGCTTCGGTCGCCCGGACGTCTGGGAGCCCGAGGAGGTCTACTGGGGTCCGGAGGACACCTGGCTCGGCGACGAGCGCTACAGCGGTGAGCGCGACCTGTCCAACCCTCTCGGCGCCGTCCAGATGGGACTGATCTACGTCAATCCCGAGGGCCCGAACGGCAACCCCGACCCGGTCGCGTCGGCACGCGACATCCGGGACACCTTCGGCCGGATGGCCATGAACGACGAGGAGACGGTCGCCCTCATCGCCGGCGGTCACACGTTCGGCAAGACCCACGGCGCCGGCGACGCCGACCTGGTCGGGCCCGAGCCCGAGGGCGCCCCGTTGGAGGAGCAGGGCCTGGGGTGGCGCAGCGGGTTCGGCTCCGGAAAGGGCGCCGACGCCATCACGTCCGGCCTCGAGGTCACCTGGACGACCACCCCGACCCGGTGGAGCAACGACTTCTTCAAGCTCCTCTTCGGCTACGAGTGGGAGCTCACCAAGAGCCCCGCGGGCGCGCACCAGTGGGTCGCCAAGGACGCCGACGACATCATCCCCGGCCCCACGCCGGACTCGCCCAAGCGCAAGCCGACGATGCTGACCAGCGACCTCGCGCTCCGCTTCGACCCCGAGTACGAGAAGATCTCGCGCCGGTTCCTGGAGAACCCCAACGAGTTCGCGCTGGCCTTCGCCAAGGCCTGGTACAAGCTGCTCCACCGCGACATGGGCCCGGTCGCCCGTTACCTCGGCCCGTGGGTCCCCGAGGAGCAGCCGTGGCAGGACCCCGTCCCGGCCGTCGACCACGAGCTGGTGACCGACGCCGACGTGGCCGCGCTCAAGCAGCAGGTCCTCGACTCCGGCCTCTCGGTCGACCAGCTCGTGTCGACCGCGTGGGCGTCGGCGGCCAGCTTCCGCTCGACCGACAAGCGCGGCGGCGCGAACGGAGCTCGGATCCGTCTCGAGCCCCAGCGCAGCTGGGAGGTGAACCAGCCCGAGCAGCTGGCGACCGTTCTCGAGACACTCGAGGGCATCCAGCAGCGGTTCAACGACGCCGGTGGCGCCAGGATCTCGCTGGCCGACCTCATCGTGCTCGCGGGGACCGCGGCGGTGGAGAAGGCGGCTCGCGACGCCGGCGTCGACGTGACGGTGCCTTTCCACCCGGGTCGCACCGACGCCACGCAGGAGCAGACCGACGTCGAGTCGTTCGCGGTGCTCGAGCCGCGCGCCGACGGGTTCCGCAACTACCTGCAGCCGGGCGAGAAGCTCCAGCCCGAGGTGCTGCTGGTGGACCGCGCCTACATGCTCGGGCTGAGCGCTCCCGAGATGACGGTCCTGGTCGGCGGCCTGCGGGCGCTGGGCGCCAACACCGGTGGCAGCCAGCACGGCGTGCTGACCGACCGCGCGGGAGTGCTGAGCAACGACTTCTTCGTCAACCTGCTGTCGACAGGCACGCAGTGGAAGGCGTCGGAGTCGGAGGAGAACGTATACGAGATCCGCGACCTGGCCAGCGGTGACGTGCGCTGGACGGCGACGGCGGTGGACCTGGTCTTCGGGTCCAACTCCCAGCTGCGGGCCCTCGCCGAGGTCTACGCCAGCGACGACGCCCGGGAGAAGTTCGTCACGGACTTCGCCGACGCCTGGGTCAAGGTCATGGACGCCGACCGGTTCGACCTCGCCTGACCGCAGCACCACCATCCGGGGGTCCGGCCGCACCGCGGCCGGGCCCTCGGCTGCGTCGCGGGCGGCCCCGAAGGGGTGCGGATTGGTCACCAACCGCAGATTTCAGGCCGCTCGACGTGCGGTTGGTGACCAATCCGCGTGCCACAGGGGCTAATCACATCATTGTGATTTAACCCGACACGCCGCAACAAACCCTTGACAATTTCAGTCACAGCGTTCCCAGAAGGGCACTCGAGTCCCTAGACTCCCACCCGTGACGCTGCGGACCAGGCTGCTCGCGCCCCTCACCGCTGCCCTTGCCGGGGCACTGGTCTCGGGGCTCGTCGGGCTCGTCGGGCTCGCCCCGGCGCAGGCCGGCACCGTGGGTGACCACGGTGGTCGCAGCCGCGGGCCGGACATCGTCCTCAAGCGCAGCTCCTACCTCTGCTACGGCTACGCCGACTGCCGCGACAAGGGCATGGGCAACGCGGGGTACGCACAGGCCAACGACAAGATGTACTGGCGGATGTACAGCGGCCACAACTGCACCAACTACGCCGCCTACCGCATGGTGCGCAGCGGGATGCCGAACACGCGTCCGTGGTCGGGCGGCGGGAACGCGATGTACTGGGGCACCTCGATGCCCGACATCACCGACGGGACGCCGCGGGTCGGCGCGGTCGCGTGGTGGAAGGCCAACGCGGGACCGGCGGGGTCCGTCGGCCACGTCGCGTACGTCGAGAAGGTGGTCTCCGGCGACGAGGTGATCGTCTCCCAGGACAGCTGGGGCGGCGACTTCTCGTGGGCCGTCATCACCCGCTCCAGCGGCAACTGGCCCAGCGGGTTCATCCACTTCAACGACCGCGACCTGACCAACGAGAGCGCGCCGACCATCGACGGCGTCGCCAAGGTCGGCTCGGTCCTCACCAGCACCCCGGGCACCTGGAAGCCGGCGGACGTCGACGTCGCCTACCAGTGGTACGCCGACGGGCGGAAGATCGCCGGCGCCACCGACGACAGCCTCCGCCTGACCCGGGCCCGCATCGACCAGGTCATCACGGTCACGACCACCGCCAGCAAGCCCGGGTTCCCGACGCGGAGCGCGCGATCGGCGGCCACGGACGCGGTGCTCCCCGGCACGCTGAAGAATCTGACGGCGCCGACGATCTCCGGCGCACCGCAGGTCGACTCGACGCTGACCCTCGACACCGGCACCTGGTCGCCGACCCCGGACAGCCTCGACGTCGTCTGGCTGGCCGACGGCCAGCCGATCGAGGGCGTCACCGGCGCCTCGACGCTGGCGCTGACCCCGGACCTGGTGGGGACCACGATCTCGGCCACCGTCACCGCCCGACGCGTCGGCTACGCGGCGGTCACCGCGACGGCCACGGCGACCGAGCCGGTCGCGCCGGGCACCATCACCGTCACCACCCCGCCGACCATCCACGGGCTGGTGGAGTTCGGCCAGACCCTGACCGTCGACACCGGGGCCTACCGACCTGCCGACGCGGCGGTCGCCGTGCAGTGGCTGCGTGACGGCGCGCCGATCGACGGGGCGACGGCGACGTCGTACCAGATCCAGAACGTCGACCTCGGCACCCGGCTCTCGGCGCGGGTGACGCTGACCCGCCCCGGCTACTCCGCCGACGTGGTCGACACGGACTCGACGATCCCGGTGCGCTCGGACCCGAGGATCCGGGCACAGGTCGAGCGCCTGACCACCCGGCACGGCCTGCGGGTGACCGTGGGCCTGCTCGCCCCGGGTGTCGACGTGGTGACGGGTCCGGTCGTCGTCCGCGTCGCCGGCGTCGCGCGGGCGGTCGACCTCCGCAACGGCACCGCGCGCGTCGTCCTGACCGGCCTGCCGCCCGGCACCCGCACGATGACCGTGCGGTACGGCGGCAGCCCGACCGTCAACCGGCTGGTCCTCACCCGCGACGTGCGCGTGCCCTGATCCGGGTCGAGCCCGGCTCCGACCGGTCCCGCTACTGGCTGACCGGGTGGTAGCCGCAGGCGTCGTCCGTCCGCACCGCCTTGCCGGGGTCGCCCTTGGCGCCGCCACCCGGGTGCGGCTCGAGCGCCTTGGCGACCACCGACTGCATCCAGGTGAAGTCGGGGTCACCGGAGAAGAACTTGTCCGAGGAGACGAACGCGATCGAGCGCACCTTCTTCTCCTTGACCTTCAGCGCGAGGTCGACGAAGTCCGGCATCAGCTCGCGCGGCACGTCGGTGCGCAGGATCTCCTCCCCCGCCTTCGCCAACGCCTGGTAGCGGCGCAGCACGTTGAGGGGGTCCGCCTCCTCGATGATCGCGTTGACCATGCAGCGCTGGCGCAGCATCCGCTCGTAGTCGTCCGACCCCCACCGGCCGCGGGAATACCAGAGCGCGTGGAAGCCGTCGAGGTGCTGGTTCGGCCCCGGCTGGAGATAGCCGGTCGGCGGGATCCCCGCGTCGGTGTTGCCGTTGATGGCGATCGGCTCGTTGATGTTGACGGTGACCCCGCCGATCGCGTCGACGAGCTGCTGGAAGCCGAGCAGGTTGATCAGCACGTAGTAGTCCACGTGGGTGCCGAGGCTGCCGGCGACCGCCTGCTTGATCGCGTCGGCGCCCTCGTTCTCCGAGTTCCCCAGGATGTGGGGGTAGAGCGCGGGCACCTGGCTGTAGACCGCGTTGAGCATCCAGTTGCCGGCGTCCGCGCTGGGGTCGCTGGTGCGGAACCCGTCCGGGAACACCTCGTGCAGCGGGCTGTCCTCGGGGAACTGGGCGTTCATCATGTTGCGCGGCAGGCTGAACATCACCGCCTTGCCGGTGTGGGTGTCCATGCTCAGCAGGATCACCGAGTCGGTGCGGATCCCCGTGCGCCCCACTCCCCCGTCCCCGCCGAGCAGCAGCACGTTGACCCGGTCGCGCCCGCCCCACGGGTCGGCCTCGGTGGTGTTGGTCGGGACGGTCGCGGTCTGCTCGTCCTTGAAGACGGTGGCGACGAAGTGCGCCTGCGTGTTGGCCAGCCGCACGCTCTGCACCGCGGGGATGGCGACCAGCACGCACAGCAAGGTGACGACGATCGCGCCGAGCGTGCTCTCCAGGCGGCGCATGGCCAGCGGTCGCGCCATCACGTAGGTCGTCACGACGGTGAACGCCCAGACGGCGAACGCCACGCCCAGCACCGCGCCGGCCACCCGCAGCCGGGTCGGGTCGAAGGCCATCTCGACGAACCGGTGCCAGTCCTGGGCGTAGTACCCCAGGACGGCCAGCCCGGCGAGGAAGACCCCGAGGACGGCGTACCCGAGCCGCCGGCCGGTCCACAGGTAGCCGGCGCCGGGGACCACGGCGCCCAGGACCGTGACACCCAGCGCACCGCCCAGGGTCTTGGCCCGCCGGAACGGCTGCCGGTCGCGTGGGGCCCGGTGCCGCGGGCGCGCCGAAGGCACGACGGCACTCTTCGACTCCGTCGACACCGACATGGCGCACCCTCCCGCCGATCTCGGCAGGACGTTACCTGAGGACTAGCGTTCGTCGGTGAACCGGACCCGGTCGGCGTGGACGGGCGCGCCGTGGTCGATCGCCGAGGACGTGGCCGTGGAGATCACGGCCCGGACGCGGGCGCGCTCCCGGTCGACCCCCGGCGGGCAGGCGACCCGCACCAGCCTGGTGTCCTCGGGAGCGAGGGCGGCCTGGTAGCCGTCACTGGCGAGCGCGGCCAGCACGACGGCCGGGTCCTGGCTCTCGGGGACGCGGTACTCCAGGGTCGCCGTCTCCGGGGCGTTGATCGACCGCGCCACCCGCTGACGGTCCCGCGCCGCGGGCACGACGAGGAAGACTACAAACATCACCACGATCAGCAGCACCGCGGCGATGACCAGACCCGGAAGACCTCCACCCATGCCGCGCCGGTGCCCGGCGACCGCCCGGCGCAAACGGTCAGGCGGGCACGCCGGCGTCGCTCGAGTACGCCGTCCCGCGGGCGGCCCTGGTCCACAGCACGCCGTTGCCCGCGGTCGGGCCCTGGGCGGCGAGCTCGCGCTTGAGCACCTTGTTGGTCGCGGTGCTCGGCAGGTCGGGCGCGACCCGCACGAACCTGGGCCAGGCCTTGACGGAGAGGTCGGGCTGGGCCGCGAGGAACTCCTGGAGCTCGGCGGGGGTCAGGGTCGCCTCGTCCTGCAGGACGAGCGCCGCCATCACCTGGTCGCCCACGTGCTCGTCCGGGACGGCGTAGACGGCGACCCGGTTGACCGCGGGCAGCCGCTGGAGGATCCGCTCGATCGGGGCGGCGGCCAGGTTCTCCCCGTCGACCCGCATCCAGTCCGCGGTCCGGCCGGCGAGGTAGATCCATCCGTCCACGTCCCGGTAGGCGAGGTCACCGGACCAGTACATGCCGTGCCGCATCCGCTCGTCGTTGGCCGCCTGGTCGTTGTAGTAGCCACCGAAGTAGCCACCTCCGGTCGTGTTCACCAGCTCCCCGACCGCCTCGGCGGCGTTGAGGAGCAAGCCATGCTCGTCGAACTCCGCGACGGCACACTCGGTCACGGTGTCGGCGTTGTAGATGGCGACGCCGTCGAAGCCCTTGCCGATCGAGCCCGGGGGCGTGCCGGGCTCGCGCGTGATGATCACCGCCAGCTCGGTCGACCCGAAGCCGTCCCAGACGTCACATCCGAAGCGGCGGGCGAACTCCTCGATGTCGCGGTCGCTGGCCTCGTTGCCGAACGCGACCCGCAGTGTGTTGTGCCGGTCGTCGGCGCGCTCGGGGGTCGCCAGCACGTAGGCGAGCGGCTTCCCGACGTAGTTCATGTAGGTGACGCCGTACTCCCGCACGTCGTCGAGGAATCTCGACGCGCTGAACCGGGCGGGCACGATCGTCGCCCCGGCACACACCGCCGGGCTCCAGCCGGCCACGACGGCGTTGGAGTGGAACAGCGGCATCGAGACGTAACAGACGTCGTCGGGGCCGAGCTCGAACCGGCCCTGGAGGTTCAGGCCCGAGAAGAGCACCATCAGGTGGCTGACCTGGACGGCCTTGGGGTCGCCGCTGGTGCCGGAGGTGAAGATCATCATGAAGGTGTCCATGGCGCCGACCTCGGCGTACGGCGTCAGCGCGCCCGCTCCGGCGATGAGGTCGGCCCACTCGGGCGTGGACGTGTCGAGCACGCGCACGTCCTCCAGGTCCAGGCCGTCGAGGAGAGGACGGTGCTCGGCGTCGGTCACGAGCACCTGGCACTCGGCGCGGCGCACGTCCTGGACCAGGCCCTCCCCCCGACGGGTGGTGTTGATGCCGCACAGGGTGAACCCGCCGAGCCCACCCGCGGCCATCATCCGCAGCATGTCGGGTCCGTTGCCGAGCAGCGTGCCCACGTGCACGGGACGGTCGGGGTCGCTCACTCCCAGCAGCGCCGAAGCGACGGCCGACGACTCGGCGACGTGCTCCCGCCAGGTCCAGCTCCGGTCGCCGTACCGGATCGCGACGTGGTCGTCCTCCGCCCGCTCCCGGAGCAGCTGCTGGATCGTCTCGGCCATGCCTTCCCCTCCCCGGACCCTGGGGTCCCGGCCCACCCGGTTGACGCGTGTCAACGTAGGCGACGGCCTCCGGATCTGCAACGCGTTCTAGTTCCGGTGCTGGCGGGCTACGGCCGCAAGGGACGTGCGGATTGGTCACCAACCGCACGTCTGGGCCCCGAAAACGTGCGGTTGGTGACCAATCCGTGGGTGTCGCGGGGCGGGTCCGGTCCCGGGGCGGCCACCGGACGAGCGGCGTCCGAGCCGGGCGACACCGGCGACGCGGCATACTGGACCGGTGCCCGTCACCCGCGGATTCCTCGGCAAGCGTCGGCCCGAGCGCCCCGACCGGCTGCCACCGGGCCAGTACGACACCGGCAGCTCGTGGCCGACCCTGACGGCCGAGGCAACGCCGCGGATCGACCTGGACTCCTGGACCATGTCGGTCGACGGGCTGGTGGGGCGCCCGCAGGCGTGGACCTGGGGCGAGGTGCAGGCGTTGCCGGTGTCGTCGTACGTCGGCGACATCCACTGCGTCACGACCTGGTCGAAGTTCGACATGACCTTCCGCGGCGTCAGCGTCGACACCCTGCTGGACGCGGCGATGCCGCTGCCGGAGGCCGGCTTCGTGCTGGCCCACTCGACCACCGGCTACACGACCAACCTGCCGCTTGCGGACGTCACCGGCGGCAAGGCGTGGATCGTCTGGGAGGTCGACGGCAAGCCGCTGCCGACCGGCCACGGCGGTCCGGTGCGGCTGCTCGTCCCGCACCTCTACTTCTGGAAGTCGGCGAAGTGGATCACCCGGCTGGAGCTCCTCGAGCGCGACCGGCCGGGCTTCTGGGAGCAGAACGGCTACCACGACCGCGGCGACCCCTGGCTGGAGCAGCGCTACCAGGGTGACCCGTGACGGCGGCGCGGTGGTGACCGCTCCCGCCGGCGGCTGGACGACCGGCACGATCATCGAGCTCGACCACCCCACCGACCGGCTGGTGCGACTGCGTCTCCACGTCGACGACCGCGTCGACCACCTGGCCGGGCAGCACTACGTCGTCCGGCTGCGTGCTCCGGACGGCTACACCGCGCAGCGCTCCTACTCCGTCGCGTCCGACCCCGACGACCCGCTGCTCGAGCTCATGGTCGAGTGCTTGCCCGGCGGCGAGGTGTCCGGTTTCCTGCACGACGTCGCCGAGGTGGGAGACGTGCTCGAGCTCCGGGGCCCGATCGGCGGCTGGTTCGTCTGGGAGGGCGACGTGCCTGCCGTCTGCATCGCCGGGGGCTCGGGCGTCGTCCCCGTCGTCGCCATGGCCCGGGTCGCCCGGCGCCTGGGCGTGCAGGACCTCCTCCGGGTCGTCGTGGTCGCGCGCACGTGGGGGGAGCTCCCCTACGCCGCCGAGCTCGAGCGGTACGGCGCGCTCGTCGCGCTGACGCGGGAGAACCTCGGCGAGCGGGTCGCCGCCCCGCCGTACCCCGAGGAGGTGGCCCCACTGGTCAGCGGTGCGGAGCGCGCCTACGTCTGCGGCTCGGTCGGGTTCGCGTCGTACGCCACCCGGCTGCTCGAGGAGTCCGGATTGCGCAGCGACGCGATCCGTGTCGAGCAGTTCGGGGAAACCGGGTGAACGGGCACCCGACGGCCGACCCTAGGATCCCCCTATGTACCTGATTCTTGGCCTGATCCTCTTCGGCATGGTGGTCGGTGCCATCGCTCAGTTCATCCTCGGGCGCGAGGAGGGCGGCGTGAACTGGACGATGGCGATCGTCGCCGGCATCGCCGGCTCGTTCGTCGGCGGCCTGCTGGTCAGCCTGCTCTCCGGCGACGGCCTCGACCTCCGGCCCAGCGGGATCATCGGCTCGATCATCGGGGCCGTCATCGTCACGGCGGCCTGGCGGTACTTCGCTGCTCCCACCCCCGACAAGTCGTGAGCCGGGGCCCGAGAGGGTGAGCCAGGCCTTCGGGCACTTCCGTGTCGGCTTCGTCACCGGCGCGACGCCGGACAAGTGGGCTCGGACCTGGCGCGAGCGCTACGCCCGCGACCCCCTCGAGCTCGTCCCCCTCACCGAGGCCGAGCAGGAGACCCGGGTCCGCGAGGGCACCCTGGACATGACGCTCGTGCGGCTCCCCGTGGACCGGGAGGGTCTTCACCTGATCCCGCTGTACGAGGAGCTCCCGGTGGCCGTGATGGGGGTCGAGCACCTGCTGACCCTCGCCGACGAGGTGACGACCGCCGACCTCGCCGACGAGCAGCTCGTGCTGCCCGAGCGCAGCGGCTGGCGGCCCACCGCCGAGCAGCTCGCGTGGCCGCCGATGTCGGTGAAGGACGCGGTCGAGGTGGTGGCCAGCGGCACCGGCGTCGCCGTCGTACCCATGTCGGTCGCGCGGCTCCACCACCGTCGCGACGTGACCACGCGGGTGGTGACCGACCTGCCCCCGACGACGGTCGGGCTGGCCTGGCTGGTGGACAACGACGACCCCTGGGTCCAGCGGTTCATCGGCATCGTCCGCGGGCGCACGGAGCGCAGCTCGCGCGGGTGAGGGTCCTCACGTGGGGTTTCACCCCGCGGGGTGAGTGGTACCCCACCTCGTGTGACTACTGACCAGTACACCCGTACCCGCCGGGCAGCGGAGTCCGTGAGGACCCCGGTCGACGTCCTGTCGCACCCGGCACTCGACCAACCCGTGGAGGACGCGAACCCGGAGCGCGGCGTCGACAAGGTGGTGTTCGGCGTCACCGCCGCGGTGTCGCTGGCCTTCCTCGTCTGGGGCTTCGTGAGCACCGACTCCCTCGCCACCGCCTCAGGCAGCGCGCTGACCTGGGTCATGGAGGACACCGGCTGGCTCTTCGTCACCACGGCGAGCGCGTTCGTCGTGTTCGTCATCTGGCTGGCCGCCAGCCGGTTCGGCGACATCCCGCTCGGCCGCGACGACGAGGAACCGGAGTTCCGCACCGTCTCCTGGGTCGCGATGATGTTCAGCGCCGGCATGGGCATCGGCCTGATGTTCTACGGCGTCAGCGAGCCGATCACGCACTTCGCCACGCCCCCGCCGGGCACCGGCGACGCCGGCAACCCGGCCGCCGCCCAGCACGCGATGGCGACCACGCTCTTCCACTGGACGCTCCACCCGTGGGCGATCTACGCGGTGGTCGGCCTGGCCATCGCGTACGGCGTCTACCGCAAGGGGCGCCTGCAGCTGATCTCCGCGGCGTTCGAGCCGCTCCTCGGCAGCCGCGCGCACGGCGGCTGGGGCAAGGTCATCGACATGCTCGCGATCTTCGCGACCCTCTTCGGCTCGGCCGCGTCCCTCGGTCTCGGCGCGCTGCAGATCCAGAGCGGGCTCCAGATCGTGGGCGGCATCGGCAAGGTCGGCAACGGGGTCCTGGTCGGCATCATCGCCGTCCTGACCGTGGCCTTCATCCTCTCGGCCGTCTCCGGGGTGGCCAAGGGCATCCAGTGGCTCTCGAACATCAACATGGTGCTCGCGATCACGCTGGCGCTCTTCGTGTTCGTGCTGGGGCCGACGGTGTTCATCCTCAACCTGGTGCCGACGTCGATCGGCAGCTACCTGCAGGACCTGGCGATGATGTCCGCGCGCACCGGCGCCGAGGGCGGCGAGACGAGCACGTGGCTCCAGTCCTGGACGGTCTTCTACTGGGCCTGGTGGATCTCCTGGACGCCGTTCGTGGGCATGTTCATCGCGCGGATCTCCCGCGGTCGCACCGTGCGCCAGTTCGTCACCGGTGTCCTGCTCGTGCCGAGCCTGGTGAGCCTGGTCTGGTTCTGCATCTTCGGCGGCGCCGCGATTGACCTCCAGAAGACCGGGACCGACATCGCCGGCGCGGGCGGGATCGAGTCGCAGCTGTTCACCACGCTGCAGTCCTACCCGCTGGCGACCGTCGCCAGCGTCGTGGTCATGGTGCTGGTCGCGATCTTCTTCGTCTCCGGCGCCGACGCCGCCTCGATCGTGATGGGCACGCTTTCCGAGCGCGGCACGCTGGAGCCGAGCCGCCGTACGGTCGTCTTCTGGGGCGTCGCCACCGGGGCCGTCGCCGCGGTGATGCTGCTCGTCGGCGGCACCGACGCGCTGACGGGCCTGCAGACGATCACCATCGTGGCCGCCCTGCCGTTCGTGCTCGTCATGATCGGGCTGTCGGTCTCCCTGGTGAAGGACCTGCGCAGCGACCCGATGATGGTGCGCCGTCGCTATGCCGAGGAGGCGGTCGAGGCGGCCGTGATCGCGGGCGTGACCGAGCACGGCGACGACTTCGTCATCGCCGTCGACAAGGACCCCGAGGCCTCCGGACCGGTGGCACCGGACCTGCGCTAGCTCCAGCCGGTCGGCAGCGGGCGACCCTCGTGGAAGCCCGCTGCGGACTGGACGCCGACGACCGCCCGCTCGTGGAGCTCCGCGAGCGAGGCGGCTCCGGCGTACGTGCAGGCGGACCGGACACCCGAGCAGATCTGGTCGACGAGGTCCTCCACCCCCGGCCGGGCCGGGTCGAGGTACATCCGCGAGGAGGAGATCCCCTCCTCGTAGAGACCCTTGCGAGCGCGGTCGAAGGCCGACTCGGCCGACGTCCGGTTGGCGACGGCGCGGGCGGAGGCCATCCCGAAGGACACCTTGTAGGCCCGGCCGTCGGAGTCCAGCATCAGGTCGCCCGGGGACTCGTGGGTGCCGGCGAACCAGGAGCCGATCATGACCGCGGAGGCGCCCGCGGCCAGGGCGAGCGCGACGTCGCGCGGGTGACGGACGCCGCCGTCCGCCCACACGTGCTTCCCGAGCTCGTGCGCGGCCGTCGCGCACTCGAGGACGGCGGAGAACTGCGGTCGTCCGACGCCGGTCATCATCCGGGTCGTGCACATCGCGCCGGGGCCGACCCCGACCTTGACGATGTCGGCGCCCGCCTCGACGAGCGCGCGGGTCCCCTCGGCGGAGACGACGTTGCCGGCGGCGACCGGCACCTGCGGGTCGAGCGAGCGTACGGCGGCCAGCGCCTCGAGCATCCGCTCCTGGTGGCCGTGCGCGGTGTCGACGACCAGGCAGTCGACGCCCGCGTCCAGCAGCTCCTTCGCCTTCTGGGCCACGTCACCGTTCACGCCGATGGCGGCCGCGACCCGCAGGCCGCCGCTCGGGTCCACGGCCGGCTGGTAGAGCGTGGCGCGCAGGGCCCCGGTGCGGGTCAGGACGCCGAGCAGTCGGCCCTCGTCGTCCACGGCCACCGCCAGCGTCGCGTGCGCCGCGTCGAGGCGGTCGAACGCGTCGCGCGGGTCCGCGTCCGCCGTGAGCCGGACGGTGATGGGCTGCATCACGTGCTGCACCTGGGCGAACCGGTCGACCTCGACGCAGTCGGCCTCCGAGACGACCCCCAGCGGGCGGCCGTCCGCGACCACGACCGCCGCGCGGTGGGAGCGCTTGGGGATCAGCGCCAGCGCCTCCGCGACGGTCTGGCTGGGCGCGAGCTCGATGGGGGTGTCGAACACCAGGTGTCGCGACTTCACGAACTGCACGACGTCGGCGACGACGGCCGCCGGGATGTCCTGGGGGATCACCGCCAGCCCGCCACGGCGCGCGATCGTCTCGGCCATCCGCTTGCCGGCGATGGCCGTCATGTTGGCGACGACCAGCGGCAGGGTGGCGCCGGTGCCGTCGCTGGTGGCGAGGTCGACGTCGTACCGGCTGGCCACCGCGGAGTGCCGCGGGACCATGAAGACGTCGTCGTAGGTCAGGTCGTGGGGCGTGGGGACCGGGTCGAGGAACTGCACGTTGCACCAGTCTAGGTTTGACCGGTGCCGTTCGTCGCTTCGGGAGATCCCACGTCGCTCACCGCCCACCTCGCGGACGCCTTCGCGGAGGCGTACGGCGTGCCCCCGGCGGTCGTCGCCCGGGCTCCCGGGCGGGTCAACCTCATCGGTGAGCACACCGACTACAACGCCGGCCTGGTGCTGCCCGTGGCACTCCCTCACGCGACCTACGCCGCCGTCGCGCCGCGGGACGACGGCCTCCTGCGGGTCGGGAGCCTGGAGGAGTCCGACCCCTGGGAGGGCTCGCTCGACGCCGCCGCCGGGGCGGCGGGCTGGGCGGCGTACGCCGCCGGGGTGCTGTGGGCGCTGCGCGAGGACGGCCTCGCCCTGCCCGGGATGGACGTCCTGGTGCACGGGACGGTGCCGCTCGGGGCCGGGCTCTCGAGCTCGGCGGCCTTGGAGTGCTCCGTCGCCGTCGCCGCGTGCGCCGCGGCCCGTGTGGTGCTCGACCGGGAGCGGGTCGTCGACGCGTGCATCCGGGCCGAGACCGAGGTCGCGGGCGCCCCCACGGGTGGCATGGACCAGACGGTGTCGATGCTCGCCGGGCCCGGGACCGCCCTGCTCATCGACTTCGACGATCACACCTCACGCCCGGTCCCGCTGGCCCTGGACGACGCCGGGCTGGCCCTGCTGGTCACCGACACCCGGGTGTCCCACGCCCTCGTCGACGGTGGGTACGGCGAGCGCCGGGCCGACTGCGAGGCGGCGGCTGCCGCCCTCGGCGTGCCGTCCCTGCGCCATGCCTCCCGGGCGACCGTCGAGGCGCTCGACGACGACCGGGTCCGCCGGCGCGCGCGCCACGTCGTCACCGAGGTCGAGCGGGTCCGCGAGGTCGTCGCCGCGCTCGAGGCCGGCGACTGGACGGCCGTCGGCGCCCGCTTCGCCGAGTCGCACGTCTCGATGCGCGACGACTTCGAGATCTCCTGCCCCGAGCTCGACCTGGTCGTCGGCACCGCGGTCGAGGCCGGCGCCCTCGGCGCGCGGATGACCGGCGGCGGCTTCGGCGGCTCCGCGCTCTCCCTGGTCCCCCTCGCCCGCCTCGACGCGGTGGTGCGTGCCGTCGACACCGCCTTCGCCGCCGCCGGCTTCCGTGCCCCCCAGCACCTGCGCGCCGAGCCCTCGGGCCGCGCCGACCTGGTGGACTGACCCCCGCTGACCCCCGCCGACCCCTGCGGATTGGTCACCAACCGCACGAAATCGGCCCTCGGACCTGCGGTTGGTGACCAATCCGCGCACCTCACCGACGCCCACAGCCCACGCCGGGAGCCGCACCGTCAGATCGCGGAGACCCCGATCCGCCCGCCGCGGAAGGCGTCGACGAAGAGCGCGTGGTCCTCCCGCACCCGCTCGGCGTAGTCCATGCCGAAGTCGGTGACCCAGGTGACCAGCTCCTTGCGCCGCCGGTGGACGCTCTCCGCGATCGCGTCCTCGACCTGGAAGTCGACGAGGTCCTGGTCGCTGTCCTCGTCGGAGGCGCAGTGGATCTTCGCGGTCGCCCGGCCGAGCAGGTCGACGACCGAGGCGATCTCGTCGGGCTCGGTGATGCCGCTCCAGTCGAGGTCGACCTCGTAGGGGGACAGCTCCGAGACGACGTACCCGACGCCGTCGAGCTCGGTGTAGCCCAGCAGCGGATCGGTGTGCACCTGCAGCGCCCGCTGGCTGACGACCGTGCGGTGGCCCTCGTGGTCGAAGTACTTCTCCACGGCTGCGGTGTCGACGAACCTGCTCACCGCCGGCACGTTCGCCTGCTTCATCGACAGCACCACGTCGTTGTCGAGCGCCTGGCTGAAGCCCTCGACCAGCACGTTGTACGCCGGCAGCCCGGCGCTCCCGATGCCGAAGCCGCTCTTGCCGACGACGTCGTGCAGCTCGTAGAACAGCGCCCGGTCGAACCGCTTCGTCTCGGGGATCGACTCCAGGTAGCGCTCGAACGCCGACACCACCTGGGACCGCTCGCGCTTCGAGAGCCGCCGGACCGAGTCGTCGTGCCGGAAGACCCGGGTCCCGTCCTCGATCTCGGTGAGCGCGTCGAGGAGGTCGGCCCTCCGCTCCTGGCGGGCGGCCACGAGGACGGCGTGGATCGGACCGTCGGTGTTGTCGAGGTGCAGGGCGAAGTCGTCGTCCTCGGACCTGCGGTACTCGTCGACCTGGGCGAGGTAGGCGCGCAGGTAGCGACCCACCAGCCGGCGTACGTCGTCCTCGGGCAGCGCCTTCTGCCAGCCCACGAGCGCGAGCGAGGCGGCGAACCGCTGCAGGTCCCAGGTGAACCGGCCCAGGTAGGCCTCGTCGAAGTCGTTGATGTCGAAGACCAGGCGGCCGTCGGAGTTCAGGTAGGTGCCGAAGTTCTCGACGTGGAGGTCGCCGTGCACCCAGATCGCCCCGCTGCGCTCGTCGGCGAAGGGGTCCTCGGCGGCCGTGACGTCGGCGTAGAACAGGCAGGCGGTCCCGCGGTAGAACGCGTGGGGGTCGGCCGCCATCGTGCGGAACTTGCGGCGGAACGCGATCGGGTCGGCCTCCATCAGCGGCGCGAAGGCGTCGTCGAGCACCGAGACGATGAGCTCGGACCGGTCGCCCGCCGGGTCGCTCGTCCGGTCACGTGCCTGGTTGCTCGCAGAGTGGGCCATGACACGCAGCATGCCCAGGTCGATCGGGTACATGCTTCAATCCAGAGCAGGACCCAGAGCACGACCCAGAGCAGGACCCAGCGTTCTCGATCGAAGGGAAGCCCCGTGGCCAGCAAGACCCCCCTGCAGAAGCTCCAGGACACCATCGTCGGGACCGTCAAGGGAGCGGTCACCCACCCCGTGGACACCGCCGGCAAGGCGGTCGAGCAGGCGAAGGGCACGATCTCGGTCGGGCGGGTGGTCGCGGGCCAGGTGGTCAAGGGTGCGGCGGACGTGGTGACCAGCCGGCTCCCCGGCCGGCACGGCGGCGGCGCCACGACGACCCACGCCCCGGACCGGACGCCGGAGGTGTCCCGCCCCGCCCCTGCCTCGACGGCCACCACCGAGAGGGCCCCGGCGAAGAAGGCCCCGGCGAAGAAGGCCCCGGCGAAGAAGGCACCGCCGAAGAAGGCACCCGCGAACAAGCCGGCGGCGAAGAAGGCGCCCGCGAAGCCGACGCCGGTCAAGCCGCCGGTGACCGACCTCGCGACCGAGCTCGTCAAGGAGCAGGCGGCGCACCAGCCGGTGCCGGAGCCGACGCCTGCCCCGGAGAGCCCGATCGACGCCGCTGCGGACACCACCCATGTCGACGCGACCCCCGCCGACGTCGCCAAGAAGGCCACGCCCCGCAAGCCCGCGGCGAAGAAGGCGCCCGCCTCGCGGTCGGAGGCCCCGAAGGCCCCCGCCACGAAGTCGACGCCGAGCGCCAAGCTGCCCCCCAAGAGGTCGACGCCGCCGAAGACGGCCGCCGAGCTGATCGAGGACCCCGACCTCCCGAGCCCGGTCGAGTCGATCGGCACGAGCGCCGCCTCGGACCCCGAGAAGGGCTGAGCACGACGGAGCCGCGCCCGGGTCCGGGACGTGCCCGACCGGCCCTCCCCGACCCGGCGCTGGTCGTCCTGGTCGGTGCCTCCGGCTCGGGCAAGTCGACCTGGGCGCGTACCCGCTACCGCCGCGACGAGATCGTCTCCTCCGACGACCTCCGTGGCGTGGTGGGCAGCGGGGTGCACGACCTCGACGCCTCGGCCGACGCGTTCGCGCTGCTCGAGCAGGTCGTCGACGCCCGCCTCGGCCGGGGCCTCACGACCGTCGTCGACACGCTCGGCCTCGACGACGTACGACGGGCGCGCTGGCTCGCCGCCGCTCGCGGCGCGGGGATGCCGGCGGTCGCCGTCCTCCTCGACACGCCCGCCGCGACCTGCCGGGCGCGGAACCGGGACCGGGACCGGCCGGTGCCCGCACCAGCGCTCGCCGCCCAGCTGCGGAAGGTCCGCGCCCTCGACCTCACCGGGTGGGACCTGGTCCACCGGGTGGAGGACACCGCTCCCGAGACCGACGACGCCGACGCGCCCGGACCTGCCCCGACGACGACGCCGTCGGCGGAGCGCCGCAGCTCGCAGGGGCTGCGTTTCGTCCTCCAGGTGAGCCGCTTCCCGTGGGGCGAGCGTCCGGCCACGTGGCTGGTCGGGGTCGCCCGCGCCGCCGACGAGGCGGGGTTCGCGGGCCTCGCGCTGATGGACCACCTCATCCAGATCCCCCAGGTCGACCGCGCCTGGGCGCCGATCCCCGAGCCCTGGGTGACGCTCGGCCTGCTCGCCGGGCTCGGCACCGACCTCGAGCTCGGCACCCTGGTCACGCCGGTGACGTTCAGGCCCGCAGGGATCACCGCGAAGGCGGCCGCCACGCTCGACGTCCTCTCGGGCGGGCGGGCGTTCGTGGGCCTGGGAGCCGGCTGGTGGTCGCGGGAGCACGCGGCGTACGGCGTCGCGTTCCCCCCGCCCCGTGAGCGCCTCGACCTGGTCGAACAGGCCATCGCCACGATGCGGGCTCTCTGGGCGCCGGGGACCAGACCCGCGGCCGGGCTGCCGGAGACGACCGGCTACCCGCGCCCACGGCACGAGATCCCGATCGTCCTGGGCGGGTCCGGCGCCCGCACGCTGGCCATCGCGCGGGAGCGGGCCGACGCGGTCAACGTCCGCACCGAGCACGTCGACCGGGCGCTCGCGGCCGTCGCCGGCACCGACGTGCGCGTCACGGTGCTGGACCTGCCGGTCGTCGGCCGCGACCGCGACGACACCTGGGCGCGGGTCGAGCGACTTCGCGGGAGCACGAGGGCGTCGGCGTACGCGCAGCGGACGAACGCCGGCACCCCGGCCGAGCAGCGCGACCGCTACGGCGCGCTGGCCGACCGGGGTGTCGACACCGTCTTCCTCGCCGTCGGCGACCTCGAGGGTCCCGACGACGTGGAACGGCTCGCTCCCCTGCTGGCCTGAGCTGTCGGCCCCGACCTACTTGAGCTCGGCGCTGCTCAGCCCGAGCACCCGGCGGGCGACGATCAGCTGCTGGATCTGCTGGGTGCCCTCGAAGATGTCGAGGATCTTGGAGTCCCGCGCCCACTTCTCCAGCAGCTCGGCCTCGCTGTAGCCGACGGATCCCGCGAGCTCGACGCACGACAGCGTGATGTCCGAGCCGACCCGGCCCGCCTTCGCCTTCGCCATCGACGCCTCGAGCGAGTTCGGTCGGCGGTTGTCGGCCATCCACGCCGCCTGCAGCATCAGCAGGTAGGCGCCCTCCCAGTCGGCCTCCATCTGGAGCAGCTTCGCCGCGGCGGCGTGCTGGGAGTACGCCGGCCGGTCGTAGTCGATCTCGACGCCCGCCTGCTGCAGCAGCTCGCGCGTGAGGTCCAGGGCCGCGCGGGCGCAGCCGACCGCCATCGACGCGACGAGCGGCCGGGTGTTGTCGAAGGTCGCCATCGCACCGGCGAACCCCTGCTTGGTGTCGACCTCGGGTGAGCCGAGCAGGTTCTCCCTCGGGACCCGGCAGTCCTCGAAGATGATGGCCGCGGTGTCGGAGGCCTTGATGCCGAGCTTGTGCTCGAGCCGCTCGACCCGCATGCCCGGGGTGCCCTTGGGCACCACGAACGACTTGATCGCCGCCCGGCCCAGCGACCGGTCCAACGTCGCCCAGACCACGACCGCGTCGGCGCGCTCGCCGGAGGTGACGTAGATCTTCTCGCCGTTGATGACGTACTCGTCACCGTCGAGGACGGCCGTGGTCGAGATGTTGGCGGAGTCCGACCCGGTACTGGGCTCGGTGATCGCCATCGCGGCCCACACCCCGGCGAACCGTTGCTGCTGCTCGTCGTCGGCCACCGACGCGATCGCGGAGTTGCCCAGACCCTGCCGCGGCATCGACAGCAGCAGGCCGACGTCGCCCCAGCACATCTCGGCGATCGACATCACCGAAGCGAGGTTGGTGCCGTTGCGCACCCCGCCCTGGTCGGCGTCCCTCTCGTCACGTCGCACCCCGGCGGCGCCGGCGCCCTCGCTCGCCCCGGACTCGGAGAGCCCGTCGATCATGGCGGCGAGCATGTCGAGCTCCTGCGGGTAGGCGTGCTCGGCCTTGTCGTACTTGCGCGAGATCGGCCGCAGCATGTTCATCGCGACCTGGTGCGCCTGACCGACCAGCGGTCGGAACTTCTTCGGGTCCTCGAGGTTGATGGCCATCAGATCAGCACCGCACCTTCCATCACGCCGATCGCACGCAGGTCGCGGTACCACCGCTCCACCGGGTGCTCCTTCACGAACCCGTGGCCGCCGAGCAACTGGACGCCGTCGAGGCCGATCTTCATGCCCTTCTCGGCACAGAGGCGGCGCGCCAGCGCGACGTCGCGGGCGACGTCCTTGGCCGCGGCCGCCCGGGACGCGGCCTTCCAGGTCAGCAGGCGCATCGCCTGCAGCTCGATCGCGATGTCGGCGACCATGAACGCCACCGACTGCCGGTGGGCGACCGGTTCGCCGAACGCCTCCCGCTCCTTCACGTACGGCGTCACGTAGTCGAGCACCGCCTGGCCGGTGCCCACGGCGAGGGCGCACCAGGCCAGGCGCGAGAGGCGCACGCACTCGGCGTACGTCGTCCCGTCGGTCTCCCCCAGCACCGCGTCGGCCGGGAGCCGCACGTCGCGCAGCTCCAACCGCGTGAGGCCGGCGGCTCGAACGCCCATGCCCGGGTCCGCGACGACCTCGAGACCGGGCGTCGACGACTCGACCAGGAAGAGCGCGGGCGCCCCGTCGAGCTGGGCGCCGACGACGAAGAGCTCGGCCTCGGCCCCGCGGGGGACGGCCGACTTCACGCCGTTGAGGGTGAAGCCCTCCGCGGTCCGCTCAGCGGTCGTGGCCGGGGCGAGCGCGTCGAAGAGCACCGTCGGCTCGGCCAGCGCCAGGGCGGCCGCGGGCACGGCGTCACCGGTGAAGGCGGGCAGGTAGGTCTGCTGCTGCTCCTCGGTGCCCCACAGCCCGAGCGCGGTGGCCACGGAGCCGGGCGCGAGGGAGGCGACCGCCAGCCCGAGGTCACCGTGGGCGAGCGCCTCGGCGACCAGCGCGCCGGCGACGGCCGACCGCTCCTCGGAGACACCGCCGAGGGACTCGGGCACGCCCAGGATCGGCAGTCCGACGTCGAGGCCGGCCTTGAGGACGGCCTCCGGAGCCGCGCACGCCTCGTCGGCCTCCGCGGCCGCGGGGCGCAGCACCTCCTCGGCGAGCTCCGTCACGACGTCCACGAGCATCTGCTCGTCCTCGCTCGGGGTCAGGTCGAACAGGCCGGTGCGCGGCACGTCCGAGGGGCGTGAGCCGGGCTGGCCGGCGCGGCCCGCCCGGGCGAAGGTGCGGCTGGCGGCCGTGATGGTGCGGAAGCCGCTGCGGGTGGTGGTGAACACCGCCTGCTCGACCTGCCGGCGCAGGCCCACCCGGTCGAGCAGGTCGCTCTGCGCGAGGCGGCTGAGGCCGGCGACGGCGTACCCGATCGGATCGCGCCGCTCCGTCGTGGGCACCCCGTGCTTCCCGCCGGGCCGGAGGCTCCTGGCCAGGGACGAGCCCAGGGACGACGTCAGTGTGGAGACCGTGGACATACGGCAAATGTAACTGGGAGTTACACAGCGGGCTACAACCGCGGTCGTGGGACCGGTCACACGCTGGCTACCCTGCTCGGCATGCCCGACGCCCCCGCGCCCCTCGCTCCCTACGGTCCGCTGCCCACGGGCGGGACGGCCCGCCCCATCACGCGGTGGGGGGCCGAGGTGATGCACCGTCCCCAACAGCCGGTGACGGTGTACGACGACGCGCTGCGAGCGCTCGCCGCGGACATGGTCGCGACGATGGTCGCCGCCGACGGCGTGGGCCTGGCCGCGTGCCAGATCGGCGAGGACGTCGCGATGTTCGTCTTCGACTGCCCCGACTCGACCGGCCGCCACACCGTCGGCATCGTCTGCAACCCCGAGCTCACCCTCCCCGAGGGCCGCGACCGGCAGCTCGACGAGAGCGAGGAGGGCTGCCTGTCCTTCCCGGGCGCGTTCGTGGACTGCGCCCGGCCGGACTCCGCGTCGGTGACCGGCACCGGGCTCGACGGGGAGCCCGTGGAGTTCGCCGGCGACGGCATGCTGGCCCGGTGCCTGCAGCACGAGACCGACCACACGCGGGGCACCGTGTTCGGCGACCGGCTCCCCACCAAGGCGCGCAAGAAGCTGCAGAAGGCGCACGACAAGGCGGCCGGCGACTTCCCGCCCGAGTGGCCTGCGGGCTGAGGCGCGTCGTACCCTTCTCGACGGCGTACCGGATCGACGACGAGGAGGTGGTAGCGGTGCAGAGCGACAGTCGTCGTCCCTCCCCGTCCCACCTCCCCTCCAGCCCCGAGGTGTCGTCATGTCCGAACGCAGCTTCAAGCCGATCCGCTCGCTGACCGGGCGGGTCCGCCGCCGTACCCCCTCGACGCCGAGCGCGTCGCTGGCCGTCGAGCGCATCGGCGACCGGGTCAGCATCATCGACTCCGCCGTGTACGTCGACGGCGACCGCGTCGCCTCGCCGGCCGACCTGGGCGACACCTACCGCACCCTCCACGAGCACGAGGACGCGGTCGCCTGGATCGGGCTCTACCGGCCCGACCAGCACGAGCTGGGATCGCTCGCCCACGAGTTCGACCTGCACGAGCTCGCGGTCGAGGACGCGATCGTCGCCCACCAGCGGCCCAAGCTCGAGCGCTACGACCACACCCTCTTCGTCGTCCTGCGCGCCGCGCACTACGTCGACTCGCGCGAGGAGGTCGAGTTCGGCGAGGTGCACGTCTTCGTCGGCCCGGACTTCGTGATCACGGTGCGGCACTCGGAGTCCCCCGACCTCTCCGCGGTGCGCCGTCGCCTGGAGAGCAACCCCGACCTGCTCGCGCACGGTCCCGAGGCGATCCTCTACGCGATCCTCGACCGCGTCGTCGACGGCTACCTCCCGGTCGTCGCCGGCCTCGAGAACGACATCGACGAGATCGAGACCGAGGTCTTCGGCAGCGACCCCGGCGTGTCGCGGCGCATCTACGAGCTCACCCGCGAGGTCATCGAGTTCCAGCGCGCGACCCGGCCGCTCGCCGCCGTCCTCGCCGCCCTGACCGCCGGCTTCGACAAGTACGGCACCGACGAGGAGCTCCAGCGCTACCTGCGCGACGTCGAGGACCACCTCACCGCGGTGATCGAGCAGGTCGACGGCTTCCGCCAGCTCCTCCGCGACATCCTCACCGTGAACGCGACGCTCGTCGCGCAGCGCCAGAACGAGGAGATGCGCGCCCTGTCCGAGGCGAGCATCGACCAGAACGAGGACGTCAAGCGGATCTCCGCCTGGGCGGCGATCCTCTTCGCCCCCACCCTCATCGGGACCATCTACGGCATGAACTTCGACCACATGCCCGAGCTCCACTGGGCCGGGGGCTACCCGTTCGCGCTGGTGATGATGCTGGTCGTCAGCCTGACGCTCTGGGCGGTCTTCAAGCTGCGTCGCTGGATCTGAGCTGCCCTCGGCACGCGAGCTTGCTCGCGGGGCGAGGACCAGCAGCCAGATCGAGTAGTCCGCGCGACCGACGAAGGAGGTCGCAACCGGCGTATCGAGATCCCAGATACGTCGCGCGACGGATGAGCGCGGGGTCCGCGAGGGGTGCGGATTGGTCACCAACCGCACGTTTTCGGGCTCCGGACGTGCGGTTGGTGACCAATCCGCGCACCTTTCGGTCAGCGTCGGTCAGCGTCGGTCAGCGCCGGGCGGTGACGTAGCAGGCGACGGCGGAGGCGGCGGCGACGTTGAGGGAGTCGATGCCGGCGGCCATGGGGATGATCGCGCGGCGGTCGGCGGAGCCCTCCCAGCGCGGGGAGAGCCCGTGGCCCTCGGAGCCGAGCACGAGGGCGACCCGGTCGAGCCCGGCGACCGCTTCCTCGAGAGGTACGGCGTCGTCGGCGAGCGTGAGCGCCACGGTCGTGAAGCCGGCGGCCGAGAGGGTGGGCAGGGCGTCGTACCAGTCCGGCAGCCGGGTCCACGGCGTCGTGAAGACCGCCCCCATCCCGACCTTGATCGCCCGCCGGTAGAGCGGGTCGGCGCACCGCGGAGCGAGGAGCACCGCGTCGAACCCGAGCGCGGCACCGCTGCGGAAGACCGCGCCGACATTGGTGTGGTCGACGATGTCCTCGAGGACCAGGACCGACCGCGCACCCTCGAGGACCGTGGCGACCGGCGGCAGCGGGCGACGTTCGAACGAGGCCAGCGCACCGCGGTGGACGTGGAAGCCGGTCAGCTCCTCGATGAGGGGCTCGGGCAGCACGTAGCAGGGTGCGTCGGAGCCGGAGAGCTCGTCGGCCAGGCCCTCGAGCCACCGGGGTGCCATGAGGAAGGAGCGGGGCGTGAACCCACCGGCGACGGCGCGGCGGACCACCTTCTCGCCCTCGGCCAGGAAGAGCCCGTGCTCGGCCTCGAGGTGCTTGCGCAGCTCGACGTCGCGCAGGTCGCGGTAGTCGGCGAGCCGGGGGTCGGCGGGGTCGGTGAGCTCGACGAAGGTGGCCATCGCCTAGAAGGGTGCCGGGTGCGCCACCCGGACCACCTCACCGACCACGATGATGGCCGGCGGTCGCACCGCCTCCGACGCCAGCCGCTCGGCCAGGGTGTCAAGGGTGGCCAGCACGGTCCGCTCCCCCGGCATCGTCCCCTCGCAGACCACGGCGACCGGTGTGTCCGCGGGACGCCCGCCCGCGACGAGCGCCGCCGCGATCGCGGGTGCGTTCTCGACCGCCATCATCAAGACCACGGTCCCGGACATGGCGCCGACCGACGCCCAGCTCACCTGCGACTCGGGGTGGCCGGGAGGCAGGTGCCCGGAGACGACCGTGAACTCGTGCGCCACCCCGCGGTGCGTCACCGGGATCCCGGCGACGGCGGGTACGGCGACCGGGCTGCTCAGGCCGGGGATCACGGTCACGGGCACCCCGGCCTCGCGGCACGCCAGGACCTCCTCGTAGCCGCGGCCGAAGACGAAGTTGTCGCCGCCCTTGAACCGGACCACCCGCTTGCCGGCGAGCGCACGGTCGACGATCACGCGGTTGATCTCCTCCTGCAGGGCCGAGCGGCCGCGCGGGAGCTTCGCGACGTCGATGAGCTCGACGTCGGCGGGCAGCTCACCGAGGAGCTCGCGGGGTGCGAGCCGGTCCGCGACGACCACGTCGGCCTCCATCAACGCCTTGCGGCCGGCCACGGTCATCAGCTCGGGATCCCCGGGCCCGCCGCCGACCAGCACGACGCCGGGCGAGCGGTCGCGCTGGTGGCGGGCCACGATGGTGCCCTCGCGCAGACCCTCGAGAATCTCGTCACGCACGGCTGCAGAGCGCTGCGGCTCGCGCTGACCGAGCACCGCGACGGTGACGCCCGCGTGCCGACCGACCGCCGGCGTCCACGCCGTCGCGCGGGTGGCGTCGTCCGCGCGCACGCAGAAGATGCGCCGCGCCTCGGCCGACACCGAGACGCGCTCGTTGGCCTCGCGGTCGTCGGTCGCGGCGATGACGTACCAGGCCTCGTCGACGTCGCCGTCCTCGAAGCCGCGGCGGTGCCAGGTCACCTCGCCGGAGCCGACCATCCCCTCGATCGCCGGCGTGACCTCGGGCGACACCACGTGCACGTCCGCGCCGACCGCGATCAGCTGCGGCACGCGGCGCTGGGCCACGTGGCCCCCGCCGACCACCAGCACCCTCCGGCCGGCCAGCCGGAGGCCCGAGGGGTAGGTCGGGAAGTCGTCCACCGGACCATCATCGCCGCTCCGGTCCGCACGACCGTGGCGCCGGTTCACCCACCGGACTACGTTGACCGTGACCCGAGCACACACCGACGAAGGAGTGCCATGACCCTCGACCGTCCGGTCGCCCCGAACCCCTACGACCTGCTCCCCGCCGTGCCGTCGTTCACCGTCACCAGTGCCGACGTGACCGACGGCCAGCCGTTGAAGGACGACCAGGTCGCCGCTGAGGGCAACACCTCCCCGCAGCTGTCGTGGGAGGGCGCCCCCGAGGGCACGAAGAGCTTCACGGTGACCTGCTTCGACCCCGACGCCCCGACGCCGAGCGGCTTCTGGCACTGGGTCCTGGTCGACCTCCCTGCGGACGTCACCTCGCTCGACACGGGCGCGGGCGCGGAGGGTGCCGACCTGCCGGGCAACGCGTTCATGTGCCGCAACGACGGCGGGTCGAAGGCGTTCATGGGCGCCGCTCCCCCGCAGGGCGACCAGGTGCACCGCTACTTCTTCGTGGTGCACGCGGTGAAGGAGGACAGCCTGGGCGTCGACTCCGACGCGTCCCCGGCCGTCGTCTCGTTCAACCTGGCGTTCAAGACCGCAGGACGCGCCATCCTGCACGGCACCTACCAGTTCTGACGATGGGCACGGACTCGCCGGCCGGCCTCGTCCTCGTCGGCGGCTCGGTCGTGGACATGGCGGGGGTCGCCCGGGCCAAGTACGTCCCCGCGAGCCGGCTCGACGCCTTCCACCGGGTCGGCATGGGCGCCTCGCCGTCCTGGAGCGTCTTCACCGCCGACGGCTCGATCGCGTTCACCCCCGAGCTCGGCGTGGTCGGAGACCTGCGGATCCGCATCGACCCGGCCGACCTCCGGGTCGTGGCCGACGGCGTCGGCTGGGCGCCCGGCGACCTGTGCACCCAGGACGGCCCGCCGTCGCCGATGTGCGGGCGCGCGGTCCTGCGCCGCGTGGTCGCGATGGCCCAGAGCGCGGGCCTGACGGCCCGGGTCGGCGCCGAGCTCGAGTGCACCCTGCTGGCCCCCGGCGGCGAGCACGCGTCGGGCAAGGGCTGGGCGCCGTACGGGCTCCGCAGCTCGCTGGAACGGGCCGCCTTCCTCGTCGACCTGACCGAGGCGGCCGAGCGGGCGGGGCTCGGCATCGAGCAGCTGCACATGGAGTACGGGCACGACCAGCTCGAGATCTCCCTCTCCCCCACCGACCCGGTCTCCGCGGCCGACGACGTCATCCTGGCGCGGGTCGTCATCGGCCGGGCGGCCGAGCGGCACGGCATGAGGGTCTCCTTCTCGCCCGTCCCCTTCGCCGGCGACGCCGGCAACGGCGCCCACCTCCACCTGTCACTGGCCGACGCCGGCGGGCCGGCCTTCTCAGGCGGCGACGGCCCGCGCGGGCTCACGCCGACGGGGTCGGCGGCCATCGCCGGCGTGCTCGAGACGCTGCCGGAGCTGATCGCCGTGTACGCCGGATCGACCCTCTCCGCCCGACGGCTCGTGCCCGGCAACTGGGCGGGCGCCGCGCTCTGCTGGGGGCTGGAGAACCGGGAGGCGGCCGTCCGGCTCGTCGCCGGCGGTACCGGCAGCGTCCACGGGGCCAACATCGAGCTCAAGGTCGTCGATCCCAGCTCGAACCCGTACCTGGCGGTCGCCGCCTTCCTCGGCAGCGCCTGCCTCGGGATCCAGCGCGAGCTCGCCCTGCCGGACGAGGTCGCCCAGAACCCGGTCGAGTCGCGCCGCACGCTCCAGGTCCTGCCGCCGCACCAGGCGGCAGCGCTCGACGCGCTCGAGGCGTCGGCGGTCGCCCGTGAGCTGCTCGGGGCGCCGGTCGTCGAGGGCCTGCTGGCCGTGCGTCGGCACGAGGTCAACACCTACTCCGGGCTCCCGATCGCCGAGGCCGCCGAGGCGCTGCGCCTGGCCTGGAGCTGCTGAGCAGATGCGGGCCGGTGCACGGACCGATGCACGGGCCGAGGCGCTCGTGGAGCACCTGGGCGCGGTCCGCCTCGTCGACCACCACGTGCACGGCTGGTTCACCGAGCCGGGCGACCGGGCCGCGTTCGAGTCGGCGCTCAACGAGGGGGCCACCGGACCGGTCAGCTCGGGGTTCGACCTCCCGGTGGGCGTCGCGGTGCGCCGCTGGTGCGCCCCGCTGCTCGGACTGCCCGCCCTCGCGCCCGCGGACGACTACTGGGAGGCGCGGGCGGCGACGCCGTACGACGAGCTGGTGCGGACCTTCGTCGACGCGGCCGGCGTCGACCACTGGATCGTCGACACCGGGCTGACGCCCGGGCTCCTCACCGACCCCGGGCCACGGTCGGAGGTCGTCCGCCTGGAGCTGCTCCTGTCCGAGGTCCTCGGCGAGAGCGACGTCCCCGGCGCGTTCCGCGAGCTGCTCCGACAGCGCGCCGCGGCACCCGAGGTCGTCGGCGCGAAGACGATCGCGGCGTACCGCTGCGGCCTCGACATCGACTGGTCCCGTCCCGACGACGCCGCGGTGGCTGCGCACGCCCAGAGGTCCGGAGAGCGGGTCGTCGACCCGGTGCTCGTGGCGTTCGGGGTCCACGAGGCGGTCGCGCTCGGGCTGCCGCTCCAGGTGCACACCGGCTTCGGCGACCGCGACCTGGACCTCCTCGGCGCCAACCCGCTGCACCTCACGCCGCTGATCCGGGCGGTCGAGAGCCCGGTGCTGCTCTTGCACTGCTACCCGTACCACCGCGAGGCCGGCTACCTCGCGCAGGCCTTCGAGCACGTCTCCTTCGACGTCGGGCTCGCGATCAGCCACCTCGGCGCGCGCTCGGTCGAGCTGGTCGCCGAGGCGATGGAGCTGGCGCCGTTCGCGAAGCAGCTCTACTCCTCGGACGCGTACGGACTCCCCGAGCTGCACCTCCTCGGCTCGGTGCTGTGGCGGCGCGCGATGGCCGAGGTCCTCGGCGGGTGGGTACGCCGCGGCGACTGGTCGGCAGTAGACGCGATCCGGGTCGTCGACCTCGTCGCAGGAGAGAACGCCCGCCGCGTCTACCGGCTCTGATCGGGTGTGTCCCTGCCGACGTCCGCCGCAGGCCGATACTGTCGCCGGATGGCCACCCGTGAGCAGCCCGTCCCGCGTCGCCGGCTCAGACCGACGCTGGCGGCGCTGACCGCGGCCGTCCTGGTGGGCACGGGTGTCGCGGCCCACGGCGCCGGGCCGGACCCGCGTCCCGAGGCGACCATCCTCAGCGCGTCCTGGGGCACGGACGACGCCGTCGGCTGCCCGACCGGGGAGACCGGCCTCGACAACATCCCGGTCACCTTCAACTGGTTCATCGACCCCGCGTCGATCCAGACCACCGACTTCGAGATCGTGCGCAGCGACGGCACGTCGACCACGCCGGTCTGCGCGCTGCAGTTCCCCCCGGACGAGCCCGACGAGGCGCAGACGGTGAACCTCATCGGAGACTTCGGCGACTCGGTCGACGGCCCGACGCCCGAGGCGGTCCGCGTCGTCGGCGCCCTGCGAGGTCACGGCCCCCAGACGACCCGGTCGAAGCCGGTCGGACACCTGGCTGCCGATGTCGACCCGATCTCGGGTGGTCCCTACATCGTCGACGCCTGGACGATCAGGCCCGCCGTCTACGCCGGCGACCCCAACCGGTGCACGGTCGGCAGGACCTTCGTGCGCGTCATGTGGTCCAACGGGCTCACCGCCTACCCCACGGGCGCCGAGGTCGGCGAACCGGTGGTGGCGTCGTACCGCGCGATCTACCGGACGACGAACGGCCGGGTCGTACGGATGAAGCCGCTCGCCGTCGCCGACCTGTACGACCAGTCGACGACCTTCAACTCCGACAACATGCACGACCTGTGCCTGCCCCGGCGCCCACGCGGCGCTCAGCTCGTGCGCATCACGATCGCTGCCGGGCTGATCCAGGACCCCAACGGCGACCCGAACCTCGCGCAGCGGTTCACCCGGGTGCCCTGACTCCGCCGCCGTCGCGGTTGTCGGGTCGTGTGCCTGAGAACGCGCCCTAGCCCGCGCCCTAGCCCGTTCTGGGGCACACGACCCGAGCGCGGCCTGTGAGACGGTCGGGACCATGCGTCGACGGCGGTGCCCGCGACGACTCGCTCGAGGCATTCGCCCCGGGTCGATCGACCTCGACCTGCGCCGGCACCGGCTGGGTCAGGCGGCCGACGGGGACGGCTACCGGGTGTCGGGCTTCGAGTACTACCGCGTCGCGGCCGGACAGGTGCGGATGATCGGCGGGCCGGGCGCCGACGAGTTCGGGTACGACGGCTGCACCGTGCACGTGCGCGGCAACGGCGGTGCCGACCGCATGCACTGGACCTACGGCGACGCGGGGTGTGGCGACCACACCCGTTTCCGGGTCCTGGGTGGCCGCGGCGACGACCGGATGCGAGGCGGCTGGTACCGCGACCACCTCGACGGCGGCCCCGACACCGACCTCGCTCGCGGCCTGGGCGACGTCGACTGGTGCCGCGCCGAGACGGTGCGAGGCTGCGAGGAGCCCTGAGGCCTCAACCTGGATCCACCGCTGTCCGGCTGCTGCGCGCCACCATCCGGGGGCTCAGGCGCCGCGCAACAGCTCCTCGAAGGGCGTCGGGTCGGCGAACTCGTCCTCGACCGTGCGGGTACGACGACGCGGGGCGCCGTGGAGCAGGCCCACGAGCTCTCCCGCGGCCCGGTCGATCCGCTCGTCCAGGCCGGGGTGACCGAAGTCCTCGCTCGCGGCGAAGACCCCGGTCGGGACGACGGTCGCCCGCAGATAGCTGAAGAGCGGCCGCAGCGCGTGGTCGAGCACCAGCGAGTGCCGGGCAGTGCCGGCGGTCGCGCCGACCAGCACCGGCTTGCCCTCGAGCGTCCCGGGCTCGAGCACGTCGAAGAACGTCTTGAAGAGCCCGGAGTAGCTCGCGGAGAACACCGGCGTGACCACGATGAGCGCGTCGGCCCGGCGTACGGTCTCGAGGGCCTCGGCCAGCTCGCCGGTGGCGAAGCCGGTGAGCAGGTGGTCCGCCAGCGGGTGGGCCAACGGGCGCAGCTCGATCACGTCGACCTCGACCGGCTCGTGGGCGGCGCGCACGGTCGCGGCGGCCAGCCGGTCGGCGAGCAGGCGCGTCGAGGACGGCACGCTGAGGCCGGCGCTGATCACGGCGATGCGGGTCATGCGTGGACCTCCTCACGGTCGGTGGTGCCGGTGACGTCGTCGACGGCGTGCACCGTCGAGTCGTGCGAGCCCCCGGCGGCCGCGACGAGGGAGGCGTGGGTGGGCGCGTCCGGGATGTGCTCGGGCCGGCCCTCGGCGAAGCCCTTGCGCATCTCCGGCAGGATCTCGCCGAGCAGGTCGAGCTGCTCGAGCACGGTCTTCAGCGGCAGGCCGGCGTGGTCGACCAGGAACAGCTGGCGCTGGTAGTGGCCGACGTAGTCGCGGAACGACAGCGTCCGCTCCAGCACCTGCTGCGGCGACCCGACGGTCAACGGCGTGGCCTCGGTGAAGTCCTCCAGGGAGGGGCCGTGCCCGTAGACCGGGGCGTTGTCGAAGTACGGGCGGAACTCGTCCACCGCGTCCTGGCTGTTCGGGCGCATGAAGAACTGCCCGCCGAGGCCGACGATCGCGGTGTCCGCGGGTCCGTGGCCGTAGTGCTCGAAGCGGCGGCGGTAGAGGTCGACCATCTGCTGGGTGTGGCCGGCCGGCCAGAAGATGTGGTTGTGGAAGAAGCCGTCGCCGTAGTACGCCGCCTGCTCGGCGATCTCGGGGCTGCGGATCGAGCCGTGCCACACGAACGGCGGCACGCCGTCCAGCGGACGCGGCGTCGAGGTGTACCCCTGGAGCGGCGTGCGGAACCTGCCCTCCCAGTCCACGACGTCCTCGGTCCAGAGCCGGCGCAGCAGCGCGTAGTTCTCGATGGCGAGGTTGATGCCCTGGCGGATGTCCTTGCCGAACCACGGGTAGACCGGGCCGGTGTTGCCGCGCCCCATCATCAGGTCGACACGGCCGTCGGTGAGGTGCTGGATCTTGGCGTAGTCCTCCGCGATCAGCACCGGGTCGGTCGTGGTGATCAGCGTCGTCGCGGTCGACAAGATGATGTCGTCGGTCTTCGCGCCGATGTAGGCCAGCGTCGCCGTCGGGTTGGAGGCGACGAACGGCGGGTTGTGGTGCTCGCCGGTCGCGAACACGTCCAGCCCGACCTCTTCGGCCTTCTTCGCGATCTCGACCGTCGCCTTGATCCGCTCGTGCTCGGTCGGGGTCCGGCCGGTCGTCGGGTCCGGCGTGACGTCACCGACGGTGAAGATGCCGATCTGCATGTCCGCTCACTGTCCTCTGGGTGGGTGTGGCCGCTGCCGAGGCGACCGATGGTAGTTGAATCACGAACTACGTGTCTCAACGGCAGCCGGACCTCCACTATTCCTGGCACCATCCTCGCGTGAGGAGAGTCCCCGTCTGGGTCCCGGCCGCAGTCCTGCTGCTCACGGTCGGGCAGCTGGCCGTCGCCGAGTGGGTGCCCGGGATCGAGCGGTTCGCGGACAAGGCCTTCGGGGCGCGGCTGATCGCCTACCCCCTGCTGATGCTGCTCGCCCCCGCCGTCTGGTGGCTGGCGAACCGACGACGGCAGCCGCGTCCGGCGCCGCCGTACGGCGCCTTCACCCTGGTCATGCTGCCGTTCCTGGTGGACGTCACCGGCAACACGCTCGACCTCTACGACGCCGTGGGGTGGTGGGACGACTTCAACCACTTCTTCAACTGGTTCCTGCTGCTGACCGGCCTCGGACTGCTGCTGTGCGGCTCCGTGCGCCCGTCCTGGGCGGTCGTCGTGACCGTGTGCGGACTCGGCGCGATCCTCGCGATCGGGTGGGAGGTCGGCGAGTGGTGGACGTTCATCCGCCACGGTACGGAGCTCGACACGGCCTACGAGGACACCTTGGGTGACGAGGTGCTGGGCACGCTCGGAGCGCTCTGCGCCGGGCTGCTGGTGGCGCGGGTCAGCCGGTCGGCGACGCCGTGACGACGACGTTGCTCAGGTAGCGCTCACCGTCCCAGTCCTCGCAGGTCAGGACGACCAGGCGCCCGGGGACCTCCTGGCTGAAGAGCCGACGGGCCTGGTCGGCGATCCGGCCCTTGCGGTAGACGCGGACGTCTCGCACCTCGTAAGCGAGCCGGCCGCGATCGGTGCGGACGGCGATCCGGTCACCTGGTCGCAGGTCCTCGAGGTCGTCGAGCGCGCCGCCGCCCGTGTGCACCGTGTGGCCCGCTATCAGGGCGCTCCCGGTCGCCGCTCCGGGCTTCGCGCCGTCCGCCCACCACCCGAGCGTCGCCGGGTCGCTCGGGGGGACCAACGTGCGGTCCGGTGCGCGGACCGGCAGGACCGCGGCATCGACGTGCAGGGCGGGGATCCGGACCCGCTCGGGCGCACCCGGGACCGGTTTCGCCATGTCGGGCGCTGCCGTCGTACCGGTCACCGGCGCGTGCTGCGAGGGCGCGCTCGGGTCGGCCGAGACCGCCCCCGTCGGCTGCGACCACCAGGCGAACGCCCCCGCGGCCGCCAGGGCGAACCCGGCCGCCGCGAGGACGGAGGTGCGAGGGTCAGGCACGGCTCTTGCGTCGGGCGACGGCCGCCCCGCCCAGCGTGAGGCCGCCGGCCACCGCCACGAGCGGCCACGGCGAGCGGGCCCAGTCGCCGAGCGGGCCGTCCTCGCCGGCGTCCACCGAGGTGGGCACGGCCGCGCCGGCAGCGGTGGACTGCCCCGACGTTCCGGCCTTCGCGGCTGTCGCGCCGTCCTCGGCAGACTGGCCGGCGGTGGCCTGGATGCCCTCGACCCCCGTGGACTGGTCGTTGCCGCTGCTTGCGCCCGCGGACGTGGGCGAGTCGCCGGAGTCGTCGCCCGAGGCCTGCGTGTCATCCGGGGCGCCGTCGGTGGGGCACGGCTCGACCCAGAAGACCTTGGTCTTGGTGTCGTTGCCGAGCGAGTGCGGCGTCGCGACCGTCACCTTCACGTGGTAGCCCTGCTTCGGGTGCGGGGCACCGCCGCTGAAGGTGAGCGTGTAGGCCTGCCGACCGTCGAGGTCCGTGCCGCCACCCGCCGGGTCGCCGCCCACGAAGACCGAGCTCGGGGCGGTGCCGCCGATCACGACGTCGGACGTGGGCGCCTGGGCGGCGAAGGTGACGGTGGAGACGACGTCCTGGCCCTCGTCGTAGCCGAACCACTCCACGGCGAACGTGCAGCCCGGGTGCGGGTTGTTGCTCGGCGTCCCCACGGCGTCGCCGGGGCCCGCGATCTTCACGGTGCCGTTGTTGCCCTTCGGGTCGCTGTGGTCGCCGGACTGGCCCTGGTGACCGTGGTCCCCGGACTGGCCCTGGTGACCGTGGTCCCCGGACTGGCCCTGGTGACCGTGGTCCCCGGACTGGCCCTGGTGACCGTGGTCCCCGGACTGGCCCTGGTGACCGTGGTCCCCGGACTGGCCCTGGTGACCGTGGTCCCCGGACTGGCCCTGGTGACCGTGGTCCTGGCCGGCGTGCTGACCGTGGTCCTGGTGGTCCTGGTGGCCCTGGCCGGGATCGGCGGCCGCGCTGCCGAGCAGCGCCCCGCACGAGAGCGAGGCGAGGGTGGCGGCCGAGGCCAGGGCGAGGGCGGGCGTGATGGCCCGAGATCTGAGCATGCTGACTCCGTCGTCCGGGTCGCGGTCGCGACCGATGAGTTCCCCACATCCGACAGCCGTGCGTCGGCGTGGTGGATCTCTAGCCGGTCCAGACCATCGCCAATCCTGGTCTAGACCAGGTGTGGATCACACGTGACTGGAGCGGGGGACGGTCGTGCGGAACGCTCTGGGCCGTCGCCTGAGGAACGAGGACCACCGCTCTCCCGTGGCGGACGCCCGATCCGTCGACTCCGTGGGCAATCCCTGGACTTGATGGGTGTTGCAACACCCATCAGGTCCAGGTTTCCCCGGCTGGCCGGGGAAGCCTGCCATCACCCTGATCGCTGCTGTCAGACCGAGGGGCGCAGCCGCAGGGTCGCGGCACCGAGCAGCAGGAGACCGTCGCAGACGACCACCAGGGGCCACGGCGAGCGCAGCCAGTCGGGAAGCAGGCTGGCGTCGGCAGACGTGGTGGCTGCGGGCGCCGTCGAGGCGTCGACCAGGACCGTGGACCGCTGACCCGACCTCGCGCTCGGTCGGTCACGCGGAGTCGAGCCCGAGGGTGCGGCCTGCCGCCGCGGCTCGTGCCCGTCCGCGTCGGCGCTGCTGCCCGAGGGGACTGTGGGGCCGGTCGGGATGATGGTGGTGGTGAGCGCGAGGAAGCGCGCGGTCCGAGACTGTGACATCGGTGCAGCTCCTGATCGGGCCGCGCGGGCGCGGCTGCGTCCCCTACCGAGGGGGTTCACCGACCGGCGACCCGTCGAACCCCTGTCTAGACCAGTGGGGCCTTCAGGGTGCACGTCACTCCGAAGAGCTCCCCGGCGACGTCGACCTCGAAGCGACCCGAGGCCAGCCAGTCCGACGTGACCGGACCGTCGTGCCGGAGGTAGCCGAGCCCGACGGCGGCGCCGACCGTGGCACCCCAGGCGGCGCTGGTGACCTGTCCGGCCGGTGTCCCGT
Source organism: Nocardioides sp. (assembly GCA_020636915.1). Taxonomy (GTDB): domain Bacteria; phylum Actinomycetota; class Actinomycetes; order Propionibacteriales; family Nocardioidaceae; genus Nocardioides. The sequence continues at coordinate 166,241 of JACJWV010000009.1, forward strand.
CGCGCAGCAGCAGCTCCCCACCCCAGAGCATCGGCTCGGGTGACGCGACGACGAGCGAGACCAGGCGACGCCGGGGGCCGCCGACCGCGAGTGCCTCCCGGTGGGCTGCCAGCGCCTTCCGGCCGAGGAAGTCCTTGTCCCCCGACAGCGCCGTTGCGAAGACCAGGCCCGCCTCGACCGGTCCGTAGTCGGGCGTCAGCTCGCGCCCGAAGGCCCGGAAGCCCTTCTCCAGCCGCAGTGACTCGATGGTCCAGTAGCCCGCGTCCCGCGCGCCCCCGGCCCGGACGGCGTCGTACACGGCGACCGCCCCGTCGACCGGGACCAACAGCTCCCAGCCGAGCTCACCGACGTAGGTCATCCGGGTGGCGCGGACGCGCACGCCCGCCACGTCGACCTCGCGGCTGGTCGCGAACGGGAAGCCCTCGTCGGACCAGTCGTCCTCCGACAGCGCCGACAGCAGCGCGCGGGACCGCGGACCCATGACGCCCAGCACGGCGTACTCCTCCGTGACGTCCTCGGCCGGCACCCCGTGCCGCTCGAGCCAGTCCAGGTCGCGGACCGTGGTCGCCGAGGACGAGACGAGCAAGAACGAGTCGGCGCCGGTGCGGGTGACGGTCAGGTCGGACTCGTAGGTGCCCCGGGTGTTGAGGAACGGCGTGTAGACGCACCGCCCGACGGGGACGTCGACGTCGGCCGCGCACACCCACTGCAGGCCCGGGAGCGCGTCAGGGCCGGCGACGACGTACTTCGAGAAGGAGGTCTGGTCGAAGACCGCGACGTCGCTGCGCGTGGCGACCTGCTCCTCGACCGACGAGGCCAGCCAGGTCGGCCTGCCCCAGGAGTAGTCGAGACCGGGCGCGAACACGTTCGGCCGCTCCCAGCCCATCCGGGTGCCGAAGACCGCCCCGGCGGCGGCGAGCCGCTGGTGGAGGGGCGAGGTGCGCTGGGGTCGGGCGGACTCCATCTCGCGGTTCGGCCACGGCACCGCGTAGTGCAGCCCGAGCACCTCCGACACCCGCGCCCGCAGCCAGTCGTTGTCACCGTGGAAGGGCGCGAAGCGGCGTACGTCGACCGCGACCAGGTCGTCCTGCGCCTCGCCCGCCACGATCCACTCGGCGAGCGCCCGCCCGGCGCCGCCGGCCGACGCGATGCCGACGGAGTTGAACCCAGCGCCGACGAAGAAGCCCCGCACGCCCGGTGCCTCGCCCAGCAGGAACTGGTTGTCGGGGGTGAAGGACTCCGGGCCGTTGTAGAACTTCCGGATCCCGGTCTCCTCCAGGACCGGGATCCGCAGCAGGGCCTGGTCCATCAGCACCGAGAAGTGCTCCCAGTCCTCGTCGAGGAGCTGGAACTCGAAGGGGTACGGCAGGTCGTCCGGCGAGCGCCACGGCTTCGCCTCGGGCTCGAACCCGCCGACCACCAGCCCGCCGGTCTCCTCCTTGAAGTAGGTCCAGCCGTCCGGGTCGCGCATGATCGGCAGTTCGGGGTGGGCGCCGAGGACGGCCTCGGTCACGACGTAGAAGTGCTCGGCCGAGTGCAGCGGCACGGTGACGCCCGCGAGCTCGCCGACCGTCTTCGCCCACTGGCCGGCACAGTTGACGACCACCTCGGCCTCCACCCGTCCCTGGTCGGTGCGGACACCGGCCACCCGGCCGTCGACGACGTCGATGCCGGTGACGCGCACCCGCTCGGCGATCCGGGCACCGCCCTGGCGGGCGCCCTTGGCCAGCGACTGCGTCACATCGGTGGGGTTGACCTTGCCGTCGCCGGGGAGCCAGATGGCGCCGGTCAGGTCCTCGACCTGCATCGGCGGGAAGAGCTCCTGGGCCCGCTCGGGCGACACCAGCTCGCACGGGAGGTCGTAGGCGACCGCGTTGGCCGCGGTGCGCCGCAGCTGCACCATCCGGTCCTCGGTGCGCGCGACGATGACGCCACCGACGTTGCGGTAACCCGTTGCCAGGCCGGTCTCCGCCTCCAGCGACTCGTAGAGCTCCGCGGAGTACTGCACCAGCCGGGTCCCGCTCTCCGAGGCCCGCAACGGCCCGACCAGGCCGGCCGCGTGCCAGGTGGTGCCGCAGGACAGGGTCCCCTGCTCCAGCAGCAGCACGTCGGTCCAGCCCAGCCGGGTGAGGTGGTAAGCGACGGACGTGCCGATGATGCCGCCGCCGATCACCACCACCTGCGCACGGTCGGGGAGCTCAGGCACCGGTGGCCACCTCTCGGAGCAGTCGGTCGAGGTCGGGTCCGCGGAACGTCGCGGCGGCCTTCTCGTAGCGTTCGTCGCCCCAAGCGCGGAAGTCGTAGTCGATGTTGCTGGCCGCCGCCTGGATGAAGCCCCACAGGGCCCAGCCGTACTGGCTGCACAGCATCTGCAGGCGCACCCGCGCGAGGTCGGCGCGCGTCGGGCGGCCGAAGTAGCACTCGACGTACGCCTCGACCTGCTCGGGCGCGAACCCGCACTCGGTCGCGGTGTTGCCGAGCTCGAAGCAGGCGTCGTTGTTGCCGGAGTACTCGTAGTCGATGATCCACGTGCGGCCCTGCCCCTCCCACTCGGCGTCGTCGACGAAGTTGGCGGCGAGGAGGTCGTTGTTGCACGGGACGGTCGGCCGCGCCGTGGCGGCAAGGGCACGACCCACGGCGGCGAAGGCGTCCGCGTGGTCGTCGTACCCCTGCGGGAGCGGGTAGCCGTGCTCCCGGACGGTCGCGCGGTACGTCGCCTGGCGGGTGACCATGTCGAAGTCACCGGTGAACCGCGGCCCGGCGTGCAGCCGGCGGCACGCCCCGGCGGCGCGCGCGAGCACGCGCGGGTCGTCGAAGTCGTCGTCCGACAGGGTGCGGCCGGTCAGGTAGGTGATGACGAGCAGGGAGAGGTCCGGGCGGTACTCCACGACCTCCGCCCCGACGCCGGCGACCGCTGCCGCCGCCGTGTTGGCAGCCTCGGCGTCGCGGTCGATCTCGAGCAGGTCCGCGTCACCTGCGGACCACCGCACGACCAGGTCGAGCGCGGGGTCCAGCCCGTCGTCCGTGACGACCCGGTAGTTGCGGTTGGTCAGTCCGCCGGACAGCTCGGAGACACGCCAGGACCGCCCCGCCAGGCAGGCGAGGCGGTCCAGGGGCGGAGGGGTCACGTGTCAGTCGTCGAACGCGTCGACCACGGCCTGGTCGATCGTCTGGACCGGCCCGGTGAACCAGTTCTTCGCCGAGACGGCCCACCAGATCGCGAGGACCACCAGCACACCGAGGGTCATGATCGGCGCGTAGTTGACGCTCGCCCAGTCGAACTCGTCGCGCCACGGCGCGCCGTACGGTGAGGTCGGGAGCATCAGCATGAAGCCGACGAAGAGGATCTCGATGACGGCGATCGGGTTCATCCACTTGTACTTGTTGCCGTTGTTCCAGCTGCCGACGCGGAACTGGTCGCCGTGCCGCCAGCGCAGGTAGATCGGGATCGCGAAGGAGAAGTAGAGCCCGATGACCGACACCGAGACGACGGCGTAGAAGGCGGTCGGGATGCCGTTCACGGACTTCAGTGCGGGCAGCGTGATGAGACCGCCGATGACGGCCGCGCAGAGAACGGCGTTGACCGGGGTCTTGCGCGCGTTGACCTTCGACCACATCCGCGAGCCGGGGACTGCGCGGTCGCGGCTGAAGGCGAACATCATCCGTGACGTCGAGGTGAGGCAGGCCGTGGCGCAGAAGAGCTGGGCGGAGGCCGAGATGAACAGCAGCGTGCCGGCCCAGCTAGAGCCCAGGGAGGCGTCGAAGATGTAGGCGACGCCGCCGGCCGGGATGCTCGCGTAGTCGGGCTGGCCGTCGACCTGCGGGATCGCGAAGGTGACCGCGAGCAGCAGGACGTAGCCGCCGACCGCCGAGTAGAAGATCGACCGCCACAGCCCCTGGGCCGCGGACTTCGCCGCGCCCTGGGTCTCCTCCGAGAGGTGGACCGAGGCGTCGAACCCGGTGATCGTGTACTGGGTCAGGATGAAGCCGAACGGGATGATCACGAAGAAGAACGCCAGCGAGCTGGTCGATCCGCCGTCCCAGCCCGAGCCGTTGTAGGTGTCGGTGTAGACCTGGGAAAGGCTCAGGTGGTCCTCGGGCACGAAGATCAGCACCCCGATCAGCACCGCAGCACCCACGACGTGCCACCACACCGACACGTTGTTGAGCAGGGCGAGCAGGTGGCTGGAGAAGATGTTGATCAGGGTGATCAGGACCAGGATCACGACGAAGAAGACGAAGATCCGGTTGAGCGAGAAGGTGTCGTACCAGCCCCACTCGAGGAAGGTCAGCTCGAAGAACGTGGCGCAGCCGTAGGCGACCGACGCGGTGACCGCGACGAGGCCGATCAGGTTCAGCCAGCCCGTGAAGAACCCGGCGCGGGGACCACCGAGCTTGGAGGCCCAGTAGTAGATGCCTCCTGAGGTCGGCATCGAGGAGACCAGCTCCGACATCGTGAAGCCGATGATCAGGATGAAGACCGAGATGATCGGCCACGACCACGAGATCGAGATCGGTCCGCCGTTGGCGATACCGGCGCCGTACGTCGTCAGACAGCCGGCGAGGATCGAGATGATCGAGAACGAGATGGCGAAGTTGGAGAAGCCGGACCAGCTCCGGCTCAGCTCCTGCTTGTACCCGAGACGGGCGAGGTGCTGCTCGTCCTCGCTGAGGTGGGGGTGAGGAGCCGAGGCCGGCTCATACGCTTCGGGCATGCGACGCAACCTTCCGGGTGGCGATCGTGCGAATGTGAGGCGGACGCTAGACCCGGCCCGATCCGGGTGTAAAGACATGCTGGCGAAAATGGTATGAACTCAGACCATTCCGCCATTGACACCACGCCGTACCGACTTCGAAGGTTGAGCCCGTGACCGCCTCCCCCGACCACCGCCTCCCCGAGGCGGTGCTGCGGCCGGTCCGCGGTCACCACGCGTTCGAGGCCTGCGTGGAGCAGCTGGCCACCGCGATCCGGCTCGGCGTCTACCCGCTCGGGAGCACGCTGCCGAGCGAGCGCGAGCTCGCGTCGCGCCTCACCGTCTCGCGGGCGACCCTGCGCGAGGCGATGGCCGCCCTTCGCGAGGCCGGTCTGGTCGAGACCAGGCGCGGTCGCGGGGGCGGGACCGTCGTGACCCTCAAGCCGCGCACGCCCAGCGCCCGGGCGGCCGCCCGGGTCAGCCAGGCGCAGCGCCAGGACTGGCTCGACGCGCTCGACTTCCGCCGCATCGTCGAGCCGGGGGCGGCGTACCTCGCGGCGGGCACCGCGCCGACGGGCGTACGCCGCGAGCAGCTCGAGCGCGCGCACGCCGACGTGGCCGCGGCCAGCCGGCCGGCGCAGCACCGTCAGGCCGACTCCCGCTTCCACCTGACCATCGCCTCGCTCGCCGACTCGACGCGGGTGATCGAGTCGGTCACCTCGGTGCAGGCGACGCTGCACGAGATGCTGCTGGCGATCCCGGTGCTCGGCACCAACATCGGCCACTCCGACCGTCAGCACGCCGCGCTGGTCCGGGCGATCCTCGCCGGCGACCCGGAGCGGGCGCGGTCGGTCATGGAGGAGCACTGCGACGACACGGCTGCGCTGCTGCGCGGCCTGCTGGGATGAGGAGACGTTCATGACCGACCACGCTCAGGGGCAGCTGCGCAACGACCGTCATCTGACGATGGCCCAGCTGCTGCAACGCATCGAGACCGGCAAGATCGACACCGTGGTCGTGGCCGCCACCGACATGCAGGGGCGGCTGCAGGGCAAGCGCATGCACGCCCGCTACTTCGCCGACGTCGTCGTGCCGCACGGCACCGAGGGCTGCAACTACCTGCTCGCGGTCGACGTCGACATGAACACCGTCGACGGCTACGCGATGACCTCCTGGGAGAGCGGCTACGGCGACATGGAGTTCGTGCTCGACGAGCGCACGATCCGCCTCCTGACCCACCTGCCGGCGACCGCGATGGTGCAGGCCGACTGGGTCTTCCCCGACCATTCGCCGGTCGCTCCGTCGCCGCGCGGCATCCTCAGGCGGCAGCTGGAGCGTGTCGCGGAGCGCGGCTGGGAGGCCCTCGCGGGCACCGAGCTGGAGTTCATCGCGTTCGACACCTCCTACGAGCAGGCGCACGAGCAGCACTACCGCGACCTCACGCCGGTGAACCAGTACAACGTCGACTACTCGATCCTCGGCACCACCCGGGCCGAGCCGCTCCTGCGCGCGATCCGCAACACGATGTACGACGCCGGGCTGGACGTCGAGGCCGCCAAGGGCGAGTGCAACTTCGGCCAGCACGAGATCGGCTTCCTCTACGCCGACGCCCTCACCACCGCCGACAACCACGCGGTCTACAAGACCGTCTCGAAGGAGATCGCAGCCCAGCAGGGCAAGGCGATCACCTTCATGGCGAAGTACAACCAGCGCGAGGGCAGCTCGTGCCACATCCACATGTCGCTGCGCGGCCAGGACGGCTCCCTCGTCTTCTGGGACGCCGACCGCGGTGAGCGTTCCGCGCTGTACGACCACTTCGTCGCCGGGATCCTCGCGACGGCCGCCGACTTCACCCTCCTCTACGCGCCGAACATCAACTCCTACAAGCGGTTCGCGGACGGCTCCTTCGCCCCCACCGCGATCGCCTGGGGCCTGGACAACCGCACCTGCGCCGTCCGCCTCGTGGGCCGCGGGCCGAGCGCACGGTTGGAGAACCGGATCCCCGGCGCCGATGTGAACCCCTACCTGGCGCTTGCGGCGATGCTCGCCGGCGGCCTCCACGGGATCGAGGCCGAGCTCCCGCTCGAGCCCGCACTGGAGGGCAACGCCTACCACTCCGACAAGCCGCACGTGCCCCACACGATGGGCGCTGCGCGCGACGCGTTCGTGTCGTCGGAGGTCGTGCGCTCGGCGCTCGGCGACGAGGTCGTCGACCACTACGCCAACATGGCGGCCGTCGAGCTGGCGGCGTACGACGCGACCGTGACCGACTGGGAGCTGCACCGAGGGTTCGAGAGGCTGTAGGTGATCGAGCAGTGACGGCGACACATGTGGTGATCAACCCGGCGACGGCGGCCCCGGTCGTCGAGCTGCCCCTGGCGTCCCTGGCGGACGCCGACGCCGCGATCGAGGCCGCGCACGCGGCGTTCCCGGCCTGGCGGGCGATGCCACCCGGCGAGCGGGCGGCACTGCTGCGGCGGTTCGCCGCGGTGGTGGACGCGCACCTCGACGAGCTCGCCGAGCTCGAGGTGCGCAACGCGGGGCACACCTGGGGCAACGCACGCTGGGAGGCCGGCAACGTCCGGGACTGCCTCAACTACTACGCCGGGGCGCCCGAGCGGCTCTTCGGCCGCCAGATCCCGGTCCCGGGCGGGGTCGACGTCACCTTCCACGAGCCGCTGGGCGTGGTCGGCGTCATCGTCCCGTGGAACTTCCCGATGCCCATCGCGGGCTGGGGGTTCGCCCCCGCCCTGGCCGCCGGCAACACCGTCGTCCTCAAGCCCGCCGAGCTGACCCCGCTCACGGCGATCCGCCTCGGCGAGCTGGCGCTGGAGGCCGGCCTGCCCGAGCACGTGCTCACGATCGTCGCCGGCAAGGGGTCGGTCGTCGGCGAGCGGTTCGTGACCCACCCGCTGGTGCAGAAGGTCTGCTTCACCGGCTCCACCGAGGTCGGCAAGCGGATCATGGCCGGCTGCGCGGAGCAGGTGAAGAAGGTGACGCTGGAGCTCGGCGGCAAGAGCTCCAACATCGTCTTCGCCGACGCCGACATCGACGCAGCGGCCGCCAGTGCGCCGTACGCCGTCTTCGACAACGCCGGCCAGGACTGCTGTGCGCGCTCCCGCATCCTCGTGGAGCGCTCCGCCTACGACGAGTTCCTGAGCAAGCTGCAGCCGGCCGTCGAGGGACTGCGTGTCCTCGACCCCAGCGACGAGTCCAGCGAGATGGGACCGTTGATCTCCGCGGGCCAGAAGGCGTCGGTGTCGGAGTACCTCGACGAGGTCGACGTCGCGTTCGCCGGATCCGCCCCCGGCGGCCCGGGCTTCTGGCTCCCGCCGTCGGTGGTGACCGTCGACGACCCCGCGACCCGGATCTGGCGCGAGGAGGTCTTCGGACCCGTCGTCGCGGTCATGCCCTTCGACGACGAGGCCGACGCGGTCGCGAAGGCCAACGACACCGAGTACGGGCTGTCCGGGTCGATCTTCACCACCGACCTCGGGCGGGGGCTCCGCGTGGCGCGGGCCGTGGAGGCCGGCAACCTCAGCGTCAACTCGCACTCGTCGGTCCGCTACTGGACCCCCTTCGGCGGCTACAAGCAGTCCGGGCTCGGCCGGGAGCTCGGGCCGGACGCCCCGATGGCGTTCACCGAGGAGAAGAACGTCTTCATCGCCCACTGACCCACGGCGGTCGAGCTCGTCGAGACCCCGCCACACGAAAGGCAGCGCACATGGCAGGACGCATCCAGGACCGGGTCGCGGTCGTCACCGGAGGCTGCTCCGGCATCGGCCTCGCGACGGTCGAGCGCTTCGTCGAGGAGGGCGCGAAGGTCGTCATCGGCGACATCGACGACCAGCGCGGCCACCAGCTCGTCGGCCAGCTGGGCGGTGAGTCGGTGGCGACGTACGTCCACGTCGACGTCACCGACAAGGAGCAGGTCGACGCGCTGTTCAAGACGGCCAAGGACACCTACGGATCCGTCGACATCGCGTTCAACAACGCCGGCATCAGCCCGCCGGAGGACGACTCGATCCTCGACACCGACCTCGACGCCTGGCGCAAGGTGCAGGAGGTCAACCTCACCAGCGTCTACCTGTGCTGCAAGGCCGCCCTGCCCTACATGCTCGAGCAGGGCAAGGGGTCGATCATCAACACCGCGTCGTTCGTCGCGGTGATGGGCGCGGCGACGTCGCAGATCTCCTACTCGGCCTCCAAGGGCGGCGTGCTGTCCATGACCCGCGAGCTCGGCGTGCAGTTCGCCCGCGACGGCGTGCGCGTCAACGCGCTGTGCCCCGGACCGGTCAACACCCCGCTGCTGAAGGAGCTGTTCGCCAAGGACGCCGAGCGCGCGGCGCGGCGGCTCGTGCACGTCCCGATGGGACGCTTCGGCGAGCCGGAGGAGATGGCGTCCGCCGTGCTGTTCCTGGCCTCCGACGACTCCTCGTTCATGACCGCCAACACCTTCCTGGTCGACGGCGGCATCTCCGGGGCGTACGTCACGCCGCTCTGAGCCGACCATGACCGCACCCGTGATCGGGCTGACCACCTACCGCGAGCAGGCGCGCTGGGGAGTGTGGGACCAGCGCGCCGACCTGCTGCCGACGCAGTACGCCGCCGCCGTGGAGGCGACCGGCGGCGTGCCGGTGCTGCTGCCCGTCGGCCGCCCGGAGGCCGCGGCGGCCGTCGTCGCGCGGCTGGACGGGCTGGTCGTCAGCGGCGGCGCGGACGTGGACCCGTCCCGGTACGACGAGGACGCCCATCCACGCACCGCGGGGTGGCGGCCCGACCGGGACGCCTGGGAGGCCGCGCTGCTCGACGCCGCCGACGCGGTCGGGCTGCCGGTGCTCGGCGTCTGCCGCGGCATGCAGGTGATGGCGGTGCACGCGGGTGGGGCGCTCGACCAGCACGTGCCCGACCTCGTCGACCACGAGCAGCACTCCCCCGGCGGCGACGAGTTCGGCGAGGTCGAGGTGACCACGACCCCCGGCACCCGCCTCGCGGGCCTGGTCGGCGGGCGGCTCTCGGTCAGCTGTCACCACCACCAGTCGGTGCGCACCCACCCCGGCTTCGACGCCGTCGCGCACGCCGCCGACGGGACCCTGGAGGCGATGGAGGCCCCGGGGACGCGCTTCTGCGTCGGCGTGCAGTGGCACCCGGAGACCGCCGCCGACGTCGGCCTGCTCGAGGGCCTCGTGCGGGCGGCGACGACCTTCGCGGCGGCTCGATGACGTTGGTGAGCGCGCACCGGTGCCTCACCTCCGAGGACATCGAGAGCGCGATCGCCCTCGGCGCGGACTACGTCGAGATCGACGTGCAGCGGACCGCGGACGGTTCGCTGGTGCTCCACCACGACCCCGTCGACGTACCGTCCCTGGCGCTGCTGCGGTACGACGAGGCGCTCGGCCTGATCGCCGGACGGGCACGGGTGCACCTGGACCTGAAGTTCCACGGCCACGAGGTCGAGGCGGTGGCGCTCGCGGTCGAGCGCCTGGGGACCGACCACATGCTCGTGACGACCGGCCACGACGACGGGGTGCGGTCGGTCCGCGACTGGGCCGACGCGTCGGGGCACCACCTGATGGTGGGGCTGTCTCTGGGGCGCGGTGTGCCGGGGTTCGCGCTCTGGCAGCTGCTGAAGGTGCGCACCTCCGAGATCTGGCCCGAGGTCCGCTACGGCCACGCGCGCGCCAACGTCGCCGTCGCGCACCACTGGCTCGCCCGGATCCGGGTCGCGCGGTTCGCCCGCCGCCACCGGCTGCCGCTCCTCGTCTGGACGGTCGACACCCCGCGCTCGCTGGCCTACTGGATGAGACCCGGCCGCGCCTGGATGGTGACGACCAACGAGCCCGCGCTGGCCCTGCGGCTGCGGGCTGACAGAATTTGACCATGACCAGCGGAGTCTTCGACGAGCTCGTCCCCGACGTCCTCGGCGAGCCCTACCTCGCCGAGACGATCTCCCTGCCGCCCGACGAGGAGGGACCGGTCGTCGCCACGCTCGTCCTGAGCCGCGCGCCGAAGCCCACCCGCCGGGCCGTCCTCCACGTGCACGGGTTCTGCGACTACTTCTTCCAGACCGACTTCGCCGAGTGGTGGAACGAGCGCGGCTACGACTTCTACGCGGTCGACCTGCGCAAGTACGGACGCTCGCTGCGACCCCACCAGACGCCGAACTACGTGACGGACCTGCGTCACCACTTCCCCGACCTCGACGCCGCCTTCCATCGCGTCGCGGAGCGCGACGGCCACGACCACATCGTGATCAGCGCCCACTCCACGGGCGGGCTCATCGCCGCCCTCTGGGCCAACCAGCGCCGCCCGGCGCTCGCCGGCATGGTGCTCAACTCCCCCTGGCTGGACATGCAGGGCGGGCGGCTCGTCCGCGGTCTCGGGACCTCGGTCATCAAGCGGGTCGGGGCTCGGACGCCCGCCCGCGTCATCCCGCGGACCATCGAGGGCCACTACGGTCGCAGCCTGCACGCCGACCACGCGGGCGAGTGGATGTTCAACACCGACTGGAAGCCGCTGGACTCCTTCCCGGTGACCTTCGGCTGGCTGCGCGCGATCCGGCTCGGCCACGACGAGCTCCACACCGGCCTCGAGGTCGGCTGCCCGGTGCTGGTGCTCTCCTCGGCCGGCACCCGGTGGCCCCAGCAGATGGGCGACGAGGCGCACGGCTACGACATCGTGCTGGAGGTCCCGCAGATCCGCCAGTGGGCCACCGCGATCGGCAGCCACGTCACGTACGTGGCCATCGAGGGTGCGCGCCACGACGTCGTGCTCTCCCGCGCCGAGCCGCGCGCCGTGGCGTACGCCGAGATCGAGCGGTGGCACGCGACGTACGTCGGCTGAGCCCGGTCCCGACGTGCGCGGAATGATCACCAACCGACGGGCCCGGCAGACAGCTCGGGTGGCTGCCGCCTCATTCGGCCGGGCGCGCCCGCAGCGGGACGTCCTGCGCTCGGAGCCACCTACGGCCCCCAGCGTCTCACGTCCTGTGGTTCCCGCCATCACCGCCGTCGTTCGGCTCCATGGGATGAGGGCGGTGACCAGGCACCGCAGTGATGGCCCCCGGCCGCATCCAGACCCGCGGGTTGGTCACCAACCGCTGAGTTCGGCAGACCACTCGGACAGCGGGCGCCCATTTCGGCAACTGCAGGACATCGCGCCCCGGGCACGCTGCACCACGAAGGGCTCTCCGGAGTCCGCCGGCGCCGGTACATGCGCGACGGGCCCTTGTTCGTACGATCACACAATCGTCCTTCTCGGAGAGGTGACCATGACCGAGCCCCGCCCCACCTTCATTCCCGAGCCGTCGAGCGAGCCGACCGCGACCACACCTCGACCTTCGAGGTTTCCCGCCCTCATGTGGGGTGCGGTCGCTGCCTACGGCTGGGCCGCGTTCTTCATCTACCGTGACTACGCGGTGGCGCCGGCTGACCATGCGGCGGTGCGGCTGCTCGGCATCGCGTGCGGAGCCGTCACGGCGGTGGCTTTTGTCTACGCGGTCCGGTGGTTGGACGAGAGCGATCCCTTCGGGCCAGATGTCCAGCAGGTCTCGCGAACCGACCCCGGATCCGACGCCGCCGCTGGCGAGTGAGTGGCTGGCGGCAACCGGGGATGTGAATTCGGTAAGCCCCGACACGCCAAGTGGCAGGTGCGGCACCGCGAGGAGCGCACCTGCCACCGTGGGGGTCAGGCTCCGGAGGGGTCGACGGCGCCTAGAAATAGGCGCCCTCATCCGAGTGGTCTGCCGAACTCACCAACCGCAGGTGAAAGGGTCGAGAGCATGCGGTTGGTGACCAATCCGCAGGGGTCACGAGGGGCCCGCCGCGTGCCGGGTCAGAGCCGTGCGCCGTCGAACCGCTCCCACGCGGCCAGGTCGGACACCTCCACCCGCCGGAGCTTCGTGATCTCGCGGACCGGTCTGCCGAGCGGGACGACCGCCGCGACGGCGTACTGAGCGGGGATGCCCAGGAGGTCGCGGACCGCCGGCTCCTCGGCGACGGCCATCGTGGTGATCGTGCCGCCGAAGCCCTCGTTCCGCGCCGCGAGGAGCACGTTCCAGACCAGCGGGTAGACCGAGGCGCCGGCGACCAGGCCGATCCGGTCGAGGTCCTGGTCCATGGCGGCGACGACGCCGAGGTCGACGCAGAAGACCAGGACCGCGGCCGCGGTGAGGACCGGCCTCGTGAACGCCTCGGGGACCTCGGTCGCCGCGATCTCCTCCGGCGACGGCGCCGGCGCCTCGAGCGGGTTCCACGGGCTCTGGCCGGCCTTGATCTGCGCGACGTAGCGGCGCACGGCCGGCTCGTTGAGCTCGGCCAGGCGCTGCCGGGTGACCGGGTCCCGGACGACGACGACCCGGGTCCCCTGCCGGTTGCCCCCGCTCGGCGCGAACCGGGCGTGGTCGAGGATGCGGTGCAGCGTCTCGTCCGGCAGCGGGTCGTCGGTGAACTCCCGCACGGCGGGGGTGGTCCGCATGACGTCGTACAGCTCCATGGCGAGAGCCTGTCACGGCGGTGGCCGCGATGCCCTACGGTGCTCGGCATGAACCCTGTGATCGGACTGTCCCTGGGCCGCGTCGCGGTCGGTGCCGTAGCCGTGGCGAACCCCGAGACCGCGGCGCGGATGTTCCAGCTCGACCCGGTGGGCAACCCGCAGCTCGGCTACGTGACGCGGCTGTTCGGCATCCGCGAGGTGGCCCTGGGACTGTCGACGCTGATGGCGCGCGGCCGGGCCCGGACGGCGATGATCGGCCTGGGCATCCTGGTCGACGCCGGGGACGGGGCGACCGGCGTCCTGGCCATGCAGGACGGGACCGTGTCGCGCAAGACCGCGCTCACGCTCATCGGCCCGGCCGCCGGCGCCGTCGCCGGGGGGCTGGTGGCGCTCGTCCGCCGCTGAGCCCGGCACCCGCGGCCGGGCGCCGGACCGGCGTCAGGTCAGCAGGAAGACCGCGAGGGCGACCAGGCCGACCACGACGATCACGACGCGCAGCACGGCGCCGGGCAGCCGGCGCCCGACCGTCGCGCCGAGCTGGCCACCGATGACGGATCCGATGCCGATGAGCAGCACGATCCACCAGTCGACGTCCGCCACGAGGGCGAAGACGAGTCCGGCCACCGCGTTGACGATCGCGGCGAGGACGTTCTTGACCGCGTTCAGGCGCTGGAGCGACTCGTCGATGCCGGTGCCCAGGACCGCCATCAGCAGCACGCCCTGGGCGGCGCCGAAGTAGCCGCCGTACACGCCCGTCACCAGCACGCCGGGCCACACCCACCAGGTGCCGTGGTGCGGCATCCCGCCGAGCGCCTCGTGCCGTCTGGCCACCCACGCGGAGATGCGCGGCTGGAGGACGACCAGGACCAGGCCCAGCAGGATCAGGGCCGGCACGATCGCCTCGAACGCGCCGGGTGGCAGCACGAGCAGGAGCACCGCGCCCGCGATGCCGCCCACGAGCGAGGCCACGCTCAGCCGCAGCACCCGCGAGCGCTGGCCTGAGAGCTCACGCCGGTAGCCGACGGCACCCGACACCGAGCCGGGCACCAGCCCGATGGTGTTGGAGACGTTGGCGGTCACCGGCGGGACGCCGAACGCCAGCAGGGTCGGGAACGTGATCAGCGTTCCCGACCCCACCACGGTGTTGATGGCGCCAGCCGCGACCCCGGCCAGCAGGATCGCGACGACCTCGACGACGCTCACTGGGTGGGCGGCACCTCACCCGGGCTCGTCGCCGGGTCGGTGGCCGCCGGCGGCTCGGCGGCACCGCGGGACGCGGCCGGGTTCGCCGCGCTCTCGGCCTCCCGGATCGCCGCCTCGACGGCGGCGTTGGTCTCGCTGAGCGCCGCGTCGACCTGCGGTTCGGTGGGCCCGGCCGGGCCCATCTCGACCCGCTTGAGCGGGCCGTCCACGTGCTGGGGGATGCCGCGCAGGTCGTTCATCGTCGATCCGAGTCCCTCCAGCGCCTTCCCGATCTCGCTGGGCACGATCCACACCTTGTTGGCGTCGCCCTCGGCGATCTTCGGCATCATCTGGAGGTACTGGTAGGCCAGCAGCGACTGGTCGGGCTGGCCGTCGTGGATGGCCTGGAAGACGGTCTGGATCGCCTGTCCCTCACCCTGGGCGCGCAGGATCTGCGACTCGCGCTCGGCCTGGGCGCGCAGGATCTGCGACTCGCGGTCACCCTCGGCGTTGAGGATCGCGGACTGCTTGTTGCCCTCCGCGGTGAGGATCGCGGACTGGCGCTGGCCCTCGGCGGTCAGGATCAGGGCGCGCTTGTCGCGGTCGGCGCGCATCTGCTTCTCCATCGCGTCCTTGATGGACGGCGGCGGGTCGATGCCCTTGATCTCCACCCGGTTGACCCGGATGCCCCACTTGCCGGTCGCCTCGTCCAGCACGCCGCGCAGGCCACTGTTGATCTGCTCGCGGCTGGTCAGCGTCTGCTCGAGGTCCATGCCACCGACGATGTTGCGCAGGGTGGTCATCGTGAGCTGCTCGACCGCCTGGATGTAGTTGGCGATCTCGTAGGTCGCCGCGATCGGGTCGGTGACCTGGAAGTAGATGACGGTGTCGATCGAGACCACCAGGTTGTCCTCGGTGATCACCGGCTGCGGCGGGAAGCTGACCACCTGCTCGCGCAGGTCGATGAGGTAGCGCACCCGGTCCACGAACGGCACGACGATGTTGAGGCCGGCCGGCAGGGTCTTGAGGTACTTGCCGAAGCGCTCGACCACGCCCGCCCGGGCCTGCGGGATGATCCGCACGGTCTTGGCGAGCAGCACCACGATGAAGATCAGCAGCAGGAGCAGCACGATCAGGATCGCGAGGGGCACAGAACTCTCCATTCGTCGTCAGTCCCCGCCGAGCTCGGGGACCGGATGGACGTACGCCGTGGCGCCGCGGATCTCGAAGACCTCCACGGTCGCCCCGGGCTCGATCGTGACGTGCTCGTCGTACGGCGCCGCGGACCAGGTCTCCCCGGCGAGCTTGATCTGACCCACCGCGAGGCCGGTGATCCGCTGGGTGACCACCGCGCGCTGCCCGAGGAGCTTGGACGGACCGAGCTTGAGCTCGGGCCCCTGGTGCAGCTTCGCGACGAGACCGGGACGCACCAGGGCCAGCATCGCGATCGAGGCGATGCCCGCGACCAGGATCTGCGCGACGAAGGCCGCGCCGATCGCGGCGGTCACCGCACCGGCCAGGGCGCCGATCGCGAGCATGATCAGGACCAGGTCGAGGCTCACCAGCTCGGCGGCGCCGAGCACGGCGGCGATCCCGAGCCAGGCGGCCCAGGCGTGCTCGCTCAGCCAGTCCATGCCCCGACCCTATCCGGAAACCTCAACGATGACGGGTCCGCCGCCGCGCGCTCCAGCGACCGTCCTCGTGGGCCAGCACCAGGGGCATCGCGAACGTCGCCGTCAGGTGCTCCTCGGTGACGACCTCGTCGATAGGGCCGGCCGCGACCACCTGGCCGCCGCGCAGCAGGAGCGCGTGGGTGAAGCCCGGCGGGATCTCCTCGACGTGGTGCGACACGAGGACGGTCGCCGGGGACGCCGGGTCGGCCGCGAGCACCGAGAGCGTGGAGACCAGGTCCTCGCGTCCGCCGAGGTCCAGCCCCGCGGCCGGCTCGTCGAGCAGCAGCAGCTCGGGGTCGGCCATCAGCGCGCGAGCGATCTGCACCCGCTTGCGCTCGCCCTCGCTCAGCGTCCCGAAGGTGCGGTCGGCCAGGTGCGTGACGCCGACCTCGGTGAGGAGCTGGACGGCTCGCTCGTGGTCCAGGCCGTCGTACGCCTCGCGCCAGCGGCCGACCACGCCGTAGGACGCCGACACCACCACGTCGTGGACGCGCTCGCTGCGCGGGATCCGCTCCGCCAAGGCAGCGCTGGTCAGGCCGATCCGCGGACGCAGCTCGAAGACGTCGACGGTGCCGAGGACCTCGTCGAGGATCCCGGCGACGCCGGCAGTGGGGTGGATCTGGGCGGCGGCCACCTGCAGGAGGGTGGTCTTGCCGGCCCCGTTCGGGCCGAGGACGACCCACCGGTCCTCCTCCTCGACGCGCCACGAGACGCGGTCGAGCAGGGTGGCCTCTCCGCGCCGGATGGTCACCTCGGCGAAGTCCAGCACGGCGGTCATGGGCATCACCCTAGGCGAGGGCCCGGAGCCCACTTCGGTGGGTCTCACGCGTATCGTCGGCGGCCGTGACGACCCTCCCTCCCGCCGCCCGCCTGGCCTGGTGGGCGACCGCGTGGCTGCAGGGGTACGCCGTCACCGACCTCGTCATCGACGCCGTGGTCGACGGCGACGCGACCCACGTGATGGCGCGGTTGCCGGGGATCGAGGGCACCGCGACGCTGGTCGAGGGGCTCGCGCTCCTGCGCCGGCTCGGGGCGACCGGCCTCGGCGGGGCCTTCCCGGCCGAGGGCGACCCCGTGGGCCTGGGCGGGCCCCGCCCCTTCAACGCCGACGCCCTCGAGGCGGGCGAGGCGGTCGTCGTCTCCGGCACCGGGCTGGGCCTGGTCCCCCAGCGCACCGGCGCCGCCGTCATCTGGACGGCGCAGCCGGCCGAGCGCCGGCAGCTGCCCGACGTCGGCGAGGCGGACCGCGCGCTGCGTGCCGCCCTGCTGGCCTCCGCGGACGCCCTCGCCGACCTCGACGTCGCACGGTGGCGCCCGGAGGTCGCCGACCGGCTGATGGACCTGCGGCACCGCGAGCCCCTCACCGCGCCCGACGGCATCCCCCCGCGGTGCGTCGACCTCGCCTCCCGGGGCCTGCAGGCTGCGGGCATCGTCGAGCTCGCCCTCGAGGACGACGGCGGCGCGATCTCCGCCACCGAGGTCGAGCGCCGGCGCGCCGCGCTGGTCCCGCTGGACCGGGCCGGGCGCGCAGCCCTGACCGCCGCCTGCTCGCCCGAGGTGTGGCCGCCGGGCTGAGCCTCGGCGGTGTGGCCGGCCCGCGGAGCGGGTCCCGGGCGGTCCTGAGCGTTCAATTGCGGCCCTTGTGACGCATCCACGGGTAGCTGGTCGGCTGGCCGCGCGGTGGCCGACCGGCTCGAGGGGCGCGGTTCGTCGGCCCGGGCTCCGCCCCGCGCCACCAGCGTGGGTCCCCGAAGTCTCAGCGGTCACACCAGCCACCCAGGTCGAACCGGTCGGGGCAAACCCGCACGACACGCCGCCCCGGCCCGGCGTGTCGTGCGGGTCTCCCCGGGCAGGTGCCGACAGCAGGACCACCGATCGACCCTCAGGCCGGGAGACCGCGCCGACACCTGCGGGGCCGTCCCCGCCTCGTCGGCCCGTCGGTCGCAACCCCGTGGCACCCCCAGCCCACGCGACCGCGAACGGACAGCGGCCGAGCCCGAGCGCCGCTCCCGATAGCCTCGAGGTGCCATGACTGCGCCGAAGCCCGAGACCCTGCTCATCACCCTGACCGGCCGGGACCGACCGGGCGTGACCTCGTCGGTGTTCGCAGCCCTCTCCGGTGCCGGCGTCGAGGTCCTCGACATCGAGCAGATCGTCCTTCGCGGGCGTCTCATCCTCGGCGTCCTGGTGACGGCGCCGCGCAACCTGCGCCGCGTCACCGAGGCGGTGCAGGCGACCGGCGCGGAGCTCGGCATGAGCGTCGACCTCGAGACCGGGGCGGGTGACAACAAGGCCCGCGCCTCGGGTCGCTCGCACGTCACCGTGATCGGCGCGCCGTTGCGGGCGTCCGCGATGGGGGCCGTCGCCGGTCGTATCGCCGACGCCGGGGCCAACATCGACCGGATCGAGCGGATGGCCCGCTACCCGGTCACGGCGATCGACCTGCACGTCAGCGGGGTCGCGACCGAGGCGCTGCGGACCGTGCTGGCCGCCGAGGCCGCGCGGCAGTCGATCGACATCGCCGTCCAGCCGGCCAACCTGCTGCGGCGCGGTACCCGCCTGATCGTGATGGACGTCGACTCGACGCTGATCCAGGGCGAGGTGATCGAGATGCTCGCCGCCCGCGCCGGGTGCGAGGCCGAGGTCGCCGCCGTCACCGAGTCCGCCATGCGCGGGGAGATGGACTTCGAGGCCTCGCTGCGGGCCCGGGCGGCTCTGCTCGCGGGCGTGCCGGAGTCGGCCTTCGACGAGGTGTACGACGAGATCGAGCTCGCCCCCGGCGCCCGCACGATGGTGCGGACGCTGCGGCGCCTCGGCTACCGGTTCGCGATCGTGTCCGGTGGCTTCACCCGGATCACCGATCGGCTCGCGGAGGACCTCGGCATCCACTTCTCGCGTGCCAACGAGCTCGAGGTGGTCGACGGGCGGATCACCGGCCGGATCGTCGGGCCGGTGGTCGACCGCGCCGGCAAGGCGGCCGCGCTGCGCGAGTTCGCGGCCGAGATCGGCGTGCCCGAGCAGGCGGTGATCGCGATCGGCGACGGCGCCAACGACCTCGACATGCTCAACGCGGCCGGACTGGGCATCGCCTACAACGCCAAGCCGGTGCTCCGCGACGCGGCCGACACGGCCGTCAACGTCCCCTACCTGGACACGATCGTCTACCTGCTGGGCATCTCGCGGGAGGAGATCGAGGCGGCCGACGCCGAGGCCGGCATCGTCACCCCCGCTCCGCCGGTCTGACGCAGGACGGCCGAGTCGGCGCGTCGTGCCCCCCGAGGACCGCCGAGTCGGCGCGTCTTGCTCCTCGAGGACCGCCGAGTCGGCGCGTCTTGCCGCTCGAGGACCGCCGAGTCGGCGCGTCGTGCCGCTCAGGCGCGGCCGACGTGGAAGGCGATGAGCCGTGCCGATCCCTCGGTGAGCTCGGCCCAGGGCTGCTCCTGGGCGAACACGGCCAGCGCGCTCGTCGGGAAGCCCGACATCAGCTCGCGCTCGAGGTCGGCGGCCGCCGTACCGTCGCCGAGCAGCTGGGCCAGGTAGGCCATCGTCGGGTTGTGGCCGATCAGCACGAGCCGCCGTACCTCGTCGTCAACCTGCTGGACGAGGTCGATCGCCGTGTCCGGCTCGGCGGAGTAGAGGCCGCGGTCGAGGTCGGCGTCCAGGTCCCACCCGCCGCCGTCGGCCACCGCGGCCCAGGTCTCCCGGGTCCGCAACGCTGCCGACACCAGGGCGCGGTCGGGCGAGAACCCGTGACCGGACAACCAGGACCCCGCCTCCTGCGCGTCGGCATGACCGCGCGCGGCCAGGGCCCGGTCGAAGTCGGTCGGGCCCATCTGCTCGGCCTTCGCGTGGCGCATCACCACGAGCAGGCGGCCAGGGTGCTCAGCCAGATCCACGGATCAACTCTGGCACAGCGACGAAGCCGGACCAGGGTCAGGCGCCCATGGCGTGGAAGCCGCCGTCCACGTGCACGATCTCGCCGCTCGTCGCCGGGAAGAAGTCGGAGAGCAGGGCGCACACCGCCTTCGCCGTCGGCGCCTGGTCGGTGTTGTCCCAGCCCAGCGGCGCGCGGGTGCTCCACAGCGCCTCGAGGTCCTCGAACCCCGGGATCGCCTTCGCGGCGAGCGTCTTGAGCGGGCCTGCGGAGACCAGGTTCACGCGGATGCCCTCGGGGCCCAGGTCCCGAGCGAGGTAGCGCGCACACGACTCCAGACCCGCCTTCGCCACGCCCATCCAGTCGTACGCCGGCCACGCGACCGAGGCGTCGAAGGTCAGCCCGACCACCGAGCCGCCGTCCGCCATCAGCGGCCGGCAGGCCTGGGTCAGCGACATCAGGGAGTACGCCGACACCTGCACCGCCTGCGCCACGTCCGGCCACGGGCCGGTGAGGAACTTCCCGCCGAGGAGCGTCTCGGGGTTGCCGAAGGCGATCGAGTGGACGACACCGTCGAGGCCGTCGACGTGCTCGCGGACCGCCGCCTCGAGCCCGGCCAGGTGCGACTCGTCGGTGACGTCGAGCTCGAGCACCGGCGGCTCGACCGGCAGCCGCTTGGCGATCCGCCGGGTGATGCCCAGGGCGCGCCCGAAGTTCGAGATCAGGACGGTCGCCCCCTGCTCCTGCGCCACCTTCGCGGTCGCGAAGCCGATGGAGCTGTCCATCGTCACCCCGGCGACCAGGATCCGCTTGCCCTCGAGGATGCCTGCCATGTCAGTGCCCCATTCCCAGTCCACCGTCGACCGGGATCACGGCCCCGGTGACGTACGCCGCGCCGGGGCCGGTCAGCCACAGCACCGTCTGTGCGATCTCCTCCGGTGAGCCGTAGCGGCCCAGCGGGACCTGCGCCTTGATCGCGTCCTTCTGCTCGTCGGTGAGCACCGCCGTCATGTCGGTCTCGATGAAGCCCGGCGCAACGACGTTCGCCGTGATCGAGCGCGAACCGAGCTCGCGGGCGATCGAGCGCGCCATGCCCACCAGCCCCGCCTTGGAGGCGGCGTAGTTCACCTGGCCGGCGGACCCGAGCAGGCCGACGACCGAGGAGATGAAGACGATCCGGCCCCGCCGCATGCGGAGCATGCCCTTGGAGGCGCGCTTCGCCAGCCGGAACGAGCCGGTCAGGTTCGTGTCGAGCACCGTCGACCAGTCGTCGTCCGACATCCGCAGCATCAAGGTGTCGGCCGTGACGCCCGCGTTGGCGACGAGGACCTCGACCGGGCCGTGGGCCTCCTCGATGGTCGCGAACGCGGCCTCGACCTGACCCGGGTCGGTGATGTCGCAGCGCACGTCGAGCGCACCCGTGGGCGCGCCCCCGCTGCGCGTGGTCACGGCGACCCGGTCGCCGCCCGCCAGGAACGCCTCCGCGATCGCGCGGCCGATCCCGCGGTTGCCGCCGGTCACCAGGACCGACCTGGGCTCCGGACTGGGGTTCTGTACGTCGCTCACGTCACGCGACGCTAGCGACTACCCGCGGGTAGACCGAACGGGCGGACCGTCCGGCCTCGGTACGCCGGTCCGACGCACCTAGTCGTCCTCGAGCCGGAACCCCACCTTCATGCCGACCTGGAAGTGCTCGACGGTCCCGTCCTTGATCTGGCCGCGGACCTGGGTGACCTCGAACCAGTCGAGGTGGCGCAGGGTGCGGGAGGCCCGCTCGATGCCGTTGCGGACGGCGGCGTCGACCCCCTCGGTCGACGTGCCGACGATCTCGGTGACGCGGTAGGTGCGGTTGCTCATGTCCCGAGGCTAGTGGCTACTGCCACCGGGGCACGGCCGCCGGCGGCGGGGTGGGCGGCCCGACGTACCATGGAGCAATGGCCAGGGACCTTCGTCGCCACCCCCGACAGCGGGATGACGAGGCGATCCGGATCACGACGGCACCGTCGAGCCGCCAGGACGACATCGCCGCGCGTCAGAAGCGCTACCTGCTGTCCATGACGTTGCGGTCGGCGTGCTTCGTGGGCGCGATCGTCGCGGCGCTGGCCGGGATCGGCTGGCTGTGGCCGATCCTCATCGCCGGCGCCCTGGTGCTGCCGTACGTCGCCGTGGTGATGGCCAACGCCAGCGCCTCGAGGTCCGACGGCTTCGAGCTGCGTGACGCCGAGTACGGCCGCCCCGAGCTCGGTCCGGGCCCGGACTCCGGCCCTCGACCGGCCGATCCACCCTTGGACTGATCCCGGCCGCGTGGCACAATCGCCGCGCGAGCCGGGTCTCCCCCGTCCCGGTTCGCAAGCGGTGCCGGACGGCTTCCCCCGTGGTTGTCCGGCACCGCTCTTGTCGTCAGGAGGAAGTCGTGTCGGACGGTCCGCTGGTCGACGTGTGCTCGGCGAAGGGCTGCCAGGCGCCCGCGGCGTGGGAGCTGCTCTGGAACAACCCGAAGCTGCACACCCCGGACCGCCGCAAGACCTGGCTCGCCTGTGACGAGCACCGTCAGTCGCTCGGCGACTTCCTCGCCGCCCGGCAGTTCCTCAAGGACGTCGTCCCGCACACCTGAGGTGCCGGTTGGTCGTCATCCCCCGATGGCGGACATCGGGCGGTCCGGCTGGAGGAAGGACGGGTCGTCGATCCCGTGGCCGGCGCGCTTCCCGCGCATCGCCACGACCCACCGGTCGGCGATCTCCTCGTCCGAGGCGCCGGCGCGCAGCGCCGCGCGCAGGTCGGACTCCTCGCGCGCGAACAGGCAGTTGCGGACCTGACCGTCCGCGGTCAGCCGGACGCGGTCGCAGTCGCCGCAGAAGGGCCGGGTGACGCTGGCGATCACTCCGACGGTCGCGGGGCCCCCGTCGACCAGGAACAGCTCTGCCGGGGCGCTCCCGCGGGGCTCCGCGGCGGGGGCGAGGGTGAACTCGGCCTCCAGCCGGGCGAGGATCTCGTCCGCGGTCACCATGCCCTCGCGGCTCCAGCCGTGCTGGGCGTCGAGCGGCATCTGCTCGATGAAACGCAGGTGGTAGCCCTCGGTGATCGCCCACGCCAGCAGCTCGGGTGCCTGGTCGTCGTTGACCCCGCGCATGAGGACCGCGTTGACCTTGACCGGCCCCAGCCCCGCCTCCTGGGCGGCGGCGAGTCCGCCGAGCACGTCGGCGAGCCGGTCCCGGCGGGTGATCTCCCGGAAGGACTCGCGCCGGATGCTGTCCAGGCTCACGTTGACGCGGTCCAGGCCCGCGGCCGCGAGGGCGTGGGCCGTCCGGGCCAGGCCCAGGGCGTTCGTCGTCAGCGACAGCTCGACGGTCGGATCGACCTCCTTCGACCGCCGCACGATGTCGACGAGCCCGCGTCGCACCAGCGGCTCGCCACCGGTGAACCGCACCTCGCGCACCCCGAGCCGCTCGACACCGATCCGCACCAGGCGGACCACCTCGTCGTCGGTGAGGACCGACTCGCCGGGCAGCCAGTCGAGGCCCTCGGCGGGCATGCAGTAGGAGCACCGCAGGTTGCAGCGGTCGGTCAGCGACACGCGGAGGTCGGTGGCGACCCGGCCGTACCTGTCCTCGAGCTTCCTCTGGTGCACCCCTGCAGTGTAGGTCGCCGACGGTCGACGGCTAGCGTGGAGCGGTGCGATCGCTGCGGTTCCTGCTGACTCGGCGGT